>NZ_BMVB01000005.1 GCF_014650495.1 Streptomyces cinnamoneus | reverse complement strand
CGGCGGCCCGCGCGCTCGCCGACGTGGTCGCCGAGGACGAGCTCAACGCGAACTACATCATCCCCAGCGTCTTCAACCCGAAGGCCACGACCGCGGTCGCAGACGCGGTGAAGCGGGCCGCCCTGGCCGCGGGGGCCGGAGCCGCGGCGGACCGTTCGCCGCACGCCTGAGGTGACGGCCTGACGGGCGGGCCGCCGTGACGTTCACCGGGTCGAGGGGCCGGTACCGGCCCGCCCGGTGGACGGTGCCGCGTACCGTGGATCCATGACGGACGGGACCGGGGAACGCCGGCACGCCTTCGGCGACGACGCCGATCAGTACGACGCGGCCCGGCCCGGCTATCCGGGGCAACTGATCGACGACGTCCTGGACTTCGCCGCCCCGGCCGGCGCACCGGCCCTGGAGGTCGGCGCCGGCACCGGAAAGGCCACGCGGGCCTTCGCGACGCGCGGCATACCCGTGACGTGCGTCGAACCGGACGCACGCATGGCCCGGGTCCTGCGCCGCACCTGTGCGGGAACACCGGGAGTCGCCGTCGAGGTCGCCGACTTCGAGACGTGGAACCCGGACGGACGGCAGTACGGCCTGCTGTACTGCGCGCAGGCATGGCACTGGGTCGACCCGGCGGTGCGCTGGACACGGGCGAGGGCCGCACTGCGGCCCGGAGGTGCCCTCGCCCTCTTCTGGAACCACTGGTTCCTGGACGACGGGCAGCTGGCGCACCGGCTGACCGCCGCCCACGCCCGGCACGGCGTGGACGTCCCCGAGCACACCCTCCTCGACCCTCGCCCACGCCCGGCTCATGGCGACTTCGAGGCCCGGCAGTGGCGGGAGATGGAGGCGGACGGCGGCTTCACCGATCTGGACCACCGCCTGTACGAGACCCGGCACGAACGCCCGGGATCCGGGATCGTCGACCTGCTGGCCTCGTACGCCGGCTACAGGGTGATCGGGCAGACGGTGCGGGAACCCCTCTTCGCGGACATGGCACGCCTCGTGGGGGACGCGGGCGGCGGGACGGTGCGCGTGGTCACGAGCCTGTTCCTGGCACGCACGAAGGGCGCGTAGCGCCCGGACCGGGCGCGCGGGGTCCGTGGCCCCGTCCCCGACGGCACGGCCGCGCCTACGCCTGTTCCTCGTCGGCCCGCTCGATGAGGAGCATCGCCGCATCGTCCGTCAAGTGGCCCCCCGTGTGCCCGAGCAGTGCCGTGTGCAGGTGCTCCAGGAAGTCCCGGGGGGCTCCGGAACACGGCCCTGCGGCGGTCTCCTTCCTGGCGGCCTCTTCCATGGCCTCGGGCAGGGGGAAGAACGCGTCGTCACGGTCGCGGGCCTCGATCACGCCGTCGGTGTAGAGCAGCAGGCGGTCGCCGGGTGCGAACGGGTGACGCTCCGCCGCGGACGGGAGGCCCGCGGCGAAGTCCTCCAGCCACAGGGGCGGCAGGGTCTCGGCCGGGACCAGGGCGTGAACCGCGCCCCGGCGCAGCACCAGCGGGGACGGGTGGCCGCGGTTGAGCACCTCGACCACGTGGCTGCCGTCCGGCACCTGGGCCACCAGAGCGGTGACGAACCCCTCCAGCAGGGCGACCTGGTCGAACGCCCCCGGTACGGCGGTCTCCCGGTGCAGCGCGGCCGTGCAGTGGTTCATCACCTCCACGAGGTCCTCCTCGTACTGCGCGGCCTCGCGGAAGGCGCCCAGCACCGCCGCGGCCGCCCGTACGGCCGGCAGCCCCTTGCCCCGGACGTCACCCACGATCATCCGGACCCCGTACCTGGTCTCCAGGACCTCGTACAGGTCGCCGCCGATCTGCGCCCCCTCCTCGGCCGCGAGGTACATGCCGGCGGCCCGGAGCGTGCCCAGCCGTGCGGGTGCGGGGCGCAGGATGACCTCTTGTGCCGCCTCGGCGATCCGGCGGACCTGGTCCAGCTCGCTCTGCCGGCGCGTCTGCACGGCGCTGCTCGCCGTGTAGCCGGCCAGGGACACCAGGAAGAGGGCGAGGAAGTTGGTGTAGACCTGCTGGGTGCCCCAGGCGTCGTTGTAGGTGGCGGTGGTCACGCCGACGGCCACGGCGACGGCGACGGCCGCGAGGGTGCCCCGGGGGCCCATCGTCACCGCCGCCAGCGCGGGCGTCGCCGTGAGGAGGGGGCCGGTGTACAGGAAGTGGGCGGGCGTGAGCTCGATGACCACCACCAGCACGGCGATGGCGAACGGCACGCACTGCCCCAGCCGGAAGAGGCCCCCGTGGTGGGCGCTCGGCCCCGTGCGGGGAGCCGGGCGCAGGAGCGACCCCATGTCTCCAGGCTCCTCCGTGTATCCCCCGGGTTCCACTCGTTGCTCCGGGCATCCGGTCGTTGCCCGCGCTCATGCGTGCTGCGTGTCCCCGTGTGAACCTGAAAGGGAGGCTGCATTCACCGATATTCCACCGATGCGAGAGATGGGGATCCGTCATGGTCGGGTTGCCACGAAGGAAGCACAGGGAAGCGCGTGCCGCCGAGCACGAGCGCGAAGAGCAGCAGAAGGCGGCCCAGTCCGGCAAGGACCGGGAGAAGACGGCGGACGAGGTCTACAAGCACCCGCCCGAGCCGGGCGTTCTCGGATGGGGCCACCGCGGGGAGTCGCCTCCCTGAACCGGACGCCGCCCCCTTGCGGTCACGGCGTGATCTCCGGCGCGGTCCGGTCCCGGCATCCACCGGAGGGCGGACCACGCCGGAGGGGAGGGCGTGACACCCGTCGTGCGCGTCACTCGTCGTGGCGGACGACGCACAGGGCCCAGATGACGAAGGCGCACAGGGCTATGACGATGATCGACCACACCGGGTAGTAGGGGATGAAGAGGAAGTTGGCGATCAGCAGGAGTGCCGCGATGGCTATGCCCAGCACTCTCGCCCAAGTGGAGACCTTGAAGAGGCCGATGCCCACCATGAGGGCTGCGATTCCGAGGAAGAGGTGTACCCAGCCCCAGCCCGCCACGCTGAATTTGTAGATGTAGTCGGGTGTGCTGACGTACACCGCGTCGCGGACTATGGCCGAGATACCCCGGAAGATGTCCAGGAATCCCGTGATCAGCAGCATCACGGCTGCGAAGACGGTCAGCCCGGCGGCTGCCGCCGCGGTCTTCTCGGAGTGGGGGTGCAGTGAGGACGACATCATTCCTCTCCTTTGTCCTGCGCCTCGTTGTCCTGTGAGGCTCTGGCTGGGAGTCCGTCCGGTGTTTCTCAGTGCAGGATCTTCTCCTTCGCCCGCTGGAATTCTTCCTCCGAGATGTCGCCTCTGGCGCGTACCTCGGACAGCTTCATGAGTTCGTCCGCCGCACTCCGCTGGCCCGTGCCGCCGGCCGTGTCACGGATGTACTGATCGAACGCCTGCTGTTGGACCTGCATGTGCCGGCGTTCCCGCGCCCCCATGCTGCGGCCCCTGACGAGGACGTAGACGAAGACACCGAGGAAGGGCAGCAGGATGGTGAAGAGGAGCCAGCCGGCCTTGGCCCAGCCGCTCAGGGCGTCGTCGCGGAAGATGTCGCCGATCACCCGGAACAGCAGGATGACCCACAACACCCACAGCAATATCCAGAGTATGGTCCAGAACGCACCGAGCAGGGGGTAGTCGTAGGCCAGGGGGAGGGATCCGCTCATGTCGTCCGCCTTCTTCGTGGCAGCTTCTGCTTTCTGCAGTCCCATCGTGCGTGCGCGGTGACCGCGCAACCTCACACGCAGTGGGTGATCGACGAGGGCCGGCCCGGCCCCGGCCTCACGGCCGGGGTGCCGCACGGTCCGTGGTGGAGGCGGCGCCGAGGACCGCGAGGACGGCCAGGACGAGGAGGGTGATGCCGAGGACCAGCGCCACGCACGCGACGGTGGGGTAGTTCCAGAGCATCAGGGTCACGGCCGCGGCCGCGATGACGATGCCGGTCGTCCAGCTGCGATGGGTCTCCAGCCAGTGACCGGTGGCGCCGGTGCGCAGGCCGGAGCGGGCCATGGCCCGGCCGGTGGCCCCGGTGGCCCGGCCGGTGACCGAGCGGACGAAGCGGGCGCCGCGTCCGGGACCGTAGAGGTATCCGGCCAGCGCGACGACGACGGCCGTGACGAGGACCGTGCGCGTGCCGTTGCGCAGGAAGCGCACGAAGGTGTCGTAGACCGCGGTGGCCGCGTCCGTGGGCAGGGCCGTGGGCGGGACGGAGTCCAGATAGATCCGCCGTGCCACGACGAGTCCCACGAGGAGCACCACCATCATGACGGCGATGCCGACGGCTGCACAGATGAGGGCGACCCTGTGCGAGGGCGCCGCCCACACGGCGAGGGCGGCCAGGGCGATGACGGTCACGGGAAGCCAGGTGCCGAGCACGGAGAGCAGACGCATGCCGCTCTGGGCGTCGTCCAGCTTGTCGGTCTGGAAGAGCGTGATGCTCTTGTCGACGTCGGGGATGTTCGCGGCCTTCTCGTAGCCCTCGTCGACCAGCTTCTGCTTGACCTTGTCCACGACGGTACCGAGGTCCAGGACGACGGCGTCGCCCTTGGCCTGCACGGCGCTGTTCCCCTCACCGGTGAGGGTCTTGACGAGGGCGGCGTGCGCCCGCCGGTTCGCGTCGTCCCACAGCTGCGCGAACTGGTCGCTCCTCACGACCTTCCCGACCACGTCGTGGACGGCCGTGGTGAGCGCGTTCTTCAGCGGGCCGGCGAGGAGGTGCGACTTGTCCACCACGCCCGGTGGGGCGCCGGCCTTGCTGAGGGCGTTGCTGAGGGCGTCCGTGATGCCGTTGACGTCGACGTTGTCGACGACCCGGTGGGTGAGCCGGTCGGTCACGGCGTTCTGCACCGCCGGCTCCCTGGCCAGGGGGGCGACGGTCTGGACGTAGCGGTCGGTGTCCGAGACCTGGCTGTCGGCCCAGGTGGCCACCACGGCGAGCGGCGAGAGGACGAACGCGAGGACGAGCAGCACGGACGTCGCCGCATACCGCAGCTTCCGGTGGCGCATGGCCTCGCGGTTCCGCAGGCGCGCGTAGTCGTTGCGCTCGTCGGGGGTCAGTGCGTGGTCGTCCGCCGGAGGGCCGGGGCCCTGGGGGACGGCACCGGACGGGCTCATGTCCTGCTCCCTTCTCGGCCGGGCTCCCCTCGTGCCGGGGGAGGTACTCCGAAGGCGCGGTCATTCCGGTAGTCGGCGCATTTCCTCGACCCGCAGTCCGAGGTCCTGGAAGCGGGCGAGGAGCCCGTACAGATGGGCCTCGTCCATGACCGTGCCGAAGAACAGCGTCTGCCGGGGCGCCGGCTCTGTTCTCAGCTCCGGGAACGCCTCTTCGAGCAGCCGGGAGACGCTGCCGGTCACGCGGAATTCGTAGCGCATGTCCCGTTCCGATCCCGGGTCGGGAACGTCTTTACGGGCAACAGACTGCGCGGGCCCCGCGGCATCCGGCACCACCCGCAACAGGTGGGAAATGCCGCCCGGCGGCCACGACGGCCACGACGGCCTCAGAGAATGTGCAGCGCCTTGGCCCGTTCCACGGCATCACGTCGCCGGGTGACGCAGAGCTTGCGGTAGACGCTCTTCAGATGGGTCTTCACGGTGTTCACGGAGAGATTGAGCTCTGCGGCGATCTCGTCGGCGGACATCATCCGCTGCACGCCCACGAGGACGTCGCGTTCACGGCTGCTGAGGGGCTGGACCACGCCCGGAACGCCGGCCCCGTCCGCCCGGGCGGTGAGCCAGGCGCTTGCGGACGGTGCGGGTCCGGCGCCGTCCGGCTCGTTCAGCAGGTGCCGCAGCCACGGACCGGCATCGACGAAGGGACGGCGCAACCGCTCGGGCCGGGCCGTGTCCAGCGCCTGCCCGAGCAGGCGACGGGCGGTCTCCGGGTGACCGTCCAGCACCGCCGCATGGGCGCCCAGCAGCTGGATGCCGACGTGGTCCGCAAGGCCCAGCTCCGCCGAGCGGCTCGCGTGCGCCAGAAGCCGTCGCGCGCGTCCGGTGCGGCCGGCGGCCGTGTGGGCGCGGGCCAGGGCGACGAGGGGCGCCGGGCCGTCGCCGTCGGTGTCGTGCAGAGCGGTGACGGCGGCCTGGTGATCCCCCCTGGCCAGCGCGATGCCGGCGCGGGCGAGTGCGAGGCGCCGGCCCGGCCAGGGCCCGGCGCCGGCCGGCTTGTGGTGGGGGAGGGGCGTGAGGGCCGTGAGGGCCGCCTCCCAGCGGCCCCGCGTCAGCTCCAGGCGGGAGCGCAGAATGCAGCTCTCGGTGCTCAGCACGAGGTCCGCTGCGGTATCGGGGCAGGCTGCCGCCTCGTCCAGGCGCCGTCCGGTGGCTTCGTCGTCGCCCTGTTCGAACGCCACGGTGGCCAGGGCCAGGTAACCGGCTCCGGACCGGTGATCCGGGACGACCCCGTGCTGGTCGGCGATCGTCAGCGAGCGGAGCGCGTGGTCCTCCGCCGAGGCCAGGACGCCCTCGGCGCTCTCGGCCAGGGCGAGCGCTCCGAGGCACGCGTGCCGGATCAGAAGGGTCTCGTCCGCAGTGCAGGCGTCGGCGGCCTCCGCGAAGGCGCGGCGGGCCTCGGCGAGGCGCCCCCCGGCCAGGTACGCCCGGGCGAGCCCCTGCAGCCGCAGGGGCTCGATCTCGGGGCGCTCCCGAAGCCGCTCGGCCGGCAGCTTCCGCATCAGTTCCGCAGCGGCGGCGGCCCATTCCGCGGCCGTTTCCGGGGACGGGACGTCGCCGTGCGGATCGCACAGCAGACGCAGCAGCGCGTGGGTGAGCAGGACCGCGGGCTCCGGCTCGGGCTCCCGGAGACGCAGGTGTTCTCCGGCCTCGGCGAGGTGCCTGCCGCATCCTGCCCGGTCGTGCTGCGCCAGCCGGCACGCGGCCGCCACCAGCGCGGGCTCCGCTCCCGGCACGGTGCCCGGCATCGACGTAAACGTCTGTTCGATGCGGTCGGTTCGCGGTCCGGCCGGAATGGCTGCGGCCAGCAGCCGGTGGACGGCCTCGGAGGCGCCGTAGGACCAGTTCCCGGCCTCCGCCGCATGCTCGATCGCCTCGGTGGTGTGTCCGGCGTCGGCCAGCCAGTGGGCGGCACGGGCGTGGAGCCGGGGGACGAGGCCGGGGTGCCGCATCCGCAGCCGGGTCCGGAGCACCTGGGCGAACAGCGGGTGGACGCGGCACCAGGCCGTGCCGGGGACCGGCTCGACGAAGGCGTTCTCGCGGGCCAGCCGTGCCAGCACCGCCTCGGCGTCCCGGCGTCCGGTCAGCACGTTCGCGAGGTCCGGATGGATACGGTCGAGCACGCTGGTGCGCAGCAGCAGCTCCCTGTCGGCGGCGGGCTGCGCGTCGAGCACCTCGGTGAGCAGGTAGTCGGAGACGGCCTGTTCGGAGGTGGTGAAGGACCGGGTGAAGCCGGCGGGATCGCCGGTCCGCCGCATGGCCAGGGCGCACAGGCGCAGCCCGGCGGCCCAGCCCTCGGTGTGCTGCGTGAGGGCGCGGACGACGTCGTCCCCCGGCGTGAGGTCGTGCCGGCGCAGCAGCACGGCCGTCTCGTGCGGGGTGAAGGCGAGGTCGGCCCCACGGATTTCCGTCAGCCGGTCCTCGGCACGGTAGCGGTGCAGCGGCAGCAGGGGGTCCGCCCGCCCGGCCACGACCAGTCGCAACCGGGGACCGGCGTGGGCGAGGAGGAATTCCAGGCCGGCCGGCACGCGCCGGCCCGCCACCTTCTCGAAGCCGTCGAGCACCAGGACCACGGGCTCGGGCAGCTGCTCCGTCGCAGCGGCGAGCCGCGTCAGCAAGGACGCGCCGACGCTGCCGGGGCAGCCGGGCATGCGGATCCCCTCGGGCAGCCGGGGGAGGGCACGCCGCAGGGCTTCGACCACGTAGCTCCAGAAGACGCCCGGCGCGCTGTCGTGGGCGTCGAGCGTCAGCCAGGCCACCGGCCCGGGCGGTGCGCCGGAGCGCGTCCAGGACGCGGCCAGGCTCGTCTTCCCCGATCCCGCCGGACCGGTGAGCAGCGTCAGCGGCCCGCTCCCGGCGCCTTCGCCGAGCCTGTCCAGCAGCCGCTTCCTGGGCACGTGGGTCCGCAGCGCAACGGGTACGGAGAGCTTGGCGTCCAGCAGGGGGTCACCGGACCAGGCCAGCCGCGTCCGGTGGCCGTCCCCGGGAAGCAGGAGTCCGGTCGGAGGCATCCGATCACCACCGTGGCAGGGAACTGCGGCCCCGGCCCCCGCAGCGCTCGCTCCACGGTGCGGAGCCGGACCGCCCGGGCCGTTCTCGTGAAACCGCCCGTCTCCCACTCCATCACCTCCAGCGGGTGATCGCACACGGTGCCGGTTCGTCTCCGCTGAGGGCCCGGACGACACGCCCCCGGCCGACGACACGCCCGCCGCCAATGACACCGGCCGGTTCCCGTGCGCCTCTAGGGTGCGATCATGCGGCCGCTCGCGCACCGCCGAGGCGCACCGGCACGTGGAGAGGTGCAGGCGTGAAACGATGGCGGCCCCTGATCGTCCTCGGGACGGCCCAGTTCCTGATGGTGCTCGACACGTCCGTCATGAACGTGTCGATCAGCCAGCTGGTCGAGGACTTCGACACCGAAGTCACCGCGATCCAGGGCGTCATCACCTTCTACACCCTGGTCATGGCGGCCTTCATGGTCACGGGCGGGAAGCTGGGCGACGCCCTCGGGCGTCGCCGGACCTTCGCCGTCGGGCTGGTCGTGTACGGCGTCGGGTCGGCCATCACGTCCCTGGCCCCCTCGCTGTGGGTGCTGGCCCTCGGCTGGTCGGCGATCGAGGGACTCGGCGCCACCCTCGTCCTCCCCGCGCTGGCGGCGCTCGTCGCCGGTGCGTACCGCGGCCGGGACCGGTCGGTCGCCTACGGCGTCATCGGAGGGCTCTCCGGCGCCGGCATCGCGGTGGGGCCGCTGCTCGGCGGGTGGGTGACGACCTACCTGACCTGGCGGCTGGTCTTCGCCGGCGAGGTCGTGCTCGTCATCGCCATGCTGTGCGCCATCCGGTGGGTTCCGGACGTCCCGCCCGGCCCCAGGACCCAACTGGACGCCGGAGGCGTCGTGCTGTCCGCGGCCGGGCTCGCCCTCGTCGTCCTGGGCGTCCTGCAGAGCAGCTCCTGGGGGTGGCTCAAGCCCCGCAACCCGCCCTTCACCGTCTTCGGCTTCTCCCCGACCCTGTTCGTCATCGCGGCGGGAGCCGCTCTGCTGTGGTCGTTCTGCGTCTGGGAACGCCGACAGCAGGCACGGGAGCGCGAACCCCTGGTGGACCTGTCGTTGTTCGCCGTGCCGCCGCTGCGGGCCGGCCTGACCATGCTGCTCTGCCAGAACCTGATCCTGCTCGGCCTGTTCTTCGTCATCCCGCTGTACCTGCAGGTCGTGCAGGGCCTCAACGCCTTCCAGACCGGACTGCGGCTGCTGCCCGTGTCCCTGACGATGCTGGTGTCCGCGATGACCGGCCCGCTGCTCGCCCGGTTCGCCACGCCCCGCACCGTGGTGCGATGCGGCCTGCTCGTCCTCCTCGTGGCGGCCGTCTGGCTGCTGTCCACCATCGAACCGCAGATCGACGACCTCTCCTTCGGCCTGGCGATGGCCGTCCTCGGCCTGGGCATGGGGCTGCTCGCCTCCCAGCTGGGCAACGTCGTGCAGTCCAGCGTCGGGGAGAAGGCACGCAGTGAGGCCGGGGGCCTGCAGTACACCGCCCAGAACCTCGGCTCGTCCCTGGGCACGGCGCTCATCGGCTCCCTGCTGATCGGCGCGCTGGTCCACGCCTTCACCACGCAGATCGGCAACAACCCGAAGATCTCCGATGAGGTGCGGCAGCAGGCCGGCATCGCCATGGAGGCGGGCGTCAGCTTCGTGAGCACCGATCAGGTGCGTGCCTCCGCCGAGCGCGCCGCGCTGCCGTCCTACGAGGTGGACGCGGTCGTGGACTCGTACGCCGCCGCACAGCTCAACAGCCTCAAGGCCGCGATCCTGGCCGCGGCCGCCATCCCCCTCCTCGCCTTCCCGTTCACCCGTCGTCTGCCGGCCGAACGGCTGGTGAAGCGGGGAAAGCCGGCCGCGCCGACGGGGGTGGCGGGCGGATGAGCGCGGTCCTCCGTCCCCTCACCGGCGCCACCGCGCTCGTCCTCGTCTACTACCTGCTCCCGTTGAACAAACGGTTCGAGGGCAGCGCCGCCGTGGGCCTCGTCCTCGGGCTGGCCGCCGTCGCGGCCCTCTTCACCTGGCAGATCCGGTCCATCCTGCGGTCCTCCCGGCCCCGCCTGCGGGCCGTCGAGGCACTGGCGACCACCGTGCCGTTGTTCCTGCTGCTCTTCGCGGCCACCTACTACCTCCTGGACCAGTCCGGGCCGGGCAGTTTCGCCGAGCCCCTCAGCAGGACCGACGCCCTGTACTTCACCCTCACGGTCTTCAGCACCGTCGGCTTCGGCGACATCACCCCCCACACCGAACCGGCACGGATCGCCACCATGGCGCAGATGGTGGGCGACATCCTGCTCGTCGGCGTCGCCGCCCACGTCGTCGTCGGCGCGGTCCAGTCCGCCCTCGCCCGCGGATCAGCCGACGGCCGGTGAGGCCGGGCCGGCGGGACGCCGGCGCACGGTGAAGGCGAGCCGCCACAGGCGCCGCCAGTCGAGGCGCGGCCGCGCCGGCGGGACACCCGGGCGGTTGCGGGGCACCCGGACCCGCAGGGCCGACGGCTCGATCGTGCACCGCACCGGAGCGGGAAGCGTCTGCGCCTCACCGTCGATACCGACCCGCACCTCCGGCAGGTCGGCGCCCACGACGACCTCGGGCACGGTCAGCGAGGTCAGGCCGGGCGCGTGCCGGCCGCGGAGCAGGTCGGCCGCCTGGACGGCGCTGTCGGCCGTGACGCTGACCAGACCCAGCACCCCGCCGTCGAGCCGGTCCCGCCGCCCCAGCCCCGCACGGTCGCCGACCCGGTACGGGTTGTTGCTGACCAGCACGGCCTGCGGAGCGTCCACGCCGACGGTCCCGGCGGTCACCGTCAACCGGGGACCGCGGTGATGGGTCAGGACGTCGGGCAGCAGCTTCACCACCGTGCGCACCTTGTCGTCGCGGTACGCCGGGCTCTGCACGACCTCCGCGTACGCGCCGAACGACGCGTTGTTGACGAAGACCCGGCCTCCCGCACGCCCCAGGTCCACCCGGAACTCCACTCCGTCGGTCAGGGCTTCGAGACTCCGCGACGGGTCGTCCCGGTCGAGCCCCAGGTCCAGGGCGAAGTGGTTGCGCGTGCCGGCCGGGATCACCACGAACGGCACGCCCCGTTCGGCGGCCACGCCCGCGACCAGCGCCTGCGTACCGTCCCCGCCGGCCACCCCCAGCAGGTCCGCGCCCCGGTCCACGGCCTCGTGGGCCAGCGCGGCGACGTCGGGGAAACGGTCGCGATCGAGCAGGACGACCCGCGCACCCAGCGCCTCCGCCCTCTCCCGCAGGCCGAACTTCACCACCTTCCCGCCTCCCGATCGCGGGTTCATCAGCAGACAGGGGCACTTGGGCGGCGGGGCCGGACGGCCGGGGGCAGGGGCCGGGGCGGCGTCCGCCCTCAGCGCCGCCCAGCCCGCGGCCGCCGCCGCCACCCACAACGCCCCGCAGAGGACGACGAGCCACAGCAGCCGCGCCGCGACGTAGGCCACGACCACCGCCACCGGTGCGGCCACCGCCAGCACCAGGGCGGCACCTCGCACCACGCCCCGACGGCTCAGCGCCCACCACCCGGCCGCCACCGAGACCACCACTCCCGCCAGCCCCAGGCCCACCAGTGCCAGGCTGCTGATGCCGGCCACGGACGGCAGGAGCAGCGCCGCGGCGACGGCCGCGGCGAACGCCAGGCGCGCGCACCAGCGCGGTGCTGCGCGTCCGCGGCCGGCAACCCGTCCCATGGAGACCTCCCGGAGGCCGACGACCGGTGTTCCCGGGCCCATGGTCGCCTCCCCGGGCGGCCGGCACGATCACACGGAACGGGTGAGGTGGGCTCCGCGCACGGCGCCCCGACACTGGGGAGACGCGGGAACAGCGGGAGACAACGGGAACGGCGGGAGACCGCGGGAGACCAGGAGACGGCTCCGCAGGAGACGGCCGAGGAGAGCAGGCCCCGGATGAACGACGGACGCACCACCGGCGGGCGGCACCCGGCCCGCCCGGACGAGTCGGTGACGGTGCAGGCCCAGGCACTGCTCCCGATGATCTGGGCCGACCCGCAGCACATGCCCGAGCAGCTGGCCTTCTTCGCCGTGCGGCGGTTCGGGCCCCGGGCCGACGCCGCCGTGGCCCGCCGGAGGCAGCGCAAGCCCCTCGCCGGAACCGACGAGCTCCGCGGCGACGCCATCGCCCACGGAACGCGCATGACCATCGCCGACGGCGCCGTGCTGGGAGGGCCGTTCATGGTCCTCATGCCCGTGAGCTTCGTCGCGGCCCTGCTCTCCCAGGCACGGATGGTGCTGGAACTGGCCGTCCTCGCCGGCCACGACCCCCGCAGCGAGCAACGGGTCGCCGACCTGCTGGTCCTGCAGGACGTGTACCCGTCGACCGAAGCGGCCGACAAGGCCCTGACCGGGGTGAAGCGCAGCCCTCCGGGCGGACGGGGACGGCTTCCCCGGCGCACCCGCTGGTCCCTGGTCATCAGAATGGCGGAGCTCCTCGGCCTCATGGGCGGCGGCAGCGGCGAGAAACCCAGCAGGATCCAGCGGGTGACGTCCACGGCGCTGATCGTGGCGCTCTTCGTCGTGGGCTGGGTGCTGCCGCTGATCTGGGTGCCCGCGCTCGCGGCGATGTACCGGCAGAACACCCTCCGGCTCGGGGCGAAGGCCGTGCAGTTCTACACCCCGGGCGCCGTCGGGGACCGGGTCAGGCACCGGCGGCGGTTCGCCCACGTGCCCAGGGTGGCCGGTGTCGCCACCGTCCTGCGGTTCTGCGCGCTGGCGGTGGCGCCCTTCGCGGCCGCCGCCGTGGTGGCCCTGGCGGGGGTGCGGCTGGCCGGCGGCTTCTGGGGCACCGGCCTGTTCGTCCTCGTCGCGGTCTCCCTGCTCGTGGCGGGTCTGTGGTTCGTGCGCCACCGGTCACGCGTCACCGGTCGCGTCCACGGTGACGCAGCAGATGACGCAGCAGATGACGAGGCGGATGACGGGGGCGGGAGGAGGTCATGACCATGCACGAGGCACGTCCGGACCCGGAGGAGCGAGCAGCGCTCGGCAGGGCGGCCCGTGGCCGGGTGCCGCGCAAGGCCCACGCCGAGTTCGAGCCCCCGGCCGACCGGGCCGATCCGGTGGAGGTCCTCGAAGGGCAGTCCGCGGACCGCGTGCCGGAGCTGGTACCGATCCGCTACGGCAGGATGCTGCAGTCGCCGTTCTCCTTCTACCGCGGGGCCGCGGCCCTCATGGCGGCGGACCTGGGCACCCAGCCCAGCACGGGCATCGAGGCACAGCTGTGCGGAGACGCCCACCTGCTGAACTTCGGCCTCTTCGCCTCGCCCGAGCGGCACCTGGTCTTCGACCTCAACGACTTCGACGAGACCCTGCCCGGCCCGTGGGAGTGGGACGTCAAACGCCTGGCCGTGAGCCTGGCCGTCGCGGGACGCGAGAACGCCTTCCCGGCGAAGCGACGACGACGCGTCGTCCGCACCGCCGTGCAGTCCTACCGTGAGGCGATGCGCGGCTTCGCCGGGATGCGCAACCTCGACGTGTGGTACGCGCACACCGACGTCGAGCGCCTGCGCGTGCTGTTCGCCGGCCGGCTGGACAAGCGAGGGCGCCGCCGCCTGTCGCACGCCCTGGAGACCGCGCGCACGCGCGACCACCTGCAGGCGTTCGAGAAGCTCACCGCCGTCGTCGACGGCACACGGCGGATCACGTCCGACCCGCCCCTGATCGTTCCGCTGGAGGAACTGCTCGCGGACGTCGGACGCGCCGAACTCGAAGGACGGCTGCGCCTGCTCGTCGAGCGCTACGGCCACACCCTCGCCGCCGACCGCCGGCACCTCCTGGACCAGTTCCGGATGGTCGACGCGGCACGCAAGGTCGTGGGCGTCGGCAGTGTGGGCACCCGCTGCTGGGTCGTGCTGATGCTCGGCAGGGACGAGGACGATCCGCTGCTCCTGCAGGCCAAGGAGGCCGGCCCGTCGGTGCTCGCGCCCTACGTGCACACGAGCGCGTACGGCAACGAAGGACAGCGCGTGGTCTGCGGCCAGAGGCTGATGCAGGCGGCCAGCGACATCTTCCTCGGCTGGGAGCGCGTCACGGGCATCGACGGACGACAGCGCGACTTCTACGTCCGCCAGTTGCACGACTGGAAGGGCAGCGCACGGCCGGAGACCATGTCGCCCGGCCAGCTGCAGCTCTTCGGTGAACTGTGCGGCGCCGCGCTCGCCCGGGCGCACGCCCGCTCCGGGGACCGGATCGCCATCGCCTCGTACCTTGGCGGCGGGGACGTCTTCGACCGGGCGCTGGCCGAGTTCGCCGAGGCGTACGCCGACCGGAACGAGCAGGACTTCCGGGCACTCGCCGAGGCCGTCCACCGTGGACGCGTCGAGGCCAGGCTCGCCTGAGACGCCGACGCGGCGCGGAACGCCCGCCGGTACGTGCCGCACGAGCAGGCGCTGCCTGAGTAGCCGTACTCAGGTGCCCGGGGCCCCCGGCGCCCGACAATGGCGACCGACATCCGGGCGGACCCAAGGACCGAGGACCTGTTCATGCTCAGCGGCATCGCGACCACCGTCGTACCGGCCTTCGGCCGGCTCACCGTCACGGCCGACCCGGGAGCGGGCTTCGCACCGGGGAGCGTCATCGTCGCGAACCACACGTCCCTCGCCGACCCGGCGATCGTCCTGGCCGCCCTGCACCGTCTCGGCGTGCGCCCGGTGGTGATGGCCACCGCCGGCCTGTGGCGCATACCGGCCCTCGGCCGACTGCTGGAGCGGGAAGGGCACATCCCCGTGCACCGCGGCACCCGGCGCGCGGCCGAGGCGCTGGACACCGCCACGGCCGCACTCGACGAGGGCCGTCTCGTCCTCATCTACGGCGAGGGCCGCCTGCCGCAACGCAAGGACGCCGCCGAGGCGGCCCCCGGGCCCTTCCGCAGCGGTCTTTCCCGGCTGGTGCGGGCCACCGGTGCCGGCGTGATCCCGCTGGGCCAGGCCGGCGCCCGCCGGATCGTCTCCGGCTCGCGCACCAAGCAGCTCGCCGGGCTCGCCACCGCACCGCTGCGCCGCCCCCGCCTGCACGTCCACGTGGGCGCCCGCACGCAGGTGGCGGGCGACATGGCGGCGGTCACCGCGCATGCCCGCCAGGCGGTCACCCGCGCCTGGGAGACCGCCGCCCGACGCCAGGGAGAACCCCTCGCCGGTCACGCGTGAGCCCAGAACTCCCGTGCACTCCCGCCGGGACCCGGCCTAGGCTCACCCCCATGCATGCACCCGACGACGCATCGTTCCTCGCCCACGTCACGTCGCACCTGGCCGGGCTGCCGCACGTGGAAGCCGTCGCGCTGGGCGGTTCGCGCGCCACCGGAACGCACGGGCCCGACAGCGACTGGGACTTCGCCGTCTACTACCGCGGAGCCTTCTCCCCCGGGAGCGTGCGCGCCCTCGGGTGGCCGGGCGAGGTCTTCGGCATCGGCGCGTGGGGCGGCGGGGTGTTCAACGGCGGCGCCTGGCTGCAGGTCGACGGCCGGCACGTCGACGTGCACTACCGGGACCTCGCCGACGTCGAACACCAGCTCGCCGAGGCGGCCGAGGGCCGCTTCCACGTCGAGAGGCTCATGTTCCACCTGGCGGGCATTCCGAGCTACCTCCTTCTGGCCGAACTGGCGGTCAACCAGGTCCTGCACGGCACGCTGCCGCGCCCCGCCTACCCCGAACCCCTGAAGCGCCAGGCGTCCGAACGCTGGTGGGGCGACGCCCGGCTCACGCTCGCCTACGCGCGTGCCGCCCACGCCGCACGCGGACACCTCGCCGAATGCGCGGGCGCGATCGCCACCGCCGCCAGCCAGGCGGCCCACGCGGTCATGGCGGCGCGGGGCCAGTGGGTCACCAACGAGAAGACGCTCCTCGAACGTGCCGGGCTGCGCGCCGTCGACGACGTCCTCGGCGGCCTCCGGCCCCACCCGCAGGCGCTGACCGCCGCCCTCGACGCGACGACGACGTTGCTGGAGAGCGCGGTCATGAAGGGCTGAGCGGGCTGAACGGGCTGAACGGGCTGAACCGGCCGGAAGCGGCTGGATGCGGCCGAACGGGTCGGCGAAGCACATCCTTCGCCCACGCCCCGTCGTTGGGGCAGGCATGAGAAAGGCACTCTCCCTGGCTCTGCTCGGCACGGCCCTGCTCGGCGTCGCCGCACCGGCCCACGCCGGAGAACGCAGCGACCTCGACGAAGCCCTCGATCCCCTCCAGAGGCTCGCCGGAGCCACGGTGTGCAACAAGGCGGCCGGCACCACGCCGGTGGTCGGCCGGTACCACGGCATCGTGGCCAAGGCATGCGCCGGGGGCGGCTCGTCCTCGCCTCACTGAGAGCGGTTCGCCGGACGTCCGAGGACACCGACGGGGCCGACAGCCCAAGGGGCTGTCGGCCCCTCCGGACGCGCCTGCGTCGTCAACAGGCGTCGACCCAGTCGTGCGACGAGACGTTGTCGTTGACCAGCTGCCCCCGACCACTGCCCGGGGCGGTGAACACGGTGCCGGCGTCGTACAGGTCGGGGATCGACTCCCCCTGCTGCAGGCACACCCACGAGCCGGTCATGCCCGGACCCCAGAAGAGGCGGACGTCCTCCAGACGGCCGGGAAAACCGTTGTTCCAAACGTCCGAGATCTTGTTGCGGCAGCCCGTCCAGTTGCCGTTCTCCTTGTTCCAGCGGCAGTGGGCGCCTTTGGCGTGTGCGTGCTCCCAGGCATAGAGGAAGCCGTCGGGGGCGGCGGCCTCGGCCCGGGCGGGGGACGCGTCGGCGGCCCGGGCGTCGGCCGGTACCCACGCAGCCGCCGTGGCGACGGCCAGCCCGGCCAGGAGGGCACGGAGGTTCTTGCGCATGGTTGTTCCCTTTCTGTTGTGGCCGTGCCGCCTGGTGCGGCACGACGTCCGCCTTCCGCCGCCGGCCGTCCGGCCGGCGCGGGAGGAGGTCTCAGGGCCGCCCCGAGCCGCTGACGACGGCGCGCGCTCGTGGCAGCGCCTCCGTCTGCAGGCGGGCCTTCTCGGCGATGGTGCTGCGGTACTGCCGGCACAGTGCCGCGCCGTGGCGGGCGTCGAGCTCCCGTGCCGTCCCGGCAAGCCCGGACCGTACGGCGCACCGCACTTCCGCCAGGGCGAGAGCGGTCTCCCGCGCCCGCGGCAGGGGATCGGTGCCGGACAGTGCGGCCGCCCGGGCCTGACCGGGGCTCGCATACGGATGGCCGGCGCTCCGCATGCACTGCGCCCATACGGCGAGGTCACGCGCATAGCGGTGGTCGGCCACGACCCGGGCCCTGCGCATCGCGTCGAGGGCGTGGACGGTGGTCGACGCCTGGAACCACGCCTGCAGGTCGCCGTACAGCCTGCGCTGGCCGTCCGAGACGCATCCGTGGTCGCTGCGCTGCACCGCGCCGCCGGTGGGAAGGGTGGCGGACACCCCACGGGGGCCGGGCTCGTTGGCGGCGAGGAGCGCCTGGGCCCTGCGCGGTGCGGACAGGGACCGGAAGTACGCGCCGTTGGGATCGCGCCGGGCCCGTTCGCGCAGACGCTGCTGCAGATCGCGACCGTAGCCGTGCCGGCTCGCCCAGGCCGAGTCGTCCAGTACGTAGGGGAAGTCCCGCTCACCCGTGCCCGGTTCGTCGGGCACGGGGCGGTAGTCGAAGCCCGCCCGGCGCATGCACGTGCGCAGGAGCAGCTGCTCCGCGTCGTGCAGGAGGCGCTCGATGCGAGCCGTGGAGCCATGGCGCGGGGCATGGGCGGTGCGCGGCGACTCGGTGCCGTCGCCCGGCCATCTGCCCCAGCAGGCTGCCGTCGCGATGACGAACACGACCACGGCAACAGCGCACAGAAGGGCCGGACTCCGGAGGCGGAGCGGTACGAACGACATGTCTGTCCCAGGAAGAGGCGATGGTGGAGGGGGAGGGGCGGCGCCCCGGGCCCCGGTGCGCGGCGTTCCGTGCAGGGCGCGCCGCGCACCGGGACCGGTCGGAGCCCGGCGTCAGCCGGTGATGTTGACGGGCCGGTAGGCGTGGTAGCCGTCGCGGCCGTTCACGCCGTAGGAGTGCTGCTTCCACCGCGTGCCGACGTTGCCGGCCTGCTCGTAGGACTTGTACGCGGTGTGGGCGGCGTCGGCCCAGCCGTCGAAGATGACGACGTGGCGGAAGTCGGGGCTGTCGCTGTTGGCCTTGATGACGAGATCGCCCGGTGCGAGGTCCTTCATGGCGATCGGGCGGGTGTAGGCGCTCTTCTTGAGCGTGACGGTGTTGGGGCCGGGTGCCCTCAGGCGGAGGGCCATGGAGACGTAGCCGGAGCAGTCCTGCCGGTAGCCGTCCTTCCAGTACAGGTTCTGGCCGTACGGGACGGGCCGGCTGTTGTTGGCGGTCAGCCAGGTCTTCGCCCGTTCCAGCACCTGGGCCCGGCTGATGGCGGGCGCCGCCGCCGCGGCCGTGCGGTGCGGGGCCGCGGCATGTGCGGCGACCGGCGACGCGACGGGCTGTGCCGCGGGTGCCGGGAGGGCCGTCAGCGCGGTGGAGCCCACGCAGAGGAAGGCGGTCAGTGCCGCCATGCCCCAGCGCTTGGCCGTGGGCCTGGCCGTGGACGGGGTTGTGGTCGTGGACGTGGACGTGGACATGTTTCTCTCCCGTGTGTCGGAGTGGTGTGCCGCACTGGTGTGCGGCGGCAGGGCGCCGCGCACGGCGATCACCCGTGTGTGCGGTGGGAATGCGGGGCGTCGTGCTGCCCGCGCCGGATACCGCCGGCATGGGAGCGGCGGCCGGTCGACCGTTGCCGTCCGCACCGCGTTGCCGGGGTGATCAGAGTCTGCGACGGTGCGTCACCCGTCGCAAGAATGTCCCGTTTGCTTCACCAAGGTCGGGATCCCTAGGGTTCTGACCTGCTGGGACGTGCCCGTCCCGGGTGCGGGACGGGCTACTGGGGCACCACATTGCGGGCAGCGCGAGGAAGGAGCCGCCATGACCGGCGGTGAGAAGGCGGAAGGGGATCCGGCGCAGCGGCTGGGCAGCGCGTTACGTGCGCTGCAGCGGCGTTCCGGCCGCACGCTGCGGTCCTTGGAGGAAGAGATCCTGATCAGCGACTCGTCGCTGTCGCGCTACTTCTGCGGGAGCACGGTGCCGCAGTGGGCCGCGGTCGAGGACCTCTGCCGGGCCCTGGGAGCCGATCCGCTGCAGTACCGGAGGCTGTGGGAGGCGGCCGACCGGAGCCAGGCCAGGCAACCCGCGGACGCCGGCCCGTCCGGCCAACCGGGCTCCGCTGTACGCCGCCGGCTCCGCACGCTGCGCACCGGCCTGCGCAGCCGCTGGGCGTACGCCACGGCCGGAACCCTCACGGGGGCGGTCCTCGGTGCGGTGCTCACCTCGTTCGTCCTGCCGCCGTCCCAGCCGGCCGCCCCGGGTTCCCGGTACGCGCAGGCGGCCGGCAAGGGAGCCGCGCCGCAGCACGAGGCGGGGTCGGCCGACCTCTCCCGCATCTTCGTCAGCCGGGCCACGGGCGCGTGCCTGGACGACAGCCTGGACAAGAAGCTGCGCACCTACGAGTGCAACGGGCTCAGCTACCAGCGGTGGACGGTCCACGCCTTCCCGAACGGCACGCGGCAGCTGCGGAACCACGCCACAGGAGCGTGCCTGGAGCACTCCGGCGCAGGGCTGCGTGCCGTTGCCTGCGCCACGGCCGCCACGCCGCCGCAGTCCTGGTCGGTGACCAAGTGGCCCGACGACGCGGTGGAACTCAGGAACAAGGCGACGGGGGCGTGCCTGGACGACGCCACCGACGCCGGACTGCGAGCCCTGCCCTGCGACCGCGACCGCCACCAGAAGTGGGGCTGACCGAACGCACGGGCTAGGTGCCGCGCACCACCGGACGGCCGTTCGTGAAGTCGAGGCCGGCCACGTACAGGGCGCGGTACGCGAAGCCGTCGCGCCAGCCGTGGAAGACGATGCGGTCGTGGCCGTCCGGGCCGGTCACCACGTCCTGGCCGCCGGGGCCGCGGACCGTGCCGCCGAAGGAGGCGGTGGTCATCAGCGGCGTCGCGGCCTTGGTGTAGGGGCCGGTGAGGCTGCTCGCCACGGCGTAGCCCGTCCGGTAGTCGTCGCTGCGGTAGAAGTTGGCCGAGTAGAACAGCACGTAGCGGCCGCCCCGTTTGACGAGCGTGGGCGCCTCGACGAGCGTGCCCTCCCACGGCAGGTCCTGTTTGATCAGCCGGACGGCCTGGCCCGTCGTACGGGTGCCGTCCCTGGTCACGGGCTGGAGGTGGATCCACGTGTCCGCTTCGCAGCAGTTGCCGTCGTTCTTCCACAGCACGTACCGCCGGCCGTTCTCCGTGTACGAGGCGGCATCAATGGCACCGCCCTCCGCGGCCGGGCAGATCAGCGGGCCGTCTCCGGCCGGCCGGAACGGCCCGTCGGGTGACGCCGACAGGGCGGCGCCGATGCACTGCCTGCCGCTGGCCCGGTCGCGCGCGGTGTAGTGCAGGGTGAAGCCCTTGCCGTTGGCGTACACCTCCGGAGCCCACACCCGGGAACGGTCCGGGGACGCCCACGCCCCGAGCGCGGGCAGCGCGTCGGCCCCGACGACCGTCCAGTGGGTCAGGTCGGCCGAGGTGGCATGCTGGACGTTCCTGCTGTCGTCGTGGGTCGCGTAGGCGTGGTACGTGCGGCCCACCTTCACGATGTCGGGATCGGCGAACTCCCGGTCGAGGGCGGGGCCGCCGGCGGCGGCCCCGGAGGCGGGGGCCGGAGCCGCGACGAGGCAGACGGCGGCCATGGTGACGGCGGCGACGAGCGCCAGGAAGCGTCCGGGCAGGTGCGTGGCGGTGTGACGGGGCACGGGTTCCCTTCCACGGGGGAGTCGTGCCCGTGAGTGTGGTGCACCAGGGCACCGGGCGTGCCGCGTTCGCGGAAGCGTCACGCTTCAGGACCGGGTGAGGACGCGCGTTCCCCCCTGTGCACGGCCGCGGAAGGATGTGCTTTCGGACCACTCCTCGAACGCCACACTCCGTGGCACCATGTCACGTTATGGCGCAGGGAGAGGGCGGGTTACGGCACAGCGTGCGCATCTCCGCATCCGGGCACGTGCAGGAAAAGGACGTCAAGTCCCTGGAGACGTGGCTCAACGGCGAACCGGAACTGAAGGGCCGGGTGCAGGTGAAGCGGGGTGCCGGGCGCACGGAAGCCGGCGTTCCGATGGGGCCTCAGATGGACATCGTGCTCCATGTGGTCGACTGGGGCGGCGCCGCGACCGTTGCCGAGATCGTGCGGCGCGTGTCGGAGTCGATCAGGGAGTGGCGGACGAGCCGCCGCGCCCTCGGGGATCCCCACCCTCCCGACTTCCGGGCGGAGCAGGACGACGAGCAGGACTAGCGCGATGGCCGGCCCCGCGCAGCACGAGGAGACCCACCGCGCCCTGCTCGTCGGCGTGGCGCACTACGCCAGTAAGAGGCCGCTGGAATTCGCCGCGGGCCTGGGAAACATCGCTGCTGTTCAGCACAACCTGGTGGAGCTGCAGGAGGTCCTGCGCACCGGCGGGATCTTCGACGAGGACGGAATCGAGTCGCTCTTCTCTCCCGGCGTCGAGCAGTTCGAGCATCGCCTGGGGTACGCGCGGGACCACACGGACGGCCTGCTGCTCGTCTATTTCGCCGGGCACGGCATCGTCGACACGCGCACGGGGGGACACGGCCGGCTGCTGCTGGGTCTGCGCGACGCCAAGGTGGAGCACGGCCCCGGCTTCCCGGGCTGGATCCGCTGGGACGACGTGCTCAACCGCCTGTGCTCCGGCAAGAGCAGGCCCCGCCACACCGTCGTGATCCTCGACTGCTGCTATGCGGGCAACGCCTCCGCCGCCTGGGAGGAACTGGACGAGTTGGACCAGAAGCGCATCTCCCTGCTGCTGGCGGTGCAGAAGAACCAGCGGATCGATGCGGGGGGCGCCGGCACGCCGACTCCGTACACCGCGCAGCTGTTGCGGCACCTCGGGCAGGGCGCCGGCGCATCCGACGGTGTCGTGACCCTGGGCGGTCTGCACAAGCGGCTGGCGCACGGCCTGAGGGCCGCCAGGACGGTGGGGGGCAGGGAGTGGAGCCCCCAGGCGTGCCGGCAGGACGGTGCGGACAACGAGGTGCTGGCCCGCCCGCCCAGTGCCGCCCCGGCCGCCGGGACGAACGGCGAGGCCGGCCGGTCGGGCGACGAGGGCAGCAGCGGCCCCGGCCCGCGCCCCGGCCGCCTCCGGCTGGTCGTCACGGTGCTGCTGGCAGTGGCGGCCACCCTCTCCGCCACCCTCTGGTGGGCGGTCTCCCGGGGTGCGGGCGGTGACGGTCCCGCCGCCTCGTGCGCCGGGCACCCGCCGCTCGAACTGCGGGTGCTCACCGACCCCGACCTGATGCCGGTCATGCGCAGGGCCGTGGACGGCTTCGTCGCCTCCGACGCGAACAGGGACGGGGACCGCTGCCGCCGCACCGGCATCACCGTCTACAGCGCCGGCGCCGCCGAGACGGTGGAGGCGTTCCGCACCCAGTACGGGGAGTGGGCCCACGTCGGCCGGTCGGGGTTCAACCCGGTGGGTACGGTCGGGCCGCAGCCGGACGTATGGATACCGGCGTCCGCGGCGAGCGCGCGGAGGGCCCAGGACGAGGCCGGCAGTCAGGCGTCGGTGCTCACCTTGGACTTCGACGACAAACGACCGCTGGCCAACGCCCCCATGGTCCTGCTGCTGCCCGAACAGCTCGCCGAGACCGAGGGCGGCCGCACGGGCCGCAAGCTCGCCGACCTGATGACCGCGATGAAGGCCAAGGGCGCGCAGGCGGAGGTCCGGCGGGCCGACCCCCGGCACACCGATGCCGGGCTCGCCGCGACCCGCGGCCTGTACGGGACGGACGCGCCGCGCCAGGTCGAGCTCGGGCAGCGGCGCCAGGGGCGGCCCGCGCCGACGGGCAAGGACCTCGTGTGCGGGCTGGCCAAGGGCACCTCCGCCGAGGCCCGGGAGGTGGACCGGCGCACCGCGGTCCTGGTGGCGGAGCCCACCCTCGGCCAGTACCGGAGTTGCGCCGGCGAGACCGGGGTGACGCGGGTGGCCGAGTACCCCGACGACGTGCCCGGACTCGCCCCGGTCTTCGTCCACGTCCGCTGGAACGACGCCCGTCTGGACGAGGAGGAGCGCGGCCGGGCCGTTCAGCGGTTCAGGGACTGGCTGGCCTCGGAGGACGGCCGGAAGACCTTCCGGGACGCGGCCTTCCGCGCCGCGCCGCAGGCCCCCTTCCCGTCACCGTCGCCCGGCCTGCTGACGAGCCCCGGCCCGATGCCCCGCCCCCTGTCCGCGGACGAGGCCGCGGACACGCTGGAGAAGTACCGGCAGGCCAACGCCGCGAGCCGGGTCCGCTTCCTCCTGGACGGCTCCGGGTCCATGAGCCGGTGGTGGGACGGGGCGAACAGCGCGCGGGAGATCCTCAAACAGTCGTTCGGCCGTTTCGGCTCCGACGACATCTTCGGCGTGTGGAGCGTCGCCTCCCAGGGGACCGGCACCCCGTACCGCGAACTGCTCGCGTTCGGTACCCACGGCTCGTGGTCGAGGACGGCCGGGAAGGGCGAGCAGGACAAGGCCGCCGAGGCGGGGAAGAAGGTGGACGACGCCGTGCCGGAGCTGTCCATGGAGGCCGACATCGGCGGTGCCCTGAAGGCGGCCCTCGACCAGATGCCCCGGGGCGGTGAGGACGACGGGCACCCGCAGCTCGTCGTCGTCCTCACCGACGACGAGGACAACGACCGCATGACCGCGGCCCAGCAGAACGAACTCGTGACGTTCGTGCGCGAGCGGAAAGTGCCGGTGGTGATGGTCTCGTTCGACTCCGGCGGCTGTCTGAAGGACCGGTTGGACCTGCGTGTGGCCGAAGCGAGCGGCGGCACGTGCCTGGACGCCCGGGGCGACCTGGCCAGGAATCTCGGCGCCGAGATCTCCCAGGTCGCGCAGGGCCACCAATAGCTCGACGGGGGCAGCAGAATGAAACACCCGAGGATCGTCCGGCCGCTCGCCTGGTGTGCGGCGCTGGTGCTGGCCGCCACCGCCTGCTCCGGGGAGGACGCGCCGGCCGGGCACGCCGCAAAGGCGTCGGCGCCCCCGCTGACCGGGACACAGCTCGTCATCGCCACCGGCGTGGACGTCACCGGCAAGAACGGCATCCGCAAACGCCTGGTCGACGCGTGGAACGAACTGCAGGAGAAGGATAATTCGCCCTACCGCGCCCGTGCCGTCATCCTGCCCGGCTCCGCGGACCTGCAGCGGAGCCAGCTCCTGGCGGCGCTGCAGTCCGGCAGCGCCGGCTACGACGTCGTGAACCTCGACGTCACCTGGGTCCCGGAGTTCGCCGCGGCCGGCCTCGTCCGGGAACTGCCCAGGAACTACGCCGACGACGGAGACGTCCTCACCGAGGTGGCCGCCACCGCCCGCTGGAAGGGCAAGGTCTATTCCGCGCCCTACAACAGCGACGTCGGCCTGCTGTACTACCGACGCGACTACCTCGTCGACGGCGCGGGGATCGACGGGAAGAAACTCGCCGCGCTCGCGGGCAAACACACGACGTGGGACGACGTGGCCCCGCTCATGGACGCGGTGGACGCATGGGCGCGGGCCGACAAGAGCGACAAGTCGAAGAACTACCGGAGCGCCTGGACGAGCCAGCTCGGCGCCTACGAAGGGCTCACCGTCAACGGCACCGAAGCCTTCGCCTCCGCCGGTGCACGGCTCACCGACGAGGACGGCGACTACTCCGCCTCGCCGCAGCAGCTGACCAAGGGCGTCGCGGAATTCCGGCGGCGGACCGAGAGCCCGCACACGCTCGACGACGCCTTCGAATCGGACGAGGCCGGCACCCTCAAGGACTTCGCTGAGGGCCGGACGGCCTTCCTGCGCCACTGGCCCTACGCCTACCGGACCCTCCACGCAGCCCTGGGCAACGACAGACTCGGCGTCGTCCCCCTGCCCGGCGCGGCCGCACTGGGCGGCCAGAACCTCGCCGTGGCCGCCAACCCCGCCATGCCCGCGGCACGGGTGAAGAAGGCCCGGGAACTCGTCGCGTTCCTCACCGACAGGACCAGCGAACGCTGCCTGCTCGACGCCGGCTTCGCGGCGACCCGCAAGTCCGCCTACACGGACTCCGGCACCTCCTGCGACGACCACCGTGCGGCGCCCAGCGCATCGGCGCCGTCCGAGGGAGGCGGCGGCGAGATGCCGCGCGACGCGTTCCGGCGCCCCCTGTACGCCCGCGACACGCTCCTGCCGGCCCTGGAAGCGGCGGCCCTGCGCCCGCGCACACCGCTCTACGGGGCGTTCACCCACGCCTTCACCAGGGAACTGAGCAGGCTGCACACCTCGGCGAAGGCCCGGTCGGCGTCCGACGAAGACGCCGCGAAGGAACTGGACGCGGCACTCCGCAAGGTCCTGCCGAGCGGCTGAGACAGCGCTTCCGCACCCGGCCGCCCCAGTGTGAAGAAAAGACCACACCGACGGGTACAGCTTCCGCGAACCCCGACCGCGGCACGCCGCCGCTCGCTACTGTGCCCGCACGTTCCGCATCAGCGGCGCAGCAGGAGGGGGAGCAGCCGATGCCCAACTTATTGAGAGTGCCGCTCGAAAGCGGCGGGGCCGTCCTGGTCGAGGTCGACGACGACCCCCAGGCGGTCGTGCGGGTCGCGCGCGGTGCAGGACCCGTGCCGCACGCCACGGAAACCCTGGAACGCGGGCTGGACAGCGTGCGGGACGCAGCCCACGCCGTCGTCGGCAGGCTCGCCGACCTACCCCGCCGGCCCAACAAGGTCATCCTCGAACTGGGCCTGAAGCTCTCGGCGGAGACCGGCGTCTTCCTCGCCAAGACCGCCGGCGAAGCCTCCCTGACGCTCACCCTGGAATGGGACGAGCAGCGCCCCGACGCGCTGCCGCTCACCCGGGCCGTCACCGCCAACGGCGCTGCGACCGCGGTCGGCTGACCGCAGCGACGCGAACGAACAGCGAGAAGAAGGAAAGCCGCTCCATGCCCGGACCCGCGCCGAACCCCGGCGTCGCCCGGCTCTGGTCGCCCGGCGCCCCGGAGGGGGCCGGCTTCCTGGCCGCCCCCCGGACGGTCCTGACCTGCGGACACGTCATCTCGGCCGTCGTGGGGGAGCCCGATTCGGTGCCCCTGCCCCCCGGGCTGACCGTCCAGCTGGACTTCCCGCTCGTGGGGGCGGCCCGCCGGCAGACCGCGACACTGGTCCGGCACGTACCCGTCGCCGACGACGGCACGGGTGACATCGCCGTGCTCTCCCTCGCCGAGGACCCGCCGCCCGGAGCAGAGCCGGTCCTGCTGCTGGACGTGGACACGGTGCGGGACCACCCCTTCACCGCCTTCGGCTTTCCCCCTGGCGGCGACGACGGCGGCGTCTGGTCGTCCGGAAGGATCGTCGACGAGCGCGGCCGCGGCTGGGTGCAGATCGAGAGCACCGGGGCCTGCGAGATCGTCCAGGGATTCAGCGGCGCCCCGCTGTGGGACGACCACCTCAAGGGCGTGGTCGGCATGGTCGTCGCCACCGACCGGCGCTTCCAGGGCCGGGCGGCGTACGCCATCACGGCCGACGTGCTGATCGACGCCCATCCCGAGCTGCGCCGCTACGCGACCCTGCCGTCGCCGTTCCGGGGGCTCATGCCCTTCCGGGAACAGGACGCCGCGCACTACTTCGGGCGCTCCACCCAGATCAAGGAACTGACCGAGACGGTGACCACGTCCGTCGTCGTCCCCGTCATCGGGGCGTCCGGAGTCGGCAAGTCCTCGCTCGTCCAGGCCGGCCTCTTCCCGGAGCTGCGGCGGCGCGGCGACTACAGCGTGGCGACCCTGGTCCCCGAACCGGCCGTGCGGGCGGAGTACATGCTCGCCTCCGCCCTCCTGCCCCTGCTCGACGCCCTGCCCGAGCAGGACAGTGCCGACGTCACGGAACGACTGGACCGGCTGGCGCACCGGTTACGGGACGGAGCGGCCGCTCCCGTCGTCAAGGAGGCCCTCAGCCGCTCCGGAACGTCCCAACTCCTCCTCCTCGTCGACCAGTTCGAAGCGCTCTTCCGCTGCCCGCCGGACGCCGCCGACGCACTGGTCGACCACGTCGTCCGCATGACCGAGTGGCGGACCGTGGACGGCGGCCCGCTCGTACGCCTGGTCTTCACGCTGCGGCTGGACTTCCTCACGTCCCTGCGCCGCTTCCCGGTGCTCGACCGTGCCTGCGAGACCTCGGCGTTCTTCGTCAACAAGCTGTCCAGCGAGCAGCTCCGCGACGTGGTGCTCTCGCCGGTGGACTCCTTCCACGGTGCCGTGCGGTTCGAGGAGCGGCTGGCGGAACGCCTGCTGGACGATGCCGGGAGGAGCCCCGGGGCCCTGCCCCTCCTCGAATTCGCCCTCACCCTCCTGTGGGAGCGCCAGCTCCAGGGAGTGCTCACGCACGCGGCCTACGAGGACACCGGCCGCGTCGCGGGCGCCCTCGCGACGCATGCGGAACGGGCCGTCAAGGAACGGCTGGGAGACCTGCAGGACGGAGTGCGCCGGCTGTTCGTCCAGCTCGTCCGGCCGGGCGACGGTGCCGCCGACCACCCCGTCGACACCGGACGCACGGCACGCCGCCCCGAACTGCACCCCACGTGCTGGGAAGCGGCCCAGTACCTGGCCGTGCAGCGTCTCGTCCACCTCGACCGGTCCTCCGACGGCGTGGAGACGGTCTCGCTCGCCCACGAAGCGCTGCTGGAACACTGGCCCACGCTGCGCTCCTGGGTCGACGCGGACCGGGACTTCCGCATCTGGCAGGAGCACCTTCGCGCGCGGATCAGCCGCTGGGAACTGAGCGATCACGACCGGGCCCTGCTCATGCGCGGCCCGGAGCTGCGCGAGGCGGAGAAGCGCCTGCGCGACGACCGGCAGGACGACATCCCCGAGGGCGAGCGCGCGTACATCCGGGCGAGCACGGAACGGCGGCGGCGCCGGCGCTTCCACGGGGCCCTCGCGGCGACGGCCGTCGTCACGGCGATGGCGGTCCTCGCCGGTGCCAGCCTCGCGACCGTACGCGACAACAGGGCGGCGGAGCTGGCGAGCGGGCTCGTGCAGGAGGCCCAACGCCAGGCCGCGTCCCGCCTCGAACCCTCGGCCCTGCTGTCCGTGGCGGCGTGGCGGACCGCTTCCACCCAGCAGGCCCGGGACAACCTCTTCGACCGCTACCTGGCCGACGCCCGCTACGACGCCGTGCTGCCCGCGCAGGGGACCGTCGCGGCCACGGCACTGGACGACTCGGGGCAGGTGATCGCCGTACGGACCGACTCCGGCAGGCTGACGGTCTGGCGCGTGCCGGCGTCGGGGGGCGGGATCTCGTCCCTGGCGCAGAGGGAGCACGTCTCGGCCGTGGCGGTCAGCCCCGACGGCACGCGGCTGGCCCTCGGCGGCGACGGGAACCGCATCAGCCTGTGGGACACGCGCAGCCGCAAGGTCGTGCTGACGCTCCAGGGTGCCCCCAGCACCGCCGGCAGGGATGCGGGCGTCGACGAGCTGGCCTTCGACCGCACGGGACACCGCCTCCTCTCGCACCCTCCCGAACAGACCACGGCACAGGTGTGGGACCTCGACCGGCCCACGGTCCCGGCGGTCGCCCTGCAGGCGCCCACCGGGATCGAGGGCGGGGCGCGGAGTTTCGCCTTCGACGCGAGCGGGGACCACGTCGTGGCGCAGCACCCCACCGGCGTCCTGGTGTGGAACGCGCGCAGCGGCCGTCGCGTACCGAGGAAGGAGCCGGACTACGGCGGGGACGCCCCGGTGGAGTGGTCCGTCTCCGGGCCCCGCCCCGTCGTGGCCGAGTGCATCGGCGACCGGTGGCACGTCACCGACCCGGCCGCCGGCAGCACCGACGCGCGCATCGCCCGGACCATCCCCTGCGGCATCGGAGACGAGCCGCTCGCCGTGTCGGACCGTGTCGTCGTGGCGTACCGGAGGGACACGGTGACGGTCTACGACGCGCGCGGCGGTCAGCAGCTCGGTGCATTCACCGGCGGCGACGCCCCGCGCGGCCGGTACACCAGGTACTCCCTGGCCAACGGAGGCCGGAGGGTCGTCTTCGCCCGTGGCACGGAGGTCCTGGCCGTGTCCGCCCCCACGCCCGATGCGCTGGGCGCCGCCGACTGGACCATCAACGCGCCCCCGGCCGACCGGTACGGCGACGCGGAGGCGGCACAGTTCTCCCCCTCGGGCCGCTACCTGGTGACCGTGGCCCAGGGAAACCCGGTCACGCTCTGGGACCCGGCCACGGGACGCCGCATCGCCGAGAACGCCACGCGGGACGGCGGCATCCCGGCCCACGCGGTCTTCGACCCGGCGGAGAAGACCCTCGCCGTGAGCGACCTGACGGACCCGACGGTGACGCTCTACAGCCTGCCGGACCTCCACGTGCTCCGCCGGCTCCGCGTCGACGTGGCCGACGGGACCCCGCCCGACGCCGCGTACGTCGCCGGACTGGGCTTCGGCCCGCGCGGCCTCTTGACCGTCCTGGCGGGCGGCGCCGTCTCCCAATGGGACACCACGACCGGACGGCGGACCGGGCAACCGCTGCTCTTCACGGACAACGCGGCCGTCGACCAGCGCCGCTACTCCACCGCCATGGCGGTGGACCCGCAGTCCGGACGGGCCGCCCTGACGACCCCCGACCGCCGCGGAGCCGAGGTGTGGGACCTCCGGGCCCGGCGCCGCATCGCGGTGCTCGTGCCCGACTTCACGGCACAGCTGCTCGACTGGCACCGGGCCGTGCGGTACAGCCCGGACGGCAAGCGCCTCATGCTGGTCGGCCAGGACGGGGAGACGGAGATCAGGGACGCGGAAACCGGCCGCCGGCTGATCGCCGTCCCCGCCGCCCCGGCCCGCTACACGGCCTTCCTCGCCCACTCCGAACGCGTCGTCAGCATGCGGCCCGACGCCTTCGAGGTGTGGGGGCCGGAGGGCCTGATCGCACGGACCCGCACACCGGCGGCCGCTCATGTGCGGGCCGTCGTGCCGTCACCCGACGGCGAACGGATGCTCCTGACCACCGGCAAGGACATGGACGTGAGATTTCTCCTCGGACCGGCGTCCCCCGACGCCTGGGCCGCGAGCCTGTGCTCGCGGGTCACGCGCGACATCTCTCGCAGCGACATGGGAACGGTGCACTACGGAACGCTGGAACGCTACGTGCTCGGGGTGACGGCATGCGAGCGCGGCTAGCGGCCCGGCTCGCCGCCCTCGGCGCCTGCCTCCTGCTGACGGCCTCGTGCACGGCGGTGAACGGCACCGCCAGCCGTCCCCGCCCCACCGGGTCCCGTTCCCTGTGGAACCCGTCGGCCGGTCAGCCGCCGTCGTCCGGCACGGCCGCACCCTTCGACGTGGACGCCGTGCTGCTGCGCATCAAGCGGCTGGGGTTCACCGCCGACGACGAACCCGGCGTCCTGAGGAAGCTCCGCGGCCCTTTCCGGGCGATCCACAGCCATTGCACGGGCAGCGTCGACGGCCACTGCGTCATCGTGCTCTTCTTCCACGGCAACGACTACGTGGGCTACGACGCGCACGGCACCGGCAGTTCCAGCGTCGTGTCCCAGGACGGGACGACGGTCACGATCTCGTACCCGCACTTCAAGCCGGGGGACCCCATGTGCTGCGCGTCGGGCGGCACGCGGGAGTACCGGGCGCGGTGGACGGGCCGGAAGGTGACGTTCTCACCCCCGCTGCCGGCCAATCCCAACTACGAGGAACCGTCGCCGTAGAGCGCCAGCCGGTCATCCCGGCACGCTGCGGAAGGCGCGCCGGTAGGCGTGCGGGCTGGTGCCGACGAGGCGTTTGAACCGGTCGCGGAAGGCGGTGGGGGAGCCGAAGCCGACCTGCGCGGCGATCCGGTCGACGGGGTGGCCGGTGGTCTCCAGCAAGTACTGGGCCTGACGGATCCTGGCGCGGTGCAGCCACTGGAGCGGGGAGGTGCCGGTCTGCTCCCGGAAACGCCGGTTCAGCGTGCGCACGCTCATGCCGGCCTGCGCGGCGAGGTCGTCGAGGGTGAGGTCCCGGCGGGTGTTGTCCTCGATCCACCGGAGCAGGGGTTCCATCACCGAGCCGCGGGGCGCGGGCGGGTGGTCGTGGACGATGAACTGGGCCTGGCCGCCCTCCCGTTCCAGCGGCATGACGGCCTGGCGGGCCGTGTCGGCGGCCACGGCCGAGCCCAGGTCGCGTCGGATCATGTGCAGGCACAGGTCGAGCCCCGCGGCGGCTCCGGCCGAGGTGAGCAGTTGCCCGTTGTCCACGTAGAGCACGTCGGGGTCGACGTCGACGGCGGGATGGCGCGCGGCGAGCAGTGCGGCGGCCGCCCAGTGGGTCGTGGCCCGGTGGCCGTCCAGAAGTCCGGTGGCGGCCAGGACGAAGGCGCCCGAGCAGATCGAAGCGAGCCGGGTGCCCCGTGCGGCGGCGTCCCGCAGGGCGTCGAGGGCGTCGTCCGGTACGGGAACGTCGAGGTCACTGACGCCGGGAAGGACGATGGTGTCCGCCTCCGCCAGCGCGTCCAGCGACCAGGGAGCGCGCAGCGTGAACGCCCCGGCGTCGACGTCCTCGGCGGGGGCGCAGACCCGGACCCGGTAGGCGGGGCGTCCGTCGGGCAGCCTGGTGCGTCCGAACGCCTCGACCGGAGTGGACAGGTCGAAGGGGATGACCCCGTCCAGGGCGAGAACGGCCACGGTGTGCATGGCTCAACCCTAGAGGGCCGCCGCGAACCCGTCGCGCGGCGTATCGCCCTCCGGCCCTCCCTATGTGCTGGTCACAGCCCATCCGGGCCTGTCTGGCCAGAATCCGTTGGCATCTGGCATTTCAGCCACTACTGGGGCGTCCGGACGGTCACTAGCGTCGGTGTCCGTGCCCCGCCGGGGGCACCCTTCCCGCAGAAATGGACTCCCTCCGCATGCTGTGTCAGATCGTGCTGTACGACGGCTTCGACCCGCTGGACGTCGTCGCCCCCTACGAGGTGCTGTTCGCCGGCGGAACGGCCGCGCCGGGCGCGCTCCGCGTCGAGCTGGTCGCGGCCGAGGGGCCGCGCGACGTGCCCAGTGGCGCGGGACTGCTCTCGCTGCGAGCCACCGCCGCCCTCGACCCCGAACGCGCCGACCTGGTGATCGTGCCGGGAGCGGTCGGCCGGTTCGACGCCCCCTCCGACGCGTACACCCCGGGGCACGAGGACTCCCTTCCCGCGCTGCTCGGCCGTGCGCTGCAGACACGGCTGCCGGCTCTGCTCAAGAAAGGCATCGACCGGCCGGGCCTGACCACGGCCACCGTCTGCGGCGGCTCCTTGCTCCTGGCCCTGGCCGGGCTCATCGACGGCCGGCCCGTCACCACCCACGCCATGGGCCGCGACATGCTGGACGCCACCGGCGCCGTCGCGATCGACGCGCGGGTCGTCGATGACGGTGACCTCGTGACCGGCGCGGGCGTCAGCTCCGGTCTGGACCTCGGCCTGTACCTGCTGGAGCGTGAACTCGGCCCCCGCATCGCCCATGCCGTCGAGCAGGTCTTCGCCCACGAGCGGCGGGGCGTCGTATGGCGTGCCACCGGTCCCGTCCCCGCGAGCTTCCGCGCCGACGTCCCGCCGCAGGACCCGGAGAACCCGTGACGAAACTCCTCCTCACGCTCCACGTCCTGGCGGCCGTCGTCACCGTCGGTCCCGTCACCGTGGCCGCCGGCATGTTCCCGCCCTCCGCCCGGCGTGCTCTGGCCGCCCCGGGCGATGCGCGGGCTCTGGCCACGGTGCTGACCCTGCACCGCATCTGCCGGGTGTACGCCGTGGTCGCCGTCGCGGTGCCGGTGTTCGGCCTGGCGACCGCCAACACCATGCACGTGCTGGGCAGCCCCTGGCTCATCACCTCGATCGCGCTGACCGTGGCCGCCGCGGCCGTACTCGCCGCCGTGATGCTGCCGCGGCAGAGCGCCCTTCTCGCCGCACTCGGGGACGGGGAGCGGGTGCAGCAGACCGGGGCCGTCGCCCGGGCCGCAGGGCGACTTGCCGTGTACACGGGGATGTTCAACGTGCTGTGGGCCACCGTGACCGTGCTGATGGTCGTCCGGCCCGGGTCCACCACCGGAGCGTGATCGCCGGTCAGCCGGGAAACGAGCCGAGCGCCGGCGCCGCGGTTCCGGGGCGGCCGGCGGCCCGCAGGCCGCTGCCGGGCCGCCGGCTCGGGGGCGGGTCGCGGTGCACAGGGGTGCGCGTGCCGGTGAGGGGGCGCCCGGTGCCGCCGTGGCGCTCGGCGACGATCTCGGCGGCGATGGACAGGGCGGTCTCCTCGGGCGTGCGGCCGCCGAGGTCGAGCCCGATGGGGGACCGCAGCCGCGCCAGTTCCCGCCCGGTCAGGCCTGCTGCGCGCAGCCGTTGCAGGCGCTCGTGGTGGGTGCGGCGCGAGCCCATCGCGCCCACGTAGGCGACGGGCAGGCGCAGCGCCCGTTCCAGGAGCGGTACGTCGAACCGGGCGTCATGGGTGAGCACGCACAGCACGGCCCGGGCGTCGAGCTGCTGGGTGTCGAGGTAGCGGTGGGGCCAGTCGACGGCGATCTCGTCGGCCTGCGGGAAGCGCCGGCGGGTCGCGAAGACGGCCCGGGCGTCGCACACGGTCAGGTGGTAGCCGAGGAACTTGCCGACGCGCACGAGTGCCGAGGCGAAGTCGACGGCGCCGAAGACGATCATGCGGGGTGGCGGTGCCGTCGTCTCGATCAGCAGCGTCGTCGCCCCGCCGCACCACGAGCCGTCGGTGCCGATCCGCACGGTGGACGTGCGGCCGGCGTCGAGCATCGCGCGGGCTGCGTCGGCGGCCGCGCGGTCCAGCCGTACGTCCCCGCCGAGCGAGCCGCTCGGCGAGCCGTCCGGTGAGTCCTCCGGCGAGTCCTCCGGCGAGTCCTCCGGCCGGACGAGCAGGACGTGGCCGAGGAGACCGGCGGGACCGTCGAGAGCCCGCACGACGGCCACGGCCTCGCCCCGGGCGGCGGCCGCGAGCGCGGTGGCGAGCGTGCCGGCGTCGGGGGTGCCGGCCCGGACGGGGGTGACGAGGACGTCGATCGCACCGCCGCAGGAGAGGCCGACGGCGAAGGGGTCGTTCTCGTCGTACCCGAAGCGTTCGAGCACGGACGCGCCGGTGGCCAGCGCCTGGCGGCACAGTTCGTACACCGTGGCCTCGACGCATCCGCCGGAGACGGATCCGGTCGCCGTGCCGTCGGCGTCGACGGCGAGGGCGGCGCCGGGCTGCCGGGGCGTGCTCCCCCGGGTGGCCACCACGGTGGCCACGGCGAAGTCGCGCCCCTGCGCGCACCACTGGGTCAGCTCGGGGGCGATGTCCAGCACGGTGATGCTCCTGATGCCGATGCTCGTGATGTGGTGCGAACGCGGCCGCGGCCGGGCCCGACGGCGCTACAGCAGGTCCTCGATGGTGAGGGGCAGGCGGCGCACGCGGGTGCCGGTGGCGTGGAAGACCGCGTTCGCGATGGCGGCGGGGGTGCCGGGAATGCCGAGTTCGCCGCATCCCTTGGTGCCGTTGGGATTGGTGGGATCCGGGCCGCCGACGAAGTGGACGTCCAGGTCGGGGATGTCGGCGTTGACGGCGACGAGGTAGTCGCCGAGGGTGCCGTTGGCGATGCGCCCGGTGCGGGGTTCGGTCACGGTCTCCTCCAGCAGGGCCATGCCGATGCCGCCGACCGTGCCGCCGATGAGCTGGCTGCGGGCGGTCTTCTCGTTGAGGATGCGTCCGCAGTGCGCGGCGGTCACCAGGCGGGCCACCCGGATCACCCCGAGGTCCGGGTCCACGTGCACTTCGGCGAACTTGGCGGCGTAGGGGCCGGTGGGGACCACGGGCCGGTCCTCGGCGGGCGCCTCGGCCGACCCTTCGGCGGTCAGCTCCTCCCGCCGGTGCCGGGTGAGGACCGCCTCGTAGCTCTCGCCCCCGCCGCCGTCCTTGCGCACGATGCGGCCGTCCTGCACCCGTACGTCGCCCTCGCCGGCGCCGTGCAAGGGCGATCCGGAGTCGTCACGGACCAGGTCCAGGAAGGAGCGGATCAGGTTCCGGGAGGCGGCGTGGATCGCCGAACCCATGCTGCCGGTCAGCCCGGAGCCGCCCGCCGAGGGCGCCTGGGGGAGGGAACTGTCGCCCATCACCATGCGCACCCGCCGGAGCGGCAGGGCCAGCAGCTCTGCGGCCAGCTGGGCCATCACCGTGTACGTGCCGGTGCCCAGGTCCATGCCCGCGCTCCCCACCACGGCGTGGCCGTCGCGCCCGATCGTGATCCGCGCCGAGCACGGCGGCTGGTAGAAGAAGAACGACGTTCCGGCCATGCCGTAGCCCACGAGCGTCCGGCCCCGGCGCATGGAGCGCGGCTCGGGGACGCGGCGTGACCAGCCGAACTTCTCCGCGCCGACGCGGTAGCACTCGCGCAGGTCGTTGCTCGACCACTGCTGCCCCGTCACCGGGTGTTCCCCGGCGTAGTTGCGCAGCCGCAGTTCGAGGGGGTCCATGCCCAGGTCGTGGGCGAGTTCGTCCAGCGCGCACTCCAGCGCGAAGTTGCCCTGGCCGTCACCGGGGGCGCGCATCGAGCCGGGCGAGGGGACGTTCACACGGACCTGGACGTCCCGGGCGGAGAGGTGGGGGCTGGCGTAGCCCGACAGCGAGACCCTGGAGACCATCTCGGTGTTGACGTCGCACATCGAGAGGGTCTGCCGCGCCTCGTGGTCGATGGCGGTGATCCGCCCGTCGCGGGTGGCACCGAGCCCGATCCGCTGGACGGTGTCGGGGCGGTGCCCGACCGACGTGAACATCTGCTTGCGGGTCAGCACCAGTTTCACGGGGCGTCCCACGTGGCGCGCGGCGACCGCGGCCAGGACCGTGTGCGGCCAGGTGCGCAGCCCCGAGCCGAAGCCGCCGCCGAGGTAGGGGGCCAGGACCCGGATGGTGTCCTGGGGTGCCTTGAGCGTCGCCGCGAGGTCGGCGCGGGTGCGGGAGGGGCCCTGGGTGCAGTCGTGGACGGTCAGTTCGTCGCCGTCCCAGGAGGCGACGGTCGCGAACGGGCCCATGGGATGGTTGGTGTTCACGGCCGTGCGGTAGGTCTGTTCGATGCGCACGGGCGCCGCGGCCAGGGCCGCCGCGACGTCGCCCGTTCCGTCGTCGCTGCCGAACGGGTCGTGGACGTGCTCGGCCTGCGGGTCGTCGATGTCCACGACGGGCGTGGCCGGCGCGTACTCGGTCCGTACCAGCAGGGCGCCCTCGGTGGCCTGCTCGAAGGTCTCGGCCACCACCACGGCGACGGTCTGGCCGTGGTGGACGATCCGGTCGCTCTGCAGCGGGGGCGGTGGCAGCGTCGCCTTCCGGTCGCGCGCCTCGTGCAGTTCGGGGGCGTTCTCGTGGGTGATGACCGCGAGCACGCCCGGTGCGGCCTTGGCCGCGGAGGAGTCGACGGCGGTGATGCGCCCGGCACCGACGGTGCTCTGCACCAGGACGGCGTGGGCGAGGCCCGGGCAGTCGTGGTCCGTGGGGTAGGCGGCACGGCCGCTCACCTTGACCCGCGCGTCGACGCGGTCGATCCCCTCACCGATGTCGGGGTGGGCCATGGTTCTAGGACTCCTCCGCCAGGGTGCTCAGCATCCGTACCACGGCTCTCCTGCCGAGTTCGATCTTGAAGCCGTTGCCGGACTGCGCCACGGCCCCGCTCAGGGCCGCCTCGGCGGCCGCTGAGAAGACCTCCGCGTCCGGTGCGGCGTCCCGCAGCAGTTCCTCGGCCCGGGGCACGTGCCAGGGAACGGTGCCGACACCGCCCAGGGCGAGGTGCGCCGCGCGGATCCTCCCGTCGTCGATCACCAGGGCCGCCGCGACGGAGGCGAGCGCGAACTCGTAACTGGCACGGTCGCGGACCTTCAGGTAGCCCGAGCGGGCCCCGGGTGGCAGCAGCGGAATCTCCAGGTGGGTGATCAGTTCCCCGTGCGCGAGCACGTTCTCCACGTGCGGGGTGGAGCCCGGAACGCGGTAGAACTCCGTCAGCGGCACCACCCGCTCCCCGTCCTGCCCCCGGACGCGCACCGAGGCGCCCACGGCGAGCAGGGCGACGGCCACGTCCGAGGCGTGGGTGGCGATGCACGCGGGGCTGGTGCCCAGGACCGCGTGCATCCGGTTGAAGCCGTCGACGGCACTGCATCCGGCGCCCGGTTCGCGCTTGTTGCAGGCCACGCCCGGGTCGCGGAAGTAGCGGCAGCGCGTCCGCTGCAGGAGGTTGCCGCCCAGGGTGGCCATGTGCCGCAACTGCGGCGAGGCGCCGAGCAGCAGCGCCTGCCGCACCAGCGGCAGCCGGCCGGCCACGACCTCGTGCGCGGCGAGCTCCTCCATGGTGGTCAGGGCCCCGACCACGAGCGTTCCGTTGTCGCTCGTGACGTCGCGCAGGGGCAGTCGGGTGATGTCCACCAGCCGGCCCGGCCGGAACACCTCGTCCTTCATCAGGTCCACCTGCGTGGTGCCCCCGGCGAGGTAGGTGGCGTCAGGGTCCGCTGTGACCTCCGCGACCGCGTGGTCGACGGTGGTGGCCCGGACGTACGCGAAGCTACGCATCGTCACCCCTGCCCGCCACTTCGCGGATCGCGGCCACGATGTTCGGATAGGCGCCGCAGCGGCACAGGTTGCCGCTCATGAACTCGCGGATGTCGTCGTCGGAGCCCGCCCGGCCTTCCTCGATCAGCGCGACGGCCGACATGATCTGCCCCGACGTGCAGTAACCGCACTGCAGGCCGTCGTGCTTGACGAACGACTCCTGCAGGGGATGCGGTGTGCCGTTCTGCTCCAGCCCCTCGATCGTCCGCACCGCACGGCCGTCGGCGCTCGCGGCGAGGGTCAGGCACGACAGCACGCGTTTGCCGTCGACGTGCACCGTGCACGCCCCGCACTGCCCCTGGTCGCAGCCCTTCTTCGTACCCGTCAGCTTCAGCGAGTCCCGCAGGGCGTCCAGCAGCGTCGTGCGGGTGTCCACCTCGATCCGGTGCTCGGTGCCGTTCACCCGGAGGACGACCGGCACGCGGACGACCGGCCGGGCCTGCGGCCCGGGCGACACCCGCGCCTGTGGTGCAGAACCATCCATGGCCACCGCCAACCTCCGTGCGCCTGCTGTCGCACGTTCCGTGGAACAGAAAACTGCCTCTATCGGTAGATAAGTCGCAAATCACCCAGAGGGTCGGGTGTGATCTTACGTGCGCGTGCGGGAGCGGGGGGCGAAGACACGTCGGCCCCCGGGGATGTCCTCGGAACCGCCTGCGCCGCACCCGGCCCGCCGCCGCCTCGTCTCGTAGGCGAAGACCGCGGCCGGTGCCGACTGGTGCGGCCGTCGGGGTGCTGAGGCCGGGCCGCGGTCAGCACGGGCCGCGGGCAGCACGGGCCGCGGGCAGTGCGGGGCCGCGGCCCGGTGGTGTCAGCGGTCGGCGACGGCGCGGTCGAGGAGGTCGCGCAGGGTGCCCTGTTCGACGGGGGACAGGCCCCGGAGGGGGGAGCCCTCGGCGAGCAGGCCGAGGAGGCGCTCACGGAGAGCCGTGCCCTCCGCGGAGAGGACCAGCTGCTTGGCGCGGCGGTCCGTGGGGTGGGGGCGACGCTCCAGGAGACCCTGGCACTCCAGCTTGTCGACGACGAAGGTCGCGTTGGAGGGCTCGCACCCCATGCGGCCGGCGAGCTCGCGCATCGTCATCGGGCCCGTGAGCTCCCGCAGCGCCGTGGCCTGAGGGGCGGTCAGGTCGAGGCGGGACGCGCGCTCGCGGACGTGGTCGGAGATGCGGCGGGCGAGGTCGTTCACCAGGCCGCAGAGCTGGCGTTCGGCGAGGGTCTGCGGTTCCTCGGGTGTCATGTCCCCCATTCTAGCGAACCCCATCAAGCCAGTATCTTTCCAGCTTGAATCATTCAAGCTGGAAGCTTATGCTGACGATCAGCCGATGGTCGATCGGCCGATCACTTCACCAAGGGACGGGACATGAGCAACTCCCAGCGCATTGACGACGAGCAGCTGCGGGACGAGCAGCTCCGGCTGCGGCGGCCGGCCGGCATCCGCTCGCTGCAGCTCGGCGAGGTGAAGGTCACCTACGTGCCCGACGGCGCCGTCCGGCTCACCCCGCGCGGCTGGCTGCCCGCGACGACCGACGAGGTGTGGGCGGAGCACGCCGCATACCTCGACGAGACCGGCCACCTGGTCGCGAGCGCCGGCGGACTGCTGGTCGAGCACGGAGACCGGGCCTTGCTCATCGACGCGGGCGTCGGCCCGCTGTCCGTCCCGGCCGAGCCGGGCAACGCCGTCGGCGCCATCGAGGGCGGCGCACTGCTCGACAGCCTGGCCGCCATCGGCCGCGACCCGGGCTCCATCGAGGCCGTGGCCTTCACCCACCTCCACACGGACCACCTCGGCTGGGCCTACCACCCCGCCCCGGGCACGGACGGGCCCGCCTTCACCTCGGCCGACTACCTCATCTCCGAGCCCGAGTGGACGCACCGTCACCTCGCAAAGGAGCACGGCACGAACGAGGAGATCCTCGCGGCCCTGGAGCCCCGGGTGCGTACGGTGACCGACGGCGACGAGATCTTCCCCGGCGTCCACGTCATGCTCACCCCCGGTCACACGGCGGGCCATGCCGCCTACGTCATCACCGGTGGCGGCCGTCGCCTGATCGCCTTCGGCGACGCCCTGCACTCGCCGGTCCAGATAGGCCACCCCGAATGGGCGGCGACCGTCGACCACGACACGGAACAGTCCACGGCCTTCCGGCGTCGCCTGGTCGAGGAGATGGCCCGCCCCGACACGGTCGGGTACGGCATGCACTTCGCGGACGTCGTGTTCGGCCGCGTCGTGCACGGGGCTGCGGGGGAGGGGGCGACGTGGGAGCCCGTCGACGCATGAGGGCCGGGACGGCCGCAGCCTGAACGCCGTCCGTGGAACGCCGTCCGGTGAACGGCGTCCGTGGAACGGCGCGAGGCCCGGCTCCCTCACCCTGAGTGGGCGGGGATCCGGGCCTCGGTCGCTGACGCGGTGCTGGGCCTCAGGCTCAGACCGTGCCGGACTTCGCGATCGTGATCTTGGCCGACGTGGCGCCGCTGCGCGAGCCCAGGGCCTCGATCTTCTTCACGAGGTCCATGCCCTCGACGACCTCGCCGAAGACGACGTGCTTGCCGTCCAGCCAGTCGGTGACGATGGTGGTGATGAAGAACTGCGAGCCGTTGGTGTTCGGGCCCGCGTTGGCCATGGAGAGCAGGCCCGGCTTGGTGTGCTTGAGCTGGAAGTTCTCGTCCGCGAACTTCGCGCCGTAGATGCTCTTGCCGCCGGTGCCGTCGCCGCGGGTGAAGTCGCCGCCCTGGAGCATGAAGGCCGGGATCACGCGGTGGAAGCTGGAGCCCTCGTAGCCGAAGCCGTGCTGGCCCGTGGCGAGCTCACGGAAGTTCTGGGCGGTCTTGGGGACCACGTCGTCGTACAGCTTGAAGACGATCCGGCCGGCGGGCTCGTCGTTGATGGTGATGTCGAAGAACACATTGCTCATGAGCACAGCCTGACATCTCTGGTCACCGGAGTGCACACAGGCCCGGTGTTTTTCCCTGCGGGCCGCCCGCTCGGGCCCCCGCCAACAGAGGGGCGCCCAGCGGCGGAGCCTACCTGCTCAGGCGTCTGCGGACGGCCGGAGCGCGAGCCCCGGCCGGAGCGTGGCGCCCCATGGAATCGGCGAGTTGGATCACAGGGGGTCGCCCCACGTCGCCGTGATGACAAAACGATGAGATGTGTGGGTGTGTGTGCCGACGCCCCCGCCACCCGTCCGACCGCCCCGCACCACCGGGCCAAACTGAGAGCGAGCTCACAACGACACCCGGCAGCCGGAGGCTCCTTCCCGCGGAGCCGGTGAGCCACATCACTAAGGAGAACCCTAGGGACGCGCGTGGGAGGGTTCTGGGACGTTACAGCCCTTTCCCCCGCATTTTCCTCTGACGAAGAGGTCCCACGGTTCATGACGCAATCGCAAGAAGCCGAACAGCACTTACCGCGGCCCTTCCCCACGGCACGCCCCTCGGGCTGCCCCTTCGACCCACCCGCCCCCTTCGCGCAGGCACGCGAGGAAGGCCCGATGACCCCGCTGCTCTACCCCGGCGGGCACATCGGCTGGCTGGTCACCGGCCTGCAGACCGCACGGGCCGTCCTGGGCGACACCCGGTTCAGCTCCCTGCCGGAAGGGAAGCGCGACCCGGTGAAGGAGATCAGCAACCAGCTGAGCCCCGACGCACTGCCCACGGGCATGTTCGTCAACATGGACCCGCCGCAGCACACCCGCTACCGCCGCTTGCTGAGCAAGCACTTCACCGTCCGGCGGGTACGGGAGCTCCGGCCGCGCATCCAGGAAATGACGGACCGCCTGCTGGACGGGATGGAGAGCGCGGGCGGGCCCGTCGACCTGGTGACGGCCTTCGCCAAGCCGCTTCCCACGCTGGTCACATCGGAGCTGCTCGGCCTGCCGGAGGAGGACCGGGCGGAGTTCGGGCGTCACGTCGACGTCCTCTTCAGCCTCTCCACCAGCAAGGAGGAGATGAACCAGTCGCTGATGGGCCTCGGCGCCATGCTGAACGCCCTGATCGTCGCCGCACGCAAGGACCAGGGCCCCGACGTCCTCGGCAGACTCACCGCCGAGACGGACCTGACCGACGAAGAGCTGCTCGGCATCACGATCGTCCTGCTCATCGCCGGGCTGGAGACCACCACCAACATGCTGGCGCTGGGCACCTACACCCTGCTGCGCCACCCCGACCAGCTGGCCGACCTGCGCGGCGACTGGTCCCTGATCGACGACGCCGTCGAAGAGCTGCTGCGCTACCTCAGCGTGGTGCAGGTCGGTCCGCTGCGCGTCGCCGCCGAGGACTTCGCGTTCGAGGGGCTGTCCATCCGCAAGGGCGAGGTCGTCGCGGTGTCGCTGCCCGCCGCCAACCGTGACCCGCTCGGCTTCGACGACCCCGACACCTTCGACATCCGGCGCGGTGTGACGCGTCACGTCGCCTTCGGCAGCGGTCCCCACCAGTGCATGGGCCACCACCTGGCCCGCCTGGAGCTGGCCGTCGGCTACGAGTCGCTGCTGCGCCGCTTCCCCCGGCTGGAGCTCGCCGTTCCGCCGGAGGAGATCGGTACCCGGGAGATGATGGTCACGTACGGCGTCCTCGGACTGCCGGTGCGGTGGTGAGGCGGTGGCCCCCATGCGGATCGAGATCGACAAGGACCTCTGCTGCGGCGCGGGCACCTGTGTGCGCTTCGCGCCCGACGTCTTCGACCAGGACGACGAGGACGGCACGGTGATCCTGCTCGACGCCACCCCCGGCGACGAGCAGCGCGCGGCGGTGGAGAAGGCCGCCGAGGGGTGCCCGACGGCGGTCATCAGCATCACCTGACCGCGGCGCTCCGGCCGCCCGGCGGAAAGCAACACCCACGAGGGTGAGCGTCCTGCCCCACGGGTACGGGGAAGGAGTCTTCCTGCCGGGCGATCGGAGAGGTGAGGCATGGAGAACGACGACGCGGGCCCTGACGAGGCGGGTGCCGACGGCGCGGGTGCCCAGGACGCGGGTGCCGACGACGCGGATGCCGACGGCGCGGGTGTCGAGGACGCCGGCGCCGACGACGCATCGAGCCGCTGGGGCAAGAGCAGCTTCGACGACGTCTACCGTCGGGCCGACCCGCGCGCCTACTTCGCCCGGCTGGCGCCGCTGCACTATCAGGTCCCCCACCACGCCCAGCCGGTCTTCCGGGACATCCTGGCCGACCGGATCCGCGCCGAGCCCGCCGGCGGGCCGGTCACGGTGGTGGACCTGTGCTGCTCCTACGGCATCAACGCCGCCCTCATCAACCACGACCTCACCCTGCAGGACCTCTACGACCGCTACACCGGCTCCGGCACGACCGGTCTGTCCCTGAGCGAACTGATCGCCATGGACAAGGAGTTCTACGCCGAGCGCCGTCGCGCGGACGCGGTACGGATCGTCGGCATCGACGCCTCGCCCCGGGCCGTCGCCTACGCGGCGGCGGTCGGCCTGCTGGACGCGGCCTTCGCCGCGAACCTGGAGACGACGCCCGTCGGCGCGTCCCTGACCGACGCGCTCGCATCAGCGAGCCTGGTCACCGTCACCGGCGGCCTGAGCTACATCGGCCCCCGCACCTTTGACGCCGTCTGCGCACCGGCCCGAGGACGTGCCTGGGTGGCCGCGTTCGCTGTGCGCCCCGTCGACTACCGGCCGGTCGCGGACGCCTTGCGAAGACACGGCCTGGTCACCAGGGCGGCCGCCCGGCCCCACCGGCAGCGTCGCTTCACCGACGCCGACGAGCAGCAAAGGGTCCTGGCCAGGGTGCGCGCCGCGGGCCTGGACCCCACCGGCCTGGAGACGACGGGCTACTACTACGCCACCTTGTACCAGTCGCGCCCGGCCGCGGCCTGGCGCGGGCACAGAGACGACGGCACAGAACCTGAGTAGCGGTCACGGCGTACTGAGTAGGGGACTGAGTAGGAGCACTCAGGGCGCAGCAAGGGCGAACGGGGAGGCTGGGGCCATGACCACGCCACCCCTTGCCGTCCCGCCGCCGTCCTACCCCCCGTACCCCGGCCACCTGCCCGTGCCCCCGGTGCCTCCGGCCGGGCGCCCGCGCAACCGCCGGGCGGCGGTGACCGGTGTGGTCGCGGCGCTGGTCCTCGCGCTGGCCGGCGGCACCGCCACGGCGTGGTGGCTGCTGCGCGACGACGGTTCCCCGCTGGCGGGCCGGCCGCGCGTGACGGACAGCACGGCCGGTCTCTCCTACGCGGTACCCAAGGGCTGGGAGCACGACGAGAAGAAGGGGCTGATTGGGGCCTTCACCTCGTCGATCACGACGAAGGGCGGCGACAAGGACTCCGGTACGGCCCCCGACGGCGACGGGGACGGCCACGGAAGCGGCGTCGTGCTCGCCGGGCGGGGCGGCCCCGTACCGCAGTCCGAGCTGAAGCGGCAGACGGAGCGCGCGGCCCGGTCGAATGCGGAGTTCTTCTACCCGGACAGCAGGACGACGCTTGAGGAGTCCCGCGAGACCACCGTGAGCGACCGTCCCGCCCACACCGTGACCCTGACGGTGGACGCGGGCAAGCAGGGAACGGCCCACCTCCGCATGACCGTCATCGCAGCACGCCCCACCGCCTCGGCGTTCCTCCTCGGCCTCGCCCAGTCCGCGGGGACGCCCGGGCAGCAGGAGGTGGACGCGGTACTGGCGAGCGCCGCGGTGAAGTAGGCGGGCGGACGGGCCCCGGCACGGGGGCAGGGCCAGGCCGGGCGTCGGCCTGACCCCGCCCCCTCTCCGAGCCGTGAGCTCAACGGACGAGGGGCCTACGAGGCGTCGCCGTCCCACAGGTCGGTGCTGTGGGCAGCGACGAGGGCACCGATGCGGGCGAGGACGTCGTCCGCCGGTTGCGGCGCGAGCCGGCGCCCGTCACGCAGCCGCAGTGCGACGTGGTCGTCGGCTGCTTCCTTGGCGCCGATGACGGCCTGGTAGGGAACCAGCCGGGCCTCCCGGATGCGGGCGCCGAGGCTGCCGCGTTCCGGGCCGGCGACGTCGGCACGCAGCCCGAGGGCGGTGCATCGTCGGGCGAGCGCTGCGGCGTTCGGCAGCTCGGCGTCGGAGATCGGGAGGATCGCCAGCTGGCTGGGGGCGAGCCAGGCGGGGAAAGCTCCGCCGTGCTGCTCGATGAGGTGGGCGACGGCTCGTTCGACGCTGCCGATGATGCTGCGGTGGACCATGACCGGGCGGTGTTTGGCGCCGTCCGCGCCGATGTAGTGCAGGTCGAACTGCTCGGGCTGGTGGAAGTCGACCTGGACGGTGGACAGGGTGGACTCCCGGCCGGCGCTGTCGGTGACCTGGACGTCGATCTTGGGGCCGTAGAAGGCGGCCTCTCCCTCGGCCGCCTCGTAGGGAAGGCCCGAGCGGTCGAGGACGTCGGTCAGCAGGGCGGTGGACCGCTGCCACTTCTCGGGGGCGGCGACGTACTTCCCCCCGGGGCCCGGGAGGGAGAGCCGGTAGCGGGTCGGGGTGATGCCCAGCGCCTCGTACGCTCGGCGGATCATCTCCAGTGCCCCCTGTGCCTCCTCGGCGACCTGGTCCAGGGTGCAGAAGATGTGCGCGTCGTTCAGGTGGATGGCTCGGACCCGGGTCAGCCCGCCGAGTACGCCCGAGAGTTCCGAGCGGTACATGCCGCCGAGCTCGGCCATGCGCAGGGGCAGTTCGCGGTAGCTGTGGGAGCGGGAGCGGTAGATGACCGCGTGGTGCGGACAGAGGCTCGGCCGCAGTACGACCTGCTCACCGCCGAGGTCCATCGGGGGGAACATGTCGTCGCTGTAGTGCGCCCAGTGCCCCGAGAGCTCGTACAGCTCCCGTTTGCCGAGCACCGGGGAGTACACGTGCCGGTAGCCCGCCCGCCGTTCCGCGGCGCGGACGTACTCCTCCAGGACGTGCCGTATGGTCGCGCCGTCGGGCAGCCAGTACGGCAGTCCGGCGCCCAGCAGCGGGTCGGTGTCGAACAGGTTCAGTTCGCGGCCGAGTTTGCGGTGGTCGTGCATGGCGGTCTCCTCGTGGACATCGGGCGAGTGACCACAAGCCGAAGCCCCGGGGCACTCGCCCCGGGGCTTCGGACTGAGACATCTGTCAGCGCGCCGGGACACTCTCCGGCGTCGTCGTCATGGCAGCGCGCTTCATGCCGGGGACATTAGCAGGCCGTGGCGATGCCTGCTCGGTCTTTTTCGTCGACGAAAGTCGCCACGCGCGTACGCAACTTGGCTCACGTTCCGCACGAAGCGCGGCCCAGGGAGGCAGGTGTGCGGCCGAGGAGGGTGCGGGACGTGCGGGTCAGGTGGGCCTGGTCGGCGAAGCCTGCGGCGGCCGCCGCCGAGGCCACCGACGCGTGGGGCAGGCCGGCGACCGCGTTCCGCAGGCGTCCCCACTGCCGTAGCCGGACGAGGGGGACCCCCACCGACTCGCGGACCAGGGCCCGTAGCCGTGACGGCGACAGGCCGACCTCGGCGGCCAGCTCGCTGATCGAGCCGTCAGGTCCGGGAAGGGCGGCTGTCCGTACGGCGTGAGCCACCCTCTCGTCAAGGCGGGACGCGGGCGCGGCTCCGGTGAGAGCGATCAGTTCGCTGCAGGCCGCCGTCAGGTCGCCGGCGGCCGCGCCGAGCCCGTCGGCGTCACTCGGCCCGAGCGCAGCGAGCAGGCGTCGTACCGCGTCGGCGTCGAGCCGTACGAGCCCTGTGCCGGCGCGCAGGTGCCAAGGGTCGATGAACAGGGCGGCGTACGGGGACGTCACTGCGCAGGTATGGGTGAGTTGGGGCGGTACGACCAGGCCGGCCGCGGCGAGCGGCGGGTGGCCCTCCCGCCCGATCCGGACGTGACCGCCGACCGGCAGCACCACCTTCCACACCGGGTGGTGGTGGCGGGCGACGCCGGCCCCACCGGATTCGGCGAACAGCGTCGCCTCGGCACCGGTGGAGAAGACGAGCCGGCGATCGTTTTGTTCAAGCGTCCATGCGCGGGGCGAAGGGATCATCGCGCCATGCATGCTATCGCTGCCGTCGCGCTGGCGGTGTTCCTGATGGCCGTCGGGGTGCTGCACTGGGTGACCCCGGGGTACTTCCGTTCCCTGGTGCCGCCCTGGCTCGGTGCGGCCGCCCTGCTCGTGGCCGTCAGCGGAGCGGTGGAGGTCGGGGTGGCCGTGCTGGTCCTGGTGCCCCGGACCCGGGCAGCGGGCGGGTGGGCGGCGGCCGGGCTCATCACCGTGTACCTGGTCTCGCACCTCGACGCCCTGCGGCGCGCGCATCCCACACGTCCCGGTGTGCTGGAACGGCCGGCGGGCGCGGTCGCGCGGCTCGTGGTCAACCTCGGCTACGTCGCCTGGGCGGTCATGGTGGCGCGCGCACCGGCCTGACGCACACCGACGCCCCCGTCGACGCACGTCGACGCCCGCCGACGCACGCCGGCTCACGCTTGCGCACCAGAAATCACCGGAACTCACCAGAACTCACCGAAACCACATAGAGCGAGTCACGCCATGAGCCACCACCTCGTCGTCCTCGGAGCCGGCTACGCCGGTCTCGTCGCCGCCAAGCGCGCAGCCCGGCGGCTGCGCGACAGCGACGTCACCATCACGCTGATCAATGCCGGGGACCGGTTCGTGGAGCGCATCCGGCTCCACCAACTCGCCGCCGGACAGCACCTGCACGACCTGCCCTTGCTGGACCTCCTGAGCGGCACGCGGGTCGGACTCATCACCGCCCGCGTGTGTGCTGTCGATGCCGCTGCCCGCACCGTCCGCCTCGACGGTGCCCCCCACTCCGTCGGCTATGACACGCTCGTCGTCGCCCTGGGGAGCCGGCCACACCACGGCACGGTGCCGGGGGCGGCCGAACACGCCCACACGCTCGCCGGAGCGGGCGAGGCGGAGCGGCTGCACCGCCACGTGAGCCGGCTTGCGCCCGGCAGTACCGTCGCCGTGGTCGGGGGCGGCCTCACCGGCCTGGAAACGGCCTCCGAGCTCGCCGAGACCTACCCGGCCCTGCGGATGACGCTGTTCACCGCATCCGGCACCGGCGACGGGCTGTCACCGCACGCCCAGCGGCATCTGCAGCGCGCGCTCGACCGGTTGAAGGTCACCGTCCATTCCGGCACGCACATCACAGAAGTCCATCCGGGTGCGTTGTTGTCCGACGACGGCACGCCGCATGCCGCGGACGCCGTCGTCTGGGCCACCGGCTTCCGCGCCCCTTCTCTGGCGCGCGAGGCGGGGTTCGCCACGGACGAGCAGGGCCGGATGACGGTCGATCGAACCCTGTGTTCGGTGTCCCATCCCGAGGTGTACGGGGTGGGAGACGCGGCCGCGGGGCACACCGGAAGCGCCGGCATCACCCGCATGTCGTGCCAGACGGCCATGCCCATGGGACGTCAGGTTGCCGACGTCATCGCCGCCCGCCTGACCGGCCGCGAACCGGAGCCGGCCCGGGTCAGGTACGTCTTCACCAACATCAGCCTCGGCCGTCACGACGGCATCGTCCAGTTCACCCGGGCCGACGACAGCCCGCGCGCCGCGGCACTGACCGGCCGTACCGCGGCGGCCTTCAAGGAGGCCGTGGTGCGGAGCACCGTCCTGGCCATCCGCCGCTGTTGACGGGGCGACCGGCTGACGGGCTGACGGGCTGTCCGGCTGTCCGGTTGCAGGCCGGCACCCGGGCGCAGGTGGTCAGTCGACGGGCGGGACCAGTCCCAGTGACCGGATCAGGTCTCGCATCTCGTCGCGGTAGAGCGCCCCGGGCGCGAAGGCGACGGGGGAGAGGTGACCGTAGAGCTCAAGCGCCAGCAGGCCGTGCATCCGCCCCCAGGTGCGCAGGGCCAGAGCCACCGCCTCGGGGGGCAGCCCGGGGTGCTCGGCCCGGACGTGGGCGCCCAGCTCCTCCCCGAAGTCGGACCACTGGTAGGAGGTGTGGCCGTGGGCGGCCCGGGCGTGCGGCCATGCGGCCGCGATCAGGGCGGTCAACCCGGCGCAGGCACGGGCGCGTGCTGCGGCTCCGGGGCCGCCTTCCGGCGGCCGGTAGCCCGGCACGGGGTCGCCGTAAACGAGGCGGAAGCCCTGGGGGTTGGCGAGTGCCCACGTCCGCAGCGCTCCGGCCCATGCCTGCACCCGGCCGGCGGCATCGTCGGCGGGCCGGGCGTCACGGGCCGCTTCCACGGTGTCGACGAGGTCGGTGTACACCTCGCCGACGAGCGTGGTGATCAGGTCGTCGCGCGTGGCGTAGTAGCCGTAGACGGCCCCCGCCGTCATGCCCATCTCCCGCGCGATCGCCCGCAGGGAGATGGCGTCCGGACCGCCCTCGGCCATGAGCTTCAGCGCGATCGTCTTGATCTCCCGGGCCGTCTCGGCCCGCAGGCGTTCCCGTCGGCTTCTCGTCACGTTACCCACCGTTGACACTTTACGGCACCGAGATACTATCTGCCGTATGGAAACTGAACGCCGTGTAGTAAATGCACGGCGTCCATCAAGGAGGGGGAATCCCATGGACATCGGAGTGCTGGGGGCGACCGGCCTCATCGGCCGGGCGGTCGTGGCGGAGGGCCTGCGTCGGGGTCATGCGGTCACCGCCGTCACGCGGGACGCCGCACGCGTGCCGGCGGACCGCGGCGGTGCGACGTGGCGGGTTGCCGACGCCGGCGACCCGGAGGGTGCGTCCCGGGCCGTCGCCGGTCTGGACGTCGTCGTGAACGCCATCGCCCCCGGGGGTGACATCGCCGACCAGATCGCCCACGCCGACGTACTGCCGGCCACTGCCTCCGCGCTGCTGAAGGCGCTGGAGCGTCACCCCGCCACCCGCCTCGTCGTGGTCGGCGGCGGTGGCAGCCTGGAGTCGGCGCCGGGCGTACGGCTCCTGGACGACGAGGAGGGATTCGCGCGCGTCCTGACGGACGTTCTGCACGTCCCCGCCGAGTACCGCAAGGTCGTACTCGCCCACGCCGAGGTCCTGGACCTGTGCCGCCTGTCGGACCGCAACTGGACCTACCTCAGCCCCTCGGCCGGCCGCATCGAACCCGGCGAACGCACGGGCCGCTACCGGTCGGGCGGCGACCAGGTGCTTCCTTACGAGGAGGGCGCCGGCGACATCTCCACCCAGGACCTTGCCGTGGCCCTGCTCGACGAGATCGAAAACCCCCGTCACATCCAACGCCGCTTCACGGTCGGCTACTGACGGAGGGGGGCCGCTTCGTCCTTCACGGCCCGCCGGCCGAACGGGCTTCCGGGCTCTGGCCGGGATTCGGTTGTGCATGCGGGGCGGTGCGTAAGGCTGGTCGACTCGTCGCTTAATGGGATGGTTGTTGCGTTCGTCCCATTACCTGTGATGGACGTCAGTGGTCTCCTGGTGGTGTTCCGTCGCGGGCCGGGGTGTCCGCGTCGCACGGACCTTGGGGAGGACCCAGGAATGATGCGATCGATGATCAGACGCGTGTGGAGGCCGGCAGTCGCCGCTGCGGTGGGCGTGTGCGCCTTCGTGGGGATGGCGGCGCCCGCCCCTGCCGCACCGCAGCCGCCGCAGGCCCGGGCCGCTGCTTCGGGCTACCTGAACCTTCACCAGTGCATGTACTACTCGTCGTCGGCCACCAATCACTTCAGCACGGTGGTGCCGAGCAGTGACGGGCGGTTCGCGGCGGGGACGAACGTCTCCGGTACCGCGGATTCGCAGGTGTCCTGTGGTGCGGGTGACGGGAACTATCAGGTCGTTCCGATCCTGTCGGGCGTCAAGGCGTTGAACCTCGCCTCGGGGCGCTACGTGAACATCCACCAGTGCGTGTACTACTCGTCCTCGGCGACGAATCACTTCACGACGGTGGTGCCGAGCAGTGACGGGCGGTTCGCGGCGGGGACGAACGTCTCCAACACCGCGGATTCGCAGGTGTCCTGTGGTGCGGGTGACGGGAACTACCAGCTCGTCCCCATCCTGTCGGGCGTCAAGGCGCTGGACCTGACCTCCGGGCGCTACGTGAATCTGCACCAGTGCATGTACTACTCGTCCTCGGCGAGCAATCACTTCAGCACGGTGGTGCCGAGCAGTGACGGGCGGTTCGCGGCCGGGACGAACGTCTCCAACACCGCGGACTCGCAGGTGACCTGCGGCGCGGGTGACGGGAACTACCAGCTCGTCCCCATCCTGTCGGGCGTCAAGGCTCTCGCCGTGACCTAGCCGGGCCGGCGAGCGCCGTTTCGTGGCGAAGGCCCCTTCACCCGAGGGTGGAGGGGCCTTCCCCGTGTGTCACGCGTCGTGCCTGGGCGGCGCAGAAGGCTTTCCGGAGGAGTTCGCCGAATTCGGCGGGGTGCGTGGTCAGACCGGTGTGTCCGCCGGGGAAGTGCAGGAGTTCCCTGCCGAGGCGCTCGGCCAGGAAAGCGGCGGAACGGTAGGGCAGCTCACCGCGCGAGTCCTGGCCGCCGGCGAGCACGAGCCGGTCCGACAGCTCCTGCAGCCGGTGGGCGTCCGGGGCGTAGGCCATGAAGCCGGGCACGATGCGCCCGACGAAGTACGGCAGGTTGGCCATCGTCTGCTCGGCCCGCGCCGCTGCCTGCGGGGGAAGCGTGGTCGCGGCCTTCGGCCCGGTGGTGTCGCCGTCCCTCTTCAGCCCCGCAGCGAACACGGCCATCGCCGGCATGGGCCCCTCTGCGTGCAGGGTCTCCTGCACGCGTGCGATGAACGCGCGATGTTCGGAGGCGTCCGGCAGGACCTCCACCACCGGCGGCTCGTGGGCCACGAGCCGTTCGATGCGGTCGGGGTGGGCGGTGAGCAGGTGCAGGGCGGCGATCGCGCCCGAGCTGGCACCGAACACCCGGGCGGGCTCGTGGGGCGAGAGCAGTTCCAGCATCCGGAACGCGTCGTCGGCGTGCTCGGCCACATGCTGCTCGGCTTCGGCGGCGTCGAGCGTGCTCCGGGACATCCCGCGCGGGTCGTAGGTCGCGACCGTGTACTCGGCGGCCAGGGCGTCGGCGATGCCGTCGAAGGCGGCCGCACCCCCCGCCCCGCCGGGGATCAGCAGCAGGAGCGGGCCCCGGCCACGTACCTCGTAGTGCAAGGTCGCGCCGTTCACGCGCAGGGTGCCGGTGGTCGGGGCGGTCATGAGGGTTCTCCTTCTCGGGACGGAGGCCAGTGCTCCAGGAGGGTGTGCAAGGCGTCGAGGGCGCGGACCCAGGAGTGCTGCGGCGAACGCTTGTGCGCGAAGCTGCCCGTGGCCTCCAGGGCGACGAACCCGTGGAACGTGCTGCGCAGCAGCCGGACCGCGTCGGTCAGATCGGGCTCGGCCAGGCCGTAGCCGCGCAGCATGCCGTAGGTCAGCTCGATCGCACGCCGCGGTCCGGGCGCCTGTGCGGCCAGCTCGGGGTCGATCTGGATCGGGGTCTGCGTGGCCGCGTAGCGGCCCGGATGCCGGTGGGCGTACTCCCGCCAGGCGTTCGCGAACGCGACCAGCGCGTCCTTGCCCGCACACCCGGCGGTCGCCTCCGCGATGCGGAGCGTCTTCTCGTCCGCTGCCAGCAACGCGATCCGCCCGCGCAGGTCCTCCAGGTTGCGGACGTGCGTGTAGAGGCTCGCGTCCTTCACGCCGAGTCGCCGCGCCACCCGCGCCATGGTGACCTGGTCGAGCCCGACCTCGTCCGCCAACTCGGCGGCCGCGATCGTCACCCGCTCCGCGGTCAGTCCTGCCCGTGCCATGAGCCCTCCGCTCTCCTAGGCGTCCTAGGTTAAACCTAAGGGTCCTAGGTTTGCAACGGGTGCAGATGCAGCTCGCGGCCGGCAGACGGGTGACGTCCGCGTCGGCGGAGCACGGCGTCACCCGCTCACCCGCATCTGCGGGCCGCGCCGACGCGCCCGGCTTTTACTGTCCTTGAGGCCGACGACAGCCGATCGTCGAAGGTGCCATGGCCGAAGTCCAGGCCGCCGCCACCGGAACAGCAGACGCCGCACCGCTGCTGTCCGTTGGCGACCGCTGGGAAGGATTCCTCGACGAACTCCAGGCGGGAGCCGACCCCAACGCCCTGGACACCCCTGGCACGACCTCAGCGAAAACAATCGAGCTCAAGTCGGCCAACTGATCACCGTCGGCGCCGCCACCGCCGACGGCAAAAGCCTCTTCGGCATGAACCTCGCAGTCCACGTCGCTCTCAAGCGCAAGGCCCGCCCTGGTCGCCGGCATGGAAATGAGCGGCAACGAACTGATGACCCGTCTCGCCGCCGCCGAAGCAGGCGTCAACCTTGACCGACTCATCCGCCGCAAGCTCACCGAAGCCGACTGGGGACGCATCGCCAAGGTCGCCGACCAGCTCGCCACCGCCAAGAACTCCGTCCTCGACGACTCCGCCAACCTCACCCTGTCCAAAATCCGGGCCCGCATGCGATGGATGACCTCCCGCGGCAAACACCCCCGCCACCGTCGTCGCCGACTACCTCCAGCTCATGCCCCCTGAAGGCGGCAAAGCATCCGACAGCCGGGCCGTCGGACCTCGTGGCAGTCGTCTCCTCGGTGCCGCCGCTCGTCGTGGCCACATGCTCCACATGGCGGCCGTGCCGGTCGACGAGCTGCCTGCGGCCGACCGCAGGCGGGAGCTGGAGGAGGCGGCGAGCTTCTTCGCAACCGAGGTTGAGGAGTCCCTCCACCTGGCAGCGCGCCAACTCCTTGATGCGACTGTTCGAACCTCAGCCGCTCGCAAGGAGCGAGCCGGCAGCGGCGAGACCCCGCAGATCCGAGGGAGGCCGGAAGGCGGTTCCCCTCCATGTCGTGAAGAAGATGGTAGCCGTCATGAAGGCTGAAGGGGCGGCGATCAACGGCAAGACGCCGGCAGGGCGTCTGGGCTGTTCCGAACGGTCGGCCTATCGCTACCTCGGCGAAGTAAGAGCCGCCTGACCGCCGAACCGGCGAAGCCCCCCTCGCCGGTCGGGCTTCGCCAGCCCGGCGGTTGAGCCCGGGCCGGCGCGGCCGGCCTCGGCCTCGAGCTCTGTCACCAGTGGGTGAGGTCCACGGCGCGGGAACAGTGCGGATCGGAGTCGTCCGCCGTCCAGCGCTCCTCTTCGGTAATCAGGGAGGGCAGGGCCGCAGTCAAGGCAGTGATGGCGCCGGACAGCCGCACGTCGGTGGCTACTACGCCGGGGGTCTCCGTTGTGTCGAGGTAGAGACGGAACCGGTCCTGCCCCGTGAAGAGGAAGCCGCGTAGACGTGTGCTCGACTGGTCCTCGATGAAGGGGCAAGCGATGGTGCGAAGAATCCTCAACGCGTTGTCGTCCGGGGTGTCAGCGGCTGGTTCTACGTCGGTCTGCTCCACGCGGACGAGCCTCATGCCCATCATCGTGCTGACGCGATCATTGGGGTGGAAGTGGGTACCCGTGAGCACGGAGCGCAGGATTCCGATGATGTCGTAAGCGGTCAGCAGACCATCGTCTGTCCGCAAAGGGATCTCGTAAGCGATCAGCTCGTCCGGTGCGCAGGCGTGCTCACTTCCTGTGACGATGCGGATGGCCTCGGCCGGTGGCGGTACGGGGAGGACGCCTCGGATGAGCTGAGTGCCGGCAAGAGGGGCGTGGATGTGGTGGAGCAACAGGCGGGTGATGTCCGCCTGCTGCTCGCCGATCTCTTCATGCATGAATGTCACTCGTTGAGCCAGTTGGGGCACTTGTTCATGCCCTTGCAGTAGGCGGTGATGACGCCGATCTTCTGTCCGTCGCCTGCATCGTAGCGGCCGTCAGCGGTCTTGCGGGAGTACTGGGCGATGACGATGATGCGGACGTGGCGGCCTCCGTTGATGGCGTCGCCCCAGTATTCGAGCCGGTCGCCGTTCTTCTTGTCGACCTTGCCGGAGAGGGCGGCGTTGACGGCTCTGCACGTCTTGATGTTGTGCGGTCCGGAGAAGTGGTTCCAGCCGAGTTCGGAGTTGCCGAACCGTGTAGGTATCTTCCGGCCGTCCGGGTCGGTCTGCTGGCACTTGACTCGCGTGTTCCAGGAGGGCCCTGCGTGTGCGGGTGCCGCCATGGTGGCGAAGAGAGCGGTCGCTGCGATGGTTGTTACCGATAGCGCTGCGAACTTCTTCATGACTGGACCATGACACCTCCCCCGTTGGGCGTCGAGCCGGTTTTGCGACAGTGGCGACGGAGGGAGAAGGAGCGGCTTGGGTTGTGGAGGAGCACGCTCGCGTCAGTGGTGGTCTGCGGAGCCGCGGATTTCGCCGCTACAGCAGCTGCGTGAGAAAGGGGCTTCGGATCGCCTGAAACGACCCTGAAACCGTGGCAGTTACGAGCTCTTATGGTGTGCACAAGTAGGTTCGGCGACGGCGCACGGTCCGCGACAGGCCAATAACCCGAACGCGGCGCTCGTTCGGCCGAATGACCCGAGCCCATTCCTCATCAACTCAGGTCTTCCGCCGCCAGGGTTTGGGCGTCAGCGGTCGGCCTCTCGGTAGACCCCGGCCGATCGGTCAACGGTTTTCCTTGCCGCTGCCAGCCGTGCTGCCGTTGCGGGCCGGGAGGCCGACTGCGCGGCATCGAGCGCGGCGTGTAGCTCGGGCAGCAGCGTCAGGGCCGCCTCGATCAAGTCCTGGGACACCTTCGGGTCGGCCTGTACGGCGCTGAACGCCTCCAACGGGGCAGCTGGCGAAGATCAAGAACCCAGAGCCTCGTGACGACCGCGAGCATGTTGTGGCCGCGCGCCTGCTGGAGGCTGCCGAGGACACGCCTCGGCGTACGGAGACGACAAGCGCATCTGCGTTTCGTCACCGACACGGGAGTCGCCTCCCGTGTAGTAGGCATGATCAATGTCGATGAGTTCGGGCGTCACTTGCAGCCCGGCGGCCCTGATTCCTGCCGACACCCAGCTGCCTCGCACGAGCCCGCTACCTGGTTTTGGTCCGACCCGGTCTTGGTGGGTCAGCGGGCGAGGGAGACGGCGAAGGGCTTGAAGCCGTTTCGGCGCAGGATGTGGGGCACGATCAGGATCATGGCTTCGGTGGCGCGGGCTGTGACGATGTCGCCGAGGTCCTCGATCCGTTCGGGCTGCCAGCCCAGGTCGCCGAGCAGGCCGGTGACGGTCCTCTTCGCGTGCTCGCTGTTGCCCGAGAGGTAGACGGTCGGTGGGGTGGCCAGGGTTTCGGGAGCGGTCATGACCATGAACAGCATGGTGTTGAGGGTCTTGACCACATGAGTGCCGGGGAGCGCGGCCTGGAGCTTCTCGGCAAGGCTGCTGCCGGGATAGCACAGATCTCCGGGCAGGCCGTCACCGGCGTCGCGGGTGGCGTTGGAGACATCGATGAGGATCTTGCCGGAGAGCTCGGCGCGCAGGTCGGTGAGGCGCTCCAGGGAGCTGTCGCCGGGCGTCGCGTTGATCACGATGTCCGTGGTGCGGGCAGTGGTGCGCTGGTCGGCGAAGGCGATCCGCGGGGCGAGCCCAATGGTGCGGGCGGCGGTGTCTTCGGGGCTCCGGCCACCGAGGGTGACATGGTGTCCGGCTGCGGAGAGCTTGCCGGCGAGGTTGGTGCCGACGCGGCCGGCGCCCAGGATGCCGATGCTGGTCATGAGTGATGCTCCTTGCGGTATCGGGGTGGGGAAGGGCGGAGACGTCCGGTCAGGCGATCGGCGAGAGGACCTTGAGGGCGGCGCCGTGGATGCCGGGGGCGGCGGCCAGGAAGTCGCGGCTGCCGGTGTTCCAGGGTTCGCCCGTCAGGTCGGTGACGGTGCCTCCGGCTTCGGAGACCAGCAGGGCGCCGGCGACCAGGCCGGAGCGGACGTCGGAGAACTGCCAGAACGCGTCCATGCGTCCGGCGGCGACGTGGATGAGCTGCATCGTGGCGGGAACGGACACGCGCACGACCAGGCCGTTGATGAGCATGGCGGTGACGGAGTCACCGATCCGCCGGAAGGTGCGCTCGTCCTCGCCAGGCTTGGCCTGGCCGGTGCCGATGAGCGCGGCGGCCAGGTCGGTCTTGGCGGACACCTCCAGGGGCCGGTCGTTGAGGCGGGCACCACCGCCGGCGACGGCGGTGTAGGTGTCGCCGGTCAGCGGCAGGTGGACGACGGTGAGCACCGGCTGGTTGTCGCGGACCAGGGTGGCGGTGACGGCCCAGTCCTCCATGCCGTGGACGTGGTTGATGTTGCCCTCGGCGGGGTCGACGACCCACCACTCCCCGGGTGGGAGCGCGCCGCCGGCCAGCTCGTCCTCGGCCCACTGCGACCCTTGCCGGGCCCGCAGCAGAGGTTCCCGCAGCACGTCCAGCACCGCGTCGTCGTTGGCGTGGATCTCGCCGACGACCTCGTCCAGACTCACGCCCCGGGCGTGCGAGGTGTAGCGGTCGCGCAGCGTGACGCCGGCGGCCTTCACCGCAGCGGTCACGTCGGACAGGAGCGTCGCGTCGGCGTTGAAAGGCATGACTGTGCTCATGGTGGGCTCCCTGGGACCGGTCGAAGCGGGGCGGTTGTCTCGCCCCGCACTTCGAAGGTAGGCCGCCTGACCATTAACAACAAGTGCATGCTTTTCATTTGTAGAGTTACTCTCATGCAACTGGATCTGAACCTGCTCACCGCCCTGGACGCCCTGCTGGAAGAAGGCAGTGTCGCCGGCGCCGCAGCACGCCTCCATGTCACCTCACCGGCGATGAGCCGCTCGCTGGGCCGCATCCGCAAGGCCACCGGTGACCAGATCCTGGTCCGTACCGGCCGCAGCATGGTCCCCACCACCCGCGCGCTGGCCATGCGCGCCCAGGTCCACGCCCTCGTGCAACAGGCCCACCAACTTCTCTCCGCACAGCAGGAACTCGACCTGGCGGCTCTGGACCGGGTGTTCACCGTGCGCTGGCACGACGCCCTGACCGCAGCCTGCGGCACCGCCTTGACCGCGACCGTCCACCATCAGGCCCCCGGCGTCCGCCTGCGCCTGTCCGCCGAACCCGGGACGGACGACGCCGAACTGCGCCGTGGTGAGGTCGACCTCGAATCCAGCTCCAGCGCTCCGACGTTCCCCGACATCCGCCACCGCCTCGTCGGCAGGGACCGGCTGATCGTTGCCGTCCGCCCAGGCCACCCGCTCACCGAAGGCCCGCTGAGCCTCGAGCGCTACGCAGCCGCCGAACACCTCACCGTCTCGCGGCGCGGAAACCTGCGCGACCCGATCGACGACGCCCTGACCACACACGGCCTCGAACGACGCGTTGTCGCCGCCGGGCCCACCGCCACCTTCGCCCTGCAACTCGCCCTCGACACCGACCTGATCGTCACCCTCCCCGACGCGGTCACCCGCACGGCTCGGAAACAACTCGGCCTGACCACGCTGCCGCCACCACTCCCGCTACCCGACGTCCCCCTGTACCTGCTGTGGCACCAGCGCTACGACAACGACCACGCCCACACCTGGCTGAGAGAGCTGGCCACCGAAATCGTCCAGGCACTGTTCGCACCACCGAACGCCTCTCAACAGCCTCCCACCAACCGGACCAGGCCGTGACGGATACCTCCGGGGAAGGGCATGCGGCAGCTGACTCCCGTTCTCGTGAACATCACCTATTCGTGCAAGCGTGCGGCTCTCAATCTCACGTCGAAACGACGTCGCAAGTCGGGTTCTGGCTCAGCTTCTGTTGGTGCGGCCACGCTGAGTGACGGCTGAGCGTCTGTGGCCGGCTCGGCAACTTGCCCGAAAGTCAGCCGCGACCGCCAGGCCGGAAGACCTTTTCACCGGCCCGTGGCAGAACCGAACCTCCGTACTCGGCGAGTACAAGACCTACCTCGATGACCGCTGGAACGACGGCTGCACCAACGCCTGGAAGCTCTGGGAAGAGATCGTGCCACTCGGCTACAAGGGCAGCTACCAGCGCGTCCGCGCCTGCTTGCGCAACAAGCGCACCTCACCGCGACCCGTGACCGCACGACCTCCCTCTCTCCGGGCTGTCGCCGGGTGATTCTCCGCCGTCCGGAAACGCTTGGCGAGACCGAACAGCTCCAGCTCAAGACCGTCCGGGCTCACTGCCCCGAACTGGACGCCCTCACCCGGCACATCCGCACCTTCGCGACCATGCTCACCGAACGCCAAGGCGAGCGTCTGCAGGACTGGCTCGACGCCGTCCGACAAGACGAGCTGCCCAGCCTCCACACCCTCGCCGCAGGCATCGACCGCGACCGCGACGCCGTCATCGCCGGCCTCACCCTGCCCTGGAGCTCAGGCGCGGTCGAAGGACATGCCAACCGGATCAAGATGCTCAAGCGCCAGATGTTCGGCCACGCCGGCTTTCAAGTGCTCGGCAAGCGGGTTCTCCTCGCTCCGTAATCCAGTCAGGACCAGGCGCGGCACGGACATACGATCGGGACGTGACGATCAAGTACGAGTGGCGGGGTGACTTCGACAACGCCTCCCTGAACGCGCTGCATGCCGACGGCTTCGGCCACCCGGTCACTCAGACCGACTGGCGAGAACGGCTGCAGCGCCACAGCCTCGGCTGGGTCTGCGCATGGGAAGACGGCTCTCTGATCGGCTTCGTCAACGTTGTCTGGGACGGCGGAGCTCATGCCTTCATCCTCGACACGGTGGTCGCACAGCCCTGCCGGTCGAGAGGAGTCGGAGCCGCGCTCGTCGCAGCTGCCGCCAAAGAAGCCCGTGTCGCGAAGTGCGAGTGGCTTCACGTCGACTTTGAGGAGCACCTGCGTTCGTTCTATTTCAATGGCTGTGGCTTCAAGGAGACGGCAGCCGGACTGATCGCCCTATAACGCGGTGGACCAAGCCCTTCGCCCAGTACACGGAATCTCAGACGTCACGCACAGTGGCACCACCACACAAGTTGGGCCAGAACCGTAGGTCGCGTACACAGCCACGCGGCGACGGTTCGGGTATGGCTGTCGCCGATCGAGTGCCTGACGGCCCAGGATGCAGGCGGCCGCGCACGCCGGGCGTGGGAGCAGCGCTTGTTCCGCTGCTGGGTGCGCGGCCCGCCCGGACGGCGTGCGATGGCCCGGGCGGGCTCCGCATTCACGGTGGCGCACCAGACCAGTACCAGCCCGCATTCCCCGCCGTGAGGCGTCGCCGACTGGCCCGCGGACCGGAGGCTCACGTGGCTGCGCGGAGGGCCTTGAGGTCGGTGGCGAGGGCAGCGACGTCGAGTGTCTTGGTGGCGGCGCCCACCACGATGCTGATGGCGTCGTCCGCCTTGTACTCCAGGGTGTGGCCGTTAGCGTGGAGAAATGCCTCGGCGCAGGCCCAGGCGAAGAGCTTGTTGTGGGCTTCCAGAGGCTCGTGAAAGGCCAGGATCTGCAGCAGTGCTGCCGCCTTGAGCCAGTCGGAGGCGTAGGTGTCTTGCTCCATCCACCGTGCGCGCGTACGTGCCACTGCGGCGTCCAGGACCCCGAGGTCGTCGCAGGCGGGGTCACCAGGGAGACGTTCGGTGATCCACAGCAGGTCGCGGGCAGGTCGTCAAGGACGGAGGTACCGTCGCTCACTACGTCGTCGGGAACCCGGAAGAACGACTCATGGGTGAGTCGAAGGTCAAGCCCGCACGAGATCTTGTTCGATGCCTGAGCCCAGTCGGACGGGTCCGGCTGCCTTGATGTAACGGTCCTGTCGGTAACGCCCGGCGGGGCCGATGTCGGCGTGTGGGCGCTCCGTGTTCGGCGAACGCCTCACTGGTGCCAGGGCGTGCCTGGGCACACCCCGGTGAAGAAGGTGATGCTCGGGCGGGACCGAGGCGGGTGCACCCGGATGCCCGTGGCGGACGTGCGCGGGCGGCCAGGGTCCGGTGGCATGGCAGTGCACTGAAATAGGCGACGAGTCGTCCCCGAGTCCCCGGCACACACTCTCGACGGCGGCTGCAATCCGTTCGGCCGACCGATCTCGGCTGAGCACGGAGCTGAGCACGGAATTGACGAACGGTGCCGGACAGCACGCTCAGTCACATCAGGTGCGACTGAGCGCCCTGAGCGCTCTATTTGGCCCGGCTGAGCGATTTGGGTGGCCCGCAGGGCAGTGAGACAGGTCCGGTGGCGCCTCGTGTCTGGTCAGGAAGACAAGGATTGGACCCGGCCCGGCTCAACCTTCCGGTGCTCGCTCCGTAGGCTGCGTGACCTGCCACCGCTGATACCCGGCACCTCGCCGGGGTGGCTCCTCGTGTTACTCCGCGGGCGTGATCCGCCAGGTGCCGTGACGTTGGTCGAGCGTCGCGGTGAGGTCGGCCTGCTGCGGGAACGAGACGCCCAGCTGCCACCGGTCTGGCAGGGCAGCCAGCCCGATGGTGACCAGATCCTCGGTGACGTTGCCCAGGGCTCCGATCCAGTGAGGTGCGGTGGCGATCAGCTGCTCAGGTAGCCAGGGCCCGGGCTCGGGAACGTGCGAGAGAGGCTCCTCGGCGAGTTCGGCGAGTTCGGCGAGGGCGGAGCCGGCCAGCAGGGTCAGCAGCCGCGCCAGGACCGCGGCCGGCAGGGCGGGGTCGCGGGTCTCCAACAACACGTAGCAGTCGTCGTGGCCCGAGAACCAGACCCGGGAGTCTCCCAGGCGGCTCAGGAGCGGCTCGTCGACGTCTGTCGTGCCGAGCACGAGGGCGAGCTCGTCGAGTTGCTCCGTGGTCACGTCGGCGGGCACGTCGATCAGAGTCAGCTCGTACGGCGACCAGGTGCCGTCGAGGAGACGGGGCAGGAGCTCGCGGTCCATCACCAGGAACTCCTCCGCGAGTCCGTACGTGCCGGACGCCCAGGACCCGAGGGAGTGGACTGTGCACGGCACGCCGAGCTCGGCCGCGATCAGCGAGGGGCGCAGCGGATGCCAGTCCTCATCCAGGTAGGAGTTGGTCTCCAGCGACACCACCGCCACGGCGTCGTTCGCCACGGCCACGAGCAGGTCGACCAGCTCGCCCGCCTGGGCTGCACCGGCGCTCACCTGCCACAGGCCCTCGGCCTCGCGGATGCTGAAGCTCAACGGGAACGGCTGACGCTCCATGCCAACACAGTTCACGCTGAACGCGCCCTGCTGCCCGACCTCGATCACTGCTCCACCCCCGAGAACCCACCGGACGCCACTGCCCAGCCCGCCCGCATCAATCATCGCCGGTCGCCGAGGCGGGCCTGCCACGGCCGACCACCCCCTCGACGGAGGCGTGATCCAGGGATCACGCGCGCCCGCATATGGGGTCTGGCCGAGATATGGGTCAAAGGGGTCATGAGATGCTCTTGAAGCCTGGCAGGGCTCAGGCCATGTCGTTGTCCTCGGCGAGAGGGCGGTAGACCGTGGCGACCGAGGGATGCTGCCCCTTGTCCGGATCGGGTGCGGCGTGACCTGCTCGGCCTTGATGCCGTCCGGCAGTGCGACCACGGCCGTGTAGCGGGTGGTGCGCTCGACGAGCGTGGCGATGGCGGACGGCCGGCTGCCCGTGACGAGGTCGCCTTCCCCGTGCCCGGGCACCGTGCGGTCCTCGACCTCGGCCGGACGCTGGCTGATGGAGACCATGTCGCGGATGATGCCCCAGCACGACGGACGCCGCGCCGCCCGCGGTTGCCGCATCGGGAGCGCGGCCCGCGACCGCTGGGTCAGCTTGCGGTTGATGGCCTGCCTGCGACGCGGATCGAAGAGCGAGAGATAGGTCGCCTCGTGCGAGAGCTGCATGGCGCTCTCGCCGGGGAACCGGCGCTGCAGCCAGCCGGAGATCTGCTCCGGCGACCAGCTCAGCGCGAGCTTCTCCTCGACCACCGCTCTGAGGGCCGGCAGCAGCAGGGCCAGCTTCGCCGGCTTCGGACGCGAGAGGACGGGGGAGACAGTGGCCGGGCTGCTGCGGCCTGGCAACGCGGCGGCAACACCGCCTTCGACCACATCGAAGTCGCCCGCCTGGCCATCGCCCAGCTGCCCAGGACATACCGGCACGGATCGCGCACCCTGATCCGCACCGACTCCGGTGGCCGCACCCATGAGTTCCTCAACTGGCCCACCGCACACGGACAAGGGCTGTCGCACTCGGTCGGCATGGTCATCGCCGAGCAGATTCACCGCCGTGCTCAAAGTCCCGGCCTCGGCCTGGACGGCGGCCGTCGAACCGGACGGAGAGATCCGCGACGGCGCCTGAGTCACCAAGCTGGCCGAAGACTGCCTGGCGGTGGGCTCAAACGCCTGCGCCTGCGCATCTCCGGCCGCCGCCCAGCTCGTAACGACCGGCCGACGCCGATTCCTCCGCCTGGCCGGCACCTGCCCCTGGGTCGACGTGATCATCAGCGCGTTCGAACGGCTGCAGGCCTTGCCGAACCCCGGCTGGCCAACTGCAACGACCTGTCCCGACGAACACCCGACTCTCCGGAGCAGTGGAACCCGGCGCCCACCCGAAGCGACAGCCGGGCCACCAGCCTGCCCACCTGCAGAAGATTCCGCCCTGAACAGACGGAAAGGGTCCGTCCGTCTGCAGGCTGACGGACCCTCACGCAAGATCGAGGCTAGACGTTTAGGCAGGGGGTCTTGATGTACTTATGGTGGGGGATTTCTGTGCCACTCAGAAAATCCATGCTCAGTTTGCCTTGATAGCACTGCTTTCCTCGTCCGTTCTCTTTGGCGACGCTATAGTTCACGCCGTTCCCTTCGCTAACGATTCGGATGCCCGGGCTTTTCGGGTTACCGTAGGCGTGGCCGTTCTTCAGGAGACTGATCCAAGGCGTTACGATCACCGACCCGCCACGTTCGCAAAATATCCCGAAGAATGCCTCAACATCGGGGCCGGTGTTGTTGGTGTGAACGTATACGTCGGCAAAGCACTTCCCGAACTGATAGTGAGCGGTACGCGATGCCGCCTCGGCGTTTGGTGTGGCCAGTGCAGCCACGCTGAGGGCCGTTACGCCAACGAGGGCGCCCATCCTCGTCTTGTGCTTCAAAGGATTCTCCTTGAATGCAGGGAATGGAATGAGAACGTCGGTAGCGACCCCTGGGCTGTCGTGATGGGGGCCGTGATCGTCCGAATTTCGGTCAGCCTGTGGCCTGACGTCGGAGGAAGGTCCAGTGAGATGACTTTCCCCTGCCGTGGGCGGCCCGTCAGACCGCAGTTGTGGAATCAGCCGGAGGTACCTGTCGGGTACGGCCTGGGGCCGGCCAAGCAGCGTGCATGAGGACGAGCCGAGGTCCGGCGCGAGTGACACGGCACCAGCACCCTGGCCGGGTTTCGGCTCACCAGTCCATCCTCTCGCTTGGGACTCGAAGACATGACCTCACGGCTCGCCGGGTGACAGCGCTCAATAGTAGAGGTAAAGCGAGTAACCGCTGCCTGCGCTCTTCCTGCACTGCCACGGCACGTCGGCCGTGTGGCCGTCCGCAATGCACCTCGCCTCGGAGGAGTAATGGGCTGCGTAATGCCAACTCTTTGAGGCGGTCGCGGCCCCCGGCTGCCCGGCAACCGCAGCATTCGCCGTGCCCGCCGCCGCGACTCCCGCGCCGAACAGCAGCGCGGCGGTCAGCCCTACAGCAGCGGCAGTCCCTTTGATTTGGAGCATGGCTTCCCCTCGGCAAGAATTCAACGGTGTTTGTACTGCACGCCCATTCGCGAGCGCCACAGTTCATTCTGGCCGAGCAGGATTCCGTGCGGAAGGACTCATTGATGTGAAGCAGAAGGCGATTGATACCCTTCCCGCATCGGAGGTTGGGCGGCTGACCTGCCGTCCCGACAAAGGGGGAATCATGGCGTCCGATCCGAGTCCGCATCAGTTGCGGTTGCTCCTCGCGCTGGCGGAGGAGCTGCACTTCGGGCGAGCGGCAAGGCGGCTGTTCGTGAGTCAGCCCGCGTTCAGCCGGCAGATCCGCGCCCTTGAGGAGCACTTGGGGGTGAGCCTCGTGGAGCGTTCCACGCGGCGGGTGGAGCTCACGCCGGCCGGGGAGGCCCTGCTGCCGCAGGCGCGAGCCGTGGTGGAGGCCGTTGACGAGCTGCTGCGTGCCGCAGAAGCGGTGGCACACCCAGCTGCGCAGGACCGAGTGGTCATCGGCTCCTACATATCGGCCCTGCCCGCCCTGCGCATCCTTCTCGACGAACTCCGTGGACGCCACTCGGGCCCGGATGTCGAGTGGCGCGCCGTCGACAACATCGCGCAGGTCAGGGCGCCACTGGACGGAGAGGTCGACGCGGTCATCTGCTACGGGCCCATGCCCGCCGACTTCGAGACGCTGCGGCTGGGCAGCGAGGCTCGGTTCGCCTGCATACCCGAGACCCACCCGCTGGCGGAGCGCGAGTCGGTGACCCTCGCGGACCTGGCCGACCTGCCCGTCATCGGCTACTCACCTCACGTGCGCCGGGAGTACCGCGAGTTCTGGGCCGCCGACCCGCGCCCCGACGGCACCCCCGTGCGGTACTCCGACCACATTGCGACCACTCTGGAGGACTGCGTCTCCCTGGCCAGCCTGGGGCACGGCACTCGCTTCATCACCGAGAGCACCCTCGCCCTCATGCCCCGGCCCGGCGTCCGCTTCGTCCCTGTCACCGACCTCCCCCCGTGCACGGCCCTGCTGGCCTGGCCGGTCTCCCGCCCCCGTACCGCCGCCTTCGACTCGCTGCTGCGCCTGCTGCGCGCCCACGCACGCACGACGGACGAAGACACCCTCCGCCGCACCGGCAGGCGCTGGTGGAACCCGGCCTGAGCCCGACGGGCGATGGAAGGCCCTGACCTCGCGCTTCTGCAAACGGAGCGTCCGGAGGCCGATCAGGTAGGGGATAGCGCTCCTGACCTGGGAAGATGGGACTTGTCGAAGGCTCTGTCCACCGCAGGAAAGAAGTCACAACTTCTACGTGTCGACGGTAAGAGGCAGAAGCTAAGAAATGCCATGCTCAGCTACTCGCCGCCTGTGTCGGTCAACGGCACCCCGATGTACGAGGCGCGAGAACCTGGCTCGGCCCTGGTCAGTCACGGGAGCAACGTCACGAGGTCCATGGCATCGTCGATCGCCTCCCGCCACCCCGGGCCGCCACCAGTACCGAACGCCGCTGCAAGCGCGAACCCGACGGAGGCGTCGAGGGGACGCACATCCGCCGCCTTCGCCTGCCACTGCACCATCACCCGCCCACTGATCCTTGTCCTGAACCGCCCCACGCACATCCCGTCCCTCAGCAGTGAGCCTTCGCCAACTTGAAGTCGCAGGTGAAAGGGCTGGTGTGACCGGTTTTCGGGGTGCTCACGCTGGTCGTGGGCGGAAGTCTGCGAAGTAGATCGTCCGTCAGCGGTTGACTTCGAGGTTCGTCAGGACAAGCAGGGCGCGAAGGAGCTGGGTGGCACGGGCGGGGTCGGTGCGGAGTTTGGTGAGGGTCCGCCAGTTCTTGAGGTGGGCAAAGCCGTGCTCGACCGGTGCGCGTCCGACGGCGAGGACGCGGTTGGCGGTCTTCTGGCCGCGGGTGAGCTTGTGGGTGCGGCTGGCGTGGAAACCGGTGACGATCAGGGGGTCGCGTACGTCGTTGTCCAGGCCGCGGAAGCCGAGGTCGGCCAGTGCCCCGAGGCCGGCGGCGCGCAAGTGGGCCAGGATGTGGTCGTGGCGGGCGGCGGATATCCAGATCAGCCGGCCCTTCTCGTCGGTCAGGGCGAGGAAGTGCAGGCCGTGATGGTGGTGTTTGCCGGAGTAGTTCCGCCGGTCGGCCCTTCCGGTGCGGCGCTGGGTGCGGATGAGGGTCCCGTCGATCAGAACCACCTCTCCGCCCTGTTTGGCGACCTTCTTCAGGGCGCGGTCCAGGCGCGGGGCCTGCGCGGCAAGCAGGGCGATCAGCTCGTCGCGCCAGCGGCGGATGGAGGACTCGGACACATTGGTGCCACCAGCCATGTCGGCCAGGCGCTGGTCGTGACGGAGCACGGCCAAGACGATCACCGCGATCCTCCCGGACGGCAGGATCCGCCACCGGGACCGTATCGCTTTCAGGTGGCGTCGCAGCAGACCGGCAAGGTGGTTGACGGTGTGCGTGGACAGCGGCAGACGGCACTGGTAGACAAGCGGGCAGGTATCCCCGGCGCGTTCTTTGGTACTCGTCACACAGTTCCAACGGCCGTCGGGGGCATCCCGGTCACGCCCCTGACGCACCGTTCCGGGTGTCGCTGTGCCTGGTCACAGACGGGTGGTGAACCGGCCGTCGGGCAGTTTCCGCAGCCAGCCGCGGTCGGCCAGCCTGATCAGCTTCCCGCGCAGCGGTTCCAGCTTGCCCCGCACGCTGATGTCTACTTTCAGCACTTCGCCGACCTGGCGGGCCATGACCGGCCCGGCGGCCTGCCGCACGGCGGCCAGGATGCGCTGATACTCCGGCGGGAGCGTGACCTCCTCCACGCCCGGTGCGCGTTGCGGGATCAGCATCACCGCCTGCCCGCCCACCTGCCCGGCCGCCGCCGGCGCGGCCGAGGCGCGCTCGTCGGCGAGCTGCTCACTCACCCGTTCAAGGACTCGTTCGGCGACGGCGAGTTCGTCCCGCTCAGCCCGCACCTCTGCCAGCTGCTCTTCGAGTTCGTCCAGTTCCGCGCGCCGCGCGGTGATCCGTTCCCGCAGCTCGGGATCCAGCATGCACAGATCGTAGAAGCCCGTTGATGGGGTTGGGGTGTGATTGAGTGGCTTCGTTCACGAGCCGACAGCACCTGTACACGAGTTTGGGCAGTACTCGAAGCTCTGCAGACGTCGAGCAATTCATGGCTTCGGGCAGCTCGGGCCCCTGCCAAGAGTCTGGCAGGGACCCGTGGTGTAGAGAGCCGAGGAGGCCAGGACCTGTCCCTGGATGAGCAGCATCCTGGCCAACACGGCTACCGTCTGCTGGTGGCCTGACGGCCCGGCGTCACTTCAGGTGCCGGGTGAAGAACTGGGCCGCGGCGTCCCCCGCGAACTGCGGGACGCCGGTGTGCCCGCCCATATTGGCGTGCAGCGTCTTCTCCTTGGACCCGAAGGCGTCGAACAGGTCCAGGGCCGCCTGCCGGTCGTTCCCTTCGTCGTCCCACTGCAGCAGGACGTGCAGAGGAATGGTGACCTGGCGGGCCTCCTCGAACATGGCGCGAGGGACGAAACTCCCGGCGAACAGAACAGCGGCCGAGATGCGCGGCTCGACCACCGCCAGCCGGGTCCCGATGGAGATCACTCCCCCCGAGTACCCGACCGGGCCGCCGATCTCGGGCAGCGACAGGAGGGCGTCCAGGGCGGCCCGCCATTCCGGGACCGCCTTGTCGACCAGCGGGAGGATGAGGGCGTCGATGATCTCGTCGCTGACCGGCTCGCCGGCCTCCATAGCCCGGCGCAGGTCGGCGAGGGCCTGCTCGGCGGCGGGCCAGCGGGGCCGGTCGCCGCTTCCGGGGAGCTCGATGGTGGCCGTGGCGAAGCCGTGCGCCGCGGAGTGCCGGGCTCGGGCCACCAGTCGCGGGTACGTCTTGCGCAGTCCGAGGGGCGGGGGGCTGATCAGGATCAGCGGCGCCGGAGCGGATGCGGATCCGGGCGTCCACAGGATGCCGGGGATCTCGCCGAGGGTGAATTCGCGCTCGAGGACAGCGTCGTCGAGACGCTGTTCAGAAGTGAATTGCATGGTCGGGCCTTTCGGGAGTGCCATTGAACGGCGCTCCCGGACGACCTATCGCCCGACCGTGACCCCGGAGGGAAGCACCCATGTCGATACGTTCACGGGTACCACCTCCTCGCTCTCTTGCACGGCCTCCGAAAACGTAGCAGTGGCCGCCGTGATTCCGCCAACGGGTTTTTGCGGAGGCTCTGTGGCCGAACACCACGGCGTCGGAGTCACGCCTGTCACTGGTCGGGAAGCGCACGTCCGCCACCGATTCGAGCACCGAAAACCGGCAATCAACCGCTGACGGACGATCTACTGCGCAGACAGCCGCCCATGGCCAGCCTGAGCACCCTGAGCACCGGTCACACCAGCCCTTTGACCTGTGGCTTCAAGTTGGCGGAGGCTCAGTTGACTCCACCAGAACGTGACGGCCTCGAACCGGTAGGTGGCATCCGTGCACTGGACGGCCCCCATATGGACGCGACGAGTCGTGTGGTCCCTGCTCGGGGTGATCACCGCCGGTGTGTCCTCCACGCTGATGGTGAGCTCTTTGGCGTCGCGTGTGCCGATGGGCACCTCCTTGTCGCGCTTCGCTTGCCAGGTCCGGGCGATCCTCACCCGGGGAACAGCCGGACCGGATATATCCACAACGCCGTTCTCCCGGTTGAGACAGACAGTGATGGCGCCGTACAAGGGGTCGTGAGTCATCCGACCATGATCGCAAACAGGCGGGTGGCGGCCCCCTCGTTTCGGGCCCGAAGGTCAGCGGCGGAGGACATTGACGCATTCTCCGCTCATGGTGCGGCTACTGAGCACCACTTGGGACCACCCGTAGAGGTGCGGACGGGCAAGCCGATGCTGATGGTGGCCTCGCCGGCTCCATTCACGAGTCGTGGTTCCGGCTCAGGCTGTGGGCTCTGTCGCTGATTCGGGGGTGTCAGCTGGTCGGCGGATTGGGCATCGCCTGGGTGTGGACGGGAATGTGCACGTTGCCGATCTCCTCTTCCCGGGTGTGGGTTCCTGAAGCCAGCCGCCGAGCACCCCCAGGAGTGAGGGCCGGCCTCTTCGCCTGGCCTACAGGTACGACGAACGGCGACCAGGAACCTGGGAACCCGATCGAGAAGCTTTTTCGCGGTAGGCAGTGTCGCGTCGGATAACCGGAGGGCTTATCCGGCTGAAAACGAGCGTCCATCCCCACGCTCCGGGCCCGTGTCCCGTCACGGCGAATCTGCTTCGCTGTCACCGGATCTGCTTCGGGCTCGTGTCGCACGGGCCAGGTCCGGTGACACCGACGCGCGGTTACCTATCGCGCCGAAGGCTGAGTACTGGGCCTCCGCCTTATCGAAGGCTTGTTGATGGCTGCGACTCTGCGACATGGAGCCATCAACGGTGGCGGCCCGGGGCACTCGGTGCGGGCGGGGCGTGCTTGCTGCCGCCGGCTGCGTCAGAGCGTAAGCAGCCGGACGACCAACGGCATCAGCGTGCCGACTGTGAGCACGGACCCCAACACAGTGGCCTGCAGGTCGAACATCTTCAGGTCCCAGCCCGGGATCGCGAACCGGCGCGGATCTTCCGGATCGTACTGGACCATGACAAGGGCTCCCACGCCGAACTTTCCTCCGGCGGTTCCGCGGCTGCCTTTGACGGTTCCGCGGCCAAACCTGGATGAGTACTCGCACTCGCGGCCGTCCCGGGTCGTCCAGGCTGCGACCGGGTGGTAAAATGTGGCGCCTTCGTCGCTTCGCGTGACCTCATGTCGGACGATCCGGCCCTCTACGGTGACACCTCTGCGACGGAGCACGCTGGCGTGGCGGAGTCCGTACACGCCGAAGCTGAGAAAGCCCGCGCCAATCGTCAGCGGGATGAGTGAGAAGAGCCATTCACGTTCCATATGGTGTGCGACGCGTGCGTGGGCGTGCCGGTTGCCCGTGTGGCTGCTGTGGCTACCCACCACCACTGTTTCGCGTACTCGGTGGGGCGCTCACTCGCCGCCGGGCGGGCGCTGGAACCACTGCCCTGTCCGGTCACGGCGTGCTGCCTCGTCGGGGAACCGGGCGAGAATCGCCGGTTGTTTCCCCGCGTACGTCAGGAGCTCCCCGCTCACGGTCCCCCCTGCTGGCCGTTACGCTCCCCGGGCCGCGAGCAGCGGAAACACAGATTCACATGCACGCTGCCCTCTCTGCCGCCGCGCCTGCCTTGGTGTCGCACGACGGCAGAATAGGGCTGTGAATTCTGATCTCTATCCTGACCTGACTGCTTCGGGCAGCCTGGTCGCAGCGCTGGAACAGTCGGCAGCCGATCTTGGTGTCGATCTCACGGTGGTTCCCCATGAAGGTGGGTCCCCTGATACAGCGGGCATCGCCTCGGCAGTCCCAGGGCGAATGCCACTGTCCGTCTGCATCGGAGCAACCAGCCGCTCGTTTCTTTTGTCGGGCTGGGGCGAGGGGATCGAGCTCATTACCGGATCCACGCCGGATCTGGCGGATGTCGTCAGGGCTGGTATGGCGTGGGGACAGGGCAGGAGTCTGCGGGAGTTGCGGGCCGGGCTGCCGTTTCTGCACTCCAGTGAGCGTGCCGAGGCTCACGAACGCGGACCAGCAGCAGTGGTGGAACTGCAGTGGCGAAAGATGCGGGAGCAGGCAGCCAAGGCCCCGGATTATCCTGAGTTCGGCGAACTCGTGGAAGCGACTCATGCTGAACCGAAGCTGCGACAGCTCTATGTGTTCTTCAGCCACTGGACGCTCGGCTTCAGCTCCTGCACCGGATTCCCCTTCCGCATGGAGGTGGCCATAGCCCCGTCGTCCCCGGGCCGGCCCTACCTCGTCCTGGAGAGTCCCCACCACCGCATCCTCGGGGAAGCCGATACGGCCGAAGAGGCTGTCGCCCTGGCAGTGGCCCACCTCCCGGCCGGTCTCGGTCCGGCCATTGCCGGGACCGCTGACTCAAGCGCGTGACACAGGCGACGAGGGCGAGCAGGCAGAGTTGCTCCTACCTTGCGCGGGTGTCCCAACATGGTTGCAAGGGTGGCCTGCTCCCTCTGGGGGATGCAGAGCCCGTACAGGTGCTCGTCCGGGTCCAGGCGAGGGGAGGTGAGGTTCAGCGAAGTGCCAGGAGGAAGCCGGCACTGCGCGGTACAGCCGGGGCTCGGGATTCTGATAGCCGGCCATTTTGTGCCCGTTGAAAATAACGAATACGAGGGGGAGTTTTGAACGCATACTTAGGCCCGCTGGAGCATGCCGGCACCCGGTGGGTAGTCGGGGACCCCGACCGGCAGGGCGGCGCTCATCTGGAACTCTGTCCTGAAGGGATACGGACCTACATCGCGGGTCACGAGGAGGAATTGGTGCCATGGGGACGGTTCATGGGGCTCTCCATGGAGGTCACTGCCCGGCGCTGGTCCAGTTCCCGGACCGCCGGTGTGTTGAATGCTGTCTTCGGTGAGGGGGACGGCGGGGTGAACAGCAACGGCTCGTGCCTGACCGGCACAGTCAGGCACCCGTACGAGCTGTGGGTCGGGCGGTTCAGTCACCACGCTCGCCGCTACTCCTGGAGTGAGATCATGATGGCCGAAACGCTCATCCAGCAGCTGATCGCCGCCGGCGCCGCGCAACGGCTCGGCGATCCGGCCTGGCTGGACCGGGTTGTCGCTCTGCTGACGGCCGAGCGGCCCCGGACGCCCCGGCGGGCGGCGGCTCTCGTGGCGCACGTCCTCGAAGCAGAGGCCGGAATCGAAATACCCAAGCCCCTTCTAAACAATGGCATTCCCGCCCTGACAGTCGAACCCACGCCATAGGGCCGCCAACGACCGGACAATGCACCGGGCCACAGCAGGCCGCCCGAAGACCGGGGAGCCGGGTGCGTCGGGCGACGCCGAGGGCAGCGGCAAGACCCCCAAGCCACGCCAGCAGCCCCGACGTCGACCGGCTACGTCCCACACGGGGAGCACGCCTTCAGCGGCCCCGCTGCCGAGGCGTTCACGACGAAGTGCGGGCGCACCTCTGCCATGACGACGTTCAGGCGTCCCGTAACGAAGAGGTGCCCCGACGGTGACCGGGCGGAGCGAGCGCCGCAGACACCGGGTGGGGTCCGGCCTCTTTCAGCCGTGCAACCACGTCTTCGCGCGGCATCGTGAACTCGGCCGAGTACGTGCAATCCAACCGCGCGCCCTCGTTGATGCACTTCCTGCCGGTCGCCTGCTGGGGCATGCGGCCGCCGGCGAATCGCATGACCTCGGAACATGACGTCGCGTGGGGCACAAACAGGGGGACCACGATGACGTAGGAGAAGAGACCCGCAACGGCCGCGATGTCTCCCACGGTGGCCACAACGGGTACCAGCCATCCAAAGCGCCTCTTCGGACGTGGGGCGTGCTGGGGCCAGTGGCGCAGGCCGCTGCGGGGCACTCGGATTTGGGGACTTCCAGTCCGGCTCCGGGCCACTGGGTGTTGCCGTCTATACGGCCAGGTCGGCCAGGCCGGCCAGGCCGGCCAGGGCGGACCGGTCGCCGTCAGCGTCCTCATCGACGCCATCGTCATCCGGCTGCTCCTGGTTCCCGCGTCCACGACCCTGCTCGGCACCGGCAACTGGTGGGCACCCCGGTGGCTGGACCGCATCCTGCCCCGCTTCGACCCCGAAGGCCGGGACTCGGCCCGTCTGTCCTGAGCAGCCCGGTACGACGGGCTCGCGAGCCGCCCCCGACAGCCGGGGGCGCCAGGTAGTGGATCATATGGACGACATGGTTCCGGAAGGATGGGGGAGCGGAGAGTGGACGCCGCGGAAATAGACCAGGTCCGGTGGGATGCCGCCGAGATCTGGGGGCAGGCCGGTGACGCGGCACGGCTCACGGAGTTCGGCGAGGCGCTGGTGCAGGAACGCGCAGTGCTGCGCAAGCGGCTTCGCAACCTCGACCACCGCCTGACGCAGGTCCTGCGGGCCCTGGCGCTCACGCCGGGCCGGCAGTTCGTCGAGCAGCTGCTGCGGGTGTACCACGCAGCAGGGGGATCGGACGCCGGCGCGCCGTCAGGGCCGCGCTTCCTGGCTTCCTTGCTCGCCGAGGCTCAGACCCTGGAGGACCTGCTGCCCGTCCTGTCCCACGACGGCGGCGCCCTGTGGGACGAGCTTCGTGCCTGCCTGTTCCACGAACTGCTGCTGCGCGGCGTGGACGCGGAGGAGATCCGCCGGCGGTCGCACAACATCCACTTCTGCGCCCCGTGGGGCGGCCTGGCCTGGCTGCCCCAGAAACTCGCCGACATGGAACACGGCGCCCGCTTCCCCCGTCGCGGCTACAGCAGTGCGGCCGGCATCGGCTGCCCGGCGATGTCCTCGCCCGTCGCCCTCGATGCCGCCGCCCGTCGCGTGGGAGCCGGCCACCCGGTGACCGACGCCACGACCGTGCGCCTTGCCGAGGCGATCACCGGGCCCCCGGAACAGGGCAACTGGGGTGCTCACGACGTGGGTGTCTTCAGCACCGAGCGGCCCGTCACCCCGGAGGAACTGCCGGGCGTCGTGGCGTCACTGCCGATGGAGTGCCTTGCGGGCCTGGGGGTGGAGGACCGCTTCGTCTTCGCGCCGTGCTCCGTCGGGGAAGTGTGGCGCGTGCTCTTCGCCACCGCCTCGGGCGCAGGGGTGTACGGACCGGGGGTGCACGGTGCCTACGGCCGTCTGTCCGCGTGGTGGTCCATCGCGGGCCTCGCCGGCGCGCGCCCCGACGCCGGCCCTGCCGAGGTCGAGCAACAGGCGTCGGCCTGTACGTGGATGCGGTTCGAGGCGGGCTCCGAGTGGTTCCACAACGAGATCAACGACTACGGCATCGTGGCGCTCACCCCGGACGGCCGCCGCATCGCCGTACTGGCTGCCACCGACACCGACTGAACCACGCCCTTCCGGCGGGCCGGCCGGCATCCACGGCACTGGGGCGGCCGCCCTCGTCGGCCGGCGTCGCCGACCGACGAGGGCGCGTTTACCGCGTTTACCGCGGCTACCGCGTCTACCGCGGCGGTTCCTGCGCGACCCCGGCGATGACCGCGGTCACGACCTTGTGGACGGCACGGGACTTCGGCGGGGTGCCGTCCCGGTCGGCGAACAGCAGGTGCGCGGCCCCGATCAGGGTGGGGGCGAGCGTGTCGACGTCGGCATCCGCTGCGATACGGCCCAGCTCGCGTTCCGCGGTGAGGTAGGCGGCAAGCATGGCCGAAGCCTCCGTCAGCAGGGGGACGCCGGTCGGCGTGGTCCGGCGCAGCCGGGTGCGCAGCTCGTCCCGGGACGTGATGAGCGCGACGATCGCCACGGCGACCGACCCGAACAGCTCGGTCAGCGCGTCGGTGAGGTTGCCGGCGACGGTGCCGGTCCCGGCGGCGTCGCGCAGGGTGGCGGCCCGGGCGTCGATCCGGGCGATGCGCTCCAGCACGAGCTCGGCGAGGAAGGCGTCGAAGTCGGCGAAGTGCCGGTGCAGGACGCCCTTGGCGCAGCCTGCCTCCATGGTGACGGCCCGGCTGGTGAGCGCGTTCGGCCCGTCCCGGAGCAGGACGCGCTCGGCGGCGTGGAACAGCTGCTCGCGTGCGTCGCGCAGGGCTACCCCTGTGGGCACCGCGGGTTCCTCCTCGCTTCCGTCGGGCCCGCCCGGTTGACGAGTGGGCATGTGCCCACCAATAGTGGGCGCATGCCCACTATACCCCCGGAACGATCACGGCCGTCCGAGCACCGGCTCCATCAAGACCGGGAGGCGGCCCAGTCGTTCGGCACGGACGCCGAACGCTACGACCGTGCCCGGCCCCGCTACCCCGACGCCTTGGTGGACCGGATCGTCGCCGGTCGCCCCGGCCTGGACGTCCTCGACGTCGGCTGTGGGACCGGAATCGCCGCCCGCCAGTTCCAGGCGGCCGGTTGCAGCGTGCTCGGGGTCGAGCCCGACGCGCGGATGGCCGGCCTGGCACGGCGGTTCGGCGGCGAGGTCGACGTCGCGACCTTCGAGGACTGGGAGCCGGGCGGCCGGCGATTCGACGCGGTCGTCGCCGGGCAGGCGTGGCACTGGATCGACCCGGTCGTAGGAGCCGCCAAGGCCGCGCAGGTGCTGCGCCCCGGCGGCCTGCTGGCACCGTTCTGGAACGCGTTCGGGTTTCCGCCCGGCCTCGCACAGGCCGTCGCCGACGTCTGCCGACGGGCGCTGCCCGACGCTCTGTTCGACTTCCAGGCGATCATGAAGGAAACCCTGAGCGGGTACCAGGTGCTGTTCGCCAAGGCCGCCGACGGCATCCGGGAGGCGGGCGGATACGGCGAAGCAGAGCAGTGGCGGTTCGGCTGGGAACGGTCCTACACCCGGGACGCCTGGCTGGAGCAGATGCCCACCCAGGCCACCTTCACCCGGCTCCCGCCCGAGAAACTGGAGGAGGTGCTGCAAGGGGTCGGGGCCGCTATCGACGCGGTGGGCGGCAGCTTCACGATGCGCTACACGACGGTGGCCGTCACCGCGGTACGAACCGGCGCCGCCTGACCCGGCCCACCGCCCGGCCGCGCGGGCGCGGGGTGGGCACCGCACGCCGTCACAAGCCCCGGGCCCTTCGGTCACGGTGAGCGGACGGGGTGATGCCGCGTACGCGCTTGAAGGCCGCGCTGAAGGCGAAAGCGTCCGTGTACCCGATGCTCCTGGCCACGGAGGTGACCGTCGCGCCCGGTGCGCCCAGCCGGTCGGCGGCAAGCCGCATCCGCCACTCCGTCAGATAGGTCAGCGGAGGTCTGCCGACCAGAGCCGAAAAACGGCGCGCGAAGGCGGTGCGGGACATGCTCGCCTCGTCCGCCAGCGACGCGACCGTCCACGGACGGGCCGGCTCCTCGTGCAGCCGCCGCAGCACGTGCCCGATGTCCGGGTCGGCGAGCGCCCGGTATCCGGTCGGCGGGGTGCTGTCCGGGCGGGCGAACCACGAGCGCAGCACCCGCACCAGGAGCAGGTCCAGGAAGCGGTCCAGCACCACCTGTTGCCCCGGCCGGTCGTGCTCGACCTCGGCGGCGATCAGGTCGAGCAGGGGAGAGACTCCCTCCTCCGGCCGTATGACGGCGATGGTGGGCAGCGAGTCCAGCAGCGGCCCGCACAGCTCGCCGCCGACCCGGTACCCGGCGGTGATCAGCAGATCCGATGCGCCGTCGGCCGTCATCTCGTCGACCGTGCGGCCGGCCAGCCGCCAGTGACGGCCGGAGTCCGCCTGCGCCCCGGTGAGCGCGCACCGGTCCTGCCCGTCCACCAGCACGTGCGGGGGACTGCCGGGGTGGTCCGCGACGGTGTACGGCTGCGCGGTCCGCACCAGCGCGACGTCGCCCTGCCGCATCCGGACCGGCTCGCCCTCGGCGGGCACCAGCCACGCGGTGCCGCGCAGCATCGCGCTGAGCGTCAGTGACGCGGGCTCGGTGAACCGGAGCCCCCACGGCGGGCAGCTGACGGCGTTGCAGAAGACCGCTCCGTGGGCGCGCACACCGGTGAGATAGTCGTCGAGGAGATCCACCGTGGAACGATCGCACAGGTAATCGGCCGTTTCAACCATGGGCCGTACCGAACGGGCCGGGTTGACTGAGACGCATGACAGAGATCCTCGTACTCGGCGCAACCGGCAAGACCGGCAGCCGGATCGTCCCCCGCCTCCGCGCCCTCGGCCACACCGTCCGCGCCGCCTCCCGTTCCGGCGCCACGCCCTTCGACTGGGCCGACCCGACCACCTGGGACCGTGCGCTCTCCGGCGTCCAGGCCGTCTACTTCGTCCCCACCGAGACCCTCGGCCTGCCCGAGCGCTCGGAGTTCGTGGCGCGGGCGAAGGCCGCCGGGGTCCGCCGGATCGTCCAGCTCTCCGTACGCGGGATCGATCCGGAGGACGGCGGCACGCCGGAGACGGAGGCGGCCGTCCGGACTTCGGGACTGGAATGGACCGTGCTGCGCCCCTGCTGGTTCGCGCAGGACTTCGACGCCCCCGACTTCTTCCTCTCCGACGTCCGCGCCGGCACGCTGGCGACTCCCGCCGGAGACGGGCGCGAACCCTTCATCGACGCGGCGGACATCGCCGACGCCGCCGTCGCCGCACTCACCGGGGACAAGCACGTCTCCAAGGTCTACGACCTCTCCGGCCCGCGCGCCCTGACCTTCGCCGAGGCCCTCACCCTCATCGGCGACGCCACCGGCCGCACCCTCGTCCACCAGTACCGGGACGCCGCCGCGTACGCCGTCGACCTGATGCGCGCGGGCTACCCCGCCGGCGACGCCGAAGCCGTCGCCTCCTTCATGGACGGCATCGGCAAGGGCCACGACGACTACCTGAGCACGGGCGTCCAGGACTGCCTGGGCCGCCCGCCCCGCCCCTTCGAGGACTACGTGCGGGAGACCGCCGCCACGGGCGTATGGAACCCGTGATCCGTCACCGGCACGCGAACCCCGCTCATCGGTCACATTTCTTCGACGCGATCCGTCATGGCAGTGACAGCAACTGACAGCACGAAGGGATACGACGATGGAAACGCGTTCGATCACTGCGGAGGTTCCGACGGGTCCGCGGATGTCCGAGGACCCGGTGGAGCTCGTGCCGGAGCTGGCGGAGGTGTCGGCGGCGCTGTTCAAGGCCACCGGCAACCGCTCGGTGCCGCGGACCACGATCAGTCTGGTGCAGCTGCGCGCCGGCCAGATCGTCGGCAACACCTACCTGACCGTCCTGCACACGGGTTTCCTGCGCAAGGCCGGGGAGTCGGAGGAGCGGATCACCGCGGTGGCGTCCTGGCAGGACGCGCCGTACTTCACCGGCGCCGAGCGTGCGGCGCTGGCCCTGGTGGAAGCCGTGCTCCAGCCCTCCGCGCACGGCGAGAGGGTGTCCGACGAGCTGTACGCCCAGGTGGCCGAGCACTATGACCCCAAGGCGCTGGCCACGTTGACGATTGCGATCGGGCAGGTCAACTTCTTCATCGCCGTGGCCCTCATCGCCAAGCCGGTCCCCGGCCGGTCGTTCACTGACCCCTGGAAGTAGGACCGTAAGACTGGAGCCGGATGTTCGGGTCCCCGGCGGGGGACCCGAACATCCGGAGCGGCGGGGGAGGGACCGGCTCGCCGCTCACCCGCAGGGCCGGGGCGGGGCGTCACGGTGTCGGGACGACACCGAGCTGCTGGAGGAATCCGAGGAGATCCTTGTCCGACCACTTCTCCGCGAGCTTGCCGTTCTCGATGCGGTGCATCACCGTCGCGGTCATCGTGACCGGCCTGCCGGTGGCAGGAATGCCGGGGAGGTCCTTCTCGTGCACGCCACGGGCCGTCAGCCGGGTCACGACCTTGTCGCCCTCCGCGATCTGGTCCTCGATATCGTGGGTTCCGGGTGTGGCCTCCCAGAACAGGCGGAAGGCCTGTTTGAGGCCCTCGCGGCCGGGTGCGAACCCCGGGAACGGTGGCGGCGAGTGATCCTTGTAGTCCTCGGCCACGAGATCGTCCAGGGCATCCAGGTTGCCCTCGTCGATCTCCTGGTAGAACCGGCGAACCAGCCTCTTGTTCTCCTCGGTGGACACGGCACCTCTCTGCTGTCTTCACCTCATGCCGCCGGAGCGGTACACATGGCCCGCATCGTCACCCGTCGGCTCCCTCCGCCCCCTCCCCGGCACGCCGGACTCCCGTGGACGTTCACTCGGAAGCGCTGCCCGGGCGGCCGGCCGGGGTGGCGGTGAGTGCGGTGCCGGCGGCGTCGAGGATCCTTCCGAAGACGTGGGCGATGACGGGCTTGGCGACCACGCGGGTGAGGGCCGCGCCGAAGGGGAAGCGGACCTGGAAGGTGGTCGTCCAGACGACGAGCGTGCCCTCGGCGACCTCCGTGAAGGTCATGCGGCCGAGCTCGTGCCGGGCCGGCGGGAAGCTGCGGTCGACGGCGTAGTCGAAGTCGTACGGCGGGTTGTAGGACGTGATCCGCTCGCGGAACCAGCCGATCACCCACGTGTGCAGCCGGACGGCGCCCACTCCGTAGGGCGCGCCCGCACCCGGCCGGGCCAACCGTGCCTTCAGGACGAAGGGGGAGCGGGTGTAGTTGGTGGTCGTGGTGCACCATGCGAAGACGTCGGCGATCGGCGCTGCGATGACACGTCGTACCGTCAGGGTTTCCATGTCGCGTTCCTTCTCCTGGCCAACGGGCGCGGGACGACGGCCGCGCCGAGCTTGTCGGGGTTGCGTACGGCGTACATGCGGTGGATCAGGGCGTCGGCGATCTCGAAGACCAGCACATGGTCGAGCCGGTCGCCTGAGCGGACCAGCAGTGCGGGCAGGGCGTTGTAGCTGGCGAACTCGGCCTGGGCGCCGAGCCCGCTGGTCCTGGCGACTCCGGCGACGAACCGTGCGACCTGCTCGCGCCCCCGGACCGGACGGCGGGCGGCGGTGACCCGGCCCCCGCCGTCGGAGACGTGGACCACGCCCGGCGCCATCAGCTTCATCAGCGCCGTGACGTCGCCGGTGCCGGCCGCGCGCAGGAACCGGCCGACGATCTCCTCCGCCGTGCGCGGGTCGGGGGTGAAGCGCCTGCGCCGCGCCCGCACGTGCTCGCGTGCGCGGTGTGCGATCTGGCGTGCCGTGGTCTCGGTCTTGCCGACCAGGTCGGCGACCTCACGGTGCGAGTAGCCGAACACCTCGCGCAGGACGAACACCGCGCGTTCGTCCGGGCTCAGCGTCTCCAGCACCAGCAGCATCGCCATGGACACCGACTCCGCGAGCACGACGTCCTCGCTCACGTCCGGCCCGGTGCGCACCGGCTCGGGAAGCCACGGCCCGACGTAGTCCTCTCGACGCCGCTGTGCCGAGCGCAGGTGGTTCAGCGCCTGCCGGGTGACCGTGCGCACCAGATAGGCGCGCGGATGCCCGATGTCCTTCCCCTCCGCACCGTGCCACCGGAGATAGCTGTCCTGCACCACGTCCTCGGCGTCGGCCGCGCTCCCGAGGATCTCGTAGGCGATCGTGAACAGCAGCGGCCGGCACTCGGCGAAGACCTGTCCCTCGCTCACCCTCCACCTCGCATGCCCGTCTCCCTTCCTCCGCGTATCAGGCTCGCCGTGTAGACACCGCGCAACCCGAAACCGTGACGCCCTCGCCGGTGACGTGCATCACCTCGAAGGTGCCGGCGCGGCCGTCGCCGACTCCGTCGCGGCGACGGCAGGAGGGCATCCCAGCCGGTCCCGCACCAGGCGGTGCTGGACCAGGCAGGTGGCGGCGATGACGGTGCCGAAGGCCGCCCAGCCGACGGGGCCGGCGGCGATGGCCGCCGTCACCACGATCGGACCCGCCGCGCGCTGGGTCGCCTGGGCGAGGCCGTGGACGCCGAGGTAGGCGCCCTGGGCGGTCCCGGGGGCCAGGGCCACGGAGAGCTCCCAGGAGACGGTGGCGTGGAGCATTTCGGCGAGGGTGAAGCCGATGGCCGCGACGGTGAGGAAGACCGCGGCGAAGGCGGCGCCGTGCGCGGCGGAGGCCGCCATGGCGATGCCGGCCGCGGCGAAGGCGATGCAGAGGGGGACGAGAAGGGCACGGGCCTGGGCGGTCGTCGCGCCGAACCGGGCGAGGGGGACCTGCAGCGCGACGACCAGCACGCTGTTGAGGACGAGCAGCAGGGGGACGAGGCCGTGCGGGGCGTCGGTGGCGCGGACGGCCCACAGCGGCAGGCCGACCCGGAAGACGGCGTCGTCGAAGAAGAGCACGCATTCGGTGACCACGTACGCCAGGTAGGTGCGGTCGCGCCAGGGGCCGGCCGGCATCTCTGCGGGCGCGGGGCCCGCGCCGGTGGCGACGGTGCGGGCGGGTGCCGAGGCTTCCGCGCAGCGCAGGGTGATGAGGGCGGCCGCGACGAAGGAGAGGCCGTCGCCGGCGAGCAGGTACCGGTAGACGGAGGTCGTGCCGATGCCGAGCGCGGCGGCCGCGCCGAGGCCGCCGACCGCCCAGCCGACGTTGGCGACCGTGCGGTTGACGGCCTGGTAACGGACCCGCTCGGGTCCGGCGATGCGGGCGCCGTAGAGCTTGGTGAGGACGCTCGTGGCACGGTCGCCGAAGCCGCCGGCCGCCGAAATCAGCAGCAGCGCCGCGTAGTCGCTCGTGACGAGGAGGCCCACGACGGTGGCGGCGCGCAGGAGCTGGAAGGCGGCGAGCACACGCGTGAGCGGAAGGCGGTCGGCCAGGCGGCCGCCGATCGGGGCGCCCGCGATGCCGGCGATGCCCGCGGTGGCGACCAGGGTGCCGACCTCGGCCACCCCCAGGTGGCAGACGTAGGTGAAGTACAGGACCGAGGTGGCGGCCCAGAGGCCGCTGCCGACCCTGTCGACCAGGGCCACCCCCAGCATCCGGCGCCCGTCCCGGCCCCCTGGTACGCGTGCGCTGACGGTGGTGCCCCATGTGCGTGCCGACTTCACGGTCCGGTTCCCCCCGGTTTCCCTTGCCAACCAATATGTATCAATACATAATTGACTACGTGGCAACACAATATGTGATCGCAGGTACGACGGCCAAGGCCATTTCCGCGTCGGTCGAACGGGCCGTGAGGGACGGCGCCTTGGAGCCCGGGGCGGCACTGCCGCCCGTGCGCAGGCTCGCCGAGGAGCTCGGGGTCAGCCCCGGCACCGTCGCGACGGCCTACCAGGAGCTGCGGCGGCGCGGCATCGTGAACACGCGCGGCCGCGGCGGAACGGTCGTGGCGCCCGCCCCCGCCGTGGCGTCCCGCCGCCCGCCCCAGGTCCCCGACGGCCTGTGCGACCTGGCCGGCGGCCACCCCGACCCGGCGTTCCTGCCGGACCTGCTGCCGCCCGCCGGCCTGTCGCCCGGCGCCCGGTCCCACCGCTCGTCCCCCCGTCTGCCGCGCCTGGAGGAGGCCGTACGGCAGTGGCTGGGCGGCGAGGGCGTGCCGGTGGAGCACGTGACGTTCGCGCACGGGGCGCTGGACCTGATCGGACGGCTGCTCTCCATCGAGCTCGGCCCCGGCGACGCGGTCGCCACGGAGGACCCCGGCTACCACCATCTGCTCGACCTGATCACGGCGTTGGGGCTGCGCACCGTCGCGGTCGAGGTCGACGACGAGGGCATGCGTCCCGAGGCGCTGCGCGCCGCGCTGCGGGCGGGAGTGCGGGCCGTCGTGTGCAGCCCGCGGGCGCAGAACCCCTACGGCGGATGCTTCTCCGCCGCCCGTCGTGACGCGCTCGTCGAGGTCCTCCGCGAGGCTCCCGACGTGCTGGTGATCGAGAACGACCACGCCGGACGCATCGCCGCGGCCCCCCTCCACTCCCTCACGCAGGGCAGCGGGAGCGGGAGCGGGAGCGGGGGCGGGAGCGGGATCGGCGGCGGGAACGGGCTCACGCGCTGGGCGCACGTGGCGACGGTGACGAAATACCTGGGTCCGGACCTGCGATGGGCGGCGGCCGCGTGCGACGCGACGACGCTGGCACGGCACGACGGGCGCATGCTGCTCACCTCCGGCTGGGTGAGCCACCTGCTGCAGGAGACGGTGCTGGGCCTGCTGACGGACACGGGCGTGCAGGACCTGGTCCAACGGGCTCAGGAGGCGTACGACGAGCGGCGCCGTGCTTTGGCCGGCGAGCTCGGCCGGCGCGGCATCCCCGTGCACGGGGCGAGCGGCATGAACGTCTGGGTGCCCGTACGGGACGAGTCGGCCGTGGTGAACGGACTGCGGACCCACGGCTGGTGGGTCGCGGCCGGAGCGCGCTTCCGCATCGGGACCGCACCGGGGGTGAGGATCTCCACGGCCGGGCTGCCACCCGCCGACGCACGCCGGCTGGCCGCCGACTTCGCGAGCGTCCTGGGCGATTCCCAGGCGCTGTACGGCGGGTGAGGCCGGTGTGCCGGGGCGGGTGAGGGCAGCGTGCGGCGGGCGGGTCAGCGCCGTTCGAGTTCCGTCCGGAGGACGGCCGCGGCGCTGATGTCGCAGTCCTTGGTGGCGGTCAGGAGGGTGAGGGGATGGTGTTCCGCGACGGAGCGAAGATGGAGCAGGGCCTTTGCGTGCACGGCGTCGGCGTGCAGCTCGGCGCGGTAGCGGCGGCTGAACTCGGGGAATTTCTCCGGGTCGTGGCCGTACCACTTGCGCAACTCGGTCGAGGGGGCGGCGTCCTTGCACCACTCGTCGAGGGCGGCGGACTCCTTGCTCAGCCCGCGCGGCCAGATGCGGTCGACCAGCACGCGACTGCCGTCCGCAGTCCCGGCCGCCTCGTAGACCCTGCGTACGCGCACGTCGTGCGCCCGCTTCGCCGCCACTGCCACCTCCAGGTCACCGTCCCCCTCCGGGTTCCATGGTCCGCCCGGCGCGCCGGCCCTGCACCCGGGCGGCGAGCCGGCACCGTGGAAACGCCGTCGGCCTCCGGCCCCCATGGAGGGGACCGGAGGCCGACGGCGCGGATCGGAGCCAAGGACCGGAGCCAAGGGTCGGAGACCCGGCCCGGAGCCAGGGCCCGGAGTCAGGCGTGGAGTCAGCCGAGCTTCTTCACCTGGGCGTCGATCACGGCCTTCGGCTGCTCCGCCTTGCCGGCCAGGCTCTGGGCGTAGAAGGTGGCGACCGTGGTGCTCTTGCGGACGGCCACCATGTGGGCCGTGCCCGCCTGACCCTCCAGGTCCACGGTCAGGGTGAAGGCGACAGCCTCGTCGCCCGCGGTGTAGGAGGCGGACTCGACCTTGGTGATCTTCGTCTTCTCGCCGCCCGCCGTCAGGGTGAAGCCGCCGGCGCAGTCGGTCCCGGCCTTCTTCAGGCCCGCGACGGCCTCCGTGGCGCCCTGGCCGTCGTGCGAGCCCAGGGTGTCGGCCGTGACGGTCGCCCCCAGGGCGCCGAGGCCGGCCTTCATCTTCTCCTCGGCCGAGGCGTCCGCGGCCGGTGCCTGGGGGATCCCCACGATCTTGCGGGTCGCGGTCGCGGCGGGCGTGCCGGCACCGTGCATCATCATGGCGTCGACGAGCGGCTTGCACTCGGCCTTGTCGCTGCTGACGCCCTTGGTGGCGGCGAGGTCGGCCTCGGTCGCCTCGGCGACCTTGTGGCCCTGGAGGTCCGCCTGGGTCAGCACGAGCTTGTCCAGCTCGGCCTTCGACAGCGCCTTGCCGCCCGGGGCGGCGGGTGCGCCCGACGACGCCTTGGCCTTCGGCTCGTCCTTCGCCGACGAGTCTTCCTTCTTGGAACCACAGGCGCTGACGAGCAGAGCCAGCGAGACCGCGGTAGCGGCGACGGCGGTACGGCGGACAGTGGTGCGGCGCATGGAACAGCCTTCTTCTGGGACGAGGACAACGTCCCCGCGGGGGAGTACCACCCACTGGTGGTCGCGGGAAATCGTCGTGTGCAGATCAATTGTGGTGCGGAACAAACTATGCCGCGCGTTGACCGAAAGATCGACGTATTTTTGCCATTGGCTGGATCGTGATACCGACGCAATCACTCGTCTATTCGATCGAGATATCTGACGGTGCAACCTTTCGGCTATTGTCCGAATTCGGCTGTTCCGGGTCGTTGGTGACGGTCGGGGGGAGGGGGCGCCGGCTCCGTGCGGACCGCCGCGGCGCCCCTGGTGTGCGGTCGTCGGCCGGGTGCGTCGCGCAGCCGGCTGGGTGGCGATGCCGGCCGGTCTGCCGGCCCGGGTCTGCCCGGCCCGGCCTGTCGGCCTGGTCTGCCGGTCCGGCCTGTCGGTCCGGCCTGTCGACCCGGCTCTCCGGCCCGGTCCTGTCCGGCGGGCCGTCCGGCCCGTTCGTCTCCGGGCGCGGATCGGATCGCTGGTGTGCCGCCCAGGCCCCGGCCGTGCCGTGGGCCGCGTGCGCGCCCCGGCTTCCGGGGTGATCGCTGGATCCGGGGTGGGTCGGGTGCCGTGGCCGGCCGTCAACTCGGCGCCCCCCAGCGGAGCGAGCGTGCTCGCGGCGCTCAGCTTCCGTGAACATCAGGGGAATTCCAGCCGCCTCCGAGGAATTACTCGTCGGTACGGCGGCATTTACCGGTGAGTAGGGTTGGCTCAGGGTGCGGAGTTCACGCCGCGCCCGGCCCGCATTCCCGGTCGTCCGGGGTGTGGGTGGCTGCGGATTTTGCCTCTGACCTCGGCGTTTCAGATGCACAATCCGTGTGGGCATGCTCACATTGCGCGAAGTGGTGTGCCTGCTAGGTTGATTGCGACTTCAGGGCGACAGAGGGGGCTCGTAAGCCGTTGTCACACAGTTCTTGTTGCAGAAACAATTCCGTACCGTGCGCCGTGATTTGCTGTAGCCGGTCACTCGACAAGTAGGCACAGCCGCAGGCGCTACCGGACACGCCGTCGCACCGATATCTCCGGCGTGTTCATCCGCTCGCACCCGTGTTGCTTTCCGCCCGTCACCTCGGTCCCGGGAAAGCGCGCGGCGCGATGCCCGATTTTCGGCATTCCCCATCAGTACCCGCACCACCACACCGACGGCCGGGCGATCCCCGGTCGCGTCGGCACGCGCTCGTACGGCGCGTGACGGGAAAGGTCCTTCCGCATGATCACGGCGTCTTCGCCGCACCATCGACACCACCCCCTGATCGAAGACCTCTTCAAGGAGCAGGTCGAACGCCGCCCCGACGCCCTCGTGGTGGTCGACGGCGCCACCCGGCTGACCTATCGCGAACTCCACGAACGTGCGGGCCGGCTGGCGGCCGGGCTCGTCGCGCGGGGCGTGTGCCGGGAGACGCCGGTGGCCATGGCCTTCCCGCGTTCGGCCGACGCGATCGTGTGCACCCTGGCCATCGTGCTGGCCGGCGGCGCATACGTGCCCGTGAACCCGGAGTTCCCGGGCGAGCGCCTGGCCCACATGCTCGGCGACAGCGGCGCCTCCCTGCTGGTGTGCGCGCCCGGCCTGGAAGAGGCACTCGCCTCCGCACTGCCCGCCGGGACGCGCCTCGTCACGCCCGATGCCCTCGTCGCCGAGGGGGCCCGCGCCGGTGTCGCGTCCCCGGCCGCACCCGCACCCGCCCCCGAACCCGCCCCCGCAGCCGCTTCAGGGCCCGACGGCCGATCGCCCCTCGCCTACATCATGTTCACCTCCGGTTCCACCGGGCGGCCCAAGGGCGTGATGGTGGAGCAGGCCGGCATCGTCCGGCTGGTCAAGGACAACGGCTTCTTCCGCTTCTCCGAGCGGGAACGACTCCTGCTCACCGGAGCCCTGGAGTTCGACGCGGCGACCTTCGAGATCTGGGGCTGCCTGCTCAACGGCGCGACTCTGTACGTGACGGACAAGGAGACGCTGCTCGTCCCGTCGGCGCTGAAGAAGGTCCTGCACGACAGCGCCATCACCGTCATGTGGATGACGGCCCCGCTGTTCAGCCAGACCGTCGACGCCGCCCCCTCGGTCTTCGCTCGGCTGGGTGCCGTGGTGGTCGGCGGTGACGTGCTGTCGGCCCGCCACGTGCGCACCCTGCGGGCGGCGCACCCCACCCTGCGGGTCATCAACGGCTACGGGCCGACGGAGAACACCACCTTCACCACCACCCACGAGGTCCGGCCCGACGAGCCGGGTGCCATCCCGATCGGCCGCCCGGTCGCGGGCACGACCGTCCTCGTCCTCGACGAGCAGCGCGTGCCGGTGCCCGTCGGCGAGCCCGGCGAGCTGTACACCGGCGGCAGCGGACTGGCCCGCGGCTACCTGGGCAATCCGCAGATGACGGAGGAACGCTTCGTCACGATCGACGGAGCGCGCTACTACCGCACCGGCGACCGCGTCAGCCTGGACGCCGAAGGGCTGCTGCACTTCCACGGCAGGATCGACGACCAGGTCAAGATCCGCGGCCACCGCGTCGAGGTCAAGGAGGTCGAGGCGGTCCTGATGGCCTGCCCCGGCGTCCTCGACGCCTGCGTGGTCGTCGCCTCGGACGAGGCGGGCAAGCACCTGCTCGGCTACGCCGTGCTCGCCGAGGGCGCCCGGGCGGACGACGTCGACGCCGCGCTCGCCGAGCGGCTGCCCGACTACCTGCGGCCCGAGCGGCTCGTCGTGATGGAGCGCCTGCCGCTCAACGCCAACGGGAAGGTCGACAAGGCGGCGCTGCCCGCCCCCGGCCCCGCCGGCCCGGCCTCCGCCGGCGCCTTGGACCGGGACCGCCTCCCCGACGGCCAGCGGGAACTCGCCGGGCTCTGGGACGCGGTGCTCCGCCTGAAGGGCCGTGGCCTCGGCCCCGACGACGACTTCTTCGCCCTCGGCGGCAACTCCCTGGCCGTCGGCGCGCTGATCGGACGGCTGGCCGTCCGTGACGGGGTGCAGCTCTCCTTCTCCGAGGTGTTCGAGCACCGCACCCTGGCGCGGATGGCGGACGCCGTGCGACGGGCCGCCCAGGCCGCCCCCGCCCGCAGCGTCCCGCAGATCACCCCGGTGCCCGCCGGCGTGCCCTCGGCCCTGCACCCCCAGCAGCACGGCCTGCACACCCACGCCCAGGTCGCCGCAGCGTCGGTCGCCTACAACATCCCCCTGCGCCTCGACGTCCACGGCCCCCTGACCGCCACAACGGTCCGCAGCGCCCTGGCCGAACTGGTGCGCCGCCACGACGCCCTGCGGACCCGGTTCGTCACCACGCCCGAGGGCGTGCGGCAGGAACCGGTCCCCGGCGCGACAGTGCAGCTCACCGAGTCGGACGCCCTCACCCACGGGGACGACCGGGCCGTACTGGAGACGTTCGTACGCCCCTTCGACCTGGCGCACGCCCCTCTGCTGCGCGCCCTGCTCGTGCGCATCGACGACACGCACCACCGGCTCTACCTCGACGTCCACCACATCGTCTTCGACGGGGTGTCCCTGCGGATCGTCGCGGAGGAGCTGACCGAACTGCTCTCCGGCGCCCCGGTGCCGGAGACGAAGTGGGGCTACGCCGACGCCTCGCAGTGGTTCGCCGACCGGCTCGCGGACGGCTCGTTCGAGGCGGACGAGCGCTACTGGCTGACCACGCTCGCCGACCCGCCCCGCCTGGAGCTGCCCACCGACCACCCCCGCCCGGCCGTCCGCGCCGAAACGGGTGCCGTGCTGCGGCTCGCCCTGACACCGGAGCGGAACGCCGCGGCCGGCCGGATCGCGGACCGCGAGGGCACCACCCCGTTCGCCGTCCTCCTCGGCGCGTACAGCGCCGCCCTCATGCAGCTCTCCGGACAGCACGACGTCGTCGTCGGCAGCCCCATGAGCGGCCGCGTCCACCCCGACGTCGAACCGGTCGTGGGCATGTTCGTCAACACCGCGGCCCTGCGCCTGACGGTCGCGGAACCGGCCACCCTCGCCGACCTGCTGGCCGTCACGCACCGGCGGCACCAGGAAGCCCTGGAACACCAGGCATATCCCTTCGAGCGGGTCGTCGGACGGCTGGGACTGCCCCGGGACGCCTCCCGGCTCCCGCTGCTGGACGCCTTCTTCGCCCTGCAGAACATCGACTTCCACACCTTCGCCCGTGACGGCCTGCGGGTGGACGTGAGCCTCCTGCACGCCGGTTCCTGCCGGTTCGACCTGAACCTGCAGGCATACCAGCGCCCCGACGGGACCGTGCTCGAACTCGAGTACAACACCGCCCTGTTCGCCGCATCCTCGGCGGAATATCTGCTCCACCGTGTGGCCGAGCTGATCGACGACCTCGACGCCTCCCCGCACACCCCCTTGTTCGGCCCTTCGGCGTCCCAGGACGCGGTCACCCCCGCTTACGCCGATTTCTCTTTCTAGAAGGACCCGATGACTAGCGCACTGCAGGCCCAGCAGGCACTCCGCAACCACCCGGCCCAGCAGGAATTCTGGGACGCCCGCCGGCAGACCTGGACCGAGCCGGTCCAGGTCATCCGCGACCACCTGCGCCCCGACGCCGGTGACCACCGCGTGAGCGGCACCGACCTCGATCCGGCCACCACGGCCGCGCTCGCCCGCATCACCTCCGGCGACCCGGTGCTCCTGCGCACCGTCGCCGCCACCGTGCTGGCGCTGCTCGCCGCCCGGACCACCGACCGCGACGACGTCGTGGTCTTCCTCCCCGCCCCGCCGCCGGCCTTCGGCTCGCCCAACCGGGCGATCCCCGTCGAGGTGGCCGTCCCGGTCGGCACCCCGGCCAAGCAGCTCCTCGGCGCCGTCCGCGCCGGCTACCTCCAGGCGGCGGCCCACCTCGACGTGCCCGTGTGGTTCGTCCTGGACCGCGCCGACAGCCGGCCGACCGACTTCATGGTCGCCGTCGACGGCGACCTCGGCCCCGAGGACGCGGACCGTGCCGGCACGCCCCTGCTGTTCTCGCTCACCACCGGGCCCACCGCCCGCCTCGCACTGCGCTACGACCCGACGCTGTTCACCGACGCCACCGCGCACCGGCTCCTCGGCGCCTACCGCGCCCTGCTGGACGCCGTCACCACCGACCCGGCCACGACGACGGACGCCCTGCGCGCCCCCGGTGCCGACGAACTCGCCCTGATCACCGGGGAGTTCAACGCCACCGCGGCCGAGTTCCCAGACGGCCGGCTGCTGCACTCCTTCCTGGAGGAGCGGGCCCGCGAGCACGGCGACCGCATCGCGGTCGCCGACGGGCAGGGCACGACCTACGCCCGGCTCAACGCGGACGCCAACCGGCTCGCCCGCACCCTGCGCGAGCGCGGTGTGACCGCCGGCAGCATCGTGGGCGTCTGCATCCCCCGCTCCGCGGCCATGCTCACCGCCATCTACGCCGTGCTCAAGGCGGGCGGCGCCTACCTGCCGATCGACCCGACGCTGCCCGACAACCGCATCGAGTACCTCCTCGACCACAGCGGCACCCAGCTGGTGCTCGCCACCACCGAGACCGCGCCCGTCCTCGGCTCCCGCACGACGCTCGACCTGGACGACCCCGCCAGCTGGTCCGACGAGGACGGCGACCTCGACCCCGTCACCGGCCCCGACGACGCCTGCTACGTCATCTACACCTCCGGCTCCACCGGCCGCCCCAAGGGCGTGGTCGTCGAGCACCGCGCCATCGTCAACCGGCTGTGGTGGATGCAGCGCGGCTACCCGCTCGGCGCGGACGACGTCATCCTGCACAAGACGCCCTTCACCTTCGACGTGTCGGTGTGGGAGATCTTCTGGTGGTCCCTGGCCGGCGCGTCCGTCGCCACGCTGCCCAACGGGGCCGAGAAGGACCCCGAGCGGATCGCCGAGCGGGTGGCGGACAGCGGCGCCACCACCCTGCACTTCGTCCCCAGCATGCTGCACGCCTTCCTCACCTACACCCAGGCGTCCGGCACGGCCGGCAAGCTCGGCTCGCTGCGCCGGGTGTTCGCCAGCGGCGAGGCCCTGGCCGTCAGCCACGTCGAGCTCTTCCACACCTCCCTGCCGAAGGCCCTGCTCGTCAACCTCTACGGCCCCACCGAAGCGGCCGTGGACGTCAGCTACTTCGACTGCGACGCCGTGGACTCCACCCGCTCGGTGCCCATCGGCCGCCCCATCGACAACATCAAGCTGGTCGTCCGCACTCGGGGCGGCGACCTCGCCCCCCTGGGCGTGCCCGGCGAGCTGTGCATCGCCGGTGTCGGCCTGGCTCGCGGATACCTGCACGCCCCCGAGCTCACGGCCGAGCGGTTCGTGGCCGGCCCCGAGGGCTTCGGCCGCATCTACCGCACCGGAGACCTGGCCCGCTGGCTGCCCGGCGGCGTCCTCGAATACCTCGGCCGCCTCGACACCCAGGTGAAGATCCGCGGCTACCGCATCGAGCTGGGCGAGATCGAGCACCTCGCCAGTGGCTTCACCGGCGTCGTCGAGTGCGCGGTGGCCGCCGTGGCCGGCGACCGCGGCGAGAAGGCCCTGTGCGCCTACGTGGTGGCGGGCCCGGACTTCGACGAGAACGCCCTGCGCGCCGCGCTGGCCGCCGAGCTGCCCTCGTACATGGTCCCCCAGTTCGTCATCACCGTCCCCGCCATCCCCACCAACCACAACGGCAAGCGCGACGTGTCCGCGCTGCCGCGGCCGGAGAAGCAGGGCGACGGACAGGAACACGTCGAGCCCACCACCGACGTCGAGCGCCTGCTCGCCGCCGTGTGGCAGGACGCCCTCGGCGTGACGCGGGTCGGCGCCCACGACAGCTTCTTCGCCCTCGGCGGTGACTCCATCATCGGCATCCGCGTCGTGGCCGCACTGCGTCAGGCCGGATACGAGGTCACCGTCGGCGACGTCTTCGCCCACCAGCGACTGAGCGACCTGGCGGCCGTGGTGCGCCGCGCCGACAATCAGCCGGCTGCCGCGCCCACGACGGACGACGCCCGCTCCTGGCCCGCCTCCGCCCTGCAGCAGGGCATGATCTACCACAGCAGCGTCGACACCGACGTGCCCGTGTACCACGACATCTTCCGCTACCACGTGGACGTCCCCCGCGCCGAGCCCGACGCCCTGATCGCGGCCTGGCGGCAGCTGGCCGAGCGGCACCCGGTGCTGCGCGCACGCTTCGACATCGCCTCCTTCGAACAGCCCCACATGGTCGTCGAGGACGCACCGCCGCTCCCCGTGGAGGTCGTCGACCTGCTCGCCGAGCCCGACCCGGCGGCCGCCGTCGCCGCCTGGGCCGAGCAGGAGAAGCACACCCCCGTCGACCCGGCCGTCGCCCCCGCCTACCGCCTGCGGTTCTTCGTCACCGGCCCCCGGCGCGTCGTCCTCGGCCTGAGCTTCCACCACGCCATCCTCGACGGCTGGAGCGTGGCCACCCTCGTCGAGGAGTGGGTCCGCGCCTACGGCGACCACCTCCACGGCCGCACCCCCGCCACCAGCCCCGTCGTCCCGCTCCAGAAGCTCTACGCCGACCTGGAGCGCGACGCCGAGGAGGACCCGCAGCAGCGGGCGTTCTGGGCGGCCGAACTGGACGGCGCCCAGATCACCGAAGTCCCCCGGCTCGGCACCGGCACCCGCGGCCACGCGGTGGGCGCCGAGGTCGTCGTCAGCGCCCGCGAGCTGGACCCGCAGCTGCTGGACACCCTGCGCTGCCGGTCCCAGGAATGGTCCGTCCCGCTCAAGAGCGTCTTCCTCGCCGCCCACCTGCGCGTCCAGTCCCTGATCGCCAACCAGCGCGACGTGACCACCGGACTCGTCGCCAACGGCCGGCCCGAGGTGGACGGCGCCGAACACGCCCTGGGCATGTTCCTCAACACACTCCCCTTCCGGCTGGAGCTGGACACCGAGCAGAGCTGGCGACGGCTCGCCGAGCGCTGCTTCGAACTGGAACAGCGGCTCCAGCCCCACCGCTGGTACCCGCTGCCCGCCATCCAGAAGCTGCACGGCGGCCCCGCCTTCGACGTCCTGTTCAACTTCACCAACTTCCACGTCCACCAGCAGGGCGGCGCCCAGCAGGACGAGCCGGCCGTCGGCGCCGTGGAGTACTTCGAGCAGACCAACGCCCCCCTCGTCGTCTACGTGGGCTCCAACGCCTACGCCGGCGGCTGGGAGTACCGCATCGGCTACGACCCCGGCCAGTTCACCGCCGACCAGGTCGACCGCTACCTCGGCTACTACCTCGCCTGCTTCCACGCGCTCGCCGACGCGGGCGAACGGCCCTGGGCGGACACCGACCCGCTGTCGGCCGGCGAACGCGCCGAACTGCTGCCCGCCGTCGCCCGCCCCACCGCGCCGGACCTCGACGGCAGCCGCAACCTCGTCGACCGCTTCGAGGCCATGGCCCACAAGCACGGCGACGCCACCGCCGTCTCCTGCGACGGCCGGCGACTGACCTACCGCGAGCTCGACCGCCGGGCCAACGCCCTGGCCCACCACCTCGCCGCCACCGGCATCCGCCCCGGAGACCTCGTGGCCCTCGCCCTGGAGCGCGAGGTGGAGATGGTCGTCAGCATCCTCGCCACCCTCAAGGCCGGCGCCGTCTACGTACCGATCGACCCCGGCTACCCCGAGGACCGCATCCGCACCACCGTCGAGGACGCCGGCGTCCGGCTGGTCATCGCCACCGCCGAGGTGTGCGCCCTCTTCCCCGGGCGCGACACCCTCACCGGCACCCCCGCCGCGCTCGACGCCCTCATCGGCGACGGCGCCGACCACGGCCCCGACCACGGCCTGACCGCGGACTCCCCGGCGTACGTCATCTACACCTCCGGCTCCACCGGCAAGCCCAAGGGCGTGCTGGTGACCCACGGCAACGTGCTGCGCCTGTTCGGCGAGACCGAGCACTGGTACGGCTTCTCCGACCAGGACACCTGGACCCTCTTCCACTCCTTCGCCTTCGACTTCTCCGTGTGGGAGCTGTGGGGCGCGCTGCTCCACGGCGGTCACCTCGTCGTCGTCCCGTACTGGGTCAGCCGCTCCGTCGAGGACTTCGCCGACCTGGTCGTCGCCGAACGCGTCACCGTGCTCAACCAGACGCCGTCCGCCTTCGGCCAGATCAAGCAGGCCCTGATGGACCGCACGGGCCCCGACGACGTCTCCCTGCGCTACGTCGTCTTCGGCGGCGAGGCCCTGGACTTCGCCTCCCTGGCCGACTGGTTCGACCACTTCGGCGACCGGCGCCCGGAGCTGGTCAACATGTACGGCATCACCGAGACCACCGTGCACGTCACCTACCGCCCGGTGCGCGCCGCCGACACCCGTGCCCCGGGCAGCATGATCGGCGAGCCCATCCCGGACCTCGGCCTCTACCTCATCGACGACCTCGGCCGCCCCGTGCCGCTCGGCACCCCCGGCGAGATCGCGGTCACCGGCGGAGGCGTCGCCCTCGGCTACCTCAACCGGCCCGAGGAGAACGCCAAACGCTTCGTCGAACTCGACCTGGGCCACGGCACGACCCGCGCCTACCGCTCGGGCGACCTGGCACGGCGACTGCCCGGCGGCGAGGTGGAGTACCTCGGCCGCGGCGACGCCCAGGTCAAGATCCAGGGCTACCGCATCGAGACCGGCGACATCGAATCCGCCCTGGCCGCACACCCGCAGGTCGACTCCGCGCTCGTCGTCGCCTTCACCCGCCGCACCGGCGGGAAGGCACTGGCCGGCTACTACGTGCCCCAGCCCGGCGAGCAGATCGACGGCACGCTCCTGCGCGCCCACCTCGCCGACCGGCTGCCCGGCTACATGGTGCCCAGCTTCCTCGTCGAGGTCGAACGCTGGCCCCTGACGATCAACGGCAAGACCGACCGCCGGGCCCTGCCCCACCCCGAGGACCGGCCGGGCGGCACCGACCGCGCGCACACCGCACCCCGCGACGCCACCGAGGCCCGGCTGGCCGCCGTCTGGCAGGAGGTGCTCGGCGTCGAACGGGTCGGCATCGACGACCCCTACTACGACCTGGGCGGCGACTCCCTCCAGGGCATCCGGCTCGTCGGCGCCCTGCGCCGCAACGGCTTCGAGGTGCCCCTGCACGAACTGTTCCGCGTACAGACCATCCGCGCCCTGACCGACCAGGGCCTGGTGGCCACCGCCGAGGACCGCACGGCGGCCTCCGGCGAGCCGTTCGACCTGCTGGACGCCGAGGACCGCGCCCTGCTGCCGGCGGACGTCGTCGACGCCTACCCCGCCACCCAGCTGCAGCTCGGCATGGTCTTCCACACCGACGCCGACCCCGCACAGGCCGTCTTCCACGACCTCATCCGCTACCGCATCGACCTCCCCCTCGACCAGGACGCACTGACCGGCCTGCTCACGGACATGGTCGACGCGGACGGCCACGAGATCCTGCGGACCTCCTTCGCCCTGGGCGGCTACAGCCGGCCGCTGCAGCTGGTCCACGCCCACGGCCAGGTCAACCTCACCGTGCACGACCTCTCGCACCTCGGCGAGACACAGCGGACCGCCCTGGTCGACGAGTGGTTCGAGGCGGAGAAGAGCACCGGCTTCCTGTGGAGCGCACCCACCCAGATGCGCTTCTTCGCCCACCGGGCGAGCGAGAACTCCTTCTACCTCTCGGTCAGCTTCCACCACGCGATCATCGACGGCTGGAGCTTCTCCGGCCTGATGGCCCGCCTGCTGGAGGACTACCGCCGGACCCTGGCCGGCGAGCCGCGCACCGAGCCCGCCCCGGCCCCGCTCGCCTACCGCGACTACGTACGCCTCGACCTGGCGGCGCAGCAGGACACCACGTCCCGCGACTACTGGACGGCCCTGCTGGCGGGTGCCGAGTACACCAAGCTGCCCCGGCTGCCCGAGCCGGCGAGCCGCTGGGCGGAGGCGGAGCTGCTGCTGGAGGAGGAGCGCTACGACCGCCTGACGGAGATCGCGGCCCGCCACCAGGTGTCGGTCAAGCACCTGTGCCTCGCCGCGCACTTCCGGGCCCTGTCGCTCATCACCCGCACCTCCGACGTGACCACCGGCGTCTTCGGCCACGGCCGCCCGGAGCACCTGGAGGCCGACCGCATGGTGGGCCTGTTCCTGAACATCGTGCCGCTGCGCGCCACGGCCGACGGCGCCTGGGACGAACTGATCGGCGCGGTCAACCGGGCCGGCCACGAGCACCTGCCGCACCGCCGCTACTCCTACGCCTCGATCCAGGAGGCCACGGGCGGGCGACGGCTGGTGGAGACGGCGTTCAACTTCGTCAACTTCACCGCCTACTCCGACCAGCTGGGGGACGGGGGCGGGCAGGTGATCGGTGACCTGAAGTGGTTCGAGCACGCCGACTTCGCGCTGCTCGTGACCTTCAACGCCGACCTGTTCACCCGCCGGATGCGCGTCAACTTCAACGCCGCCGCGCAGGTACTCGGCCACGACGCCGTGCAGACCGTCGCCGAGGTCTACCGGGCGGTCCTCGCCGAGCTCCTGGAGGAGCGCTGGGACGGCCCCGACCTGGCGGAGCTGCTGGACCGGCTGCCCCCGGCGGCCGACCGCGAGCCGGACGGCTACGACCGCGGCAACCCGCGCCCGGCGGCGCGCACCGCGGGGATCGAGCGGATCGACGCGGCAGCCCTGCGCGGGCTGATCGCGGGGATCCTGGCCGACGCCGATGCGTCTGCCGGTGCCGGCACGGACGATGCGGACCCGCTGGGCGGCGACGCCGCCGCGGTCCACCTCGACTCGCTGACCGCGCTGCGGATCGCCCACGCCGTCCGTGACCGCTTCGGCGTGAGCGTCCCCCTCCCGGCGCTGCTCGGTGGCGGCCTCACCACCCTGGGGCTGTGACATGCGAGCGATCTTCTCGACGATCCTGCTCAGTTCACTCGGGTCGACGGTCCTGTGGCTGCTGCTCGTCCCCAGCTTCTCGGCGCAGACGCAGTCCGACGGACTGGTGGGCCTGCTGGGCATGGAGCGGCAGGTGCTCGGCGTGGTGGGTGCACTGCTCGTCGGCGTCTGGGCCGACCGGGGCCGCATCGGCCGCAAGTTCGCCCTGCTGCAGGGCGCGCAGCTGGCGCTGGCGGTGGTGTTCCTGCTGATGACGTGGCTCGGGACGGCCGGCCCCGACTTCGTCCTGGTGTGGACGGCACTGCGGTTCGCCCTCGTGGGCGCGAGCTCGGTGCTGGCCTACCGGCTGCTCGCCGACGCCTCCGGGTCCAGCGCCCAGGGCGCGGTGCTGCAGATGGTGACCTCGCCGCAGGGAGCCATGGTGTTCGCCGCCGTCATCTGCGCGGCGGTGCCGGCGTGGACGTCGCACACCCTCGTCGTGGCGCTGCTGTTCGACATCGTGACCGCGATCGTGGTGATCGCCCTGCTGATGGCCAGGCCGGAGGAGGGCGAGGGCGAGTTCGGCTTCGAGTGGCGCAACGTCGTCGGCCGCGGCGTCGACGCCGTGCGCAGCTACTGGCTGCCCGAGCTGTGGCCGTGGAACCTCATCCAGATCGCGTTCCTGGTGAGCCTGTCCGGCATGATGGTCTACGCCAGCGTGATCGCCGAGGCCCAGGACCTGGTGCCGACCGGGATGGCCTTCTCCGGGGCGTGGTTCTTCTACGGGCTCGCCTTCTGGCTGACGGCTCCGCTGCTGCGCAACCGCGAGCGGGCGACGCGCTGGGCGCTCGTCTTCGCCGGAGTGCTGACGGCCTCCGGCGTGGCCGGTGCACTGGCCGGGCACGGGTCCTTCCCCGTGCACATGGCCCTCTACGTGGTGCTGACCTTCGTCAACGCCTACTGGATCCACTTCACCAACGCACGGATCCTCGAACCGGCGCCCGCCGCACGGCTCGGCCAGATCAGGGCCAGTATGATCTTCTACCTCGGTCTGGTGTTCGGCGTCGGTGAGCAGCTCGTCGGCCTCCTGCTGGAGCTGAAGCCCGGCCTGCTGCTGCTCGGCCTGGCCCACGTCGTGGGCGGCATCGCGCTGGCCGGCTCGTTGCTCGTCATCCGCACACGTACCCGCCGCACGCTCGTGCCGGCCGGGTGAGGAAAGGAGTTCCCCATGTCTCCGGAGGAGATCGTCGACGGCCAGCTCGCGGCCTACAACGCGGGCGACCTGGAGAAGTTCCTCAGCTACTACGTCGACGACGTACCCGTCCACGCCTTCCCCTCGGGCGAGGTCCTCGCCGACCGCTCGGGCCCGGCCTTCCGCGAGCGCTACGGCAAGCTCTTCGCCTCCAGCCCGGACCTGCACGCCGAACTGGTCTCGCGCGTCACGCACGGCCGCATCGTCATCGACCAGGAGCGGGTGACCGGCTTCATGGGCGACGAGGTGCGCACCGCCGTGGCCCTCTACGAGGTGGGCGAGGAGCGCATCGAGCGGGTCTGGTTCGCGGTCTGACGGACGAGCCGATCGTTCAGCCGGTCGGCTGACCGGCCCCGGCCTCGTGGCACCCGGCATCGCCGGGCTGCCACGGGGCCGTTCGCGTGCACGGCCTCCGGAGCAACCCGCCGCGTCCCCGCCATCGGCTCAGACCTCCGGGACGGGCCGTCCGATCTGATCCAGCAACGCGAAGCGCCGTACGAACGAGGCGAAGCCGTGGGGGAGCGAGCGGGCCAGCTCGGCCCGGCGGCCCCAGGCGCTGCGCTGTTCGAGCATGACCAGGGCCTCGCGGATGTGGTCCGGGTATTCCAGGGCGTGCAGGCGCACCATCTCCAGAATCATCGATTCGGGGAGGTGGGCGGTCCCGAAGCGCAGGCAGTTGTGGACCATGGCGGTGCGGGCCGCGGCGAGGAACGCCGTGCACTCCGCCTCCGGCTTGAAGCGGTGCGTGACCTCGACCGTGGTGGTGTGCACGATCTCCGCGCCGGCCCGCCACGCCCGGACGCTGAACTCCGGCTCGAAGCCGCCGTAGTGCACCATGCCCTCGTCGTAGCCGCCGAGACGTTCGAAGAGCGCGCGTTGGACGACCGTTCCGGCCGAGGAGGCGATCTGGACGTGGGCGCGGGTGCCGGTCGCCGGGGGAGCGGTGTTCCAGCGCGTGCCCATGTGCGGGACGACGAGGCGGCAGCCGTGGCCCCGCCAGGCCGATGCCCGGTCCCGGACGGTGACGGAGAGGATGCGGGACGGGGCGATGAGCCGCCGCACTTCGTGGTCCCAGCCGTCGGAGAAGCGCGTGTGCGCGTCCGTGATGAACAGGAGCCGGCCGTGGGCGTGCCGGGCGGCCAGGTTGCGTGCCGCGCCCACGCCGAGGTGCAGCTCCGAGCGGATGATCCGGGTGCGCCGCCGGTCCGCACCGGCGGCGACCCTGGGCCGGCCGTCGGCCGACGAACAGTCGTCCACGACGACCGCCTCGATGCCGTCGGGCTCGGCGGCGGCGCCGAGGGCCGAGGCGACGGTCGCCCCGACCCTGTCGCCCTCGTCACGCGCGGGCAGCACCACGCTGATCGTGGGCGCGACCGTCCTCACAGGCCATGGCCTGCGGTGATGGTGATGGTGTGCAGCGTGATGGTCACGTACTCGCCGCGCGCATCGCGCGGAACAAGCTGCTCCGCGTCGGCCAGCCGGTCCCGTACGTCGCCGGAGAGGCCGAAGCGGTCGGCCAGGGCGGTGGGGTCGTCACGCAGTGCGCGCAGGGCGGCCGGTTCCGCGGCCGCGGTCAGCATGACCTGGTGCAGTGTCTCGCTCATTGCCTTTTCCTTCTTCGGGTGGGTTCCGCACGCCGGCGGCTGCCGGTGGCGTGGAGGTGGCCGTGGGCGCCGGCACCGACGCGGCCGTGGGCGCCGGTGCCGCTGTCGGCGGGGGCCGCCAGCGGACGGTCGGCGGGAGGCTGCCGGCGTGGTCCGCGATCCGGTCGGCGTACGGCAGTAGGTCGCGGAGGAGGCGCTGCAGTTCGTCCTCGATGGGCGCGGAGGGGCGGAAGCCCAGGGCGGGCAACTTCTCGTGGTCCGGGTGGTAGTGGTGCTGCTCCGCCTCGGCCCGCGGATTGTCGACGGCACTCACGTACGCCTCGATGCCCAGGCGGTGCGCGGCTCCTCGTACGAGCTCGGCGAGCCGCCCCACGGACAGGACCTCGCGCAACTGGTTGAAGACGCGGTACTCCCCGGCGGCGGGCGGGTTCTCCAGCGCCAGGGTGAGGCACTGCAGCGCGTCGGCCAGTGACAGCAGGCCACGGCGCTGGGCTCCGGAGCCGTAGGGCGTGATCGGGCGGCCCGTCACCGCCTGGCAGCAGAAACGGTGCACCGCGGTGCCGAACGCCTCGTCGAAGTCGAGCCGGCTGTTGAGCCGCGGGTCCTCGGGGCACCAGCTGCCGTAGACGACCCCCTGCATCACGTCGGTGGCCCGCAACCCCCACAACCGGCAGGCGAACGCGACGTTCTGCGAATCGAAGACCTTGCTCCAGTGGTACCAGGAGCCCGCCTGCCGCGGGAACGGCAACACGTCGCGACGGCCGCGGAACTCCACCTCGAAGAAGCCCTCGGGGATGTCCACGTCGGGCGTGCCGTACTCGCCCATGCTGCCGAGCTTGACCAGATGCGCGTCGGGGCAGTGCTCGCGCATCGCGAACAGCAGGCTCAGGGTGCCCGAGACGTTGTTGCCCTGCACGAAGTCCGCATGCCGGAAATCGATCATCGAGTAGGGCGCGGACGGACACTCGGCCAGGTGCACCACGACGTCCGGCGCGACGTCGCGCAACAGACGGCCCAGTGCGGTGTGGTCCCGCACGTTCACGGGGGAGAAGGGCAGGGACACGCCGAAGTGGTCGCGGAACGCCGCGCGCCGTTCGTCGACGGAAGCGATGGGGACGGCGCTGTCCGATCCCATCTCGGCGACCCACGCCCGTCGCAACAGGGCGTCGACCCCGGCCGGCTCGTGCCCCCGCGCGGCGAGGTGCTGAGCCAGCGGCCAGCCGAGATAGCCGTCGATACCCGCAATGAACACCCGCATCGGACCGGCCCCCCCTTCCTCCCGGAAGCGGGCCACGTCGCCGTGGCTTCCCTCCAGAAGAGCACACGAAGGACGTTCAACCGACAGATTTCACTCGAAGGTGTGTATCAGGTGATATGGCCGGTTCATGTCCGAGGGCTCACCCGGGCTGGCTGAGGTTGTTCTCGATCCTGCCCAGCAGCTCGGCGACAGCGGCCCGTTCCGGCTCGTCGAGGCCGCGCAAGGTGAGGTCTTCCAGCTGCTGCCAGGCGTGGACGACCTGCTCCTGCAGTGCTTGCGCGGCGGCGGTGGGTTCGACGACGACCGCGCGGCGGTCGTCGTCGCTGCGGCGGCGGCGGACGAAGCCCGCCTGCTCCAGCCGCTGGACCATCCGCGTCACGGTCGACGCGTCCAGACCGAGCAGGTCGATCAACTGGCTCTGCGGCTGCGGGCCGTGATCCCACAGCTGCATCATCAGCAGCTCCTGGCCCGGATGCAGGCCCAGGCGGCGCAGCAGCTGTCCGGCGGCGGAGCGGTGCAGGCGGGCGACGCGGGACAGAGCATGGCTGATGGTGTCATGAGTGGCGGACATGCAGTCATTGTACGCGCAAGGATTCTCCTGCTGGCACGGCAACCACCTGGTTGAGGCTTGCATTGACGGGGCCTCAGGCATTTAATTGGCCGTACAAGCAATCAGATCCAAGGGGGAAACCATGCGAACCATCGCCGCAACCGTGCCCGTCAACGACCCCGGCCGCACCGACCAGGTGCACCTGGACCGCGACGACCTGTGGGCCGGACTGCTGCGCAAGGCGCAGAACGCGGTGCCGTTCGTGCCCGCGATACAGGAGTGCACCGTCGTGCAGCGCACGGCCGACGGGCTGGTGCGTGAAGTGGTCATCCACGGCGAGCGGGTGCGGGAGGAGGTGGTCTTCCACCCGAAGTGGCGGGTCAGTTTCTCCCGCCACGACGAGCGCGCCACCTGGCTGATCCACAACGACATCGGTGAGGACGAGACCGGCCTCACCCTCACCTTCAGCGCCGCCGTCGACCTCGACGAGAGCGAGGAGGGCGAGCTGCAGGCCGAGCGCATGCGCGCCGGCTACCTGGTGGCGCTGCAGAACACCCTGGCGCTCACCCGCGAGAGCGTCGCCGCCGGCCGCACGCCCACCACCCACTGAGAGCCTGAGGCCGGCCCGCACCGGCGCCGGCCCGCTCGGCAAGGGCCGCTACTGGCCCGTCACTTCAGCCGACGGACGAACACGTCGCCGGTGCCGTTGGTGTCGCCCGGGACGAGGTTGGACGCCTCACTCGAGAAGGTCGCCGTGCGGCCTGCCTGGTCGGCATCGACGGTGGCCGACACGCCGCTGCCCTGTGTGCCGTCGTCCGCCACGCTGAGCCGCTCGACCTTGCCGGTTTGCAGGTCGCGCAGGAAGACGTCGAATTCGCCATTGGTGTCGCCCGCCACGAGGTTGGTGGCATCGGAAGCGAAGAACACCCGCCGGTTGTCGGCACTCATGACGGCGCCGTACGAGCTGCCGTTCGCCTGCGAGCCGTCGGACGCGAGGCTGAGGCGTTGAGTGACCCCGGTTCGCAGGTCGGTGGCGAAGACGTCGAGGGCGGCATTGGTGTCTCCCTGCACGACGTCCGGTGAGGAGGACGAAAAGAGGGCGTGGCGGCCGTCGGGACTGAGGCCGATCTCGCCGAGCACCGCGACGACTTCGCCGCTGCCGTAAGCGTGGGCCGCGAGTTCGGTGCGCCCATGGCGCACGTCGCGGACGAAGAACTTGTTGACCGGCGGACGGGGCGGACTCTGCAGATCGTTCCCCGCCCCGGCGGCCCCGGGGCGGGGAACGAGGTTGGTCGCCGCGGTCTTGAAGCCCACCCGGCTGCCGTCCGCGCTGATCACGGCCACCTCGGTCCGGTGGTTGGCCTGGGTGCCGTCGCTGCCGACACTGACCCGTTCGGTGGTGCCCCGCAGCCGGTCGCGGACGAAGACGTCGCTCACGTCGTTCGTGTCACCGGGGACCAGATCGGACCGTGCCGAGGCGAAGGCGACGTAGCGGCCGTCGGCGCTGATCGACGGCGATCTGGTGCCAGAGTCGCCCGAGTCGGACGGGCCGTTCGGTACGAGGAGTTCCGTGCGGTTCGTCCAGCGGTCACGGACGTACACCTGTGACCATCCGGAGGGGTTCCCCTGCGGGGTCAAGTTCGTCGCGCCCGACTCGAAGGCGACGAACCGGCCGTTCGCACTGACCGAGGGCGCCCCCGAGCCCCAGTCGGCCGGGGTGCCGTCGCCGGCCACACTGATCTGCTCGGCCCTGCCCGTCCGCAGGTCCCTGGCGAAGACCTGGGCCTGCGTCCCGTGCGTGCTTCCGGGTACCAGGTTGGTCGCGTGCGACGTGAAGACGACCAGCCGGCCGTCCGCGCTGATCTTTTCGTCGCGCGAATCCCCGTTGCCCTGCGTCCCGTCCGACGCCACGCTCACCCGCTCCGTCCGCAACACCCGGCGCCCGGCATCACCGTCGGCCGTCGCCGGAACGACCGTCAACAGGGCCGCGCAGCCGGATGAGGCCGCCACCACGGCGGCACGTCTCACATCACGCACGTCTCCCCCTTACGAGGTGTCATGTACGGCCGGAGCGACAGCCAACCCCGCCGCCTCGGCCGGGTCAACGAGGACGCATGCCCTCCGCCGGAGTTACGGCGGTTGGGGGAGCGGGCGTTGGACGGGCCCCGGCCGCAAAGGCCGGGGCCCGTCCAACGCCCTCCTCCCAGGGCTCAGCCCCGCAGGTGCCCCAGCACGGAACGCATCGCGTGCTCCACGGCGTCGCGCACGTGCTCGGGCGGGTCGATCGTCTCGAACCCGTGGTGGGCCTTCGGCGCGTCGATCACCTCGACAGCCGCCCCGCAGTCCTCGGCGGCCGTCACGAACTCCTCGACCGTCGCCGCGAGCGCCGGCTGCTCCAGCCCCACCCGGGTCAGCACGATCGGCAGCCGGCCCGCCGAGCGCACCGCGACCGCCGGGCGGAACCGGGGCCCCACCACGCCCCACCCCGGCAGCGGCGCGAGGACGGGATAGGTCGCCGCCACACACCGCAGCCACGCCGGAGGCGCCGCGAGCCAGTCCGCCGACAACGGGCCGCCGCCGGAGAAGAACCACAGCGCGACGCGGTCCCCGTCGACGCGCGGATCGGCCCGTACGAGCTCGACCGCCGCGGCGATGTCCTGGGCAGCGGTCGCGTAGTCGGCGAGGTCGTGCAGCCGGTGGTCCAGCGTCACGCCGACCGCGCCCAAGGAGGCCGTGTACCGCCCGTAGCCGACGAAGCTCGGCCAGTCCCGGGGCGTGGGCTCCACACCGGCGGGAACGGGCCCGCCGTGGACGAACACCACCGCGGGACGCGGCTCGTCGGCATCGGGCAGGTAGAGGTCGACCCGTCCCACCCGCTCGCGAGGCAGCTCCGGCACGTCGACGGGGAACGGCCGCGCCGGCGGCTTGTCCTCCTTGGCGGTCAGCCGGTGGCCCTCACCCGCGGCGGCCCGGAGCAGCACCGCGGCCAGCTCGTCGGGGCAGGACAGCATCGGCCAGTGCCCGGCGTCGAGTTCGAAGAACGTCACCTGGGGGTCGACGAGGGCCTGCAGACGGGGATCACCGAACCCCACCAGGGACTCGACCAGGGCGATGCTCGCACCGTTGGCGGTGCACAGGACACCGGTCGTCGGCAGACCGGTGACCGCTCCCGACAGCCGGAGCGGCTGCGTGAGCGTGGCCCGCGGCTGCGGTGCGGCAAGGCTGGTCAGCCGCTCCAGCGCGTCGGCGGGGATGTCGGCGACGCCGCCCCAACGCTGCCATTCGTCGAGGGCCGGCGAGGGGAGCAGCCAGCCGTCGCCCTCGGCCTGCCCCTGCCCGTCGCCCGGGTGCCCTTCCTCCGGCTTCAGCAGCAGGCCGCGGACCGTCTGGTCCGTCACCGACTTGAGGGCCGGGTCGCCGTCCTGGGGCATGCCCGCGTTCAGGTAGACGATCCGGGAAATCCGCTCCGGGCGCCGGTCGGCGGCGCCGAGCACCGGGTGGATGCCGTAGCAGTGACCGACGATCACCACATCCGGCGCCTCCACGTGGTCGATCAGCTGCACCAGGTCCTGGACGTGCGTCTCCAGGTCCGTACCGGGCCCCGCCAGGTGACGGCGGTCGCCCATGCCGGTGAGCGTCACCGGGTACACCTCGGCCCCCGACTCCTGCAGCCGCGCCGCCACTTCCCGCCACACCCAGCCCCCGGTGTAGGCGCCCGACACCAGCACGAATGCCGTCATGACCATCTCCTCCCGTTCCTCGGACCACGGGACCCGGCCGTCCGGGCCGTCCGCGTTCGCCGGTACGGTAAGAACTCCTGCAGGGGGAGGTTCAAGCTGTGTCGGCCGACAGCATGTGGAGCATCGGAGAGCTCGCCGAGCACGCCGGCGTCACGGTCAAGACCGTGCGCTTCTACTCGGACCGCGGCCTGCTGCCCGAAGCGGAACGCAGCGGCGGCGGCCACCGTCGCTACGGCCCCGAGGCACTCGACAGGCTCCGCCTCATCCGCTCGCTGCGCACCCTCGACCTGCCGGTCCCCGAAGTGGGCCGCGTCCTCGACCAGGAGGACGCGCTGGAGGACGTCATCGCCGGGCAGTTGCGGGACGTCGGCTCGCAACTGGCCGCCCTGCGCTGGCGGGAGGCCGCCCTCCACCTGCTGCAGGACTGCACCCCCGGCGAACGCGCCGACCGGCTGCGCCTGATCGGCGCCGTGGCGGCCCCGCCCAGCACGGCCGCGTTCGTGAGGTTCTGGCGGTGCTGGCTGCCCCCGCGGCTCCCGGCCCGGCTGGTCTCCGCGATCCTCGAACGGGCGGTACCGCAGCCTCCCGCGGATCCGACCCCGGCGCAGGTGCTGGCCTTCGCCCGGCTGCACGCCTTCGTCTCCGGCCCCTGCTTCAGCACCGACCGCTGCCGGCCCGCGGTGCACCGGGCCGACACGGGCTACCGTCCGGCCGTGCTCTACGGCGGCCTCGTCGAGGCGTTCGCGACGGCGGCGCCGGACCTGCTGGCGATGCGGCCACCGGGCGAGGGCGAGGCCCTCGACTGTTTCGTCGAGGCCCACGCCCGGGCGTGCGGCATGCGCGACACCCCCGCCTTCCGCCGGCAGCTCAGCGGCCGCCTCGCCGCCGAGCCCCGCATCGACCACTACTGGCAGCTCACCGCCGAGCTGACCGACCCGTCGCAACCGACCCCCGGCGCCTCCCACGACTGGCTCCACGCCGCCCTGGACCACCAGCTCGCCCAGGAAGCCGCCTGAACCAGCAGGGGAGGACCGATCAGGAGCTCTGCCCTTCCTGCCCTCTCCCGTGCCACCGAACGCCGCGGCGCTCCCTTCCTCGTGGTGCCACCCGGCGGTAGTGTGCAGGCCCGTCTTCCGTCGGAAGGGTGGGCCCATGGGCGTCGCCGGCAGCCACGACCCCGTCGCCGAGCACGAGAAGACACGCGCCGCGTTCCGCGCCGTCGTCCCGCGCCTGGTCCGCCTGCTCCGCAGCGTTCCCGACAGGGATGCGCCCTCCGGCGTCCTGGTCTGGACGGTGGGCGACGTCGGCGCGCACCTCTGTGCGGCCTACCTGGCGTACTGCTCCGCCTTCACCCGGGAGTTCGAGGACTGGGACGCCGTCCTGCCGCCGGGCGACGGCCCGCTCAACGAACGGATCACGGCCGTGAACGCGAAGGCCATCGGTCTTTTCGGCGGGGCGGAGCGCCCGTACCTCGGCGAGTTCCTCGCCGCACACGGCGAGACGTTCCTGCGGGCCACCGAGGGCCTGGCGCCGGACACTCCCGTCCCGACCCCCTGGTACGGCAGGCAGGCCGTCCTGACCCTGGCGACGGCGACCGGACTGATGCTCAGCGAGAGCCTCCTGCACGGCCTCGACATCGCGCGCGGCGCCCGGCTCCCGTGGACGATCGGGCCGGACGAGGCGCGGCTGGTGATCGGCCAGTCGATGCCCACGATGATGCCGCTCGTCCTGGACCGGGCGAAGGCACAGGGAGTCGACATCGCGTTCGACCTCGCCGTCAAGGGCGGTCCACGGCTGGCAGTCGTCATCGACGACGGGACGGCAACGGTGACCCGCGACGCGCCGCCGCGCACCTACGACTGCCGGATCACGGCGACGCCGACCGCGTTCCTGCTCGTCTCCTTCCGGCGCACCCCCATCTGGAAGACGATCGTGCGCGGTCAGATGCGAGCCGCTGGGCGCAAACCATGGCTCGCCCCACGTCTGAGCCGACTCATTGCCAGCCCCTGAGGCGGCTCTTCGCCTGAAGGGAAATCCACGGGGTAATTCGAGGTGAAAACAAAAGGGGTTGATTCCGCTAGGGTGGGGGCCGAGGAGGTGGCTCATGCCTACCGAGGGAGAACTGTTCGCGCTGGTCGACGAGCTGCTCGTGGGGGCACCGACCCTGCCGCCGCCCGCCGAGCGGGCCCGGCTGAGGGAAGCCGCCGGCGCCACGCAGGCCGACATCGCCCGCGCCCTGCAGACCACGCTCAAGACGGTGAAGAACTGGGAGGCCGGCCGCAGCCACCCCCGACCGCCGCGTCTGCAGGCGTACATCCGGCTGCTGGACGGCTGGGCCGCGAAGTACCCCGCTTCGGAAGAGCCGTCCGAGCCGGAGGCGCCGTCGGGGGCGGCACCGGGGGAGTCGGAGAGGCCGGTTGCGTCGGTGCCGGCCGCAGCCGCCCCCGCCGCAGAGCCTCTTGCCGCGAGCCGTCCCGGCACGGTCGAGGAGCCGGAGACGCCCGCTCCGACACCTCCTGCTCCCGCTCCCGCGGCGGAAGTACCGTCGCCGCTGCCGGCACCGACCGTACGGCCCGTGCCGAGCCAGGTCCCGGCTGTCCAAGCCCCGCCGGTCCCTGCCGGACGCGCTGCGACGCCGACGACCACGACGCCCGTGCCGTCGGCACCGTCCGTGCCGTCCGTGCCGGCGCCCGTCCCGGCCGTCGCTCCTGTCCCGGCCGTCGCGCCCGCGCCCTCCACCCTGCGGCGCCCGGCGGCCCGGAAGGCCGCGCCGGCGAAGCCGACCGCGGTCGATCCTCGGTTCCCGCACGGTCCTCTCGCCGTGCTGGACGGCGACGGCACTGCGTACTGCGTGGGCGGCATCGTGCTGGAGTGCCCGGCGACGACCATCCCGGAGCTGGTCGACTGGACACTGGGGGAGTCCGGGATCGGCGCGCCCCGCCTGCACCGCAACGGCAAGGACTCCGATCCGCTGATCGCCCTCACCGCAGCCGCGGCCGTACGGTTCGGGCTGCCGGAACGGCTGGAGGGCTTCGAGGCCCGCCGCTCGCTGCGACTGCCGGACGACCACCCGGTGGTCAAGCAGATCACCCGCGCGAAGTGGAAGCTGACCCAGCGCGGCTTCGGCCCCTGGGCCCGCATCTACCGCCCCGCCAAGGTTGGGCAGCGCCAGTGCGTGCAGCTGGCCGTTCTCTCCTGGGACGCCCTCGACCCCCGGGCCTGGGGTGACGCCGCCGACCTCGGGCCCGCCGAACTCGCCCGTACCCTCGGCCTGTACGCCACCCGCGTCCTCACCCCGCGCGGCTCCACCGCCGTCACCGGCCTGGAGCTGATGACCGCCATGCGCCCGCCGACCCGTGCCGTCAGGGACAACGCCACCGGCGAATGGGTCCAGGGCCACAACCCCGGCTCCCTGGGCACCCGGCCCGTGGACCCGGCCCCGCCGGAGGCGCCTGCCGAGCACCCCGTCGCCCAGGGCTGGAAGGGGGGATTCCTGGACGAAGAGGCGTACCAGTGGGTCCGCGACCCGAAGCTGCTCTCCGATGCCGAGTGCCTGCTGCCGTGGGCGGTCGGCATCGACATCAACACCGCGTTCCTGGCGGCCGCCGCCCGCCTGACCGTCGGCCTGGGCGAGCCGGTCCGCGTCGAGCGCCCGGCATTCGACAAGAAGCGCCCGGGCTCCTGGCTCGTGGACCTGTCCCACGTCGAACTCGACCCGCGGCTCCCGTCGCCGTTCACACCGTCCGGCGAACGCCCCGAGGGCCCGGCCTGGTACACCACGGCGACCGTGGCGTACGCGGTGGAGCTCGGCTACGACGTCCACCCCGCCGAGGCGTACGTGCGCGAGGAGACCGGCGCGTACCTGGATCCGTGGCACGACCGGCTCAAGGACGCCTACGTGGTGACCATGGCAGACCTGGGTGTCACCAAGGACCTCGACGAGCACGCGTTCCTCGCCGCGATGGAGCGGCACAAGAGCCTCGACCCGGGCCTGGCCGCCGTCCTGTCGGCGATCAAGAGCACGGTCAAGGGCGGCATCGGCAAACTGCGCGAGCGCCCCCAGGGCCGCCACTACCGCGACGGCGAGCGCTGGCCGGCCCTGGAGCGCCCGACGTGGCGCCCGGACATCCGGGCGGCGGTCATCGCCAAGGCACGGGTCAACATGCACCGCAAGATGCTCAACACCGCGAAGGCGACGGGCCAGTACCCGCTCGCGGTCCTCTCCGACTGCGTCGTCTACGCCTCGACCGGCCCCTCACCGCTGGACTTCCTGCCCCGCACCGAGGACGGCACGCCGGCTCCCGGCACCTTCCGCCTCGGCCCGGGCCCGGGCCTGGCCAAGCACGAAGGCACCCAGAACATGGCGTGGGCCGTCGACCTGATGGAGCAGGGCCACAACCCCGCCCGCCACATCAAGGGCGGCGACGCCGTCATGGACGAAGGGGAGTGAACCGTTGGGCGACATCGACGACGCCCTGGAGCGCGCGGACCACGAGGCGTTCACCCGCGAACCGCCCAAATCGGTCCAGGCCCGCGTGAACTTCCTGATGAGCAAGCTCAAGACCACCAAGGCCGTCGCCGAGGTGCTCGGCGTGACGCAACGCTCGGTGGAGCGCTACCGCAAGGGCGAGCGGAAGCACCCGCCGAAGGCCATCGCCGACCGCATCGACGCGGAAGTCCGCAGCCGCTGGCAGCCGCAGGTGCGCAAGCGCCGTCGCCGGCAGGCCGCCACCAGCACCGGCATCACCGTGGAGACGCGGGCCCGGTTCGGCTACACCGCGCCGATCGGCACGACCGACGACCCCCGGATGCGGCGGCTGACCGTGCACCTGCCGCCGCAGTACGCCGACCGGCTCTTCCGGGCACAGCAGCAAGGTGTCGACGACCGGCAGCTGCGCGGGATCGTTGCCGAAGGGCTCCAGGAGATCTATTTCAAGGACAACGGACGACGCGCCGACGACCTCGAAGTGGAGATCAGCGACATCGACTACTTCGACGTGTCGTTCTGACGGTCCGCGACCGAGGCCATGCCCAACCAGGTGTGCGGGTTGCCTTCCCAGCACCAGCCCAGCTTCGGGGCGCCCTTGCTGATCCACAGGGCGGGGACCCGGCGGTCGCCGAGGCGGGTGCCGCCGAGGGAGAAGCACTTGTTCTTGGCCAGCGTCCGGGGGTGTTGCGTGATGAGCGCTATGCCCTCCTCCATGGTGAGCGGCGTGCGTTCCCGCTCCGCGAGGACCGCCAGGGCGTCAAGAGGGACGGCGTTGCAGAACTCCTCGCCCCGGTCGACGTCGAAGGCGACGTACACGTGCCCCGCCGGGAGGGCCAGTTCCTTGAGCGAGACGAACCTTTCCAGCTCGCCCGGGGCGTAGAAGCGCTCGATGACGCCGGGGCGGCTCTTGCCGGCGAGCGTGGTCAGGGGGATCGATTCCTCGATGGGGACGAGTGCCCGGGTGACCACCAAAAGGAACGGCACCCGGCCCTCGGTGGGCGGTTCCAGCGTTGCCGCCCGTGCAAGGACGGACTCGCGCAGAGGCTCGACGAGGGCACGGAACGCGGGCTCCGTCATGCCGGCAAGGGCCGGATATCCCAGGTCGACCAGCGTCTGGACCTGGCGCTCGAACTCCGTGCGGGCGTCGAAATCGGTCATGCGAAGCCTTCCTGCGGGGGGGGGGCGACGATCGAGAGCGAGAATCTTACTACTGACGTAAAAGTACTCCGAGGGTGGCCGGCAGGTCAAGCGTAAAGTTACGTCGCGTGTAAGCTTCCTTCATGGGTAGCGAACCGATGGGGCTTCGAGAGTCCAAGAAGCAAGAGACCAGACAGCTCATCTCCGACCACGCGACCAGGCTGTTCATCGAGAACGGCTTCGAGGCGACGACGATCGCCGACATCGCCGTGGCCGCGCGGGTGGCCAAGAAGACGGTCACCAACTACTTCGCGCGCAAGGAGGACCTGGCCTTCGACCGCCAGGAGGAGTTCGTCGAGGGCCTCGCCCGCATCGTCTCGGACCGGGCCGAGGGGGAGTCGGCGCTCGCCGCGCTGCACCGTGCATTTCTCGCCGGGGTGGAACGGCACGATCCGGTGATCGGCTTCTCCGGCGAGGTCTTCGCTCGCATGATCGCGGACAGCCCTACGCTGCTGGCCCGCCTGCGCGAGATGCACGACCAGCGTGAGGCCGCGCTCGCCGGACTCCTGGCCGCCGAGACCGGCGCCGCCCCCGACGACATCACGCCCAGGGCGGCCGCGGCCCAGCTGGGCGGCGCTCACCGGGTCCTGTTCCAGCAGATCCTGGAACTGACCCTCGAAGGCCACAGCGACGAGCGGATCGCCGGTACTTTGGCCGGCTCGGCGGACCGCGTCTTCGGACTGCTGGCGGGTCCGCTCGCCGACTACGCCGTGAAATGAGGCGACCAGGCGGTCGGGGCTCGGTCGCGTGCCCATGCTCGTGCGGGCGCGGGCGCGGGCGCGGGCGCGGGCGCTGAGCGTGTACGTCGTTACACATGCCGAGACCGCCCGAGGCGTCGTCGTCCTGGGCGGTCGGATTGAGGCGGCTCCGTATGCCGGAGGGGGTGGTCAGGCTTTGCGGACCACGCTGGACTTGAGCTGCATGGGACCGAACCCGTCGATCTTGCAGTCGATGTCGTGGCCGTCCACGCCCTCCACGAGGCGGATGTTCCGCACCCTGGTGCCGGCCTTGATGCCGCTCGGGCTGCCCTTGACCTTCAGGCCCTTGATCACCGTCACGGTGTCACCGTCGGCGAGCACGTTGCCGACCGAATCCTTGATGACACTGCTCCCGGCGGCATCGCCCTGGGGCTCGGGGGAGGCGAGCGACCACTCGTGCCCGCATTCGGGGCAGACCAGGAGCGCGCCCATCTCGTAGGTGTACGTGCCGGAGCACTCGGGGCACGGGGGAAGGGTCTCGTTCACCGGGAAAGTGTATTTCAGCCACCGATGTCCTCGGCGATGTCCTCGGCGATGTCCTCGGCCCCCGAGATCGCCCGTGGCCTGCGGCGCAAGAGTGCCCAGGCCTGCGGCGGGCGGGGGCGGCGCGCGACATGCGTCGACCCTCCCGTGGGGAGGCCGGGAGGGACGGCGCGGCCCACCCGTGCGGCAGCACGTGGCGGGGCTGTGCTGCGGTCTCTGCCTGGGGGGCGGGAGATCACTGCCGTCTCAGCATGGCACTGGATTCGGCCATGCAACAGAGGCGTGGCCGAATCGCGACAGGGGCACGGCTGAGGCCCGTGGTGCTGGGCTGCCGGTGCGTGGACGGCGGAGGGCCTCGCTCAGGTCGGCTCCGGCCGGCGCGGCACCCTGCTGCCATAATCCGTGCATGCATGCGATTTCGATGTTGGCGGAGTTCGGCCGGACGGCCAGGATCGGACCCGTCGGCTGTGGGGCTTCCCTGCCCGACATGGCGGAGGTGCTCGGGCCGCCCTTCGTCGGTGACCGCGTGTACGAGGACCGGCGCTGGCCGCGCTGGTTCGGCTACGGAAGCCTGCAACTGGTCGTCTGCCGCTGCCGACTGGTGACCCAGGTCATCCTCCCCGTGTGGGCCGGAAAGGTGACGGTCCCCAACGCCGGCACGGACGCCTTGGTGAGCTGCCCGTCGGACGTCACGTACTCCCGGCTCACCGCAGCATTGGACAGCTCGGGCAACACGGGACGCACGTGGAGCCTGGTGCAGGACACCCCCGGTCAGTGCACCGTCGAGATCGAGGCGGACGGAATCCGGACCGCATTCGTGTTCGTCACCGTCGAGGACTACGACGAGCCTCCGCTCGCGGACCCGAAGCTGTACAAGGTCGTCTCGTCCGCGTTCCACGACTGCCCGCCGGTGACGCCGGGGCACGAGGACGAAGCAACTCGGCCTCGTTGCTGAGCCATTACGATCGGCGCATGCCCAAGCGTGCAGCGAACTCACCGAACTCACCGTTGTCCCTCTGGTCACGGGACTCCGTACTGTCCATGGGATCCGTGGGCTCGGTGCTCTCGATCGGCTCGGTCGGATCGGTCCTGTCCGTCGGTTCGGTCGGCAGTGTCCTGTCGGTCGGCTCGATCGGCTCCGCCCTCTCCGCCGTCTCGGCCGGTTCCTGGCTGAGCACCGGTTCCGTGCTGTCCGCCCAGTCACGGTGGTCGGTGCTGTCCTGGCGGTCCAGCCGGGGCTTCCTGGCCGCCGGAGTGGTGGCGGCAGTGGCCTGCGCGGCCCTGGCAGGTGACCGCCGACACCCGAAACCCTGAACCCCCTGAAGCACTCAGCGGGATTTCCACTGCTTCCACTGCCGCAGGCGGCCCCTCAAGGGCCCGGGACGCAATCCTCCGATACGTCCAAGAAGAAGGGCGAGCCGGGGCGATCCGGCATCCACCCGCGGCTCAGCGCCAGACGGATGTGGCCTGCCACATCGGCGGGCAACACCGGCGTGGCCGGCCGGCCGAACCAGTTCCCCGGGTGCGGGGTACCGGTCGTGACCACCAGCGTCGCCCCGCGATGATCGGCGCACTCGACCGCGTAGGTGCACGGCGACCAGCACAGCGCCTGGCTGTACGTCGGCCTGCGGCGCAGCCGCCACCGGTACGTCACCCCGTCCACGACGATGCGACGTGCCCCCTTCTTCCCCAACGCCACTGGCCCTGCCTCCCCGCCTCCCCGTGTCCCTCGGAGGGTAGCGCGCCGGCCACCCGGCCGCCCGAGGCCCGGGCGGCATGTGCTGCGCACCCACCCGCAGCGTCACGGATGCGTTCCCGCACCCCATCGATCCACCGGCACCGGCGACCTAGGGTGCCGCCATGACCACCGCCCCCCTCCCGTTCTCCGGCACTCCCGTTCGTCCGTCACCCGGCACCCCCGAGCTCGCCGGGCGCACCGCGCTCGTCACCGGCGCGGCCGGTGGCATCGGAGCCGCCTGCGTCATGCGACTCGCCGCGGCCGGGGCGCGGGTCCGAGCCCTGGACCGGGACGCCGCCGGGCTCGCGGAGCTCGGCCGCAGGGCGGAGGGGCTGAGCGGAAGCGTCGCGACCACGGTGCTCGACCTCGGCGATCTGGACGCGGCCGAACGCGCCGCCGCCGACACCGACATCCTCGTCAACAACGCCGGTGTCCAGCTCGTGCGCCCCATCGAGGACTTTCCGCCCGACGCCTTCCACCGGATCGTCACCGTCATGTTGGAGGCTCCGTTCCGGCTGCTGCGAGGCGCTCTGCCGCACATGTACCGGCAGGGCTGGGGCCGCATCGTCAACGTCTCCTCCGTCCACGGCCTCCGCGCCTCCCCCTACAAGTCCGCCTATGTCGCTGCCAAGCACGGGCTCGAAGGACTGTCCAAGACGGCCGCCCTTGAGGGAGCGCCCCACGGGGTGACCTCCAACTGCGTGAGCCCCGGCTACGTACGCACCCCCTTGGTCGAGCAGCAGCTCGCCGACCAGGCAGCCGCCCACTCCCTGCCCGCCGAGCGCGTTCTGACGGAGGTCATGCTCGCCGGCCAGGCGCTCAAGCGACTCGTCGAACCGGAGGAGGTCGCCGAGGCCGTCGCCTATCTCTGCGGGCCGTACGCCTCTGCCATCACCGGCACCACCCTCACCCTGGACGGTGGATGGACCGCCCGTTGAGGAGCCGCGCCTGTCAGCCTGTCTCCATGCCCGACGCCCACATGGACCACGCTCTGCCCAACAGCCCCCTGCGCCACAGCCCTCCGCCCGACTCCCCTCCGTCCGACTCCCCTCCGTCCGACTTTCCTCCACCCGAGGCCCTTCCGTCCGACTTTCCTCCGCCCGAGGCCCTTCCGTCCAACGCCCTTCCGTCCGACGCCCTTCCGCCCGACGGCCCTCTGGCCGCCTACCTCGAACTGCTCGCGACCGGCGCGCCGGCCGACGCTTACGAGCGGCCCGTCCAACAGCTGCGCGCCGACGGGGCACCGCCGGAACGGGTCGCCGCCGTCGAGCGCGCCAAACTCCTCGCGCTGCGCGTCCGTGCGGAACTGGAGGACCGGAAGAGACGCGAGGCCGAGCTGTCGGCTCTCTTCGCCACGGCACAGGACCTCGCAGGTCTGCGCGACATCGACGCGGTGCTGCAGGCCATCGTGCGGCGTGCCCGTTCCCTGCTGGGCACCGACGCCGCGTACCTCACCCTCAACGACACGGCGGCCGGGGACACGTACATGCGGGTCACGGACGGTTCGGTCTCGGCCCGTTTCCAGGAACTGCGGCTGGGCCTGGGGGAGGGGCTCGGCGGGCTCGTGGCCCAGACGGCTCGTCCGTACGTCACGGACGACTACATGGAAGATCCCCGCTTCCAGCACACCCCGGACATCGATTCGGGGGTGCGCGACGAGGGGCTCGTCGCCATCCTCGGCGTCCCGCTCCGGCTCGGGAGCGCCGTCATAGGGGTGCTCTTCGCCGCCGACCGGCGTTCGCGCGTCTTCGACCGGCAGCAGATCGCCCTGCTCTCCTCGTTCGCCGCCCATGCCGCGGTGGCCATAGACACGGCCAACCTCCTGGCGGAGACCCGTTCGGCGCTGGCCGAGCTCGAAGCCGCCAACGAGATCGTCCGCGACCACAGCGCCGCCGTCGAACGCGCAGCCGACATCCACGACCGGCTCACCGAACTCGTCCTGCGCGGCGGGGGTGTCCATGACGTCGCCGAGGCGGTCGCCGAAGTGCTCGGCGGGCGCGTCGAGTACCTGGACCCGGGCGAGTATCCGTATCCAGGCGAGGACCCGGACCCGGGCGAGGACCCGGACCCCGGCCACGGCCCCGCGCTCGCCGTCGAGCGTTCCCGCGCCGAAGGCCGAGCCGTGCGTGACCGCGACGGCTGGATCGCGGCCGTCTGTGCGGGTGACGAGCTCCTGGGCGCCCTGCGCCTGCACGACCGGTGCGACCTCGGCCCCGTCGACCGGCGTGCCCTGGAGCGCGCCGCCATGGTCACGTCACTGCTGCAACTGGCGCGCCGCTCGGCGGGCGAGGCCGAACAGCGCGTACGCGGCGAAATCCTGGACGACCTGCTCGACGCCCCCGACCGCGCTCCCCGTCTGCTGCGCACACGGGCCGCCCGCCTGTGCGCGGATCTCGACACGCCCCACCTCGTCCTCGCCGCCCGCATGGCGGACGAGGCGACGGACGCCCCGTCCGACCGACAGCGCTTGTGGTCCGCCGCCTCGCACCTGGCGGCCACCGGTCACGGCCTGGCCGCCGCCCGCGACGGGGGCACGGTGCTGCTCCTGCCCCACGGGCCGTACGACAGCGCCACGGCGACGGCGCGGAACACCGCACGCCGGCTGGGGGAGGCGGTCCACGCGCGCGTGACCGTCGGCGCCTCGGCACCCGTCGCCGCGCCGGCCGCCCACCCCGGCGACGTCGCCACCGCCTACGCCGAGGCCCGCCGCTGCCTGGAGGTCCTGCACGCTCTCGGCCGGGGCGGCGAGGGCGCGGCGGCGGACGACTTCGGGTTCCTGGGCCTGCTGCTGACCGGTACGGACGGCGGCGGCCACGTCCGGGAGTTCATCGCCCGGACGATAGGGCCGGTCGTCGACTACGACGCCCGGCGCGGCACCGCGCTCGTGAACACCCTCGACGCCTACTTCGCCTGCGGCATGAGTCCGGTGCGCACCAAGGACGAGCTGCACGTGCACGTCAACACCGTCGCGCAGCGGCTGGACCGGGTCGGGCACCTCCTCGGTGCCGACTGGCAGTCGCCGGCCCGCACCCTGGAGATCCGGCTCGCCCTGCGCCTGCACGGACTCTCACCGGCTCTCGGTCGTCACTGACCGCTCCGACCGCGCGCTTCGCCCGTCGTGCTCGCTGCTCGGGGCGGCCCCGTCCGACAGGTCACGATGCCGGGTCTCCCTGGCACAACCGACGGCGACGAGCGTGAGTGCCGCGGCGGCGATCACGTACAGGGCGACGGGGGTGCCGCTGTCGTGCTCGGCGAGGAGTGCCGTGGCGATCAGCGGAGCGGGCGCGCCGGCGGCCACGGAGGAGAACTGGGCCCCGATCGACGCGCCCGAATACCGCACACGGGTCGCGAACATCTCGGAGAAGAAGGCGGCTTGGGGCGCATACATCGCGCCGTGGCAGACCAGCCCCACCGTCACGGCGAGGACCAGGGCCCCGGGCGTCCCCCTGTCGACGAGTGCGAAGAAGGGGAACGCCCACGCCCCGACGCCCACCGCGCCCAGCAGGTAGACGGGCCGTCGCCCGACCCGGTCCGACAGGGCGCCCCAGGCGGGGATGACCGCGAAGTGCACGGCCGAACCGATCAGCACGGCGTTGAGCGCCGTCTGCTTGGACAACTGCGTCTGTTCGGTGGCGTAGACGAGGACGAAGGCGGTGATGACGTAGTAGCTGATGTTCTCGGCCATGCGCGCGCCCATGGCCACGAGGACGTCACGCCACTGATCGCGCATGACCGCCACGAGCGGCATCCGCTCGGCGGCCCCACCCTCCCGGGCGTGCGACTCCGCCCGGGCCAGCGCGGCCTTGAACACGGGTGACTCGTCGACGGAGAGACGGATCCACAGCCCTACCATCACCAGCAGGCCCGACAGCAGGAACGGCACCCGCCAGCCCCACGAGACGAACGCCTCGTCCGACAGCGAAGCCGTCAGGACGGAGAGCACCCCCGTGGCCAGCAACTGCCCGGCGGGCGCCCCCGTCTGCGGCCACGCCGCCCAGAACCCCCGCCGCCGGGCATCACCGTGCTCCGACACGAGCAACACCGCACCACCCCACTCACCCCCGAGCGCGAACCCCTGCAAGAGCCGCAGCACGGTGAGCAACACGGGCGCGAGCGACCCGACGGCGGCATGAGTGGGCAGCACCCCAATGGCACACGTCGCCCCGCCCATCATCAACAGGCTCACCACCAACAGCTTCTTACGCCCCAGCCGGTCCCCGTAATGCCCGAACACCAGCGCACCGACCGGCCGCGCGGCGAACCCGACCGCGTAGGTGAGGAAGGACAGCAGGGTGCCGACGAGCGGGTCGGATTCGGGGAAGAACAACCTGTTGAAGACCAGAGCGGCGGCGGAGCCGTAGAGGAAGAAGTCGTACCACTCGATGGTGGTGCCGATGAGGCTGGCGACGACGATTCTGGGGAGTGAGTTGGGGGTCGGGGCGGGTGGGGCTGGGGTGGTCATGGTCACCGCTTCCGGGTGGGGGAGGGCGTGTCATTGCGTCGCCATACGGTAGGAAGTGGCAGGTCAGGGGCCTATGTGGTGGGGCTACACAGTTCGGGGTCGGGCTGTGATGGTGACGTCCATGAAGGGGTGGGTGAGGGGGGTCGAGAAGGCTCAACTCGATTTAGGAAACCAGCGGGGAAATATGTGGCGATTGGGGTGATCCGGAGCTGGGGTGCTGACTCCCGTGCTGACTTGGTGCTGACTGAAATCCCACGTCAGCACCCCTGGTCACCCCTCCCGTGCTGACTTGGTGCTGACTACGGAGCGTTGAACTCCGGCATTCGGGCATAGATCGGACCGCCGCATGGGGCCGGATAGTCACGGAGCGGCAACCACCGCGCCGGCCCCGACCTCATTCAGATGATGTTGATGGTCGTGGACGGTGAGGTCCGGCTGCCGACGGTGAACTCCAGGCCGGTGAGGCCCGTGGGGGAGCCCTCGGTGGCGCTCACGCCGCCCACATGATCGACGGTGATCCGGTGTCGGGGGTCTTCAGGTCGACGTCGGGGAAGGTCAGCGTCCGTCCGCCGTCGGAACCCTTCCCACGTACACGGTGGTGTCTCCGCCCGCTCCCCGGACGGTCAGCTGGTGATCAGGGAGTTCCTGTGTACCGAACCTCAGGCTGGAGCCGGCCGGAAGGACCACGGTGACTGTTTGGAGCGGGGTGGCTTGCGTTCCGTTGTTCCGTACTTCGACGCCTGGGTACACGGGAAGTCCTCCCCGCTGTGCGGTTGCGGGGCCCCGCCCGGTGTCACGGTGAAGCCGGGAGTGATGACGATCGTTGTGGAGGGGGAGGACGTTCTTCCTACGGTGAGGGTCAGGCTGGTGGATCCGAGCGGCGCATCGTGACCGGTGCTGACCGCGACCCACATCACCTTCTCCGGGCCTGGAGGCGTGTCAAGGTCGACGTTGTCGAACGTCAGCGCCATCTGGTCGGGGGAGAGCTGCCCGGGGTAGGGAGTGCCACCGAGCACCGTCAGTTGGTGGTCCGGCGTGCCCGCAGTTTCCCACTGCAGGCCCCGATCCGTCGGCAGGCGTACCTGGACCCTCTGCGGGCCGATGGGCTCCGTCCCGTTGGCGGGCAGCACCCGCACTCCCGGATACTTCTCGTCCCCGCCCTGTACAGTTGCACATCCGGTGGACCGCCTGGAACCACCTCGGACGCTGAGGTCACCTCCAGCGAGAACACCGCATCCGCGCCGCCCGATGTCGCGGTGACGGTCACCGGGCTCGGCTCCGGTCCGCCGTCAGTGTCGGCGCTGTTGCCGCACCGCTGCTGTCCGTCGTCGCCGACGCCTGTCGTACCTTCCCGGGAACGACGCGTCGCCTTCGGTCACTGTGAACTCCACCGGGGCATCCTGAACCGGTACCTCTCCCTTGGACACGGCCCGTACCACCAGCGGGTGGCCGAATTCCTCTCCCGGCGCAGCCGTTCGCGCTGGATCCCCAGTCGCAGATCGTGGACCGCGACTGGATCACCCGAGTGCCCGTCCAGGTGTCGGCGACGCTGTCCGTTGGCAGTTAGGCAACATGTGTCACTCTGAGCTCGATTTCTGTCTGCCTATGCCGACAGCGGGTGGATGGGGCACTATGGAAAGCGTTTCAGCCATGTCGGGGGACCCCGGGGGCATTAATGGCCGGTGAACAGCGCGGAGTGCTGGGGTGGTTGATCCGAGCGTTGAGTCTGACCACATTGAGCGGTGTGTACATCGGCAGCACCTGGGCCACGTTTCATCAGCTGGACGCCTCGCCTGACTTCACGGTCTCAGGGGTCCCCCAGTGGATGTCAGCGCTGCTGGTCATGGGGCTAATAGTCGGTGGCGGACTGGGAACGACAGCGGCGATCCTCGATGGCCGTCAGGAATCATCTTCCTGGTGGGTGGTAGTGGCGGGTGTGGCAGCCGCAATCGCGTGGAGCCTGTGGGCAGCGGACAGTAGAGGAGAAAGCGGCGTGAGGATGTTCTTCGCCGCCGTTGCGCCCGTGGTCAGTTTGTTGGCACTCACCGAGCTGATGCGTCAACTGCGCATCGTCCGCAAATAGGGGCCCCGTGAGCCACATCGTGCTGGTCCATGGTTGCAGACGTGCTAGAGGCGGTGTGGATTCCCGCGCTGCCGACGACAACCGTTCCGCAGGACGTCCAGGACTCGCGGGGGTGTATGCCGTGATGCATGGCTAGTCGCACATGAATGCAGGATGAAGTTGTACGACGACCTGTTCCTGGACACTGGGAAGTCGGTACCTGGAGCGACTGGGTACTCCAAATGATGGCGCGAAAGTCGGGAAGTGATCGCAAGACGTGGTGGCGGGATTCGCATGGCGGATGCTCGGTAACCAGCCGTACAGTCCCGGCGTGGTGACGTACGCCACGTCGCCCGTGTCCGGAACGGGGGTCGGGCATGTCCGAGGAGGCAATTGAGCGGCGTTCCGCAGATCAGAGCGCCGAGGATCCAAGTGCCGAAGCGCAGGCTCTCATCGCGTTCTTGGAACGGATCGAAGACCTCGCGGTTTCCACGGGGAACGGCACTCAGCAGATGAACATCGAGGCGCTCCAGGAACTGGTCGCCTCCAAGCCCGAACAGGCGGCCTCGGCCTGCCGGCATCTGGTCGGCAGGGCCAGGGCGCGCACAGGAACTTGGCACGCCTTCGCCCAGCTGGCCGTTGTCATTGCTGCCCTCTACGACCTGGTGTTTGACGACGACACGTTGACGGAATGGGTTGAAACGGATCTCGATACCGCAGGGATCACAGTCCGCCAACCCGAGGTGATCCCTCCGGAGCGAGAATCGGAGCCACAGGACAAGGAGCCGATTCCGTTCTCCGTTCCCTTCGATCGTGTTGAGGCCGGTGACGTCTATCCCTTCCTCGTCGCGTTCTCCCACCGCGCACAGGGGATGGGGCCTGAGCGGCTCGCTGAGCTCAAAGAGCTGCGGGGCAGGTTTGCGGTCACCTTCGAGGTTTCGGATTCCGACGCCCGCGAGGTGTGGGAAGTACCTGAGATTCGTTCCTACGCGGAGCAGCTCTGCGACCAGATGCCTTATCTGCCCTATTACTTCAAACCACAGGACAGCGGATCGCTGTTCATGTGGCTGGCGTGCCTGGCGCCGATCAGCGCCTGCTCCGAGGGCTGGTTGGACCTGGACGATGACGACGTCGTCACCGTCGCGGTGTGGAGCATGTACGCCACGAGGATGCTGGCCGAGGCGCTCGGCGACGACCCCGACGAGGTGTGTGTCGCGGTGTTCGCTCCTCTGCCTTCTCCCTTTACGGCTCGTATCACCTCGCTGGTTGAAGAGTTGCCGGAGGACTTCGGTCATGGCCGGTGAGGACGACGCGGTAGCCCAAGTGGTGACAGGTGTATTGGAGGGACGGCTATCGCTGCCAGAGGCGAAGCAGCGGCTGGAGGGCGATCCCGCACGCTACAACCTGTCCTTTCACGAGGCCCGGAGGCTGGAGCTCATGGAGCTCATGGACCGCATCAAAGTAGCCTCCACCGCACTGCATGCCCAGACCATGACCGAGCTCGGCGTCGCGGCCGCAGCGTTGTTTCCCGTCGAGACCTGCGGATACATCCTGACGGAAGGTGCTCAGCGACTTCTCGCGCTCGACGACCCTGCGCCGGCATTCGACTTCCTTGAGCGGGCCGTGAGCGCACTAGAGGCCGATGAGCCGATCCGACTCAGGGCTCGTCGGCTTCGGCTGCACACCCTTGCCCTGATGGGCCGTCATGAGGAGTTCCAGCGCGACTGTTCCTCCGTCGTTGCAGAGGCGGAGCGGCTGGGCAGCCGCGTGGACCTCAGTATGGCTCTCATGGACCAGGCGGAGGTCATGGCCGACACCGGTGACGCGAGAAGCGCCCTGGACACCGCACGAGTCGCTCGGCGCATCCGCGGCACGGTGCGCGCACGCGACGAGGGCCCCGTGTACTGCCGCGCGACATTCGCCTTCCATCACGCCTTGATCGCTCGGCAGGCAGGTCTGTTCGAGGAAACCCTCGAGGTGCTCGAAGAAGCCCGGGAACTCGCGCTCTCGGACGGTGACCCGACCCTGGCTGCCCGGATGTTGAGGGAATCCGGGCGCACCTGGGAATTCCTCGGCGAACGGGAGCGGAGCGCGCGGATGGTCGAGCAAGCGGCAGCGGAGGCCGAGGGGCTCAACCGCCACGACTGGGCGACGGAGTGGCGGGGCGAGTTCGCGGACGGAATGGACAACCCACATGAGGAGGGATGGGCCTGGCGGCGCGCTTCGCTGATCATCCGGCGGCACCCGGATCACGCCGCCGAGGCAGTGCCCCTGCTCAGAATGTGCATCGCCGAGGCACGCCGACTCCACCAACCCGCCTACGAGGCCGATGCCCGCCACGCACTCGGGATCGCTCACGACCTCTCCGGCAACCGAGCGCAGGCCGAATCCGCCCTGCGAACCGCCGTCCGGGCGGTGGAACGCAGGGGTGACTTGCTGCGCGTCGTGCGTTTCCGCATCGACCTGGTGCGCAACCTGATCCGGCAGACCAGGGCCCACCAAGCCCTGGCGGAAGTGGCCCCGGCCATCGAGCTCGGCGAGCGGTTGCGTGCCGAGGCGGCCACCATCGAGCTGCGGCAGAGCGTCGCCGTGGCCCTGGCCGAAGCGTACGACGCGGAAGTGTTCGTGACCGCCATACTGCACCAGGTGTATGGGCCGGCCGACAGCAGCGACGGTACGGTGGAGTCGCCCTCGCGACCGCGCTCGTTGCTCCAGTTGGGACAGCGGGCCCGGGCAGTCACCATGACCGAGGCACTGCGCGTCGGTGAGGTGGTGGAGAGCAGCACAGATCAGGAACTGATGTCTGCGGTTCTCCGGCTGCGCGGAGCCGAGGCTACCCTTCAGCTAGCCGCCGTCGAGCTCAGGGGCCTGGCCGAGCCGATCGCGGAGCGGGAGCGCGCCGCGGACGAGCTGGAGCGAGCCGCCGCACGCACGGGCAGATCACTCCGTGTGAACGCCGATCCGGTGCCCGCCGAGGAACTGGCCAGCGCGCTCGCTCCGGGGGAGGTCCTGGTCGATCTCCTGGCAGTATCCGAAGCCGTGACGATCACTTGTCTCACCACTGGCGGCAGCACAACGGCCCGCCTGTTCAAGTGGGGCGCCCGGACGCGACGACGTGCGTTGGTGCGCATGCAACGGGTACGTCGGGAGTACCTGAACGCGCACCCCGACGATCTTCACGAGACTCGTGCCCTAGCCGAGGAGAGCGAGTCCCGGATCGACGAAGGGTTGTTCGCCGCGATCGCCGGGGCCGTGAGAGAAGTGTGTTCCCAGCCTCCTGCGCGGCTGTTCGTGTGCCCGGAGAACGAGCTGTTCCAACTTCCTTACTGGCGCCTGGCCGGTCTGCTGCCGAACTGCGCCGTGAGCGTGCTGCCGACCCCAGGCGCGCTTCCCCTGCTGCGGGCGCGCCGCCGCGACGGCAGACGACCCTGGATCTCGATCTCGGACCCTTCGCGCACCCTTCGCCACACGGCCCAGGACATTCCCGAGTCACTGGGATACCAGCCGTGCCCTGCCGAGACTGAGGCACTGCTCAACTCCCTGCCCGGCGCGGGCCGGATCCACTTCGCGTGCCACGGCCACTTCGACCCCGACAGCGCCTACCGTTCCGGGCTAGAGGTCACCCCGTCACCGGTACCGGATCCGCTTGGAGTCCGCGAGGAGCAGTGGAAAGCAGGTCTCGAACTGTTCACCGCCGCTCAGATCACCGGCCGGCTGCTCTTACCGCACTGCACACTGGTGGTGCTCTCGGCCTGTGACTCCGGGCTGCCCCGGCATCACGCAGCCAGCGAATTCACCAGCCTTCCAGGCGCGTTCCTGACCGCCGGGGCCCGCAATGTCATCGCCTCCCTGTGGCCGGCGCACGACGCGGCCGCGGCATTGCTCATGAACGCTTTCCATACTCTGGCAGCAACATCGCACACGGTGCCCTCCGCCGCGCTGGCCATGGCACGGCAGAGACTCGCCTCGATCAGTCGTGAGGAGGCGGTCACCCTCCTGGGCACGGAGGATCTGCCGCCGTTCGACCCGCCATTCGCGGACAGCGTGTACACCGACTGCTTCCAACACTATGGAGTCGACTGATGCCCGACCCGTCCCGCATGTTCACCCGCGCCCTCTCCGGAGTCTGGGGCAACGGCTACTGGGTGACCTGGCACCCCTCGGCCCGATACCGGCTGGGCGATGTCGGCACGCTCCGGGGCCCGGGGCTCGTGCTCATCAGTAGCCTCGACGAGATCGGCATCGCCACGTCCAAGGTCACTCCCACTACCCGGGACGAGCTGACCTGGCGTACCAGGGGCCGGGTCAGCGTGACCTACAAGTCGGTGGGACAGACAGGTGACTCGTTCGCCATGCTGGCCGACGCCCAAGCGGGCGCCCTTGTCGAATTCTCTCGCGAGAACGCCCTGCTGGTCGCTTACCGGGGGCTGAGCGAGCACCGTCTGGCGGACCAGCCGGTCCTGGCCAGGGAACTGATCCGACGCTACTGGGCGGGCACCTGGGAACTCGACTGGCACGTGATCAGCCATCTCGTCACGGCCAAGTCCGGCACTGTGCTCCTCGCGGGTGAGAAGGGCGCCCTAGTCGAGATGCACGTGCGAGCTGCCCTTGGCGAAGCCCCGGCCGCTCTTGCCGATCTCGCGGCCGGTGTGCGCGGCGCCCGTTCTTCCGGAATGGAATTGGAGTTGCTCGGCAAGCAAGTGACGCCGTTCTACCGCGTGCTGCGTCTGCGGCGCAGGTTCATCCGAGGTATCGAGGGCGTCTACGGCGACGTGAGGACGCTGCGTACCTCAGCGAACCGGCCGCCCGACGTGCCAGCGGATGTCTTGGAGGAAATCAGGGAAAGCCCTGACGTCGCCCTGGAGTTCCCCGACCAGCCGACTCCCGCCTCCTGCGACGAGACCGCCTAGTGCATTTGACTCGGAGGTTCCAATCCACCCTCCGTGCAGGAGATGCTCAAGAGTGGCTTTGGACGCCTCTTCGCCGTGCAGGTTAATGAGGTCTGAACTTCCCAAGGCTTTCCGTTGCGTATGGCCAAGTGGCCGAGTTGCCGGCGCTATGGAAGCGGCGAGGTCAAGCGCCAATGTGAGCAGCTGAAGGCGGACACAGGGCCATGCACCCTCCAAGAATCGCCTTGCGCCACACCACGGGGGCGCACAACCTGGGCGCACTGTCGGCAGCACACCCTAGCTGGACGTAGCAGGTGCCTACGGGGGCCGGGTTCGACAGTCCCGGGCAGCAGCAGAATGGGCAGCGCTCCGGACAGGCTTGAGGAAGACTCCCGCCAGGCGGGCTGGGGGAGAGGTTCCGCAACCGGGTCCCGGGAGCAGCCCGTCCACAGGCCGCGGGGGCGTATAGAAGACCGAGGTGGCGCCAGGGCGCGCGGCGGCTCGCCTCCGCGGTGGCTGATGAGCACGTCGAAGCCCGCAAGCGAAACCTCTCGGCGGGCCGCCAGCGACATGTTTCCTGCTGAACGAGGAGCCGGCTTTTCATTGCTGGCTTCGCCCGCTTTGAGCCGTCAGTACCTCATGGCCGCCCGCGAGTCCGAGTACCAGGTGGGGCCGTAGGCAGTCCAGAGAGCGGGGCTCGGGACGCGTTGTGGAGGTGGGGCTTGGGGGCTGGCTGTCCATGGGCTTGTCGGGGGCAAGGTAGAGGGTGCGGGTTTCGTCGGTGTGGGTGACGCTCGCCAGGATGAGTTTGTTGTCTTTGACGTGCCAGGTGCCTTCGGTTGTGCCGCTGTGTACCAGGCGCCAGACGCGGGCGCGCCAGATGACGTTGTACTCGGCGGCGTGGCTTTCCCTGCGGTATCGGCCGTCGGGCATGAAGTCCCAGGTGATGCCCTTCCCTCCGACGACCTGCGCTTTTTCGCCTTGGATGGTGAAGGTGTGGACGTCTGAGTACACGTGCCAGCGTCCTGTTGTGCAGCGAGTTGCCTGTTCGTCTGCCGGCAGGGCGGGGGTGACGGTCACGAACCGGTGGGCTGCGTAGAAGCTCGCGACGTTGATCAGGACACCTGCCGTGGTGATTGCCGTGATCAGGCGCCACTGGTCACGCAGCCGGGTAGCCGACGGCGAATTGGTGATTGCGGGGCGTTTCAGGAGGCGTGCCAGTGGGGCAGTCACGGCGAGACTGAGCAGCGGTGCGGTGACCATCGTCGCGGCGGCGTCGGCGTTGGCGGCTGCCCTTGCCGGCGGCCAGGAGTAGCTGATGGAGGCCAGGACGATGGTGGCTCCCCACAGGACGGTCGCGGACGCTGCGTGGAGTGCAGGTGCGCGGGATCCGAGTCGGGCGGCCAGGGCTGCCGCAGCGACGGCCACAGCGACGCCCATGAGCGTGAGAGGAAGCTGCCAGTAGAGGAACATGATGCGGGAGACCTGGGCCAGCACGATGCCGTCCTGAGTGCTGCGGGAGACAGCATCCGACCTGAGGCGGGCCAGGAACGGCAGAAGGATCAGAAAGACGCCGAGGCCGGCCATGATGATCACGGGGGTGCGCCGCCACAAGGCTGCCGTGCGCAGCGGCGTGAGGGCCAGGGGGAGGCAGATGCAGATCATGGCCGTGGTGTAGGCGGGGCCCATGGTCATCGGCTGGACGACAAATGCCTCGTGGAGCGCGATGCCGAACAGTTCGAGCTGGTCCAGCAAGCTCAGTGGTGAGGAGACCCGGTGGTCGAAGAAGCCCGGCACCTTGTCGATCAAGGTCTGCGGGTAGCCGGTGATCGCTGCGAAGGTGCGCAGGAAGAACGCCCAGACCGCAGCGGTCGGAAGAACCACGGTCACCACGGCGCCGAGAAGATGCCACCTGCTGCGGAACCGTAAGCCCGCATCACCTCCCTGGGCACCGCGGCGCCCACCTCGCCGGTCGCGGGCAGGTGCTAGGGGGCTCAGCCGGGACTGCTCACCAGGGCTGCCGAGGTCCTCAGGTGTTGTTCGCGTGGCCGGTGCGCTCGTCTGCCATACCGGTGCGGTGACCACGATCCACCGGCACAGCACTGCCTGCAGAACGGCCAGGAGGGCGATGAAGCACACTTCTGCCAGCCAGAGGCGTTCGGTGTCCATGATGTCCAGGGCCAGTGCTTTCTGCATCGTCAGCTCGGCCCCGGCCAGGACGCCTCCGCCAAGGGCCAGGCCCTCGAGCCACAACCATCTACCGGCACGGTCCCGATGAGCTGCCAGGCGCCACATGGCCGGCCCGATGACCGCCGCGATGACCAGCCCGATCGCCATGCCCTCGATCGTTGAGCGCCCCAGGCTGGCGGCATCGTCGGCCACCGCGGTGAAGGCGTTGTCGAGGGGGAAGACAGCGATGCCTGCCGCCACGCCGGTGGCGGCTGCCCGCAACGGGCTGGGCCGGTCCACCACCCATGGGTCGACTGCGGCCGTCCGACGCTTGCCGGGACTGGGGTGGACCCACGGGAAACGCCCGGGCGACAGGCACGACCAGACCCTTTCCGGCAACTGGGCACAGGCATCAGCTTGCAGTTCCCGCGTGCGCATGACGGAACCGAACAACAAGAACACCACCACGCCCAGAGCCACCAAACGCCACAGGTCCTTGCTGAGGTAGCGGCCCACGTCATCGGCCCCCACCACGACGAGGTGGGGCAGCACCACGACGGGGATGAACGCCAGCGCCATGCCCGCCGCCAGCCGGCTGACCTCTACATCCCGAAGCCGCACATGAGCCAGCTCATGGCGCACCACCCCGTCGAACAGCGCCGGATCGCACTCGAAGGCGTTCTGCGCCTTGTTGTGGATGGCCAGGCAGTAGCGCGGATACCGGCCGAAGACCTCCGCGTAGCCGTCGGCGGTGCTGAACATCACGTCCGGGCAGCGCCGCAGGCCGGCGGCAGCAGCGAGTTCCTCCACGCGCGCGACGATGCGGCGGCAGTGATCAAGCCGAAGGTCAGGGGCGACGAGCCGCTGACGGGTGAAGGCCGGCAGCGCGAGATAGACCAGGAGCGTCGCGGCCGTCAGCGCAGCCGGCCCGGCCAGGAGGGCAGGGACTCGCTCGATGCCGGTACTGGCCAAAGAGACGTCATGGGCGAATGACGCGCTGCCCAGGGCAGCCGCAGCCATCACCAGGAAACGACCCGTCGTCGCAGTCGGAACCCCCACCACAGAACCGGTCACTCCGGTGGGCCGTCCGTGCGCGCCACCAGCAGCTTGACCAGCTCAACGATGAGCTGGTCCGCCCGGTGCGGCTCCAGGTTCCACTGCGCCACCAGCGACCTGGACAGACGCTCGACCTCCTCCAGGCGCTCCGGCGTCAGGTCCAACGAACCAGCTGGCGGCGTAGCGAGGGACCTGCGGGTGATCCACGCCCACAAACGGGACCCCACAGAGGCGCCGGCCTTGCCCAGCAGCAGATCCAGCACATGGTCGACGAGCGCCATCGCGAAAGGCGCCAGCAACACCGCCGCGGGCCCGAGGGTGCCGGGATCGAACCCGGTGAGGGACCCGGCACGCATCTTCGTGACCTTGCCCGGCCGACTTTTGAACCTCGTCCGCCGCTGCGCGTACCGGGTGGAGATCACGTGGTAGGTGATCTGGTCGGCTGTTTCCTCAGGAGCCATCCGGTCGACAAGGTCGTGGCTGAGATTCCGGTGCAGCTCTAAGCGATCCATCCCACTCCGTTCACATCGACGTGCCACCCGCCCTTGGCCATCGCGCCGTCCGGGAAGCGGGCTGGGCTCCAGCCATGCCGGGCAGCCGTACCGAGAGGCGGCCGGTGCCCGGCGTCACCTGGGTCGGACGACCCCTGCCACAGGCCGGTTCCAGCTATGTGTGCCGGAAACACGGTCACCAGCGCAAAGCCCACCTTTGCCCGTCAATCAGGGCTGACGAACTGGCCACGGGACTATGGGATCCGGTCGTACCTGCCCTGTGCAGTCAGCGACCAGCGCGCTCCGCCCTCGCAGCCGAGGCAGCACGTTCGCCCGTTCAGAGCCTGCACGAGACGGTGTGCAGCAATTGGGGTGCGGGCTTGCCATGCGCGCCGGGTTGTGTGCGCTGGGGCAGGAGCCAAGTGACTCGAGCGGACTGAACCATGGCTGGACGCGCGCAGACCCGTACGGGCGGCCGCAGAATCGGCAGCCTGGGCCTATCGGCAAAGGAAGGCTTCCCCGCCGTCGTCAAAGCAGCCCTCGACCGCGGCGGCGCCGCAGCCACACGGCGCCTGACCAGCACCTGGCCCGGCTGGCTTTCGCCCAGCGATGCGTCGGCCCCGTCGATCCTGACCATGTGAGCAGGGTGGACTCTGCCGGGGCGGGCTTTGTCCTCCGGCTGGAAGGCGGTGAGGAGTTCGAGGCCGCGGCCGTGGTGGTGGCTACCGGGCTCGGCGCACATGCGTACATTCCGCAGCGGCTGCGTCATCTGGCACCCACAGGACCGGGACCGCAGGCGCCGCTGTCCCACACGAGCCAGCACATGGATCTGTCCCGTTATGCCGGGCGCCGCGTTGTGGTCGTCGGGGGCGGGCAGTCGGCGCTGGAGAGCGCCGCTCTGCTGCACGAAGGCGGTGCCGACGTCTAGATGAGTCATTCCGAAGTGATCAGTGGTCGTAGGCGATCAGGGACCGTGTGATTGGCTGTCCGGTCTTGTGGTTGTGCCAGATTGCTGCGGCCAGCGCGAGGACGCGTTGGGCGACGCGGACGGCGACACCCTCAAAGGTCCGGCCGCCGTGTTGTTCCAGTTCGAGCTGGCCTTTGAGGGTGTCGTTCACCGACTCGATCAGTTGCCGCACCGATTTCAGCAGCGACTCGCCCTTGCGGCGTTTCTCCCGCTTGAACGAGGGCCGCAGCAGCTCTGCCCCGCGCATGGCCAGATCGGTCTCGAATTCCTTGGAGGCGAAGCCTTTGTCCGTGATCACCAGCAGGCCGGGGCGGTCGGTGACTGTGTCCGGCTCACGATCCAACATCGCCGTCAGCACCTCGCGCTCGTCCAGCTTCGGGTTCGCAAGGGACCACAAGATCGGCATACCGGTCGGGGTGCACACCAGGTATAGCCGCAGGCCCCAGAAGAATCGGGAATGGCTGGCGCAGTATCCGTATCCGGCCCAGCCTGCCAGGTCCGACCGCTTCACGGTGGGGCGTGACCGGCCGCACTCGACCGGGGTGGAGTCGATGATCCAGTGGTTGTCGAACCAGAAGTCGGTGTCCGTCGCAAGGAGCCGTATAGCCCGCTTGACCAGCGGCAGCGCGGCCCGCAGCCGCTTGTTCCAGCCCGGCTGCTTCGGGACGAAGGGGAACATCTCGCCGAGGCGGGAGCCGACAAACCGCAGCCACCTGGACTCCGAGGTGAAGCCCAGCATCGCCTGGGCGACAGCGAGGCAGACGAGCTCGGAATCGGTCAGCCGGGGAGGGCGTCCCAGCCACCGGGTGTCCGTGATCTCGTCGTCAATCTTCACATACAGTGCGGTGAGCAGGGCGTCCAGGTCATTCGTCACAGAACGATCTTGGCGGCCCTGCCTGTCTCCCCGGCCGCCGGCAGGGGGCTGCCCGATTGCTCGGCTTCACGCTTGAGCAGGCCGACAAGCCGCGGGAGACCGGACGCCACCGCCATGGCCGCCCGTGCCGGACCTCCCGGTCCGCGCTGTGGCCAAGAGCGCCCAGGGCAGCGCGAAGATCTCAGATCTTCCGCCGTCTGCTGCCCGCCGTTGTCGAAGGCTGCGACGACCTGGCCGTCTGCGTGTCCCGGTCCGGCCTGAGATTGCCGAACCCCGCGCCATGCCCATGCCATCGATGTCATAGTTGGACGTTGTGTGGACAACGCTTGCGCCGCTCATCGGCGTCCTGCTCGGCGGGCTCATGTCGATGCTGGCCCAGCGCTCGGCAGGACGCGCCTTGGAACGCGGCGAGGCGCGCCGCAGTGCTCGTGAACTTGCCGAGGCGCGCCGCAACGAGCGTCTCACTCACCTCATCGAATTTCTGTCTGCGGTGCAGGAAGCTGAACGAGTCGCGGTGGATCGGCATCACCACAACCTGGCTGACGAGCAGTGGCAGGCCCGGGCCAGGCAGGTCCTTGACAGGGTGTGGGTGATGCAGAAGACGATCCACGTGCTGTGCACGCCTGAGGTCAGCGAAGCGGCACGCAGCCTCGCGTGGGCAGTACAGGAGGTGATCAGGAAGGGCCCCGAAGACCCGGGAGAGCCACAGGATGAGAAAGTCTGGGCGCACATCCGTCCGAGCCGACAGGCATTCCTTGATCTCGTGCGCGACCAGCTGAGTTGAAACCCCGGGGAGGGATTCGGCAGCTGCCGTGAGCGGCCCGGGACAAGCAGCACCAGCTCCGGCCTCCATTGTGCGGCGAGCATCATCTACTTCGCCGGCTTCTCGAGGGACGCAAAGCCCGCCTTGGCGCAGGAGGCGTGCATGCCCACGGGCCAGCAGCAGGCCATCGAATGGCCCCTTGGCCCATCGACAAGCTGAACACGATCACTTCGGAATGACTCGTCTAGGTTCTGGTGCGCGCCTCGCGGGTGCGTTGGGGAGAGCGCCCAGAGCTGTGGCGCCCGGTGAGCGAGCGGCTGGTCGCCCCGGCGTCCCCGCTGGGCATCGGATGGGCCCTGGCCGCGGTGTGCCGCGCTCCAGGCGCCGTGCGGCACCTTCCGGCCTCCGCCCGGATGGGGCTCTTCCGCCGTGCGCTGGGCCCTGTCGGCGGGTAGTGGCTGCGCGAGCGCGTCGAGGGCATCGTGCCCGTCCGCACGTCCTGCCGTATCCGGCACGCGCGCCTGGAGGGAACCACGGTGCACCTGTGTCTGGGGCCCGCGCAGCTGCCCAGTGTGCTCCGCGTCGTCTACCTCGTTTTCACGGAGGGGTACGCCGCCAGCTCCGGCGATGACCTCCTCCGCCCTGACCTGGCCGACGAGGCCATGCGGCTCGCCCCGATCCTGGACCGGCTGCTCCACGGGGAACGCGAGGTCACGGGGCTGCTCGCGCTCCTCCTCACCGACGCCGGGGCGCGACAAGGGTCGACGAGACGGGGGCCAGGTGCTGCTCGAAGACCAGGACCGCGCGCTCTGGACGCCGACCTCATCGCCGGCGAACAGATCAGCGGGGACGGCGCGGTGTCCTCCCACCTGGCGGCGGTGTCGCGGATTCCTGCCAACATGGAGGTCTTCTCCTGCAGTCGGAGCCCTGAGGGCGGGATCGACACCCATTACGGGTACGAGGGCGACAGGTGGCGCCTCAGGAGGATCGCGCCGGTGGACACTGCCTTCATCACGACGCCTTTGGCCGCGCTCTTGCGTGTACCCGGGCACATGGAAGTGTGGTGGGACAGCCGCCCCCGGTCCCTCGACGGCGCCTACTGGTACGGGCAGGACTGGACCCGTTACCAGCTCTCCCCGGGTCCGATGTCGATCGGTCTCGCCGCGGTCTCGCACAAGCTGGAACACATGGAGGTCATGTGGGTCGGAGAGGACGGTGCGGTCAACACTGTCTACTGGTACGGCCCGTAGGGCTTGAGCGCGCCCTGTTGTCAGTGCCCGGCACTCAGCCGTGTCTCTCCGATCATGTGATTCGTTGTTCGGAATGTGTTGAGCAGGGGGATCTGACGGATGACGAGTGGGCGGTGGTGGAGCCGCTGCTGCCGCTGAGCAACAACCGGTGCGGTCGGTGGCGGGACCACCGTCAGGCGATCAACGGAATCATTCGTCGGCTGGCACCAGCTGCCAGTGGCGTGAGCTGCCCGAACGCTTCGGCCCGTGGCCACAAGAGGCATCTGCTGTGGCCGGCCGACGTCGCCTGGGAGTGGCTGCTCCAGCGCGTCCAGGCCGCCGCTGACACGGCGGGTGACACCGACTCGTCATCTGGCTCCGATCATGATCGGAGAAACACGGCCTACCGCCGAAGCCCTGGCCTTCAGCCGGCGGTGCGCGACAAGCACGAAGTCTCCCGGCGATCAACGATCTCCGCCGAAGTCATCCGTGCGCGACCAGCGTGGGCATTCCGAACATCACGCACACAGACTCGTGACCTGCAACTTCACAATGCACAGCGCTCGATGACCCAAACGAAAGTCCCTGGGCTACTTGCCATTCAAGTGTGTGGCCAGGCGTGACAGCAGAGGCAGCGCCGCCTCAAGCGTCTTTCGTTCATCGGACCTGAGGACATCGTTGATCGCGATGCCGAGCCAGTCCGCACGCCTTCGGCGCTCCTCGGCCAGACGGCCACTTCCCGTCGGCGTGAGGTAGAGCAACAGCTTGCGCCCGTCGCTGGGGTGCGCCTCGGCATGGACAAGGCCCTGAGCCAGGAGTTCTTTGACCGTCTTGGCGGCCGACTGGTGACTGACTCCCCGCTGTTGTGCGATCTCGGCGGTGGTCAGCGGGCCGCCGCGGTCCAGGTAGCCCAGGACGGCGGCCTCACCGGGCGGCATCTTGTCGGCAGTGCGCACGGTGCGTACAAGCCGTCCGATGGTCAGGCGAAGTTCTTCGGCCAGCTCATTCTCGTCCATGATGCCAGCTTACCCACACCCATCAACCAAACTGTACAACTTGGCTCCATTGTTTGCCTGGTTCTACAGGAGCGCCCGCCGGCCCTCGCCGTAGCGAGGGGTGGGGGTGCTGGAGCCAGGTCGCAGTCGACGCTCGCGGCGTGATATCTACAACCATACTGTACAGTCTGGTTGTAGATATGCGGTCGGCTCGGAAAGGACCCGCTGTGAAGCTCACCAAGTACGCCCATGCCTGCGTCACGCTCGAGAAGGACGGCACCCGCCTGGTCATCGACCCCGGCACCTTCACCCCGGACGCGGCAGAGGCCGTCACCCAGGCTCACGCCGTCCTGATCACCCACGAACACTTCGACCACTTCGACGAAAAGCTCGTCGCCGCCGCTCTCGAAGTCCAGCCCGGGCTGCAGGTCTACGGCACAGCCACGGTCGCAGCCACCCTCGGCAGCCACGATGGCCGCGTGCACGCCGTCGCCGCGGGCGACACCTTCACCGTCGGTTCCATCACCGCCACCGTCCACGGCCACCGCCACGCGCTGATCCACGCCGACATCCCGTGCCCCGACAACGTCGGCTACCTCGTCGACGACGGAGCCGTCTACCACCCCGGCGACGCCTACTTCGCGCCCGACGCTCCCGTACGCACCCTCCTGCTGCCGACCAGCGGCCCATGGACAAAGCTCGGCGAAGCCGCCGACTACGTCCGCACAGTCAAGCCCGAGCGCATCATCCAGATCCACGAACTCATGCTCAGCGACCTCGGCCAGCACTCCACCGTCAATCTCCTCGGCGAGAAGGGCCTGACCGGCACCCCGATCGACCGCCTCGCGCCCGGCACCACCATCCAGCTGTAAGAGGGCGTCTGGTTCACGTAGTTCGTGAGTGATTGCGTTTTATGCGTCTCGCCAGGTAGAGGTGGATTCTCCGGTTGCCCGCTTCGCGAGGTTGGAGATGGCGGCGAGGCGGATCACGCTCTCGGAGTGTTCGGTCTTGGTCTCGTAGTCGCGGGCGAGCCGGCGGTGCATCATGACCCACCCGAAACCGCGCTCCACTACCCAGCGTCGTGGGAGTACGGAGAAGCCTTTGACCTGTGTCTTCCTGGGCTCGACATTGACGTCGATGCCGAGCCTCGTGCCGCCGGCGGAGCTCGCCGAGGGCACTTTGGACATCCTCGGTTCCCCGAGCCCGGCCGAGCTGAGTGCCAGGATATCCTCGACGGTCGCGCGCTCCTGGCTGAGGCACTCGACATCGGCCCGTTCTGACGTCGGTGTGGTCAGCGAAGGCCAGAACCTCTTCTAACCTGTAGAGTTCCGTCCTTCCGGGTCTTTCGTGTTCATGATTCGTGTCGTCAACCGGTACAGGGGCAGCGGTGGCTCCTCCATCCCGCTGGCCTGCGAGGTGCAAGGCGATGGAAGGGCTTGCGCTGCGATGAGCCCGTAACTAGGGCATCACCTGCTGCAACGCCGCCTACCGGCCCGGCATCCGCAGGAAGGCCGGGCCCCTTCTGACCAACGAGGTATGCAGCATCGCTTCTCCGACGCTCGCCCGCTGTGTCTCTCCCGACAGCGGCCTCACGGTGCCGGCCAGCCGCGAAGGCGTCCTGGATGTCGGGAGCGAATTCAACGTGGTGGGCTCCGTCATGGCCGAGGACGCGGACCCCTCGCGCCGCCGGGTGCTTTTTCTGAGCCAGTCGGGGATGTAGATGCGTATTTGCGATAAGTCCCTCGAAGTGGCCGGTTTACCTGTTCCACATCCGCCCCAATGCCACCAGGATTCCCGGGTTCACCCGTAATACGAGTGAGGGGGAATCCTTGAGACGCACCGCGGCGCGAAGAGGTATGCGGTCCTGGGCCCAGGTGGTCACCTTTGTTATCGGGCCGGTGGCAGTCGCCTCCCCGGCGCTACTGAACACGGCCTCGGCGGCGGCCGCACCGTTGAATGAGAAGCCGAAGACGACGGTGGCAAACCAGGTCACGGACCCGCGCATGATCGAGGTCCTGAAGCGGCAGGACGTGCTCGACAAGATTGCGTCCGACATCACCGAAGGCCGCCCTGAGAGCGACCGGACCCAGATACCCGGGTTCGCGGGCCTCGCAGTCGATCCGGATGGCAACCGTCTGCGCTTGCACTGGAAGGGCGCGCCGCCGCAGCGAGTGCAGCGCATCCTCGAGCGCCTGCCGGACGGAGTGAGAGTCGATGTCGTTGCCGCCCGCTACTCCAGGGCCGAGCTCAGGCAGGCTGGCAGCAAACTGATCAATGACGGCAAGCCGGTTTCTCTGCGGGTGCCTTCCACCAACGAGCCCATTCGCATCACCAGCATGGGCGGAGCCAACGACGGCAACTCCCTGAAGATCACCTACGACGAGGAGCAGGCTGGCGGGAAGATGGGATCCCCGCTCTCGGTGGCACCGGCTGTGCGGGCGGAGAAGTCGAAGGAGATCAAGGCGCTCACGGAGCGGCTGACGGGGGTTGCCACCACCACGTCGCACGAGCCGGTGAACACGGCGGCGCCGGCCGCTGCGGCGCCACGCTTCTCGCTTCAGCAGTCCAAGCCCCTGGCCGGGAACCCAACGCGGAAGCACGACACGGCCCCCTGGTACGGAGGCTCGGCGCTGCGGAACCCGACGGGCGGTATCTGCTCCAGTGGGTTCGCGGTCAAGGACAGCAAGGGCAAGTTCATGCTCACGGCGGCGAAGCACTGTGACGGCGCAGAGGGCTACTGGCGTACCTGGGAAGGCGCCGAGGACGTCGGCGTCAGCGACCGGCTCCAGAGCAACGCCAGCGTCGACACTGTCGGCATCGCCCTGCACGCCGAGGCCCGCGGATTCCTGTACGACGGGGAGGCGTACAGGACGGACGGATACGCCAAACCCGTGACCGGCTACGGCAACAACAACGTCGGCGACTACGTGTGCAGCAACGGCGCCAACGGCGGCGTCCACTGCAACATCCAGATTACCGACACCGACATCGGCGTGGCCGGCTCGGATGGGCGCTGGCGTCCCATCACCGACCGCGCCGTTGTGACGAAGTACACCCCGGACCAGGTGGCGGGAGTCAACGGCGACAGCGGCGGGCCGGTCTTCGCCGGTGTCAACAACTACTCGGCCGACGAGGCACGCGGTACTATCACCGCCTCCAACGACACCACCACATGCCCCTCGTCGCTGAACGAGGACACCGTGCTCGACGGTCACAACCGCAAGCCGTGGTGCTTCAAGACCGTCTACTACGTGCCGATCTACCAGACACTGCACACCATGAAGTGGACGATCGTTACCGGATAGCAGCCGAAGAGATGACCATGGACTCCAGGCAACGCAGGACCGTCGTACGCGCCCTGTGGATCATCGGTGCCGTGGCGGTTGTTGTTGCCATTGCTGCGACCGCGTGGTGGCAGTGGAACGACCGCCGCCACCACCAGCGCCACACCAGCCTGATCAGCGACGTGCAGCTCAGCGGTGAAGGCCGCACGCTGTCCGTGGCGACGTCGTGGAGACCTCATTGCGACGGGGCACGACCGCAACTGCAAGCCCAGGAGTCCTCCACCACAGTCACCCTGACACTGAAGCTCGGTGAGGCGCTTCGTACCCCCTGCGACGACGAAACTGTCGGCATCAACCAGGTCAGCGTCACCCTTCAGTCGCCATTGAACGGACGCAGGCTGATCGACGCCTCTACCGGCCGGGACCTGAAGCCCTCTGCGAAGTGAACCCACACGCGGATGGCCCCGAGTGCTCAGCACTGGGGGCCATCCATATTCGGCTCTATCGGAGTCACTGACTTTGTGGCCGTAATGTCGTCGAGAGCTGACGGGTGGTGAGGGCCGCGGTACTTCCGAACCATGAGGCATCCACAGGGTGGTGGTCTGGTCGCTGAGCGGGGACTTCCGCGAGAGTCTGCGCATGGAAGCGGTGGAATTGCACGCCGGTCTCGGTGATCATTGGGCCGGCGTCCTCGACGTACATGGTGCCGACCGACCCCGGTGGTGGACTAGGGCGTGTCTGACAAATGATCACCTGGTCGATTCACGAAGCCAGAGGATCAGCGAGACCAGGACGACTCCGGCGCGGTAGCGAGTGGCGAGCTTGTCGAACCTGGTGGCGATCGCACGGAACTGCTTGAGACGGGAGAAGCATCGCTCGACCACGTTGCGGTCGCGGTAGACGTCTTTATCGAAGACGGGTGGGCGGCCGCCGAGGTTGCCGCGTCGACGGCGGTTGGCGATCTGGTCGCGGCGTTCGGGAATCGTGGCAGTGATGCCCCGACGCCGCAGCAGGTGGCGGATCGCCCGGCTGGAATAGGCCTTGTCGCCCAGCACCCGCGTCGGCGTCGTGCGCGGGCGGCCCGTGACGATGCGTGGGATGCAGATCTCGTCAAGGACCTGGGTGAACGCGGTGGCGTCGTTGACATTGCCGGGCGTGAGCACGATCGACAATGGCAGGCCCCGGCCGTCGACGGCGAGGTGGACCTTGGTGGTCAGCCCGCCTCGGGAGCGACCAAGGGCCTGGCGTGCCTGTGAGCGGCCCGGATCTTCCAGATTGTCCCGGCCTGCTGCCCCCTTTTGCGTGCGTCGGCGGCGTGCTGATGGGCCCGGTTGATCGTGGAGTCGACGGCGACTGTCCATTCCACCCGGCCCATCGCGTCGTCGCGGACCTGGACATGCTCCAACAGTCTTGCCCAGGTGCCGTCCGCCTCCCAGCGGGCGAACCGCTCGTAAACGGTCTGCCACGGCCCGTACCGCTGGGGCAGGTCGCGCCAAGGAGCCCCAGTCCGCAGCCGCCACAACACACCATTGACCACCTGCCGGTGATCACGCCATGGACGGCCACGTCCGTCCGCCTGCGGCAGCAGGGGCTCTATCCGCTCCCACGCCGCGTCTGTCACCTCGCCTCGACCTGCCACAAGATTGATTATCGGACCGGCTATAAGGTCCTCCCTGTGGCGAATCATCAGGACGAGACCAGGGCGGCCTACGACGGAGTCGTTGAGCTGTACGCATCGCTGTTCGCAGACCGGCTGGAGACGCAGCCGTTCGCCCGGGCCATGATCAGCACTTTCGCCGAACTGGTGCGCGCGACGGGCAACCTGCGGGCAGCGGACGTTGGATGCGGGCCCGGACATCTGACGGCCATGCTGCACGAATTGGGCTTGGACGCCTTCGGACTTGACCTGTCCCACGGCATGGTCGACCACGCTCGACGGGCCAACCCGGCGCTGCGCTTCCAGGAGGCGCGGATGGAGTCCTTGCCGATCGAGGACGCCGTGCTCGGCGGCGTACTGGCCCACTACTCAATGATCCACACCCCACCGGGCGAACTGCCAGAGCTGCTCGCCGAGCAGGTCCGCGTCCTGGCGCCGGGTGGCGTGCTCCTGGTCTCCTTCTTCGGGACCGACGGACCGGAGCCGGTCAAGTTCGACCACAAGGTCGCACCTGCCTACAGCTGGCCGGCGGACCACCTCGCCAAACTGCTGGCCGATGCCGGGCTCGTTCCTTTCGCTCGGCTGCTCCACGACCCGGCCTCCGAACGGGGCTTTCTCGACGCACACCTGCTGGCCCGCCGCCCATAGGTTCTGCCCGGCAAAAGGTGCGAGGTGGTCGGCGTACCTCCGGACCGCCTACTCAACGGGCGCTCGCTGATTCGACAAGAATTGTCAGACAGGTCCTAGCAGGGCCGCGGTCCGCATGGCACCCGCCAGGGCTTGGGCACGCTGCTGTCGCTCACGCAGAGCCGACACCAGCGCAGAGGTGAGCTGCCCGGCCGCGGACCCGACCAGGCCGGGCAGCTCCAGGGCGGCGGCGACCTCGCCGACCCCGGCCCGCAGCTGCTGCGGCAGCGTCTCGGCGAAGCGGCCGGCCAGCCCAGTTCGCCGGATGTACTCGTCCAGCTGCTCACCGGGGTGGACCTGCTCCCAGTAGTGGCGCAGCGCCACGTCGAAGGAGGGCAGCGGCCGGCCCAGGGCCCCGGCGAGCGCGAGACGGATCGTCAGGACGACCCGCTCGAAATCCGAGCCGGTCGAGGCGGAGCGGGCCAGGTCGATCCGGATGGGCAGCAGCCGCTGCGCCCAGGCGGGTGCTGCGCCCCACTGGTCGGGGCGGTGCTCGGCGGCACTCAGCGCGGCTTCGACCTTGCGGAGCAGGGTGGTCTTGCCGACGCCGCCCACGCCATGAAAGACGATCACATTCGTGCGGGGTTGCTTCGAGGTCTTCCACGTCGAAGGCGGGGCCGGTGGTGCGCCGCAGGTGCTCCTCCAGCGCGGCGGCCACCAGGGCCCACTGGTGCTGCCGGTCGGTGAACGCCTCCACGGCGTCGAACGCCGGGTTGTTGGAGCTGAACAGCGCACGCAGGTCGGCCATGGTCCCCCCAATGGGGATCGTCTCGCTCCCAACCTATGACGCGCGGCGTGCCGTGGCGGCACTCTGGTGGGGGTGCGGCCCGATAGTCGCCGGTAGTGGACGGGAAATCGCCCACGGCCGACAATGATCCTTTTCGTCCCCGAAGGTTGGCTCCCGTGCACGATCCGGCATCCCCCACCCCGAACTCCTCCGAGCCGACCAGCACGGTCAGCTATGGAGTCGCCTTTGAGACGGTGGGGCGGGTGATCGCCTGGTACAGCCGGGAAATCCTGGCCGAGCGCCGCTCGCCTGCCCCCGACACGGCCAGGATGGAGCAGCTGATCGCCGAGCACCGGGAGTGCATGCAGGACCAGGCGCGCCTGGAGGAGGCCGGCGGCGAGGAGATGGCCCAGCTCAACGCCCGTTACGCTGCCCGTCTGGAGGAGTTGGGGTCGCCGGGGGCGTAGCTGTACGGGTCGGCTTTGTCCCGGGGCAGTGGGAGAGCGGCTACGGCGGCGGGGCCGGGAAGCCGTCGCGGCTGCAGTGGCTCGGGCATCAGCGGCCGTGCCAGGCGGGCGATGTCCTCCACGTCATGGCGGTAGTGCGGCAGCGCGGCGCGCAGGCGGCGATGAACCGCCCAGAACCGTGCCGCCTCCTGGGTCGTGTAGGGGCGGGTCTGCTCGGCGAGCAGAGCCTGTACCGCTCCCGCAGGCCGCGCCCAGGAACCGCTCTGGGTGCGTTCGTTGCGGTAGACGACAGTTCCGTCGCGCCTCCACACCATCACCGAGTCGGCCACCGGCATCTGCTCGGCAGCCTCCACCGCACCGGCGAGCGCCGCGAAGTGGCGGTCATGCCCATCGGCGGTGGTGAACCGGGCAGGCCCGCCGCGCCGGCTCACCTCGGCGTAGCGGGCCGCGGTGCCCTGCCGGGAGTCCGCCGCCCGCACGGCCAGCACCACCAGCTCCACCCGGTAGCCCGCCCGCCGGTAGAGCATCGCCTCCTCGACGAACGAGGCCGTGCTGCCGGGGGCGATCTCGATGACGACGTCACCGCGCCGCTCGCGTACATACGCCTCGGCCATCGCCTGCCAGGCCCGGTAGTCGGCCCGGATCCGGACGCTGGCCGTACGGGGCTCTTCCTCGAGCAACGTCAGGTAGTCCGGGTGCTGGACCTTGAAGTCGTCGCCGCTGATCCGGGTCGGCCGGCCGCGCAGCGCGCGGCGCAGCATCGGCGTCATGCTGGTCTTGCCGGAGCCCGGCTGGCCCAGCACGTACACCGCGACCGGTCGCTTCTGCGGCGTGATGCCCGCCAGCAGGGACGGGGCGATCAGTTCGTCGAAGATGAAGCGGTGCTCCTCGGCGGAGAGCCGGTGGTAGTCCGTGCCGGGCGCCTGGCGCCGGGCCTGCGCGGTGCGCCGCAGCGGCTCGGCCAGCGCGGCGGCGCGCTCGGCGTCGCGCCGCACGGCCAGCGACCAGTCGTCGGGCAGCCGCGCATCGTGCGCACGCCGGTCGGCGTCGGCGAGCTGGCGGCGGAAGGCGCCGGTCTCCGCCGCGCTCCACCGGCGTGCCCGCTCGGCCAGCAGCGCCTGGCGCGCGCCCGCCGGGCGGCGCCACCGGCCGCCGGGCGTGAGCTCGTTGGAGTACAGGACTTCGCCGGCGCGCCGGACGACGACGACCTGGTCGGCCAGGCGCCCGGCCTCGATGTCGGCAAGGGCGTCGGGCAGCGCGGATACGCAGGCGTCGCGGTTGTTCCACCCCACGTACCGGGCCCGGCCTTCTTCGGCGAGGCGCAGGTACCGGTCCAGCACACCGAGCTGCGACACGGCCTCCGGCACCGCCAGGGCGACCACCTCGACCCGGTAGCCGGCCCTGCGGTAGGTGGCCACTGTGGCGAGCCACGCGGCCGGGTCGGCCATGGCCTCCTCGGCCACCACGTCGTAGCGGCCCGTGCGGGCGCGGGCTTCGACTTCGGCCTGCCAGTGGTAGGTCTCCGGCCCCACCCGCACCCCGGCCGTCCGTACGTCATCCACCAGGAAGCTGGGGTAGTGCGGGTGGACGGCCTTGTACGTGTCCCGGTCCACCCTCACCGCGCCGCCCCGCTGTTCAAGGGCGGCGTGCACCAGGTCCATCACGAGCGTCTTGCCGCTGCCGGCCTGCCCGGCGACGAACACCACCACCGGGTGCTCCTGCGTCACCGCGCCCGCCGTCAGCCCTGGCACGATCACCTCGGCGAGTAACTCGCCGTACTTCTCCACCAATGTCTCCCGGCTGTGTTCGAGATAATTTGTCCGATTCGGTGGGCCGTTCCGTCCGCGCGCGATGATGCAGCGGACGCAACGGCCGGGCTGCCTACTGGGCATCCAGCTTCTGGCGCAGCTGGTCCAGGGTGGAGCCGTCGGGCGTGTGCCATAGGGTCCAGCCGTTGATGATGTTGCCCGTGACGGCTTCCGCTGCCTTCGACGGGGAGGGGAAGGGCGAGGGGTGGCCGTCGACGATGAGCTGGCCGTCGGCGGTCACGACGGCGCGGCCCGACCGGTTGGCGCGGCGCTGGTGGAAGGTGAGGACGGTGTCCGGCGCCAGCAGCCCCGCCTGCATTAGAGCGGCGAGCGGTCCGTGCGGGATGACGGGCGCGGACGGCGCGACGGGGGACTCACCGCCGAGGGACAAGGTGACGTGGATGGTGTCGTCGCCGCTTGCGCTCGTGAGGCGGGCGATGACGGCGGGGTCGAAGTGGATGCTGAGCGTGGCCATGCGGTCTCCTGCCGGTGGTGGCTCAAGGGGCCCTTTCGCTTACTTCCGCTTTGATCTTAAGCAGAACAAGCAACTTAATTCAACTCTGATTCTCAGCAGTTCAGCAGAACTTTGGACTCCCGGCTGCTCCCCCTGGTGCAGGCTCCGTCAGAACCAGGTGACGAGCCAGTGCCCGGCGGCCGTTGCCAGGGCCGTGCCGGCCGCGTAGGCGGCGCCGAGCGCGGCGCGCCAGACCAGCGTCTTTGCCCGGCGGCGTACCCGTGGTCCCCTGGCGGCGCCGGCCGCTCCCCGCCCCCTTGGCATGGCACCGATGGCCGGCCCGAATCGGGGTCGCTCAACGGTGAGGCGGACGGCACCGGCCTGCAGCTCGTCTATCGGCCGGGACGGCTGTGGCGAGGAGGTAGTGGACATCGCGGTCTCCTTCCAGCCGGACGGTCCGGCTAGGGTCAACCTCACCGCGTTGCACCACCCTTGAGGCAGAGAGCAAGACCATCTTGCGGCACCCCCAGCAACTTGCGCGGGGCAATCAGGAGAGAGCAGTGACGGAGTACCAGGAACAAGCCATCGGGCCGCGACCCCGTGCGTTAGCGCCGCTCAGCGGCGGGCTCAGGAGAGAGGAACGGGCCTTCGCTGAGCATCTGCGCGACTTGCGCCAGCGGACGGGGATGACCTCTACCGACCTAGCCGCGAAACTCTCTGTGGACGCCACCCGGCTTTCGCGCTACCTGTCGGGCCAGAGCCTTCCGGAGCCGCAGCTACTCACCCGGCTTCACCGCCTCCTGGCCGATCAGGACACCGAGCATTCCGTCGAGGAAGCCGCACAGGAGAGCCGCGCCCTGCTGTACGTCGCCGCCCGCTCGAAAGGACCGCTGTCCGCCCGGGCGTACGAAGTCGCAGAACTGCAGGAGAAACTGCACCACCAGCAGGCCAACACCGCTCGCTCCCTCGCTGCCCTGCAAGAAGAGCTCAAATGCGAACGTGAACACCGGCACCGCGCCGAAGAGGAGATCAAGCAGCTGCGGCAGGCGAGTGCGCTGGACCGTCAAGACCGGCAGGAACAGATACGGCAGCTGGAGGCGGAGCGGGACAGTGCGCTGCGCCGGGTCGCCGAGCTGGAAGACCTCGTCGCCCAGACCGGGGCGATCTTGCGCCTCCAGCAAGACGACGTCCGGCATGCGGAGGAGATGGCCCGGGCTACCGCCGGCGAGCTGCAGCGCTGGGAAGGCGACGCCGGGCCCTATGCGCGGGAGTACGAAAACGGCTTCCCGTGGCTCGGCCCCGGAGTAGAGCAGACTTGTGAGGGAGCCGTCGAGGCGCTCGCCGAGCTGCGCGACACGAGCCGGGATGGCCAGGCTGACGGCTTGATCCGGCGGATTGCCGAGAAGGCATCTCCTGCCACCGTCAAGGACTTCTACATTGCCCTCATGCAAGCGGGAAGGAGCCGGGACGCCCGACGCCTCCTGATCGCTTTAGCCGAGCACTGCGACGCCTTACGGCTGCGGCAGCTCTCCGTACTCCCTGGGATGGTCCCCAAGGAACGGATCTTCTACCTTTCGAAGAGCCCGTCGGGTGAGGACCGGTACGAAGACGTTCCGTTCGCCCAGGTGGTTCTCGACGAAGCATCCACTAACACCCCAATTGACGAGCTTGCCCGCTTGGTTCGATCCTTTGCCGAACGGGGCGAAAAGCACCTTCTGGATGAACTGGTGATCGGTGCGGACCTACGGCCGCGCGCTGAGCGACGACAGCTCATGGAGGCCGGACTGCGACTGCCCCGCAGGATGAAGCGCTTCTTCCTACGGTGACCGGTCGGGTGTCCAGGGCCGCGAAGGGGCCGGCACTGGACTGCCACACCGCCCTGAGCGCGATCCGCCTCGTCCACACCAGCAAGAACCAGGCCGCCTCCGCCGTCGCGCACCTCCGTACCAGCCTCTGGGCCGCCGGCGAGCCCGGCGGCAACAGCGGCTGGGGCGCCACCTGGCCCCCGGGCTTGGACGCCCGCGCCCGGTTATGGGCCGTACCGTGCACATGCCGTTTGGCTACCGCCACGGCTAGGCCGTGTCTCCTTGACGGGTTGCCAGTGGATCAGCTGTACCCGGTGATCGGTGACCAATGTGGTGTGGCACGGATCGCGCCCTCATACGGGTTCGCCAGGGTCGACGCATCGGCCTGTCGAGATGACGGCGGTGGGTTCAGTGGTGCTCGGTCGCACGCCTGTCTGGCGCAGGGCAACAGAGATCAGGATGGTGAACGCAGCTGCGGCAGTGCAGGTACGGGCATCGTTGAACAGTTCCCAGCGGCTCAGGATCTCCGCATGGTCGGCCGGTGGCGCGGTGGCGGCCCACTGCTTGATGCGGCCGTTGATCGGGACATTCCCGAACCGGGTGATCAGGAAGGACGCGACGGTCAGGAGCCCTGCGTTGGCTGCGAGGACCCGGGCTCGTCCGCGTGTCAGGGCGGCCAGGGTGAGGGCGCTGAGGGCCGAGACCGCCATCGCCCCCTGCATGGTGATCCCGTTCGTCTTCATCAGCTCGGTGTGGAAGTCGAGTCTCATGTCGATCGGCACGGAGTTGAAGGTGGGGACCAGGTTGGCGGCGCCGTAGCCGAAGGCTCCGGCAAGCAGACCAGTGGAGAGCAGGGACAGGCCCAGGAGGAGGCGGGTGCGCATCTGGTTCATACTTCCTCGGCGGATTGCGTGAAACGGTTGCTCGGTTCTCCTCGTAGCCGGCCGTCCGGGAGTCTGCGGCCGTAGGCCAGCAGCAGGAGGTCCTGGGCGGCGCCGAACATTGGTGAGCCGGAGCCGTATGACCAGTCGAGGTCCTCGGCGCACAGCTGCACTCCGTCGAGGTCGGCGCCGAAGAACTTCAGGCTGCTGGGCCGGATGTCATGGAGGAGGATGCGCAGCCGGTTCTCGGGGACGCGCCGGTGGAGGCCGAGGGCGACGGTGATGTCCAGCCCGTGCACGACGTCGTGGCCGAGCGCCGCCGTGATCCCGCCGACCGGTGGTGTCCAGGGATGGTGGGCGTTGTCCCGCAGGAAGGCGGCGAGCGCGGTGGTGGAGTGGGCGGCCGAATCCCTGCGCGCGACCTGATCGGTCATGCGGTGAAGGTTCCCGCGTGCCTTGACCAGTTCACCGAGCATCGTGGGCAAGGAGAGGCGGAACCCCATCGACATGTGCGCCGCCACTTCGCGAACGCGCCATCCCGCGCAGAGACTCTGCTCGTTCCACTGGTCGGTTTGCAATGTGTCGAACAGGTCGGCCAGTTCTCGGCGTTCCGCCGCGATCGCCGTCCTGACCTCGGCACTCGTCGCCTTGTGGGCTGTTGGGTTCCCCATGTGATCAAGCCTGAGGCCGGCAGTTCGATAGCGCCAGTAGATAGTTCTGCTGCGATCTAGAATCGCTGCTTATGGAACTCCGCCAGCTGCGCTACTTCGTCTGTGTCGTCGAGGAAGGCGGTTTCACCAGAGCCGCCGCCCGGCTGCATCTGGCCCAGCCCGGCCTCAGCGCCCAGATCCGCCAGCTGGAGAAGGAGCTGGGGCAGCCCCTGCTCGACCGCTCCGCCCGGTCGGTGACACCGACCGAGGTGGGCCGGGCGGTCCTGCCGTACGCCCGGGCCGCACTGGCCGCGGCGGAGTCGGTGCGGCAGACAGTCGACGCGTACACGGGGCTGCTGCGCGGCCGGGTCACGCTCGGACTGGTCTCCGGCGCCACTGGCCACGCCTTCGACATCGCCGCTTTACTCGCGGACTTCCACGACGCCCACCCCTCGGTGGAGGTGGCCCTCACCGAGGACACCACGGAACGGATGCAGGCCGCGCTCCTGGCCGGCGAGCTCGACATCGCCATCCTCGGAACGGCAGAAGAGGCGCCCCCGCCCGGAGCGGCCTTCCAGACAGTGATCGATGTCCCGCTGGTCGCCGCTGTCGCGCCAAGCGATCCCGTTCTCGACCGCGTCGACGGTACGAGCGTCCCGCTCGCCGATCTGCGGGATCGGCCGCTGATTTGCCTGCCGCGCGGCACCGGGGTGCGCACGGCGCTCGAACGCGGCTGTGCACAGGCAGGATTCCGGCCCCGGGTCGCCTTCGAGGCGGCAGCCCCACACGTGCTCTCGCAGCTTGCCGCTCGGGGCCTCGGCATCGCCGTGCTACCTGCCGGTGAGAACGAGTCCCCCCTCGACGGACACCTTCGCACCCTGCGGATCGTCCGGCCCGAGATGCGTGCCCGCATCGCGCTCGCCTGGCCGGCCGGCGGCCCTTCGAGCCCCGCGGCCCGCGTTCTCCTCGACCGCCTACGCGAAGTCATCCCCAAGCCCCCCAATTCCTAGACTGCCTCCGTCCTTGGTCACCGTCGTGCCCATATGAGGATGGCGGCGACGTGGAGGGCGGCCTGGTAGGCGACGGCCAGTTTGTCGGATCGCATGGCCAGGCCGCGCCATTGCTTGAGGCGCGTCCCTGGCGGGCGAGACGTACCAGGCGGGAGAAGTGTCCGGCTCGGGGGCCCGCGGTCTTCCAGAGGGCCGTGAGTTAAGAGCGCGGGGACGGCGCCGGCCTTCCAGTGAGGCCGACCACCGGGGGCGCATCCTCCGAACCATCGCACTGGATTCCTCCTGTCCGACGAAACGGCGGCCCCCGATTCCGGGAGGCCGCCGCTACCGTGATCAGCTGTACGGCGTCTGCTTCGACTCGGCCTTCGCCAGCTCGGGCGCGGGTTGACGTCTACTGGGCCTCCAGCTGACCTTGCCCGGGGGGATGACGCACATGGCCAGGCGTGACCCACCCTCTGAATGCTTCGTTGTACTCACGCTGCGTAGTCGGCAGAACGAGATGTAGCGGGGCAGGAATGCGGTGGCGTTGGACGCTGGCTTGGTTGCTTTGTGGGGCGTTGGCTCTTGCGTTGGTGCTGGTGTGGGTTCTGTCGGAGGGGCGCGAGGTCGCGGAGGCGGTCAGCGCTCTGGTTGCGGCAGTCGTCGGTCTGTTCGGTTTGCTGGCGCCCTGGGCCTGGGACGGTCGCCCTCGTGGCAAGCGGTCCACGAACAGGCAGGTAGACGATGCTGCAGAGGCGTTGGCGAACCAGGTGCGCAGGCAGTGGGAGAGCGAGGCGGAGCTGAGGCAGTTGTTCGATCCGGCACCGTTGCCCATCCTCTGGTGGGACTCTGCAGTGCCCGATGTGTCTGATCACCGCCATTTGATCGGTGATCCCATCTCGTGCAGAGCGGACGCGCCACAAGAGCTGGCGGCTGCACTTCGGCGCCTGCCTCATCAACGTCTGGCGGTACTGGGGTCGGCTGGGTCGGGGAAGACGACTTTTGCCGTACTGCTAACGCTGGCGTTGCTGCGGGAGCGGACAAGCCGCTGCCCGGTGCCGGTGCTGTTTTCGCTCGCCTCCTTTGACCCTTCCCGTGAGAGCGCCCTGCGCTGGCTGGCACGTCAAATCTCCAGTAATTACCCGGCGTTGGCCAATGTGGGGATCTACGGAGCCACTGCGGTCGGCGATCTACTTGCGGACCATCGGGTCTTGCCCGTGCTGGATGGTCTGGACGAGTTGCCGCAGCCGAGCCATTCGCTAGTTCTGGCAGCCCTCAACAACACCCTTCCCGCTCAGGCGCCACTGGTCCTGACGTGTCGTACACAGCCGTACATCAGTGCCGTTGCTGAGGCGGGCGTGCTGACCGGGGCAGCGGTTATCGAACCGGCCCCCCTTAATGTTTCTGATGCCCTTGACCTGCTGCGGTTGGCCGCCCAGCCTGGCCGGCCCCAGGGTCAATGGGATGCTTTGGCCGAACATGTGAATAATCATCCCGATGGTCCTGCCGCACAGGCGCTGCAGAGTCCATTGCTGGTGGCCTTGGCGCGGACCGTCTATGCGGACGCTGATCACGATCCGGCTGAGCTGACGGACGCGACGCGTTTCCCCACCAGGGCCATTATCGAGCACCACCTGCTGGATGCTCTTGTGCCCAGCCTCTACAGCCGTGCCCACCTTCGCGAGCCCGCAGACCGGCGTTGGCGTGCCGAGGACGGAATGCGCTATCTCAGGCATCTGGCTCACGGCCTGAACCATCAGGAGACGCATGACTTTGCCTGGTGGCAGCTTTACCGTTGGGTGCCTGCCTTGGCGAGAAACAGCATTCGCGCCATGGTGTGGAGTCTCTTTTTGGCTGCCTTGATCCTGCTGGGTTACGGAGGTTACCGTGCGCTCGATCCGGGGTTCGTGTGGCCGCTAAAGAATATCTTGCTTACCGCTGGCGGGATTGCCATGGCGCTGTTCTGCATGCAATGCCTGGCAGTGAGAGATACCTTTCGGGCCACCACGGGTTTAGGCGCCCTGGGCGCTGCCGCCTTGATGGCCGCCTGCGGGGCTCTGACGAATGCTCTGGTAAGGGTGTTGGTCTTGAGGGCGTTGACCTGTTCCGACGCGGCGGCAACCACCCAGAGGAACTTGGAGCACATGGCCGTATACGGGCTCGGGTTTTTCGTGGTTCTCTATGCTGCAGGCCCTCCCGTACCGCCTCATATGCCGAGTCGTGGCTCATTTACCCTGCAGAATTGGAAGCGGCAGCTCTTGCGGGCAGGTGGGATCATCATCGGATCCGGCGCGCTCTGCAGTGTCGTGTTCAATTTTTATGTCCTCGCGGGCATCGTAAAGACTCCGGACCATACAGGCGTCTCTCCCGTGGTGATCTGGGAGGCTGGATGGCTGGCCGGTGTTTTCTTCGGAATGGTCCTGGCTTTCGTCCGCTTGGTAAGGTCGGCGACATCCCGCCACGATGTCACGAACCCAGTGGACTCACTGCGTGCGGACTGGCTCATCGCCATGGTTAGTGCGGCAGCCGGAGCCGTACTCATCATGCTGCCTGACAACATCAGTCTTCCCTTGGCCTTTGTCGTCGAACGCGTCGGCCTTGACAGTGTCCCGGCTGACTTTCTGCTGGCCGAGCTTTCCGATTTGCTAGTCGTGGGGGCAAGTGGGTTCGCCCTTGCCTTGATTGCCTTCGCCTGGCCGCATTACAGTGCAGCGCGAGTGTTGATGACCATTCGAGGTCAAACGCCCTTGCGGCTCCAGGCGTTCCTCGCGGATGCTCATCGGCTGGGTATCCTCCGACAAGTCGGCCCCGTCTACCAATTTCGTCACGCCAGCCTGCAGCAACGACTGGCAGGGCAGGATCGCGTGCCGGGGCCGCGTAATGAACCTAGCGATTCCACAATGCGCATGGGCAGGTCATAGCGCTGGCGAGCGCGGTTGGCACCTGTCCCAGCTCCGCTATTCTTTTCTGTCTGTCACCTGGCATACAGCGAGGTAGTCCGCCCAGCTGTCTTGTGCGAAGTTGGCTCACCTCTGGGCGGTGCGAACACTGGCGCCGAAGAGGTCGCTGATGACGATCGGCGGTAGGTCGGCGACGGCCTCCATCAGGGCAGTGTTGCGTGCGCTCAGCGTACGGACGATGGTGTTCACGTGGTGGTCTGGCCGGGCGGGAAGCGCAGCTCGTTGAGTCGCTCCGCCCCGCAGCCTTCGCAGGGCTCCGCGCCTTCGACCAGGGCGCGGCGGGCCTGGTCGAGGGTGAGGGTGGGTTCTTGGTCGCCGAGCCAACAGTTCTCGTAATGCAGGATGCGCCGGGGCTTCTGGCCAGGTGGGGTGGGCATGGGCTGCAGGCTCCAGCGGCCGGTGAATTCCGCGGCCAGGCGGTCGTGGATGGGCGGCCCGGGCCGGCGGGTGGGCACCGCCGAGTAGTCGGTGCCGTCGATCGGTGTGACGAGCCGGGCGGGGGCCTTGAAGAGCACCTCGCAGGGTTCGGGTGCCACCTTCCCGCCCTGCAGGTGCAGCTCCGCCCACACGGTCAGGCGGAGCTCGCACCACCACTCCCCGGACGGCTGTTGGATCCGGGCCAGGAATTCAGCGGTCACCGTCTGCCCGTCGGGGAGTTCCACCCAGACCTGCGGCGCCGGCCCCTCCTGCCCGCGTGCGGTGGCAGCCAGGGTGTCCATGGCTATGCGGCCTCGGTTCTGTGGCGGCGGCAGTGTCGCCGCCACGATCGGCTATTGAGTCCACCATGCGGAAGTCATCAGCCTCCGCGGAGACGGCTACGCCCGTCGGACGGGACCATGCAGAAGGACACCGAACACCCACTCGCCCTGGCTCAGCCAAGCCGGCTGCTCAAGTCCCTGCACCGCTTAGGGCGCCAGGCAGCCAACGGCCGGGATTTCGGCGGGGAGTCCAGGGCCGGCCGGGTCCACGAGCCCCGTGACGTCCTGAACGGCACAGGTGACGGTCGCCACCGGATCCGGCACGGCATTGGCCGGCGTGGCTAGGAAGCCGAGGAACGCGAGGCCCCCGATGGCTGCTGCGGCGATACGGTGCATGAACGCCCCCCTTTTTTTGGAAGTGCACTGCATGTCGTCGCAGGGCTTCCCACAAAGCCAAGGCGACATGCTGCACGTCACCCGTTCGTGCGTCGCCGCGACTCGCCCAGGGCGGACTGGGCAGCCGTGGCTCTGCCGGATGCGCGATCACGAACGGCCTCGCGCGCGAGGAGGACCCGCTTGCGAAGCAGGTCGAAGTTCGCGCGGCCGAACATCTGCCGTTTCAGCATCTTGATCTTGTTGTTGTGGCCCTCGACCGGGCCGGAACTGTAGCGCATGCTCAGTCCGGCGACCATGGCGACCATGGCGTGGAGGTCCTCGCCGAGGCCGGCGGTGAAGGTGTGAAGGGCGGGCAGGTCATCATCCTGGAAGGCTTCGCGGAGGCGGCGGACGCATTGGCGGACGATGGTGCCCCCACCGGTGCAGCCGTGGTCGCGGAGCTCGGCGAAGAGCCGGGCGGCGTTCGTGCCGCCTTCGTTCCACCGCTGGTGAAGGTAGGGCTTGTGCGGGTCAAGGATGCTCGTGCGGCCGGTCCACTGGCCGACCAGCAGCTCGTCGGGGGCGGTGGCTCGGACGAGACGGCGGACGGTGCTGCGGGCCGGACCCAGCTCCCGGGCGACCGCGCAGGCCCTTGCCCTGGTCGAGTAGGTCGTGGACAGCGGTGTGCTGCCGGCGGACCCGGTCCGACAGCCGGCCGGTCTGCCGGGGCCCGTCTGGGGATGCCGGCGGCGCGAGCTCCGTGGACCCTGCCGACATCGAGGGACGGGTCGGGGTTTCCTCCTGCGGTTCACGCAGGAGTGTCCGGTGCTGGACGACTGTCTTCTCGACTGCTTCGGCCAGGTTCTTCCAGATATGCCACCTGTCCGCGACGTGGATGGCGTCCGGTGCCCCGAGCCGTCCGGCTTCGGCATGGTCCCTGGGCTGGGCCCGGCCGCGGTTACGCGACCCGCAGGCGGCAGACCGCTGGACGTGGCTCGTCATCGTCGCGCACACCCAGCTCCGGCTCGCCGTCCCTCTCGCCACCGACCAGCGCAAGCCCTGGGAGAAGACCACACGCCCCGGCACCGCACTCACCCCCACCCGCGTCCGGCGCGGGTTCAGGAACATCCGCCCCCACCTGAGCAGTCCGGTCCGTGCACCCGAACCCTCAACTCCCGGCCCCGGACGACTCGCGGCTCCAAGAACCGGCACCCCGCCACCCGCTGCGACGCGGGCAAAACCGTCAAGCGACCCGAGACATTGATCGAACGTGACCGGAACAGACCACAGCGATCACAGCCCCATGTGGCCCAGGTGAAAGAAGCGGCTACAGTACTCTGCCCGCGTGGACGGTACGGATGAGGTGAGGGGTCTTCCCGACTGGCGGGTGCTTGTCGTCGGGGGTGCGTCGGGGATGGGGAAGACCGGTGTCGGGCGGGCATTGGCACGACGGTACGACGTCCCCGTCGTGGAGGTCGACGACATCGTGGAGGCTCTCCTTGCGGTGACACTGCCCGAGCACCTGCCGGAGGTCCACTTCTGGCGCACTCACCCGGAGGCCGCCCGTCAGACGCCCGAGTCGGTGGTCGAGCGGCAGATCGCGATCGCCGAGGCGCTGGCGCCGGCGATCGAGGCGGTGGTGGCCAACCATGTGGGCACCGACACCCCGGTGATCCTGGAAGGCGACTACGTCCTGCCCGGACCGGCGACGCCCAAAGGTCCGGTCCGTGCCGTCTTCCTCCACGAGGACGACGAGGGACAGGTGACGGCGAACTACCTGCGCCGGGAGCCGGAGGCCGGACCACAGCGCCATCGCGCACGCGTCAGCGTGCGTGTACGGCCGGTGGCTCGCCGCGCAGGCGCGGGCGGCCGGCGTGCCGGTCGTCGCTCCGCGTCCGTGGGAGGACCTGGCCAGCCGTGTCGCCGAGACGGTGGAGGATGCCTCTACAAGGACGTGTCCGGCGGGTCAGGTGACGGGCTCGATGATGGGCCGTTCGGTCCGGCATGGGGCGGTGCGATCTGTCTGATCGAGAGTGGGCTCGGCTGGAGCCGCACCTTCCGAAGAACGCAGGTCGGGGCGGGCGTCGCTGGCGTTCTTCAGCAGGCCCTCGATGATGTAGACCGCCTCCCACACCCCGCACGGCACGAAGTGCGTGAACAACGCGATGTACAGGTCCGAGACGTAGTGGTACGCGATGCCGCCCACGGCCCCGTACCGGACCGACGCCTCGGCGAGGAGGTTGTCGAGGTAGGTGTCCATGTGGATGCCGACGGCCGCCGCGGTGGTGCCGTTGCCCCACGCGCGGGACATGTCCTGCTTGGCGTGCGCGTGCCCGGGCTCGGTCGCTGCGGTTGCCCGGTCGGCCAAGTACGTGCTCAGGCACCTTCCTCGACCAGCCGACCGCCGGGATCGAGCCAGTTGCCCAGCCCCTGCCCATTCAAGTGCAGGTGGATTCTGCTTGCAGCCGGGCTTTCCTCCGAGATGCAGCTGGATTGCTGGAGTAGGACTCTGGTGGTACGGGGACTGCGCGGAATGCCATCGCCAGCGATGCGGTGCCTACCGAACAGCGGCTATGAGATCTGCGGGGGTAATGGTGAAACTCAAACGTGCCTTGGCGGCTGCGGCTCTACTGACCCCCGTGGTGTTCATGGGCATGACAGAGGACGCCTCGGCAGCCGTTGCGCACACTGTCACCGTCAAAGGGTTCATGCTGATACGCGATCATGATGATTGGGGCGTCAGCCCACAAAGGACTTTCGACATTGATAAATCAGTCACTCTTAGGCACGGTGACAAGCCCGTAATCCTGAGGACCGAACGGTGCGTTGACGAGGTCAGGGGCGTGCTGGATGTCCTGGTACAGCTGGACCGCTTCGACGCAGTTTGGGCATCGCCGAACCTAAAGCTGTACGAGGGAGATTCCTGCGATACCAAGGACCTCGACGGCGAACAACCCTACCCTCCCAACCTTCGGATACCTCTGGGAGAAAGCCATACATGGGAAACGTGGGTGGTGAATGGCGAATTCGCGTCGCCCGACCTTGTTCGGACGAAATACACCGTCACTCACAACGGGCCGCCGAACGCTCCTTCGAATATCAAAGCCACGACACCCCCTGTCATGCTCGTCTGCGCATTCCTGAGGGCGCCCTGCAAGCAGAAAAGCGTCTCGTTGACGTGGAAGGACAACGCCAACAACGAAACTGCTTATGAAGTCCGGAATGTCACTCTCAATAAGATCACGCGCGTGACAGGGAACAGCACAAAGTTCACCTGGCCCGGCCTCGACCGGCAGATCAAGCATTGCTTCCAGGTCCGGGCGGTCAACAGCTTCGGAGCGTCACCCTGGTCGCCCCCCTTCTCCCTCGTCGCACTGTTCCTCGGCGACCGCAGGCCATGCGCGTGACGGTCGGCACTGAACGGCAGGGCGTACCCCTCCCGTCCTCGCCATTGGCAACGCGCCCGCGCGCGCTGCGAAGGTATACGGGCGCCTCGTAGGCGGGGGCGGTCTCTCGTGCTGGGGCACGAGGCGGGCAGCCCGGCGCCTTCGCCTTGTGTAGGCCCCGGGCATGGCGCCGGCCCCACACGGCCGCGGGCCCCGGTCGCCTCCTCCGAGAGAGGCGGCCGGGGCCCGGTCAGGCTCGGGAGCCGGTCGGACTGCCTGGCCGCGCCAGGTGTCGAGAACGGTCTGGACGGCGCCGCCCGCCAAGCCTGACAGCGAGGAACCAATTCATGAGATGGCACAAGTAGAACGGAAGCGGCCTCCGGTGGGGATTCATCGCGGGGCGGACTATGACGGTGCGTGTACGTGAACCGTCCACCCCCATCGCGGCAGCCAGGGCCGCAGCACCCCGCAGCACGGTCGGCCACGGGCAGGCGGCCCGGGCTGCGGTGCAGGTGTGGGCGGCCATCGCAAGCACCTGTTTCATGATCACGCACTTTCGCAGTTCTTCTCCGGGAAAAGGGCTTCCGCGGCGACGCCAGGCCGCTGGCGTGGAGGGTGGACACGCCGGTTACGCTGCATCCATGTCCACCAGGCATAGTGCGAGACGACGGTGACCGCGCCCGGCGCCGCGAGCGCGTCCGGCATCGAGCTGAGGCACCTGCGGGCGTTCGCCGCAGTGGCCCGGTGCCGCTCGTTCACCCGGGCCGCCGAGGAATTGCTGATCACGCAGCCGGCCCTGAGCCGCACCGTCGCCCAGCTGGAGGCGGGGCTCGGGGTACGGCTGCTGGAACGCTCGTCGCGCGGCGTCGCCCCCACCGGTACCGGCGCCGGGTTCCTCGTCCACGCGGAGCGGACCCTGGCCGCCTTTGACGCGGCTCTGGCCGCCGCCCGTCACGAGTCGACGCTGAGGCTCGGTTTCAGCTGGCTGCTGCCCGACCCCTGGGCCCAGCGTGCCATCGCCCGCTTCGAGCGCGAGACCGGTGCCCAGGTCGAGTTGGTGCGCTGCGACGATCCGCTCGACGACCTCGACCGTCAGGGTGTGGACGTGGCACTGGTGCGCGGCGACAGGCCGGTCGGGGACGCCGTGCGCACGGTGCACCTGTACGACGAGCGCCGCGTCGCCGTCCGCGCCCGCGAGGAAGCCGAGGGTGGCGGGCGAGCCGCCTCACGCGGTCATCACCCTGAGGCCGTCGGCGACGCTGTGCGCTGGCAGGACGCCCGTGAATGGACCCTGGTCGTCAACACCGCCAGCGGCACCATCGGCCCCTGGTGCTGGCCGCACGGGGACGGCCCTCGCCGGTACGTTCAGACCGCGAACTTCGACGAGTGGCTTGAATCGGTGGCCGCGGGACGCGGCCTCGGTATCGTCCCCGACGTCGCCGAACGCCGCATCCACCACCCCGCGCTGCGCTTCCTGCCGCTGACCGGCGCACCGCCCAGCCCGGTCCGCCTCGCCTACCGCCCGGAGGCCGGAACCGGCTCCGCGCTGCTGCGCCGCTTCCTCGACGCGGCCATCGAAGCGGCCGCGACCTGCACCTATGCAGGTGAGGCATAGGCGCAACCGGAGCGGCATTTCCGCATGATCCGCCATCTCCCTAGGGTCGGCTGCAGCGGACGGGCCTGCCGGGACCATCCGGGCACCCACCGTCCTCCCTCCCCAACCTGCCCAAGGAGCTGCAGCAGCATGGCCTCGTCCTCCCCCCTTCCCCGTCACGACGGCCAGGTTTTGGTCGTCGGCGGCCCCACCACCGTCCTCGACCTCGGCGGGCTCCGCATCGTCTCCGACCCGACCTTCGACGCCCCGGGCCCGCACGGCTACCTGACCAAGACCGAGGGCCCGGCCGTCACCGAGGACCGGTTCGCCGACGTCGACCTGGTCCTGGTCAGCCACGACAATCACGCCGACAACTTCGACGACCGCGGCCGCGCCTTCGCGCTGGCCGCCCCGCTGCTGCTCACCACCACCGGCGCCGCCGGCCGGCTCGGCGGCCCCGCGAAGGGCCTGGGCGCCTGGGACACCCACACGCTCACCCGCCCGGACGGCGGCGAACTGACCATCACCGCCGTGCCGGCCGTCCACGGCCCCGAGGACGGTGAGCGCGACGCGGACGGCGAGGTCAACTGCCAGGTCGTCGGCTTCGTCCTCGCCGGAGACGGACTGCCCACCGTCTACGTCAGCGGCGACAACGCCTCCCTGCGCACCGTCACCGAGATCGCCCGCCGCACCGGCCCCATCGACGCGACCGTCCTGCACGCCGGCGCCGCCCGCGTCCCCGGCAAGTTCCGTCAGCGCCCGGTCAGCCTCGACAGCGCCCGCGCCGCCGCGGCCGCCGCCATTCTTGGAGCCCCCGTCAACATCCCCGCGCACTACACCGGCTGGGCCCACTTCACCGAAGGCCGCGATGCCCTCGAGCACGCCTTCGGCGACGCCGGCCTCACCTCCGTCCTGTGCATCGCCGACCACGGCACCTGGCTCTCTCTGAAGCCCTGACCACCGCTGATCCGAAGGACCCCACGATGCCCCTCGTACGCATCGACATGATCCGCGCCCGCGGCCCGAGAACATCCGGGCCGTGACTACCTCGTCGAGGTGCTTTCCGCCCTGGGCCCCTGCGCCGTCCGGATCCTCGCCGACGTCCCGACCGCGACCGCGGCTCTCCTGAAGCATCTCGAACAGTCCCAGCGGGGAGAACAGCCGGCACCGCAGCCGGCGAGCACGGCGCCGGCTCGGGACCGGCCGGCAAGGCGCCCAGCCCTAGGCCGTGTCAGGCGGCGCCCTGGCGGCCTTGGCCGGGCCCGGCCCGCAGCCGGCGGCAGCGGGGAGCATCCACGGCCGTACCGGCACGGGGATCCGCGTCTTGGCCTGGGTGCTTCGCCAGGGCGTGCCCGATCCAGTAGTGCTGGCCGTAGCGGTGGGGGAAGCGGAGCTGGAGTTCTCCCGCCAGGCCGTCGGTGCCGGTCATCGTGAGCAGCCACTGTTCCGCGTGGTGCTGGTGGCAGGTGCACCACCGGTCCCCGAGCCGCAGGGGCATAATGCTCGGGTCGTCCGAAGCCCCGTCCGCCGGGCGCTGCGCCCGGGTCGCCCGAAGCCCGGCCGGTGGGGCTGCTTGAAGAAGAACGGCACACCGGCGGCCCGGCAGGCGTCGCGGATCTGGATGACCCAGTCCTGCTCCATCGGGCGGTGCCCGGGACCGGACTCGCCGCCGACGATGACCCACCCCATCCCGTCCAGCTCCAGCCCGGTCAGCGGACCGAGCAGCGGTTCCAGAGACAGAAACCGGACTGCCGCCGGGACTGTCCGGAGAACAGCGACCCGGCCGAGCTCTTCGGCGTTCTCGACCGAAACCCCCATCCACAGGTTCCGGGGCCACTCCAGCCGGTCAGCAACCCGGCGCAGGCGCGTCGACCGCTGGGGCGGGGGTGGGTGGGGCAGGGGTGGCCATGGTCATCACTTCCGGATGGGCGAGGGGCGTGTCAGTGCGTCGCCTGTGGCGGCTCATGCCGCGCAGGTCGAGAAAGCGAGAGAGCCGGTTCGCGGCAATCGACGTCTCCGATACCTCCGGGGAGCCTGCAGGCGGCTCCCACCACAGCGATCAGTCGCTCGCGCGGCAGTGTGCCGGGCCCGTCCACCGCTGTCTTCGTCGTCAGACACTGACGGAACGGATTCTCCGTCCCCCCCCCCGGAGTCGGAGGGGCCCGGTCCGCGGGCCCTGCCTCAACCAGGCGGGCCCAGCGCTGTTGCCCGGTCCGCGGAGTCGCCGAGGCCGTCCACGCGAAGGCGTGCGGTGTAGCGGGCGGCCCAGCCGGCCAGGCGGGGCTGCTCCGTAGGGTCGGCGCGGACGCCGGGGTGGACATCGAGGATGCCGGTGATCATGCCTTCTACGATGGCGGGAATGAACGCGCGTACGAGGCAGGCGTGTTCTCCGTATCCGAAGGTGACCAGCGGCTGCCGTGGGCGGCGCAGGTCGAAGATGTCGGGCTGCTCGAACACCGTCTCATCACGGTTCGCGGAGCCGATCGCGGCCAGGACGTGTGCACCGGCGGGCAGGCGTGTGCCGCCCAGTTCCACCGGTCGCGTGGTCATGCGCTCGACGAGCCCGAACGGTGGCATCCAGCGCAGGACTTCGTGGACGGCATCGCCGAGGAGCTCCGGGTGGTCCCGGACAAGCCGGCGCTGGTCCGGGTCGTTGAACAGGGCGACCAGGAGGCTGCCCGCCGCCCACCCGGGTTCGGGAAGGGACGGGAGGATCACGCGGATCGTCGGGAGGACCTCCGCGACGCCTCGCGGACAAACGCTTCCGGGGTTGATGTGTCGCCACCGTGCGATCGCCGAGGACGGGTCCGGGCCGAGGCCCTCGATCCAGGGGGCAAGCGTGGCGTCGAGCTCGTCCACAGCGGCGGCCGACACCGCGAGCTTGGCGGGGTCCCCGGAATCGAGGGCGCCCAGCCACAGGTCCTGTGCCAGGCGCAGCAGGGTCGTGCTGTCGACCTCGAGGCTCAGCATCCACCGGAACACCTCTGCCACGACGGGTTGCAGGACCTCACCCATGAGGTCCGCTTGCCCGTGCATGCCGGAGACCCGCTCGATGACCAGCTTTCGTGCGTACGCTCGGGCGCGACCGGCGTATTCGGGCTCGAAGAGTTCCTCGGCGCTGGCGCGCATCCCTTGGTGGATGTCGCCGCTCCTCGACAGGATGTTCTCCGATCCGTAAATCTCCGACATCGCGGACGGAAAGCTGGTGGTGAACGTCTGACCGTGGCTCATCACCTGACGCACGTCCTGCCAGCGCGTGACAAGCCAGCAGCCGAGCGCAGGGATATCGGCCACAGGGTGGTCCCGTCGAAGCCGCTGATAGATCGGATAGGGATCCGCGTGGAGCTCCTCCGGTGTGATCGTGTCCAGGAACGAGGTCATGCGTCCTTCCGAATGGCTTCGCAGCAGTCTTTGGAGGTTGCCGGCAGCCAGTGGCGGTGACGGGCCCCGGGTTGCGTCCTTGGCCAGTTGCCCCGCACGCGGAGATGTACGGGGCAACATCGCCAGGAGGCGGGCGGGCGATTGCGGTCCGGCTGCCCGCCTGCGGGTCAGCGCTGGTGGGGAATCGGGGGCCGCTGCGCGTCCTTCTCCGCGGAACGGTCGAACGCTCCGGGCTGGGCGAGGTCCTCGAGGAGTTCGTCGATCAGCTCCTGGGTGACGTGCGGCATGACGTAGACGTGGCTGTAGTCGTGGCGGCGTCCACCGAGATTGAGTGGCACGCAGGCCAGCGAGTACTTCTGCGCGATCTCAGCCCGCGGCTGCTGGAACCAGACGCTGAGCGCGTGATCGCCGTGACCGACCTCGATACCGTCCTCGGCCCAGGGCTCACCGCGCTCCTGCAGCTGCTCGCTCAGCCGGCGCAGGCGTTCGGCCGTGTACTCGGCGATCCGCAGGACCTCGGCGGCCTGCCGCACCTGCTGCTCCTCGCTGAACTGGGCGAGGTGGTTCCACATGGCCAGGGAGGCGAAGCCGCTGCGGGAGCCGGCGAAGGTGCTGTCGGGGGAGGAGACGACCGCCGGGTCGGACGGCGGGCGCAGCTTGGATCCCGCGCGGGACATGTAGATCCCGGTGGGGACGGGCGCGCCGGGGTACTTGTGTCCGCTGGTGACGATCGAGGACACCTCGGGAATCCGGAAGTCGAAGACCGGCGGCGCGCTCTTGATGAGTCCGCTGTCGCGGGCCTTCTCCAGGTAGGGGGCGTAGGCGCCGCCGAGCGCTCCGTCGACGTGGATCCAGTACCCGTTGCGGATGCTGACGCGGGTGGGGTCGTCGGGGTCGAAGCGCACGGTGCGGTCGACGAGGCCGTGCCGCTCGAAGACGGGTCGCAGGCGCTCGCAGGCGCCTTGAACGTCGTCGTAGGCGCCCTTGAAGACGCTGCCGATGTTGAAGTTGACCAGGACGGGGTGGCCCTTGGCGGCGAAGAAGTCCACGAGGGCCACCAAGGCGTCGACATCGACCGTGCCCGGACCCTCGTCGCCGCCGGTGGTCGGGACTCCGCCGAGCGGCCACCCGTTGTACGTCTGCATGCCGGTGCCGGCCACGTCGATGGGGCACTCGCCCGGGTAGAGGCTGCCGCCCAGGTCGTAGAAGGTCGGGATGTCCAGCACCCGCATCGCCTTGATGTGCGAGTAGTGGGTCTCCTGCGAGAAGAACGCCACCGGCATGTAGGCGTTGGGATTGTCGGCGGGGTGTTCGGCCCGCAGGTAGGTGGTGCGGCAGCTGGCATCGCCGGAGACCTCGTCACGGACCAGGGCGTTGCCGTCCAGATAGTCGCGGGCGTTCCACATGGCGTACAGGTTGCCCTCGGTGCTGCCCATGGACAGCACGTATCCCCACCCGTCCTCATCCCCAGGACTGGCCGGGTCCTCGGGCAGCGGGGCGTGCCACAGGCGGGCGTAGTGCTCCAGGACCGCCCGCTCCAGCCACCGCGAGTGCAGGCTGTAGTTGCTGTCGACGAACGGGTCCCCGATGTTGTTGATGTGGTAGCCCAGGAAGCGACCCAGCGCGGCGTGGCCGTCGAGCGACAGGTTCACCTGGTAACCCAGAAGACGATTCCGGTGCCCTCCCAGGTACCCCTCCAACTTGGCAAGGACCGCAGTCCGCTGCTCATCGGTGTATGCCTCGGTACCCAGCCGGTAGTCCTCGTTGGCCGGCCGTGCCGTGAGATGCGTCTCGGAGTGTTCGGTAATCATTCGATGTCCGATTCTGAACGAAATTGCGAGACTGCTGCAAGTGGGGATTGCCGTCAGGCGCCAAGGGTCTCGAAAATCGCTCGGATCTAGGGGGTGGGTGGTTGCGCGAGTCGGCCGCCTGTACGACGGTCAACGAGCGGTTGCCGAATGGGTCGGTCGCCTGTCGTTGGACTGCCGAAGCGGCGGTTGCCGCGGAGTGCGGGTGCCCTGTCCGGGGACTCGCGGTACGCAGGATATGCGTGACGTGCCGCGCCGATTGCCCACCCTTCTCTATTTATCTCCATCTGATTATTCTAAGTGACAAGCGTTTGGTGCCGGTTATCCAGGAGTGCCTTCGGGAGTGACGTTTCGGCAACTCTCGGAGAGGTGGATCTGCGTCGCAGAAGTGTGCTGTAGTCGCGTTCTTTTCCGACCGGGACCAGTCCCGGGCGTCGTCGGCCACGGCCTACCACCCGGCCCGCGCCCCTGCCGTCCTCGCCCGGGGGCCCGGCCCGGACACGCTCGCCGAACCTGCGCGAATCCAGCGTCCTGTCACCAGCCGTTACAGCGCCGGCGCCACCACCTCCGGTCCTCGGACCTTCGGCGAATAGCACTCCGGCAGCCAGTGCGACCAGTTGTCAGCCCCGGGCATGAGCGTGGTGAAGATCGCGGAGGTGACGTTCAGCAGCGCGGACCGGGTCCGAGACCTGACCTGCTGTGCTGGTGTGATCGGGGCGGAAGGCTTCGGACGGTGAATGTGCGTTCCGGCTTGCGCCCGGCTTCCATGGAATGGGCCGCTCGAAGTGCCGCCGCGTCCCAGGGTGTCCCCCATCCTCTCGTGGGAAGCAGCGTCCCAGCAGGTCACAGCGTGCTTCGTCCCCCGTCGTCCCGCCTCGGGTCGGCCCCCTGGCCGCCTGCCGCCGGGCGTACGAGTCTGTGGGTGCCGGATCCGGCGGCGGGGCAAGCGATCGCCCGCCGGTCGGGCCTCAGGTCACGACAGGAGGAGGCAACACATGCTCAACGGCAACATGGTTCAGCGGGTCGGCCTCGGCACGGCCGCCCTGGCCCTGGCGGGCACGGCGTTCGGCGGCGCCGCCCACGCGGCGGATTCCGCGAGCACGTCCGCAGCCGCCGAGCCGGCCACGTGCGAAGGGTGGCGGTTGATCACGATGCCCGGAGGCGAGGTCAAGTACAACGAATGCCACCGCACGTACAAGGGCAAGCGGCAGTCCAGCGTCTCGCTGTACGTCGCGGACCACGCGTACAACTCATCGCCCAGGGCGAGGGTCGTCATCGGCGCATGGGAAGCCACGTATTCGCACTACAACCCCGGCGGCCCGGACACGCAGTGGAGCGAGAAGTACGAAACCGGCTGGCACAACGGCGGCGACGCCAAGGTGACCCTTTCCATAGTGAGGTCCCCGTAGTGAGGTGCCCGTCCGCAAGATGACCTGCCCTCCCTGATGAGGGGCGCACGCCGAGCCGCACTCCGATGTCAAGGCGCCGAGCCGCCGCACCTACGCTACGGAGAGCCCTTCGGGCCCAGGTGAAGCCGGTGCTCAAGCCCCTCATCAGCGAACGAAGAGCCCGCGGACGAGCATCGGCAACACCATCGGGAACCTCGCCGACGCCGTCGTCCGCTTCGTCACCAAGGCGATCGCCGGCGGCCTGCTGGACGCCGCCGCCTCGTGGACGGCTGAGTTCCGACCTCAACGCGGTACTAGGGAAAATCGGGTATCACCAGCCATACGGTTGTCCTTGACTTTCGAACAGAGTCGAGGTGGTGACCATGCACGACCAGAGTCCGCTGCGAGCCGAGACCTGGCCGATGTCCCGGACCTGCCCGTTCTCCCCGCCACCGGACTACGCCGGCCTGCGCGAGCACCCCGGCCTGGCCAGGGTGACGGGCCCGAGCGGACGCACGGTGTTCGTTGCCGCACGCCATGAAGACGTCCGTGCTGTGCTCGGCGACGCCCGGTTCAGCTCCGACCGCTCGCACCCGGACTTCCCGTGGATGCGCGTCGGCGAGGCCGTGTTCCCCGGCTTCAGGCCCTCGCTGATCGAGATGGACCCACCCGAGCACGGCCCCGCCCGTCGTGCGGTCGCCGGCGAGTTCGCCATCCGCCGCATACGAGAACTGCGCCCCAAGGTCCAGTGCATCGTCGACGGTCTGCTCGACGATGTGCTGGCCGGCGCCGGGCCCGCCGACCTGGTGTCCGCGCTGGCCGTGCCGATGTCCGGTCTGGTGCTGTGTGAGCTGCTCGGCATCCCGACCAGTGACCGGCAGGAGTTCACCACCAACACCATGGTGCTGACGGCCCACGACTCCGTTGATGCGGATCGCGTCGCCGAGTCCTTCCGCTCTCTGATCGCGTATTTCGACGCACTGTGCGCCGCCAAGATGACCGAGCGGCCCGAGGACCTGCTGGGCAGGCTGGCGGGCCACCAGCTCTTCAGCGGTGACGAGGGCCGCTGGGCCATGGTCGAACTGTGCATACTCCTGGTCGTCGCGGGCCTGGAGACCACCGCCACGATGACCGCACTCGGGGTCCTGGCGCTCCTCGAACACCCCGACCAGCTCGCCCTCCTCACCGCCGACCCGGGCCTGACCCCGGCGGCGGTGGAGGAACTGCTGAGGTTCTTCTCCGTCGCCGAGCTGCCCCTGATTCGCCGCGCCACGGCGGACGTCGAGATCGGCGGCACTCTGATACGGGAGGGTGAGGGCGTCGCCGCCCTGTCCGCCGCCGCCAACCGCGACCCCGCGGCCTTCGCCGACCCGGACACGTTCGATGTCACCAGGGACAACCGCAGGCACCTGGCTTTTGGCTCGGGACCGCACCAGTGCCTCGGCAAGAACCTGGCCCGGCTGGAGCTGTGCATCGTCCTCGACACTCTGTTCCGGCGCATCCCCACTCTCCGCCTGGCCACGCCACGCGACGAACTGCCCTTCGTCAACGGCTCCGGGTTCTCGGTATCGGCACTCCCGGTCACTTGGTGACGGGGACAAAAAAGCGCCGGCCGTCGGCCATGCGTATACCGGGTTGCGGAGAGGCAGTTCGTTCGTGAGCCGGTCACATGGCGGCCTGCCATGGGGATCTCCTGTGCGTCACGGTAATGGTAATTCTTGACAACAGGCCGAAGTTTCTAGTGAAAGCCCCAGATTTTGGCCGACCGGAGGTGTTGTGTGGAATGAGCCGGGGTGCTGATCATGTTGATGCACCTCGATTTATCGGCGTTTGGTCAGATGGTCGCGAGTCCGGTGAATGATCTTGCGCCCATGGTAGCCGAAAAAGTCCAAACTACTCTGGGAGGGCACCGGATGCCGGGCGAACCGATTGCGATTGTGGGAATGGCGTGCCGCTACCCGGGCGGAATAGCCGTCCCGGAAGGGCTCTGGCAGGTGGCCAGGGACGGGATCGACGCGATCGGCGAGTTACCGGACGACCGGGGCTGGGACCTGGCGGCCCTCTACGATCCCGACCCGGACCGGCCCGGTACCTCCTACGTCCGGCACGGCGGATTCCTCTACGACGCCGGCCATTTCGACGCCGAGTTCTTCGGGCTCTCCGCCCGCGAGGCGTTGACCACCGATCCGCAGCAGCGCCTCCTGCTCACGACGGCGTGGGAGGCCCTGGAGAACGCGGCCATCGATCCCACCTCGCTGCGGGGCAGCCGCACGGCCGTGTTCGCCGGCTCGATGATGCACGACTACGCGCCCCGGGTGCATACCGTCCCTGACGGGCTGGAGGGGTACCTGATCACCGGGAACACCTCCAGCGTGGTGTCCGGCCGAGTGGCCTACGTGCTCGGCCTCAACGGCCCCGCGGTCACGGTGGACACCGGCTGCTCCTCGTCGTTGGTGACCACTCATCTCGCGGTGCAGTCACTGCGTCTCGGCGAGTGCGACCTGGCCCTGTCCGGCGGCGTGACGGTGATGGCGACCCCGGAGATGTTCGTGGAGTTCTCGCGGCTGCGGGGCCTCGCCCCGGACGGCCGGTGCAAGCCGTTCTCTGCGACGGCGGACGGCACGGCCTGGTCCGAGGGCGTCGGAATGCTGGTGCTGGAACGGCTCTCCGACGCCCTGCGCCATGGGCACACCGTGCACGCGCTGGTGCGCGGCACCGCGGTCAACTCGGACGGGGCCTCCAACGGGCTCTCCGCACCCAGCGGGCCGGCTCAGGAACGGGTGCTGCGGGCGGCGCTGGCCGACGCCGGACTGTCCGAGGCGGACGTCGACGCGGTGGAGGCGCACGGCACGGGCACCAGGCTCGGCGACCCGATCGAGGCACGGGCGCTGCTGGCGGTGCACGGCCCGCAGCGGGCGCGCTCGTTGCTGGTGGGTTCGGTCAAGTCGAACATCGGGCACACACAGGCCGCTGCCGGGGTGGCGGGCATCCTGAAGATGGTGCACGCCATGCGCGACGGCGTGCTGCCGCGCATCCTGCACCTGACCGAGCCCAGCCCGCACGTGGACTGGGAGTCCGGCAGGGTCACCCCGCTCGCGGAGGACACGCCGTGGCCGGAGACCGGACTCCCGCGCCGGGCCGGGGTGTCCTCGTTCGGCATCAGCGGCACCAATGCCCATGTGATCCTGGAACAGGCACCGGAGCGCGCGCCCGCCGCGGCACCACGACCGGCGTCCGCGGTGCCGCTGCTGCTGTCCGCACGGTCGGCGGAGGCACTGCGGGAGCAGGCCGGCCGGCTGGCCGAGCGGCTCCGCCCGGACCGGGTCGGCCTGCTGGACGCCGGATTCACGCTGGCGACCGGCCGGGCCGGGTTCGAGCACCGGGCCGCCGTCGTCGGCCGGGACCGGGACTCGTTGGTGCACGGACTGGACGCGCTCGCCGAGGGCGGTTCGGCACCGGGCACGGTCGTCGGGTCACCCTGCCGGGACACCAGTCCGGTGCTGTTGTTCCCCGGCCAGGGCACGCAGTGGACCGGGATGGCCACGGAACTGCTGGAGTCCAGCCCGGCCTTCGCCGGGCACATGGCGGCCTGTCAGGACGCGATGGCGCCGTACGTGGACTGGAACCTGCGCGACGTGCTCACCGACGCGGACGCGCTGCTCCGGGTGGACGTGGTGCAGCCCGCGCTGTGGGCGGTCATGGTGTCGCTGGCCGGACTCTGGCGGGCACACGGGGTGCGGCCGGCCGCGGTGGTGGGCCACTCCCAGGGCGAGATCGCGGCCGCGACCGTAGCCGGCGCGCTGTCCCTGGACGACGGGGCGCGGATCGTCACGCTGCGCAGCCGGGCCTTGCGGGCGCTCTCCGGTACGGGCCGGATGCTGTCGGTGGGGCTGCCGAGAGCGGCGGTCGAAGAGTCGATGGCCCGCTGGGGCGGGGATCTCTCGGTGGCCGCGGTCAACGGGCCGCGCTCGACGGTGGTCTCGGGCGCCGTCGAGGCGGTCGAACAGTTCGCCGCCGCACTGGTCGCCGAGGACATACGGGCGAGCCTGTTGCCGGTGGACTACGCCTCGCATTCGGCGCAGGTCGAACTGCTGCGTGCGGAGCTGCGCGAACTGCTGGCGCCGGTGACTCCGATGGCGGCCGAGGTTCCCTTCCACTCGACCGTGACCGGCGGTCCGGTGGACACCACCGGGCTGGACGCGGACTACTGGTACCGCAACCTGCGCGCCACGGTCGAGTTCGAGGCGACGGTGCGCGGGCTGGTCGCCGCCGGGCACACCACGTTCCTGGAGGCGAGCCCCCATCCGGTGCTCGCCGGCGGCGTGCGGCAGATCCTCGGTGACTACGAGGAGGACCACGACGGGGGCGGCGTGGTGCTGGAGACCCTGAAACGGGACGACGGTGGTGCCGACCGCTTCCTGCTGGCGGTGGCCGAGGCAGCCGTGCACGGTGTGGACGTGCACTGGAACGGGCTGTTCGACGACGCCCGGAGTGTGGAGCTGCCGACCTACCCGTTCCGCCGGCAGCGGTACTGGATGCTGCCCACCGCCGCCTCCGGGCCCGTCGCCGGGCATCCGATGCTGGACTCGGTGGTCCAGCTCGCCGGCGGTGGCCTGGTCGCCACCTGTCGGCTCTCTCTCACCCGGCACCCCTGGCTGGCCGAGCACGCGGTGCGCGGCACCGTGCTGCTGCCCGGGGCCGCGTTCGCCGAACTGGCGCTGCACGCGGGTGAGCGGGCGGGGCTGCCGGTGCTGGACGAGCTGGTGCTGGAGAGCCCGCTGGTGCTGCCCGAGCGGGGCGAGACCGAGTTGCAGATCGCGATCGGCGAGACGGGTCCGGGCACGCTGGCGATGTACGCCCGGTCCGCGCCGGACGCGCCGTGGACCCGGTACGCGACGGGGACGCTCCGGGCCGCGGAATCCGGCGGCGCGCCCCTGACGGAGTGGCCGCCGGCCGGTGCCGAGGAGATCGACCTCGACGGCGAGTACGCACAGCTCGACGAGCGAGGTTACGAGTACGGGCCGGCCTTCCAGGGGTTGCGGCGGGCCTGGCGGCTCGGTGCGGAGCGCTGGGCCGAGGTCGAGCTGCCGGTCGATCCCGGGCGGTTCGGCCTGCACCCGGCCCTGCTCGACGCCGCATTGCACCCGTTGCTGCTGGATGCGGGGGACGCGCCGGTGAGGTTGCCGTTCTCCTGGAGCGGGGTCGCACTGCATGCGGTCGGGGCCACAGCCTTGCGGGTGCGGCTGACTCCGCAGGGCAACGACTCGTTCGCCGTGGCGCTCGCCGACGCGGCGGGGGAAGCGGTGGCCACGATCAGTGCGCTCGCGCTCCGGCCCGTGGGGCCCCTGCGGTCGGGGGCGGCGGGCGTGGACCGGGCGCTGCACCGGCTGGACTGGGTGCCGGTTGCGCGGCGGCCCGCCCCGGCGATCGTGGACGCGCCGATCCTGGACGTGGCCGGGCCGATCGTGGACGTGGCCGGGCCCGAGGAAGCACTGGCGCGGGTCCGCGAGTTCTTGGGCACCGACGACGAGAAGGCGACGGGCGGGCCCCTGATCGTGCGGACCCGTGGTGCGGTCGCGATCGTCCCGGAGGACGACCAGGACCCCGACGCCGCGGCGGTCTGGGGCTTGGTCCGCGCGGCACGCACCGAACATCCCGGCCGGTTCGTGCTGGTCGACCTGGACCGCCCTGGCGACCCCGAGGACGCCGGCTCCGCCCTGGAGCCGGCGTTGGGCACCGGTGAGCCGGAGATCGCCATCCGGGGCGGGCAGGCGTTCGCGCCGCGGCTGGCTCGGGTAACGCGGACGGGGGAGCGACCCGCCCTCGCCGGAGGCACGGTGCTGATCACCGGCGGGACCGGCGTACTCGGCCGGGAGTTGGCCCGGCACCTGGTCACCGAGCACGGGGTGCGGCACCTGGTGCTGGCGGGGCGGCGGGGCGGCTCGGCGCTCGAGTCCGGTCTCGGGGACCTGACCGGCACCGCCGAGATCACGGTCGTGGCGTGCGACGTCGCCGACCGGGCCGCCCTCGCCGAGCTGCTGGCGGCGATCCCCGCGCACCGCCCGCTGACCGCGGTGATCCATGCCGCCGGGGTGCTGGACGACGGCACGGTGCGCTCCCTCACCGCCGAGCGGCTGAACGCGGTGCTGCGACCGAAAGTCGAGGGTGCGCGCAACCTGCACGAACTGACCGAACACCTCGACCTGGCCGCGTTCGTGCTGTTCTCCTCCGTGGCCGGTGTCCTCGGCACGCCGGGGCAGGCGAATTACGCGGCCGCCAACGCGTGGCTGGACGGGCTGGCGCAGCACCGCCGCTCGCGGGGACTGCCCGCTTCGTCGATGGCGTGGGGACTTTGGGCGCAGGACACCGGCATGACCGGGCGGCTGGGCGACACCGACCGGGCCCGGCTGCGGCGAACCGGGCTCGTGCCGATGTCCCGCGAACACGGGCTCGCACTGTTCGACGCGGCGCTGGGCACCGACCTGGCGTGCACCGTGCCCGCCCGTTTCGACCTGGCCAACGTGCGTGCGGCAGGCCCGGAGCGGGCTCCGGTGTGGGCCGGGCTGCTCGGCGTCCGGCGGAGCGCGGCCCGGCCGGCCGCCGTGGCCGCGGCGCCCGTGTTCGTCTCCGGTGGCGAGCGGTCGGTGCTCGATCTCGTGCTGGCCACGGTGGGCTCCGTGCTCGGCGTGGAGCGCCGGGTGGACCCGGCGCGGGCGTTCCGCGACATCGGCTTCGACTCGCTGTCCGGGGTGGAGCTGCGCAACCGGCTCACCGCCGCGACCGGGGTGCGGCTCCCCGCGACCGCGGTGTTCGACCACCCCACCCCCACGGCCCTGGCCGGGTACCTGTCCGGGCAGCTCCCCGACGCGGTACCCGGCGGCCGGACACCGGTTGCCGGGCCCGGCCCGCACGACATGGACGACCCGGTGGTGCTCGTCGGCGCGAGCTGCCGCTTTCCCGGCGGGGTGTCCACCGTGGACGAGCTGTGGGAGTTGCTGGCCGCCGGGCGGGACGCGATCACCGAGTTCCCGGCGGATCGCGGCTGGAACCTGGACGAGGTCTACCACCCGGAGCCGGGCCGTGGCGGGCGCAGTTACGTGCGGCACGGCGGCTTCCTGGACGGGATCGCCGAGTTCGACAACGGCTTCTTCGGCGTCGCCCCGGCCGAGGCGGTCTCGATGGACCCGCAGCAGCGCATCCTGCTGGAACTGGCCTGGCACGCGCTGGAGGACGCCGGGATCGACCCGACCACGTTGCGGGGCACCCGCACCGGTGTCTACCTCGGGCTGATGGGCAACGACTATGCGCGCCGCGCGCACCGGACGCCCGAGGACCTCACCGGCGACGTTTCGATCGGCAACGCGGGCAGCGTCGCGTCGGGGCGGCTGGCCTACACGTTCGGTTTCCACGGCCCGGCGATCACGGTGGACACGGCGTGTTCCTCCGCGCTGGTGGCGATGCACCAGGCCGCGCAGGCGCTGCGGGCCGGTGAGTGCACGGTCGCGCTGGCGGGTGGCATCACGGTGCTCACCACGCCGACGCTGTTCGTGGAGTTCTCCCAGGTGGGGGTGCTCGCCCCGGATGGCCGGTGCAAACCGTTCGACGCGGCCGCGGAGGGCACCGCGTGGAGCGAGGGCGCCGGCCTGCTGGTGATGGAGCGGCTTTCCACCGCGCGCGAACGGGGCCACCGGGTGCTCGCCGTGCTCCGCGGCTCGGCACTCAACTCCGATGGCGCGTCCAACGGGCTGACCGCGCCGAACGGATCGGCCCAGCAGCGGGTGATCCGGGACGCGCTGGCCGTCGCGGGCCTGGCGCCCGACGAGGTGGACGCGGTGGAGGCGCACGGCACCGGAACCCCACTCGGCGACCCGATCGAGGCCACCGCGCTGCTGGCGACCTACGGGCAGGACCGGGCGCGGCCCGTGCTGGTCGGGTCCGCGAAGTCCAACCTCGGGCACACCCAGGCCGCGGCGGGCTTGGCGGGTGTGCTCAAGATGGTGCTGGCCATGCGGCACGGCCGGTTGCCCGCGACCCTGCACTTGAACGACCCGAGCCCGCACGTGAACTGGGACGACGGCGCGGTGCGGTTGCTGGACGAGCCGGTGGACTGGCCGCGCGTGGGCCGTCCGCGCCGGGCGGCGGTGTCCTCGTTCAGCCTCAGCGGCACCAACGCGCACGTGATCCTGGAGGAGCCCGAGCCCGAGCCCGAGCCCGAGCCCGTGCCCGAGCCCGTGCCCGAGCCCGAGCCCGTGCCCGAACCGGAGCCCGTGCCCGAACCGGAGCCCGAGCCCGTGCCCGAACCGGAGCCCGAGCCCGAGCCCGAGCCCGAGCCCGAGCCTGAGCCCGAGCCCGTGCCCGAGCCTGAGCCCGAGCCCGTGCCCGAACCGGAGCCGGCGACCGCCGCGGCTCCGCCGCTGATCCCGTGGGTGCTCTCCGCGGCCACCCCGGAGGCGCTGCCCGCGCAGGCCGAGGCCCTGCTCCGCCGACTGACCGACGAGGACGGGAACGGCTCGCCGTCCGCGCTGGACGTGGCGTACTCGCTGGCCACCACGCGGGCCCGGCTGCGTGCCCGCACCGTCGTGCTCGGCACGAACACCGGCGAGCTGACCGCCGCGCTGCGAGCGGGGACCGGCAGTACCGGAGTGGCGGCCGACGGCGCGACCGCGTTCCTGTTCCCCGGCCAGGGCGTGCAGTACGCGGACATGGCCACGTCGCTCCGGGACCGGGTGCCGGTGTTCGCGGCGGCCCTCCAGGAGATCGCCGCCGAGCTGGACCCGCTGCTGGACCGCCCGCTCGCCGGGATCCTCCGGGACGGACCCGGGGAACGCACCGACCATGCGCAGGCGGCGGTCTTCGCGGTTCAGGTGGCGGTGTTCCGGCTGCTCACCACGATGGGGGTGCGGCCGGACGCGGTGGCCGGGCACTCGGTCGGCGAAATCGCCGCAGCGCACGCCGCGGGCGTGTTCTCGCTGGCCGACGCTTGCACGCTGGTGGCCGCGCGCGGGCGGCTGATGCGCGAACTCGGTGGCGAGGGCACGATGGTGGCGGTCCAGGTACCGGAAGCCGACGTGCCGGAACTGCTGCGCGGCCACGAGGACCGGGTGGCGCTGGCCGCGGTGAACGGGCCCGCCTCGGTGGTGCTCGCCGGGGACGCGGACGCGCTGCGGGAGATCTCGCAGCGGGTGGCCCACGTGCACCGCCTGGCGGTGCGGCACGCGTTCCACTCCCACCACATGGACCCGGTTCTGGACCCCTTCCGGGAGGTGCTGGCCGGACTGGACTTCCGGAAACCGGTGATTCCGGTCGTGTCCTCGGTGACCGGGGCACGGGTCACCGAAGAGCTTTGCGACCCGGAGTACTGGGTCCGGCACGCGCGGGAACCGGTGCGCTTCCACGACTGCCTGCGCGCTCTGGACGCGGCGGGCACCAGCACCTACCTGGAGCTGGGACCGGGCGCGACGCTCAGCGCGCTCGGTCAGGAGGCGCTGGGCGGGGACGGTTTCCTGCCGGTGCTACGGCAGGGCGCCGATGAGGTGCACGGCCTGCTGACGGCGTTGGCGACCGCGCACACCCGGGGGGTCGACGTGGACTGGGCGGCCTGGTGCGCGGGCGGGCGGGCGGTGCCACTGCCCGGCTACGCGTTCACCCGGCAGCGGTTCTGGCTGCCCGACGACGAGGAGGCCCCCGCCGACCCTCTGCTGCACGGTGTCGAGTGGCCGCTGCTGCCCGTCCCCGGCCCGGTCGCCGACGCGCAGGGGCCGTGGCTGGTGGTGGCCCCGCCGGGCGCGGACTGGGACCGGCTCACCGAGGACGTGGCGGGCGTGCTGGGCGGAGGGACCCGCATCGTGCGCGGCGACGCCGTGGACGGCGAGCACTGGGACCGGCTGCTGCCCGACCTGCCGGGCGGCGGCATCGTGTCCCTCCTGGCGATGGCCGAGGGCTCGGACAGGCCGCGGGTGCCGACCGGCCTGGCCGCCACCCTGGCGCTGCTGCAGGCGCTGCTGTCCAGAGGCGCGGACACGCCCCTGTGGTCGGTCACCAGCGGCGCCGTGCGAGCCGGCACGGCGGACACCGTGCCGCATCCGGAGCAGGCCGCCGTGTGCGGGTTGCTCCGGGTCGTGGGCATGGAAGCGCCCCGGCTGCACGGCGGCCTGGTGGACCTGTCGCTGCGACCGGCCGTGGAGGACCTGGCCGCGCTGCCCGCCGCGCTGGCTGCCAGAGACGAGATGGCGATCCGGGACGGGCGGCTGCACGCCAGGCGACTGGTTCCGGTGCCCCGCACCGAACCCGCCACGACGGAGCCCATCGGCACCGTACTGATCACCGGGGGGCTGGGCGGCATCGGCGCGCACGTCGCCCGCCGGCTGGCGGCCCGGGGCGCGGACCGCCTGCTGCTGGTCGGCCGCCGGGGCGTGGACACCCCTGGCGCGACGGAACTGCGCGCCGAACTCACCGCACTGGGTACCGAGGTCGACATCGCCGGCTGCGACGTGGCGGACCGCGAGGCGCTGGCCGGGCTGCTCGCCGGGCGGTCGCTCACCGGCGTGGTGCACGCCGCCGGGGTGCTTGACGACGGGGTGCTGGAGGGGCTGTCCGAGGACCGGCTGGCGCGTGTGTTCGCGGCGAAGGCGGATGGCGCGCGGTTCCTGCACGAGCTGACCGCCGGCCATCCGCTGCGCTTCTTCGTGCTGTGTTCCTCGCTGGCCGGCACCGCAGGCTCGCCGGGGCAGGGCAACTACGCCGCGGCCAACGCCGTCGTGGAGGCGCTGGCAGCCCATCGACAGGCCGGCGGCCTGCCCGCGACAAGCCTGGCTTGGGGCCCCTGGCTGGACACCGGGATGACCACGTCCTGGCCCGTCGGCCCGCGGTCGGACAGCGGCGCCACGCCGATGCCCGCCGACCGGGCGCTGGACGCGCTGGAGCGGGCACTGTCCGGCGGTGCGGCGCAGTACGTGGTCGGTGCCGTGGACTGGCCGCGGTTCGCCGCCGCACGGCCAGGGCGCCTGTGCTCCCAACTGCCGGGTGTGGGCGCGGACACCGGGCCCGAACCCGCGAGCGCGTTGCGGGAACGACTGGCGGCCACCGCGCCGGAGCGGCGGTCGTCGGTGCTGCTGGAGCTGGTCACCGCCCGGGTCGCCGTTGTTTCGGGCCGGCCGGCCGGAGACCTGGACGCGCACCGGCCGTTCCAGGAGCTGGGCCTGGACTCGCTGGCCGGGGTCCGGCTGCGCAACCTGCTCGGCGCGGACACCGGAGTGCCGCTGGCGGCCTCCGCGGTCTACGACCATCCCACCGCCGCCGCGCTGGCCCGGTACCTCGGCGACGCGCTCGGTGTCGACGAGGGCGACCCGGCCGAGCGGGTCGTGCTGGACCGCCTGAGGGAGCTGGAGGCGGCCCTGCTCCGGCGGCCTCCGTCCGTGCCCGTCCCCGAGGAGATCACTACGACACTGCGGCGACTGCTGCGCAGCCAGGAGGACGGCCCCGCCGACGAGCAGGCCGCGGTGCCCGACCTGAGCGACGCCACGGACGACGAGATGTTCACGCTGATCGACGGAGTGCTCGGCGATGCGACATCGGACACCGGTCGCACTGCCGGCCGTGTCACGGAGAGGAGCTAGCCCATGTCAGTGCCAAGCCGCCCACCGGCCACCGCGCTCGACAACCCGCTGCACGCCCTGCTCGACCGGGAGGTGCTCGCGAACCCCTACCCGTTGTTCGAGCGGTGGCGAGAGCAAGGTCCGATGTGGACGTCGGACGGTTCCCTGCTGCTGAGCGACCACGCCGCCTGTATGGCGGTGCTCAAGAGCCACACGACCATGGGCAGTGACACGTTCAACGCGCCGGGGATGCGGGAACTCTTCGGCGACCGCGGCGACGAGCCGGTGCTCAACTCGATCTTCTTCATGGACGATCCCGGACACGGGCGGCAGCGGAACCTGGTCAGCAAGGCATTCACGCCACGGATCACCGCGCGCTTCGAGCCGTGGATTCGCGAGATCGTGGACGAACTGCTCCGCGACTGCCTGGCCGACGGCGAGTTCGACGGCGTGCAGGACCTGGCCGCGGTGCTCTCGCTGCGGGTCATCGCGACTCTCCTGGGCATCCCGGGCGAGGACATCCCGATGCTGCGGGAGTGGTCCAGCGACATGGCGCTGTCCACGGAGCTGCCCACGCTGGTGGCCAGCTTCCGCTCCACGGCGATGTTCGACCGCGAGGAACTCGTCCGCATCGTCCGCACCACCACCGAACTGCACGGCTACTTCGCGGACCTCATCCACAAGCGCCGCCGCAAGCCCGGCGAGGACCTCATCTCCAGCCTGCTCTCCACGCAGGAGGACGGGCGCGGGCTGAGCCGACGTGAGGTGACGAACGTCGTGGTGACCGTGTTCACCGCGGCCCACGAGTCCACCACGAACCTGATCACCAACGGCCTGCTCGCGATGTCGCGCCACCCGGAGCAGTTCCAGCTGCTCCGGCAGGACCCGGCGATCGTCGGCGATGTGGTCAGCGAGGCGCTGCGCTACGACTGCCCGATCATGCTGACCGGCCGTGTCGCGCTGCGGTCCGACCGGATCAACGGCATCGACATCCCCGAGGGCTCGGTGGTCACCCTGGTCCTCGCGTCCGGCAACCGGGACGAGCGGGTGCACCCGATGGCGGGTCGGTTCATCGCGGACCGGAAGCCGGCCGTGATGAACCTCGCCTTCGGCGCCGGCGCGCACTACTGCCTCGGCAGCAGCCTGGCCCGGCTGGAGGCGGAGATCGTGTTCGGTGAGCTGGCTCGCCGGCTGCGCGGCTTCCACGTGCACGAGGACTCACTGAGTTATCGCAGGCACGTGGTCGTCCGCGGCCTCGACACCGAACGGATCACCTTCCAACTCTGACCGGCCATCTGTCGCAGGGAGTCATTCATGCCCGATGAAGTCAGCACGCTCCGGCAATATCTGAAGAGGGTTACCACCGATCTGTTACGCACCCGGGAGCAGTTGCGTGACGCGACCGAGCAGTCCGCCGAGCCGATCGCGGTGGTCGGCATGTCGTGCCGGCTGCCCGGCGACGTGGCCTCGCCTGCCCAGCTGTGGGACCTGGTGGCTGCGGGCACGGACGCCATTTCGGCTTTCCCCCGGGACCGGCACTGGCCGATCGAGGAGCTCTACGACGCCGATCCGGAGTCCCAGCAGGCGCGGCGGTCCTACGTGCGCGAGGGCGGCTTCCTCAGCGGGGCGGGCGATTTCGACCCCGCGTTCTTCGGGATCTCCCCGCGCGAGGCGCTGGTGATGGACCCGCAGCAGCGGCTGGTGCTGGAGCTGGCCTGGGAGGCGTTGGAGTCCGCGGGCATCCTTCCGGACTCGCTGGTGGGCGAGCGGGCCGGGGTCTTCGTCGGCGCGTCCAGCAACGACTACGAGATGCTCTGGCAAGGCACCGACCAGTTCTCCCAGTACGGCATCACCGGCAACACCATGAGCGTGATCTCGGGCCGGATCAGCTACGCCTTGGGCTTCCACGGCCCGGCCCTCACCGTGGACACCGCCTGCTCGTCCTCGCTGGTCGCCACCCACCTGGCGATGCGGGCCCTGCGGGCCGGGGAGTGCCCGATCGCGCTGGCGGGCGGTGTGACGGTGCTGAGCACTCCGGAGACGTTCGTCGAGTTCTGCGGCCAGGGCGTCACCTCCCGGGACGCTCGGATCAAGGCGTTCGCGGCCGGGGCGAACGGCTCGATCTGGGCCGAGGGGGCGGGTCTCCTGGTACTGGAGCGGCTGTCCGACGCGCGGCGGCAGGGCCATCAGGTGCTCGCGGTGCTGCGCGGCTCGGCGGTCAACTCCGACGGCACCAGCAACGGGCTCTCCGCACCCAACGGCACCGCCCAGCAGGAGGTGATCCGTACCGCGCTCGCCGACGCCGGACTGTCCACCCAGGACGTCGACGTGGTCGAGGCGCACGGCACCGGCACCCCGCTCGGCGACCCGGTGGAGGGCACCGCGCTGGTGGCGACCTATGGCCAGAACCGGCCGCCCGGCCGGCCGCTGCTGCTGGGCTCGCTGAAGTCCAACATCGGGCATACGCAGGCCGCGGCCGGCGTGGCCGGCATCATCAAGATGATCATGGCGATGCGGCACGGTCTCGCGCCGAGGACGTTGCACGTGGACAGCCCCACCCCGAAGGTGGACTGGGGGGTGAACGGGGTCAGCGTGCTCGCCGATGCGATGCCCTGGCCGGAGACCGGTCGAGCGCGCCGCGCCGCCGTCTCCTCCTTCGGGATCAGTGGCACCAACGCCCATGTCGTGCTGGAACAGCACGTCGAGCCGAAGGCGCCGGAGCCCGGCGTGCCGTCCGCCGGTCTGGTGTGGACGGTGTCGGGCCGGACCGAGGACGCGCTGCGCGCCCAGGCGACCCGGCTGCTGGCCTTCGCCGAGTCCGGCGATGCTCCCTCCGCCGAGGGGCTGGCGCACGCATTGGCCACCCGCCGCACCCACTTCCGCCACCGGCTGGCAGTGCCCGGCCGGGACCGGGCCGAACTCATCTCCGCGCTGCGCGGCCACCTCGACACCGGCCTGGTCCCCGATGTGGCGGTGGGCACTGCGGTCGGCGGCGGGGTGTGCATGCTGTTCACCGGCCAGGGCGCGCAGCGGCTCGGCATGGGGCGGCAGCTCGCCGCCTCCTTTCCGGTGTTCGCCGAGGCGTTCGACGAGGTGTGCGAGCTGTTCGACCGGGAGCTGGCGATTCCGCTGCGGAGCGTGCTCGAAGGCGAACCGGACCTGCTCGACCGCACCGACTACGCCCAGGCCGCCCTGTTCGCGGTGGAGGTCGCGCTGTTCCGGCTGATGCACTCCTGGGGTGTGCGCCCGGACATGCTGCTGGGACACTCGATCGGGGAGATCAGCGCGGCGCACGTGGCCGGGGTGTGGTCGCTGCCGGACGCGGTCCGGCTGGTGGCCGCCAGAGGCCGCCTGATGGCCGCGCTGCCCGAGGGCGGCGCGATGCTGTCCGTGCAGGGCACCGAGCAGGACCTGGCCCCCTGGCTGGCGGGGCGCGCGCGGCGGGTGTCCGTCGCGGCGGTGAACGCCTCGGACACGGTGGTCGTCTCCGGTGCGGACGAAGACATCACGGAACTGGAGGCCGACTGGGCGGCCCGGGGCCGGCGGACCCGGCGGCTGCGGGTCAGCCACGCGTTCCACTCGCCGCTGATGGAGCCGATGCTGGCCGAGTTCGGCACGGTTGTGGCCGGGTTGACGGCGCACGATCCGCACATCCCGGTGATCTCCAACCTCACCGGCGAGATGGCCACGGCGGAGCAGTTGCGCTCGCCGGCGTACTGGACCGCGCACGTCCGGCAGGCGGTGCGGTTCCACGACGGGCTGCGTACCGCACGCGAGACCGGTGCACGCGTCCTGCTCGAACTGGGACCGGGCGCGGTGCTTTCCGCGCTGGCCGGGCGGGATGCCGGGCCGGACGAGGCGGTGGTGCCCACCCTGCGCGGGGCCGATCGTGACGAGACCAAGGACGTGCTGCTCGCCCTCGGCGTGCTGCACACGCAAGGCGTGGAGGTGGACTGGCCCGCCGTGCTGCCCGCCGCGCCCGCCAGGACGGCGGACCTGCCCTGCTACGCGTTCCAGCACGAGAGGTACTGGCTGGTGCCGGACGGGAACGGGCTGAACCTGCGTTCCACCGGGCTGCTCCCGGTGGGCCACCCGCTGCTGGGCGCCATGGTGTCCGCGGCCGAGGGCGACGGCGTGCTGCTCACCGGCAGGCTGTCCTTCCAGTCGCACTCCTGGCTGGGGGGCCACCGGGTGCGCGGCCTTCCCCTGCTGGCCGGCACCGGCTTCGTGGAACTGGCGCTGGCCGCGGGCGAGCAGGTCGGTTGCGACCTGCTCGAACAGCTGACCGTCGAGGCACCGCTGGTCCTGCCGGAGCACGGCGGGGTGACGGTGCAGGTGGTGGTGGGCGACACCGAGGAGACCGGCCGCCGCCCGGTGCGGGTGTACTCCCGGCCGGAGGGCGTGGGCCAGGCCGAGCCGGGCCCATGGCGGTCACACGCCTTCGGCTACCTGGGTATCCGCACCGCGACGCCGGACACGCCCCTCGCGCACTGGCCGCCGCGGGATGCGCGGGAGATCCCGGTCGCGGACGTCTACGACGAGGTGGTGGAGGGCAGGCACTTCCGCTACGAGGGCGCGTTCCGAGGTCTGCGGACCCTCTGGCAACGCGACCACCCCGACGGGAGCTCGGAGATGTTCGCCGAGGTCGCCCTGCCCGCCGAAGCGGCCGGGGACGCGAACCGCTACAGCCTGCATCCGGCGCTGCTGGACGCGGCACTGCACGCGGTCGGTCTCGGCCCGCAGCTGGACGGGATCGACGAGGGCAGCGGCTCGATGCCGTTCTCGTGGTCGGGGCTGTCGCTGTTCCGGGCCGGAGCCTCGACGGTGCGGGTGCACGTCACCGGCGGGAACGGTGACGTGGCGATCACGCTGGCGGACGAGACCGGTGCCACCCTGGCCACGGTGGACTCCCTGGTGTTCCGGCCGCTGCCCGCCGATGAGTCCTACCTGCTGGGACCGGCCGAGGACGGCGCGGAACTGCTGGCACACGACTGGGTGCCCGTGCGCCGGCCACCCACAGTGGACGATTCCGGTGAGTGGCACGACCCTGGGACCGGTGGGCTCGACCTCGCGTCGCTGGCGGACGCGGACGACCCGGTGCCGCCGGTGGTGGTGCTACGCCCGGCCCGTCCCGCCGGGGACGACGTCACCGCACGGGTCCGCGCCGCGCTCACCGAGCTGACCGGGTACCTGCGAGTGTGGCTCACCGACCAGCGGTTCGCCGGTTCGCTGCTGGTGGTCTGCACCGAGCGCGCGCTCGGCGTGCGTGCGGGCGACGAACCCGACCTGGCACTGTCCGCGGCCTACGGACTTGCTCGCTCGGCACAGAACGAGTACCCGGGTCGCCTCCTGCTGGTCGACGCCGACGAGCCGACCGACACCGCGTTGCGCGACGCGGTCGCCGTCGCGTCCGCGGCCCGTGAGCCCCAGGTGGCGTTGCGCGCGGGCGAACTGCTGGTGCCCCGGCTGCACCGCGACGACGGTCAGGCGGAGAGCGACGGCGGCTCGGCCGCCCGCACGCCCGACCCCGACGGCACCGTGCTGATCACCGGTGGGCTCGGGTCGCTGGGCCGCACGCTGGCCCGGCATCTGGCAGGCCGGGGCGCCCGCAGGCTGCTGCTCCTCTCGCGCCGTGGCGCGGAGAGCCCCGGCGCCGCGGAACTGGTCGCCGAACTCGGCCGGCTCGGCGCGCACGCCGAAGTGGCGCGCGGCGACGTCGCCCGGCGGGACGACGTGGCCCGGGTGCTGGCCGAAGTGCCCGCGGCACACCCGCTCACCGCCGTGGTCCATGCGGCCGGTGTGCTGGACGACGGCTTGGTGGAGTCGCTGACCGATGGGCAAGTGGAGAACGTGCTGGCGCCGAAGGTCGACGGAGCCTGGCACCTGCATGAGTTGACCCGGGATCTCGATCTCGCCGAGTTCACATGTTTCTCCTCCGCCGCCGGCGTGTTCGGCACCGCGGGCCAGGGGGCTTACGCCGCGGCGAACGCCTTCCTGGACGCGCTCATGAACCAGCGGGCCGCCGCCGGGCTCCCGGCCCGCTCGCTGGGCTGGGGCCTGTGGGCGCCGGACAGCGGGACCGGCACGACCGACGGGATGGGCGGCGGGCTGGCCGCCGCGGACCGGGCCCGCATGGACCGCACCGGGATCCGCGCACTGACCGTCGCGCAGGGCCTGGCCCTCTGGGACACCGCGACCGGCTCGGACAGGGTCCACCTGGTGCCCATCGGGCTGGATCTGGTCACCGTGGCCGGGCTGGGAGAGGAGGGCATTCCGCCGTTGCTGCGCGACCTGGTCCGCCCGGCCCGCCGCCGGCGCTCCGCGCGGTCCGCCGCGCCCGCCGAGTCCCCGGCGGACCTGGCCCGCAGGCTGGGCCGGCTGAGCCCCGCCGAACGGGACCGGCAGCTCCTCAACCTGGTGCTCGGGCAGATCGCGGCCGTGCTCGGCTACCCGTCCGCGGACGGGGTGCCCGCGGACGGTCCGTTCGGAGACCTCGGATTCGACTCACTGAGCTCGGTCGAGCTGCGCAACCGGCTCAACACCGCCACGGGTCTGAACCTGCCCGCCACCTTGGTGTTCGACCACCCCACTCCGGCCATCCTCGCGGCGCACCTCGGTACGGAGGTCGCGCCGGATGCCGCCGGCGCGGAGGAACCGGCGGACGGCCCTGCCGAGCGCGGCCCGGATCAGCTCGCCGGACTCGTGCAGGCGGTCGAGGAGGCGCTGGCCGGCGAGAACGCGCAGCGCGACGCGCTGCGCGGACGACTGCGGGCGGCGCTGCGCGCGCTGGACGGCGAGCCGGGGCCCGGGGTGGACGAACTGAGCTCGGCCTCCGTGGACCAGCTCTACGCCTTCGTGGACCGGGAACTCGGCGATGCGTGAGCCAGCAGCCGGGACCGCCCGGCCGACCGGAGAGGAATCGAACGCTGTGGGCGAGGACCCGAAGCTCGTCAAGTACTTCCAGCGGGTCACCGCGGAACTCCAGCGCACCCGGGAACGGTTGCGGGAGCTGGAGAACCCCGTCGACGACCCGGTGGCCGTGGTCGGCATGGGCTGCCGGTTCGGCGGTGGGGTCGGCTCGCCGGAGGAACTGTGGGAACTGCTCGCCGCGGAGCGGGACGTGATCACCGGGTTCCCGGCCGACCGCGGCTGGAACGAAGACCAGATCTACCACCCGGAACCGGGCACGCCGGGCCGCTCCTACGTCCGGCACGGTGCCTTCCTCGACAACGCGGCCGACTTCGATCCCGAGTTCTTCGGCATTTCGCCGCGCGAGGCGCTCAGCATGGACCCGCAGCAGCGGATCGCGCTGGAGGTCACCTGGCAGGCGCTGGAGTCCGCCGGTATCGATCCGGCCGGGCTGCGCGGCAGCCGCACCGGCGTGTTCCTCGGACTGTCCAACGCGGACTACGCCACGGCGGTCCGCGAGATGCCCGAGGACATGCTGGGCCAGCTCTCCATCGGCAACGCGGGCAGCGTGACCTCCGGCCGGCTGGCCTATGTGTTCGGCCTGCAGGGGCCCGTGCTCACGGTGGACACCGCCTGTTCCTCGTCCCTGGTCGGAATCCACCTGGCCGTGCAGTCGCTGCGCGCAGGCGAGTGCACCCTGGCGCTCGCGGGCGGCGTGACCATCCTGTCCAGCCCGCTGCTGTTCATCGACTATGCCCGGCAACGCGCCCTGGCGCCGGACGGACGGTGCAAGCCCTTCTCCTCGGCCGCCGACGGCACCGCGTGGGGCGAGGGAGCCGGGATGCTGGTGCTGGAGAAGCTGTCCGACGCACGGCGCAACCACCACCCGGTGCTCGCGCTGCTGCGCGGATCGGCGATCAACTCCGATGGCACCTCCTCCGGGCTGACCGCCCCGAACGGAACCGCGCAGCAGCAGGTGATCGCCGACGCGCTCGCTTCGGCCGGCCTGTCGCCCGCGGACGTCGACGCGGTGGAGGCGCACGGCACGGGCACCGCGCTCGGCGACCCGATCGAGGCGCAGGCGCTGTTGGCCGGGTACGGCCGCCACCGCGGCGACCGGCCGCCGCTGCTGGTCGGCGCGGTGAAGTCGAACCTCGCCCACACCCAGGCCGCAGCCGGAGTCGCCGGCGTGGTGAAGATGGTGCTGGCCATGCGGCACAGCACGCTGCCCAAGACCCTGCACACCGACACGGTGACCCCCCGGGTCGACTGGGCGCAGGGCGGGGTCGAACTGCTCACCAGCGCGGTCCCGTGGCCGCGCGACGGGCGTCCCCGGCGGGCGGGCGTGTCCGCGTTCGGAGTCGGCGGCACCAACGCGCACGTGATCCTGGAGGACCCAGGGCCCGACCCGGACATCGAGCCCGGCGACCGGGCCGTCCCGCCACTGCTCGCCTGGACCCTGTCGGGCAGGACCGAACAGGCGCTGTCCGCGCAGGCGGCCGCGCTGCACGAGTACCTCGACCGGGCGCGCCCGGATCTGCTGGACCTGTCGTGGTCGCTGGCCACCGCCCGGGCACACCTGCCGCACCGCGCCGTGGTGTTCGGCTCCCGCCCGGCCGACCTCGCCGCGGGCCTGACCGCGCTGAGCACGGGCCGGAACGACACCGGGAGCGCCACGGTGGTGGTCTCCGGCACCGCCGTGCGGAACGGCACCACCGCGTTCCTGTACCCACACGAGTGCACCCCGGCCGTGGTGCGCGCGTTGGCCACGCAGTACGCCGAGGCCGAGCCGTTCGCCGAGCACCTCTCCGCATGTGAGGCAGTGCTGGCCGGGCTGGTCGGCTGGTCTCTGACGGATGTGCTGCGCGGTGACCCGGACGTGCCACCACTGGACCGGCCGGACGTGTTGGTCCCGGCCACGCTGGCCGTGCTGACCGGCGTGACACGAACGTGGTGCGCGTCCGGGGTGCGCCCGGCGGCGTTGGCGGGACACGGATACGGCCGGCTGGCCGCGTCCTGGGCGGTCGGGTGGCTGTCCCTGTCCTCGGCGCTGCGGATCGCGGCCGGGTGCCCCGCGGGCGCCGAACCCGACGCCGTGGATGTCCCGCCCCCCGCGCCCGGTGTGCCGGTGCTGTGCGGGGACACCGGCCGTTGGCTGCAGGACCGTCCGGCCGAGGACGACTACCGCACGGTGCCGGCTGCCGAATCCGGCTTGGCTGCCCGCGAGCTGCGGGCCGACGGTCATCGACTGCTGCTCGTGTTCGGTGGGGACACCGCGGGCATGGCCGCCGCGCTGTCCGACGGTCCCGCCGTGCTGGCCGTTCCGGAGGAGACGGAGAGCGCGGTGACCGGTTCGGCGGCGATCGTGCGCGCGCTGGGCCGCGCGCACGTGATGGGCGCGGCGGTGGACTGGCGTGTCGTCCTGGCCGGCGCCGGTGCGCGGCGTATCCCGTTGCCCGGCTACGCTTTCCAGCGCAGCCGGTACTGGATCGAGCGCGAGTGGACCATGCCGGTGCTGATCTCCGGCGACCCCGGGACGCGCGAGCCCGATCGGCGCTCGCCCGCGGCTGCGCTGTGGGCACTGCACGAGCAGGAGCGCACGCGCCACGTCGAGATGCTGGTCCGTGAGTGCCTGAACTGGGCGCTGGGCAACGGACCGGATGACCAGGTCGACGCCGAGGACACGTTCCGCGATCTCGGGATGGACTCGCTGGGCGCGGAGGATCTGCGCGATCGCCTCACCACCGGTGCCGGTGTGGAGATCGAACTCGCCGACGTGCTGAACTACCCCACGGTGGTCGATCTCACCGAGCGCGTACTGGAAAAGCTGGCCGCCCGCGCCGAGGATGGCACGCTCGACGAGACCGCGGGGACCGCCCGGTCCGGGAACGAGGTCCCGGAATCCGGCACCGGGCCGGTGGACCCGGCGCCCGAGAACGCCGACGAAAGCGACGGCAGCCTGGCCTCGTTCTACATCCGGGCGATCCGCACCGGCCGGATCAACGTCGCCCTCCGCCTGGCCCGCGCGGCCTCCGAGACCCGCGACACGTTCGACCAGGACGATCCGCGCGATCTCGCCGAACTGCGCCAGGTGGGGGCGGGCGCGGGTGGCCCCACGATCGTCGGCCTCACCCCGCCGATCTTCCCCAACCTGGACCTCCCCTACTCCTACCTGCACGCCGGGCTGGACCCCGCGTCCGACGTGTGGTCGCTGTGGTCGCCCGGATTCGCGGGTGAGGCCCCGCTGCCCGCCGACCGTGCCGCCCTGATGCGGATGCTGGCGAAACCGCTGCACCGTGAGCTGGACGGTACCCCGTTGATCATCGCGGGCTACTCCTCGGGCGGCTGGCTGGCGCACGAGCTGGCCACGCACCTGGAGCAGACCGGCGTCCCCGTCACCGCGCTGCTCCTGCTGGACTCGTACCTGCCGGAGGAGGAGATGGAACAGACCGAGACCCGCAGCGAGTTCATGCGTGAGCAGATCCGACGACGTGACCTCATGGGCATGTCGCTCGACCGTCCGGACCGGACAGTGACCACCAGCGGCCAGATCGCGGCGATGGGCGGCTACAGCAGGATCTTCAGCGGCTGGCGGCCCGGCCCGCTGAAGGCGCCGATCCTGCACCTGCTCGCCAGCGAGGTCGTCGCGGGTGTGCCCACCAGCTCGGAGGACCACCCGTTCCCGGCCGAACTGGCGCATCGCGTGCGCAGGCTGCCCGGCGATCACTTCACCATCCTGTCCCAGCACGCCGACCTGATCTCAGCGAACCTGCACGACTGGCTGACGGAGGTACAACCCCTATGACGACCGTTCCCGATCTTCCCGACGCCACAGAGGCACTGGAGCGCTTCCCCTTCGACGACGGCCGCGGCATCGAGGTCAACGAGCGGTTCCGGGAGCTGCGGCAGCGCAAGGGGCTGCTCCGGGTGCGGCTCGCCTACGGTGAACCCACCTGGCTGGTCACCCGCTACGCGGACGCCCGGCTGGTGCTGGGCGATACGCGGTTCAGCCGCGCGATGTCGGTCGGCCGGGACTTCCCGCGCCAGGAGGAGGCGACGGACCTGGCCGGGCTGATCACCATGGACGCCCCCGAACACACCCGGCTGCGCACACTGTTGCTGAAGGCCCTCAGCAGATCCCGTATCGAAGCGCAGCGCCCGACGGTGCACGCGGCGGCGGACGCTCTGCTGTCGTCGGCGATGAACGCCGGGCCGGGCATGGACATCGTGGTGGACTACGCGCAGCGGATGAGCGTGCTGTCCATCTGCGACCTGCTCGGCGTGCCGGTCTCGGACCGGGAGGTGTTCGAGTCGACCAGTGCGGCGCTGATGCCCGGCAGCGCTGTCGGCGCCGAGGACATGATGCGGCGGTTCGGTGCCCTGCGCACCTGCACCGAGCAGCTCATCGCCGAGCGTCGGGCCCGCCCCCGCGACGACCTGATGTCGGCGATGATCCAGGCCCGGGACGAGGAGGACCGGCTCACCGACACCGAGCTGATCGACCTGGTCGTCAGCATGCTGCTGGCCAGGTTCGAGGCGATCATCACCCAGATTCCGAACTGCGTCTACGTTCTCACGCGGGGCGACCGTGCGCTCTGGAACCGGCTGCGTGCGAATCCGGCCGAGCTGCCGGCGGCGGTCGAGGAGCTGCTGCGCAACAACGCCTCCGCCGGTGCCGGCCTGTTCGTCCGCTATGCGCGGGAGGATGTCAACGTCGGTGGCACGCTGGTGCGCGCGGGCGAAGCTCTCACCGTCGCCATCGAGTCGGCCAACCACGACCCGGCCCGATTCGAGGACCCCGACGCGATCGACTTCACCCGGCCACCCGGTGGACACCTCACCTTCGGTTATGGCGCGCACTACTGCGCCGGAGCCCAGCTCGGGCGCATCGACCTCCAGGAGGGACTGCGGGTGCTGCTCACCAGGACCCCGGAGCTGACCGTCCGCGACATCACCTGGAGAGAACGGCCGCACATCCGGGGGCCGGAGGCGATGCGCGTGACCTGGCAGGGTGGCCCGGAATGACCGCCACCGGCGCTGGGGGTCCGCCGGCTTCCGGTGGGTAGTGGCAGGTCGGCTGGATCCGGTGCGGCTGAGACTCCGACGCTCGGAGGGGGGCTCGTTGTCGGCGGCCTCGGCGCGGGCGAAATGCACCTGGCTGCTGACGGTCGCTGCCGCCCGCTGTGCTTCGTCCTCACGCCCGGACAGGCCGGCGACGCATCCGCCTTCGGACAGGTCATGGCCACGATCCGGGTGCCGCGGCCCGTCGGAAGACCGCGCGTCAGGCCGGACGCGGTCCTGGCCGACAAGGCGTATTCGTCGCGCGCCGTCGTCCAGCCGCTGCCGCAGGCCGCCCCGGCGCATGCACGCGCGAATGCCCGGCTCGTAGCTACCGCTGCGTTGTTACTTCGTATCGGACGTGTATCGGGCAAGTAACCGGGTGAGGCTGCCCCGGGGCCCGGGCCGTACGAGCCGGTGACGGCTTCGGGTCCGGACCGGAGCCCATGATCCTGGGGGAGAGACCATGAGCCGTAAGCGCACCGCAGTGATCGTCTGCGTCGCCACGAGTGGAGCACTTCTGCTTTCTGCTTGTGGCGGAGACGATAAGGGCAGCTCCGCACCCGCTTCTTCGGCTGCAGCCGCGGCGGGCCAGGGCAAGTCTGCTGACGGCAGTCCGTCGGCCGGGCAGGGCCTGAGCCTCCTCGGCGGCACCGCGAAGGCGAACAACGCCCCGCCCAGGACGGGGGACTGGGCGAACGAGCCGGGAAAGCCGGCGGTGAAGCCGGAGGCACAGCAGTGGGTGCAGCTGTCCGCGTCGAAGGCCGGTGCGCTGAACCCGGTGGTGGTCAACGGTGCCGGATTCACCCTCTATCGGTTCGACAAGGACACCGCGGACCCGTCGAAGTCCACGTGCAACGGCGAGTGCGCGTCGACGTGGCCGCCGGTCGTCGTCGCACCGGGCGGCAAGGTTTTCCTCGACGGCGTCGACAGGTCGAAGGTCGGCACCGTCAAGCGGGACGACGGCACCCTCCAGGTCACGGTCGGGGGCTGGCCCGTCTACCGCTTCAGCAAGGACGCCAAGCCCGGCGAGACCAAGGGTCAGGGCGTCGGGGGCACCTGGTTCGGTGTAGCCCCCGACGGAAAGAAGGCGGGCGTCGGCGTTGGCAACACCGGCAGTGGCAGCCCGCAGCCCAAGCCCGCCACCAGTGTTGTTCTCTTCGACGACCGGAACTTCGGCGACCCCTCCCAGGGCCTGGCCGGCAAGGGGTGCCAGAACGTGGCCCGGGACAACGTCGCCTCCTCCCTCCAGGCCCAGGGCAGTCTGAAGATCTGGTCCGAGCGGAATTGCACGGGCAAGTCCAAGGTCGTCAACGGTGATGTGTCCGACCTTGCGACCATCGGATTCGACAACGCCATCTCCTCGGTCTTCTTCGGCTGACCGGGGCATGAGCCTGCGGTGCGTGCGGGCCCTGATGGCCGACCCGAGAGGCTGAGGGAGGCCATGGAACCGAGCTGCCCCGAGCGCGAGGCGGTCGGGGCAGCCGGGGCTCGCCGGCCGTGTGGCCGGGGACGTCGGTGTGACCGATGGCGCCCCGGCGGAGAGCGATGGAGATCGCCTGTCGGAAGCCGTGGGTGTCGACCTCGCACTTTCGGCGGTCGTCGCCGGGGCCGCTGCGATCGCGGTCCGAGGAGCCGGTGGTGAGCTGGGGGATGCGGTAGCGGCCCGGGATGGCCGGGGCGTATGGGAAGGCGGTGCCGCCGGCTGACGTTCGGACTCAGGCGCATGCCCCCCTTCCGGACCATTGCGGTCTTGAAGCGGCATGGAGGCGGCGAGTGCCGCGCTCCTCGCCCACGGGATCAGAACTGCGGGTGGAGGTAGAACGTCTCGTTGACCGCCGGAGTGCCGTTGGGGTTCGTCTGGTAGGGCCACTGGATGACCCAGGTGCCGTCGCCGGTGCCGTTTCCGCGGATGTTGGCGAAGCGGTGGGTGCCGTTGTTGCGCAGCACGGTGAGGTTCGGGAAGCGCGGTTCGGGGTGCTCCAGGGTGAAGTTCTGGGTGTCGCGCGCGTATCCGCCCGGCAGTGGGGCGCCGTCCCAGTTGTGGCAGTCCCAGATGTTCAGCCAGTCGCCGTCGCCGCTGGCCTGACCACGGTTGACGTCGAGGCACTTGCCGCTGCGGGCGCTGACCAGCTTGTACAGCGGTTGTCCGGAGTCACCGTTGCGGCCGACCGCGCGGAGCGTCCAGCGCTGGTTGGCGGCGCCGTTGGCGTGGTAGGTGATCACGTGGGTGCCGTTGGCGGTGTTGCCGCGGTAGACGTCGAGCAGGCGGTCGCTGTTGTCGGCATGGACGGTGAACTGCCGTGGCCCGGCCGCGGCCTGCAGGGCGCTGAAGCCGACGGGCCAGTGGTCGCTGCCGTAGTTGGGGTTGACCGTCGCCTGCCAGTTGTCGGTGTCGACGTTGGAGACCATGTAGTCCAGCTCGTTGCCGTTCTGCTGGGTGGCCTGGCCGCCGTTGTAGATCAGTCCGTTGCCGGGCATGTACCGGTCGGACTGGAGGTCGCCCGGGGCGCGGTTGTAGTCGCCCAGCACCGCCCAGTTGCCGACGTTCTGCTGGAAGGCGGTGTCGGAGACGCGGCGTACCAGATAGGCGGCGTCGTTGGGCCTGCCGCCGTTGGAGGCGGCATGGATGGAGGCGAACATGATGTTGTCGCCGGTGTTCGTCACGGCCAGGGCGGAGCGGTAGGCGCCACCGATCTCCTGCACGCGGTTGGGCACCCACGAGGTGACGATGCCCAGGTTCCGCGACCGCTGGCGCAGGATGTACAGGTAGCGGTAGGAGCCGCCGCCGATCGGCCACAGATACGAGGTGACGTTTCCTGTCTGTCCGTCCTGGACGGCTCCGGCCGGCGGTCTGTTGGGCACCTCCTGGAGCGCCACCACGTCGAAGGTACGCGCCAGGGTGCGTACCCCGTCCCAGCGGGTGGTGCCGACCTGCATGTTCCAGGTGGCCATGCGGTGCGTGTCCGGCGGGGCGGCGGCCGCGGGGCCGCCGCCTGCGACCAGTAGGCCGAGGGCGAGCAGACCGGCGGCGAGCAGTGCGCCCAGGCGGCGTAACCCGTTTCCCGGGGCCCTTGAGGCGGGCGTGGAAAACCGGCTTCTTCGGGTGAATGAGAAAAACATGCCCGGCAGTGTCTCACTCAACTCCGCGTAAATACAGGGTGGTTGAGGAGCGGCTGGGCCGGCGGATCTCGTTGACCCGCTCGGGCGGCGCGAGGACCTCCTGCGGCCCGAGCAGTCCGTCGGGGGAATGCCTCGTTCTGCTCGTCGGCGTGGACCACCCCCAAGCGAATCGGTAGGCCCGGCAGTGTCACGGAGGCCGCCGGGCCGGGGCGGCCGAGGCCCGGTCCGGCGTCCGCGTGCGGTTACTCAGAACATGCGCGGTTGACCGCTGGACGCACTGAGCCCGCCGTCCACGGGAATGTGGGCGCCGTTGACGAAGCGGGCGTCGGGGCCGGCCAGGAAGGCGATGACATCGGCGACCTCGGAGGGCTCGGCGGGGCGCTGCATGGGGATGCGCTGACGGAATGCGGCGATCATGTCTTCGTTCTCGATGACGGGCGCGGTTACCGGGGTGCGGGTGAGACTCGGGTGCACGGCGTTGACGCGTACGCCCTCGTGGCCGTGGTCGAGCGCCATGGCGTTGGTGAGGTTGACCAGTGCCCCCTTGGCGGCGTTGTACGCGGCCAGGCCCCAGTCCCCGCCGAGCCCGGACGCCGAGCCGACGTTGACGATGCAGCCACCGACGCGCCGCAGAGAGGGCAGCGCGGCCCGCGAGGCGAAGAAGACACTGTCGATGTCGACTGCCATGACGTGACGCCATGTGGCGGTGTCGGTGTGCTCGACGGTTCCGGGCACGCCGATGCCGGCGTTGTTGACGAGCACGTCCAGCCGGCCGTATTCCGCAGTCACGCCCGCGATCAGCGCGTTGACCGAGGACTCGTCGGAGACGTCCGCGACCCGCGTGACCATGGTCGAACCAGTGGGTGCGGCGGCGGCAGCGTGCTTGAGTTTGTCCTCGGTCCGTCCGGCGGCGATCACCGTGGCGCCTTCGCGCGCGAAGCGGTGCGCGGTGGCGGCGCCGATGCCGGATCCACCGCCGGTGACGATGACGACCTTGCCGGCGAAGCGGTTCTCGTCCACGGCAACTCCCCATTCATTGGTGTTGATGTGTCACAGCGGCGAACTCCGGATTCCCTGCTCAAGTAAGCCCGGGAGGGGCAGAAGGCGCAATGGGCGTCTCCGTCCGGTGACCCTCCGCTCCTGCCTGTCCCAGCGAGTGCCATCGGGGCCGACGCTCCGGAGTCCGGTGCTGACACGGCGGGCCCGATTGAACGTTTGGACGAGCCGGACCGAGGTTCGTGGCCCGCCGAGCGGTGCAGAGGATTCCGGCATGGGTGACGACACGATCAAGCACGCGGCGGAAACGGCCCGCTGGAGCGCAACGGCCTGGTGGGGCGCGTTGCGCCGAGGCGCCCCCGCGCGTCGACTACGCCCTCACCGAGGCCGGCACGGCCCTGCTGGTCCCCATCCGCGCGATGGGCACCTGGGCCGTCCGCTACGCGGACACCGTTCCTGGCCTCACAGGATCGCTTCGGCGCCTGCTGATACGGCAATGGTCTTTGTGGTATCGACGACCTGGAGTCCCGCGGACTCCCTTCCCGTCGCCCGGACCCCAAGGACCGTCGCGCATGCCTGCCGTCGCTCACCCGCTCATCCGCTCACCACGCAGGGATGCCGGGCTCCGCGACCCGGTCCATCAGCCAAGACCGCCCAGGTCTCTGAGGCACTTCCGGGCACTTCCGCAGGTGAGCCGGATGGACGAGGGCGGGCGGCGGGACGAGCCTCGTCGGTGGCCCGCAAGCGGACGGCCATACCCCGGCTGGGGTGGCGATGTACACAAGAAAGGATTGCGTCCGCTGGAGCACCTGGCCCGGGAGACCTTGATCTGCGCACGGGCATGCGAGTCCTCGACCTCGGCTCCGGTAGGGGCGCGCCACGTCCGTCTTCCTCGCCGGGGATTCGACGTGGACAGCCCGCCCGGCCCAGGCGAGCGCTGACAGACACCCCAGCCTGAGCTCGGAGCTCTCCGCCCGGCCTGTCAGAGTTACCCTGGCGTGCGAAAAGCGCGCGAACGTGACGTCAGCTCAGGGAGGTTGATGAATATGGCCGTCAACGGCCTTTCTCAGCATGCCCTTTTCCGGTCCGCGCGCTGAAGCGACGCGACGCGGTCCGGGTCGTTCCAACGACCAGGAGTCACACGTGCATTCCTCCCCTTCCAAGGACCTCACCGAGCTGACCACCGAGCGCCTCGTCCTGCGCACCTGGACTGCGGCCGAGGCCCTTACCGCCCTCGACTGCGAGGACAGCTCCCGGCCGGCTGACTGGGCCGCGGACTTTCCCTCCGAAGGCGACGGCGTCATCGTGAGCCTCCTCGGTGACAACCCCGCCTGGCTCGGCATGTACGGCCACCGGCTGATCATCGAGCGGGACAGCGGCCTTGTCGTGGGCTCGATCGGCCTGTTCTGGCCGCCCGCCGAGGGGGCCCTCGAACTCGGATACGGCGTCGTCGCCTCCCGGCGCGGCCGGGGCTACGCCACCGAAGCCACACGGGCGCTCGCTGACTTCGCCCTCGCTGCGCCAGGCGTCCACACCGTGACCGCCGGCGTGGAACTGTCGAACCCGGCCTCCGTCCGCGTTCTGGAGAAGGCCGGCTTCGAGCGGTACGACACCACCCCGGCCGAAGGCGCCACAGGCACAGCCCGTTTCAGAGCCACACGGCATAACCTCGGGAAGTAAGAGCCCGGTGGGCCGGCGGCGCACCGCCGCCGGCCCACCGGATTGATAGCCGCGTTCCACCCAGAAGCCGCGCCGGTCCTGGGTCATGCACTCGATGCCGCGCAGCCACTTGGGGCCCTTGTAGCCGTACAGGAGACCTGCAGCGTCCACCGGTCCGGGCGGGAAACGGGGCACTGGCCCGTAGTGCGAGACCGGCCAGCCCTTTGCCAGGAGCTGCCCGTGCGCTTCGACCGACGCACCCGGGACTACTACGCACTCCGCGCGTCCGGTCTTGCCCTCCTCGGCGCGGGGCCTGGGGGCGGCATGCGAGTGGTCCACCCGTCAGGCTTCGAAGCGGTGACGGGAGGCTTCGATGTGACCGAGGTAGTGGTGGGTCCAGTTGCACAGTCCGTCGATCGTCACCCGCAGGGCTTGGCCCGCCTCGGTGAGGGTGTACTCGACCCGCGGTGGCACGACGGGGTGCACCGTCCGTTCGATCAGGCCGTTGCGCTCCAGCATGCGCAGGTTCTGGGTGAGCATCTTGTGGCTGATGCCCTCGATCTCGTTCCGCAGCTCGCTGAAGCGCAGGGTGTGTCCACCGAGAGACTCGATGATCAGGAGTGCCCACTTGTTGGCGATGTCCGAGAAGATCTCCCGCGCCAGGGAGTCCGCACGCCTGAGGTCCGCATCCTCTGGCGAGCCGCTGAACTGCTTGGTCACCATCAGGTTCCCCAGTCACCGAAAAGTGCGTTCTTCCATGTCGGCGGCCACTCTCCTACGGTTTCTGAGTAACTGCAAGAGAGCGGCTCTCGCAGCAATGGAGGAAGGCGCAGCATGGCCATCACCCTCGTAAACCCCAGCGGGTTGCCGGAGCTTGACGCCTACCGGCAGGTCTCGATCGCGACCGGGTCGAAGCTGGTCTTCATCGCCGGGCAGGTCGCCTGGGACGCGGACGGTGTCGTGGTCGGCGAAGGCGACCTCGCCGCTCAGGTCGAGCAGTGCTACCTCAACATCGGCACCGCCCTGACCGCGGCCGGCGGTTCCTTCGACGACGTGGCGAAACTGACCGTCTACATCGTCGACTGGACGCCCGACAAGATGCCCCTGCTCTATGAGGGGATCACCCGGGCGGCCGCGAAGCTGGGCGTGACCCCGGTACCGCCGGCCACGCTGCTGGGCGTAGCGGCACTGGATGTACCCGAGCACCTGGTCGAGATCGAAGCGACCGCCGTCATCGACTGAACGAATGCTCTTCGCACGGGAACTGTCTGAGGCAAGGGCATCTGCTTGAGGCTACTACGCACCGCATTCTGGCAACGATCAGCCCTGCGCTGTTCCAAGGGCGTTGCGCAGGAACGCCGTTGCCTGGTCGATGGCTCCGCGGGCGGCTTCGGAGTGACTCAGCGAGTTGAGCATCATGAAGTCGTGGACCGTGCCGTCGTAGCGCACCGTGGTCACCGGAACGCCGGCTGCTCGGAGCTTCGCGGCGTACGCCTCGCCCTCATCGCGCAGCACGTCGGCTTCGTCGACGATCAGCAGGGCGGGCGGCAGGCCGGAGAGTTGCTCGATGGTGGCACGGTTGGGAGATGCGGTGATCTCCGCGCGTTGGTCCGGGTCGGTCGTGTAAGCATCCCAGAACCATTCCATCAGCTTGCGGCTCAAGTAGTAGCCGGTGGCGAATTGGCCGTAGGAACCGGTGTTCATGGCCGCATCCGTGACCGGGTAGTACATCGACTGCTGTACGAACTTGACGTCACCGCGTTGCTTGGCCATGAGGGCGAGTGCGGCGGTCATGTTCCCGCCGACCGATTCCCCGGCCACTGCCATGCGCTGTGCCTCCAGCCCCTTGGAGGCCCCCTCGCGGGCGATCCACTGCGCGGTGGCGTAGCCCTGCTCGATGGCCACCGGATAGTGCGCCTCCGGCGACGGCGTGTACTCCACGAAGGCCACTGCCGCACGGGCGCTGACCGCCAACTCGCGTACCAGGCGGTCGTGGGTACCGGCATTGCCCAGCACCCAGCCACCGCCGTGCATGTACAACACGACGGGCAGTGTTCCGGTGGCGCCCTGCGGCTTGACGATGCGTACCCGCACATCACCCACCGCTGCCGGGACCGAGACCCACTCCTCGTCGACCGGTAGCTTGTCGACCGGAGCGGCCTGGAGGTCGTCGAGCACCTTGCGCGCTGCGGTCGGGTCCAGCTCGTACAGGAACGGATGGTGCGAGGTTGCGTCAGCGAGCTCCTGTGCCTCGGGCTCAAGGACAATTGAGGCGGCTCGACCAGCCATGGGAATACTCCCTGGAGCGCATCGTGACGAGCGCAGGGCGCTGAAGAGCGCCGCGCTGCGCTCGGGCTGCGGAGCGGTGGGCCAAGCCTCCGCCCTTGTTCAAGCCCCTGATGGGTGTATATACCCATGGTAATCGCCCATGCTCCGCAGATGCATTTCCGGGGAACCGCCTCATCCGTCCCGTGCCGGGTGCCGCCTGTTCATTGTTCGGCATGTCCGGCATGGCGAGGTCTTCAGTGGTGGGCCCGCCGGGTCAGGCGAGCCAGTCGGTGTAGTGGGTGGGGGCGATGCGTGCGTCGCCCTTGGTGATGAGCACATCGCCGTCAACGGCGGCGAACATGCCGGCGGTGTCGTCGGTGACGACCGTGCGGCCGTCGGGTCGGGCGTTCAAGGTCATCCGGCCGAGTTCATCGAGGGGACGGACGTCGGGCCCGCCGATGTTGAGGGTTGCGTTCAAAGGGGTACCGGCGGCGACTTCGGCGACGGTGTCGGAGAGATCCTGGGCGGCGATCGGCTGGAGTGCGGTGGTGGGCAGGCGGACGGTGTCGCCCTCGGTCGACCAGGACATGACGGCGGCGATGAACTCCATGAACTGGGTGGCGCGGACGATCGAGTAGGGGATCGGACCGGCCTTGAGGATGTCTTCCTGCAAGACCTTGGCGCGGTAATAGGCGAGGTTGGGCACCTGGTCCGCGCCGACGATCGAGAGGATGACGAAGTGCCCCACCCCGCCCTTGTGGCCGGCGGCCAGGAGGTTGTCCATCGAGGTCTGGAAGAAGGCGGGAGAAGCATCGTCGAAGGTCGGGGAATTCGTCAGGTTGACGACGCCGTCGGCTCCGGCCACCGCCTCCTCCACGCCCCGGCCGGTGATCACGTCGATACCTGTAGACAGCGAGTGCGGCACGGCCTCGTGCCCGGCGGCGTTCAGCTTCTTCACGACCTGCGACCCGATCAGACCGGTACCGCCGATGACGGCGAATTTCATGGGTCACCTTTCGTTGTGTATCGATAGGTCAATATGCGTCCAGATTGAGGCAATGCAGTGCATGGCGCATGCTGGCCGGTGTGCTCCTGGGCATGCCGGTGACCCCGCGCGCTTGGAGGCGGACCTGCCGTGCAGCGCGAGATCGGCACCGGCACCGAAGACGTGGCCGCCGTCACCGGTCGGCACACGCATGGAACGGCCGCACACGCCCGTGCCGAGTGGCCCGGGCACAACGCCGGCGCCCTTGCCGGTTCAGGCGGCAAGGCCGTCGATGGCCACGGGAAGGTGGTGGGGGCCACGCAGGACGGGGTTGGCGCGGTAGGGCGGCGGGTCCGCCGTCAGCCGCGGATTCTTGATTCGCCGGAAGAGAAGGGGCAGGGCCAGCTGCGCCTCCATCCGGGCCAGCGGGGCGCCGAAGCAGTAGTGGATGCCGGTGTAGAACCCGAGGTGCTGGTTGTCCTCGCGGTCGGGGTCGAACCGGTCGGGATCCTCGAAGCGCTTCGGGTCGCGGTTGGCCGAGGCCAGCAGAAGCCAGACCTGCGCACCCTTGGGGATGGTGGTGCCGGCGATGTCGATGTCGGACAGGGCGGCGGTGAAGGGGATGAACTGGACCGGCGGTTCATAACGCAGCACCTCCTCGACGAGCGGGACGACCAGGCCCGGTTCGGTCTGGAACCGCTTGAGGATGTCGGGGTGGCGCAGCAGCGTGAGCGTCGCGTTGCCGATCAGGTTGACGGTGGTCTCGTGGCCTGCGATCAGGAGCAGCATCGAGGTGGACACCAGCTCCGCCGTCGACATGCTGCCGTTGGAGCCGGTTTCCTGGGCGAGCGAGCCGAGGATCCCGCTACCGGGGTGGCGCCGCTTGGCCTCGATCAGGTCGGACAGGTAGGCGCCGAGCTCGCGGCGTGCCTCCTGTGCCTTTTCTTTCCCTTGGCTGGGGTCGAGGCCGGACGCCACGGTGTCGGCCCAGCCATGGAAGCGGGGTTCGTCCTCGCGTGGCACGCCGAGAATCCTGCAGATGGCTGTGACGGGAAGGGGGTAGGCGAAGTCTTCGACGACGTCGACCTCGTCCTTGCCTTCGAGCGCGTCCAGCAGGCCGGTGATGATTTCGGCGATGTCATCCCGCATGTCGTGGAGGAACCTGGGGCTGTGCGGGGGGCCGAACGGCCGCATCGTCGTGTTGCGCAGCCGGTCGTGTTCCGGCGGGTCGTGGAAGAGGAAGCTGGGCGGCAGGTTCGTGTCCTCCTCGGCCACGGCGGGGCCGCCGGCGCCCGGGGCGCGGTTGCGCAGGTCGTTGCTGAGCCGCGGGTCGTTGGCCAGGCTCCGCACCTCGTAGTACGTGCTGACCAGGTAGGTACCGTCGTCCTGACGCGTGACCGGCGACTTGCGCAGTGCAGCGTAGAGCGGGTACGGATCGGCGCGATTCGCGAAGTCGGTGATCTGCGCGGACATGGTGCCGAGGGCCATGGTGTCTCCCTGTGGTGGCGGTCCGGGGCGAGGGTCAGGCACGTGGTGCGGTGAACTGGACGCCCCGCTCGGTCGGTGAGTGGCCTGTCAGGGTGACGGTCGGCTCGTGGGTGGGAAGGTGGGGGTCCGGGAAGGCTGGATCAACGGGCTGCAGCGCGTCGGTGCGGCGGTCCACCATGGCGTAGTCCGGCGGGAACGATGCTCCGGTCTCAATCTGCTGTTGATAGAACCCGAGCCACTTTCCCGAGTCGAAGGAGGCCGCGGCGATCACCCGGCCGCGATACCCGTACACCGCGACGAACCGCCCCTCGGCGAGCGCGCCCTGGGCTATGACCAACTGGTCGCCCATCGTGGGCACACCGACCGACTTGATGTTGACGCCGAACTGGACGGACCAGAACATCGGCACCCACAGGTGCGGGCGACGGTCCGGGCCCGTGCTGACCATGTTGTGTGCCGCGACCTGGGCCTGTTCCACCGCGTTGCCCCAGTGCTCCAGTGAGAGGAACTGGTAGCCGAACAGCGGATGGGGGCTGCGGGCGACGTCACCGGCGGCGTAGATGTCATCAGTGACGATGCCGTTGACGTCGAACACCCGGCACCCGGCGTCGCAGGCGACGCCCCTGGGGCCGGCCGCCAGCCCGGAACCGGCGAGCCACTCGGTGTTCCGGATGGCGCCGAGGGATACCACCGCCACGTCGACGTCGATCGCCGATCCGTCGGACAGGTGGGCACGCCGGAGCCGCCCCGCCTGGTCGCCCTCCAGCGCGGTGACGCTGACACCGCAGCGCAGATCCACTCCGTGATCGCGCTGCAGCCGCGCCGCCGCCGCGGCGACCACCTCGCCGAGGGCGCCCACCAGCGGCGCTGGGGCGCGTTCGGCGACGGTCACCTCCACGTCTCGCTCCCGGCAGACGGAGGCGATCTCGGAGCCCGTGAAACCGGCGCCGATCACCAGCACCCGGCGCGGGCCGGCAGCGAGTTTCCGGGACAGCCGAGCGGAGTCGTCGCGGGTACGCAGCACGAAAACCCCGTCCAGCGCCGCCTCCTCCGGATGGAGCCAGGGCCGGGCCTTGGTCCCGGTCGTGATCAGCAGGCGGTCGTAGGGAACGGCGTCGCCGTTCACCAGGCGTACGTGCTCGGCGGCCCGGTCCAGGCTCGCGGCGGCCGCACCGAGACGCCATTCGGCGTCGATGTCGCGTTTGCGCGGCAGCGCGGTGTCCTCGGCGGGCTCCATCCCCAGCAGCACCTGCTTGGACAGCGGGGGCCGGTCGTACGGCTCGTACGGCTCGTCTCCGATCAGCGTGAGCGACCCGGTGAAGCCCAGGTCACGAAGCGTCTCCGCCGCGCGCAGGCCGGCCAGCGACGCACCGACGACGACGATCCGGCCCTTTCGGCGGAGAGCCTGGACATCGGCGTCAGCCGACATGGCCCTCTGCCCCCTTGGCCGGTTCGTCGGAGTAGTCGACGAGAACGGCCTGGACCGGGCAAGCAGCCGCAGCCTGCTCCACTTGGTCACGCAGTCCCTCGTCGAAGCGGGAGGTAAAGAACAGCGCCTCCCCGCCGTGCAGGACGAAGACGTCCGGGGCGAGGAAGGCGCACTGCGCGAATCCCTGACACCGGTTGAGATCGACGACAAGCCTCATCTGGAACCCCGCTCCATGCTCGGGCCACGATGACCGCAGGCTCCGCAGCCTCTCTGCGCTCGGTTCGCTCGAAGGGTCGGCATGCCCTTCTTCAGGATCAGCTCGGCGGGAGGGCCTCGCAACACGAGTCGGCCGAGGCGGCCGACGAGGTGCTGCTCGACGTCGGGGACGGTGTCACCCGCGTCCAGCGCAAGCAGTACACCGCCCAACGGCGGCTGCGGAACTTCGCCCGCGTCTGCCTGCCGCAGCAGACCAGGCTCCTCGTCTACCTCAAGATCGACCCGAAGGGCGTCGACCTCGTCACGGCTCAATGTGCCTTCGAGGGTGCACCAGTGGCGTCCCTCGGCCTGGCTGACCGCTACGGCCGTGCCCGGTCCGGCGGCGCGCAGGGTTCGGGCCTTCTTGCTTCCGGCGGTGGTCAGGAAGCAGGTCCGGTGTTCCGGCCCGAAGTCCTTCTGGGCCCTCAGGGTCGCACGGACAATCGATTAGGGTGCGGCCATGGTCCTGGGACATCTGCATACACATCGCTATGGCGCTCCTGCGGCCGGCCCGCTGCTGGCTCTGCATGGGATCCAGGGGCACGGCGCGCGGTGGCGACGGCTCGCCGAGCGGCATCTGCCCGGCTCGTACGTCATTGCTCCCGACCTTCGTGGGCACGGACGCTCCGACTGGAGCCCGCCGTGGAGCGTGGAACGTCATGTGGCGGATGTGCTGGCAGTGATGGACGACCTGGGGCTTCCCCAGGTCGACGTGGTCGGGCACTCCTTCGGAGGACTGGTTGCCCTTCACCTTTGCCGCACGGCGCCGGAGCGTGTAGGGAGGCTGGCACTCCTGGATCCGTCGGTCGGCCTCGCCCCTCACGGGCTGCACGAGCAGGCTCGCCGGACGATGACGACATCGTCGTTCGCGGGGTGCGACGAGGCGCGTGCGGATCGGAAGGCCGCTTGGCCGTACGCATCCGCGGAAGCGGTGGACGACGAAGTCGCCGACCATCTGACCGAAGAACCGGACGGTCGCCGGCGGTGGCGGTTCGACGCTGCGGCCGTTGTGACCGCGTGCTCCGAAATGGCCGGCCCGCCGGTGTTTCCTCCACCCACAGTGCCCACACTGCTCGTGATTGCCAAACGTTCCGGCTTCGTCCGTCCGGAGTACGTCACAGATTGCCGAGCGGTTCTGGGTGACCGTCTCATCGTCGCTGAACTGGACTGCGATCACATGCTCTACCTGGAGCGGCCACGCGAGGTCGGCGCTCTGCTCCGGCAATTCCTCGCCGGTGATCCGATGAGTATCTGACTCGGCGATCAAGGGGCAATAGCGTCAGCGCGGGCACGTGCGTACCGATCACTTCCCGCGCCGTATCCGCGGGTCAGATGTCCGGGGTGGCGAGTGAGCTCGTTTCACCGTTGAGCTGTAGGCCACAGGGCTGGCGTGGGCGGCGGCAGGGATGCTCAAGCTGGTCGTGGGCGCGGTCGACGGCCCGGGGCCCCTGGCCCTGCATGCAGGTTGCTGGGGTCAGGACGCCGACGCGCGCGGATGCACTCGTTCCGGCGATTGCAGCGAGCGAAGGCGGTGGCGACATCGGTGTAGTAGCGGGCGCGGCGCTCGATGCCGCGGAGACCAGGTGCAGCTGGACGGTCGTGGGGCTGAACCCGCCGCCGTGGTCCCGCAGCACGGTGGCCGGGCCGAGCCTCTTGGCGATCGCGGTGGCTTCGCCGGTCGGCTCCCGCATGCCGACCGCGTCGCCGAAACCCACTCTCTGCTGGTGCGGCCCTCGAGTGCGGTTGCAGGGCGTGTGCCGGGCGTGAAGGCGCGCGATGAGCTCATCCCAGCCAAACGGGCCAGGCCGTGTCCGGACGCAGTCGGCTCGGGGGAGAAGTCTCGGGGCGAGGCTCAGGGGAGGGTGAGCGGCTGCGTCTTGTCCCCGGCCGCGGGCGCGGGCCTGTCGGGGTGGACGGCGACCAGCCGGGCGCTGCCCTGCGCGTAGGCGCTCTCCCGGCCGTGGAACCGGTAACCGGACTCGATGAGCTGGAGGATCTCGTGCCCCAGCATCGCCTGGGGGCCGCCTTCGTCGGCTGGCTTGCTGCTGTCCCAGAGCGCGCTGTCGCCCAGTTTCTGGATCTCCTGCCAGAAGTTGCCCGCGTGGAGCTGCCCGCCGGTCAGCATGCCTTCGATCTGCGGACCGAGGCTGGTGACGATCTTGAACACGGCGCGCTCCGCGATGCCTCCGTCCATGAAGGCGTAGTTGACGGGAACGGACCACTTGGTGGTGTTCAGCCGTCGGCCCATCCGTGCATCTGCGGGCAGCCGGTCCCCGGCCTGGGGCTTGCCTTGCTGGTACGTGGCCCACGGGCCGGTGTCGCCCGTGCGGCCGAGGACAAGCTTGCGCTTCGCGTCGAGCGCCGCCGCCCGGGTGTTCGCCATCGTCTCCGACGAAGTAGTGGTCAGATCAGCGCGAATGGCACCCTCCAGGGCGACCACCAGATCCGCCTTGCTGCGCCTCTGGGGCGGGCCCACCAGGTTCTCAAGGTGTTCGAACGAGTCGTTGAGGTCCGCGTTGTTCATGAGCCATTTGACGTTTCCGCGATTCTTCTGCCAGGTGTCGTAGTCGGTGAGGTACTGGTCGAGGTTGCTCTCCGCCTGGGCGACCAGCCTCCTCACCTCGTCGTCGATCTTGGCCGGGTGATGCATGCACTGGACGACGCCCGTCCCCCTGGAGACCTGCGTGGCCTGTGCGGGCGGGTCCACGGCAACAGGGGCGGTGGTCGCGGGGCGGCTCATCACCCGGCGGGCGTTGGCCTCAGCCTCGCGCTCGAACCGGTCCGACGGATCGCTGACGCGCAGCCCGTCGCCCCGGTCGGTCCCGGCCACCGGCCCCGAGCGCTGCTGGAGGACATGAGTCAGTTCATGGGCGAGGGCGTGCCGGTCGATGCCGGAGGCCCCGGCGACGATATGGCTGCCGGAGGTGTAGGCCGCGGCGCCGAGTTCGGCGGCGGAAGCCCGGGCGGCGGCGTCGGTGTGGATGCGCACATCAGAGAAGTCCGCCCCGAAGCGCGCCTCCATGTCGGCGCGGCTCCGGTCGTCGAGCGGCCGGCCGCCGCTGCGCAGGACATCGTGCACGGCGGAGAGCTGCGCGGCAGGCTGCCGCTCCTCCCCGTGGCCGTGCCGATGCCGGTCCTGGGCGGCACCGGAGGCGCCGGCCCGGCGCATCATCTGGACCACGGCGGCGTTCCCGGCCGAGCGCTGGAGGGCAAGCAGGGCCTCGGCGGGCGCCACCGCCCGGGCCGGGGAGGTGCGTTCCACCGCGGCGTCCCGCCTCTTCGGCGCTCGGCTGCTCGATCGGTCGTGCATGAAGGTCCCTTCCGACGCCGGTCGTCTGCCCACCCGGTATACCTGAGCGGGCTGACGCCCCGCCAGGTGGCGGGGCAGGCCCCTCAAGAGACGGACGCCGCTGCCCGAATACCCCCCTCGCCACGCCCGCCCCGGGCCCTCGCCGAGGGCCCCCGCCGCGGCTACGTGCCGTGCGCGTCCGGCAGGTCGGCTGGTGCGGAGCTGCACCCCGAGAAGTCCGGAATCACCTGTCGCACCCGAGGCAGGCAGGGCTTCGCATTCCTCGGATTTCACCACCGGAAAGTGGAATCGTAGAAATGGCGAGGCAGGTTCCACCTGCAACGCCGGCCCTCGGCCAGAGCGATGCGCGTGTTGAGGGACAAGGTCCGCGCGGCGACCGCCCACTCGAAGACCGAACGGCCTGTGCCCGCCGTGGTTGCCGACCTCAACCCCGTGTTGCGGGGCTGGGCAGCGTACTTCCGCAACGGAAACTCTGGGCGGGAGTTCGATGCGGTGGACGGCTATGTCCACGAACGGCTGGCAATCTTCGCCAGCCGGAAGCACAGACGGCGGGGCCGGAACTGGACCACCCGGTCCACCTACGGGTGGATCACCCGGCTCGGGGTCTGCCGCCTCACCGGAAACGTGCACCGGGCGACGGCGTATGCCAGTCGGTGAGCGATGCCGGAAAGCCGTGTGCGGGAGAACTGCATGCACGGTTCGAAGTGGCGGGCCTGGAAACGGAGCGGAAGCCACCGCGCCATTCAGCGTGCGGTCAGCACAGGCGGTCTCATCGGAGCCCTTCCTTCGCCGGAGTCCTGGGCGCGTGTGGCCGGAATGTACCGGGGGCGCCATGCAGGCTGTTGAGGCGGGGTGACCGCTGGGTAGGGACCAGTGCGCTACTGGTTGCCCGAGCTAACGCACGCCTTCCGTGTTCCCCAGCGCCGAGCTCGACCCCACCCGCCGCCATTTCGTCGCCGCCGGCCCTTACCGCTTTACCGCCTTACCGCCTTACCGCCTTGCCGCACTTGCTGTCCTCGGTCCGGGATATCCGACCGGACACGCGTCAGGGATCACGTCGGGCGACCACCAAGCCTCTCGGACAGAGGCCACCATCGGAGACACCGCCGTAGGAGCGCCCTCATGAACGCCCCGGCTGGAGGAGTGATTCGTATGCCGCATGCCTACTACTGCGCCAAGTGCAAGAACGAGGAGACCGACCCCCGTGAGGCCGAACGCCTCGCAGACATCCTCGGGTTACCCCTGTGGCTACCCAAGGACAAGGCCGGTTCGTTCGGATTCCCCGACGGCGCCTTGGCCTGTCAACGAGCCATTGACGAAGCCGATTGCGTCATCTGCCGGCCGCCGATCGGCCGTGATTGCGCCTGGGAACTCGGCTACGCCGCGGGCACCGGGAAGAAGATCTACGTCATCGGTTCCCTGCCGGAGGACGACTGGATGACCAAAATCGACATCCACTACGTCGACCCGGCCGCCTTGGCGCCCCGCTCCCGGCGGCCTCGTACCGGCGGCGGGCCGGTCGGTGTCCCGGCTCTTGCAGCACAGGACCGAATAGGCGACGGCGGCGCATCGCGCCGTCGGCCTCCGCCGTCCGACCGCGCATGTACCAGGGTGGCGGCGATCGACTGCGGCACCAACTCGATCCGGCTCATCGTGGCCGATCTGCCCTCGGCGGAGCGCGGCCCGGCCGCCCGGATGGTCGAGGTGGTGGAACGATTCGACATCATCCGCCTGGGGCAGGACGTCGGTCGCACCGGGAGACTGGCGCGGGAGGCCGTCGACCGAGCGAGAGCGGTCCTGGACGACTACGCGGCGCTGATCACCGCGTTCGATGTCGAGCGCGTGCGGATGTGCGCCACCTGGGTCTCGCGCGGCGCCGTCGACGGCGAGGAGTTCCTGACCCTGGTGCGCGACACGCTGGGCCTGACGAGCGAGGTGCTGTCCGGCCGACAGGAGGCTCACCTGGCCTTTGCGGGAGTCACCCGCGCTCTGACCGGCGGGGTCAAGGCCCCGTACCTGATGGCCGACATCGGCGGTGGATCGACCCAGTTCGCCCTCGGATCCGCGGACGCCGAGCATGCCGTCTCCGCCGACCTCGGGTGCGTGCGTATCGCGGAACACCATCTGCTCACGGATCCGCCGACATCGCAGGAGGTCGCCGCGGCCGAGCGGGCCATCGAGGCCGAGCTCGACGAGGCGTTGGACGCGTTGCCGGGGTGGCAGGACGCGACCCTGATCGGGGTCTCCGAAGCGGTCACCACCGTGGCGGCGATCGCCTGGGCAGGGTCGGCCTCCTCGCCCGGACACCACCCCCGATACCTGACCTACCACGAGGTGGACCGAGTGGTGACCGATCTGCTGGGGACCACGGCAGCGCAGCGGTCCCGGATCCCCGGCATGCATCCGGGCATGGTGGATGTGATCGTCGCGAGCGCGCTGGTGGTGCGCGCCACGATGAAGCACACCGGCAAGGAGACGATGGTCGTCAGCCGGCACGGACTCCTGCACGGCATCGCCTGGTCGCTCGGCGACCGGCCGCCGCACACCGCTTCCCCCGCGGCCGCCGTGATCGACGGCGGAAAGGTGCGGCCGTGAACATCGTCGTCGGCATGACCGGCGCGTCGGGGGCCATCATCGGCGTGCGCACCCTGCAGGCGTTGCGGGCCCTGGAGGTGGAGACCCATCTCGTGCTCACCCGGTGGGGGCGTGCGCTGGTGGAATACGAGACCGAGTACACGGTGCAGGATCTGCGCGAGACGGTCGACCATGTTCATGGGCCCGGGGACCAGGCGGCCGCGATATCCAGCGGGTCGTATCCGACCGACGGGATGATCATCGCTCCGTGCAGCATGAAGACGCTGGCCGCGATCCGGGCGGGGTACGCCGAGGATCTCGTCGTACGAGCGGCCGATGTCACGCTCAAGGAGCGGAGGAAGCTCGTCCTTGTGCCCCGTGAGGCGCCGTTGAACGAGATCCACCTGGAGAACATGCTGGCCCTGGCCCGTATGGGAGCCTTGATCCTTCCTCCGATGCCGGCCTTCTACCACCACCCCGAGACCATCGACGACATCGTCATGCACCTCGTGGCCCGCATCCTCGACCACTTCGGCCTCGAACTCCCCTCCGCCTTCCGCTGGCAGGGCGGCCTCAGCAGACCCCAGGTCGAGATCGCGACGGACCCGGCCGCCGAAACACATGCGGACGCGCCCGCGTAGCAGGACACCCAGTCAATCCAGTGGATGCAGATCGGGCAGGGTAGATTTCGCCGACCGCCAGGGCGGCGAAATCTGCGTGGGCTGCTTCGGTGACCTCGGGTATGACGGGGTCTTCTCACGTCCGGCAAGCGCCAGGTAGCTGCTGATCGCGCGCGGGATTCAGGTCGTGGCCGCATCGGTGAGCGGCCACCATGCCTGGCAGACCCGGATATTGCGCTACACCAGCGCATCGCAGGTTCTGCCCAGTTCCGGACTCGGTCGCTTTGACGAGATCCTGCCGGCGCAGCGCCACCGGGGCCCGCAGATCCAAGGTCGCGTCGGCCTCGGCCAGGGGTGTCCGATGGGGCCATGGTCGGTTCTCAGTCGTTCCGGCGGGTGTCGTTGTCCGTGATGCTCAGCACGACAAGTCTCCGACCCGGTCGCTAGCGTGAGGGCAAGTGAGGAGCACACATGCCCGGGACCGCACCCGAGGCCGAAGCGACCGATCCGGGACTCATCCCTTCCACCGAGGTCAGGCCCGAGAGCATGGGCATACTCAGCCTCCGCTGCGTGGATGGTCAGCCCCAGCTCGTCATCAGCGGCGGGGACCGTCGTTCCGACCGGGCTCACGGTCGTGGACGGCGCAGTACAGGACATTGCCGCGTACGCCCTGGGCGTGGGTTGTGAGGGCGGTGACGGGCCTTCCGGGCTTCCGGCTGCGCATTTCTTCGTATACGACGGCGGGACGGCCGAAGGCTATCGTGAAGGTGTCTTCGTCTCATGGCGGTCGGGCCGGAATTGCCGAGGTATGGGCAAGGCGATGCACGGCAGTCCGCCTGTCGGGGCGCGGCGTTCGGGGGTTGGAGGAAGCCGTGGCCCAATACCGCAACTGGCTGATGGCCGTGACGATATGCCTGCCCCTCGCCCTGACCGGCTGCTCGGACGCTGCCGCGGCTGACAAGTCGGTCGCCGCCGCCGTCGGCAAACGCGGTGCGCGGTCCGCCGCCCCGGACTCCGACACGGCGTGGATGTCAGAGGCCAAGGACGCCGTGAACGTCGTGAACGACTTCTGGCAGAAGAACTGGAACGCTTACTTCACCGGCGCCTACACACCACCACGGGTCGCCGGCACCTACACGCCGGGCAGCCCGGGTGCTCCGGCGTGCGGAGGTGAACCGGCGCCTCCCGACAATGCCTTCTACTGCCCGGCAGGGGATTTCCTCGCCTGGGACGGCAAGCTGATGCGCGACGGATATGCCCAGGGGGACTCCTGGGTCTATCTGGTCATCGCCCACGAATGGGGACACGCCGTTCAGAACCGGGTCCTGGGACTGAAAGCCGTGGCTCAGGAACTCCAGGCGGACTGTCTGGCGGGGGCGACCCTCTTCGGCTCCGACAATCTGCGATTCGAGCCGGGTGACACCGAGGAACTGTCGGCCGCCCTCACCGGGCTCGCCGACGCGACGCCGTGGACCAGTTCCCAGGACCACGGCAATGCGGAACAGCGGATCAGCGCCTTCAACCGCGGCGGCCAGGGCGGGGTGAAGGCATGTCTCCCGGTGTGAGGGGAGCACCCTCGCCGCTCCAGGTCACCCCCAGAGAACCACCTTGAGCGTGATCGACTGTGGCAGGGGCATGGGATCCGCGGAGACGATCGAGAACGCCGCGACCCGCCCCTCGGTGGTGTTGAAGCAATACGTGCCGCCCATCCCGTTCCCCCGGAGCGCGTCGATCCAGACAGGCCCCTTGGGGACGCTGGACGTGAGTCGCTTCTCGCACGCGGAGCGGGTCAGGCCGTCCGCGTCCCCGGGGATCTCGGCGGCGTGGCCGCTGAGGACCACGATCTTGGGTGAGGTCTGGTAGTCGCCTCGCAGGTCGTCGTCGACGCCGGCGCGTACGGGCTTCGCGGTGTCGAGTTCTATTCCCTCCTGTGACGGCACGTTGAGCGACAGGGGCAGCGTGACGGGGCCGCGCCACCGTTCCTTCGCGGACGTCGAGGGGCGCTTGCTCGCGGTCGGGTCCCCGGACGTCGTGCTGTCGGACGAGGACTCGTCGGACCGCGACCGCGTGGACGACGGCTCCGCGGTCGGCGGCGGTTGCGGGCCAGACGTAGGCGTCGGATCCGGCTTGAAGAACCCGATGAGCGCCGCGGTGACGGCGCCGAGCGCTCCGATCACCGCAGCGGCGATGACCCCGTTGCGTATCCGGTGCGGCTCTTCCCCCGACGGCCCCGAGGGCCCCGGGGGTATGGGTACGGGAGCTCCCCCTGCACCCGGCTGCCCGTCCCCCGCCCCCTGCGTCATGCCAACCCCCGATGGCCGAAGTCCGTGTCTCAAAGGTAGTGCGCGGGACGCGCGCCGCGACGGGATCCGGGTGAAAATCCGGTGCATGACGCGGCATGCCGCACGCCGGACGCCTGGCGCCGGACGCGGTGAGGCGCGGCGCTGCCCGACCCCCGCCCCCCCGCCCTGTTGGGCGAGCTCGACGGCTTCGCCCTTGGGGCAGCAGACAGGAGCGTGACGAGCGTGGGGGAGGTGGGGAGGGGGACAGCCCCTTCCCGAGTGTCGGTGTGTTCGCACACCGTGCGGATCCTGCGGAGCCCACGGCATCGGCGGATCGACGAGGGGAGAAAGGACCGTTCGGCCTCGGAGAGGGCCACCGGCCACGTACGCCGCGCCGACGCCGCCCCCCCGGCGAGGGCCCCGGCCGGTGCGGGAAGACCGGCCGGGGCCCTCGCGTGCCCCGTCGGGGGGGCCGTGACCGCCCCGCGTCAGCCCGTCGTCGTCGGGGCCGTACGTGCGAAGTGGCGGGCGGTGGGCACCAGCGCCGCCGCGGCCGGTACGAGGAAGCAGGCGGCGGCGCACACCGCGAGGACGGGCGTGACCCCGAACGCGTCGATGGCCGGGGCGATCAGGGCCAGGCCGACGGGCGCCAGGCCGTAGGACACCAGGAAGTCCAGCGAGGAGACGCGGGCCAGCTTCTCCGGGGCGACCTCGCGCTGGGTGGCCGTGAACCAGGGCACGTTGAACAGCTCGATGCCGATCCCGGCGACGGCGTACGCGGCGACGACCACGACCGGGTGCACGGGCAGCATCAGGCTCAGCGGCGCGACGCCGTACGCGGCCAGGCCGGCGAAGGCGGTCCAGCCCTGGGAGCGCGGCCGCCAGCGGGCGATGACCAGGGCCCCGCCGAGCGCGCCCACGGTGTACGCGGTCATGGCCGCGGCCAGCACCCACTGGGTGTCGTAGCGGTCCCGGCTGATCAGGGGCAGGGCGACGCTCGTGGCGGAGTAGCCGAGGGCGACGACGGCGACGAGGGCGGCGAGCCCGGCGAGGAACCAGGGGTGGCGTCGCGCCTCGCGTATCCCCTCGTGGAACTCGGCGCGGAAGCCGGCGCGTGGGGCGGGCTCGGCGGCGAGGTTCACTGCAGCGCCCCCCTTGCCCGGGACGAGCGCGGCGACCAGCCAGAGCAGGCCGATGCCGAGCAGGAGCGTCGAGACGTCGAGGAAGGCCGCGAGCAGCGCGGTCAGGGCGGGTCCGGTGAGCGTGGCGCTCCGTACGGCCATGGTCATGGCGGCGTTGGCCTGTTGACGGCTCTCCGGGGCGACGGTCTCGGCGGTGAGCGCCTGGAACGCCGGGCGGCAGGCGCCCTGGCCGGCGCCCGCGAGGGCGGCGGCGGCCGTCATCAGCACGAGCGAGCGGCCGAGGCCGGCGGCGAGGAGGGGTGCGGCGACCGCGGCCGCGAGGGCCGACCAGAGGACGACCGCGCGACGGGAGTGACGGTCGGCCAGCACGCCGCCGACGACGACGGCGACGAGGAAGCCGGCGGTGCGTGCGGCGAGGACCAGGCCGAGGCCGGCGGCGCCGAGGTCGTGGTGAAGGACGGCGAGTCCGAGGACGAAGGGCAGGGCCCAGGTCGCGAGGCCGGAGGCGGTGGTGCCCGCCCACAGGCGCAGGAACGCGGTGTCGCGGAGGACCGAACGCGGGGGAGGGGTATCGGTCTTGGCCGCTGTCGGCGCGGGTGTGGTCGGCACGGTGTGGCTGCTCCTCGGGGGTGGGGGCGGCGGCTCGGCGAACCGCACCCGGATTCGTTAATGAAAATGAATACCATTACAGTACCCTTCGAACGCGGCACTCCTGCCCGGTGCACGACAACACCCACGCCCTCCTCTCGCTCCCCTCCCTCCCCTCCCAGACCGGAGAACCCATGCGCCACCCAGCCCGCCTCGGCATCGCCCTGACCATCGCCCTCGCCACCGCGGGCTGCTCCACGGCAGCCGGCGACGGCTCCAGAGCGGACGCCGAGCCCGGTTCCCGGGCCTCCGCCAAGGCAGTCTCCGTCACCAGCTGCGGCCGCCAGGTGTCCGTCGCGGGGCCCCCGAAGCGGGCCGTCGCCCTGGACCAGACCTCGACCGAGACCCTGCTCGAACTCGGGCTCCAGGACCGGATGGCGGGAACGGCCAACCTCAAGACGAAGATCCCCGCGCAGTACGGGGCCGCGTACGCCAAGGTCCCGGTCATCGCCCCGAAGATCGCCACCGCCGAGCAGCTGCGCGCCGCCACCCCCGACTTCGTCGTCGCAGGCTCCACGGACCTCTACACCAAGGACCGCGCCGGCACCCGCGAGGAGCTGGCCTCCCTCAAGGTCCCCACCTTCGTCAGCGCCGTCGACTGCCCGCAGCAGAATCCGGCCGGCAAGACCCCCTTCGAGCTGCTCTTCTCCGACTACGAGAACCTGGGCAAGGTCTTCGGCACCGAGGAGCGGGCCCGCAAACTCGCCGCCGACCAGCGCGCGGCGGTCGCCAAGGCCGGGGAGAACGCCTCCAGGGTTCCCCGGGGCGACGACCGGCCCACCGTGGTCTACCTCTACTCCGTCTTCAACGGCATGCCGTACGTGGCGGGCAAGAGCGGCCTGCCCAGCGAGATGAGCCGGATCGTCGGCGCGAAGAACGCCTTCGACGACGTGAACGAGGACTGGCCGGAGGTCTCCTGGGAGGAAGTCGCCAAGCGCGACCCCGACTTCATCGTGATCGGCGACCTGTCCGAGCGCGGACGGCCGGGCGACAGCGCCGCCGAGAAGCGCGCCGCGATATCCGGGCACCCGGTGGTCTCCCAGCTCGCGGCGGTCCGTGACAACAAGGTCCTTGAGGTGCCGGGCATCGAGCTGGACCCGTCCGTGCGCTCGGTGCACGCCCTGGGACTGCTGGCCAAGGGGATGAAGGACCTCGGGTATGTCCGCTGACCCGGTAGCCCGGGCGGGGTCGGAGGACCTCCTGCTTCCGGCGGCTCGCGGGCGGGTGGTGACGGAGGGCTCCGTCGCCACCCCGCGGTCCGGCCGGTCCGCCGCGACCCGGGCGGTCCTCTTCCTCCTCGCCGCGCTCGCCCTGGCGGGCTCGGTGGCGTCGGCCGTGCGCATCGGCACCGCCGACGTGGGCTGGACCGACCTCGCCCGCGTCCTCGGCACCCATCTCGGCCTGGGAGACGAGCCGTTGCCCCCGCTGGTGGACTCCCTCATCTGGGACCTGCGGCTGCCGCGCGTGCTGATGGCCGCCCTCGTCGGCGCCTCGCTCGCCGTGTGCGGCACGGTCCTCCAGGCGGTCACCCGCAACGCGCTCGCCGACCCCTACCTGCTCGGCGTCTCCTCGGGCGCGTCCACGGGAGCCGTCGCCGTGATCGTCCTCGGCGTGGGCGCGAGCGCCCTCGGGATCACCGGCGGCGCGCTCGCCGGCGCGCTGCTCTCCTTCGGGCTGCTGCTGTTGCTGCTGCGGCGCACCGGCCTGGACTCGGTCCGTATCGTCCTCACCGGCGTGGTCGTCGGCCAGCTCTTCACCGCGCTGACCTCGCTCGTCCTGATGGCCTCGGCGGACGCGGACACCACGCGGGCCGTCACCCACTGGCTGCTGGGCTCGATGGCGCCGGCGCGCTGGAACACCGTCGTGGTCTGCGCGATCGTCACCCCGCTGGGGCTGGTGGCCGCGTGGCTCTGCTCGAACGCCCTCGACGGACTCGCGTTCGGCACCGACACCGCCGCGTCCCTCGGGATCGGCGTGCGGCGCACGCGGATGCTGCTGCTCGTGGTCACGGCCACGCTGACCGCGGTGGCGGTGGCCACCGTCGGCGCCATCGGTTTCGTCGGGCTGATCGTCCCCCACGGTGTGCGGTTCCTCGTCGGGCCGCTGCACCGGGTGCTGCTGCCGTACGCGGCGCTTGCGGGCGCGGTGTTCCTGGTGTGGACGGACGCGCTGGCGCGGATCGCCTTCGCACCCCGCGAGGTGCCCGTGGGCGTGATCACCGCGCTGCTCGGCGTGCCGCTCTTCCTCCTCGTCCTGCGCAAGAGAGGCGAACTGTGAGGATCACCGTCGAAGAGCTGAGCTGGTCGGTGGCGGGCACTCCGGTCGTCCGCGAGGTCAGCGCGGACATCGCCCCCGGCGAGACGGTCGGGCTGCTCGGCCCCAACGGCTCGGGCAAGTCCTCGCTGCTGCGCTGCCTGGCCGGCCTGCGGGCCCCCGACGCGGGCACGGTCCGCTACGACGGCGAGTGCGTACGGGACTGGAGTGCGCGCCGGATCGCCCGCCATGTCGCCTTCGTCGAACAGGACTCGGGCGCGGACAGCGATCTGCGGGTCGCCGACGTCGTCGGGCTGGGACGGACCCCGTTCCGGGACCGCTGGCGCGGACCGGACACCACCGACCGGGCGGTGGTCGCCGCCGCGCTGGAGCGCGTCGGACTCACCGCGCTCGCCGACCGCTCCTGGAAGGCCCTGTCGGGCGGCGAACGACAGCGCGCCCACATCGCCCGCGCGCTGGCCCAGCAGCCGTACGGGCTCCTGCTCGACGAGCCCACCAACCACCTCGACGTCAAACACCAGCTGGAACTGATGCAGTTGCTGACCGGTACCGAGCAGACGGTCCTGGTCGCGCTGCACGACCTGTCGCTCGCCGCCCGGTACTGCGACCGGCTGCTGCTCCTGCACCACGGCCGCCTGGTCGCCTCCGGCACCCCCGCCGCGGTCCTGACGGCCGAGCGGCTCGCCGAGGTCTTCGAGGTGGACGCCGAACTCACCACCGATGCCCTGGGGCGCCCGGTGGTCACGTACCGCGGACCGCTCGACGCGGCCGCCACGCCCCAACCCTCTCTGTGAACAGGAACCCCATGAACCGGACGTCCCCCGCCCCTTCCACCGTGCCGACCGTCGACGCCCTCGTCGAGGCCGTCCTCGCGGGCGAACACGGCCCGCTCCCCTCCGAACTCGTCGCGACCAGCGTGTTCTGGATCCACCACGGCACCCGCCTGGCCGGCGGCGACACCACCTACCTCAATCAGTACGTCCTGGTCCGCCTCGGCGGCTCCTTCGGCGGCTGTGCCTTCGAGGCCGGCGAGATCGACCCGTCGATCTGCCGCGACTCATCCGGCACCCCGCTCGACGTCCTGCTGCGCGAGGCCCCGCGTCCGCTGCGGATCGCGGCCCTCGACGCCTACCTCTCCGAGACCCGTCCCCACCGCGTGGCGGCCGAGGCGGGCGACGCGGAGCCCGTCACCCTGCCCGCCGGTACCCCGGAGGTCCGTGCGAAGGCCCGCGACGCGGCCGTCGCCGGCCTGCTGGACATCGAGGAGGGCGCGAAGGTCGGCCTCATCGGCGTCGTCAACCCGTTGATCGCGGCGATACGCGAGCGCGGCGGCCGGCCGCTGCCCTGCGACCTCAACCTCAAGACCACCCAGTGGGGCGACCCCGTCACCGACGACATGCACGAGGTACTGGACCGTGCCGAGGCCGTCGTCGCCACCGGGATGACCCTCAGCAACGGCTCGTTCGACACCATCCTGGAGCGCTGCCGCTCCCGGGGCATCCCGCTGATCGTCTACGCGCAGACCGGCAGCGCCGTCGCCCGCGCCTTCCTCGGCTCGGGCGTCACCGCCCTGTCCGCGGAACCGTTCCCCTTCTCCCAGTTCAGCGCCGAGGAGACGGGTCTGTACCGCTACCGGACGGTGGGCGGCGCGTGATCCCCACCGCCCGCATGACCGTGCCCGGTGCCGGTGCCGGTGCCGGTGCCGGTGGGGAGGTCACCGGCACCGGGTACGCCCCCTGTCACCACGGCGAGATCCTCCAGGGCGTCTTCGTCGACGACGAAGGGCGCCGGTGCGCGGGCCTGGTCACCCTGCCGATGGCCGGGCCGGGCAGCAGCGCCGAGTTCGTCCGCCGGCCCGGCACAGCACCCGAGGCGCTCACCGTCGTACCCGCCGACCGTACGAAGGCCGCGCGAGCCGCGGCCCTCGCGGTGGCGGAGTACGCGGAGCGAGCCGGCCGGCCGCCCTGCGGCGGGGAGTTGCGGCTCACCGGTGACGTACCGGTGGGCCTGGGCATGGGCAGCTCCACCAGCGACGTGATCGCCGCCGTGCGCGCGGTCGCGGACTCGTACGGGCTGCGGCCGGCCCCCGACGCGGTCGCCCGGCTGGCCGTGCGCGCGGAGTCGGCCTGCGACCCGCTGATGCTGGACGGCCGACCGGTGCTGTTCGCCCAGCGGGAGGGCCGGGTCCTGGAGGTCCTCGGCCCGGCCCTGCCGCCGCTGGTCGTGGTGGGCTGCGCCCTCGGCGGGGGCGCGCCCGTGGACACCCTGTCCTTGCCCGTACGCGAGCCCGGCGACAGTGACATACGGGCCTGGGAGCGCATGCGCACGCGGCTGCGCCGGGCGGTGGCGACCGGCGACGTACGCCTGCTCGGCCAGGTCGCCACCGCCAGCGCGCGGCGCGGCCAACAAGTACTCGGCCACCCGGAGTTCGACGCCCTGACCGGCATCGCCCGCCGGGTCGGGGCGGCGGGTGTCCAGATCGCGCACAGCGGCGCGGTGGCCGGAGTGCTGTTCGACCCGGCCGCGCCGGGCCTGCGACACCGCGTCCGCAGCTGCCTGCGCGCCCTGGACGCCCACGGCATCCCCGCCACCCGGACCTTCACCACGTTCACCACCACCAAGGAGATCCTGGATGGACCAGCACATCGCGGAGTCGATGGGCCGCCCGGACCTGATACGCCTCGACGACCGGCTCGTCTGCCTGCGCTTTGAGACGATGAAGGTGGTCTCCGCCCTCGCCGCGGTACGTCACCTGCTGGACACCGGGACGGTACGCCGCGGGGACACCCTGCTGGACAGCTCCAGCGGCATCTACGCGTACGCCCTCGCCCTGGCCTGCCACCGGCACGGCATGCGCTGCCACATCGTCGGCTCGACGACGGTGGACCACACGCTGCGCACCCAGCTCGCCGTACTCGGGGCGACGCTGGAACAGATGGAACCGTGCAGCGACCTCAAGCTCGACCAGAAGCGGCGCGTCGAGCGGATCCACGAGATCCTCGCCGAACACCCCGAGTACCACTGGATGCGGCAGTACCACGACGACATCCACTACCTCGGCTACCGCGCGATCGCCGACCGGATCCGCGAGGCGACCGGCACGGACGGGCTGACCGTCGTCGGCGGCGTCGGATCAGGGGCCTCGACCGGAGCCCTGGCCCGTTACCTGCGCGCGGCTACGGAGGGACCGGCAGACGTCGAACTGGTCGGCGTCCAGCCCTACGGCAGCGTCACCTTCGGCGCCGAGCACGTCTCCGACCCGGAGATCATCATCGCCGGGATCGGCAGCTCCATCCCCTTCGGCAACGTCTCGCACGACCTGTACGACACCCTGCACTGGATCTCCTTCGACGCCGCACTGGCCGGAAGCATCGACCTCCTGCGGCGACATGCGGTCTTCGCGGGCCTGTCGACCGGCGCCGGCTACCTCGCCGCCCGCCACGAACGCGACCGCACCCCCGAACGAACGGTCCTCTTCATCGCCGCCGACACCGGCCACCGCTACGTCGACACCGTCTACGCCCGCCACCGCGAGGCCACCCCGATCGCGGACCTCGCCCCGCGAGAGGTGCCCGACCAGAGCCGACTGGCCCTGCCCTGGTCCCGGATGCGCTGGAACCGCGCCCCGGCGGCTCCGGCCATGCACAACGGCGCAGCCGGATGCGGGAAACGAGGGCTTCACGCCGACGCCGTTCCCGCCCCCTCCCGTCCCTTGAGGATCTACGATCGCTGACCGGGGGATCACGGCAAGGGGGGCGGGGGATGACCGCTGAGCACGGCGGGTCGACGGCGGCTGACGTGGAGCGGGCGATCCGGGTGGCGGAAGAGCTCATGGAACGGGAGGGGCTGGCAGGCGGTACGGAGGTGCCCGAACCGGTCGGGCCCGAAGCAACGTGCGCAGCCGTCCAGCGGCTCGGGCAGCTGTTCAGGGAGCTGCCCGGACAGATGCGGTACGGGTTGCGCCAGCAGCGCGACAACGGCGGAGACCTCTCGACCGACCCGCTGCAGGGGCTGTCCGAGATGGTGCAGAACGCCGACGATCTCGGCGCATCCCAGGTCAGGATTCTCGTCCGCGACACGGAACTGCTGGTGGCGCACAACGGCCGTCCGGTACGGCTGACCGACGTCATGGCGCTCGCCATGCCATCGCTGACGAGCAAGGCCGACGACCCCGATGCCACGGGCAGGTTCGGCATCGGACTCATGACCCTGCGTCGCCTGTCCCCTGTCCTGGAGATCTTCTGCGGCTTCTACCGCGTCAGGATCGGGGACCCCGACGTGACTCTCGCCGACCCCATCCCGGTTCCCGCCCGGTTCGCGGAGGACGGCTGGACGATCCTGCGCATCCCGCTCGCCACGCCGGCCAAAGTGCGGGGGCAGGACGTGGACAACTGGCTCGCCGAGTGGAGTGACGCGGCGCTGCTCTTTCTCGACCACGTGCGCACGGTCGTGCACCAGCAGGAGAGCGGTGACGTACGCACCCGGCTGGCACTGGACTGGGCCGAACCGGACGCCTACGAAACGGTCGTCGGCGACCGGGACACCGTGGTCGACGTGCGCACAGCATGGTCTTCCGGCGGCATGTCCTGGCAGGTCAGCCGCGCCACCGTACCGAGTCCGCCCGACGTGCCACGGATCCGCAAGGCTGCGGCCGAATCGACCGGCCTTGCCGTCGCGATCCCGCTGCACGAGGGCGCGGGCGACCAGGGTGCCGGACAGGTGCACGTCGGACTGCCCGTGACCGAACTGGGGCTTCCGCTCCGGGTCGGCGCCCAGTTCGATCCGAACCCCAGCCGTCAGCACCTCAACGACACCCCGTGGAACCAGGCGCTGCTTCCCCTGCTGGCCGACCTCTGGGCCGCCGCCGTGGTGCGACAGCTTCGCCTGAACCCGACCGCGGCCTGGCAGTGCCTGCCGCTGCCGCACGACGTCCGGTCGCCGAAGGGGCCCGTACGCGTCCTGGAGCAGCGGTTCCTCGCCCTGGCCCGCGCGAGGGTGTCGTACGAGCTGCGCCTGCGGACGCCGCTCCACGGCGACCTTGGACTTGCCGACCTCGCTGTCGGCGACGAAGCGCTTCCGCACGCCCTGTCGGAGACGGAGATCGCGCAGGTGGCCGGGCGTACGGCCGCATTGCCTCAGGCAGCGCGGGATGCGGACGGGCGGTGGCGGGACGTCCTCGACGACTGGGCCGGACACGACGGTGCCTCACCCAAGACCGTCACCGTCGCGATGGCTGTGGACGCGCTCCTCGGCGATGCCTCCCGGAGCCCGGAGGCGACGGCCGCACTCGCTTCCGTCGCCATCGTCGAGGACGAGACGCTGAGGCTTCGACGGCACACCTGGCTGGTGGACATTTCCGGGGCCCGGCACCGCGTACCCCTGCCCGGAGCCGTGGAGGTCTTCACCGACAAGGCGCAGGGGCTCTCGAAGGTGCTCGGGCTCAGCCGCGTCCTGCACCCGGCCTTCGTCGCCGAGACCGGGGAAGCGGCCCGGGTCCGTGCGTGGCTGAGGGACCAACAGGTCTTCATCACAGGCGCGGATCCGGTGCCCGCCATCCGTCAGCTCGCCGCACGTGGCAGCCGAAGGGACATCGCGCCTCTGGCCCTCGACGATGCTCAACTGGTGGCGCTGCGCGACGGATTCCTGCGCGTCCCCGTCAAGGAGCGCAGTCGGCTGGGCAAGGAGGTGGGTCGCGCCGTCCTGCTGCAGGGCCGCCGGTCCGGGGCGGGGAGCCGCTGGGAGGACGTACAGGTCTGTCCCGCGAACGCCTACCTGCCGGCCAGGCTGGACAGTGTGGACCGGGAGGACAGCTTCGAGACCGCCTCAGGCGCGGCCAGCGGCCTGACCTGGCTGCGCCCCCGCTATGCCCAGGTCCTGCCCGGGGCGGGGACTGGCCTGGGCGCCCGGGCATTCTTCCACCTGCTCGGTGCCGAGAAGGGACCTCGGCTCAGGCCGCACCCCGGAGTCGAGCACCGTTTCACCGCCTCCTACCCGAACGAGGGTCTGCCGGCCCGGATCCAGGGCGGCCCGGCGGAGCGCCGGAAGGATCTCCAGAACCGGTCGGCGACCTATACCTTGGAGGACTGCGACAGCCCTGACCTGATGGCCGTCGTCCATGACATCGCCGCGGAGCAGGACGGGACGGTACGACGCCGGCGGGCCGCCGCACTGCTGCGGGTGCTGGGACGCTCCTGGGGCGCCTTGTCCGAGCACCACAAGGTCCGCGCCGTCTCTGACTACCACACGTGGAACCCCCGCGGAGAGACGGACGGCTTCTGGCTGTGGCAGCTGAAGACCGCGGCGTGGCTTGACAACCAGGACGGCGAACCGGCCGCTCCCTGCCTGCTGCGCGAGCGTACGACCGGTACCGTCGCCGTCTACGGTGCGGACAGTGCCGGCTTCCTGCACCCCGACCTCCAGCAGGCGGTGGGCAGGCGAGGAGAGGCTCTGGTCGCTCTGGGCGTCACCGGCGAGCCGGGCGTGGCCGACCTCCTGGAGGCACTGGGCCGACTGCGCGACCGGGAGGCCGGCGCCTTTGACCATCCATCGGCGCAGCTCCTCTACCGGGCGCTCGCCGATCGACTGGCCGCCCACCGGGGCAAGGACGCAGCACAGGTGACCGCTGGTGTCGTGGGTGCCTTCGGGCACGGCCGCGGACTGGTTCTCACGACCCTGGGCTGGCGCCGACCGGGCGACTGCTTCCGCGGCCTCCCGGTTTTCGGCCGGTGGGCCGCCTTCGCGCCGTCGTTCAAGGGCAGTGACGTCCTCTGGGAGACCCTCAAAGTCCCGGAGGCCAGTGTCGAGGACGCGGTACGGGTTGTCAGGGAGGTGGCCCGTGAGGCGAGGGAGGAGCGGGACGTGCGGGCGCCGGCCGACGCCGAAGCCGAGACCGTGATGCTTGAGACCTTGCAGATGCTCGCCAGAACAGCCGGCGAACGGCCCGAGAAGGTGACCGCCTCCCTGGTGGGGAGACTGCCGTTGCGCACGAGCCGGGGGTGGACCAGCAAGCGTCCGGTCTACGTGGCCGACGCGACGTCGGCCGAGGCGCTGGGCTCACGGATCCCGGTGTGGCTGCCGGGCGCGGAACTCGAACAGTTCAGGGCACTCCTCGGACCCCTGCGGGTGACCGAGCTGGGAGCGACGGACATCACGTTCCGCCCGGCGGAGGACGCGCCCGTCGACAAGGAGGCGACCAACCTGGTGCGTCATGCCCTGGATTTGCTCCGTGAGGACCTCCAGCGCAACGCCGTCGCCGTCGCGGGATCGCTCGACTGCCCCTGGGAGGACCTGGCCGCGGTGGAGGTGCGGATCACCTCGTCGTTGGAGTGCCTGGTCACCCTCCCTGGCGGGGAGTCGGCTCGGGGGCCCGTGCGTACCGCCCTCGACCGGGACTCCCGCACGCTGTGGACGGTCGACCGCGAGCTGCTGAGGCGGCCGTCAGAGGCGGGCCGGGCCATCGCGACGTGTTTCGCCGAGGACCGGCGCCAGGTCGCCCATTCCTGGGCGGCAGCCTACGACGAGGCGGAGCGCGGCCGAGAGGCGGTGCGGCTCGAACTGGCCGAGGAGCGGGTCGCACAGGACCAGGCGGCGACGGAGGCCAAGCGTGCCCAACGCCTTGCCGCGCTGGAGGCCGAAGTCAAGGCGGCCCAGAACAAGGAAGGCGTCCGGCCGACCGCGTCGGCACCCCTGCCGCCGGTCACGGTCCGCCCCGCCCCGGCGATCCCCTTTCCGGAACCGAGAGAGTTTGTTGATCCGGCAGCTCTCCGCATCACCGGCATCCGCCGGACCCCCCAGACGCCGCCGTCCGATGGCGGAGTATCCGGGGCCGGCAGAGAGACACCCGCCAGGACCCGCCTCACCCTGCCCACACCCGCACCAGCCGTGCCCACCCCGCGCCCGGTTCCTCCTGCACCCAACATCGACCGCCAGGAGAGTGTGGCTCTGGACCTCCTGCGCAAGGTCCTGGGCACGGAGCAGGAACCGGAGTGGCTGCGCGATCTGCGGCACCGGCATGGCGTAGGCGCCGACGCCGTGGACGGGCTCGATCGGTTCTACGAGCTGAAGACGACCTATGGACCCGAACAGGACACGGTGACCCTCACTGCCAGGGAATGCGAACGGGCAGCCTCGGGAGCCGAGTTCTTCCTCGTCGTGGTGTCCGGACTCGCAGCGGACTCCGATCCCGTCCTGCGCCTCGTCCCGGATCCACTGCACCAACTCGGCACCCGCCCGAGCGGAAACGTCATGCTCACCGGGATCAAACAGTCGGGAAGCCTCATTGTCGAGTTCGGCGCAAGGGAGGAGCCGGAGCCATTGCCGCCCGCGGAAGCGGGTGCCGACTCATCCTTCACATGACGGCGTGCCGGGGGCAGTGCCAGCGGTCCATGTGAAGGCGGCGGATAGGGACATGAGGCTGACTGCTGGGGGAGAGCGTCAGCAGCACCGCCCCTGCCAGGGCGGCATCGCACTCACCCACCGTGAGCGCCCCGCAGGCCACATCCAGCGCCCCAAGCCCGACGAACAGTTGCCTGGCGCCCTGAGCTGTCCGAGCGGGGCCTTGGCTGGACGTGCATGACCGCTCCGGGGCATCCGCATCGTGAGCCTGGCTTCAGGTGCCCGCCGACGCGAGTCGCTGCTGACATCCTGTCACCGTCGGCAGTTCGTGTAGATCGCAGAGGAGCAGCGCAAGGACCAATGGGCCAACCGCCGGCGCCGCGGTAGCGCGGGCGGTCGGCCCAACCGGCTTCGACGAGGCGATCTCCCAGCGCCGCCGATTCCGGGCGCGGGGGTGCGGTTGAACCGCCGCACCACCGCGCCCCCGAAATGACCGCTCGCACCCGGGCTGGCGTCCAGCATCATCTCGGCACCCCCGAACCCGTCGTCCAGGTTGTCGCCCCGCCGACGGTTCGCGTCGAGAGGCGTGGACTGACCGGGCAGAAATCAGCAGAGGTCGTAGTACCAGCCTGTCACGGCCAGCCTTGCTCCACCTTGGCGGGGGCGGTGTTCCAGCTCTTGGGTATGAACGTGATCACGTAGGCTCCGCGGTCGAAGTCCGCGTACCCGGCAGACCACTTCCGGAACTTGCTCTCGTGTACGTGCATGGGGCCCAGGTCGCTATTGGGCGCGTGGTAGTGGTCGCCGTGGGTCCATGTGGTTTTGTCGGCATCCGCTTCTGTTTGAGCCCCGAACCAACCGTAGTCGAAATTGACCCAACCTTCGCCGGGCTTGGCCGGACTGCGCGGAATGCTTCTGTCCTTCGACATGTCGACCAGGCCGGTACCCTGGTCGGGGCGGAAGGCTTCCGGGTCGCCGTACTTCCTCTTGTCGGAGGAGCCCCGCTGGTCCTGCCCGCTCCAGAAGTGCTTCGAGTAGATCACCGCCTTCATCTTGGACGGGTCGTAGTTGCCGCCGTCCCTTTCCTTGAAGGACGGTGTGTTCCTCAGCGCCGAGTAGAAGTTCGAGCGGCTGTCCTCGCGGAGCAGAGCGTCATTGTTGTTCGTGAGCTCCGTCTTGAGGTTGTTGATGTAAGTCCCCTCGTCGTGGGCATTTTCCAGGGCCTTGTTCATGACGGACGCCACATCACGCGCCCGCTTGAAACCCTTCCCCTCGTCGAAACTGCCCTTGGCGATGCGACCCTCGAACTCCGCCCGCGTTTCATCGGGTCGGGGGCTGGTGTTCTTCAGGTCGTTCTTGTACTTGTTCTCGTCGAAGGACGCGAACGCCAATCTGTTCGTCGGGTAGGGGCCCGAGTTGACCCAGGTGACGCCAACGCAACCGTAGGACAGCTTTTCTCGCTGCTCTTCGGTCATTTGCTGTTTCTTTCCGTCGCGGTGACTGTAGACCTGCTGCCACTTGCGTATGTAGTTGTTGACGACCGTAGTGGCCCTGCCTCCGTAGGCCCGGTACGCCTCAGGCATCCTGTCGAGCGGCTCGGCGGGAGGAGTTTCCCGGTCATCGGAGGGGGCCCGGGAGGGCGCGCTGGCGCTCGGAGGTAATTCCTTCGGAGGCTTGCCAGGTTGGCCCAGAGTCAGAGCTCTTTCGTTCAGTGCGTTGATGCTCTCGACGTCATCCGCCGTCAGGCCGTGCGTTTCGGCGTAGGACCCCTTCTCTTCCCCATCGCCACTGCTGGCGGCCTGGCTGACCGAAGGTGTGAATCCTGCGGTGCATATGACCGCACCCACAGTGGCGAAGGCGAGAAGTCTCCGACGTTTGTGCATGGAAATCAATAACTCCCTTGTGGTGAAGCCTCGTGAAACGAGGGCATGTGAGAGCACGACGCGATGGAGGGGTTTGCGACGAGCTGCCGCTCAGGGCCTTGGCCGCGCCGTCCTGCGTCGCTGCGCCGGCGGCAAGGAGGGCTGCCGCCGCGAGGCGGAAGGGGATGCAGTGAATGCGGGAGATGGCGGTGGCGGCGCGGTCGTCGCCGGTCATCACCGTGGTGGCCGCCGGGCGGGCTGGGCGCGACTCGGTCGCGCGCCCGGCGGCGCCGGCCGCCCGGGTGGGGCGGGGCCGGTGGCTCGCTACATCAGGGTCGTCGCCGATGCGGCGACGCGGGCCCGGTCCGGGTGGTCGGGGTCGCCGTAGCGGACCTCGACGCGCGGGTGGGAGCGCATGAACTCGGTGTCGACCAGGCGGACCTGGCCGGGATGGTCGACCGTGCGCACGGCGATGTCCGTGTCGAGGAAGAAGCTGAACTCACCGGTGGCCGGGGCGGTCGTGTCCGGGTGGCTGCCTGGGCTCTCTGGGTGAGGGGCAGGGCGGGGGTCCCGGTCACGGCGACGGTGGTGAGGGCGCGGGGAGCGGTTCGGCGTATCACTTCTCGGCTCCTGGATGAGTGATCAGGTGGATACGAGCAGTGATCATGTCTCTGTGTTAACTCCCCGGCAACATCACGGCTTTAAATCCGGCCAACGTGTCACGTGGGACGGTATCTGGCCATGCATCCGATCCGGCCCAGCGTGGGTGATGCGATGCGGCAGCAAGCCCACGGTGCGGTCGATGACGTGGTTGCCGGCCGGGGCGAAGCGTCCCATTCAGCGGCGGTAATCCGGCTGCGGGAGATCCAGCGAGCCTGCCGCGGCAGGCTCGATACGCGGTGCGTTGTGGGCAGATGGAGGGTCCGGCTCGGCTGGTGGACCGCGTGGCCGCCCCAGATGGTCCACGTGGGAAGAGGGCTGCTGGTCTGCCGGGCGGCGAAGGCGTCGAACTGTACGCCGGCAGCAAGGACGCCGGGAGCCACCCACGTGAGGTAGCGCCCGTCGATGGCGTGTTTCCGGCCCGTGTCGTGGAGGCTGTGGCTGTGCCGTGCCACAACAGTCGCTGATCGGTATTTCGTGGGCCGTGATGATCGACTTGATGTCGCGGCCTTCGGCGCCGTGGCCGAAGAGGGCGCGCAGGGTGAGTGATTCGTGGCTGGCGACGGTCGTGTTGTGGGCGTGGATGACGAGGCGGCCCGAGCCGACCCCCGCGTCGGTTGTGGAGGCCGTGGTCAGGTGGCGGTCAGGACCAGCACCGCTTGGTCGTCGTGCGTGGCATCAGCCGCGAAGGCGGCGACCGCGGTGGAGATCGACTCGAGGAGCACGCCGGCGGTGGGGGACGAGGTCCGGAGTGCGCCGAGGGCGTCGGCCAGGCGATCCTCCCCGAAGAGTTCGCCGCTGGTGGAACGGGCCTCGGTGATGCCGTCGGTGACCAGGATCAGGCTGTCGGCCGGGTACAGGTCGACGTCGCACGGGGACGAGTCGGGGTCGGGGCCGATGCCCAGGAGCAGACCCGGTTGGGCGACTTCTTCGACCGTGCCGTCGGCCCGGCGCACGAGTGGGGGTACATGACCGGCTCGAATCAGGGTCAACGCCAGGTGGGATGCGACGTGCCGCAGTTCGCCGTAGACGAGCGAGACGAAGCGTTCCTCGTCGACCGCCGGATCCGTCAGAGCGGCGTTGATGACGGTGACCACGGTCGCGGGGTCGTTGAGGAGACGGGCGGCGGCGCGTGCGCTGTGGCGGACCATGCCGGTGGTGGTGGCGGCGCGGGCGCCGCGTCCGCATACGTCGCCGATCATGAGCGCCCAGCGGTCGTCGGGAAGCGGGAAGACGTCATAGAAATCGCCACCGACGTCGAGTCCTTCGCCGGCAGGGTGGTAGGAGGCCGCCAGCGTGGCGCCGGGGACCTCGGGCAATTCGGGAGGCAGCAGGCCGGCCTGCAGGTCGCGGGCGAGTCTGGCCCGGTCGGTGAACTGGCGGGCATTGTCGGCGCTGGAAGCGGTCCGGCGGGCGAGCTCCTCGGCCAGGGCGACGGCGTGGCCGTCCAGGGGCCGGTCGGTGGTCAGAAGGGTCAGTACGCCGAAGGCGCGGCCGTGGGTGGCCAGTGGCACGCACACGTAACCGCTGACACCGAGATGTGCGGACAGGCCGCCCGGACAGGAGCCGACCTGACCGGTTTCGGTGGTGCCGGAGGCCAGCACACGGGCGACCACCTCGTCGATCTCGCTGCTCAGTCCGGGCGAGGCGAGGAGGCCCTCCTCGGCGCGGGTGGCGGCGGCGACGGCGATCCGCTGGATCTGGTCGCGCTCGACCACGTGGACGGCGCACAGTGGCGCCAAGGCCGGCACGGTCAGCCGAGCCATGCGCTCCAGGCAGTCGACGTAGTGGGGCTGGCGCGCGATGGCGGTACTGGCCTCCAGGACGAAGGCCAAGTCCTCACGGGCCGCCTTCTCACGCTCCTGGGCGGCGTGGCCCGCCTCCACCGCGCGGTGGCGCTCGATCGCCAGGGCGGCGATGCGGGTGAAGGCTGCACTGAGCGCCAGGTCCCGGTCGTCGGGCGCCCTGGGAGTGCGATGGTAGATCGCAAAGGTGCCCAGCAGCCGGCCGTCCGAGCCGCGGATCGGAGTGGACCAGCACGCCGCGACCCCGGCCCGCTGTGCCAGGTCGCGGTAGCCCTCCCACAGGGGGTCGGTGGCGATGTCGCTGACGATCACCGGTGCCTGCCGGTGGGCGGCCGTGCCGCACGAGCCGACTCCGTCGCCGATGGCGATCCCGTCGATCGCGTCGTTGTAGAAGTCGGGCAGGCGTGGGGCGGTGCCGTGGCGCAGGTGACGGCCGTCGGGATCGAGGAGCAGCACCGAGACGATCATGTCCGGAGAGAGCTCCTCGATCGCCCTCGCCATGCCGGTCAGGATCTCGCTCAGCGGGGCGTCACGAGCGATCTGCTCCAGCAGGACGCGCTGCTCGGCGGCCAGGAGCTGCGCGTGGTGGTACGCCGTGGTCTCCACCGCGATCACCGTCACCCCGTTGACCCGGCCGGCCGCATCCCGGCGGGGCTCGTAGGTGATGTCGAAGAACTCCTCTCGCCGGGCCCTTCGCCCACCCAGCACGAAGTGCCCGCCTCGGTTCCGGTACACAGTGCCGGTGCGGTACACCTCGTCGAGCCGAGCGAGGACACCCTGCCGGGCCAGTTCCGGAACCAGCTCCCCGACCGGCATGCCGGTGGTCGTGCGGCCGTCCGTGAAGGCGTCGAAAAACGCCGGACTCGCCGCCTCCAGTACATGTTCCGGGCCGCTCAGCGCAGCGAAGACCACCGGAGCCTGCCCGAACAGGTCCGTGTAGTCCTCGCTCCGCCCGTGCAGGACCATGGGACGTGCAGTGGCGAGGCGATCAGGCTGTGCCGGCATGACAGGAAAACCTCTCCCGCGTCCTCACCCGCGCCGTCGCGCCGTACCTCCACTCTGGCACATCGCTGACACGTCGCTGGCACGTTGCTGCGCGGATTTCCGGGGCCCAGCCCCGGACCGGTGCAGCGCGGACCATGACGTGCCCCCGGAACCACCGGCCTCCGGCCGACGCCGACGAGGGGTGCCCGCGACGGCTTCGCTGCTCTCCTCACCGGACGGCCGCGAATGTCCCCCACGTGGCGGACCCGCACCTGCTCGGAGCGCCATCGTCTGGCGGACCTGATCGACCACGGGGAGAATGGCGATCATGAGCTCTCTCGGGGGCGCGAGCTCTCCAGGCGAGATCGCGAGCCCTCCAGGCGAGATGCGGAGATGGATGCAGGGGTGAAGCTCTTCGGTGGTCCGGTCGACTCCGCTGCGCCGCTCGCGCCCGGCCCCGGGGCGGGCGAGAAGGGGCTCAAAGCCGGCGCCCTGGGACTGTTCTCCTCGGTCGCCATGGGGCTGTCCTCCACCGCTCCGGCGTACAGCCTGGCGGCGACGCTCGGCCTGATCGTCGCGGGGGTCGGCCTCCAGGCGCCGATCATGACGATGCTGGCCTTCATCCCGATGCTGCTGATCGCGTACGCCTACCGGGAGCTCAACGCGGGCGACGCCGACTGCGGGACCACCTTCACCTGGGCCTCCCGCGCCTTCGGCCCGCGCATCGGCTGGATGGGCGGCTGGGGCATCATCGTCGCCGACGTCATCGCCATGGCGAACCTCGCGGAGATCGCCGGCATCTACGGCTTCCGGCTGCTGGGGTTCGACTCGCTCGCCGAGGACCAGCTGTGGACCACCGTCGCCGGGGTCACCTGGATCGCCGTGACGACCGCGGTCTGCTACGTGGGCATCGAGGTGTCGGCGGCCCTCCAGCGCTGGCTGGTGTGCGCCGAGGTGGCGGTGCTGATCCTGTTCGCGGTGACCGCCCTGGTCAGGGTCTACACCGACGGGCCGCCGACGGCGATCCACGTCTCCGCCTCCTGGTTCAACCCCCTCCATGTGCCGTCGGCCAAGGAGCTGACCGCGGGCCTCCTCGCCGCGGTCTTCATCTACTGGGGCTGGGACACCGCCGTCGCGGTCAACGAGGAGACCGCCGACAGCAGGCACACCCCCGGACGGGCGGCGGTCGTCTCCATCGTGCTCCTGCTGGGCATCTACGCCCTGGTGGCGACGTCGGCGCAGGCGTTCGCCGGGATCGGCACCGAGGGCACCGGTCTGGGCAACACGGCCAACTCTGGGGACGTGCTCTCCGGCCTGGGCGGTGCCGTCTTCGGCACCACGGGCCCCGGCTGGATCCTCACCAAGGTGCTCATCTTCACGGTGCTGACCTCGGCGGTCGCGTCCACCCAGACCACCATCCTGCCGCTGGCCCGCACCGTCTTCTCCATGGCGGCCCACAAGGCCGTCCCCTCGCGCTTCGCCCGCGTGCACCACAGGTTCCTCACCCCGACCTGGTCGACCGTCGGCATGGGCCTGGTCTCCATCGGCTTCCTCGTCCTGCTGACCGTGATCAGCCGCGACGTGCTGGCCGACTCCATCAGCGCGGTCGGCCTCGCGATCTCCTTCTACTACGGCCTCACCGGCTTCGCCTGCGTCTGGTGCTACCGCAGGCTGCTCACGCGCAGCCCCCGGGACCTGCTGTTCAAGGGGGTGCTTCCGGGGCTGGGCGGGCTCCTGATGCTCAGCCTGTTCTGCTACGCGGCCTTCGTCGTCTACGCCGCCCCGGACTACGGCTCGACCTCCTTCGACCTGCCGCTCCTCGGGCGGACCGGCGGGGTGAGCGTCGTGGGCCTGGGCGCCCTGCTGGTCGGTGTCGTCCTGATGCTGGTCATCACGCGGGAACACACCGCCGCCCTCAAACTGCAACGCGGCCTGCTGCCCCACCACCTGCCGTCGCTGACCGGGGTCGAGGCGGCCAGCCGCTACGTGCCCGCCGACAGCCGCTCCGGGGTGGGCGGCGACTGGTTCGACGTCATCCCGCTGTCGAGCTCCCGGGTCGGCCTGGTGGTCGGGGACGTACGCGGCCACGGGCTGCGCGCCGCCGCCACCATGGGTCGGCTGCGCACGAGCGTACGCGTCCTGGCCCGGCTCGACCTCGCCCCGGACGAGCTGCTCGCGCGCCTGGACGACGTGGTCGGGCGGACCGCCGAGGAGCAGGCCGCCGAGGAACGGGCGAACGGCCACGGCGGGGGCACGCCGGGGGCCCGCGGCGACGAGGCCCTGGGAGTCACCTGCCTGTACGCCGTCTACGACCCGGTGTCCGGGCGGTGCAGCATGGCGCGCGCTGGCCACGCGCCGCCCGCCGTCGTCGACCCCTCCTGCGGTGCCGTCAGCCGTCCGGGCCTCCCGGAGGGCCCGCCCCTGGGCCTGGGCGGCGCGCCCTTCCAGAGCGTGGAACTCCAGCTGCCCGCCGGCAGCCTGCTCGCCCTGTTCACCGACGGTCTCGTCCAGGCCCCGGACCACGACACCGAGACGGGGCTCGGCCTGCTCACCGGCGTCCTCACCGAGTGCCGGCGCCCCCTGGAGGAGCTCTGCGACCGCACCGTGGCCGAGCTGCTGCCCGGCCCGGTGGACGACGACGCGGCCCTGCTCCTGGTCCGTACCCGGATGCTCGGCGAGCACCAGGTGGCGGTCTGGGAGCTGGACGCCGACCCCGCGAGCGTCGCGCGGGCCCGGTCCGTCACCAGCGGGCAGCTGGGCGAGTGGGGACTGGAGGACCTGTCGTTCACGACCGAGCTGATCGTCAGCGAGCTGGTCACCAACGCCGTCCGCTACGCCTCCGGCGGGCCGGTCCACGTCCGGCTGATCCGCGACCGCAGCCTCGTCTGCGAGGTCGCCGACACCGGCCACACCTCGCCCCACCTGCGCCACGCCGCCGCCGACGACGAGGGGGGCAGGGGCCTGTTCATCGTCGCCCAGCTCACCCAGCGGTGGGGCACCCGCTACACCCCTACGGGCAAGACCATCTGGACCGAGCAGCCCTTGCCGGCTGCGGAGTGAGCCCCCGGCTCGGTGAGGCCGAAGCCAGTGGCCGGCCTCGCTGTCACCCGAGACCGCCGTTGCTCTGGAGAAGCTGGGCGTTGATCCATCCGCCCTCCGCCGAGCAGAGGAACGTGACCAGATTCGCGCAATCCTGCGGCACACCGAGACGTCCCAGGAGCGTGAAGCGGATCATCTCTGCCTTTTGCCCTTCGGTCATCCACCCGGTGTCGGTCGGCCCGGGATTGATCGCGCTACAGGTCACTCCCAGGTGGGCGAGCTCAGGGGCGGCGGCCAGAGTGATCCGATCCATTGCCCCCTTGCTTGCCCCATAGGGCAGGTTGCCGGCGGTGTGGTCGCTGGTCAGGCTGACGATCCGCCCGCTTCCGTGCCGCCCGCGAAACCGGAGCCCGTACTCCCGGATCAGCAGCCAGGTTGCCCGCGCATTGACCGCGAAGTGCAGGTCGAAGCTCTCCACCGTGGTGTCCAACAGGCCGGAGTCCACCGACTCGCAAGGGCAGAGCACCAGCGCGGTGACGTTCCCCAGTTCGCGCTCGACACTCTCGAAGAGCTGGGCCGGCACAGTCGGGACGCTCAGGTCCGCCTCGACCGCAAGTGTTCTCGCCCCCAGGGAGGCCACCTTCTGCTGCAACTCTCCGGGCGCCCCCGGCTCCCTGCCCCACCGCATCCGGGCGTCATAAGGAGTCCAGTATGTGAAGGCCACGTCCCAGCCGGCCCGGGCCAGATTCAGTACCACGGACGCCGCGATCCCTGCCGAACGTCCCGCCCCCGTCACCAAGGCGAGCGGGCGCCCGGCCTCTCCCCCGTCCTGCCGACTCCCCACGCGCGTCTCGCCGCTCATGATCCTCATCCTGGCGGGCCGCCACCTCACACGGCACCCGATTTCTCGGACACGCCGCACGTCCCAACTCTGAGGCGCACGGCCGAGCCACCACCACGAGGCACCGAGGGCGCGCAGATCGGCCAGGCATGATTATCTCGTCGACCAGCCACACGGCGCGGACCGGCGTCCACCCCCTCGACACCCTTCTTGACCTCCGGGTCGTCGACGTAACCCAGCAGGCTCGCATGCCCGCGGGCCATCAGATGCTGCCGCGCTACCAGGTGCGCACGCGGATGGGCTGAGAACTCTACGACGGCCACGCCGTCGGGCACCCGGCCGGCGACGGGCGCCCAGAACTCCGGTGTGAGGGTGATGACAAGACGGGACCCGATGCCGTCGAGCGTTGCCGTGTGCCACACGTGAGCAACCCGTCCCCCGTTCGGCTGGCGATCCGGCACCGACAAGACACGGTCGGCCGGCCGGTACCCGCCACGATGCGTGGGCGCCGGCCAACAGGACACCAAGGAACTCACGGTCGGCCAGGACCACCCTCCGTGCTGCCGGGGCGTTCTCACCGCCGTGCCCCCGCGTCTCGCCCTGAGGTGCCGTATTCGCAATGGTGATCGATCAATCCTTGCCGTAATGGGCTTGGCGATATACCGCCCTTTGCGGCCGGTGAACTCGCCGCGAAGGTAGAGGTCGTGTGCCGGTGGGTCCGCCGCCGGTAGCGGAAACGTGAGAGAGGACGTGCCACGCATGGCCCCGATTCCGGTCAAGCCGGGCAAGTACAAGATCCACGCTCACATCATCGGACCGACCTCCCTCCTGACGGCGACCGAGTACGCCGTCAAGCACGGTGCTCCTGTCATCACCGACCGCCTCAATCCCCTGCCGATCGAGCAGGAGTGGATCATCGACGCCGCCGATCACGAGATCGCGGGGTCGCCTTACGTGATCCATCTGGCCTACCACCCGGCCGCGGGTCTCGTGGTCCCCGAGGACAAGCTCTTCGTGAACAGCGTTCCGCGCGCCGAATGGGCGAAGTTCACGTTCGAGCGGGTCATCGGCGGACTCAAGATCCTGTCCGACAAGGGTCTCGCCCTGCGAGCCGGACACCGGGGTGCGCAGATCACGCTCGTGCCGCCCCAGCCCGAGTTCCAGGAGACGTGGACCCTGGAGTACCTGGGCCCGATCCCGGCCGAGGAGCAGTAGGAGCAGCAGGAGCAAGGAGGCGGGGCGACCGGTAGCCGTTCGTGGCCCGGTCGCCCTGTCGTTGCCTCGATCGACACACCCTCCGGATGTGTGGGGCGCGCTGACAGGACGTCCGGTGTCCGGAGATGAGCCCCTTCCGGGCGTCGCGCGTCCTGCACCGGGTCCTGGTCGGCTGAGGGGGCGACCACCCCGTACATGGCGAGACGCGGCACCCTGCCGGCAGGAGGACTCCGTGGGTGCGGTCCGCCCCCCCCCGGCGCTTTCGTACCCCGCCCGCTCCAGCCGGGCGGCAGCCGTTACGTCCAGGTCAGAGGTGTGTCCGTCTCCGGCAGCGGGGTGGGTGCGGCCCCGTGGTGGGCGCGGGCGAAGCCGGGCAGGGGGCGGGTGCTCTCGGCCGCCTGCGTTATCCACCGCAGAGCGCCGTTCGGCGTGCGGGCCGCCTGCCTCTGCGCCTGCGGTGTGCCTGAGATCCAGGTGGTGAGGGTGAACCGGTGGTCGGCGAAGAGGCCGGAGGGGCAGGCAGAGGCGGTGACTTCGTGGAAGGCGCTGGCGGGGAAGAAGACGATGGTGTCGTGGTCGGGCTCGATGGTGCGGTAGGTGTCCGCGCGTTCGGCCCGTCCGTTGCGCACGGCGGTGTCGTACAGGCGTAGCCGGCCTCCGGTGAAGCCGCGGGGGCGGCGGTGGAGGTTGTAGATCGCGGAGACGGCGGTGGACGGGTCGGGGACTTTGGTGGCGTCGGTGTGGATGGTGAAGTAGCCGCCGTGGCCGTGGGCGGTCATGACGGTGGTGGTGTGGGTGAGTTCGGCGTCCATGCCGAGGAGGCCGGTGACCAGGGGCAGGCAGGCTGCAAGGTGTCGGCTGCATCGTTCCGGCCCAGCCAGCCACGGTGGTGAACGAGCTCGTGACGGCAGCACCCTGGACCGGTCCGGGCCGTCCGGCCCGGACGTCGGGGCCGCTCCTCGGACCCGTGGAACGGTCGGAGGCGTGGTCGCCACCAGTTCGCCGACCCGCCCCGGACATCACCACGGGGGCCGGGACCGGGCGGATGACGAGCGCGTCGACTGCGACCGACAGTGCGACGGTGACGCCGATGGCTTTCACGGTGGTGAGGGCCGGATGCGGCCGGGTTCAGCAGAATGGCGGCGACCACGGTGGCCGATGTCGTGAACAGCGGTCCTGCCGCCCGCAGGCCGGCGGCCACGGCCGGGGCGGTCCGGCCCATGCGACGGACCCGTTGCGGACCACCCGCCAGGTTGCGGCAGAAAGCCCTTCTGATCCCGGTCGGTCCTGGAGCGGGCAAGGGTGCGTCAGGGTCACCCTCCTGGGCGCCGCGGCGGTGCCCCGACGCGCGGCGGTCATGCCGTCCGGGAACCATGGAAACGGTGCCTGGCGCTCCGGCCGGTGCATCGCGTCGGCCACGCCGTATCAGTCGGGCGGAACGGAAGCGGATCGCAAACGGTGCGTCCGGGAAGGGAAGTGGTCCGTGCCTGGCCGGATGCGCTGGACGGAACGGAACGTGGGCCTCACTGCCGGGCGGGGCAGGCCGCGCCGGCCGGGGCCGGCCCGTGCACGCGCGGCGGCTGCGGGCGCCCTGGGGCCTCTGCAGGCCGCCGGGAACGCCGCGGTGGCGCGGATGCTGCGGGAGAGGTACCGGGGCGGTCCCCTGCATGACGGCAGTGCCGTACGGAACGTGCTTCGTACGGCAGGGCGGCCCCTGGAACAGGGAGTGCGGCAGGAGATGGAGGAGCGTTTCGGCGCGGATTTCTCCACCGTACGGGTGCACCGGGACGCGGCGGCGCAGCATTCCGCCGCGTCGCTCGGCGCACGTGCCTACACCGCCGGGGAACACGTCGTACTGGGCCGTGACGGTGACGACAAGGATGACAAGAGGGTGCTGGCCCACGAACTCGCCCACGTCCTGCAGCAGCGCCTGGGGGCTCACCGGCCCGCCGGGACGGACGGCGAGGTGTGGGTGGGGGAGCCGGGCGACCGATGGGAGCGCGCTGCCGAGGCGGACGCCCAGCGGGTGCTGCGGGGGAGCGGCGGCCTCCGGGCCGTGCCCGGCACGGCCGACGCTCCGCCGGCTCGTCCCGCCACCCACGGAAGCGTCACGGTGCAACGCCTGCTGGACCACAACCGGCAGAACGGCACGGGCTTCGGCTCCATGCTGGGCCGGGACGGCCGGGTGGAGGCGGCGTGGATCCGTACGGACGGAACACTGACCGGACAAGCGCCGATGGTGGACCCGCCGGGCTACGCCTACATCCGTCGGCTACGGCTTGCCAACTTCTGGATCCGCTTCCACCTGATCAACGAGAAGGCCGGTGGCAAGGGCACCGCGGACAACCTCGTTCCGGCCTCGAAGCGGGACAACTCGCGTTACCACGCCGACATCGAGCAGGGTCTCAAGGAGGACGTCGAGGACGTCCGGGAGAAGAACCGGAAGAAGAAGGGGCGGGGAGAGGTCTTCTTCGGCGTCGAGGTGGACTACCCGGCCGCACCGCTCGCCGGCACCGGCACGGCGGCCCAACTGGCCCATGCCGAGTTCTTCCCGAAGAGCCTGCGTGTCTTCTCGGAGGTCCGCGACCCGGGGAGCGGGCGGTGGACGGAGCGCCAGCGGGGCAAGCGGTTCGCCTTCCTCGACGGACAGCCGGCCGATCCGGGCACCTCCGCCGCCCTGAGCGGCCTCACGCGCGACACGCTGAAGACCCTCGTGCCCGTGCGGAGGGAATGGACCGACGACGAGGTCTCCTTCTTGAGGGCACTCGGCGGCGCGAGGAAGGGCGAGTTCGAGGAACTCATCGACAAGCACAGCGGTGCGGGCCCGGTCGAGTCGCTTGAGGCGGCCTTCGAGGAGATTCCCGTCAGCGCGCCTGCGACGACACGGAGCAGGAGTGGCCGTGCGGTGAAGCTCCCCCGGGTCTCGTTCGCCCACCGGATCGGCAACGACAAGGTGATCAAGGCGCTCAGCGAGGCCATCGCCCACGGCGTTCTGACGCTCTGAGCCCTGACGCGCCCTGCCGGGCCCTGCCGTATCCGTGACAGCGACTTGGAGGGCTGGATTGCGATGTCGGACCTGTGGCGGGTGGAGGTGGAACAGGTCGAGGACGGCCCCGTTCCCGCCGTGACCCTGCGCGTGCGAGCGGTGCACCCCGACGCCGGGGGCTTCCCGGAGACGAAGGTGTTCGCCCTGAGACTACTGACCGGTGCCGTGCGGGACAGGTCCCTCTCCGAGGCTGCGGTGACGAGCGAGGAGGCCGAGCGGGCGGTGGACTCGGTCGAGGTGTCCGACGTGCGCAACTGTCCCTTCGACGAGGAGGCGGCCCGCCGGGGGGTGGAGGGGGCGCTGCGGAACAGGGGCCTGGACCCCGGGCACGAGGACGCCTGGTGGCAGGCGCTGGGCGAGGAGTGGGCCGCCTTCTGGAACGACCCCGGCCGGACGCCGTCGGCCCGGTACGCGATGCGTCTCGCCGACCCGCAGTGGCTCCGGGGCACCAGGCCCGGCGAGGGCTGGGACAGCGCCGCATACGGTTGAAATGTCGACGGAGAGCGCCCTTTCCGCTGCCGGCCGTAGCGGGAACGGACCTGCCGCTTGCTCCCTTCGCATGAAGTCGTCGACGGGGGAGTGGACCGACCGGCGTCGATGGATAGGAGTGTGCGAGTCGGCATGGCGGGGGCACACGCCGTGCGGGTAAAGGCGAGGTGGCGGTTCGATCAGGAAGAGGAGAACCCGAGATGGGCGACCAGAACCCGGTGGAGTTCAAGCTGCACGGTGGCCAGAAGCCGCATTCCATCACTGTTGGGCCGGACGGGTATCTCTACGTGACCACCGACGACAGGTGTGTTGTGAGGGTCCATCCCAAAAATCCGAACACGCAGACTTCCCTGACGGCCGACGTTCCCCTTCTGTCCGCAGGTGTCCTCAGGGATCCGATGGGTGCGAAGGCCATCTGGTTCGCCTCGCCCGCCAATACTCAGGAGTACGACCCTATCTACGAGTTCGGGGTTGCCCCCTGGGAGTACAAGAAGAAGCACGACCTCGACCCGAAGGAACGTGCCCAGACCATCACCCCTCTGCGGCTTAAGGTAAAAGACAATCCGGCAACGTACGAGCACAGGGTGCTCTTCGCCGCTCCCATGCAGAAGGCGGTCGGCTATGTCAAGTGTGGTTCGAAGGGGGCCAATTTCCACAACCTTCCCCGGGGTGCAGGGGAGGAAAAGTTCGACACCTGGCCGTGGTCGGTGGCAGCGAGCCTGAGTGAGGACAAGAAGAAGTTCACCTACTGGGTGACGGGGCGGAAATGGGAGCATGTCCCCGGCAACCATAGGTCGATCAACGGCGTCTATTACTTCACGCCCGGTGGCGAAAAAAAGTGGGACAAGGTTGACCTCGACAAGAAGGAGCAGTCGCCGGTCCACATCATCACGGACTCGAAATACGTGTGGGTCGGTACGGAGAACCCCAACAAGATCGTCCGTATCGACGTCGACGACAAGTCCACGAAGTCCACCAGAGACGACCTTCCCGGGGCGCCCCGTCAGATGATTTTCGGCGTGGACGACTGCATCTGGGTCGCCGGAAAAGACAAGATCTACCGCTTCAAGAAGGACGACGACATCACGCCGGACGACAGCGTCAAGTTGCCGGAGGGCAGCGAGGCGCTGGGACTGTGTCTGGGCACCGTCGATGGAGAGCCGGTGGTCTGGTACACCAACCCGACGGGCAAGTCGATCGGCCGCTACGTCGTCCCCAGCCCCCCGGATCCCCCGAAGGCGGGGACGCATGCCGAGGACACGCTGGTGGAGTCCATGGCCCCCGGCGAACTGTGCGAGACGCCGCTCACCGTCCGGTACATGACCGACGGGAACCCCATTCCCAACGTTCCGCTGACCTGCCGGCTGATCGCCGACGAGGCGACGTTCGCCGACGGAAGCCGCGAGTACGTCCTGCACACGGACAACGCCGGCCGCGTCGTCCTCCCGCCGGTGCAGGCGGGGGACAAGGCGGAGCAGGTCCGGCTGGAGGTCGCGTACGGCGACACGGAACCCCCCACCACGGCGACCATCCGCGTGGGCGCGTAGCAAACGGCCGATGGTCCCACCGAGCAAGGAGAGCAGACGCATGTCATCCGGAACGGCGCTCGCGACCGGAAACCACTATGCGCTCGCGGAGTCGGCGAAGCCCGCCGCGGTGACGCTCTACTCCCATGACATCTGGTTCGTCACCCCGGAAGCGAAGATCGGGTACTTCGCGCCACGCGACTCCCACAAGTCCAAGGTCTTCCCGCCGGAGTACAAAGGAAGGTCCGCGCAGACCCTCGCCGCCTGGACCAGCGCGGTGTGGACCTACGCGCACGACACACAGGACGGCCGGACGGCCAAGTGCGACGCCGGCGGTACGTATCCGCCCCTCGGGAAGGGCGATGCGTCGGCTTGCCTGGCCATGGCGGTCGGCAAGAAGAAGGGCGGAGAGGAACGTCTCGTCGCGACCCTCAAGGGCGCTGCCAAGCTGATGTTCGTGGACGGTGCCGGTTCGGTCTCCACCTCGGGCACCAGTTACACGAAGCCGCTCCATGGGGTCGCCGTCAACCCGAAGAAACCCATGGAGTACTGGGTCAGTTGCCCCGACAAGCAGCATCTGGTCACATTCGACGCCGAGAAGGGGAAATTCTCCACGGACCCGGTGGAAGTCAGCGGAAAACCGCAGCACCTGGCCTTCACCCAGAATAAGGGAAAGCTCCTGCTGTGGGCCGGGACGACAGAGAAGAAAATCATCAGATATGACGTCGGCGATGGTTCGGACAGCCTCGTCGACACGTCCTCCGTGCCGGGCCGCCTCTTCGCCCTCCCCGACGGAACCGTCTGGTACACCATGCCGTCCGCCGACGCGGTGGGGTACATCGCCCCGAACGGCAAGACGGAGCAGGCCGTCATCCCCACGGGCCCGGGTAGCAAGCCGTCGGGGATCGCCTTGGACACCAGCGGCCAGCTGTGGGTCGGCCTCGAAGGCACCGGCCAGATGTTCCGTGTCTCCGAGCACCTGCTCAGCCCCGTGTCCGGTGAGGGACAAGAGGCCGCCGTCGGGGCGGAGTTCCCCCAGCCGCTGAAGGTCAAGGCCGCGAAACTCGACGGCAAGGGTGTCAAGGACCAGTCCGTCACCTTCACCATCGAGGGTGGCCGGGCCACGTTCGTCACCGGCTCGGCGACGGACAACCAGAAGACCGCCTCCGACGGCACGGCCACCAGCGCCAAAATCAAGGCGGTGGCCGCGGGCCCCTGCACCATCACCGCCACCTGGAACGGCAAGGGGATCACCGTCCCCTTCAAGAACATCACGGTCACGGCCGAAGCGGGCCCCCCGGACCACGTGCGCTACCTGTCCGGAGGCGGCCAGACCGCCGAGCCGGACGAGGACTTCGCCGAACCGCTGAAGGTCGTCGTCACGGACGCCAAGGGCGCCCCCGTGAAGCCGGGGACGACGGTCACGTTCCGCGTCATGGACGACTCCGCGGCGTTCGGCGGCAGTCCCGTCGCCGAGGCGGTCAGCGGCAAGGGCGGCGTCGCCGCCTCCCCCACCCTCACCGCCGGGTCCGAGACCGGGCGCTTCAAGGTCGAGGCATGGGTGAAGGACGCCACCGCCGGCATCGTGTTCCGCGAGTACATCCGGAACGAGCCCTGAGCGGACCGCCCCGACGCCCGGCTCCGCCCCGGAGCGGGACACCACCGAAAAACCCCCACGAGCACCCATGGGAGGGAGCAGCGGCATGCAGCAGCACGCCCCGGAGCTGCGCACCGAGTTCGACTTCGTGCTGCCCCACGGCTACGTGGACAGCGACGGTACCGTCCACCGCCAGGGCAGGATGCGTCTGGCCACCGCGCGGGACGAGCTGTCCCCGCTGATCGACCAGCGGGTCCGTGCGAACCCCGCGTACCTGGGCATCGTGCTGCTCAGCCTGGTCATCACCCGGCTGGGGACCATCACGGACGTGCACGCCGAGGTGGTCGAACAGCTCTTCGCCGCAGACCTGGCCTACCTCCAGGACTTCTACCGGGAGATCAACGGGCTCGGTGCCGACGACCAGGCGGTCGCCTGCCCGTCCTGCGGCAAACAGTTCGCGGTCCCGGCGGGCGGTAGCCGCCTGGGGGAATCGTGACGCACTCCGCGCACCGCCTGCGGGAGGAAGTCGCCTACGTCGCCTACCACTTCCACTGGGCGCACCACGACATCCTCGGCCTCCCGCACGCGGAGCGGCGCGCGTGGGTGCGGGAAATCGCGCGGATCAACACCTCGCTCACCCGGAGCGGGACGGGAGGAGCGGAACGGTGAAAGCCGCACGCTTCCTCCTTACCCGCCCCTTCCGGCGCCGTTCCCGCTGCCGGCCCGGAACCACAACCACGACCACGACCGTCCGGTTCGCCGTGGGGGCCTCGGACCGAGTCGTGCCGGTGGCGGCACTCGTCCGACTGCCCCGGCCGCCGTCCGTCGGGCTGTCCGCGTTCCGGGAGGGGCTCGCGGCCTGGAGTCCGTCACCGGCCGTCGCCCTGCCGCGTCGGCTGCTGCCCCGTGCCGTACCGCTCGGCGGCCGGGGCGTTCTCGCCCGTCCCGCACCCGGCGTCTCCCACCCGGGGCGGCACGGCCGGTGGGAGGCGCTGCCGTTCGCGGTTCCCCTGGTCCTCGCCAACCATGCCGGCATGAATCTGCCGGGGCACGGCGATGCCATGCCGTACCCCGGTGGGGCGAGCCACGCGGGCGGCGGTTCCGGCGCGAGGCCCGTGCACATGACACGAGCGGGGGCCCCGGCAGGTGACACCCCCACCGCTGTCGCGCGCGTGTCCCAGGGGGCCGCTGCCCTGGCCGTACGCCTTCTGGGCAAACGGGGGAGACCGGTACGCGTCGATGCGCCCTCACCGCCCGCGCCCTGTGGCACGGTCCACGCACCTTCCGTACGGGAGCCGGTGACCGCACCTCCGGCCCCGGCCCCCGCAGCTGGTGAGCCCGGAGAGGAACAGTTCCAGTGGACCGCCCGGCAGGACACGGGAGCGGAGTCGCTCCAGGGTCACCCGGAGCTGCAGCCGCACGCGGACCCGACGCCGACGCCTGCGTCTGCGGAACATCGGCCCGCGACGCCGCGACGTGCCCTGCCCGCCACGGCTCCTGCCCACGACGGCCACGTCCCCGGTGGTTCCTCGGACGTACAGGAGAACGCGGGGCGGGCCGGGCGGAACGTCGCGACTCCCGTGTCTCCGCCCACACTGCTGCGGAGGCCCGCCTTCGCCCGCGTCTTCCACCCGTTCACCGGTACATGGAGAACCAGTACTTCCGACAGGGACGCGGCCCACCCAGCCGCTTCCAGCGATCCCCCCGCACAAGCCGGCCCCCGTTCCCGGGGCAGCGCCCCGCTCCTCGCCCACCGCTCCGGCAGCCCCGAAGCGGCCGGAGCAGCCTCCGTCGCGCCCGCAGGTGCCGACGGGCCCCGTATCGCCCCGGACCGGGCCACTCCGCCCCGAGGCCGGCAACAGCCCTCCGCGTCTTCCGCAGCACCGGCCTTCCCCTTCGGGCCTGCCGACGTCCCCCCTCATCACCTCCGCCTCCACCTCGCCGGCGCTTCCACCCCCGTACCGGGGCGCCGAACGGTCCGCGCACCCGTACCCAGCGGCAGTCCCACCCCGTGTGCTCCGCTGTCCCCTCCCTCCGGACGGCCGGACACTGCCGAGCCCCCCACCCGCCCCTTGCGAACACCCGGCGCGGAGCTGCGGGTTCCGGAGTTCGGTCTCGGGCCGGCGATGCCCCAGGTGCCCGCGACGGCCATACCTCTGCCGCCGCCGTCCCGGCAGGACGGGCACGGCCCCGGGAACGGACCTGGGCGCGGACCCGGCCTGCCGGAACGCGACCGGCCGGCGCCGGACCGTGAAGCCCGCGCTCCTGCACCATCCGCCCGCCCCGCGCCGGATCGTGCCCAGCCGTCACCGCACCCGCCGGCCGCGGTACGGCAGCCCGGACCGCCCCCGGTCGCTGCCGGACCCGATCCGGCCGAGCTCGCACGGCAGATCGCGCACCGCCACACCGACCTGCTCGCACGGGCGCTCCTCCCGGTGATGGAGCGCCACCGCACGCCGCCGTGGCCCTTCGCCCGACCGGAACCGTGGCGAGGCCACCCCCCGCGCTGACCCGTCCGACGACCGCAACCGGCTCACGCCCTGGCGATCGCCCCTGATGACCGCCCCTGACGACCGCCCCTGACGACCGCCCGTGGAGCACCTGCCCATGCCAGACCAGCCGTTCGCCGTCAGCTCCCTCTTCCAGCTGTCCATCGGCGACCACGCCATGGGCTCCTTCACCTCGTGCGAGGGCCTCGGCTGCGCCATGGACGTCGAGGAGCGGTGCGAGGGCGGCGCCAACGGGCACGTCTGGCACCTGCCCACCCGCCTGCGCTACTCCAACATCGTGCTGAGCAGGCCCCTGAGCCGGCAGACCACGCTGGTGTGGGACTGGCTCCGGCGGCAGGTGCACGAGCCGGCGCGCATGCCGGGCCGGCTGGTCGTCCTCGGGCCGGACCGCAAGCCCCTGGTCACGTGGCTGCTCGACGGCGTGCTGCCGGTCCGCTGGACGGGGCCCAGCCTCGACGCCGAGCAGTCCCAGCCGGCGCGCGAAACCCTGGAGCTCGCCCACAACGGGTTCTTGGAGGTCACCGCCTGAAGCCGGTGACCCCGGAGCCACCCGCTCCCCGTTCCTCCACCCCGCACCACCGGAAGGACCACATGCCCGCCCTGCCCGTCAGGGGTGCGCCGGTACGCGCCACCCTGGTGATCCACGACCCGCCGGCCGGCACCGGGAACACCCCGGGCCGCGAACGCGACCGGATCAGGCTGCACTTCAACCCCGACCGGATCTCCGTGCGGAAGCAGGCACGCTGGGACCGCAGCAGCGGACCGTCCAACGCCGCGGCGGCCCCCGCCCAGTTCGTCGCCGCACAGCCGCGCACCATGACCCTCGACGTCTTCCTGGACGCCCCCGGCGGCCGGGGAGGGGTCCAGCGGGAGGTCGAGAAGCTGCTGGCGTGCTGCAGTCCCACCGCGCGCAGCACGACGGAGAGACCGGCCTCCGCCCCCTGGGTCCGGCTGGAGTGGGGACGGTCGCTCAGCACGGCGTTCCTCGCGCTGGTGACGGAGGTCAGCGCCACCTACACGCGGTTCGACGCCGACGGCACCCCGTTGCGCGCGGAATGCACGCTGAACCTTGAGGAGGCCGGCGGGGCCACGCCCCGGCAGAACCCGACCTCGGGTGCCGACGGTCCGGTCGGCACGCACCGGGTGGCGGCGGGCGACACCCTGCCGTCGGTCGCCTGGTCCGCCTACGGCGACCCCGCGCGCTGGCGTGTCGTGGCCCGGGCGAATGACATCGACGACCCCGAACGCCTGGTCCTGGGCAGTGTGCTCGTCCTGCCCCCGGTGGAGGAGGTCCCACCGGGGGCAGGGGTTCCCTCGGTGGGGGACATGCCGGGGTCCCCGCCCCCGGCCGTGCCTGCCGCCGTGCCGGGAGGCTCCTGGTGACGGAACGGGCGTACGCCGCCGAGCCGGTGCTCGCCTTCGCGGGCGTCCCCTTGCCGGAGACGTGGAGCGAGCAACTGGTGGCCGCCGCCGTGGAGTCCGCGACGAACCTGCCGTCGACCGCGTACGTGCGCTTCCGGGACCCGCAGCACCGGCTGCTGGCCGCGGCCCGCATCAAGGTCGGGTGCGCGCTGACCGTCTCGGTGGCGGCGGCCCGCCACCGCACCCGCACGGTGGTGTTCGACGGGGAGGTCACCGCGCTGGAGACCGAAGTGGACGCGGACGGCAGCTTCACCGCCGTCCACGCCGCCGACCGCGGACACCGGCTGATGCGGGGCCGCAGGGTGGCCGCGTACGTGGACAGCACCGTCGCTGAGGTCGCGGCCCGGGCGGCGGCGCGGCACGGGCTGCGCACCGGGCGGGTCGAGGCCGACGGCACCCGCGTTCCCCATCTGGCCCAGCCCAATCTGACCGACTGGGAGCTGCTCGCCCACCTCGCCGACCAACAGGGCCTGCACCTGACGGCCGAGGGCGCGGTCCTGGAGATGCGGCGCCTGCCGCCCGCCACGGCGGCCCCCGGCACCGGCGCCGACCGCAGCCCCTACGTCCTCCAATACGGCGTCAATCTGCTGTCCCTCCGGGCGGCGGTGTCCTCCACCCGGCAGGTCGGCGAGGTGGAGGTGCGCGGCTGGGACGCGGTGGCCAAAGCACCTGTCGTGGGCAAGGCCCCGGCCACCGGCAGCAACCGGCTGCGGTTGGGCACCACACCGGGCGAGCTGGCCGCGGCGTTCGGCGGGCAGAGCGGGCCGGGGCTGCTGCTGGTGTCGGGCCGTCCGTACACGACAGCCCGGCAGGTGCAGGCCGCGGCACGCGCGCTCGCCGACGAGACGGCGGCCGGCACGGGCGAGCTGGAGGCGACGGTGGCGGGCACCCCGCAACTGCGCGCCGGGGTGGCGGTGTCGGTGAACGGCACGGGGGCGCCGTTCTCCGGGCAGTACGTCCTCACCTCCTGTCGGCACACCTTCGACGGGAACCACGGCTACCTCACCCAGGTGCGCGTGGGAGCCCTTCCGCCGCCGGTGGTGCCGCACCCACCGCCGCTGTGCGTGGCGGGCGTGGCCGTCGGGGTGGTGACGGACATCAGGGAACCCGGTCAGGGCCAGCGGGGCGCTGTGCGGCTGCGCCTGCCCTGGCTGTCGCAGGACTACGTCACGGACTGGGTGCGCACCCTCCAGTGGGGCGGCACGGGCGGGGGCGGGGTGATCAGCCCGGAGGCCGGCGACGAGGTGCTGGTGGGCTTCGAGCACGGGCGGCTGGACCGCCCCTACGTACTCGGCGGTCTCTACAACGGCAAGGACGCGCCCACCGACCACGCCCTGCCCCTGGTCGACTCCGGCACCGGCCGGGTCAACCGGCGGTCGGTGGCCTCCCGTGCCGGCGACCGGCTGGAGCTGCTCACCGCCCCCAAGGGCGGTCCCCAGGGCGTGCGTCTGCTGTCCGGCGACGGCAAGGTGACGGCACACCTGGACCGCGCCGGGACCGCGGTCCGCCTGCGCGCCGGCGGTCCCGGCAAGACCGTACGGGCCGAGCTGGACGGGCGCGGCTCGACCGTCACCATCGACGCCGGGCCTGACGGCACGGTGGTGCTCAAGGCGGGCACCGTGCGGGTGGAGGCGAAGAAGCCGGGCGGCGGCGTGGTCATCACCGGCTCCCGCGTCTGTGTCGAGAGCACCGGCGAGCTGTCCCTCAAGGGAGCCACCACCCGCATCACAGGACTGCCCGTGAAGATCAACTGACTCCGGCGGTTCCCCACTCCGTATCGCCGACCGCCTCTTTCCCATCGCCTCTTTCTTCCACTTCCTGTTTCCCGCCGCCTGTTCTCTCCACCGCCCTGGGAGGCGCCACCGTGCAGCACACCAGCGTCACTGCCGCGGACCCGGGCGCCCCTGAGGCCGTGGTCACCCTCGGGACCCCCGCCCGGGCCCCCGGCGGCAGCCTCGCCGACGTCATCGGTGCGGGCTGGGCCCATCCCGGCGCACTCACCGCCGACGGGCGGGTCGCTCTGGTGTCCGGCGACGAGGAGGTCCGGCAGGCCATCGCCCTGATCCTGGGCACGGTCCCCGGGGAGCGGCCGATGCGTCCCGAGTTCGGCTGCGGCATCCACCGCCTGGTCTTCGAACCGCTCGACGCCGGCACCGTGGCCCGTGCCGACGCGGCGGTGCGACAGGCGCTGGAGCGCTGGGAACCCCGGATCGAACTCGACGACCTGCTGTTCAGCACGGACGCCGAACGGGCCGGCGTGCTCTACATCGACGTCCGCTACCGGCTCAGGGCCACCAACGAGCCGCGCAACCTCGTCTTCCCCTTCTACACGCTGCCGCCGGGCTGACGCCCCGGACGGCGGCACGAACGACCCAGTGGCCAGAGGCCCGAGAGAGGAGCGGTATGCGGCACCTGTCCGTCCCGGACCTGGACGACCTGCGCTTCCAGCCCTTGGTGGACGCCGCCAAGCGCGCGCTGCCGCGACGCGCTCCGGGCTGGACGGACCACAACGTCTCCGACCCGGGTGTCACCCTGCTGGAGGCGTGCGCCCAGCGTGTGGACGCGCTGCTGTACCGGACGGCCCGGATGACACCGCGTGTGCGCGACAGGCTGCTGGCGCTGACGGGGCTCGCCCCGGTGCCGGCCACGCCCTGCCGCGTGCGGGTCGTCCTCACCCGGGCCGCCTCCGGCGGTGGCGTGGAAGTCCGCGAGGGCACCCGGCTGATCGCGCGGGGCACGCCGGACGTGGTGGTGCGGACGGCGGCAGCGGTCACGGTCCCCGCGAGCGGGTCCGTCACGGTCGAGGCAGTGGAGGAGCCGCAACGCGTCGACGAGCGGATCGGCGTCTCCGACCACACGCCCGGGCAGCGCTTCCGCCCGTCCCGCCGCCCCTGGCACCCGCTCGCCCCGGCCGCGGCGCCCCCTGCCTCGCCCCTCCGCACGGTGACCGTCGGCGGCAGACCGTGGGCGCCGGTGCACAACTTCACGGAGGCGACCGGCTCCACGACCGAGTGCTATTGGTGGGACGCCGCCGCCGGTGAGGTGGTGTTCGGCCCGGCCGTACCGTTCGCCGCCGGACAGGAGCAGCTCGGCGCGGTCCCCCCGGCCGGCGCCGAGATCCGCGCGGTGTACGAGGCGCACCGGGGCACCGTGGGCGACCTGCCCGCGGGCACCCCGCTGCGTCCGGCGGACGCCGGGCGCCACGACCTGCTGCGGGCCGCGGTGGACCGCACCCTGGCGGCGGGGCAGGACGCGGAGGACTGGCGGCAGGTCCTGGACCGCGCGGCCCTCGGCCTGGCCCTTCTGTGCCGGGCGGTCACCGTGGCCGACTACGAACGGCTCCTTCTGGAACACGCGGACCTGGTCGTCAGGGGACGGATCACCACGGCTGCCCGCCCGGAGGACACCCGCGTACCGGGCGGACTGTCGGTCCCGGACCGCCCCGCCCGGGTCTCGGCGTCGGCGGTCGCCGTCCGTGCCCCCGAAGTCGTCGTTCACTACCGGCCCGGCGCCGACGGCCGGATCACGCATGTGCGGTTGCCCCTGGAAGGCGGGCACGGCCCCGACGTCATGACGCCGCGGGAGGACGAGGGGGACTCGCCGCCGGAGTTCGCCCGCAGCCGGCTCGACGCCGTGCTGTGGCTCGACGAGGACCGGCCGCGGCTGTGGTTCTCGGGAGACCGCTGCGCGTGGAGCCGCACGGGGCCGAAGCCGCTCAAGGACGTCTTCCCCGGGCTGCCCGCCGAGTTCCACGCGGGCGTCGACGCGGCCGCTGCCCTCCCCGTGGGCATGGGCATGGGGGCGGGCGACACGTACGAGGTCTTCCTCTTCCGGGGCGACGCACTCTTCCACCGCCGTTTCACGTACCGCAACGACGGCTCGTTCGAACCGGCCGGCGACCGGGGGATGCGGTCGCTGATCGCCGAGTCGTTCCCGGCGCTCTCCCCGCGGCTGCACCGCTCGCTCGACGCCGTGGTCGTCCTCGACGAGGTCTTCTACTGCCTGAAGGACGACAGGACCGAACCGGCCCTGTGGCGCCGGGAGGACGCCGCACTGCGCGCCCTCGTGATGCCGCGACTGCCCGACGACGGGGAACCGGTCCCCGAGGACGCGCTGAAGGTGCCCCGGCCCGTGCTGCACCAGGCCCGGGCGGTCCTCGACGGCGCCCGGCTCCTCGGGGAGCGGCTGAGCCTGGGACCGCCCGACTACCGTGCCTTCACCGCCAGGGCGACGGTACGGCCCTGGGCGGGCACCAGCCGGGAGGACACCCGGCGGGCCGCCCGGCGCGCCCTGGTGCGGTACTTCCACCCCGGCCGGGGCGGGCCCGACGGCGACGGCTGGCCCTGGGGCCGTCCCGTCCTGCCGGGCGACGTCTTCGCGGCGCTGGAGACCGTGCCGGAGGTCCGTGCGGTCGACACGGTCGCGGTCATCGACGCCGACGGATTCGAACAGACCGCTGTACCGGTGCCCGAGAGCGGTCTGCCGTGGCTGCGCGAGGCCCGGATCACCGTCACCACCGGCTGAATGCACCGCCGGCCGAAGTCCCCCGGGCTCACGCCCAGGACCGAAGGCACCCCGGCTCACCACCAGGAGGGACACCGCACCCATGCCCGACTCACCGTCCGCCGTACGGCCCGTGGCGCTGCCCGCGCTGTACGCCCATGACACGGTGGCGAAGGCGTTCGCCACCGGCATCGGTGCCGCGCTCGCCCCCGCCGAGGACCGGCTCGACCGTCTGCACGAGGTCTTCGACCCCTGGCAGGCACCGCCCGCCTTCCTCGACTGGCTGGCCCGGCTCACCGGCGCCCGCACCGAGCCGGACTGGACCGAACGGCAGCGGCGCGCCGCCATCGCCCTCGCCCCATGGCTCGCGGCACACCGGGGCACGCCCCGCGCGCTGCGACGGGAGGCGAAGGAGATCTACGGCTGGGATCTGGACATCGCCGAACCCGGCGGGGTCTTCACCGGTGAACAGCGGCCCCCGGAGGGCCGGATGCTCACCGTCACCCTGAAGGCCCGGCAGGGCGAGGACCGGGCCACCCTCACGCACCGGCTCACCCGGCTCGTCCTCGCGCACCGCCCGGCCCACCTGCCGTTCCAGGTCGTGGTCACGCCTCCGCCCGGCTGAACCACCCGAACCCGGTGCCCGGGAACGGCACCGCAGCCGTCCCGCCCATGACCCGAGCCAGCCCGACCAGAGAAAGGCCGTCCCGCCATGACGCTGCCGACCCCCGACATCGACGGGCGCGGCCGCGCGGACATCACCGGTGCCGCGGCAGCCGCCGTGCGCGCCCTGCTGCCGGCATGGACCGGGCAGGACCGCGCCGATCCCGGCCACGCGCTGATCGAGTGCTGCGCCGACATGACCGGGGCCCTGCGCGACCGGCTCAACGGATGTCCCGACCGGCACCGGCTGGAGCTGCTGCGGATGCTGGGAGTCCACCCCCACCGCGCCGCGCCGGCCCGGGCCGAGGTGGTCTTCCAGCTCGCCGCGCCCTCCCCGGAACCCGTGCCGGTCCCCGCCGGCGTCGAGGTGTCCACCCGCCCCGTCCGCGAGGACGAGGAGCCGGTCGTCTTCAGCACGGTGACCGACGCGCTGGTGAACCCCTGCGTCCTCATCACCGCCGGGGATTTCACCCAGACGGGAGCCACGGACGGCGCGGTGGAGGGCTCACTGGCCGCGTTCGGCCCGGGGCAGCCGGACACCGTCGAGCCGCGCGGTCTGCCCTTCGCCGGGCCTCCGTACCACCTCAACCTTCCCTGGTTCGGGGACTTCTCGTCCGGTACGGGCGGCGACGAACCGCCCGAGCCCGGCGCCGACGGCGTCCTCGTCGTCCTGTCGGTGCCCGTTCCGGACACCCGGATCACCGTGGACCTCGCCTTCCCGCTCCCCGACGCACCCGCGTGGCAGGACCCCACCGGGGCTCCGGACGGTGAGGACGGTGAGGACGGTGAGGCGGTCTGGGAGGCGTGGCAGGGCTCCGACTGGGTGCCGTGCCGGACGGTGACGAGGACCGCGGGCGCGGACGGAGCCGTACGCGTCACCCTGGAACTCCCCGCGAACCACGCCCCCACCGAGCTGCGGCTGCACCTGTTCCGTCCCGGCGCTCCCGCTGTGCCCTGGCGGCTGCGCGACGTCGGGCTGCTCCGGCGCAGGAGCACCTGGGAACCCGGCCCCGCGGAAGTCCTGCTGCAGCCGGTCCTCACCGCCAAGGTGCCCGTGGTGCAGGCCCTGCTGGTCCGCGACGAGCACCTGGGCAGGGCCCTGGGCGTCCCGGGCGAGCGCCTGCGCTTCACGCACCCGCCGCTGCGGCCCGCGGCCGACACCCTGGCCGTGGAGGCCGTCACCGGCACCGGCACCCTGCGGTGGGTCCATGTGCCGTCCCTGGCCGGATCCGGCCCCCACGACCGGCACTTCACCCTTGACCCCCGCACCTGGGAGGCGGTGTTCGCGCCCGTCACCCGTACGGCCCGGGGCCCGCGACGGCACGGGGCGCCCCTGCCGCCGGGCGCCACCGTCCGCGCCCCGCGCTACCTGACCGGCGGTGGCGCCCGCGGCAACGTACCGGCCCGCACCATCACCGCACTGCGTACCCCGCTGCCGTACGTCGCCGCCGTCACCAACCCCGCACCCGCCACCGGGGGAACGGAGGCGGAGACCCCCGAGGCGTACGCGCGGCGGCTGCCACTGGGCTCGCCGGTTCCCGAACGTGCCGTCACCCCGCACGACTACGAGGAACTGGCGCTGGCCGCCTCGGCGGGGATGGCCCGCATCCACCTCGTCGGTGACGCCGACGACGCCCTGGACCCGGCGCACAACTACCGCATGCCCGTACCGGCCAGGACGCAGGTACGGTTCCGGCTGGAACCCGGTGTCACCTCCGTCCCCGGCAAGACCCGGGTCAGGACCGAGGACGGGAAGGTCTTCACCACGCACGGCACCGCCTCCCGGGGCGCCGTCCGCCCGGCGGACCTGGCACGGCTCACCCTCGATCCGGCCGCCACCGCGGCGCACGACCTGTTCACGGCCGGGGACTTCCTGACGCACGGGCCGGTGAGCGGACCGTTCCGCACGGGCGGCGGGCTCGTGCTCGCCCTCGTCCACGTACCCGCGGAGGTGGACCTCAAGGAACTGACCCTGTGGGTGAAGCCGAACCGTGCCGTGGCCGCGGGCGAGCGGATGGCCCTCTCCCTCTTCCTTCCCCGCACCGGCGTCCCCTGGTGGAACCCCGAGGCACCGGCCGCCTACGCCTCCGCACCAGCCGCCAGCATCACCCTGGGCGGGAAGTCGGCTGCCCTGGCACACCCCCTGCCCCTCGCCGGTTCCCCCCGCTGGCGCCCGGACAGCGACCGCCCCGCCGACCGGCCCCAGGACGCCGTCAAGGTGAGGGGGAAGAACTACCCCGGCGCCGGCGGCTCCTGGCTCGCGCTCCAGATCCGCGATCCGAAAGGCAACGACAAGACGACGTACACGGTCCACCTCGACGACGGGACCACCGGCCCGGTGCGCGCCGACCAATACGTCACGAAAAAAGCCGGACCGGTGCCACACGGAGGCGAGCCGGGGGAGTCCATCGCCCTGATGGAGGGCAGACTCGGCGAGCTGCCGAAGGTGCTCGTGGGCGGCGAGCCCTGGGAACCCCGGACGTCCTTCGCCGCGTCGGACAAGCACAGCAAGCACGTCGTGATCAACGCCGCCACCGGGCAGGTGCACTTCGGCCCGGAGATCAGGGAGGCCGGACGGTCCGTCCGGCACGGAGAGGTTCCCGCCAAGGGAACCCCGGTCACGGTCACCTCCTACAACAGCACCCTGGGCCGCCTGGGCAACGGCATTCCCAAGGACCGGATCCGCGTCGTGGACCCACCCGTCCACGGCGTCCGGGCGGTGTGGAACACCGAGGAGTCCTCCGGCGGTGACGACGGCTACACCGATACCAGCGGCGGCACCTTCCAGGTGGGCGTACGGCTGCTCGTCGTGCCGTACGTCACCGCGGACGACCGCGGCTGGTTCCCGTTCCACATGCTGACGCCCGGCCAGGACGCCTGCGACGTGCTGCGGCGTGCGCTGCGCGCCCGGCAGCCCGCGGGAGTACCGGTGTGGCTGGACACCCCCGACTACCAGGGCATCCGTGTCGAAGCCCATGTGGTGCCCACCGACTACCGCACCACGGCGGAACGGGCGGCGCTCGCCGCGGCGGCGGAACGCGCGCTGTACCGGTGGTTCAGCCCCGTGGACGGTGGACCGGACGGCACCGGCTGGCCGCTGGGGCGGCCCGTGCACGCCGGCGAGCCCTACCGGGTGCTGGAACGCGTACCGGGAGTGGCACGTGTCGCCTCCCTGCGCCTGTTCGAGGCCGATCCGCGCAGCGGGCGGCCCACGGGGGAGGTCGCCGTGGTGCCGTGCGGTGACCGCCAGACCGTGTACTGCGTCGCGCACCGCGTGACGGTGGCCGAGACGCCGTGAGAGAGGTTCTGCCATGACGCACGGGACATCGCTGATCCTCGCCGTGGACTGGGCGGCCGACGCCCTGGCCACGGTGGAACTGACCGGCGAAGGGCTGCCCGGGAAGCCGGAAGCCCGGCCGGTGGGCACGAACCCGCGGGCGGTGGCGGCTGTGGCGTCCGGCCCCGCCGCCGGGCGCCTCTACGTCTGCGACCACGCCTCGGACACGGTGTCGCTCCTGGACGGGCACGGCGGCGCCGCCCGGCCCCTGCCCGCGCCCGGCCGGCCCTGCGCGGTGGCCGCCGGACTGCACGCCGGTCAGGTCTGCGTGGCGGGCTGGGCGGAGGACATCGTCCACCTGTACGACGCGGACGGTCTCGGGCCGTTGCCCGTGCCCACGGGCGGGGGCCCCTTCGCCGTGGCCGGAGCGCCCGGCGCCACCCGCGTGTGCGTCGCGTGCGAGGACCCCTCCGCGCCGTTGACGGTCATCGACATCGGCCATCCGGGCAACCCGCTGCCCCTCCGGCCGGAACCGGCCCTGCCCGGCCCCGTCCTGGCGCTGGCTGTCTCACCGGACGGCGGCTTCGCGTACGCGTCCTACCGGGCGGAGGGCCAGCCGGGCGGCGGACGGCTGGCGGTGGTGGACCTGCGTCAGGACAGCCCGGGCGTCACCGGCTCGTTCGCCGTGGGCGCCGAACCGCTCGCCGTCCTGGTCGCACCCGCCGGGGACCGGCTGTGCGTGGTGAACCACGGCTCCGCCTCCGTCTCGGTGGCCCTGCTGAACCGGACGACCGGTACCCCCGGGCCGTTCACGGAGCTGCCGGTCGGCCTCCAGCCGTCCGCGGCGGCGTTCGCGCCGGACGGCCGGCTGCTGCACGTCGTCAGCAGGGTCACCGGTGCGGTGTCGGCGGTCCATCTGGCCGGCCCGGGAAGCGACGGCCGCCTGCGGACCGGCGCCCGACGGGACGTCCGGCTGGGCGGGGTACCCGCGTCGGTGGTGTTCGGCCCCTCCGGCGCCTACTCCCATCTCACCGACCAGGCGACCGGCCGGCTGATCACCGTCCGGGCGACCCCGGCGAAGGGAGCCGCGTACGGCACGGGGTCCTCCTCGCGTCCCCTCTCCGTGGCCCTGACACCCGACGGCCGGTGGGCCTGCGCCACCGACTCGGCGGCCAAGCGCGTAGCGGTGCACGACGTCACCCGGCCACCCGCGACGGCGAAGGAACTGCCACTGCCCGTGGACGCCGCGAGACCCTGGTCCATCGCGACCGGCACGCCGACCGGAAAGCCCACGTTCGCGTGCGTGACCAGCCCGGCCACGGGCCACCTGTTCACGCTGCGCCCGAAGGCGGGCGGTGACCTCGGGACCCCGGGCACGGTGACGTGCGAGACCACCCTCATCGGAACGACGGCCGCCCCCCACGGAGTCGCCGTCACCCCCGAGGGCACGTACGCCTTCACCGCTGATGCGGGCGCGGGCACGGTGTCGCGCGTCGACCTGCTGGGCGGGGCGGCCAAGAGGAAGCTGCACACGATCGAGAAGAAGACGGTGCGGTGCGAGAAGCCGTACGGGATCGCAGCCGGCGACGGCATGCTCTTCGTGACCGACACGGAGGGGGCGGCGCCCGGGGAGCAGAAGGGCACGCTCTCGGTCCTGCAGTACGACGGCACCACGTGGAAGAACGTTCAGCAGGTCGCGGCGGCGGACGGACGGTTCTCGGCGCCGATCGGGGTCTCCCTGTTCCCGGACCGGACCAAGGGGGAGTTCCTCTATGTCGCCAACCACATGAGCACCGGCATCCAGGAGAGAGTCTCCGTCCTGAAGAAGAACGGCGCGAGGTGGAGTCACCACAAGAGCATCAGACGCGACGACCTCACCCTTCCTCACGCACTGGTGCTCAGCCCCGACGGGAAAACCCTGTACGTCTCCAGCACCGACAAGGGGAAGGTGGCGCAGTTCTCACTGAAGGATGACCACTCCGCCGAGTTCACCTGCTGGCTGGAGGTCAACACCAAGGGCCCGAATATCTACGTCCCTTCCTGGCTCGCGCTCTCGAAGGACGGGAAATACCTCTACGCGACCGACCTGCAGGGCGACGCCCTCTACGGCGTGAAAGTACCGGCGACGAAGGACACGCCCATGGAAGTGGTGCGAGACGTCACCGTCAAACGGCCCCGCGGCATCGTCTGCGACGGCGACACCGTCATCCACCTCGTCTCCGAAGGGCCGGAGAAGAACCCCAAACCAGAGCTCGTGACCGTCATCCTCGACGACGCCAACCGCCTCAAGGCCAAGTCAGTCAGCAGCCCCGTCCCTCTCGACAACAAGCCCTACACGATCGCAGCCGCAGGTGAGAACAGCCCCCTGTACGTGACCGAGTACGCGAAGGGGACCGTCGCGGTGTACGGGGGCGGCATCACCACCGTCCCCGTGAAGAAGCAGGACGACTCACGCCCCTGGGAAGCGGCGTGCACGTCCGACGGCCGGTACCTCTACGTCACCGACCGCTCGGCCAAGGCGCCGGCCGTGCACTGCCTCGCCCTCCCGGGCCTGGACGTCACCACCTTGCCCGTCGCCCCCGACCCCAGGGGCGTGGCGTGCGCCCCGGACGGGATGCGCGCCTACGTCGCGCACCGGGACGGTACGGTCACGCTGCTGCGCCGGACCCCGGAGTTCACCGGTCAGCTCCGGGACACCACCGATACCGAGCCCCCTCGCGCGGTCGCCGTCCACCCCTCGGCCCCCTACGCCTACCTGCTGCGCCGGGACGGCCTGGGCCCGGTGAAGCTCACCGGCTCCGACGACGGCCAGAAACTCGCACTCATGGCGCAGCCGGCCGGGCTCGCCCTCGCCCGGGACGGCCGACGCGCCTACGTCGTGGGTCCGGACCAGGGCGGTCAACTCCTGCGCGTAGCCACCCTCACCGACCCTGCCCGGCCTGCCGCGGGGAGCAGCGTCACCCTGACGGGAGGCATCGCCGCCGCCATCGCCCTCCACCCGCGCGAACCGCACGGATACGTGGCGGGTCACGGCACCGGCGGCGCCGGACTGCTGTGGGTCGTCTCCCTGGCCGCACCCGACAGCCCCGTGGTGACCGCCACGGTCAGCGGCGTCCCTCCGGCGCGTGACCTGGCCGTACGACCGGGAAACCCGGATCATGTGCTTCTCCTGTGCCCCGACGGGCAGGCGGACAGCGCCCTGCACGTCCTGGAGGTGCCCGGCGGCCCGGCGGCCACCGTCGAACGCCGGGCCGGGCGGCTCCCGCTGCCCGGCAAGCCGTGGGCGCTGGCGCTGCACCCGTCCGGCGGGTACGGCCTGGTCGCCACCGAGGACAAGGGTGTGCACCTCGTGGATCTCACCGACCCGGCCCGACCCCGGATGGCGGGAAGTACCACGGAGAAGACCACCGGAGCCGTGGGGTTCCGGCCGGACGGACGTGAGGCCCTCCACGCCCGGAAGGGACAGCTTCACCGGCTTGCCCTGGGCGCTCCCGTACCGGTCCACCCCTGGGCGGCGGGACTCGGCACCGCCGAGCACATCGCCGTCTCGGCCGACGGGGGCGAGGTGTACGTGACGGGCGAGACCAGCGGCGCTGTGCAGGTCGTCGACGCGCCGACCGGCACGCTCCGCTGCACCCTGCCGCTGGGCACGGCTCTGGGCGGTCTCGCACCGCACCCGGTGCGTTCGTGCCTGTACGCCGCGGACACCGGCGGGTCGGCCGTGGTGGAGGCGGACACCGTTGCTCCCGTCCGCGCCGACGAGCGGGTCATCGGAGTCGACGTGCGGCAGGTCGTCTGCACGGTCTTCTCCGGTGATCAGCCTGGTGCGTCAGGGTGAACCACGGGGAACGCGGCAAGCCGCCCGGGAATATGGCATATCTGATGCTTTGCTGGGACCCTGCCGGGAGAAGGGCGAGTACCGCATGTCCCCAACACCGCTGGCTCCAGGGGTTTTCGTCAAGGAACTGCCGAGCGGAACGCGCACGATCACCGGCGTGGGAACGTCGACCCCCGCGTTCCTCGGCTACACCCTCAAGGCGCCGGACGGCCAACTCTCCGGAAAACCGGTCCTGGTGCGGGGACGGCAGGAGTTCGTCGAGTCGTTCTGGGTGCCGTACGGGCTCTCCGAGGCTCGGGACAACCAGGAGCGGGCCGAAGAAGAACTGGAACGTGTTCGGGGTGAGTACGAACGCGTCTACGGCCACCTGCTCGCGCTGCTGCCCGAAGAGGGAAACGAAGAGCTGTACTACCTCAAAAGCCAGAGCTGGCGCGAGCAACTGGACCCTCACAGCCGGTCCAGACTCGAGGAATTGGAGCAGGGCATCCCCTCGGAGGCGTGCGATGCCTACGCACAATGGGGTTGCACCGGGCAGCGGTACACCGACTGCGGGAGCGAATCCGAGTACTGGGACGAGACGGTGAAGAGGCTGGATCAGGCCGAGGCCTGGCGGCTCGTCGACGCCGTCTCCGGATTCTTCGCCAACGGCGGCACCTCCTGCTACATCGTCCGGCTCGACCACACCAAGCCCCTCTTCACCGCCCTGCCCGGCGACGAGGACGACCGCACCGGGCTCGCCGGCCTGCGGACGGTTCCGGAAGTGGCGATGGTGGCCGTGCCCGACCTGTGGACCGACGACACGGACGAGCAGTACGGCGCCCAGTGCATGCAGCTCGTCGTCGCCCACTGTGTGCAGATGCGGAACAGGCTCGCCGTGCTCGACGCCCCGCCGGACACGAACGTGGCCGGTGTGAAGGACTTCCTCACCAACCTCGGCACCACCGACCCCGACGCCGCGTTCACCACCCTCTACTATCCGTGGATCTCGGTGCCCGCCCCCGGCGATGACGCCCGCGCCGCACCGCCGTGCGGCCACGTCGCCGGGGTGTGGGCGCGGACGGACGCCGAGCGCGGCGTGTTCAAGGCTCCCGCCAACCAGGTGCTGCGCGACGTGACGGGGCTGACGCAAGCGCTCACGGACGACTTGCAGGGCGAGCTCAACGACAAGGGCGTGAACTGCCTGCGGACCCTTCCCGGACAAGGGCATGTGGTGTGGGGCGCCCGCACGCGTTCCACGAGCCGGGACTGGGTGTATCTGAACGTGCGGCGGTTGGTGTGTTTTCTGGCGGAGTCGATTCGGTTGTCGTCGACGTGGGCGGTGTTCGAGCCGAATGATGATCGTCTGTGGGCGTCTCTGCGTCATTCGGTGACGAGTTTTCTGACGGATCAGTGGCGTCAGGGTGCGTTGCTGGGGCGTACGCCGGAGGAGGCGTTCTTCGTCGTGTGCGACCGGACGAACAACATCAGTTCGACCATCGACCTGGGCAAGGTCATCTGTGACATCGGGGTGGCGCCCGTGCGTCCGGCCGAGTTCGTCCACTTCCAGATCACCCAGATCGCCGGACAACCCGCCAAGACCGGCTGACTCTACGAACAGGAGCGACGCCCGTGCTGACAGGCGACAGTTTCAGCAGCAACTGCTTCGGCATCGAACTCGGCAAGTTCCAGGTGGAGACCGTCCAGGAGATCTCCGGTCTCACCCTCGAACAGGACGTCGTGGAAACGCGTCAGGTGTCACCCACCGGGGAGCTGGTCGTGCGCAAGCAGCCGGGGGCTCGCCGCACCGGGGAGATCACGATCACCCGTGGCATGGACAAGAGCACGGCGTTCACGGACTGGATCAAGGCCACGATGGTCAACGCCGATCTCGACAGCGCGCGGCAGAACATCACCATCTCGTTGAAGGACGCCCGGAAGAACACCGTCCGGCGCATTCACCTCACCAACGCCTGGGCCTCCCGGTGGGAGGGGCCGGCGCTCGGCGCGGCCGACTCGAAGAGTGCCACCGAGCAAGTCACCATCACCTATGAGGACATCAGGGTCGAGTAGTCGGCCGGCAAGGCGGAAGAGTCATGACGACAGCGAAGGCGCCCGGCGTCTACGTCACCGAGCGCCCCAGCGGCGTGCGGACCATCACCGGGGTGAGTACATCGGTCCCGGCGTTCGTCGGGTACACCAAGAAGCTCAACGCGATCGGTGAGCAGACGCTGCTGCCGTTCACCGATGAGGAGCGGCGGGCTCCGCAGCGGATGGACAGCTGGAAGGAGTTCACCGAGCGCTACAACATCACGGCTGTGGCCGACGAGCTCGCCAAGCAGAAGAAAGCGCTCTCCCAGGCGGGAGCCGAGGAGGACAAGAAGAAGGCGCGCAGAGGCATCCGCATCGCCGAGCGGTGCATGGTACTGGCCGAGGCGGTGTACGGCTTCTTCGCCAACGGGGGCAGCACGTGCTACGTCGTCGGCTTCACCGATCCCGCGAAGAAGGTCGTCGCCGCAGGGGTGGGAGGGCTGGAGGGCTCGGCGGACCGGCCCCTGAAGGGGCTCGCCGGCCTGCAGACGGTTCCCGAGGTGTCGATGGTGGCCGTTCCGGGCCTGTGGGACATGACCACGGACGTGAGCGAGGAGGAGACTCTTCCGCCACCCGTCGATGCCGATGGCAAGACGCTCATCGGCAAGGCGGTGGCCCACTGCGTGACGATGCGCAACCGCGTCGGGATCTTCGAACCGCCGCCGGGAAAGAAACCGACCGATGTCGAGACGTTCCTCAAAGACCAGCCCGCCCAGGGGAGCGACGCGGCCTTCACCACCTACTACTACCCGTGGATCCGGGTACCCGGCGTCGACGGCGTGGACCGCACGGTGCCGCCCAGTGGCCACGTCGCCGGGGTGTGGGCGCGGACGGACACCGAGCGCGGGGTGTTCAAGGCCCCCGCCAACCAGAACCTGCGCGGCGTCCTCGACATGCCGGTCCTGCTGACCGACCTGGCCCAGGGGCGGCTGAACGAGATGGGCGTGAACTGCCTGCGCGTCTTCCCCGGGCAGGGGCTCCTCGTGTGGGGTGCCAGAACCCGGTCGAAGGACCGCGACTGGGTGTATCTGAACGTGCGGCGGTTGGTGTGTTTTCTGGCGGAGTCGATTCGGTTGTCGTCGACGTGGGCGGTGTTCGAGCCGAATGATGATCGTCTGTGGGCGTCTCTGCGTCATTCGGTGACGAGTTTTCTGACGGATCAGTGGCGTCAGGGTGCGTTGCTGGGGCGTACGCCGGAGGAGGCGTTCTTCGTCGTGTGCGACCGGACGAACAACATCAGTTCGACCATCGACCTGGGCAAGGTCATCTGTGACATCGGGGTGGCGCCCGTGCGTCCGGCCGAGTTCGTCCACTTCCAGATCACCCAGATCGCCGGACAACCCGCCAAGACCGGCTGAGCCACACCTCACCCGGGGCCCGGCGGAGCTCAGCCGCCGCCGGGCCGCCGCCTGTACGCCGGCCCCGGCCCCGGCCGCGGCCCGGTGGTCTCCGTCTCCTCGACGTAGCGGCGGCCCAGCTTCGCGTACTCGGCCCGTACCGCCGACAACAGGTCCTCCGTGGTGACCGGACCACCCGTCACGGCGACACCGTAGGCGGCCGTGACGGCACAGCAGCGGATGGCACCACCCGGCAGGTCGAATCCGCGCGCCAGCCGGTCCAGGTCCAGGTCCTCCGCCCGGGGCAGCCCGCCCAGACAGCGGTCCCACAGGGCACGCCGCTCCTGCGCCCCCGGGGCCGGGAAGTGCGCCACCACGTCGAACCGGCGCAGGAACGCGGGATCGAGGTGCGCGTAGAGATTCGTGGTGAGGACGGCCACGCCGTCGAACGTCTCCAGGCGCGCCAGCAGGTACGCCGTCTCGCTGTTGGCATGACGGTCCTGCGCGTCCCGCCCCGCCGACCGCCTGCCGAACACCGCGTCCGCCTCGTCGAACAGCAGGACCGCGTCCACGGTCTCGGCCTCCTGGAAGACCAGGTCGAGGTGCTTTTGCGTCTCTCCCACGTACTTGTCGACCACAGCGGCCAGGTCCACCACGCACAGCTCCAGGCCCAGCTCCGCGGCGACCACCTCGGCCGCGAGCGTCTTGCCGGTCCCCGAAGGCCCGCTGAACAGCGCCGTGACACCTTGGCCGCGGCCTCCGCCGGGACGCATCCGCCACGCGCCGAGCACCCTGTCGCGGTGCCGTGCACGGTGGGCGACATCGCGCACCAGGCTCCCGGTGGGCTCGGGAAGCACCAGGTCGGCCCAGGACACGGCGGGAACCACCCGCCGGGTGAAGCGCCCGAGGGCTCCTCCGGCGGATGCCCGGGCGGCCGCGGCCAGGTCTCCGGCCTCCACCTCTCCGCCGTCGGCCACCGCCCGGCGGCAGGCTGCCTCCGCGGCGGCGCGGATCTGCCCCGGCGAGAGCCGGTACCGGGCCACCGCCGTCACGGCGGCCTCGGGAACACCTCCCGCCGTTCCCGCAACCCCGCGGTCCCCGGCGGACAACTCCCGGCGCCACAGCCGCGCCCGGTCCGCCTCCCGCAGCGTGGGGCAGTCCAGTGACAGAGGCAGCGCGACCGCCCACCGGGCGTCCCACGGCCGGTGACCCACCAGCACCACGGGGACACCAAGCGCGGTCAGCGGCTCGATCGCCCGGCGGACGGCGGTGGGGTCGTCGCCCAACGCCTCGGCGTGCTCCAGCACCAGGCCGCTGCCGGTCAGCCGGGCCTCCAGCAGCGCCGCACGCAGCAGCCCGCCTGTCTCCTCCGGGTCCGCGCCGGACGGCAGGGACACGCGGAGCACACCCTTTTCGCTCTCGTGCAGGGCCGACTCGGCGACCAGCGGCCCGGGGCCGCCGTGCCGGTCCCGCACGTACACCAGCCCCGGCCGCGTGACGGCCCGGGCCAGCCGGGTGACCACGCCGGTGAGGGCGTCCGGCAGGGGCGCCGGTACCCGGCCCGGTGCGCGGGAGCTCCCGAGAAGGTGACGGGCCAGGCCCGGCGGTGGCGTGTCGCGGCCGAGGAGGTGGTCGGTGACGCGGTCGGGCACACGCAGCGGACGGCTTGCGTAGGGCTGCCCGTCGTCCTCGACCACCAGCAGCCCACCGGACCGCAGCGGGCCCTCCGGCGCCAGCGCCGCGCGGCCCTGGAGGCTGCCCTGCGCCGACCCGCACAGCCGCAGGGCCAGGCCCGTGGTGGCGCGCCGGGCGGACACGTCGTCGTTGAGGTAGGCGTAGGCCCGCTCCAGCCGGGGGTCCAGATCGGGAGCGAGCGCCACCAGCAACAGGTCGGTGTCGTGCGCGGAAAGGCCGAACGCCGCCGCCACGGCGGCCAGCCGCGCCGGAGCACCGATCTCCCGTGCCTGTTCTTCCTCGTGAGGATCGGGGAGCAGCGGACCCGCCGGAAGGTCCAGCAGCCGCAACGCCGACTCGTCGGAGATGTACAGCCCTCGCAGCGGGTCGTCCGCGGCCTCCGGGTCCGCGGCGGCCCGTTCGGCGACGGCCCGGAGCACGCGGGACCGGAGCAGGGCCAGACGCGCGGCCAGTGGGTCCGGCGCCGGCGGCCGGCCGGCCGGGGGACGGGCCGGGGCCGTGGTGCCGGTGAGCTCACTCACCGGTCGCGCTCCTCTCGGCCTCGGCGCGCGGGGCCCGCTCCTGGAGGCGCTTGGTGCGGAGACGGACGTCGGGCGGGTGCCGGACGAGGTGGTCGAGCCCCTTGAGGGGCAGGAACGTGAGCAGCGGCAGGGACACCGTGACGTTGAGGGACGGCACGACGACGTGGTCCAGGCCGCCCCAGAGGTCACCGATGCCCTGCCCCCCGGGCATCGGGCCTCCCACGTCCATCATGGCCGAGAGGTCCAGAACCTCCAGGTCGGGGTGGAGCCGCAGGGGCAGGATGCGGTTCCGTGCCAGCCCCACGAGCAGCACGCCGAGCATGAGATGGCTGCTCGCCACGTCCGTGGCCCAGGTGGTCAGCAGGTAGGACAGTTGCGCGTACCTGGGCGGGTCGTGCTCGTAGCTCTTGATCCGGACCAGCGTGCCGTCCGGCCGCCGGCGCAGGTCGTCGTGGTGGACGACCGTGCCGTTCTGACGGCGGTCCAGGTCCTCCCGCACGTCGTAGAGGTACAGACTCACGGTGGGACGGCCGCTCCCGCCGAGGTCACGGTCGCGCGACGGCGGGCCGAAGTCGACATCGACGTCTCCCTCACCCGCTTTGTCCAACTCGTCACAGACGCGCCATTCCAGCGCCCTGTCCACCATTTCGATCACTGCCAGGCCGTTCCTGTTCCTGTTCCTGTTCCTGTTCCCGTTTCCGATCCCCTGTGTCCTCCGCCTGCATCCGTCGCAGGCGTTCGCCGTCGCACATGCAGTCGTACCCCCTCTGCCGGCCGCCCCTTCGCCGCGGCACCCATCAGGCCGATCACCGGCACCCGCAGTGGTGACCAACCGGCCCGCCTGCGTGCGATCCGGCCGGAGGACGTGGGTCAATCGACCTCTCGCTGCGGCCGGCCCGGTCGGCGAAGGTGGCCCGGCAGAGAGGATCGTCCTTCGTGGTGGCAGACTCCGTCATCCGGACCGGCGACCTGCTCAAGGTGACGTTCGATCCGCTGATCGCCCCGAAGTCCACCCTGGTGGTCCCCGAGCTGATGACGCCGCAGCCGCTCCTCGGGTCGGGCAAGGACGTGCTCGTGGACGGCAGGCCCGTGTGCCTGAAGGGTGACGAGTACCCCCCGGTCGCCCGGCCGTTCACGTTCCTGCACTACACGGTCACCGCTCTCCCGAACCCCTACCTGGGAGGAGTGGGGTGGCTGCGGCTCGCTCCGGGGCCGTCGAACACGACCGCGCACACCACCGCCGACGGGCTGCCGGTCCTCATCAGGGGGACGGCCTTCACCGCGGCCTTCGACGTCTTCCGGCCTGCGTTCCAGGCCCAGCCCAGCGGCTCGCCCGTTCCGGACACCACCCGGAGCTACTCGGGCACAGCCGAGTTCCTCCGGGGAAGCGACACCGTGAAGGCGGGCTAGCGCCGGCCACGGTGGCGGGCCGGGTGGGGCGGCCGATGGGAGGCCGGCTCGTGCCTCGGGCCGTCCCGCGTTCAAGTGCGGGTGTTGCGGGTAGGCATGGCGCGCTGTCGGCCGGGCGTGCGGCGGACAGGCCGGCCCCGGCGTCCTGCAGTCCGGCGGCGGCCGGCAGGACCTTAAGCGGCATCAGGAGAAAAATGCAGACCGGGTCGGGACGAACGGCGAGACCTCCGCTGTTCCGCATGCTGGAGTTGCACGAACACATCGAGGCGGAGCGCCAGCAACCGGGTGCCCGCGTCTTCCTTTCCGACTACAACGGCGGCCATCCCCACGTGGGGCGGTATCTCGGGCCGCTCGCCCACACCGCGCCGTGCCATCTGGCGGACATCACCCGGTACGCGGGTCTGGACGAAGACCTGGATCTCCGGTCAAAGATCGCCGCCATGCATGAGCGCTATGACGGGGTGGCCTACGGTGAGCGGAATGTCGTTCCGGCCGGCGGTTCGAGCAGTGTGCTCGGAACGTTCGTCACCTGGCTCGCCGTGAACGGCCACCGGCGGATCCACTACGTGGCGCCCGTGTACTACAAACTGGCCTATCTCTTACGCGCATTCGGTATTGAGCCGGTTCCGGTGGCCTCCGGGCACGCGTACCAGCCGGAGTTCGACCTGAGCCTGCCCGAGGAACCCACGGTCCTCGTGCTGACCGACCCCGTCTGGTACGCGGGGCGCCGGGTGCCGACGGCCGTCCTGGACGCGATCGCGGCGTGGCAGCAGGCCACGGGGTCGCTGGTGTTCGTGGACGGCACCTTCCAGTACATGCCCTGGGACGGAAGGCCGGGGGAGGCGAGCGCCCGGCTTCCGGCCGAGCACACGCTGCGCATGGTGTGCCCCACCAAGTACCTGTCCGTCCACGGATACCGCTGCGCCCACCTGCTGGTGCCCGCCGCGCTGCGCCAGGAGCTCGCCGACCTGCACATCAACCTCCACGGTGACGTCGCCGTCTCCGACCGGCTGTTCGCCCACCACGCCGCAGACCTCATGATCCTGCACGGCAACGCAGACTTGGTCCGGCACATTCGTGACAACTACGCGCGCCTCACCGCGAGCGGCGCGCTCGCCGCCTGGACACCGGTCGAGACCGGATTCTTCCTCTTTGGCCGGCCACGCGTCCCGCACCGCTGGTTCCTGGCGCTCGACGAGCGGCACTTCGAACTCGACGGCCATCCCGGCTACGTCCGCATCAACCTGCTCAACCCCACCGCCGTCGAAGCCCTGACGGCCACCGTCCCCGACCGCGGCCGTCCTCTCCTGAGGAAAGGCCGTCGGCCGGGCTCCCGGCCGACGGTGTGAGGGGCCCCTGGGGCCCATGGGCGCAGGGTGGTGCGGACCCGGACCGAGGCTGTCCGCTACCTGAACAGGCGGTCGCCGCTGGTGGCCATGCGGTGGGTGGTGCCGTGGCGGTTCACCCAGTCACGGATGAGGTTGATGGAGTTGGCGCACTGCCAGCTGTCGTCGTATTCGCGCACTCCGGTGAAGGCGCCGTAGCCGGCGATGATGCCGTCCACCCGAGCGTCGCCCAGCAGTTTGTCGACGTACCACGGGTCGTTGTAGGTGGTCGTCCAGGACAGCGTGGCCGCGAGCCGGCCGGCCGCACGGTCCCCGGCGCCCTTCTTCAGTTCCGCGCACGTGTTGCGGCTGGCTTCCGTGCAGTTGCCGAACCCCTTGGTGATATCGGAGTCGCCGTAGTCCATCGCCCGGCGACCGGCCGGGAACCCGGAGCCGGACCGGTTGAAGGCGGCCTGGACCTGATCGCGGGTCCCGGTCGTCGTGATGCCCTCCAGCTTGCCGAGCTTGCCCTCCAGGCTCTTCCAGCCCCTGCCGCCGACGTCCGGGGTGCTACCGCCGTGGTACTCGTAGAAGCCGTAGAGCACCTGGATCCCGGCACCCGTCAGCCGCTGCGCCTTGTCGCGCAGTCCGGCGACGCTGCACCCACGGTTCGGAGCTTCTCCGCAGTAGTTCGGGTCCTTGATGTCCAGCCAGACCAGGGCCAGCCGGCGCCCTGCGTTGGCGTGGGAGACAATACGGTCGATCGTGCTGTCGAAGCTGGGGCCCCGCCGGTTGTCACCGGCCGAGGAACAGTCGTGATAAGCGCGCCATTCGTTCGGGTTCCACCAGGCACAGACGTCGATCTCGATGGCGTTGGCGCCATGCTTGAGGGCGGCGTCCACACCGTCCAGGGTGTCGACCCGGTGCGCGATGGCGTAGATCGCCTGACGCTGATCGGCTGCGGCCGCCGGGCTCGTACTGAGCGCGGTGGCACCGATGATCCCGCACAGTGCCGCCATCGGCGCCAGTAACTTCCGCGGGCCGGCGCCATGTCGAAGGTGAGTGGTCAAGAAACGTACTCCTTCGTGTCGGTGTCCTGAAGGGGGAAGCTGCGCAAAGTACGACGGCGAGGGGACGGGTCAGGTGCACCGGCGTATCCGACGTATTCGGCGTATTCGGCAGCGGCGGCCTGCGGGCGTCGGCGTTTCCGTCCCCTCGGCGCTCCCCTTCTGAAAGGGCGACGGCGGCAAGCCGTCCATCCCTCGCGAAAATATCGCGCTCGGGACGGTTTTCGTGACACGTTCTCGGTCTGATTCCGTCCTCAAATAGCCATCTCATACACCGAGTTACACCCACCTTGCTGCCCCGCATGGTGCCGTCCCTTCCACGAGGGGCACGGGCCTTCCGAGATCGCCGCTGTCAGTGCTGGGCGCTGATCAGCTGGGCCACCCTGGCACTCGTCAGTTCGGTGGCGAGCACGCTGTTCTCCAGCGGCAGCAGGCGGTGCGCCTTGCACAACTGCGTCGGAAGCGCCGCGTACTCCTCGCCGGTGACGCGTGCCCAGGACGGGTCGAACCGCACCCGGATGATGAGGTCGCGGGCCTGCTCGGAGACGATCGTCGACGCCAGGAGCCACAGTCCGGGCTCCCGCGCCGTGCCCGGCGGGTCGAAGGCCAGGTGCAGCAGCGACGCCGACTGGCCCAGCGGGTTGCCCAGCCGGTGCCAGACGATCTGTCCGTCCGCGGCGATCCGCCCGAAGGTGCCGGTCCCCGCCTTCGCGGTGCCGAGGAGCACCACCCAGATGCCGCCGGGGCCGCTGATCAGGCCGACCGGGGTGCTGCCCCGCTCCGCCGGAACGGGGATCTGGGAGGTGCGTCCGCTGCGCGGGTCGATGCGCAGCAGCGAGCTCGCACCGTCCTGGCTGACGTAGAAGTCCCCGCTGACCGGGTGCTGTGCGGCGAAGATGGGGTGGGGCTCGGCATCGAAGAGGCGGTGGCGGCCAGGACGCGTGTGGTCCAGGGCCAGCACCTGGTCGCTCCCCTTCAGGGTCACCCACAAGGTGTCGCCGTACTCGTTGACGTAGTGCGGCCCCCGGCCGCCGCCCGGAACGGCGATCTCACGTTCGACGCGCGGGGCGGCCTCAAGGGAATCCGCCCGGGGATCCACCAGGAGCAGCCGGTCGGCGCCCTCGTGCGTGGCCCAGATCCGCCCGGGATGGCGCGAGGAGACCGCCAGCCCGTGCAGCATCGCGTCGGAGGAGCCGAGCGGGAACGCCTTGACGTCTGTCACCTGCTCGGTGCGGGTGTCCAGCTGGAGCTTCACCAGCCGGCTGTTGGACATCTGGGACACGAGGACCATCGGCCGGCCCGGCATTTTGACGATCTCGTGCGTTTCCTCAGCGGGCGGCAGCTCGTACTCCACCACTGTCCGTCGGGAGGACCCGGCTGGTGGGGAGAGGACGTTCCGGTACCGCGGACCCGCGGTCGCGGTGGCCGGCATTCCGAGCAGCGTCCCGGCTGCTGCGAAGCTGCCCAAGGACATCAGTCGGCGGTGGAAGGCGCGGCGGTCCAAGTTGCTCTCCTGATGGACGGTAGCTCTTGGGTGACGCGTCCATGCAAGCGGTGCATCGGATCATCGGACAGCGGATCCGGTGGATTCCCCCTTGTGGGTGAGGCGGAAATCGCCGCCCGATCGTGCCCGTCGACCTCCGTCTCTGCTCACCCGGCACCCGCCAGAGCGGGATGGGGTAGGGGCAGGTGGTGTAATTGGGGGATGCAGTTTTCTGTTCCCGACCGATCTTCCGTCCACGCCTCGGGCCCGGAGCCGGCGCCGGTGCCGGTGAGTGAAGCAGGTCGGTATCCGGTGTCCGATGCGGTGGCTCATCTGACGGGGGACTGGACCGTCGAGCGCGTCTTGTTCGACCTGGCGGCGGACCGCAGCGGATCGTTCCACGGCACGGCGGTGTTCGGGGAGGCCGACGACGGTCGGCTGGTGCACACCGAGGACGGAGAGCTGCAATGGGAGGGTGCGACGAGCCCGGCAGGCCGCACCCTGATGTTGCTCCCGGCCGCGGACGGCACCTGTGAGGTCCTGTTCTCCGACGGCCGGTTCTTCCACGAGCTGGACTTGCGCACGGGGCACTGGACGGTCTCCCACGCGTGTGCGGCGGACAGCTATGAAGGAACGTTCGACGTCGTCTCCCGTGACGAATGGCACGTGTGCTGGCGTACCACCGGTCCGACCAAGGACCACCTGCAGCGTTCGATCTACCGGCGCCGGGTCGTCCCGGGGCCGTGATGGTGCAGGCTCCCCGAGTGAAACGACCTGTAAAGGCGCTGAACAGGCATCGGTGAGGTAATTCAGAATTCAAGCGAGCCGGTTTTTCTGATCCATCGACCGCGGCCCCGAAAGCTAATCGGAGGGGATCGATATCACTTCTGTGCAAGTGATTGACCATGCTCACTGGACAATGCTACCAACAGGGGGCACGAGTCCCCCAGTAGATGAGGAGCATCGGCATGCTGCGCATCGACATCAGTATTTTCTCCGGCCGTCCCGACCCGTCCTGGATCATCACGGACGAGAGCGTGGCGAGAAGTCTGTTGTCGGATGTGGCCGATGCGGCGGAAGGAGCGGTGGGGATACCCGGGGCGGGATATGACGGCCTCGGATATCGCGAGGTCGTGGTCTCGGCTGTCAGCGACGACGAGCCCTGGCCCGAGTCCTTACCCCGCAGCTTCGCCCTGGGCACCCTGGGCGCCCGTGATCTCGGTCGCTCGGCCGAGCTGGCCCGCCGGGTCGTGGAAGGCATGACCCGCCACGCGGACACGCGGCTGGCCGAGCACGAGCAGACACCGCTCAGCGATGACCTGCGCGAGCTGGTGCTCGGTGAGATCAACGCCTTCGAGGCCGAGCCGCCGACCTGGACCCGGTCCCCGGCACTCCCCGCGCACCCCCTGCGCACGACTGCCCAGGAAACCGCGCCGGCCGCCACCTGCTACATCGAATTCGGCCAGTTCAACCCCGGCTTCTGGAACACCCCGCAAGTCCAGCCCAACAACAACTGCTACAACTACGCGCGCAACATCCGCACCGACACCTTCGCCCAGCCCGGCCGGGCGCACGGTGCCCAGACCGGGACCATGGCCTGTCCGAACGTCACACAGGCCGCATTGGCCGACGGCTTCGTCCGGCGCTTCCAGTGCCTGCCGGACAGCGAGAAACCCCGTTGGCTCACTGCACTGGTTGTCTGGCCGGGGCAGGACTACCACTGGTACAGGTTCCACAGCGGAAATTTCTGGGGGCACAAGCCAGGCCGGACGCCGGCCCGAGACTATGACAACAGCGGTAACCGGATCACGAATCCGGAAACGTGCAACCGCGGGGGTTATCGTGATTTCTGCGGGTACTTCTATGCCGGACGCTCGGTCGTCATCAGGTGACGTCATCAGGTGACGTCATCAGGCGAGGCGAGCCGGCCGGGCCTCGTCGGCCGTATCCGAGCAGCGTGAGGAGAGCATGTAGAGCATGAAGGGGGACCGGTGCTGGTGGAACTGGACCTGTTCAGTGGTCGCCCCAATCCTCGTTGGCGCCTCGATCCCGGGGCTGCCGAGGAATTCCGCGCGCTGACGGCTGCTCTCCCACCCGCAGGCCCGTGGGCCCAGCCCCCGTCTCCGGGGCTGGGCTACCGCGGCTTCACGGTGACGGACGCCGACCGCGTGATCCACGTCTTTGCCGGCCGGGTGACCGAGGGGACCACGTCCCGGACCGACCGGGACCGCTCCCTGGAGCACTGGCTGCTGACCCGGCTGCCCTCGTCGCTGCGTGACCTCCGCTCCTTGGTGGCCGAGGCGCTGGAGGACGGACGGGACGACTGACGACCCCTGGCGGGCCCGGTTGCTCTTCGCGCACGGAACGGCCGGCCCGGACTCCGCCCGGCCGCTGGATCACATGCCGCAGGAACTCGGCCTCGGCCTGATCCCGTTCTTCGTCGGCTCCTACAGCGTGGCACTGCTGCTCACCGCCGTCCGCCTGCGGAGCCCGCCCGGGGTGAAGTGCCCCCGTAGCGGCCGCGCGCCTGCTGCGAAGGCCGACCGTTGATCGGCCGTCAATCGAATGGTGAATCCTTCCGCCTACGGTCCGGGCACCACCAACCGCACCCGTAGATGGATGGAGCATCCGTTGCGCAGACATGCCGTCACCATGAGCCTCGCCGCAGCGAGTCTGGTCGCCGCTCTCCCCGTCGTTCAGGCGTACGCCGCCACCCCGGCCACCGGTCCCGCCGTGTCCACGCCGGGCACGGCGGACGGCGGAGTCCACGCCCGGGCCACGGCCACCGACGCCCAGCAGCGTGCCTTCTGGACCGAGCACGAATGGAACAACACCTTACGCGAGTTCAAGGACACTCTGAAGGACTGGAATCCGAAGGCCGAGCAGCCGAGGGCGGAGGAGGCAGGCGCCGGACAGACCGTGACGGCGCCCGCTGCCGCTCCACGGCAGAAGGGGAAGAGCCGGTTCGCAGCCGGCTCCCTGGGCGAGAGCAGACTGCGGGCCGCCACCGGCCGTATCCGGATCGCCTGGCCCAACGAGACGGACCCCACCTCCTGGTGGGGCAGCGCCCAACGGGCCCCGGGCCCTGGGCTCAGCGCACGAACTTCCAAGTGATGCCGTCGACCACGCCCCGGTCGAGCGGTGCCAGCTTCTCGAAGGCCGGCCGGCCGAGGTCGATGTGGGTGCGGTCGCAGGAGCGGCACTTGTCCCTGACCGGGACTCTGATGGTCTTGCCGTTGTAGCTGACCTCGACCGATATGCCCTTGCAGAGAGGATCGTTGTTGGGATTGGCGGAGGTCCACCAGGAGGGCGAGACCGCGACCAGGTCCTGGGAATTTGCGTCGATGGCGGTCCCGCAGGCGCCGAATCCCTTGTCGGTGTAGTAGGTCATCTTTCCGTTCATCGGCTGGCCGATCGGAACGTCGGCGGCCGCCGGGCCCGCGGCGACGGCAATTCCGGTGACCGCGGCGGCCAGGGTAACGGCCGCGGAGCGTACAGCTCTGCTTCCACGCATGGTCTCTCCTCGTCGAGGTGTAATGGCGGGCGGGTGTGCTCCACGGACCCGTGGAGCGAGCGCCCCGGAAACCGGCATTACGGAGCCGTCACGGCTCGCCGGTCAGGAAGTCGACGGACAGCGGTATTTCTTCGGAACGCGTCCGCCTTTCGGTCCATGAGTGCCATGCGGGACGACGCCGACGCAAGTCCCCGCAGCGACAGTTGTCCGGAACCGGCTGCCAAATGCACCTGGTTTGGCCGCCCATGATGCATGTCGTTGACAACGAAGTTGAAGAGTTATTCACTGCGCAAGGGCGACGGCCGCAGCGCCTTCCGCCGGCCCCGTCGCGCTTTCAGCAAGCGAGTGTCATCTCAGTGATCCGACCCCACAGGAGCTGCCGTGAGAAGAAACCGCTTCGTCACCTTGCTGCTGGCCGTACTGGCCCTGGTCGGTGCGGCCCTCCTCGTGCCGTCCGGCACGGCGAGTGCCGCCGGCCCGTGCGACAACGCGTCCAACTGGACGGCCGGCACCTGGTATCCGACGGGCACGGTCGTCCGTTACACGGACGGCAGGTACTACATCGCCGAGCACGACAATCCCGGCTACGACCCGCTCATCAGCACGTGGTACTGGGACCCGTACACCTGTCAGGGAGGCGGGAACCCGGGGACCGGAAGGTTCCCCGTGACGGAGGCCCAGTTCCAGCAGATGTTCCCGGGCCGGAACTCGTTCTACACGTACAACGGGCTGGTCGCGGCGCTGGCCGCGTACCCGGGATTCGCCAGTACCGGCAGTGACCAGGTCAAGCGGCAGGAGGCCGCGGCCTTCCTGGCCAACGTCGACCACGAGACCGGGGGCCTGGTCCACATCGTGGAGCAGAACACGGCCAACTATCCCCACTACTGCGACCGGAACCAGCCCTACGGTTGCCCGGCCGGTCAGGCCGCCTATTACGGCCGCGGTCCGCTCCAGCTCAGCTGGAACTTCAACTACAAGGCGGCAGGCGACGCCCTCGGAATCAACCTGCTGAACAATCCGTCGCTCGTCCAGACCGACGCGGCCGTCTCCTGGAAAACCGCCCTGTGGTACTGGAACACCCAGCGCGGCCCCGGCACCATGACGCCGCACGACGCGATGGTCAACAGCAGTGGATTCGGGCAGACCATCCGCAGCATCAACGGTGCCGTGGAGTGCGACGGCCGCAACCCCGCCCAGGTGCAGAGCCGGGTGAACAGCTACCAGCGATTCGCCCAGACGCTGGGTGTGGCTCCGGGCGGCAACCTCTACTGCTGAGCCCCGGGGGATGCGCTGACCGGCGGGCCGGCGGCGCATCCCTCGTCCCCTGTCCGCTCCGCCGTCGCCCGTGTCGCGGCCGGCATTGCGGCAGGGGCCTCCTGACGCCTTCCCGATTGAGCGTAACTACCCATCAGCGGCTAGGCTTTGGTTGTTCTTGGGAAGGGGCACTGATGGGCACCAGATTTATTGAGGTGGACGAATCGCGACAAGGCGAGCCGGGTGTGCGGAAGGGAGGCAGAACTTTGACAGTGGGAGACCAGTCGATCACCCAGGAGACATGGGTGAAGGTCGAATCCTACGACGACCTCGATCCGAACGTGACCGAGGACGTCCATCTGCACACGTTCGCAGTTCCGGGTATGGAAGTGCGGGTGGGGGCCGCGAAGGATGACGAGGACGGAAGCAGCGAATTCGAAACCAGGCTGGTCCCATCTGTCCAGTATTACCAGATCGAGCTTGGGCCCGACTCGCTGAATAAGCTCCATGACGCACTCAAGCCCTTCATCGCAGCCGCGCAGGAATGCGAGCCGCCGAAGGGCCGCAAGGTACGCGCCAAGTAGCCCACAATGTCCCCTCCTGTGAGGGGACATTGCCATATTGCAGACGGCAGGGCCCGTCTTGAGCAATGAGCGGTTCTACCGCGGCCCGTCCGCCCGTGCAGCCGCATTGTCCACCCGTCAGGCGGTCCTCAGGGCCGACAAGTCCAGCCGCCCCAGACGCTCGGGGTCCGCAAGGATCTCGATGGCGGCGATCCTTCCGTCCACGACGGTGAAGGCCATGACGGACACCGGCTGCTTCTGGGGGACGACCACGACCCCGGCGGCGCCGTTGATGAGCACCGGGCGGACGAACGGGGACAGCTTGCCCCAGGTGGTCGCCTGTGCGGCCACCGTCTTCGCGCCACGGACGGCGACCGTCAGGCCGGCGCGGGCGACGCCGCCGTCGGAGCGCAGGACGACGTCGGGGTCGAGGACGGAGACGAGGGCCTCGAAGTCGCCGTCGCGCGCGGCGGCGAAGAACGCGTCGACGGCGGCGCGCTGGCGGGCGATGTCGGGGTCGGGCGCCGGGGCCTGGCCCTGTACGCGGCGGCGGGCACGGCTGGCGAGCTGGCGCGTCGCGGCCGGGGTCTTGTCGACGAGCGGGGCGATGTCGTCGAAGGGGACGTGGAACATGTCGTGGAGGACGAACGCGAGCCGTTCGGCGGGGGCGAGCGACTGCAGGACGACCAGCAGGGCCAGCCCGACCGAGTCGACGAGCAGCGCCTTCTGCTCCGGGTCGGCGTCGGCGGCACCGTCTTCGCGGCTGATGACCGGGTCGGGGATCCGTATGTCCAGGGGGTCCTCGCGCCGTTGTTCCCTCGACCGCAGCAGGTTCAGGCAGACGCGTCCGACCACCGTGGTCAGCCAGCCGCCGAGGTTGTCGATGTCGGCGGCGTCCGTACGGTCCAGTCGCAGCCAGGTTTCCTGGACGGCGTCGTCGGCTTCGCTGAGCGAGCCGAGCATGCGGTAGGCCACGGCCCTCAGGCGGGGCCGGTGTTCTTCGAACAGCGCGGTCACCGTGGTCACGCAAGCGGGGGAAGTTTTTTCGTCCACCTGTCACATTCCTTCTTCGCGGCGGGTCATAGAGGCAGAGGTAGAGGCAGAGACCTGGGAGATCATCTCCCGGGCGAGCACTTGGGAGATGGTGGAGATGCCGGAGATGACCGCGAAGACCGCCCCCGTTCTGGTCACCGGTGGCACGGGCACGCTCGGCCGCCTCGTCGTACCGCTTCTGCGGGAGGCCGGCTGCACCGTCCGGGTGCTCAGCCGGCGTGGCGGCGAGTCAGGGGGCGGCATCGAGCACGTCTCCGCCGACCTGCTCAAGGGCGAGGGCCTTGACGGCGCACTGGAGGGCGTGGAGACCGTCCTTCACCTCGCGGGCGGTCCGAAGGGCGACGACGAGGCCACGCGGCACCTGGTGCGGGCCGCGCAACGTGCCGGTGTGGAACACCTGGTGTACATCTCGGTCATCGGGGCGGACAAGCTGCCGCTGGGCTACTTCAGGGCCAAGCTGGGCGCGGAGCAGGCCATATCGGAATCCGGGATTCCGTGGACGACGCTGCGGGCCGCCCAGTTCCACGACCTGGCCCTGACGGTCGTGGAGAAGATGGCGAAGCTGCCGGTGGTGCCCGCCCCGGGCGGCCTCCGCTGGCAGCCGGTCGACGCGCGCGACGTCGCAGCCCGCCTCGTGGAACTGGCCCTCGGCCGGCCGGCGGGCCTGGTGCCCGACCTCACCGGACCGACGGTGTACGGCCTGGGCGACCTGAGCCGCGGCTATCTGCAGGCGCGCGGCAAGCACCGGATGATGCTGCCCGTCCGGATGCCGGGAAAGGTCGGCCGCGCCTACCGCGCGGGCGAGAACCTGACCTTGGAGAGCGCCTCGGTCGGGCAGCGGACCTGGGAGGACTTCCTCGCCGAGCGGGTGGCGGCCTAACCCTCGGACCGGCGCTCGGCATCGCGCCCGGACCGGCGCCCGGCCCGCAGCCCGCCTCCGCGGCCGGCAAGGCCGGTGCCCCCGCTGCACCGCTTCCCCCGCAAGTGGTCGACGGCCATGCGGTCCGTCGTGTCCGACGTGCCGCCGAGGCGGTGGACGAGGATCCAGCGGCCGTCGGGGAAGGCGCCGGCGAAGACCGAGGAGTTGCGTGTGGCGCCGTTGTGCCAGACGAGTTCGCCCGCCCGCCGCCATGCCGGGGCCGGTTCTCCCAGCACACGTTCCACCACCAGGCTGGTGAGGATACGGGCCGCCGCCCGCGGGGTCGCCCACAGGCCGCCCGCGGGGAGGATCGCGCCGGTCATCGTCCACGGCCGGAGCCGGCGGCCGAAGACCCCGGTCGCGACCAGACTGCGGTCCTGCGGCGGCTGATGAGTGACCTCGTTCCGTACGCCCAGCGGGTGCAGCACATGCTCCGCCAGCAGATCCATGTACGAAGTGCCCGCCGCGGCCGACAGCGCCGCGCCCAGCACCGCGTATCCGAGGTTGGAGTACTCCTCCTTCTCTCCTGGAGGGGCGACCGCGAGGGTGTCCAGCCCGGCGGCCAGAAGATCCCGCAGCGCCTGGTCGGTGAACGGGCGGTAGGGGTCCGAGCGCTTCGCCCCCGGCAGCAGAGGCGGCAGACGGGGCAGACCCGAGGTGTGCTCCTGCAGCTGCTGCAAGGTGATGCCCGTACCCGCCGGTGTCGCGAGCCACCGCTCGACGGGGTCGTCCACGGAGACGACACCCTGCGCCGCCAGCCGCATGAGCAGCGTCCCGGTCAGCGCCTTCGTCAGGGAACCGATCTCGACGAAGGCGTCCGGGGCGTGGCCGCGGCCGGTGTGGGGCGCGCAGAGGCCGTCGCTGCCCAGGACGCACGAAGGCGTGGAGAAGTCCATGGCGACCAATTCTGGCGGAAGGGCCAGGGCAGCTCCGAAGGGGCGGAGCCCCCTGCCCGGGAGGTGCCCTGGGCATCACTGGACGTCTCTGCGAACCGGGCCTCACGGGCGCCGAATTCCGCGCCAGGCACATGATGAGTCACCTGTGTGCGCGGGCAACTGCGTGGTTCACTCGGCTTCGGCGGGCCGGCGGGCGTCGAAGTCCGGGAAGAGGGCCGCGGCCACGTGCTGGGTGTCGGCGTATTCGATGACGGAGGTGATCTTTCCATCGCGGACGGTATAGACGCCGATGCAGCGGTTGTCGTAGACGCCGCCGTGGACGGTCGTGGCCCTGGAGGTCCATTCAGCGACCACGCGGTCGCCTTCGGCGATCGTGCTGACCAGTTCGATCTCCACGGTGCCGGGGACGAGGATCGGTCCCATGCCGCCGAGGAACTCGTTGACGATTGCATCGCGGCCGCGCCACACCTTGGAGATGGGCAGGTGGCCCGGGTAGTGCCAGGTTGCGTCCTCGGCGAAGCTGTCGTGGATGACGTCGGCGTCGCCGTCGCGGACGGCCTCGACGTAGCGGATGACGACGGCCCTGGGGTCGGTGCTGGTCATGGTCGTGCTCCTTCGGTGGTTGATGTTTCCCGGTCGTTCGGATGTGAGTCATGCCCGGGTGTGGCGGCCGGGACCATCTGACCGGGCGGGGCGGTGGCTCGGCCAACAACGAATCCGCCTGGCCGACAACGGGCGGTTGTCGCATGGGGTCAGCGGCATGGATCTCGACCTCGCCCTGGTCCGCGCGTTCGCCACGACCGCCGGGACGCTGCACGTCGGGCGGGCCGCCTGCCGACCGCGCGCGAGGCGCTTGCGGAGGGCGAGCGCCCTCAGGCGCGCAAGGGCTGCTGGGCGGCGACACCGACTGGGCTTCGGCCGGGTGCATCCGCTGCCGGGTGGCCGCGACACGGAACTCACCCAGCGGCTCTTGCCGCGCGGCTTCACCGAAGCCGGCCGCACCCGGCGCTGGCTGGACCACACACCGCAGCGCGACTGGCTCCCCGACACCGACCGCGCGAGACTGGCGGCTCGCTCAAGGCCTGGGCCTCAGGTTGGCCGGAGCCGGGTGGCGTCGTTGCGGTTGCCGCCGGTCAGGATGACGGCGAGCGGGGTTTCATGCGCCTCAGCGGTCAAGTGGTGTTGGCAGCGGCCGAGCTCGTGGGGTTCCGTCATGGCGTCAGAAGGTTCTCCGCGGCCTCGCGCAGTGTCGTCCTGATGGTGCGGGCGTCGTCGAGGTAGCCGCCCACCATGGCTCCGTCCCGCAGGATGACCAGGGCCCGGGCCACGCGCTCGGGATCGGGGTGACCGGCGTCGCGGACCACGGCGTGCAGCACGTCGTGGAACCAGCGGCGGTGCTCGGCGATGCGGACGCGTACCCGGTGCGTCGGGTCGGGGTACTCCGCGGCGGCGTTGAGGAAGCCGCAGCCGCGGAACCCCGGCCGGCAGAGGTTGTCGCCGATCATGTCCATGATGGCGAGCAGGGCGTCGCGGCCCCGATGAGCGTCGAGGATGACCGCCACGGCGTCCTCCACCCTCGCTCCGCGGGCCTCCAGGTAGGCGTCGACCAGCCCGTCCTTGCTGGAGAAGTGGCGGTAGAAGGTCGCCCTGGTGACCCCTGCCTCCGTGACCAGCTGCTCCACGCCCACGGCTTGGATGCCCTGTGTGTAGAACAGGCGCTCCGCAGTGTCCAGCAGGCGTTCTCTGGGGTGGGTTCTCTCGGTGGCTCCCGTGGTCATGCGCACAGCGTAGGGAGGGACGGCCGGTCCGTGCGGTCAGGGGCGGGACTCCGTGGGCCCGCGCTCGTACGTGGTGACCAGAGGTTTCGTCTCGTCGACGACGTAGGTGGACAGCATCATCGTGGTCACCGTGCCGACGTTGCGGGCGTTGTGGACGGCGCCGGAAGGGATGAAGAAGGGGTCGCCGGTGCGCAGCCGCAGGACGTGGCCGTCGTCGAACACCATCAGCACGTCGCCGCGGACGATGTATCCGACCTCCACCCCGGGGTGGCTGTGCCGGCCGGACTCCTTGCCCCTGGGGATCTCCACCAGGGTCTGGACGGTGTCCCACCCCTTGGCGGGGGAGGGGTGGCGTTGGAGCACGGTCCGGGTGACTCCGGAGGTCGGGTCCGTGGGGGTCGCGGCTCCCATGGGGTTGGTGTGGCCGGCGGGGTAGGGGTGTTGAGCCTTCCGGGTCCCGTGGCCGGTGGCCGCTGCGGCCGCGGTCGTCGGGGCGACGGCGGACATGGCGAGGGCACCGGCGGTGGCTGCGCCTCCGTGACGGATCAGAGTGCGGCGGTCGATCATCATCGGGCTCCGTTCCGGAGGTTCTCCAAGGAAGAACGATCGTTCTTTCTGCTTCGGTAGAGTGCCGCCCCGCCGCGTGGGAGCGCAAGAGGCGGACGCATCATTTCTGGATGGTCCTGATGGTCAAACGCCCCTGATGTGCGGCGACTTGGTGTGCGTCACCTGTTTGACCGGTGACGCACGGCTGTGCCACAGTCGTCTGGCACGCCCACGGAGGTCGTTGGACCGGAGTGCGCGTGGGATCTCCTGCGAGGCGCAGATCGGTCGCAGGCCGGCACTTCGATACGCGCGGAGGGCTTCACATGGTCAACAGGCGTACGTTCGGCAAGGCTCTCGGCCTGGGTGCCGGTGGCGCCGTCGCCGGAACACTGGTGGGGCCGTCGGGAGCGGCGCATGCCTCGGCCGTGACGGGGCAGCGGGCCGCCGCACCCGCGTCCGCCGCGTCCGCCACCGCGCCCACGGCCGTCGCGTCCGCCGCCGCGCCCGTGGCCGGACCCCGCGGGCACACCGCGTTCCCCCCGCTCAAGAAGGTCAGGGCCGGTCTGCTGGAGATCGGCTACGCCGAGTTGGGGCCGGCCCACGGAGCGCCGGTCATCTGCCTGCACGGCTGGCCGTACGACATCCACAGCTTCGTCGACGTCGCGCCCCTGCTGGCGGCGGAGGGCCACCGAGTGATCGTTCCCTATCTGCGCGGCCACGGCACGACGCGCTTCGTGTCGTCCCGGACCTTCAGGAACGGCCAGCAGTCGGCCCTCGCCCTCGACGTCATCGCCCTGATGGACGCGCTGGGGCTGGAGAAGGCGGTGCTCGCCGGATTCGACTGGGGAGCCCGGACCGCCGACGTCATCGCGGCGCTGTGGCCCGAGCGCTGCAAGGCCCTGGTGTCGGTGGGCGGCTACCTCGTCATCGATCGTGAGGCGAACCTCCAGCCGCTGGCGCCGGCGACCGAGCACGCCTGGTGGTACCAGTACTACTTCTCCACGGAGCGAGGCCGGATCGCCATGGAGGACAAGGCCAAGCGGCACGACCTGACGCGACTGGTCTGGGACACCGTGTCGCCGACATGGGACTTCGACGACGCCACCTTCGAGCGCACGGCTGCCGCCTTCGGCAACCCCGACTACGCCGCCATCGTGATCCACAACTACCGCTGGCGGCTGAGCCTCGCCGAGGGCGAACGGCGCTACGAGCCGTACGAGAAGCGGCTCGCCGCCCGCCCGGTCATCGCCGTGCCGACGGTGACGCTCGACGCCGAGCGCGACCCGTTCACGGTTCCGGGCGACGGGTCCGCGTACCGGGACAGATTCGCGGGCCCGTACGACCACCGCACTCTGAAGGGCATCGGTCACAACGTGCCGCAGGAGGCACCCGGGGCGTTCGCCCGAGCCGTCATCGACGCGAACCGTCTCTGACAGAGCATCAACTCCGGTACCGAGGAAGCGGGAGGCTGACGATGGAAGACCGCACCACACAGGACAGCGGCTCGGCGATGCGCCACGCGCGGTTCGGCGCGCTGCCCGAGCGGATCGCCTACGAGGACATGGTCGAGGTGAAGGAAGCCTCGCCGAGGGACCCGGCGCGAGGCGCCCATGACCCCGAAGGGGTGCGGAATCTCCTGGCCTGCCTGGCATGGGACCTCGGGCTCTGAAGCGCGCCCTCCTCCGCCGGGAGGGCCGCCGGCCTTCGCGTCGGCGGCGGTGGAGAAAAGGAGTTCGGGCGGCCGCGCGGAGCCTGATATGTTTGCCGCGGCAGTGATCCTTTGTAGAGGAGTTCAGACATGGCGGGTGACGACGACATCTCCGGGTGATACCCGGATGTGATCGACCACCGGCAGGCGCACCCTTGGCGGCGCCGCCGTCGTGGCCATCTTGTCGTCCCCTTTTCCCTGTCTCAGGCGCAGTGCCCTTCGCGCGGCGGTTTCCCCGTGGAGCGCCCTGCCCTCTTTTCCTCACGAGGTCATCCCCATGTCCGACGCTTCCGTCATCTGCTCCCAGCTGTCCTTCTCCTGGCCCGACGACACCCCGGTCTTCGACGGCCTGTCCTTCACCGTCGGCGCCGGCCGTACGGGCCTGGTGGCCCCCAACGGCTCCGGCAAGAGCACCCTGCTGAAGCTGATCGCCGGTGAACTGCGACCCACGACCGGCTCGTTGACCGTGAACGGCACGATCGGCTACCTCCCGCAGACCCTCCCCTTGACCGGTGAGCCGACGGTGGCCGAGGTCCTGGGCGTCGACGCGGTGATCCGCGCCATCGACGCCGTCGAGTCCGGCGACGTGAGTGAGGAGCACTTCACGGCCATCGGCGACGACTGGGACATCGAAGAGCGCACCCGCGCCCAACTCGACCGGCTCGGCCTCGCCCACCTCACTCTCGACCGGACCCTGGACACGCTCAGCGGCGGCCAGATCGTCAGCCTCGGTCTGGCGGCACAGCTGCTCAAGCGCCCCGACGTGCTGCTGCTGGACGAACCGACCAACAACCTCGACCTCGAAGCCCGCCACAAGCTCTACGACGTGCTCGCGGACTGGAACGGCAGCCTGCTGCTCGTGAGCCACGACCGCGCCCTGCTGGACCGCATGGAGCGCATCGCCGAACTCGACCGCGGTGAACTGCGACTGTACGGAGGCGACTTCACCCAGTACGAGCAGGCCGTGCGGGCCGAGCAGGACGTCGCGGAGAAGAACGTACGCAACGCCGAACAGGAGCTGAAGCGGGAGAAGCGCGAGATGCAGCAGGCCCGCGAACGGGCCGAGCGCCGCGCGAGCAACGCCGCCCGCAACCTCAAGAACGCCGGCCTGCCCCGCATCTTCGCCGGGAACATGAAGCGCGGCGCCCAGGAATCCGCCGGCCGGGCGGGCCAGATGCACGCCACCCGCGTCCACGAAGCACAGGCCCGGCTCGACGAGGCGGGACGCGGCCTGCGGGACGAGCAGCGGCTCGTCCTGGAACTGCCCGACACCGACGTCCCCGCCGGACGCACCGTCATCCTGGGCGAGCGGATGCAGATCCGCCACGGCGAGCGGAACCTGTTCGCGGGGGACGGCGTCGACCTCACGATCCGCGGTCCCGAGCGCATCGCGCTCACCGGCCCCAACGGCGCGGGCAAGACCACCCTGTTGCGGCTGATCTCCGGTGAACTCACCCCGGACGGCGGCGACATCAAGCGTGTCGACGGGCGGATCGCCACTCTGTCGCAGCGCCTGGACCTGCTCGACCCCGACCGTACCGTGGCCGAGAACTTCGCGGTGTTCGCCCCGCACCGGCCGGAGGCGGAACGGATGAACCTCCTCGCGCGCTTCCTGTTCCGCGGCCCCCGGGCGCACCTGCCCGTGCGCGTACTCTCCGGCGGCGAACGCCTGCGCGCCACCCTGGCCTGCGTCCTGTGCGCCGAACCGGCCCCGCAGCTGCTGCTGCTGGACGAGCCGACGAACAACCTCGACCTGGTCGGCGCAGGCCAGCTGGAGAGCGCCCTGAAGTGCTACCGCGGCGCGTTCGTGGTGGTCAGCCACGACGAGCGCTTCCTCGAACGGATCGGCGTCGACCGGTGGCTGCGGGTCGCCGACGGTGAACTGGCGGAGACGGGAGCACCGCACGCATGAGGCGCTGACATGTCGACCGTGCCCACGCCCGAGGTGCCGCACCCGGTGGGCTCGGAATCGACCACGTTGGACGGATCACCATGTATCGCCCTGCCCTGCTCGCACACGACCCCGGCTGACGATCCTTGCGAGCATCATGGTCACCCGTCAGGATGGTGACGTGAACCTGGATCATGCCTTTGTGTGCGGCCATCCGGCCCTGGACTTCGCGGCCACGCTCCGGGCACGCCGCACGGTGCGATTCGAGATGTTCGCGGCACCGGACCGCCTGGACGCGTGGTACGTGGAGTCCGGCACGGTCGACTTCGTCTCGCCCGCCCGGCAGGCCGACGTGGGGCGGGCGACGACCGTACGGGAGGCCGTCTACCAGCTGATCACGGCCCGGCGCCTCGGCGCGGACTTCGACGACGAGGCGTTGGCCGTGCTCAACGACGCGGCCCGCAGGGCTCCCGCGGCACCGCAGCTGACCCACTCCGGCCGCTGGACGGCGGCAACGCAGCGAGAAGCGCTGTCCACCGTCGCCCGGCACGCGGTGGAACTGCTGAGCGGCCCGGACGTCCCCCTGCTCAAGGAGTGCGGCAACCCCGAGTGCACGCGCGTCTACATCGACCGTTCACGCGGCAGACGGCGCCAGTGGTGCGGCATGGAGTCCTGCGGTAACAAGATCAAGGCCGCCGCGTACCGCGCCCGCAGGAAGACCGCCGTCGCCTCCGCGTGAGCGCGGTACCTGCAGCCGGCACGACGGAACAGCCCGGCATCCCACGGGATTTCTAGTCGGCCCTGCGCCGGGCCTGCGGCGCGGCGGTCCGCGGGGCGGCTCCGGAGGCGCCGGCACCGAGCCCGTTCAGGAGCGTGTCGACCACCGTGTCGGCGGCCTGCGCGGGGCTGAGGCCGGTCAGCTCGCGTGAGGCGATGTTCATGAGCTGCGGCAGCACCGCGCTCACCCACCCGTCCGGCAGCCCGGAGCGGAGCAGGCCCTCGTCCGTGGCGCGGCGCAGGAAGTCGGTGAGCTCGCGGACCGAGTGCTCGCGCCGTTGGCGGACGGGCTCGTCGGCCAGCATCCGGCTCAGATCGACCGGCCACGTGCGGTTGACGCCGATGATGCCCTCGACATAGCGGTGCAGGGCGACGGTGACCGGGGCCTCGCGCAGCCGGGCGTCCTCGGTGGCCCGCTCGATGGCCGTCAGGCGCGCCTCGTGGATGGCCGCCAGCAACTCCTCGCGCGAGGCGAAGTTCCGGTAGACGGTGCGCCGGTCCACGCCGGCCTCCGCCGCGATGGCGGTGATGCTCACGGCCGGATCGGCGGCCAGCAGTCGTGCACCGGTCGTCATGACTGCTTCCACGTTGCGTGCTGCGTCGGCTCTCACGTCCCAAGGATAGCCAGATCCGTGCGGAAAGACGGACCTGTTGCCACGTATGCGTGCTTGTTAGGGCATGAACCGCTACATTAGTGTGACAGTTAAGTGGTGAGGGAAGTCCTCGGCTACGGACTCGGGAGAACGCACGTGATCACCTACGGCAAGCTCTTCATCGGCGGTACCTGGACGGATCCGAGCGATCCCCAGCTGCTCGACATCCTGTCCCCGCACGACGAGTCGGTCGTCGGCCGCGCCGCCCAGGCCCGGCCGGCCGACGTGGACCGCGCGGTGGCCATCGCCCGCGCCGCCTTCGACGAGGGCACCTGGCCGAACACCCCGCCGGCCGAGCGGATCGCGGTGCTGCGCCGGCTCACCACCCTGCGCGAGGCCCGGGCGGAGGAGATAGCAGCCGTGATCACCGCGGAGAACGGCTCCGCCGGCTGGTTCACCCGCGCCGGGCAGCCGGGCCTGTCCCGGCAGGCCAATGCCTACCTGAAGGCGGCCGAGGAACTGGCATGGGAGGAGGTCCTGACGCCCACCGACCCCGCGGCCACCGTCCGCAGCGTGGTCCGCCGGGAGGCCATCGGGGTCGTCGCGGCCGTCATCCCCTGGAACTCGCCGTTCTCCGCCTCCATGGCGAAGATCGTTCCAGCGCTGCTGGCCGGCAACACGGTCATCCTGAAGGTCTCGCCGGAGAACTCGCTGAGCATGGGCCTGCTGGCCGACCTGCTGTCCGACTGCGGGCTGCCCGAGGGCACGGTCAGCGTGCTGCCGGCCGACCGCGCTACCAGCGAGTACCTGGTCTCCCACCGCGACGTCGACAAGATCGCGTTCACCGGCTCGACCCGCGCCGGGCGCCGGATCGCCTCGATCGCGGGCGAGCAGCTCAAGCGCGTCAGCCTGGAGCTGGGCGGCAAGTCCGCCGCCGTCCTCCTGCCCGGCGCGGACCTGGAGAAGTTCAAGGCGGGCCTGAAGTTCTCCTCTCTGCTCAACAACGGTGAGGCGTGCATCGCGCACACCCGCATCCTCGCGCCGCGCAGCCGCTACGAGGAGGTCGTCACCGCCGTCAAGGAAGTGGTCGAGTCGCTGAAGGTCGGCGACCCGCGGGACCCGGACACGTTCATCGGCCCGATGATCCGCCGTGACCAGCAGCAGCGGGTGCGGGACTACATCGAGCTCGGCATCGAGGAGGGCGCGCGCCTGGTCACCGGCGGCCCCGAGGTGCCGGCCGGCCTGGAGAGGGGCTACTACGTCACCCCGACCGTCTTCGCCGACGTCGACAACTCGATGCGGATCGCCCAGGAGGAGATCTTCGGCCCGGTGCTGGTCGTCATCGCCTATGAGGACGAGGACGACGCCGTGCGCATCGCCAACGACTCCGAGTACGGCCTGTCCGGCGGCGTGTGGTGCGCGGACGAGGGACACGCCCTGGAGATCGCCCGTCGCATACGGACCGGCACCGTCACGATCAACGGCGCATCCGTCGGCTTCGACGGCCCGTTCGGCGGCTTCAAGGCCAGCGGCTTGGGTCGCGAGTACGGCTTCGCCGGGCTGAACACCTACATCGAGTACAAGACCGTCACCATCTGATGGCCCGTCGCGCCGGTGCCGGTGATGCGCGGTAGGCGGCCGTCGCGATCTGGACGAACGACCGGATCAGCGGGTTCGCGTCGCCCTGCTTCCACGCCGCCACCACGCGGCTCGGCGCCATGTCGGTCAGCGGGACCACGGCCAGTCCCCCGGGCAGGTGGTGGCCGAGCGGGGTCATCCCGACCGTACCGTTCCAGAGCACGGCCTGCAGGCACTCCTGTACGAGGCGCACCACGGGACCCTCGCGAGGCTCGCCGCCGTTCCAGTACGAGCGCCAGAGCGGGTCGGTGCCGTCCGGGAACCGGAACCAGCGCCGGCCGGCCAGGTCGGCCAGCCTCAGGCCCTCGCGGCGGGCCAGCGGATCGTCGGCGCGCAGCACCGCGCCCACCGGGTCGGCGCGCAGCTCGTGCACCGTCAGGCCGGCCTCGTCGAACGGGCCGCGGGTCAGGGCGACGTCGACCAGTCCGGCGCGCAACCCACAGGTCGGATCGGTCAGTTCGGTCTCGCGGACGCGGATCTCGACGCCCGGATGCCGCCGACGGTAGGCGGCGGCCAGCCGCCGTGCGCCCGGGTCGGAGCCGTTGGCCAGGATGCCGACGGTGATGGTCGCGGCGCCGGCCGCCGTGGCCACCCGCACGCGCACCTGGTCGGCGTGGTCGAGCAGGGAGCGCGCCGCGTCCAGGAGTGCCGCTCCGGCCGGGGTGAGCGCGACGCCCACGGCGGAGCGGTGCAGCAGGGTGGCGCCGAGGTCGGTCTCCAGGTGCTTGATCGCGCGGCTCAGCGGCGGCTGGCTCATGTGCAGCCGGGCGGCGGCCCGGCCGAAGTGGAGTTCCTCGGCGACGGCCACGAAGTAGCGCAGCGTGCGTAGCTCCATGGCCAGGGACGATACCCGTGCGGCATCGAGACCGCGGAACGGGTCTTGGACGGCCGCGCGGGCCGGGCTGTCGAATCGGAGCATGACCGAAGAACCGATGCCCGACCCCGCCGTGCAGATCGCCGGCACCCAGGAGATCGCCCCCGACCTGCTGGTGATCCCGAACGACCGGGCCCAACTGGTGCCCAACATCGGCGTCATCGGCGGCACCAGGGCCGTCCTGGTCGTCGAGACGGGGATCGGCACCGCCAACGCGGAGCAGGTCCTGGCCCTCGCCTCCGAGGTGGCCAAGGGCCGCCGGCTGTACCTGACCACCACGCACTTCCATCCCGAGCACGCCTTCGGCGCCCAGGCGTTCGCCGGGCACGCCACCTACCTGGTCAACCGCGCCCAGGCCGACGACCTGACGGCGAAGGGGCCGGGATACCTGGAGATGTTCCGGGGCTTCGGCGGGCCGGTCGCCCGCCGCCTCGACGGCGTCCGGGTGCCCACCCCCGATGTGGTCTACGACGGCGGGTACGACCTGGACCTCGGCGGCCGGACCGTACGGCTGCGGCCCACCGGCCGAGGCCACACCAAGGGCGACCAGGCGGTCGAGGTGCCGGACGCCGGCGTGCTGTTCACCGGGGACCTGGCCGAGACCGGGCAGTTCGCCATCTTCCCGTGGTTCCCGCCGTACGACACGGACGTCTCGGGCGTGCGCTGGCTGGCGGTGATGGACCGGCTCGTCGCCACCGGCCCCCGGGTGGTGGTGCCCGGCCACGGCGACCCCGGCGGCCCGCACGTGCTCGCCGGCGTCCGCGACTACCTGCGCGAGCTGCGCGACGAAACCTGGCGGCGGCGGGACTCCGCGATGGGCGAGGACGAGATCGTCGCCGAGGTCCGGGCCCTGCTGATCGAGCGTCATCCCGAGTGGGCCGGACAGGAGTGGATCGAGCCGGGCGTCGGCTGCCTGTGCACCGAACACGCTGCATGACCCACCTGACCGGCCGGGCGACGGGGACGGGAAGGGGCTGCAGGCCAAGGGCATCCGACCGCCTGGCGCACTGGCCGCCGCTGTTCGCGCGCTCGTGCACTCCGCCGGCGTCGTGGCTGCGATGAGCCACCTGCGCAAGCAGGCCCCGCGACTGAGCCTGCAGGAAGCGAAGTCCTACGTCACGACTGTTCGGGACGGCGCAGAACCACCGGAAGAGCTGGCGAGTCCTACCCGGAAAGGGGCGAAATGGCCGCTTCTGTCCATCGAAACGCTGGCCGGCCCGGCCCAGTAGCCCCTGGCTGAGGGGGAGCCGAGTTGCACCTCCGCCACCGCCTCACGGGGTGTGGATGGTGCGCCCGGTCACCTCACGGGGCCGGATGCGGACCCACAGGTCACGCTTGCCCCCGGCCCAGGGCTGTGCGCCGGGCCGGGCGGTCAGGGAACACACCGTGTCCGGGTCGGTGATGTGCTCGGCCGTTCCGGTGACGAGGACGCTCCAGCCGCGGCGGAGTTGCTCGTCGATGTGGTCGGCCTCGAAGGCGAGCTGATTCCCCTCCGCCGGGGCCGCTGCGCCGTCGGCCTCGGTCCGGTAGACGATGGTGCGGCCGTCGACCAGGAAGTTCACGGGCAGGACGACGGGGGCGGAGCCGGCGGCACCCGGGCGGCCGATCCTGCCGATGCCATGGGTGCCGAGCCGCCGCCAGCACTCGTCCTCGGGGAGCTGCGCCAGCAGGGGGTGCGGGCCGGCCACCCGCTGGCCGGGGGCCGCTTCCTGCGGGCCTTCGGCGAGCTCGTCGTACGGCATCTCGAGCGCGGCGGCCAGGCGCATGAGCGCGGTGGGGTCGAAGTCGCCGCTGAAGCTCTCCAGCCGGCCCAGGTAGGCGACGGACATGCCGGCCCGGTGGGCCAGCTCCTCCCGCGTCAGTCCGAGCTGCCGGCGGCGCACGGCACAGCGGGTGGCCACCGTGTCCTCGGGCGGTTCTCCGGGGACCGCCTCGGGGCTGCCGGGGCCCGGCCCGTCGGTGTGCATCTCCCCACCTCCGCGTCGACGCCCGATAGGCGTGTGGCTTTTGTGCCGTCCCCGTCTCCCAGGGGATCAGAGGCCGGGCACGTGTGCCAGCGCTGCGCCGCCGATCGGGACGGCCGGCAACACCGTCACCGGGTAGGCGTCACCCGGTAGGGGAGGGGACGGCATTCAGCCCCGTGAGCCGCTTCCGTACGGGCCGTAGAGGTCGAGCAGCCGGGTGCGGGAGGCGCGCAGCCGGCGGCCGAGGACCTCGACGACATAGGTGAGGAGGGCGTGGTCGAGCTCGTGGTCCCGCTCGCAGAGTTCCAGCACCTCGGCGGCGTCGAACTCCCATGCCTGCACGGTGCCGTTCGCCTCGGCGCCCAGGTGCCACTGGTGCGGCGGGCACAGCCAGGACCATCCCAGCATCCGCCCGGCGCCCAGCGTCTCGACGACCGCGGCACGGCGTCCAGGCACGCGGATGTCGAGGTTGACGCCGCCCGTACGGATGACCCAGAACCGGTCGGCCCGGCCGCCCTCCTCGAAGATCCTCGTACCCGCGGGGAAGGACACCTCGCGGCCGAGCGCCATGAGCCGTTCGCGGGGGCCGTCGGGGACGGCCGCGAAAACGCCTGTGTCCTTCATGGCGTCTCGTCCTTTCTCTCGGCCTGCCCGCCGAGGGCCTCGCGGGGGAAGCTCTTCCAGGACGGTGGTCCGGCGCTGTGCGCGAAGGCCGTACCGTCGTCACGGCGCTCGATCCGGTGGGAGCCGGCCTCGTGCTCCGCACCCCAGCCGTACGGCAGCTCGCCGGCGGACTCCGACTCCGCCGGCCCGACGGCTTCGTCCCGCACCGTCGGGCCGATCACCTACAGCCTGACCACACCCCTGCCCGGCCGCACGCGGAGCAGGCCGGGCGGGTTGCGCCCGGCCAGGCCGGCGCCGACGTCCGCACGCGGTGAGTGAGCACGCTCTACTGGTGGGGTACCACCGCCACCGGGCATGCGGCCCGGTGCAGAGCCGTGTGGCTGACCCGGCCCAGGTGCAGGCCGAGCCCGTCCTGCCGCCGGGTGGCACCGAGGACCAGCAGGTCGGCGTCCCCGGCCTGCCCGAGCAGCGCCCGGTGCGCCGAACCCTCCACCACCGTACGGACAACGGAAACCTTCGAGCGCTCGGTGACGGCCTCCTCCAGGACGTCGTCCAAGACGGCACGCGCCTGCTCCTCGTACGCCAGGGGGCCGGCGTCCAGCACGCTCAGGACGTCCGTGGGCTGCTGAGGGCTGCGCCAGGCCCGTACGGCCTCCACTTCGCACCCGCGCGTCCCGGCCTCGCGCAGGGCGAAGCGCACGGCGGTGACGGCCTCGTCCGCCTCGCCCACACCGACGACGATCCGGCGGCTCATGCCCTTGATGTTGCGCTCCTCGCCGCGCACGACGACGACCGGGCACCAGGCCCGTCCCGCCACCGCCAGACTCACCGAGCCCAGCAGGAACTCCTTCACGGCCCCTCGCCCGGAGCAGCCGGTCACCACGGCCACCGCGCTGTGCGACTCCTCCAGGAGCGCTTCCACGGCGTCGTAGGGCACGGTGACCGCGTGCACCTGCACGTCGGGGAAGAGCCGCCGGGCGCGCTGCTCGGACGAGACGACGATGTGCTGGGCCGTGACCTCTTCGGCCGGTCGTTCAGCGGTGAACGAAGGCACCGCCCCTTCGTAGCGCTCCCACAGGGAGGCGTGGACCACGCGCAGGGGAATCCGGCAGCGGGCTGCTTCCTCCGCGGCCCAGTCCAGAGCGGCGAGGCTGCCGTCGGAACCGTCGACCCCCACGACCAGGGGATGCTCCATCGTGCTCACCGCCTCACCGCGCCTCACCGCCTCAGCGGTGCTCCGGACCGGTTGTCGGCCCGTTCCGTTGCCGCGGCCTCTGTCTCTTGCCTCTGCCTCTGCCTCCACGATCTCTCACCGTCTCCTTCGTGGCGCGTCAGGGCCTGTCCGGCGCCGGGAGTCCTCCGGAGTGCGGACACTGATTCCACTGAGGAAGATGAGGCGGAAGATGCTGCTGCGACACGGAAGCGGGACACGGTCATGGGCACGGACCCGGGAGACGAGGCCGGCCCTTGCCAGGTGAGCCCCGACAGCGATCTGGGCCGGCGCGTCGCCGGGCGCCGGCAGGAACTGGGCCTGACCCGGGACGACGTCGCCGGCCGCGCCAGGATGGATCCCGGCTATCTGGAGTACGTGGAGTCGCAGGCGGGAGCGGTCTCGCTGGAGGCGCTCACCGGGCTGGCGGACGCTCTCGGGTTGACGGTGTCCGACCTGCTGGGCGCGGGCACCGAGCGGCCTCCCGGGAAGGGCCCCCTGGCGCGCGGCCCGGTTCTGGAACAACTGCCGCCGGCGGAGTGCGAGGAGAAGCTGGCGGCGGGCGGCGTCGGGCGGGTGGTGTTCTCCACCCCGGCGGGTCCGGAGGCCGTGCCCGTCAACTTCCGGCTCGTCGACGACGCGATCGTCTTCCGGACGACTGCCGGTGGAACCCTTGCCGGTGCCGTCGGCAGTGACGTCGCCTTCGAGGTCGACCGGATCGACGACGCGCGCAGCGAGGGATGGAGCATCCTGGCCAGGGGCGTGGCCCAACCGGTCGTCGACCCGGAGGAACAACGGCGCCTGCGGGACACCGCCGACCCGCATCCTTGGGCGGGCGGCGGGCGGGACACCTGGGTACGCATCCCGCTCGGCACGGTCACCGGGCGCCGCATCCGCAGCGGTCTGTAGCCACGCCGTAGCGTTGGGCGACTCACAGGAGGCGATGGTGGCCGACAGCGACCGTCCGCAGCGCTTGCCGCGCCCGGTGTACGAGCGGGAACTGCTGCGGCTCCAAGTGGAGCTGGTCAAGCTCCAGGAATGGGTGCGGGCCGAGGGGCGCCGGGTCGTCGTCGTCTTCGAAGGGCGCGACGCGGCCGGCAAAGGCAGCGCGATCAAGCGGGTCACCGAGCACCTGAACCCACGCGTCGCCCGGATCGCCGCACTGCCTGTCCCGACCGAGCGGGAACGTACTCAGTGGTACTTCCAGCGCTACGTCGCCCACCTGCCCGCTGCGGGTGAGATCGTCCTGTTCGACCGCAGCTGGTACAACCGCGCCGGGGTCGAGCACGTCATGGGCTTCTGCACCGAGGAGGAGCACCGGCGCTTCCTCGACCAGTGCCCCGTCTTCGAACGGCTCCTGGTGGACGACGGGATCCTGCTGCGCAAGTACTGGTTCTCGGTGAGCGATACCGTGCAGGAACAGAGGTTCCGCAACCGTCTGGGGGACCCGACGCGCCGCTGGAAGCTGTCGGCGATGGACCTGGAGTCGATCACCCATTGGGAGGAGTACTCCCGGGCGAAGGACGAGATGTTCACGCACACCGATACTCCCGAGGCACCCTGGTACGTGGTCGAGAGCGACGACAAGCGTGCGGCCCGCATCAACATGATCGCCCACCTGTTGTCGACGGTGCCGTACCACGACGTTCCCGAGCCCCCTCTCGAACTGCCGCCCCGCCCGCTGTCCACCGGATACCGGCGGCCTCCCCGGGACCGGCAGACCCATGTGCCCGATCACGCGGCCGACCTCACCCGGTAGACGCTGTCGCGGCGTGGGATTCGGCGGTGGTCTTCAGGTCGCGCAGCCACGCTTCGAGGCCCTGCCGCAGGATCTCGGTCGCGGCGGGGACGTTCGCGTCGACCTGAGGGCCGGTGTGGGTCTCCTCCGTGCTCACGCGGATGCCGTTCCCGACCTTGGTGAAGTTCCAGACGTGGACGCCGTCGATGTGCAGTCCCTCGCCGACCGCGGGGCCGGTCCAGCGGATGCAGGAGCCGGGTTCGACCTGGCGGACGGTCGAGGTGATGTCCAGGCTGGTGGCGGGGGTGTGGGGGTTGGGGGGTACCGGCGTCGTCCAGTGGAACGCGGAGCCCGGACGGAACGGGCCGTGGTCGAGGCGTTCCGCGGTCGTGACGGCAGCCTGCCAGGACGGCCAGCGCTCGACGTCGGTCTGCACCTTCCAGACGGTGCGCAGCGGCGCGTGGATCACGGTCTGCGTTCTGTAGCGCACGCGCGCGTCGGGATCCACCCCCTTCCCCCGGCAGGTGAGGGACGGGCTGGGGTGGTGGGCGGTGGCCTCGGCGGGCACGGCGGCGGTGCCGAGGGCTGTGAGCGAGACCGGGACGGCCAACAGAGCGGCGCGGATGCTGGTGCTGCGGATGCCTGGCACGGCGGATCTCCTTGTCGGTCGGTGGGCGAGCGTGGTCCGGTGGGTGGGCGTCACAGATCAAGCGAGGGTCTCTCGTCTTCTCCGTGCTGACGAGGACGCGGAGTTGCGTCGAACGGATTGCGTCGAACCGGTCATCTTGTGACGGGCAGCGTGCCTTTCTCCGCCTCCCGGGGAAGTCAGTGCGAGCGCAGAGCACAGAGCGCCGAGTGCAGAGCGCCGAGCACGAGCAGAGAGGGACCCGGCATGAGCGATGACTTCGTCCTGGACGTCACCAGGATCCGTGACGAGGCGAGGCGCAAGATGGAGGCGGGCCCCGTCACCGGCACCTATGGCGTCGACAAGGAACAGGTCATCGGCATCCTGAACGACGTGATCGCCACAGAGGTGGTGTGCTGGCTGCGCTACACCCGTCACGCCATTTCGGCGACCGGCATCGACCGGGCACAGGTGGCGGCGGAATTCACCGAGCACGCCGCGCAGGAGATGCAGCACGCCATGCGGGCGGCCGAAAGGGTCTCGCAACTGGGCGGCGAACCCGACTTCGACCCGGCGACCCTGGTGCAGCGGGCCCATACCGACTACACGACCCCGTCCCCGAACGACCTGACGACGATGCTCGAACACAATCTGCTCGCCGAACGGATCGTCATCTCCAGCTATCAGGAGATCGTCCGTTGGCTGTCGGACCGCGACCCCACCACGCGCCGCCTGCTGGAGTCGATCCTTGAGGAGGAAGAGGAGCACGCCGACGATCTCCTCGACCTGATCGGCAGCTAGGCCCCAGGCCCCGCCGTCAGGCGGCCGGCGCGCCCGGGAGCCGTTGGACGGCGACCATGGCGGCGTCGTCGCCGAGGGATCCGCCGCAGTGGGCCAGGAGGTCCTCGCACAGATGCCGCAGGAGGGCCTGGGGCCCGTGCCCCGACCAGGCCGCCATCCGTTCGGACAACGGGTAGAACGACCCGCTGTCGTCGCGAGCCTCGATGACGCCGTCCGTGTACAGCAGCACGACGTCGCCGGGCTCGAACCCGTAGGACTCCACGGCGATGTCGGCAGGGGCGAACTCGGCGAGGCCCAGCGGAGGCGCGGGCTGACTCACCTTCAGCGGGGTGACCCGGCCGTCGCGCAGCAGCAGGGGTGGGGGATGCCCGCAGCTGACCAGGTGCAGGGACGGCTCGATGTCGGGGACGTCCAGCACGGCCGCGGTGACGAACGTCTCCCCCTGCTCGGCGTGCTCGTCCCGCGACGTGCCGGGGACACCCAGGTCGGAGGAGACGGCTCCTTCCAGGTCGGCGACCAGGACCGGCAGCTCGGCCTGCCGGTGCGCGGCGGCCCGGAAGGCCCCGAGGACGAGCGCGGCGTCACCGATGGCCTCCAGGCCCTTGCCGCGTACGTCGCCGATGACGAGCCGGGTGCCGTGGGCGGTGCGGGTGACGGCGTACAGGTCGCCGCCGATCTGCGCCTCGGCCTCGGCGGCGAGGTAGACCGAGGCGATGCGCAGGGGGCCGATCTGCTGCGGGAGCGCCCGCAGGAGCACCCCTTGGGTCGCCTCGGCCACCGATCTGAGCTGCGTCATTTCCTTCTCGTGCCGCTCGCGGTGGTGGGCGAAGAGGGTCACGATCGCCGAGATCAGGATCAGGGCGGTGATCTGGAGGGTGTGGTTGAGGTCGGTGAGGCTGGTGCGGGCGAGGGCGACGACGGACTGGGCCGCAACGGCCACCACGCCGACGAATCCCGTCATCCGCGGGCCGCCGAACGATGCCGTGATGGCGGGCGCGGCGACGAGGAAGGGGCCGAGGTGCACCTCGGGCGGGGCCAGGATGTCGACCACGGTGACGACCAGGATGAGGAGAAGCGGTACCGCCACCAGGGCACGGCTTCGCTGCCGGGGCCGTCGGTGAGCCCCGGGGAGTCGCCGAGGGTCCATGGTCCTTGCTTACACCACGTATGAGCGGAAAACGTGCCGCCATGCCCGGGACCGGGCCCCACCCGGCCACCGGCGTTCGAACGGACCACGATGCCGTCGCCCACGAACACCCGGCCGGCGCCGGGGGCGTCTGTAGCCTGTTGTCGTTGCGCCCGGGGCCGAAGGGGTGGGGATGACGGAGATCCGCGGCGAGTTGATCCGTGCGGTGCCGGATCTGCTGAAGGCGCAGGCGGCACGAGGGGGAGGCAAGACCGCCTTCCAGGACGCGTGCCGGAGCGTCACGTACCAGGAGCTGGACGAGCGGACCTGCCGGCTGGCGGGCCACCTGGTGCGGCTGGGGGTGCGGAGGGGCGACCGGGTGGCGCTCCTGCTGGGCAACCGGGTGGAGACGGCGGAGAGTTTCCTCGCGGTGCTGCGGGCGGGAGCGGTAGGGGTTCCGCTCGATCCCGGGGCCGCGGACGCCGAGCTCGCGTACTTCCTCGACGACAGCGGGGCGGTCGCGGTGGTCACGGAGGAGACGTTGCTGCCACGGGTCTCCCGTCTGGCGGCCGTACGGCCACGGTTACGGGCGCGGGTCCTGGTGGCCGGCACGGACACCATGCCGGACGGAGCGACCGCGGGCACGCACGTCTTCGAACGGCTCGCTGCGTCGGATCCGGGATGCGCGCCCCGGGACGACCTCGGCCTGGACGAACCGGCCTGGATCCTCTACACCTCGGGCACCACCGGGCGGAGCAAGGGCGTGGTCTCCAGCCAGCGCACCGCGCTGTGGTCCGTGGCGGCGGCCTACGCACCGTTGTGGGGTCTGGAGCCGCAGGACCGGCTGCTGTGGCCGCTGCCGATGTTCCACGCCTACGCCCATTCATTGTGCCTGCTGGGCGTGGTGGCGGTGGGCGCGGGCGCGTACCTGCTCGACCGGGGTGCGAGCGTCGCGCAGGTCCTCGCCGAACAGCGGTTCACCGTCGTCGCCGGTGTGCCCGCCACCTATCGCCTGCTCACGAGCGCGGTCCGCGAAGGCTCCCGGCCGACGGCCGGCATACGTCTGTGCGTCACCGCGGGCGCGCCGTGTCCCCCGGAGCTGCGGGCGGAGGTCGAGGAGCTGCTCGGGGCACCGCTGCTCGACGGCTACGGCAGCACCGAGACCTGCGGGAAGATCACGGTCGACCGGCTCGACGGCTCCGGCGGCGCCGGCAGCGGCGGTCTGCCGGTGCCCGGCGTCGAGGTGCGGCTGACCGATCCGTCCGGCGACGACGTCGCCGAGGGGGACGAGGGGGAGATCCGGGTCCGCGGCCCGAACCTGATGCTCGGGTATCACGGCCGCCCGGACGAGACAGCGCGGGTGTTCGAGGACGGCTGGTACCGCACGGGGGATCTCGGCCGTCGCGGCCGGCACGGCGGTCTGCGCGTCACCGGCCGCGTCAAGGAACTGATCATCCGTGGCGGCGAGAACATCAACCCGGTCGAGGTCGAGCACGTGCTGCTCGCCTGCCCCGGCGTCGTGGACGCGGCCGTCGTGGGCAGGCCGCACGACGTGCTCGGTGAGGTGCCGGTCGCTTTCGTGGTCGCCGACCCGCGGCTCGGGATCGACACCGACGGGGTACGCGCCGCATGCCGGGAGCAGCTGTCGGACTTCAAGGTGCCCGACGAGGTGTACGGGACCGACTCCGTGCCCCGCACCCCCTCCGGCAAGACCGACCGTCCCGCGCTGGCCCGGCACCTGGCCGAACGGCTCGGGTCGGCGCGCGAGGCCACCGTGTCCGCCCTGCGCCGGCGCCTGGCGGCACTGGCCCCGGCCGGGCGGTACGACGCCGTGCTGCGTCTCGTCCTGGCCGCGGCGGCGCACGCGAGCGGCGCGCCGGAGCAGGACCTGGAACCGACCCGGCCCTTCACCGCTTGGGGGATCACCTCCCTCGGGGGTGTACTGCTGCGTGACCGGCTGGGCACGGCCACCGGCCTGGAGCTGCCCGCCACCCTCGTGTTCGACCACCCGACGCCCGCCGCCGTGGCGGATTTCCTGCTGGCCGGGCTCCTCGGTGGCGTGGCGGCCCCGGACGGCCGTCGGGGCGGCGGCAGGGCGCGTACGCCCTCGGCGGAGCCGGTGGCCCTCGTCGCGATGGCCTGCCGGTATCCGGGCCATGTGACCTCACCCGAGGACCTGTGGCGGCTCGTCGCGAACGGGATCGACGCGACCTCGGACGCCCCCGGCGACCGCGGCTGGGACCTGCCCGGCCTCTTCGACCCCGACCCCGACCGGCTCGGTGCGTCCGTCACCCGCCGCGGCGGCTTCCTGCGCGGCGCGGCCGACTTCGACGCGGCCTTCTTCGGGATGTCCCCGCGGGAGGCACTGGCCACCGACCCGCAGCAGCGGATCCTGCTGGAGACCACCTGGGAGGTCCTGGAGCGGGCCGGCATCGACCCGACGGCCCTGCGCGGCAGCGACACCGGCGTCTTCGTCGGCGTGATGCACGACGACTACGCCGGCCGTCTGCTGCACCGCGGCCCGCACGAGCTGGAGGCGCACCTCGCGCTGGGCTCGGCGGGCAGCGTGGCCTCGGGCCGTATCGCCTACGCCCTGGACCTGCGCGGGCCCGCCGTCACCGTGGACACCGCCTGCTCGTCGTCGCTGGTGGCGATGCACTCGGCGGCACAGGCACTGCGGTCCGGCGAGTGCTCGCTGGCCGTGGCCGGGGGCGTCACGGTGATGGCCACCGCGGCGCCGTTCGTCGCGTTCAGCAGGTTGCGCGGCCTGGCGCCGGACGGCCGGTGCAAACCGTTCTCGGCCGCGGCCGACGGAACGGGCTGGGCCGAGGGCGCGGGAGTGGTCCTGCTGGAGCGGCTGTCCGACGCCCGGCGCAACGGTCGTACGGTGCTGGCCGTGCTCCGTGGCTCGGCCGTCGGTTCCGACGGCGCGTCCAACGGCCTGACCGCACCGAGCGGCCCGGCCCAGCAGGAGGTGATCCGTCAGGCCCTGGCCGCCGCCGGGCTGTCCCCGGCCGACATCGACATGGTCGAGACGCACGGCACCGGTACCGCCCTCGGCGACCCCGTCGAGGCCCGGGCGCTGCAGGCCGCGTACGGGCGGGAGCGGCCCGGCGGCCGGCCGCTGTGGCTCGGGGCGCTCAAGTCCAACATCGGGCACACCCAGGCCGCGGCCGGGGTCGGCAGTGTCATCAAGACGGTCCTGGCGATGCGGCACGGACGGCTGCCGCGCATGCTGCACTGCGAGGAGCCGTCACCGCACGTGGACTGGTCGTCAAGCGCCGTACGGCTCCTGACGCGGGAGGAGGAGTGGCACCCGGCCCGGCCCGGCGGCCCGCGCCGGGCCGGGGTCTCCGCGTTCGGTATCGGCGGGACCAACGCCCACGTCATTCTGGAAGAGGCGCTTGAGGAGCCCGCTGGGGAAACGGTTCCGGAAAGGGAGACCCCCCGGCCGTGGAGGGCGGGGCCACCCCTGCTGCTGTCGGGCGCGGATCCGCGGGCCCTGCGCGCGCAGGCCGGGCAGGTGGCGTCCCTGCTGCGGGGGCAGCCGCGGCTGTCCCCGCTGGACGTCGCGTTCTCCCTGGCCACGACCCGGGCGGCGCTCACGCACCGGGCGGCTGTGACCGCGGGGGACCGCGCGGCGCTGCTGAACGCTCTGGACGCGTGGGCGGTCACCGGTCACGGACCCGCAAGCACCGTGGTGAGGCCGGGCGCGCCTGCCGGGCGTCCGGCACTGCTGTTCTCCGGCCAGGGCGCGCAACGGCCGGGCATGGGACGGGAACTGCACGGTACGTTCCCCGGCTTCGCGGCCGCCTTCGACGCCCTGTGCGAACGCTTCGACGGCACCGGCGGTTTCGAGCGGCCCCTGCGCACCGTGCTGTGGGCCGACGAGAGCACCGGCGCCGCCGCCCTGCTGGACAGGACCGACTTCGCGCAGGCGGGACTGTTCGTCTACGAAGTGGCGCTGTTCCGGCTGCTGGAGTCCTGGGGAGTGCGGCCGGACGCCGTGGCCGGGCACTCCGTGGGCGAGCTGGCGGCGGCTCACGTCGCGGGCGTCCTGTCGGAGCCGGAAGCCGTGGAGCTGGTCGCGGCCCGGGGGCGGCTGATGCGGCAACTTCCCGGTCACGGGGCCATGGTGGCCCTGGAGGCCACCGAGGACGAGGCGGCAGAGGGGCTGGCGGACCTGGCCGGTCCGGCCGATGCGGCGCAGCGCGTGGCGATCGCGGCGGTGAACGGTCCCCGGTCGGTCGTCGTCTCCGGGGAGGAGGACGCCGTGCGCACCGTCGCCGCCCGGTTCGCCGCGCGCGGACGCCGCGCCACGCGGCTGCGGGCCGGCCATGCCTTCCACTCACCGCTGATGGCACCGATGCTCGCCGAGTTCGGCCGCATTGCCTCGGGCATGACCTACGGGAAGCCGCGCATCCCGGTGATGTCGACCGTGACCGGGCGCCAGGCCGAGGGGGACGATCTGTGCTCGGCGGCGTACTGGGTGCGCCACGCCCGTGAAGCCGTACGGTTCGCGGACGCGGTGCAACGCCTCGTGAACGACGAGCGGGTGACCGCCTGCGTGGAGGTCGGCCCGGACGCGCAGCTCACGGCGGCCGCCATGGGCGGCGTCGTGGGGGAGCGCGAGGGTCTGGTGTGCGTGCCCACCGCGCGGGCCGGTGCGTCGGAGGCGGAAGCGATCCTGGCCGCGCTCGGCAGGCTGCACGTGCACGGCCTGCCGGTGGACTGGCGACGTGTGTACGCGGGCAGTGGCGCGCGGCGGGTGGACCTGCCGACCTACCCCTTCCAGCGGCAGCGCTACTGGCTGGAGGACACCGGTGCCGCCACCTCGGCCGGCAAGGACCATCCCCTGCTGACCGGCACGACGACCACGGTGCCCGGCACGCAGCGCCTGCTGTGCACCGGTCACCTCTCCCTCGCCGCCCAGCCCTGGCTGCGCGACCACGTCATCGCCGGACAGGTGCTCGTACCCGCCGCCGCGTTCGCCGAGATGGTGATCCACGCGGGTGACGCGTGCGGGCTGGAGGTCGGCGAGGACTTCGCGCTGCTGGCCCCGCTGCCGCTGTCGCCCTCCGGTGCCGGCGACGGGGTGCAGGTGCAGGTGGTCCTCGGTGAACCGGACGCTTCCGGCCGTCGTACCGCGGACGTCCATTCCCGGCCGGGGGAGTCGGGCCCGCTGGGCACCTGGACGCACCACGCGACCGGGCGGCTCGGCCCGGCCACCGCACAGGGAAGCCATGACTCCGGCGCCTCCGCGTGGCCGCCCCCGGGTGCCGTGCCCGTGGACCTCGCGGGTGTCTACGATCGCCTGACCGACGCCGGTCACGCGTACGGGCCTGCGTTCCGGGGCGTCACGGCCGTCTGGCGGGGGCCGGACGAGGAGGTGTTCGCCGAGGTACGGCTGACCGGGGCGACGAGCGCCGACGCCGGCCGGTACGGCCTTCACCCCGCCCTGCTGGACGCCGCGCTGCACGCGGCACTGCTCGCCGCGCCGGCCGCCGGCCCCGCCCGGATGCCCTTCGCCTGGCGCGGCATGCGCCTGTACGCCGTCGGTGCCACGGCGCTGCGCGTACGCATCCGCACCACCGGGCCGGACACCGTCGCCGTGGACCTCGCCGACCCCGCCGGCAGGCCGGTGGCCCGGGTGGACTCCTTGACGACCCGGCCCGTACCGGAATCCACCGGCGCCGCGGCCACGGAAGGGAGCGCTGCCGGGGGCCTGTTCGGCCTGCGGTGGACCGCGGTTCCGGCCGACGGCGACGGGCCGCTCCTGTCCGTGGCGGACCCCGACGACCTCGGCCTGCGCTCCGTGCTCCCCGGGCCGCCGGCCGGGAAGGGGAACGACGCCCCCGGGCCGGTGGTGGTCTCCCTGTCCTGCCTCTCCCCGGGCGCCGACCCGGCCGCGGACACCCATGCCCTCACCGCGCGTGCCCTGGCCGTGCTCCAGACCCACCTGTCCGCCCCGGTTGCGCCGGGTTCGCGGCTCGTCGTGGTGACCCGTGGCGCCACCTCCGCCGTGCCGGACCTGCCGGCCGCCGCACTGTGGGGCCTGGTGCGTTCCGCACAGGCGGAGCATCCCGGGCACCTCACGCTCGTGGACACCGACGGCCGGCCCGAGTCGCTGCGCCTGCTGCCGGCCGCCGTCGCCACCGGCGAACCCCAACTCTCCCTCGCAGAGGGCGCCGTGCGCGTTCCCCGGCTGGCCGGCACCGACACCCCGCGGGGCGGTTCTCCGGTGGAGGGTACGGTCCTGGTGACGGGCGGCACCGGAGCCCTCGGCGGCCTGCTGGCCCGGCACCTGGTCACCCGGCACGAGGTCCGCCACCTCGTTCTCGTCAGCCGTCACGGCCTCCGGTCGCCGGCCGCGCGGCGGCTGGGGGCAGAGCTCCGGGAGTCCGGCGCCCGCGTGGACGTGATCGCCTGCGATGCCGCCGACCGCGCCCGGCTGGCCGCCGTGATGAAGACGTACGCGCACGGGCTGAGCGCCGTCGTCCATGCCGCCGGGGTCCTGGACGACGGCGTGCTGGAGGCCCTGACACCCGGGCGACTGGCCGCGGTGCTGCGGCCGAAGGCGGACGCCGCCTGGAACCTGCATGAGCTGACGAAGCATCTGCCCCTGTCCCACTTCGTCCTGTTCTCCTCGGCCGCCGGCGTGCTGGGCACCGCGGGCCAGGCCAACTACGCCGCCGCGAACACCTTCCTGGACGCGCTCGCCCACCACCGCGCCGCCCTCGGCCTGCCGGCGCTCTCGCTCGTCTGGGGCCCGTGGGCGGGCGGGGAGGGAATGGCGGCACGCACCCTGGCCCCCGGCCGGGCCGTGGACGGCGTGCTGCGCCCCGTCTCTCCCGCGCAGGGCCTGGCGTTGTTCGACGCCGCGCTGGGCAGCGGCGAACCGGTGCTCGCCCCCTTGCTGCTGGACCGTTCCCGGCGGGCGGGCACCGCCGGGCAACCGGTGCCACTGCCCCTGCGCGGACTGCTGCGTACGGCCCGCCCGTCAGCCGGGGCCACGTCCGGGGCGGCCGACGACCCGGGGATCGCGGCCGGGGCCTGGCGCGAGCGGCTCGCCGCGCTGCCCGTACCCGAGCGGGCACCGGCCCTGCTCGATCTCGTCCGCCAGGAAGTCGCCACCGTGCTCGGCCATGCCGGCGCGTCCGCCGTGGCCCCCGACCGCCCCTTCACCGAGCTGGGCTTCGACTCCCTGACCGGGGTACTGCTGCGCAACCGTCTCCGTGCGCTCACCGGCCTGCAGCTGCCCGCCACCGTGGTGTTCGACCGGCCCAGCGCTGCGGAGCTGACCGGCCACCTCATCGGGGAACTGGGCGAAGTCCCCGGCGAAGACGCCCCCGCCACCGGGCCCGCCGCCCCGCGGGGAACGGCACGGCCGTCGCAGACCCTCGCCTCCCTCTACCGGCGCGTGTGCGAGACCGGCGACGTCGTGTCGGCGATGCACATGCTGGTGACCGCCTCGCTCGCCCTGCCCGTCTTCGAACGCGCCGAGAGCGCCCGGCACGCGCTCGCGCCCCTTCAGCTGGCCGAAGGCACCGCCGGGCCCGCGCTCGTGTGCTTCCCCGGCTTCTTCCCCGCTCTCGGCAGACCCTGGCACGCCACGCTGTCCTCCGCCTTCGGCGGCGAACGGGACGTCCTGGAGCTCCAGCATCCCGGCGTCCACCACGGGGACGCTGTACCCCGGGACTGGCAGACCCTCGTGGACCTGCACGCCGACACCGTGCGCAAGCACCTCGGCGACCGCCCCTACGCCGTCCTCGGCTCCTCGATGGGCGGCTGCCCCGCGCACTCGGTGGCCGCACGCCTCGCGGCAACCGGCACGCCACCGCTCGGCCTGGTCCTCATCGACAGCTACCACGTCACCCCGGACCTGGAGAACGAGCCGTGGCTGCTCGCCCTGCCCGCCCGCATCCCCTGGCAGATGGGCGAGCCGTTCGACACCGCCGTGGAGGACATGTCCATGGCCGTCCTCGGCGCCTACACCCGTATCGCCCGCGGCTGGCAGCCGGAACCGGCAGACGTCCCCACCCTGTTGGTCCGCGCCACCGAACCGCTGCCACAGCCACCGGTCCACTGCGGGCCCGAGATGCCGGCCGGGCGGAAACGAGCGTCCTGGCCGGTGCCGCACACCACCGTGGACGTCCCCGGCCACCACTGGAGCATGACCGAGGAGCACGCGCCCACGACGGCGGAGGCCATCAGGGCATGGCTCCGCACACGACGCGCGGCCACCGGCGACGCCCGGGCGTGATGCGGCGCCATGCGTCATACCGGCGGCATGCGTCGTACTTGCGGCAGGTGCGAAGATCGCGCCGTGGACCCTGCGCACACGCACGACGAACCCGCACGGCCGGCCGGCGCCCCGGTGCGCGCCGGCATTCCCGAGCACGGGCGGATCCCCAAGTACTACGCGGTCAAGGCGCGCGTCGCCGTCCTCCTCGACGAGCTGGGGGAGGGGGCCTGCTGCCCACCGAGCGCGAGCTGGCCGTGCGCTTCGAAGTGTCGCGGGAGACCGTGCGGCAGGCCCTGCGGGAGCTGCTGCTGGAGGGACGGTTGCGCCGGATGGGGCGGGGGACGGTGGTCGCCGGGCCCAAGCTGGACCAGCCGCTGTCCCTGGCCGGCTACACCGAGGGCGTGCGTCGCCAGGGCCGGCGCCCGGGACGCAGCCTCATCGGGCTGGACCGGCTCGCCTGTCCGGCCGCACTCGCCCCCGACCTCGGCGTGGCGGCGGGGGACCCCGTGTGGCACTTGGAGCGGGTGCTGCTCGCCGACGACGAGCGGGTGGGGCTGGAGAGCACGTACGTGGCGGTCGAGCGGGCGCCGGGGCTGGACACCGGGTTCGAGCCGGACTCGTCCTTCTACACGTATCTGCGCGAGCGCCTCGGCATCGGCTTCGGGGACGCGGACGAACGGCTGGAGACCGTTCTCGCCACGCCCCCCGAGGCGCTGCTGATCGGTACGCCGCCCGCCCTGCCGATGCTGCTGATCCACCGGGTGTCGCGGGATACGGAGGGAAGGCCGCTGGAGCGCGTGCGCTCGCTCTACAGAGGCGACCGGTTCTCCTTCACCACGCACCTGCGCGGCGCGGAGGGCTGAGCCGGGGCTGCGTGACGAGCCGCGTCGGCCGATGTCACGGGAAGATAACGGGTCTAGTCCAGGATCGGCGGCTCGTTTGCCGCCGGTTCGTCGTTCGGCCGCCCTCGCGTCACCCCGTTTGACGAGTGTTCGACTCATGCGAGTCATCGTCATCGGAGCGGGCGTGCTGGGAACCCTGCACGCCTGGCAAGCAGTTCAGCGCGGCCACGAGGTCGTGCACATCGAGCGTGAGCGGGAGGCCAGGGGTGCGTCCGTCCGCATTTTCGGCCTGATCTGGGTGAGCGGCCGGGCCGCGGGCGAGGAGCTGGAGACGGCCCTGCGGGCCCGGACCCTGTGGGAGGAGATCGCAGCCGCCGTACCGGGCCTCGGATTCCGCGCCAACGGTTCCCTGACCGCCGTCACCACCGAGGCGGAACTGGCCGTCGCCCGCGCGGGACCGACGTCGACAAGAACCTCCCTTCCTACGTCGCCGCGTAGACGGCCACCGGCAGCTGACGTGGGCGGGGCGTCAGCTGCCCGACGGGGCGGCGAGGTCGGTGGGCACCGCCCGACGCCCGGTGGCCGCCGAGCGCTCCACCGCGTCCAGCAGGCCCTGCCGGTGCGCCGCGTGGGCGAAGTCGGGGACGTGGGCCGAACCGGTGGCGAGGTCGGTGCCGAGGGCGGCGTAGAGGGCGCCGACCTGGTGGGCCGGTGTGCCCCGCAGGGGGGCCAGGGCGGGTACGCCGTGGTAGTGCTCCGGCACCGGCAGTTCCTCCAGCACGTCGGCCCGGCCCCGGGCGCCCCGTACCGTGAGGCGGGCCTGCTGGAGATGGCCCGAGTCACCGGCGACCACCAGGTCGCCCCCGGTGCCGTTGATCTCCCAGTGGAAGTTCGTGGCCCGGGACAGGCCGCCCCGGAAGTGCACCGAGGCCACCGCGCCCGACTCCAGCACCCCGGCCACCGCCACCTGGTCCGGGGCCGTCATCCGGGCCGGCCGCCCCGTCCCCTCCTCCCGTACGACCGGCCGCCGCACGGCCGTGGTGGCGGACAACTCGGCGAACTCACCGAGCACCATGGTCACGGCGTCGATCGTGTGGCCGAACGGGATGGTCAGCATGGTGCCGCCGTTGGCCCGGTCCAGCAGATACGCGCCGGCCGGCTCGAACACCGGGCCCCAGCGCCGGCCCGAGGCCACCAGGCTGGTGGAGAGGACCTCGCCCACGTAGCCGTCGGCGACCAGGTCCCGCACGTACCGGACGGCCGGCGCACTGCGGGCCTGCAACCCCACGAAGGTGCGCACCCCCGCCGCAGCGGCCGCGTCCGCCAACTCCCGCGCCTCGGCGGCCCCGTTGCCCAGCGGCCACTCCGACAGGACCGCCTTGCCGGCCGCAAGCGCCGCCAGCACCACCTCCCGGTGCAGCGGCACCCGCACACTGACCACCACCAGGTCCACCTCCGGCGAGGCGACCAGGGGCGCGGCGTCCCCGAAGACCAGCGGTACGTCGTGGGCCGCGCCTGCCGCCTGCGCCGAGGCGGCGCTGCCGGCCGCAAGGGCGCGCACCTCGAAGCCGGGCAGCCTACGCAGCGCCGGAAGATGGGACTGCGCAGCCCAGCCGCCACGGGCGGAGAGGCCCACGATGCCCACGCGCACGGGCGGAGCAGAGGTCATGGTGGTGTTCGTCATGCCCGGAACGTACGAGGAGCGGGGTGGTCACCCGCAAGGGCCCTTACTATCCAAAGGGAACCATTGCTGTTCAATGGCCTCATGAGCCGTCACGACATCTACGCGCTGCTCTGCCCGGGCCGTGCCGTCTTCGAACTGCTGGCCAACAAGTGGACGGGCCTGGCCGTCACCGCCCTCGCCGACGGCCCGCGCCGCTTCGGCGAACTGCGGCGCAAGCTCGAAGGCGTCAGCCCCAAGGTGCTGACCGCCACCCTGCGCCGGCTGGAGGACAACGGCCTGGTCCTGCGCACCGTCCACGCCGAGGTCCCGCCCCGCGTCGAATACGAACTCACCGCACTCGGCCGGGGCGCCCTGGAGCCCCTGGCCCACCTGCGGAGCTGGGTGCGGGCCCATGTGGACGACTTCGGACCGGCGGTCCGGTAGGGGCCCGGCGTTCGGGACCGCTCTCACCTGCTCTCACCGGTCTCCAGATCGTGACGGGTTCAAGCGGTCGGCCAGGAACGCGAGGATCTCGTCCCTGGCCTGCAGCGTGGGATGTCCCTCCTCGTCGACGAGGTGGGCGGTGACGACGCTGTGGGGACACCCGACGACGTCACGGAAGAACGGCGGCGGGTCGGTGTTGGCGGAACCGCCCGGAAGGACGCGGCCGTCGAAGGCGTCGCCGAGGAGCGCCTGGTAGGCGGCGAAGCGCCGGCCGGTGCACCAGCGGTCGTCGTCGAAGCGGTAGGCGAGCACCTTCAGTCCGTCGCGCACGATGCGGTCCCGGACGGCGCGCGCGTCCTCGTCGCCGATTTCGAGCCCGGCCGGGTCGTCCAGCGGCAGCGACGGGTGGTTGACCACCGGCGCGATGACCGCTGGTTCGAGCGCCATGGTGAGGGCGAAGTTGCCGGTGAAGCACAGTCCGATCGCCCCGACCCCCGGGCCGCCGCATTCGGCGTGGGCCTGGCGCGCGAGCCCGTGCAGCCACGCCGTGGCGGGGCTGGTGCCGCCCCCGGCGAACGCACGGAACTCCGTACTGACGCACGCGCGACGGGCGACCTCCTCACCGCCCTCGGCCGTCGGATAGGCGCCGTCGGTCCCGAAGAGCGAGGGGAGGTAGACGGTGAAGCCCGCATCCCGCACCCACCGCGCCAGCCGGAGGACGTCGGGGCTGATGCCGGGCATCTCCGGCATCAGGACGACGGCCGGCCCGGAACCCGCGGCGTACACCGTCTTCACCACCCCGTACACGTCCACGTGCCGGCGGGAGAAGTCCGTGATCGCGTCGTCAAGGCGTCCGTTGGAAGCACTCATGGTGACAGCGTGGCCCGATGTCCCGCGCACGGTGAGAGGCCAGGTCGCCATGGACGAGGGTAATCTCGCCACAGGCCGGGTGGTGAGGAGGTGAGCGTGAGCGCGCTACGGGTCGGTGTCCTGGCCTATCCGGGCTGCTTCGCGTCCGAAGTGTTCGGCGTACCCGACCTTTTGACGATGGCCATGCACGTTGCCGGCCCGGACCGGGCCGGATACGAGGTGTCGATCGTCTCGCCCCGCCGCCGCGTCGCCGCCTCGGGCGGGACGGCGTTGGCCGTCTCTCCCCTGCGCACCGTCGACGTCCTCGTCGTGCCCGGGTTCGAGCTCCCGCCGGGGCTGGACGTGGACGCCAAACTCGCCGCCCTCGCCCCCGAGATCGCGGCGGTGCGCTCCCACGCCGCTGCGGGCCACGGCGTGGTCTCGATCTGCATCGGTGCGTTCCTGCTCGCCGAGGCGGGGCTTCTCAGCCGGCGCCGGGCCACGACGTCATGGCTCCACGCGGAGGAACTGGCCCGACGCTGTCCGGACACCGACGTCCGGGCCGACCGTCTGGTCGTTACCGACCAGGGGGTGACGACGACGGCCGCCTTCAGCGCCATGTACGACTTCGCGCTGGAACTCATCCGCCGGCACAGCGGTGCCTGCGTGGCACGGACGACCGCGCGCGTGGCGCTCGTCGACGATGCGCGGGCGTCCCAGACCCCGTACGTCGACCCGCGACTTCTTCCGCAGCCCGGGAACGACTTCTCCCAGAGGGTCATGCGGCGGCTCGACCAGAGTCTGACCGCCCGGTACGACCTCGCCGCGTTGTCGGACACGTTCAACGTCAGCACGCGGACGCTGCTGCGGCGCTTCGCGGACGAGACCGGCCGGAGCCCGCTGGAGTACCTGCAGTCGTCGCGCGTGCGTCGCGCCCGTCACCTCCTGGAGACCACGGACCGGACCGTCGCGAGCATCGCCGCGGCGGTCGGGTACAAGGACCCCGGAACGTTCGCCGCGCTCTTCGCCCGGCACACCGGACGGCGCCCGAGGGACTACCGCGCCACCTTCCGGCGCGGTACCGGCTGATCGCCGGCGGCCGATTTCCGGCGCCCGTGTCGTGTGATGGTGGCGTGTGCCGCCTCCGCCGCCAGGAGTCCGGCCGCGATCAACACGGCGCCGACCGGTCCGAGCCGGTGCGCACCGCACCACGTCATCCCGGCCTGCCCGACCAGAGGCGCGGCCGAGACGCCGACGTAGACCGTTGCCGAGGCCAGGCCGGTGAGCAAGGGGGCGGCTGCCGGGGCGGTGGTGATCAGGCGGTGGGTCTGCGGCGCCAGGAGTGCCCATCCGCATGCGCCCCACACGAGGATCGCCACGACGGCGGAGGGCAGGTGTGCGCTCGTCCACGGCAGCAGGGCGAAGTCGACGGCCACCACGGTGATGGCGGTGTTGATGATGCGGCGGCTGCCGAAGCGGTCGATCAGGCTTCCCGAGCCGAGCGTTCCGGCGGTGGCCGCCAGGCCCCATACGAACAGGAGGGCCGCAAGGGTGGTGCCGCTGCCGCCGGTCGCGCGGTCGAGGCTCTCACCGATGAACGAGTAGACGGTGTACAGACCGGTGTAGACGAGGAGGGTGGTGAGCAGGGTCAGGCCGATGCGGCGATCGGCGAGCGGGGCGATGCGGGTGCGCAGCGGGACCGCCGGGGGCATGGGCACCGGGGGCAGGAACAGGGCGGTTCCCACGGCGGCGAGCACGCCGAGGACGGAGACGAACACCATGGTGGCGCGCCAGTTGCCCGTGAGGCTGCCGATGGCAGTACCGACGGGGGAGCCGAGGGCGGTGGCGGCGCTGAGGCCGGTCATGACGACGGCGATGGCGCGGCCCCGGCGCTCCGCCGGCGCGAGCGCCGCGGCCGCGGCGACGGCGGCAGGGGTGATCATGGCGCCGCCCAGTCCGGCGAGCGCCCGGCCGGCCAGGGCCACGCCGAAGACCGGGACGAAGGCCGTCACGAGGTTGCCCGCGGTGAAGACGACGAACCCGGTGAGGAACAGCGTGCGGCGCGGCCAGCGGGTGGTGGACGCGGCCATGACGGGGCCGAGGACGGCGTAGGTGAGGGCGTACGCCGTGAGCAGCCAGCCTGCGGTGCCGAGGGGGACGCCGAGGGAGTCCGCCGCGTCCGGCAGGATGCCGGCGATGACGAAGCTGTCGGTGCCGATGGCGAACATGCCGGCGGCGAGGACGGCGAGGGATCTGTACACGGGAGAGGAACCTCCAGGTGATGTAACAGAAATAGTTACGACAATGCTCCGAAGAGAGGCCGGTCCGTGAGGACCGGCCGATGGGGCGCGACGAGGGGCCGCGCTGCGGGGCCGCCCGTTCAGGCGACCGTCCGTCTGAGGACGTCCGCCACGGTGACGGCCGACAGCTCGGCCTTCATCGACTCCTCCGCGCGGCCGTACGCCTCCCGCAACACCGGCGGGATGCCGCGGCCGACGGGGCACAACTGGTTCGGGGGGGCCGGGTGCAGGGCGATGAGGGGTTCGGGCTCGACGGCCAGGTAGACGTCCCTGAGGGTGATCGACTCCGGAGGGCGGGTCAGCTTCCAGCCCGCACCCTGTCCGCGCTGGGAGACCACCAGCCCGGCTTCGCGCAGGCTGCCGAGAATGCGGCGGATCACGACGGGGTTGGTGTTGACGCTGTCGGCGATCTGGTCGGACGTCACGATGCCGTCGGGCCGCCGGGGACAGACCAGCGCCATCCAGGTCAGTGCGTGCGTGGCCACGGTCACGCGACTGCTGACGCTCATGGAACCTCCCCCTGTCCGAAGCGGCCGAGGCCCCTGTCGAAACCGATTCTGTTACAACGGGGGATCGGTGTCCAGTCCTGTCCTGGGCGGGGCGTAGCCGCGGGAGTGGACGAGGTCGTGGGTGAGCCGGGTGAAGGCTTGGGCGGCTGCGCTCCGGTAGGAGCCTTCGCGGCGGAGGAGGGCGACGGTGCGGGTGGGCAGGGGTGGGTCGAGGGGGACGGGGGTGAGGTGGGGGTGGTCGTGGGTGATGGCGTCGGGCAGGACCGTGGCCAGGGGTGTGCGTCGGACGATTTCGGTGAGGGCCTGGATGGAGTTGGCCTCGACCGCGATGCGGGGGGCGACCCGTTGCCCGGAGAAGTAGGCGTCGATGTGGCCACGGGTGGCGAAGTCGCTGCTGAGCAACGCCAGTTGGCGGTCCTTCAAGGCCCGGGCCGGTAGGGGTTCCGGCGGTGTGCGGGTGGGGTGGGTGCCGGTGACGAGGCTGAGGGATTCGGTGAACAGCGATGTGGCGGCGATGCCGGGCGGGTGGGGGCCGGCGAAGGCGATGCCGAGGTCGAGGTCGTCGGCGAGCAGGGCCGCTTCGATGCGGTCCTGGGTCAGCTCCGCCAGGGTCAGGCCGATGCCGGGGTGACGGGCGTGGAGCTCGGCGGTGAGCGGGCCGACGAGGTAGGCGGTGAACGTGGGGGTGACGCCCAGGCGCAGGTGGCCGTGGGAGAGGTCCTGGACGTCGTGGACGGCGCGTTCGGCGGCCGCCAGGTCGCGCAGGGCGCGCCGGGCGTGGTCGGTGTAGACGGCCCCGGCGTCGGTGAGCCGCACCGTACGGCCGGTGCGGTCCAGAAGCTGCACGCCGAGGGTGCGTTCGAGCTGTTTGATCTGCTGGGACAGGGTGGGCTGGGAGATGTGCAGGTCCTCGGCGGCGCGGGTGAAGTTGCCGTGTTCGGCGACGGCGAGCAGGTAGCGCAGGTGACGCAGTTCGAGAGCGGCCATGGGAGCGACTATAGATGTCATCGATAGAAAGAATGGGTAGCAGCTCTTGGACGCTATAGGTGCAGGTCGTGCATGGTGGATCCCGTCGGCCCCGAGAGGCCCGGCAGCTACCGAAGGGAGTGACCCATGCGAGACCTCGCCCAGGGCGTCGCGCGTTTCCAGGAGGACGTCTTCCCGGCCAAGGAGGGACTCTTCGCCCACCTGGCCGCGCACCACGCGCCGCACACGCTGTTCATCGGCTGTTCGGACGCCCGGGTGGTGCCGGAGCTGATCACCCAGGGCGAGCCGGGTGAGCTCTTCGTCGTCCGCACCGCAGGCAACCTCGTCCCCGCCTACACCCCCGGCGCCAACGGGGTGACGGCGAGCATCGAGTACGCCGTCGCCGTGCTCGGCGTGACCGACATCGTCGTCTGCGGGCACTCCGCCTGCGGTGCGATGACCGCCCTGGCCGAAGGCCACGACCTCAGGGGCGCGCCGGTGGTCGCCGACTGGCTGCGGCACGCGGACGCCGCCCTGGCGCGTACGACCGGCACGGAAGCCGGTCCGCAGAAGGTGGGGGCCCTGGTGCGCCAGAACGTGTACGCGCAGCTGACGAACCTGACCACCCATCCCTGTGTCGCCCGGGCCCTGGCGGAGAAGAAGGTGACGCTGCACGGCTGGGTCTTCGACATCGGCACCGGTCGCGTCGAAGCGCTCGACGTCTCCGGCACGGCCACCGCCCTGGCCTCCTGACCGAGGCCCGGCACACCCCCGGCCCCGGGCCCTGTCCCCGCCACGGGGGTCACTGACCACCACCCCACGATCCCGCCGTGTCCGCGTCGTCCGTTCTTCCCGTTCTTCCCGCGGACCGGCACCCCCCCCAGAAAAGGAGCCCTTCCCATGGTGCACGCCCAGTTCGACCCCACCGCCCGTGAGGCCCTGGCCGTCCAGGCCGTCGACGCCAAGACCCGCAAGAACCTCTCCTGGCAGCAGATCGCCGACGCCTCCGGCCTGTCGGTCGCCTTCACCACCGCCGCCGTCCTCGGCCAGCACCCCCTGCCCGAGAAGTCCGCCCAGGCCGTGGCCGAGCTGCTGGGCCTGGACGAGGACGCCGCCCTGCTGCTGCAGACCATCCCCACCCGCGGCTCCATCCCCGGAGGCATCCCCACCGACCCGACGATCTACCGCTTCCACGAGATGCTCCAGGTCTACGGCACCACCCTCAAGGCCCTGGTCCACGAGCAGTTCGGTGACGGCATCATCTCCGCGATCAACTTCAAGCTGGACGTGAAGAAGGTCGCCGACCCCGAGGGCGGCGAGCGCGCCGTCATCACCCTGGACGGCAAGTACCTGCCGACCAAGCCGTTCTGACCCGATCGGGGCGGGCCGCACCGGCCCGCCCCGTCCCGTTCCCCGAGGAGGTTTTCCATGGACTTCGTCCAGCGCACCATCGACATCGCCCGGCAGAACGTCGCCGAGGGCGGCCGCCCGTTCGCGACCGTCATCGTCAAGGACGGGAAGATCCTGGCCGAGAGCCCGAACAAGGTCGCCCAGACGGGTGACCCCACCGCCCACGCGGAGATCCTCGCCATCCGCGAGGCGTGCACGACGCTGGGCACCGAGCACCTGACCGGCACCACCATCTACGTGCTCGCCCACCCCTGCCCCATGTGCCTGGGGTCGCTGTACTACTGCTCGCCGGACGAGGTCGTCTTCCTCACGACCCGCGACGCCTACGAGCCCCACTACGTCGACGACCGCAAGTACTTCGAGCTGGACACCTTCTACGACGAGTTCGCCAAGAACTGGGACGAGCGCCGGCTGCCCATGCGTCACGAGCCGCGCGAGGACGCGGTCGAGGTGTACCGGTTCTGGCAGGAGCGCAACGGGGGCGAGCGCCGGGTGGCCGGCGCCCCGACTGCCCCCTGACCCCGCCGGGGCCCGTCCCCGCGCGGTCAGGCGACCACGGTGAGCAGGGACTGCTCCGCGAGCCAGCGTGCGCAGTCCGCCGCCGCGGCCGGTACGGCCGGCTCGTCCCCGGGCTCCGCCCCGGCCACCCCCTCCAGCCACCCGCCCACGCCGGACGGGAAGGCCCGGACGGCCCCGTGCGTGGCCACGTGCAGCCACTGGCCCTCGGGCAGCCACAGCAGGGGCGCCGCCGAACGGACCCGGACCCGGGAGGGGGCATCAGTGGCCGGTGCCGGTGCCGGTGCCGGTGCCGGTGCCGTGTCCGGTGCCGCGCCCCTCATGCCCAGGGCGGATGCGCGGGCCAGGACCCGGGCGTCGCCGTGGTCCGGCCCGAGCCCCGCGAACTCCCGGTACCGTGCGGGCCAGTCCGCGGGCATCTCGCCGCGCGGGCCGCACGGCAGGGCCAGCCCCGTGGTGGCGTTGTCGAAGCTCCCCGTATAGGACGCGATGTTGATGGACAGGGACGGCTCGGGCGACTCGCCTACGTGCCAGATCCCGCTGCGCCAGAAGAAGCACTGGCCCGCGCTCGCGGAGAGCCTGGTCCCCAGCGGCAGGACCTCGTGGGGGTCGAGTTCCGGCAGGTAGTGTTCCAGGGTTCCCTGCAGCGGCTCCTCGTCCCTGCGCAGCCGGGTGCCGGACGGTATCCAGTCGTCCCCGCTCCACATGTGCATGAACTTGCTGCCGGCCAGGACCAGGTGCAGATTGCTGCAGCCCTCCCGGTGGATGCCGCCCGGGGTGGCGCCGTAGTGGCCGTAGAACATCTCGCTCTCGACGTCGCCGCAGGGGAGCCCGAAGCCCGCCAGCCGGGGAGCCAGGCCCTCCAGCAGGACTTCGTAGAGCCGGCGGTGGTGCTGCTGCAGGCCCCGGGCGTAGAAGAGGACGGCCGAGGTGCCGGCGCCGGTCACCCTCGCCAGCCACTTCTCCCGTTCGTGGTCGGTCCGTTGCGCACCCGGCCAGTCGTCGGGCTTCCACAGCAGTGCTCCGTCGCAGATCACCTTCACCAGGTCGTCGGCGTCCCTGGCGGCCTCCGCGCGGGCCGCGGCGACCCCTGCCTCCCAGACCAGTGCCGCGTCCAGTGCGGCGAAGTCCCAGGGGAGAACGGTCCAGTCCGCCCCTGGGTCGGCGACCACCGGGTCGGTGATCGACTGCCGCTGGGTGACGTGCATGATGTGCGGTCCTTCCTGTCGGGGGCGTGCGGTCGTGGTCAGCGCAGGGACAGCGCCGTACGGAGCGTGGTGAACAGCTCGGTCTGGTCGGTGAGGCCGAGGACGCGGTGGGCCTGCGGGCCCTGGGCCGCGATGCGCACCTGCACACCGCTGTGCTCCTGGCCCTCGTCGCCCGCGTGGGTGCCGTAACTGACCTTCATCAGACCGCCCTCGTCGGTGACGAGGGTCGACGACAGACCGGCGGGCCTGGCCTCCAGCGGGACGATCTGGCTGCTGTGGCCGTGGTCGGCGGTGGTGACGACCAGGGTGTCGGGGTGCTCGGCCGCGTAGTCGCGTGCCACCTTCACGGCCCGGTCGAACGCGGCGGTCTCGCCGATCTGGCCGCACGGGTCGGCGTCGTGGTCCATCTTGTCGATGGAGGCGCCCTCGACCTGGAGGAAGAAGCCCTTCTTCCCGTCCTTCCCCGCCCCCTTCGGCCGCTCCAGCAGCTGGAGCGCCTTGCGGGTCATGGCCTCCAGGCTCGGTGTGCCGGCGGGGCGCCCGGGGTTCGAGGTGAGGCACCGCTGGGGGGCGGTGCCGCCCTGGGCCGCGGGCTTGCCGGTCCACTCCACGGGGAGGGCCTCCGGCGCGAACAGGCCGAGCACGGGCCGGCCGGGTCGGGCCGCGGCCAGCTCCCGGGCGTCGGTGACGACCTGGTGGCCCCGCCGGCGTGCCTGGTCGGTGACGGTCCTGCCCCGGTCCCGTCCCTCGGTGACGGTCTGGTCGAAGCGCTGCTTCCCGCCGCCGAGCAGGACGTCGACGTCGTGGGCCACGCTCTGCTCGGCGACGGATCCCGCACCGCCGCGGCCCAGGGCGTCGCCCGGGCAGTCACGCATGTCCGCGGGACCCTGGCAGGCGCGGTCGGAGACGTGCGAGACGAGCGCGGCAGGGGTGGCGTCGGTGAGTTCGGCGGTGGTGACGCTGCCGGTCGCGAGGCCGTTCCGCTGGGCCAGTTCCAGGAGCGTGGAGAGCGGGCGGTCGGTGTCGGGGGTCTTGGAGAGCCGGCCGTTGACCGTCTTGTGGCCGGTGGCCCAGCCGGTCGCGCTGGCGGCGGAGTCGGTGACGTAGTCCGGTGTGCCGTCCTTGTGGACCGAGTACGTCGTGTAGGCGCCGGTCATGGGGAAGCGGTCCATGTGGAGCCGGCCGGCGGCACCGACGGTGTAGTCGCGGGCGAGGGTGATCTCGGAGTCCCCCATGCCGTCGCCGATCAGCAGGATGACGTTGCGTGCGGCGGCGCCGGTCACGGCGGGTGATGCGGGTCCGGCGGAGGACGAGGCGGCGGCGCCCGCGGGGACGGCCGCGCAGGCCACGAGGAGCGCGGCGGCGCCGAGAGCGCGGGGGCGGGACGGGCGCTTGCCGAGTACCCATATTTTCACGGTGCTCAAACTCCCTCTTCTTGCCGAGTTTATGCAGGTGCATGTCGTATGCAACTGTTGTCAAGTGGCGATCATCTGCCATCCGATGGCAGGGGTCCCGGGGGTCGTGGCGGAGTGCGGCCATGCCTGCTGATCAGGACGTTGACCGGGCCGGACGGGTGCGACGGGGCGGAATACCGGAAGGGGCACTGCTGATTTCCGGTCAATTAATCATTCGGCAAAGTGTTCTTGTGTTCTTGTCGATCTAGAATTGAAACCAGTGGCGAGAGTTACTCGGGGGAAGCCAGGCGAAGGGAGAGACATGGGTAGCGTGTCCGTCGACGAGGCGTCGCCGGAGGGGCTGTGCCGGGCGTCCGGGCGGGAACGAACCGTACGGATCCTCCTCGCGGCGGACAAGGACGTGTTCCGGAACGGACTGTGCGTGCTGCTCTCGCAGATTCCCGGCGCCGAGGTCGTCGGAGAGGCCACCGACCGTGACGACCTCCTGCGGAAATCCGCGTTGCTTGTGCCCGACGTCCTCGTGGCCAGTGCCTCGCTGCTGACCGCCCATGACGTCCAGGCGGTCTGCCTGCTGACCGGCGGCATCGCCGGCGGAATCGTCATGGTGGCCGAGTTCGACACCGACGAGTTGCTGCGCGAGGCGCTGGCGGCCGGGGTGCGCGGCTATCTCCCGCTCGACTCCCCGCGCAGCGATTTCCACGCCGCCGTCCGGGCCGTCGTGGACGGCGGTGCCTTTCTGCCGACCCACATCACCCGCAGGCTCTTCGGGAATTTCCGCCTCGTGCCGCGCCGCTCGGACGAGCCGGCGGAGCTGCGCACGCTCAGCCGGCGCGAGCGGCAGGTCCTGCTGCTCATCGGCGGCGGCCGGAACAACCGTGAGATCGCCCGCAACCTCTCCCTGAGCGAGGCGACCGTCAAGAGTCATGTCTCGCGCATCCTCGCCAAGTTGAACCTGCGGGACCGGGTGCACGTCGCCCAGCTGGTGTGGCGGCTCGGGCTCGACGTCCAGGGGGCCGCCCAGCAGCCCTGAGCGGCTCACGACCGGCCCTTGAAGCTCTCCAGCAACTCGCCGTACACCCGCCGGAACGTGATGCTGAATTTGTCCGCTGCCGTATGCACTTGGGAATGGAGATCCAGGGGTGCCTCGACGGGCCGCTGATTCTCCACGATCGGGTGGTCCTCCTCGAATACCTGTCGTTCGTAGGCGAGCACATCGGCGAGTCCGGCGCCCCCCGCGGCGGCTGCGGCGTCCACGCCGACCAACCAGAACTGTCGCACTCGCAATCCGTCCGCGGTGAGCGGAGTGGCCATCTGTGCCACGAGACGCCGGCCGCCGGAAGGCGAGGAGACTCTGATGGAAGCAAACATCGGAAGGGTGATGTGGTAATCGAGCCGGTGGCTGAACTCTGCCGCGAATTCGTCCGGGACACTCTCGGACCCCAGCGAGGAGGACCAGCCCAGTTGCCAGCCGTCACGGGTTATCCGATACGCATCGACCACCTGGGAGACATCGCCCATGGTATCGGCGTGCACAAAGGGGAAATGGGCCTTGTCCCGGAAATTCTCGGTGAGTTGTCGCATTCCGCAGTTCAGGGTGTACGGCTCGCCCGCGGCCAGCTGCCAGGTGTCATCGACACCGGCGGGGAGTCCGGGGGCGGGAAGAAAAGGTTCCGCCAAGCAGCTCCACACCAGACCATAGGCCGTACGGGCCGGATAGGTCCGCAGGGCGGCGTGCGGACGGCTCTTGCCCGGCAGCAGCGAGGGCACGCGCGTGCACCGCCCGCTCCCCTCGGCGAACAGCCAGCCGTGGTACGGGCACTCCAGTGCGCCGTCGCGCGTCCTGCCCAGTCGCAGCGCCACGCCGCGGTGCGGGCAGAAGCCCTCCGCGACCGTGACGTTCCGCCCGTCGCCGTAGACCACCAGCTCCTCGCCCAGGAGGGCGCCGCCGACGACACCGTCCTTGAGGTCGGCGACCCGGGCGACCGGGAACCACATGTGCCGCAGCATTTCGTATTCGACCGGATCCATCGTCACACCTCATCCGTTGACCAAGGAGAGTTCACACACCATGGAAATCCTCGAGACGCACCGCGCCCTGCTGAGCAGGCTGCTGCCCGACGACCGGCCGACCGACCTGACGGTCTATCAGGGACAGTTCCACCAGGTGGTCATCGGTGCGGAGCGCGTCGTCTGCTTCGCCCGCACCGACGCGGCGGCCGAGCGGCTTCCCGACCGGGCGGAGCGCCTGCGCACCCTCGCCGGTCTCGGCCTCGGCTTCCGCACCCCCGAGCCGCTGGAGGAGGGCGCCGCCACGGGTCCGGGCGAGCCGGCGTACCTGGTGCTCAGCCGCATCCCCGGCGCCCCCCTGGAGGAAGAGGACCTCAAGAGCCCCGAGGTGGCCGAGGCGGTCGCCGCCCAGTACGCCGCGCTGCTGGCGGGGCTGGCCGCGGCCGGCGGCGACACGGCGTGCGCCGTGCTCCCGCACGCCCCCGAAGGGGAGTGGCGGGAGTTCGCGGACGGCGTCCGGGCGGAGCTGTTCCCGCTCATGAACGACGCCGGCCGCGAGCGGGCCGAGCGGGAGCTCGCCGCCCTCGACGGCCTTCCTCACCTCACCTCCGCCGTGGTCCACGGTGACCTCGGCGGGGAGAACGTGCTGTGGGAGACCGTCGACGGGCTGCCGCGGCTCAGCGGAGTGGTCGACTGGGACGAGGTCACCCTCGGTGACCAGGCCGAGGACCTCGCCGCGATCGGTGCCAGCTACGGCGAGGAGCTGCTCGGCCGGGTGCTCGCCCTCGGCGGCGGGGCCCAGGGCGGCGACGTGACCGGCCGGATCACCGCGATCCGCGGCACCTTCGCCCTGCAGCAGGCCCTCTACGCGCAGCGCGACGGTGACGAGGAGGAGCTGGCCGACGGGCTGACCGGCTACCGCTGAGCACATGCCGCCCGCTCCTGTGCCGTGACCCTCTCCTCCCACCACCGCCTGCCGCTCTCGGGCAGGGCGGACAGCGGGTCGTAGAAGGGGTGGCGGCGGGTGAGGGCCTCGGGGTCGTCGAGTTCGAGCCGGGTGCGGTAGTTCTTCGTCCAGTACGAGATGCCGCGTTCCCGGTCGTACTCGACGGCCTGGTGCACCCAGCGCTTGCCCACGTACGGCACGTCGCAGACGATCCGTGGCGTGGCGTAGCCGGGGAGGTAGCCCATGATGGCGAGCTGCAGTTCCTGTGCCTCGGCCAGGGTGGTCCGCCAGTGCTCGGCGCCGGGCACCATGTCGCACATGTAGAAGTAGTAGGGCAGGATGCCGGCTTCGCCCTGCAGGGCGAAGCACAGGTCGAGCAGGTCGTCGGCCGTGTCGTTGACCGACCGCATCAGCACCCCCTGGTTGCGCACGTCGCGCACCCCGGCCGCCAGCAGCGCACCGGTGGCCTCGGCCACCAGGGGGGTGACGGAGCGGACGTGGTTGGCGTGGGTGTGCACCGCCAGGTGCACACCCCGCCCGGCGGCCGTGCGGGCGACCCGCTCCATCCCGGCCACGACCTTCGGCTGGAGCCAGTGCTGCGGCAGCCCGACGAGCGCCTTGGTGGCCAGCCGGATGTCGCGCACGGTGTCTATCTCCAGCAGGCGGCCGAGGAACGACTCCAGCTGGGGCCAGGGCACATTGGCCACGTCCCCGCCGGAGACCACCACGTCGCGTACGCCCGGGGTGCGGCGCAGGTGGTCGAGGATCGCCTCCTGCCGGTCGGCCGGCCGCAGCCGCAGCCGCTGTTTGCCGACGGCCGGGGTGGAGCCGCCCACGAGGTCCATGCGGGTGCAGTGCCCGCAGTACTGCGGGCAGGTGGAGACCAGCTCGGCCAGGACCTTCGTCGGGTAGCGGCTGGTCAGCCCCTCGACGACCCACATCTCGGCCTCGTGCAGCGAGTCCCGCGAGGACATCGGGTGGCTGGGCCACCGCGGATCGCGGTCGGAACGGACCGGGATCATGTAGCGGCGCACGGGGTCGCTGCAGAAGGCGTCGGTGAAGTCGTCCGCGTCCGCCGCGGTCAGCGGCGCCATGGTGTTGAGCATCTGCGGGGTGACCAGCATGGCCATCGTCGCGTGGCGCTCCTGGTCCTCCGCCAGGTCGGCGTAGAACTTCTCGTCGAGGCCGTCGCCGAGCACGGCCCGCAACTGGCGGGCGTTCTTCACGCAGTGGGCCCGCTGCCACTGGGGGTCCCGCCACTGGGCGGCGGTGACGTCCCGCCAGCCCGGCAGCCGCCGCCAGTCGGGTTCGGTGAGCTCCTGGCGCCGGTAGACGTAGGGCTGGGCCGGGGGCCGGGTGGTGGCTGGGGTGTTCACCGGCGTTCTCCTTCGCTTCCTTCGATGAGCAGGGCCAGCTCGCGCGGGCTCGCGTGGTCGAACACGTCGCGGAAGGTCAGCTCGGCCCCCGTCTCGCGGTACAGCTGCGAGATGAGCCGGGTGACGGTCAGGGAGTCCCCGCCCAGCACGAAGAGGGAGTCGTCGGGGCCGCACGGGCAGCCCAGGGTCCGTCCGCACAACTCGGCGATGCGCGAGGCCAGCTCGGATGCGCCGCCGTCGTCCTGCCCGGTTCCGTCCTGCCCGTCCCTCTCCTGCCCGGCGTCGGGTGACGGCCCGCTGTCGGGTGACGGCCCGGCGGCGGGTGACGGCGCGGCGTCGAGGGAGGCGCGCAGGGCCGTCCGGTCGACCTTGCCGGTGCGCAGCAGCGGCAGCGCGGCCACGGCGGTGATCCGGTGCGGCAGCAGGGCCCGCGACAGCCGGCGCGCGCAGTGCTCGGCGACCTCCTGCTCGGTGGCGGGCCCGGTCTCGGACGGCACGTACGCGCCGAGGAGACGCGGCTGTCCGCGGTCCTGGCCGACGGTGACGACGGCGGCCGCGGCGACCCCGGGGCAGGAGGTGATGGCCCGTTCCACCTCCGCGGGCTCCACCCGGACCCCGCGGATCTTCAGCTGCCGGTCGGCCCGGCCCGCGTGGGCCAGTGCACCGCCGGGCAGTTCGCGCACCAGGTCACCGGTCCGGTAGCGGCGTGCGCCGCCCCCGTCCGGTTCCGGCAGGAAGGCGGCCGCGGTCAGATCCGGCCGGTCCGCGTACCCCCAGGACACGCCCGGGCCGCCGATCCACAGCTCGGCCACCCCTCCCGTGCGGGCCGTCAGGGCCTGGCGGACGTGCGGCAGCGGATGTCCGATGGGCACGGGATCGTCGTCGCCCAGCGCCCGCCCCGCCGCGCCTCCGATGTCCGCGGCGTGTGTGACCATCACCGTCTCGGTCTGCCCGTAGGTGTTGAGCAGCCGGACGCCGTCCGGCACCCGCTCGGACCACCGCCGCACGGCCCGGGCCTGGGCCGCCTCGCCGCCGATGACCACCAGCCGCAGGCTCGGCGGCAGCGGCTCGTCGCCCGACGCCAGGTGGTCCACGAGCTCGTTCCACATGGCCGTGGACAGGTCCACCACGGTCACCCCGTGCTCCCGCACGAGCGCGAGCAGGGCCGGGACCGAGCGCGCTTCGACCCTGTCGTCGACGACGAGGGCGGCGCCGCGGACGAGCGCGGGGTAGATCTCCTCACCGCTGGTGTCCCAGAGCAGGGAGGTCCAGTGCAGCACCCGGTCGGCGGGGCCGATGTCGAACAGGTCGGCGAGCGAGGCGGTGGCGGCGGCCACGGCGCGGTGCGGCACGAGGACGGCCTTGGGGGCGCCGGTCGAACCGGAGGTGAACATGGCGTAGGCCAGGTCGCCGGGCGACGGCGCCCGCCCGGACGTCCCGCCCGGCTCCGGGCCGGGGTGGTCGGCCGGTATCGCGGGGACGCCGGGGAAGGACAGCCCCGCCAGCGGCTCGGCCCGGCCCAGCACGGCCGCCGGTGAGATCCGGGCGACGAGGTCGCGAAGCCGCTCCGGCGGCTCGGCGGGATCGAGGGGGACGTAGGCGGCGCCCGCGCGCAGCACCGCCAGGGGGCAGGTGACGGCCTGCCAGGAGCGGTCGGCGAGCACGGCGACGCGGTGGCCCGCGCCGAGCCCGCGCCCGCGCAGCACCCGGGCCAGCCGCTCGACGTGGGCGTCGAGCTCGCGGTGGCTGATGACGCCCTCGCGGGTGATGAGGGCGGGCGCGTCCGGGGTGCGCCGCGCGGTGCGCGCGAGCAGTTCGGGAACGGTGGGGGAGCCGGTCCCGACGAGGGGGCCGGTGCCCACGGCTGCGGCCCTCATCAGCGGCGGGCGCTGAGCGGGCGCAGGTCGGTCCAGACCGTCTCGATGCGGTCCAGGCACTCCTGACGCGTGCCGGTGGTGCCCTCGGGCCGCCAGCCGTCGGGCAGGGGCGTGTCCAGGGGCCACAGGGAGAACTGTTCCTCGTCGTTGACGACGACCTGGTGCGCGGTGGTTGCGGGGGCGTTCTCGCTCATCGTGCGGGCTCCTTGCGGGAGAGGGGGGCGGGGGAGTGCGGGGCCTCGCACAGGAGGTTCCGCAGGCCGGCGAGGAAGTCGTCGGCCAGGTGGCGGGCGGTGGCCGCCGTGAACAGGTCGGTGCTGTACTCCAGGAATCCGCTCAACCGGTCGCCGTCGCGGCCCAGTTCCAGTTCGAGGTCGAACTTGCTGGTGCCGGCGGGGACGTCCCAGGCGGTGGCCTGCAGGTCGTCGAGGGCGAGGGCCTGCTCCTCGAAGTCCTGGAAGCTGAACATCACCTGGAACAGCGGGGTGCGCGAGAGGTCCCTGGGGGGCCGCAGTTCGTCCACCACGTGCTCGAAGGGCACGTGGCCGTCCTCGTAGGCGGCCAGGGCCTGTTCCCGCACGTGGCCCAGCAGCGCGGCGGGGGCCGGTTCGCCCGACAGGTCCAGGCGCAGGACCACCGTGTTGGTGAAGAGCCCGATCAGGGCCTCCTCCGCCGCACCCGAGCGGCCGGCCACGGGCGTGCCGACGCTCAGGTCGGGTCCGCAGCCGTTTTGGCGCAGCGTCGTCGCGAACACGGCGAGCAGCAGCATGAACAGGGTGACCCGGTGGCGGCCGGCGGCCGTCCGGGCGGCCGTCAGCAGCTCCGCGGGCACGGTCAGCGGCACCCGGTCGCCGCGGCCCGACCGTACCGGCGGCCGGGCGTGGTCGGTGCGCAGCCCGAGCGGCGCGGCGCCGGCCAGCCGCTCGTGCCAGCGTGCCAGTGCGGCCCGGCTGCGGGCGTCGCCGGCCTGCGCGGCGCGGTCGGCGACGACGTCGGCGTACTGCCGCTCCAACGGCGGCAGGGCCGTCCCGGGCGGCCGTCCGGCGCGGGCCGCCCGGTACAGGGCGGCCAGTTCCTCACCGAGGACGGCGAGGGAGAGGCCGTCGCAGAAGAGGTGGTGCACCGCACAGACCAGGACGTGGTCGTCCGGGCCGAGCCGGACGAGCAGGGTCCGCAGCGGGTCCTCGCTCGCCAGGTCGAACGGCCGCAGGGCGAAGGCGGCCACCTCCGCGGGGGCGTCCTGGGGGCGGTGTCCGAGGTCCAGGCGCCGCGGGCGGACCGGGCGCGCCGGGCCGACGATCTGCCGGGGCTCGCCGTCGACCAGGTCGACGCGTGAGCGCAGGGTCTGCTGGCGGCGGACCAGCGCCTCCAGGGCGCGTTCCAGGGCGGGGACGTCCAGCGGGCCACGCAACCGCTGCGCGAACGGCTGGATGTACGCGTCGGACGGCCCGTCGAGCTGTTCGAGGAACCACAGGCTGTGCTGCGCGGAGGAGAGCGGGGCGATCATCTCCGCGGTGGCCGGCTCGGTCATGCGGCGGCCCATTCCAGGACGGCCATCGCGCCCGCCGCCTTCATCCGGGCCTGCGTCCACGCCAGCGAGGACTTTCCGTCCAGCACGTCGCCGGAGACCTCCTCGCCGCGGTGGGCGGGCAGGTCGTGCAGGAGGACGGCACCGGGCCAGCGGTCCATCAGGGCCGTGTCCACGTGGAACGGGCGGAAGGCGTCCCGCCAGGACGCGTCGGCCTTGCTGGTGCCGGTCGTCTGCCACCGGGAGGTGTAGACGGCGTCCACCGTGCCCTCCACCGCCGCCAGGTCGTGGACCTGGATGACGGACCCCCCGCCGCGCTCCGCGGCGGCCGAGGCCGCGGCCAGCACGGGAGCGGGCAGTCCGTACCCGCGGGGGCAGGCGAACACGGTGCGGCAGCCGCGCTGCCGGCTCAGTGCGTGGGCCAGGGCGACGGCGGTGTTGTTGCCCTCGCCGACGTAGAGCACACGCGCGCCGTCGAGCGGGCCGAAGTGATGCGTCAGGGTGGCCAGGTCGGCCAGGCCCTGGGTGGGGTGTTCCTCGGCGGACATGGCGTTGACGACGGGCAGTTCGCCGTCCCCGGACAGGTCTTCGAGCTCGTGCACCGGGCCCGCGGTGCGGACGACGAGCAGGTCGAGCATGCCGGCGAGCATGCGGCCGGTGTCGGCGGCCGACTCCCCGGTGTTGGTCTGCAGGTCCGCCGGCCCGAACGTCACCGGCTGGGCGCCCAGCCGGATGGCGCCGGTGGTGAAGGCCGTCCTGGTGCGGGTGGAGGTCCTGGTGAACAGCAGCCCGGCCAGCAGGCCCGCCAGCGGCCGGTCGTGGGCGTTGCGGTCCGTGTACAGGTCGATGGTGCGGCGGACGATGCACCCCATGGCGGCGTCGTCGAGGTCGGTCAGCGAGTACAGGCCGCGGCGGCTCATCGGTCCTCCCCGATCAGGTCGATGCGGGTGCCGAGTCCGTCGGCGGTGGCCCGCGCGAACACCCGTGCCAGCAGCCCGACGTCCAGGACCGCCATGCCGAACGGGTTGCTGACGACCACCCCCCGCTCGGGGCGCCGGGCGGGCACGGCTCCGGTGAGGACGTCGCCGAGGGTGCCGCGCACCACCGTGGCACCGCCCGTCCGTCCGTCGGCGCCGGGCGGCAGGACCCGGCCCTCGGCCATCAGCCGGCCCAGGACGCGGCGCGGGTTCTCCCGCACCAGGGTGACGTCGTCGACGTACACCGCCTCCGCCCGGTCGAAGACCTCCGGCAGCAGGTCGTCCAGGGACACGTGGGCGACGAAGCTGCCGGGCCGCAGGGAGGCCGCGCCCAGGTAGCCCGTGTCGGAGACGGTCACCGTGATCACCACCGGGCTCGCCGCCGCGGCCCGCTCGGCGCGCTCGTGCGCGCTGACGGTGAACGGCAGGCCGCGCTCGCGGACCCAGTCGGCGAAGGCCGCGGTGCGCTCCGGGAGCAGGTCGTGGACGTGCAGGGCGCGGACGGCGGGGAAGTAGCGCGCCAGCAGCTCGGCGTGGGTGCGGGCCTGCGCCCCGCAGCCGATCAGGGTCACCTCCTCGAAGGAGCCCGGGCCGAGGTGGCGCAGGCTCGACATGGTGTAGGCGGCCGTGCGCAGGGCCGACAGGTAGGCGGCCTCGGCCAGGACGACGGGCCGGGCCGTCTCAGGGTCGAAGAGGAAACCGCAGCCGCCCGCCCGGTCCCTGCCCTGGGCGGGGTTGGAGGTCGCGGCGTTGATCAGCTTCATGCCGTACGCCGTGCCGTCGGGGCCGCCCACGGCGCCGAGCATGGCGATCGACCGGCAGTAGGCGCCCTGGGAGTTGGTCCAGGGCAGGTAGCCCTCTGCGGGCAGTTCGGTGCGTCCGGCGGCGTGGGCCCGCAGAACCGACTCGACGGCCTCCACCGGGTCGATGCTCGCGGCGCAGGCCCGCACGGCCGCCCGGTCCAGGAACAGCAGCCCTTCCGGCGGCGTGGTGAGAGTGCGGGCGGTGGCCGTCCCGGGCGTGGGCCGGGCCGGTACGTGAGAGGTCATTCCGTGGTGCCCTTCTCTGGTCACTTGTCCTTCTCGGGTCAGTGGTCGGTGGACAAATGGCCGGCGATCAGGTGCAGCAGCGCTTCGTCCGCACCGCCGGCCAGTGCGCCGGCCCGGGCGTCCCGCCACGCGCGCTCGACGGGACCGCCGTCCAGATAGCCCTCGCCGCCGTACACGCGCAGCTGGGCCTCCGCGGCGTCGCGCTCCAGGCGGGTGGCCCGCAGCTTGGCGATGCTCGCCTGCCGCAGCGCGGGCCGGTCCTCGTCGAGCAGTTGGAAGACGGCACCGGTGTACTCCTCCACCAGGGCCAGTTCGGCGTCGAGCTCGGCCAGTGCGAAGGCGATCGCCTGGTGCTCGGCGAGCGGCCGGCCGAGCACGCCGCGCCCCCGGGCGCGGGCCAGCGCCCCGGCCAGGGCCCGCTCGGCCCGGGAGGTGGCGACCGCGGCCAGGAAGGCGCGCTCCCGCGTGAACACCCGTGTCAGCCACTCGTAGCCGGAGCCGGGCTCGCCCAGCGCGTACTCCCGCGGCACCCGGACCCCGGCCAGGTCCAGACCGCCGTGGTCGCAGGCGCGGTTGCCGAGCTTGGCGGAGTACCGCTCCCGGCGCACCCCGGGCAGGTCCGTCGGCACCACGACGAGCGCCAGCGAGTCGAGGCCGGAGGCAGCCGTGTCCGGCGTGGTCAGGTGGCAGAGCACCACGGCGAAGTCGGCGACGGAACCGTGGGTGATGAACGCCTTGCGGCCGTCGAGCACGAGGTCGTCGCCGTCCGGCACGGCCGTGGTGCGCACGGCCGCCAGGTCCGATCCACCGCCCGGCTCCGTCGCCGCCAGGGCCGCCACCAGCTCACCGCGCACGGCGGGACGCACGAAGTCCTCGACGACGCGCCCGGATCCGGCCGCGACGAGCAGCGGCAGCACGATGTCGGTCTGCACGGACAGGCTCATGGCGGGCGATCCGGACGCGACCCTGCCCAGCTCCCGGGCCCAGACGTACGAGTAACCCAGGTCCAGGCCGAGTCCGCCGTGCTCCACGGGCAGCGTCAGGCCCAGCAGGCCCTCCTCGCCGAGCGTCCGGTACAGGTCGTGCACGGGCATGGCGCCCTCGCGCTCCCAGTCCTCGACCGCGGCGCACTCCCGCTCCAGGACGGACCGTACGGACGTGCGGAACAGTTCGTGATGCCGGGTCAGCCTCATGCGGCGCCTCCGGTCACCGCGCGGGTGACCTTGTCGAGGGCGAGCAGATACTGCTCGGCCCATGCCTGCACGGTCGGGCGGCGGAACAGGGACGGCCGGTACGTGACGGTCAGCGCCTGCCGTGCCCCGCCGCCGGAGAGGCTGAACGCGAGGTCCAGCTTGCTCTGCCGCTCGGCCGGGTCCTCCTCCACCCACCGGAAGCCCAGCGAGGGATCGGGGCCGGCGGACCCGGCGAAGTCCTGCACCGCGAGCGAGACCCGCACCAGCGGCATCCGGGTGCCGTCGCGGGCCGCCCCGAGCAGGCTCACCAGGCGGTCGAACGGATAGGTCTGGCAGTCCAGCACCTCCGCGGCCTCCTCGCGCACCCGGGCCAGCAGCTCCCGCACGTCCCGCACGCCGCCCAGCCGGACGCGGGCCACCGCCGTGTTGACGAACAGGCCCACCGTCCGCTCGTCCTCGGGCCGTACCCGACCGGCCATCGGCACGGCGACCAGCACGTCGTCCGCACCGCTGATCCGGTGCAGCAGGACGCCCAGTGCCGCCAGCCCCAGCGTGAGACGGGTGTGGCCGCCCTCGGCGCCGGCCCGGGCCAGGGCCGTGGCCAGCCCGTCCGGCAGCTCCAGCGCCACGTCGTCGCCGTCGGCGTGCGCGTCGACCGGTACGGGATCCGTGGGCAGCGGCAGCGTCTCGGGCCGGCCCGCGAAGCGGCGGGCGACCCGCTCGGCCAGGGCCGGCCAGCGCGCCGACTCCACCTCGCGCTCCCAGCGCACGTGGTCGGAGAAACGGTGCTGCGAGGGTTCCGGACCGCTCTCACCCGCGGCGGCACGGCGGTAGGCGTCGAGGAAGTCGTCCAGCAGGATGCCCAGGCTCCACCCGTCGCAGACGATGTGGTGCACCACCAGTTCGAGCCGGTACCGGGACGCGGCGGTGCGCACCAGCACGACCCGCGACAGCGGCCCGGACTCCAGCGGCAGGGGGGTGCCGCGCAGCAGCCGGACCCGCTCGTGGAGCACCCGCCGGCCCGCCTCCTCCGGCAGCGTCGTCGCGTCCAGAAAGCTGAACTCGGTCAGCGGCTCGCTCTCGACGACCTGGACCGGTTCGGCGTCCTGACCGTGCCGCCCCTCCGGCTGCTCGAACCTGACGCGCAGCGCCTCGTGCCGCGCGACCACCCGGGTCCAGGCGGTGCGGGCCAGGGCGGGCTCGAACCGGCCCTCCACCTCGAACGAGGCGGTGACCAGGTGGTCGAGGCGCCCGGGGTCCACGTCGTGCAGCAGCCGGACGCGGCGCTGCGCGGCGGAGAGCGGGAAGCTCCGCTGCCCCTCGCCCGCCGTGCCGGGCGCCTCCCGCCGGTCCGTCGCCGCGGGCCCGGCCTCCGCCGTGTCGCCCGTGTCCGCGAGATGACCGGCGAGTTCCTGTGCCGTGGGGTGGTCGAGCACCGCGGTCGCCGGCACGCGCCGGCCCAGCGCCCGGCTCAGCCTCCCCGCCACCCGCACGGCCAGCAGGGAATTCCCGCCGAGCGCGAAGAAGTTCGCCCGTGCGGGCACCTCGGGGACGTCCAGGACCTCCCGCAGCACCGCCGTCGCGGTCCCCAGCAGATCGCCGGTCACCGGTGCCGAGGTCATCGGCCACCTCCTTCCGCCGTCGCACGGCTCGTGCCCAGCGCCCGTTCCAGGTCGCCGGAGAGATCGCCCAGGAGCTGCCCACGCTGCTCCCGGAGGTAGAAGTGACCGCCCGGATATCCGCGCCGGGCGCAGCCTGCGGAGGTCAGCTCCGCCCAGCCCGTCCAGGCGCCCTCCGGCATCGCCGGGTCCTGCACCCCGCCGAGCACCACGAACGGCGTGCCGAGCGGGGGCAGCTCGCGGTACGCATAGGTGTCGTGCAGCAGCAGGTCACCGCGGAGCGGGCGCAGCACCATCTCCCGCCACTCCGGGTCGTCGAGCAGCTCGCCCAGCCCGTCCCGGTCGAGGCGGCGCATGTACTCCAGCAGCTCGTCCGTCGTGCGCGGCGCCCTGGCCACACGCGGCATCCGCTGCGGCGCGACGTGCGCGGACACCGCGAACAGCACCGGGTCCGGCAGCCCGCGCCGGCGCAGCTCCCGCAGGAGCTCGAACCCGGTCAGCGCGCCCATGCTGTGGCCGAACACCGCCAGCGGCCGGTGCGCCAGGCCGCCCAGTGAGTCGGCGATCAGCGACACCAGCGCGGCCCAGTCGGTGACCGGCTCCTCCTCGAACCGCTCCTCGCGGCCCGGCAGCCGTACGGCCACCGGCTCGAAGCCCGCCAGGCGGTGGTGCTCCCAGCCGGCGAACGACAGGGCGCCGGCGCCCGCGTGGGGCAGGCACAGCAGCACCGGCCCCGCGCCCTCGCGCCAGGTGCCCGCACAGGGCCGCAGCCACCGCGGGTCCGTGCCCGGGGGAACGCTCATGCCTGCTCACCCGCCTTCGAGGCGGGCGTGGTGCCGGCCAGTTCGGTGAGCGCGGCCCGCCACAGCGCCGCGGGCTCCTTCAGGACGCTCTCCGGCAGGTCCCAGGCCACGAGCCGCAGACGCAGCCCGTCCGGGCCCGCCACCACCGTGAACTGCACCGCTCCGGACATCGCCGGGTCCGGGGCGGTGGGGCTGTCGTGCCCGGTGATGCCCCCGGGCCCCGCTTCGTGCTCCGCGCTCTCCACCGCGACCACGAAGGAGCCGGTCAGTGGCGCGCGCCGGCCGGGCCACCGGCCCGCCAGCTCGGGGCAGTGCGCCAGCACCGCTGCCGACCAGTGCGTGAACGGCTGGGCGCGGCGGGCCCATTCGCCGATGGCGGAACGCAGCGCGTCCGGCCCGCCGTCGCCCGCGGCCACCAGCAGCGGCGCCACATCGGAGAGGTTGGCCACGGCATCCCCGGTCCTTTGCCCGCCGGTGCCCCGCTCTCGGGCGGGCTGCGGCCGGCCCTGCCGGGGCAGGCACACGGGCACCGTCCGCAGGCCCAGCCAGCGGTGCACGGCCAGGGCGGCCGCCGCCACCAGCCGGGGCTCCCACTCCCCGGCCGCGCCCGGGGGGAGCGCCGACGCCGGCAGCTCGCCCAGTTCCAGCTCGGTGACGGTGCCGTCGTGGGTCACCAGGGGGCCGAGCCGCCGCTGCGCCTCGCGCTCGGCGTCCCCGAAGGCGCTCACATGCGGCACCGGGGCCATCCGGCGGGCCTGCGCGGCGAGCGCCGCGAGCTGCTCGGCGAGCGGGGGCGCGGGCGGGGGAGCATCGGCCAGCCCCAGCCCGGCGGCGAGTTCGGCGGTGATCCGGCGCAGCGCCGGCCCGTCGACGAGCAGGTGGCGCACGGCCAGCAGCAGCCGCGGGCCCGTGGGCAGCCGCAGCAGTGCCGCGGCGACCGGCAGCCCGTGCCGCAGCCCGGTGCGGGCGGCCAGCAGGGGACGCACGGAGTCGGCGAGCGCGCTCGACTCGCCGTCGACGACGGGCAGGTCGAAACGGGTCACCCGGACCTCGCGCAGGGCGGGCCGCGCCCCGGTGACGTCCAGCCGGGCCCGCAGCAGGGGATGGCGCCCGATCACCTCGGCGAGGGCCGTGCGCACCGCCTCCGGCGCGGTGTCCGGCGGCAGCCCCAGATCGAGCACCGCGTGGTCGCCGGTGTCCTCGGTGTCCCCGCCCAGGAGGGCGAGTTCGGTGGCCGGCGGCAGCACGAGGAGCGGACCGCGCCCGTCCGCCAGCTCGTGGCGGGGCGCGGGCAGGAGGACGGGGGCCGTGACGGCCGCGGCCGGGGCGGCGGCCGGGGCCGGGGCGCCCACGGCACCCGTCGTCGCCCGCGCGGCCAGCGCGCGCACGGTACGCGCCTGCAGCAGGTCGGCGGCGCGCACGGTCACCCCCTGCTCCCGCAGCAGGGCCACCACCCGGAAGGCGAGCAGCGAGGAGCCGCCGCGGGCGAAGAAGTCGTCGTCCGCGTGGACCACGGGCAGCCCGAGGACCTGCGCCCACGCGGAGGCGATCGCCGTCTCCACGGGGCCGTCCGGCGCGTCGCCCCCGCCGCCCGCGTCGTAGCCGGCGACCAGTTCGAGCAGGGCGTCGCGGTCCACCTTGCCGTTGCCCGTCAGCGGTACCGCCGGGACCGGGGCGATCACGTGCGGGACCATGTAGGCGGGCAGCCGTTCCGCCAGCTCGGCACGCACCCGCTCCGGGGTCCGGTCCTCGGCGACGTAGCCGCACACGAGCTGCGTCGCCGGCTCGGTGCGCAGCACCACCGCGCAGCCGGTGACGCCCGGCACGGTGGCCAGCGCCGCCTGCACCTCCTCCAGCTCGATCCGGTACCCGGAGACCTTCACCTGGCTGTCGGTGCGGCCCTGGAACTCCAGCACCCACGCGCCGTCGTGCTCGACCAGCCTGGCCAGGTCCCCGGTCCGGTAGAGCCGTTCCGGCTCCCCCCGGCCGGTGACGGCCTCGTGGAAGGCGCGCCGGGTGGCCTCGTCCGAGCAGTAGCGCCGGGCCAGCCCCGCCCCGGCCAGGTGCAGTTCGCCGGTGATGTGGGGCGGGCACAGGGCTCCGTGCTCGTCGAGCACGTACGCCCGGTAGTTGGGCAGCGGCACCCCGATCGGGACCTGGCCCTCGGTCGTGGCGGGGTCGACGAGGAACTCCGTCGCGTTGACGGTCGCCTCGGTGGGCCCGTAGATGGTGTTGAGGCGGGCGGGCGAGTCCACCACGCGGTGCCACTGGTGCGTCTGGTGGAAGAAGTACGTCTCCCCGCCGACGACGATCCACCGCAGCGCGGGCAGCGCCGCCCGGCCCCGGCGGGCGGCCACCTCCAGCAGCTGCAGCCAGTGCGGGGTGACGATGTCGAGGTGGGTGATCCGCTCGGCGGCCAGCCAGTCCAGGAACTCGCCGCCCTCGCGCTGCACGTCCTCGGGGACCACCACCAGACACGCGCCGGTCGCCCAGGCCGGGAAGATCTGCTGGACCGACGGGTCGAAGGTCAGCGGCGCGGTCTGGGCCAGCCGGTCGTGCGGCACGACTTCGTGCCGCTCGACGTACCAGGCGCAGAAGTTCAGCAGGGCCGCCTCGTCGGTCATCACGCCCTTGGGCGTACCGGTGCTGCCGGAGGTGTAGATGACGTACGACGTCCGCCGCGGCGCCGGGGCGAGCGGGGCGGGAAGCGCTCCCTCCGCGGGGGCGGCGGGGTCCGCGGCCACCCAGCCGGGCGGTGCGGCCTCCGGCCCGCCGGTGCGGATCCGCACCCGCAGCCCGCCGCCGACGGCTCCCAGCTCCGCGGCCGCCCGGGCGTCGGCGACGAGGGCGACGGCCCCCGAGTCGGCCAGGACGAACTCCTGCCGTACGGCGGGCCCGTCGGGCGCCAGCGGCAGGTAGGCGCAGCCCGCCTTGAGGGCGGCGAGCAGGGCGGCGTAGTCCGCGAGGCGGCGGGTCGCGGCGACGGCGACGGTGTCCCCCTCGCGGACGCCGTGCCGGGCCAGCAGCGCGGCGAGGACGTCGGCCTCGGCGTGCAGCCGCCGGTAGGTCCAGGTGCCGTCGACGGCCTGCACGGCGGGGGCGTCGGGCCGGCGGGCGGCGGCCTCCTCCAGGCGGTGCACCAGGGCCGGACCGTCCGGCCGCGGGCAGGTGCTGTCGTTGAAGTCCCGCCAGGCGGCCCGCTCGTCCGGGCTCAGCTGGGCGTCCTGGAGCAGGCCGGGTGCGGCCGGGGCGTGCGGGGTGGTGGTCACGGGTGCGGTGGTCCTTCCTGCGGGGGTCACGACAGGTCCTGGGCGGCAAGCCGGTCCAGCGCGCGCCGGACCTCCCGGGCGAGCAGGCCGGCGGTGGCGCCGTCGACCTCACCGGGGTCGTACTCCAAGCGGCAGTGGAAGCCGGACCCCGTCGGCGCGGTGCCCTCGTGGCACACGAGCGCGAGCGGCTCCGAACCGGTCTCCCGCCACCACGTCCCCTCCGCCACGCGCCGCAGCGGCGCGTCTCCGGCCGGGGCGTCCGGGTAGTTCTGGAAGACGAAGCCCGCGGCGGGGTCCCGCACCGCCGCCGGCAGTCCGGCGGTCACGCGGTCGGGGTCGGCGGCGTCCTGCGCCAGCACGGCCGCCAGGCCCGCGTGCAGCCGCGCCAGACGCTCGCGCGGGCCGCCGGAGAGGTCGACGGGGACGGGCAGCGTCCGGGCCAGGCAGGCCACCGCCCCTTCGATGCCCGGCAGTTCGAGGTTGCGCCCCGAGGACACCACGCCGACGGGGAACGCGTTCTGCCGGAACACCGTGCCCAGTGCCTCCGCGTAGGCCAGGAGGTACCCGGCGCTCGGCGCGCAGCCGGCCGCCGTCACGGCCGTGCGCAGGGCCGCGTCCGTGCCGGGCGCCACGGCCCACTCCACGTGGGCGCGGTCACCGGGCTCGCGGCGGCCGCGCGGCAGGGCCAGAGGCTCCACCGCACGCAGGGCGGCCAGCCATTCCTCCGGCGGCCCGGGCGGGGCCGGCCGCGCGAAGCGCCGGGCCAGCTCCCGCCAGGGCAGCGGCGGCGCCGGCAGCGGCCGGAACCGCCCCGAGCGCAGCTGCGCGTACAGCGTTTCGAACTCCTGCTGCAGCAGCTCCCAGGACCAGCCGTCGGAGATCACGTGGTGCAGCGTCCACGTCAGCACGAAGCCGTCCGGCCCCAGGTCGAACGCGGCGACCCGCAGCAGGGGAGGGACGGACACATCGAAGCCCTCGCGCAGTGCCGCGTCGGCGTGCGCCCTCACCACCGCCCGGCGCTCCGCCACGTCCCCGGCAGCCGGCCGGTGCACCTCCAGCGGAACGCTCACATGCTCGGCCGTCCGCCCGCGGAAGCCGTCCGCGGTGAGCTCCACGGCGGTCCGCAGCACCTCGTGGCGCTCGGCCAGCAGGTCCAGCGCGCCGCGCAGCGCCCCGGCGTCGAACTCCTCGGCGTACTCGTGGGTTTCCTGTACGAGGCCGAGCTGTGGGGTGCGCTCGGCCAGCAGTGTTGCCACCGCCAGCCGGCGCTGTGCGGGCAGCAGCGGGAGCGGGCCGTCGGCGGCGGGGAGGCCGTCGGCGTCCGCGGTGCCCACCGGTGTCGCGGGGGCGGGCCGGGCGGTCCCGGCGCGGTCCAGGTGGTGGGCCAGCCTGCGCGGGGTCGGGTGGGCGAAGACGTCCATCGGCTGGAGGGACAGGCCCGCCGTGGCGCACGCCTGGCGCAGCCTGATCGTGGCGATGGAGTCGCCGCCGCTGCGGAAGAAGTCGTCGTCGGGGCCGAGGCCGTCGCGGCCGAGCACCTGGCGCCACAGTGTCACCAGCCGTCGGCACGTGGCGGTCACCGGCTGTCCGGCCGTCGCCGCGTCGTCGTCCGCCGTGTCCGCGAAGTCGTGCACCATTTCGGTGCACGCCCGGCGGTCCGCCTTGCCGTTGGCGGTGCGGGGCAGGGTGTCCACCAGGAGCAGCCGGGACGGGACCATGGCGGCGGGCAGCTCCCGGGCGAGGGCCGCCCGCAGGCCGGCGCCGGTGACCGGCTCCCGGGCGACCACGGCGGCGGCCAGTTTGTGGCGCCCCCGGCCGTCGTCGAGCACCACCGCGACGGCATCGGCGACCCGCGGATCGGCGCGCAGCGCCCGCTCCACGGCCGGGAGTTCCATGCGTACCCCGTGCACCTTGACCTGGTCGTCGCGGCGGCCGGTGAACACCAGCTCGCCGCCGGCGGTGCGCCGCACCAGGTCGCCGGTGCGGTACCAGCGCCCGTCGGGGCGGGTGACGAACCGTTCCCCGGTCAGGGCGGGATCGCCGAGGTAGCCGCGGGCGAGGCCGATCCCGCCGAGGAAGAGCTCCCCGTCGGCCTCGACGGGGCAGGGGTGGCCGTCGGCGTCGAGCACCAGCGCGCGCAGACCGGGCAGCGGGCGGCCGATGGGCGGCGACCCGCCCGTCACCGGGCCGGTCACCTCGTGGCTGGTGGCGTCGACGGTCACCTCGGTGGGCCCGTAGACGTTGAACAGCCGGTGCCCCTGCTGCCAGGGCCGCCACTGGTTGACCCGGGTGGCGGGCAGCACCTCGCCGGCCAGCAGCACGGCCTGCAGCCGGGGCAGGACCCGCTCGCCCTCCGCGATGCGCCGGGCGCAGTGCTCCACGACCGGTGCCCACAGGGAGGGTACGGAGTCCCAGTGCGTGACGCCCTGCCCGGCCAGCCAGTCGTACAGCAGCGCGCCGTCCACCCGCACCGCGTCGGGCACGGGCAGCAGCGTCGCACCGGCCGCCCAGGCGGAGAAGATCTGCTGGACCGAGGCGTCGAAGTGCAAGGAGGCGTTCTGCGTGACCTTGCTGTCCGGGCCGATGCCCGTCGTGTGCTCCACCCAGCGCGCCAGGTTCACCGCGCCGCGGTGCTCGACGAGGACGCCCTTGGGGGCGCCCGTGGAGCCCGAGGTGAAGACGGCGTACGCCACGTCGTCCGGCCGCGGAGGCCCCAGCGGCTCCGGCCCGGCCTCCGGCAGCGCGCCGAATTCCGCGAGGGCGCCGGTGGCGAGCCCGGCGCGCTGGAAGGGCAGGGCACGGTCGGTGAGCAGCACCGGCACCCCGGACAGCCCGAGCCCGGCCCAGCCCTCCGCATCGGTCACCACCGCCGCGAGACCGGCCCGCCGGGCGATCTCCCGCAGCCGCGGCGCCGGGGCGGACGGGTCGAGCGGTACGTACGCGCCGCCCGCGGCGAGCACCCCGAGCAGGGCCGGGTAGACCGGCAGGGTGCGGTGGGCGACCACGCCGACGCGCAGTTCGTCGCCGGCGGGCAGCGCGGCGGCCCAGGCGGCCACGCGGGCCGCGCCGCGGGCCAGTTCGCGGTAGGACAGCTCCTGGCCGCCGACGCGCACCGCGACGGCGTCCGGTGTCCGCTCCGCTTGGTCGAGGACCAGGCGGACCAGGGTCGTCTCGCAGTCCCAGGAGGGCCCTGGGCCCGCCAGGACGGCGGGGGAGGACCTCCGCTCGTCTTCGGTGCGCAGGTCCCAGGTGGTGAAGTCCAGATCCGTCATCGGTCGCTCCCTGGCCGGGTCAGCAGTGGTCGGTCGGCGGACGCGTCCGGCGGTGCGGCGCCGCTCCCGGCGGGCGGCGCGTCCCCCTCGCGCAGGCCGCGGCCGACGAGGGCGTAGCAGGCGAGGACGAGCAGGACGCCCTCGAACACCAGGAGGGTGTGCCGGGAGCCGAATCGGTCCAGCAGCGCGCCGGTGAGGGCGTAGCCGAGCGGCAGGCTGCTCTGCGAGAGGAAGGTCATGAAGCCCTCCACCCTGCCGAGCTGGTCGTCGCGGACCTGGCTCATCAGGTACTTCATCTGGATCACGTTCAGCACCGCGACCTGCCCGGCCACCAGGCCCCACACCGCGCCGATGCCCCAGGGCGGCAGGCCGAGCAGCAGCAGCGGGAACAGTGCGGCGGTCAGCCAGTGCTTGCCGACGACCGCCGTCCGCAGCCCCAGCCGCGACTCGACGCGCGGCGCGAGCGCCGCGCCGAGCAGGCTGCCGACGCCGGCCGCGGTGAAGACGGTGCCCACCTGGAACCCGGACGCGCCGCTGTCCTTGGCGAGCACGATCAGCAGCAGTCCGATGCCGGCGAACAGGAAGTCGCCGACGGCGGTGAGCACGGTCAGGGTGCGCACCAGCGGCAGCCGTGCGGTGATGCGCATGCCCGCCGTCAGCTCGCGCCGCCAGTGCAGCGGCGGCGGCGTGCCGTCGGGGCCGAGCCGGGAGCGGATCGCCAGGATGGCCAGGGTGATGGCCACGAACGACAGCGCGTCGAGGAAGAACGGCGCGGCCGGGCTCATCGACTCGAACATCAGGCCCGCCAGGGGCGGGGCGAGGAGCGCCGAGGTGCCCCAGATCGTCTCGCTCTGGCTCGCCGCCTCGCCCAGTTTGTGCCGTCCGGTGATGCCCGGCAGCGCTGCCGTGTTGGCGATGCGATAGGTGGTGGAGGCCAGGCTGTTGACGAACGCCACGACGTACAGCTGCGGCAGGCTCAGCCCGTCCGCCAGGTACGCGAAGGGCACCGTGACGATCGAGGCCATGCTCAGCAGGGACGCCCCGACCATGAGGACGCGCCGTGAGACGCGGTCCACGAGCATGCCGATCGGCAGGCTCAGCAGCAGCGGCGGGATCGCCTCCACGCTGCCCACGAGGCCCGCCTGGAGGGGGGAGGAGGTGAGCATGAGCACGATCAGCGGCAGGGCCACGGCGGTGACCTCGTCACCGATGGCGCTGAGCATCGTGCCGCCCCACCACAGCCGGAAGTCCCGGTTCTGGCGCAGCCGGGAGGGCTTTCCGGCGGCCGTGTCCTCGGTGGCCCGGTAGCTCACCCGGCCTCACCCCGTGACGGCGGCCCGGCCAGCTCTTCGGAGATCGCCTCCAGTCCCCGCAGCAGATCGCCCTCCGGGCAGGAGAAGCCGATCCGCATCCGGTCCGGGTGGCCGAAGCAGCTGCCGGGGACGGCCAGTACGCCGTGCCGCGCCAGCAGCCGCTCGCACAGCTCCGTGGTGTCGGTGACGCCGCGGAACCGGGGGAAGGCCGTGACCCCGCCCCGCGGCACCGGGCACTCCACCGCCCCGTCCGTTCTCCGCGCCCACTCCAGCAGCAGGTCGCGGCCCCGCCGGGCCCCGGCCAGGCGGGGGGCGATCAGCGTGTCCGCGTGCTCCACGGCGACCGCCGCCAGCAGCTCGGTCAGCGGGGACAGGCTCAGCGTGAGGTAGTCGCGCATGCGCACCAGCCCGGGGGCCAGTTCCGCGGGCAGCACGCACCAGCCGACCCGCAGCCCGGGCAGCCCGTACGCCTTGGACAGGGTGCCGAACGACAGGCACCGGCCGATGTCCCGCGAGGGGTCCGGCAGCGGCGGGTGGTCGTAGACCAGGTCGGTGAGGGCGCCGTCCCACAGCAGCGTCGCGCCGCTCGCCTCGACGAGTTCCAGCAGCTCCGTACGGCCCGCCGGGTCCACACAGGCCCCCGTCGGATTGTGCGGGAAGTTCACCACCACCAGCCGGGTGCGGGCGGAGAGCACCGCCCGCAGGTCCGCGAGGTCCGGCACGAAGCCGTTCTCCGGCCGCAGCGGCCAGGGCCGCAGCACCGCGCCCACCGAGGCGGCCAGGGCCGACAGCGAGTGGTACGCCGGGTCCGGCACCACCACCTCGTCCCCGGGCCGGACCAGCGCGTTGAGCGCGAGGAACAGCGCCTCGCTGGAGCCGTGCGTGGTCATCACCACCTGGCCCGGCCCCGGGTGCACCCGGGCCGCGACGGCCGCGCGCAGCCGCTCCGCGCCCAGCGCCGGGCCGTCGCGGAACATCAGCGCGTCCAGCTCCCCGTCGCGCAGCCCGGGGTCGAGCGCGCGCAGGTCGCCCAGCGTGTAGTTGTGCACCCCGCTGCTGCTGATGTCGGTCTCCGCCTGGAAGTACCGCTCGCGCAGCCAGTCCTCCAGCGCGGCGGCCGGCACGTTCAGGGGGCCGCTCATTGCGCCGCCCCCAGCACCCGGGACTCGGCGCTGGACCGCACCACCCGCGAACGGCGCAGGTCACAGGTGACGTTGATGCGCTTCAGCCAGCGGTCGCGGCCGTCGTAGCGCGGCTGGAAGGAACGCCTGCCGTGCACCGCCCGGCGGTTGTCGATGAACGCCACGTCGCCGGGGCCGAGCACCACGTCGTACAACGCGGCGTCCACGCGCTCCCGCAGCCGCTCCAGGGCCCGGGCCGCCTCGTCGTCGCCGGCGACCGGGCCGCTGAAGTCGCTGTCGACGCGCAGCTGGGGGGCGGCGCGGTGGCCGGTGAGGATCGGCACCGGCACCGGGGCGCGCACCGCCCGGGCGATCTCCTCGAACTCCGGGGCGGACGGGCGCGGCGCGGAGTTGTTGACGGGAAGGTGCGAGTCGTCCGGGCGGATGAGGAAGCGGTCCTGGAAGAGCAGGTCGATCGTCTCCTGGTCCAGGTCGTCCAGGGGCGCCCCCGCCAGGGTCGTGGCCACGCCGTCGGGGTTGCGCAGCGAGAACAGGCCCACGTAGTCGGCCCGGTAGGGGGAGAAGGCGTCCTCGGTGTGCCAGCCCAGCTCCTGCCGGCTGCTGGAGCTGACGAGGCTGTGCTCCGCGCCCCGGGTCGGCAGGACGTCGGTGACCACCCGCCCGTCCTGCTGGGTCGCCCAGCCGAAGACGTCGCCGAGCATGCTCGCGTAGAGCACCAGCAGGAAGGCGAAGGGCCGGGAGCCCGGCGTACGGGCGTGGCGCCAGTGCCCGGGAGTGGGCCCCAGCAGCGCGTCGTCGACGACGTTGCCGCGCAGCAGCAGCGCGTGCGGGCGCTCGTCCAGCCGCGCCCGGCCGAGGAACGTCCGTATCCGCCTGGGCAGCTCGTGGGCGATGACGGGGGCGTCGGCCAGGAAGGCGGCGGCGTCGGAGCCGGGGTAGTCGCGGGCGCACGCGGCCGCCAGCGCCAGGGCGTCGGCCGCCTCCCGGGCGGACAGCGACAGCTCGCCGTGCCGTCCGGGAGGCTCGCCTCCCGCGGGCGACGGAGCCCTGCCGTCGTGTGTCGTGGGGGATACGGTCATCGCGGTACGTCCTCCTCGGATGGCGCGGTGCGGGCCGCCGCCTCGGCGGTGCTCCCGGTGGTCCCGGTGTGTCCGGCGGCCCCGGCCCGGAAGCCGGGGCAGGCGGCGCCCGTCCGGTGCCGCAGCCGGCCGGCGTCGGCGGGCAGGCCGATCCGGTCGAGCCAGGCGGGGTGGTAGACGGTGGGGGCGTAGTTGTCGCCCAGGTCGGGGCAGAGGCACAGCGCGTGCCGCACCTCGGGGTGGCGGTAGAGGTAGTCGAGCGCGCCGGCCAGCACCGCGCCGCTGGAGCCGCCCACCGCGATCCCGGTGTCCTCCCGCAGCGTGTGGCAGCAGGCGACGGCCCGCCGCTCCTCCACCAGCAGGACCGCGTCGCAGTCGGTGTCGTCCAGGAACGCCGACCGCCGGCTGGCGCCGATCCCGGTGAGCGCCCGCGGGCGGGGCACCCCTCCGAAGACCGTCGAGCCCCGCACGTCCACCGCGACGATCCGCAGGTCCGGCCGGGCGCGCCGGAAGTAGCGGGAGAGCCCGGCCAGCGTGCCGCCGGTGGACACCCCCGCGAACAGCGCCTGCGCGCTCGCGCCGGCCTGCGCGTCGAGCTCCGGGGCGGTCCACGACTCGTGGACGCGCCAGTTGGCTTCGTTCTCGTACTGGTTGGGCCACACGGCGTGCGGCAGGTCCCGCACCAGCTCCCGCACCCGCGCGAGCCTGTCCTGCAGGTGGGTGGCGGCGTCGTCCGGGGTCTTGACCCAGTCCAGCTCGCCGCCGTTGTCCTCGATCGTCTTCTGGATCACCGGCGACTGCCGCTGGTCCACGACGGCGATGAACCGCAGCCCCAGGTCCCGGCAGATCGCCGACAGCGCGAGCCCGAGATTGCCCGAGGTCGACTCGACGACGGTGGCGCCCGGCACGGTGAGCTCGCCCGCCACCGACCGGATGAGGCTCAGCGCCGTCCGGCCCTTGACGGACCGCCAGGGCGAGTGTCCCTCCAGCTTGAGGGTGATGGTGCGGGGGATGCCGGCGATCTCGGTGCGCACCGTACGGACCGGTACGACCGGGTAGTCGGCGACGGCGCGGCGTACGTAGTCGAGCACGGGGTTGGTGGGATCGGTGGTGGCCGCGGTGACCGGCGGCGGTATGGGTGACAACTCCTCGCCCTCGTCTCAGTCCTGTGAATCCCGTCAGTGCCGTCGGTGCCGTTCAGTCCCCCAGATCCGGCGGGAGGTCCGGATCGGCGAGCAGCCCCAGGAGCACGGCCTCCCACCGGTTGCGGATGCGGGTCGTGCGTGCGCGGTCGAAGCGCTGCGGCTGGTGCTCGAAGACACCCACCAGCCCCTGCGGGGTGTCGAACACCTCCAGCAGCAGGCCGAACTTGGCGCTGCCGTTGAACCCCGGCTCCACGGGCGTCACCTCGACGCCCTCCAGATGCAGCGGTGTCCGCGTGTCCAAGTAGGAGAAGGCGACGTCGGCGGCCAGGGCCTTGCCGTGGGAGCGGCGCCCGCCCAGCTCGTCGACGATCGCGTCGAAGGAGACCTGGGCGTGGTCCAGGACCCGCCGCCAGGCCGCCCCGACGGAGGCGACCGCCTGCCGGGCCGTGCCCCCGTGGTGCCTGCGGACCCGCAGCGGCACGTGATTGATGAACAGTCCCACGAGCTCCGCGACCCGCTGGTCGTCCCGGCCCGCCAGCTCCACGCCGATCAGCTGCTCGGCGGGCCCTTCGGCGGTGACGGCCAGCGCGAACGCGGTCAGCGTCAGGACGAACGGGCTCACCCCGAGGGCGGCCGCCACGTCCCTCAGCCGAGCCGACAGCTCCGCGCCCAGCGGCACGGCCCGGCTCTCGCCCCGCCGCGTGTCGCCCGCGCCGGCCACCGCCGGAGCTTCGGGCAGCCCGGCCAGCTCCTGGCGCCAGAAGTCGAGATGGGGCCGGTAGGCGCCGGCCGCGACGCGCTCGCTCTCCCAGCACGTGTAGTCGGTGAAGGAGAGCCCGGGCAGCTCCGGCCGCCCGCCCTCGCCGGTGGCGTGCAGCCGGTAGAGGGCGCCGAGGTCCCGCCACAGCACGTCGAACGACCAGCCGTCCACGACCAGGTGATGCGCGGTGAACAGGAACAGCCACTCCTCGTCGGCCACCCGCGCCAGCACCGTCTCCACCAACGGGCCGTCCAGGTCGAACACCCGCCGCGCGGCGGCGCCGAGCAGCTCGCGCACCCCCGCCTCGTCCGCGCCGCGCACATCGGCCCGGCGCAGGCCCACCGGCTCCGCGGCCACCACCAGCTCGGGATGCTCCCCGCCCACGACCCGCGTGCGCAGCGCGCCGTGCCGCAGCAGCAGCTCCTCCAGCGCGGCTTCGAAGGCACGCTCGTCCAGCGGCCCGCGCAGCCGGAACGCCTCCGGCACGGTGTAGGCGGCGGTGCCCGGCCACAGCTGCTCGTCGACCCACACGCGACGCTGCGCGGCGGACAACGGCGCCCGGTCCAGGCCCCGGGGCCGCAGGCCGTCACCGCCCGCCGGGCCCTGCGCGGGCACGCCGTCGGGCAGGGCCGCGGCCAGGTCCCGCAGCACCGGGTGACGCAGGAACAGCGTCAGCGGCACCCGCACCCCCAGCTCGCTGCGGACCCGTGCGGACAGCGTGGCGACGAGCAGCGAATGACCGCCCAGCGCGAAGAAGTTGTCGTCCGGGCCCACCTCGGCGACGCCGAGCAGCTCCCGCCAGATGCCGGCCAGCACCCGCTCGGTGCGGCCGTCGAGCCCCGCGCCGGCACCCTCGTGCGGGCGTTCCGTCTCCCGCGCGGGCCCGGCGGACGCCGGGTCGGGCAGTGCCGCGCGGTCCAGCTTGCCGTTGACCGTCAGCGGCAGAGCGGCGAGGGTGACGACCGACGCCGGCACCATGTAGCCGGGCAGCCGCCCGGCCAGGGCCTCGCGCAGCCCCGCATCGACGCCGTGCGGGCCCGCGTCCGTGACCGCGTAGGCGACCAGGTGCGCCGCCTCCGGGCTCTCGGCCCGCCGGACCACCGCCACGGCCGCGCTGACCCCCGGCTGCTCGCACAGCACACCCTCGATCTCGCCCAGCTCGATGCGGTGCCCCCGCAACTGCACCTGGAAGTCGCTGCGCCCCTGGAAGTCCAGCAGCCCCTCCGCCGTGAACCGGCCCAGGTCGCCGGTGCGGTACATGCGCGCGCCGGGCGGCCCGTACGGGTCGGGCAGGAACCGCTCGGCGGTCAGGGCCGGACGGCCCAGGTAGCCGCGGGCGACCGGGTCGCCGGAGACGTAGAGCTCACCGGTGACGCCCCACGGCACCGCCCGGAGCGCCTCGTCGAGGACGTACACCCGGGTGTTGGGGAAGGGCCGGCCGATGGGCAGCCGGTCGGTGCCGGTGCGGCCGCGGCAGTCGAAGTCCGTCATCTCCACCGTGGTCTCGGTGGGGCCGTACATGTTGCGCAGCTCGGCGCCGAGCAGCTCCAGGCAGCGGCGCGCGGTCTCCACCGGCAGCGTCTCGCCGCTCGTCATCACCTGGCGCAGGCTCGGGCAGCGGCCCGGGCCCTCCAGGGTCTCCAGGAGGACGTGCAGCATGCTGGGCACGAAGTGGACGACCGTCACCCGCTCCCGTTCGATCACCTCGACGAGATGGTCCGGGTCCGCGTGCCGCCCGGGCTCGGCCACCACGAGCGTGGCTCCCGTGCACAGCGCCCAGAACACCTCGCGGACGGAGACGTCGAAGGACAGCGGCGACTTCAGCAGCAGCCGGTCCTCGCCGGTGAGCGCGAACGCCTCCTGCAGCCGCGCCAGGTAGTTGACGACGCTGTGGTGTTCGACCATCACGCCCTTGGGGCGCCCGGTGGAGCCCGAGGTGTAGATGACGTAGGCCAGGTCGCAGGGGCGTGGGAGCGGCCCGGGCGCGGTCGTGGGCAGCTCCCGCGACGCGTCGGGGCCGTCGACGAGGAACAGCGCGGGGGCCGCGTCCGCCAGCGAGTCCGCGAGGGCGCGCTGGGTGACGACGAGCCGGGCGCCGCTGTCGGCGATCAGCCGGGCGATGCGCCCGGGCGGGTTGTCGGGCTCGACCGGCACGTACCCCCCGCCGGCCTTGAGCACGCCGAGCACCGCGGTGAGCACCTCCGTGCTGCGCCGCAGACACACCACCACCGGGGTGTTCGCGCCGACGCCGCGCTTGCGCAGGGCGTGGGCCAGCCGCGAGGAACGCTCGTCCAGCTCGGCGTAGCTCAGGCTGTCGCCGCCCGCCCCTGAGGTGACGGCGGTGCGGTGCGGGGTCAGCCGGGCCTGGCGGGCGAACAGCCCCGTCACGGTCCCGTCCGCGGGCAGCGGCCGCGCGGGGCCCGTGCCCAGCTGCAGCACCTCGCGCCGCTGACCGGCGGGCAGCAGGGGCAGCTCGCCCACCGCGGTCCCGGGCGCCTGGGCCGCAGCCGACAACAGGGTCGCGAGCTGGCCGGTCCACCGCCGCACCGACTCCGCCGCGAAGACGTCGGTGCTGAACTCCACGCTGACAGGCAGCCCCTCCTCGCCCGGCGGGCGGAAGGTGAACAGCGCGTCGCTCTGCGCGGAGCCGTCGTCCGTCTCCAGGGGCCGCGCGGTCAGCCCCGGGAAGGCGGGGATGTCCGGGAAGTCGTCGTACAGGGCGATCACCTGGAAGACCGGGGTGCGGCGGGCGTCCCGCGGGACGCCCAGCTTCTCCACCACGCGGGCGAACGGGGCCGCGGAGTGCTCCATCGCCCCCAGCAGGCTCTCCGCGGCCCGCTCCACCACGGTGGTGAAGGGCGTGCCGGGGCCGACCTGCCAGCGCAGGGCCACCGAGTTCAGGCACAGCCCCACGAGGTCGTCGACCTCGGCGTCGAACCGGCCGGCGACGGCGCTGCCGATCACCGTGTCGCGATGGCCGCCGCTGCGGTGCAGGAGCGCGCTCAGCCCGGCCAGCAGGATCACGAACGGCGTCGTGCGGTGGCGTGCGGCCAGGCGCCGTACGGCGTCGGCGGCCTCAGGCCCCAGGTCCAGCCGCAGGGTGGCGCCGCGGCCGGTGCGCTGCGCGGGCCGGGGGCGGTCCAGCGGCAGCGTCACCTCCTCGGGGGCGCCGCGCAACGCGGTGGTGAAGTGGGCGAGGTGGCGGTCGGTGACGCCCTCGCGCTCGTTGCGGCGCTCGATCTCCAGGTAGCGCTCGTAGCCGACGCGGGGCGGCTCCGGCGCCTCCCGCCCCGCGGTACGGGCGCCGTAGTGGGTGGCGAGGTCGCTCAGGATCAGCTCGGTCGACCAGCCGTCGGCCACGATGTGGTGGAGCACGACGACCAGCAGATGGGCCGGGGGCACGGCGGGTCCGCCGGCCGTCAGCGGAACGAGCACCGGCCGGAAGAGCGGACCGGCGGCGAGGTCCAGGCCGGCGATCTCCTCGCGCGCCACCCGCTCCAGCACCCGGTCGACGTCCCCGTCCGGCTCGGGCGGGGCCGGCCGCAGCCGCAGTGCCGCGGCGGGCACCTCGGCGCGCACCGGTGTGCCGTCGCGTTCGGGAAAGCACGAGCGCAGCGAGTCGTGCCGGGCGACGACCGCGTCCATCGCCCAGGCCATGGCCTCGGCATCCAGCTCGCCCGTCAGGTGCAGCGCGAGCGTGATCGCGTACTCGGCGGGGGAGTCCGTCATCTGCGCCAGCAGCCACATGCGGTGCTGGGCGGCGGACAGCTCACCCTCCGGGACGTCGGAGGAGACGCTTGCGGTGTCCTCCGGTCCCGGGCCGCGCAGGGCCGCGGCCAGGAGCGCCGGGGTCTGGTGCTCGAAGACGAGACGGACGCCCAGGCCCGGGTCGAAGGCCGAGCGGAGCTTGGCGACGAGACGGGTCGCGTGCAGCGAATTGCCGCCCCGGGCGAAGAAGTTGTCGTCCGGGCCGATCCGGGTGCCGCCCAGGACGTCCGTCATCGCCTCCAGCACGGTCCGCAGCACCGGGTCCCCGGCCGCCCGGGGGCCCGGTTCGTCCGCCGCCGGCGGGGGCGGGACGGCGAGCCCGGCCAGCGCCGTCCGGTCGATCTTCCCGTTGGGGGACAGCGGCAGCGCGGCGATCCGCTGGAGCCGGGCCGGCACCAGGGGGGCCGGCAGGCGCCGCGCGAGGAAGTCGCGCAGTGCCCCGGGCTCGGCCCGCTCGCCGGTGAAGAAGCCGGTCAGCGCGGCCTGTTCGCCCTCTCCCGTCACGACGACCGCGGCGTTGCCGACCTCCGCGAAGGCGTTCATCGCGGCCTCGATCTCGCCCGGTTCGATCCGCCGCCCGTGCAGCTTGACCTGGTGGTCGATGCGCCCCAGTAGCAGCAGGTCACCGTCATCCACCAGCCGGCCCAGGTCCCCGGTGCGGTACAGCCGGCTGCCGGGCGGGCCGAACGGGTCGGGAACGAACCGCTCGGCGGTCAGCGCCGCCCGGCCGTGGTAGCCCCGGGTGACGCTGGCGCCGCCGAGGAAGACCTCGCCCTCCGCGCCCGCGGGCACCGGACGCATCCGCTCGTCGAGCACGTGGCAGGTGGCGCCCGCCATCGGACGGCCGACGAGCACGGGGCCGTCCGCCAGGTCGCGCGGGGCCGCCCACCAGGTGGAGTCGACCGACACCTCCGTCGCCCCGTAGAGGTTCACGAGCTCGCACGGCAGCCGCCGGTGCACGGCCTCCACGAGGGCCGGGTCCAGCGCCTCCCCGCTCACGAAGATCCGCCGCAGTCCGGCACACCGCCGCGGGTCGAGCCCGTCGGCGAACGCCCGCAGCAGGGAGGGAACCATGTGCAGGGAAGTGACCTGCTGTTCCTCGATGAGCTCGCTCAGATGGCGGGCGTCGGTGTGGCTGCCGGAAAGCGGCAGTACGGTGGCGCCTCCGGAGAGAAGGGGCAGGAATATCTCGTAGACGGAGACGTCGAAGGAGAGCGACGTCGCCTGCAGCATTCGGTCCCCGGGACCCATCGGGAAGTGGTGCAGCATGCCGCGCAGATAACTGACGATGCCCCGGTGCTCGACCATGACGCCCTTCGGCAGTCCGGTCGACCCCGAGGTGTAGACGACGTACGCCAGGTGCTCCGGCCGGGGCGCGGGCGCCGGCGGGGTGAGCGGGTGGTGCGCGAAGGAACTCTCGCTGCCGTCGACCTCGATCACCCAGGGCCCCTGCCCGTCCCCGCCCGGGACGCGGTCGCGCAGGGCCCCGCGCACCAGGACCACGCCGGCCCCGGAGTCGTCCAGCATGTGCCGGACGCGCGCCGCCGGGTAGGAGGGATCGACGGGCACGAAGGCCCCGCCGGCCTTGAGCACCGCGAGCAGGGCGACGACCAGCTCCGGGTCGCGCTCCAGCATCACGGCGACCGGCGTCTGACTGCCCACCCCGCGGGCCCGCAGCTCGTGCGCGAGCCGGGTGCTGCGCTGCTCCAACTGCGCGTAGCTCAGGCTCTTCCCGTCGTGGACGACCGCGACGGCACCGGGCGTCGCGGTCGCCTGCGCGGTGACGAGCCCGGACAACGTCCCCGGGTCCCCGCCGGCCGGACCGTCCGCGGCCGAGGACGCCGGTGCGCGGAACCCGTCGCGGAACTCGTCGGGCAACTCGTCCCGGAATTCCTCGCGCTCCTCGGGGTCCTCGCGGAATGGTGCGCCGATTCCGCTGGTGCCGGAACGGGCGGTGCGTGTTGTTTCCGGTAATTCCCGTGCGTGGTCCGCCGGGGAATCCGGCGTGGAAGTGTGGCGTACGGCGTCCATATAGGGAGGCTCCCCAATGATCTCGTCGTGCGGCGGCGAAATCAATGATGAAGTCCCGGGAACCGGCGATCAATTGTCCTTTCGGACCGTTGGTACATACATCCGGGGGTGACCGGACGGCGCCCCGGCCGGGGGATGCGGACCCCTACCGTGGTAGCGGTGGCCATGCGACCGGGGCAGCAGGAAGGGTGGGCTGGGTGCGCGGCGGCGAAGGCCCGCAAGAAGTAGGCCGCGCCGCCGCCGGCTGCAGGCCGGTGACGCCGGGACGGTCAGCCGATGAGGGGGGCGAGCGAGGTGTAGTCGTAGCCCTGGCCGTCGATGGCCTCGATCAGGTGGGGCAGGGCCGTCGCGTCCACGGTGGAGGGGTCGGCCGTGCTCGTGCGGCCGACGTGCATGAGGACGATGGCGCCCGGGGTCAGGGCCTCCATGACGCGGGCGATGACGGTATCGGTGGTGGCCCCGGCGGCGGCGCCCTTCCAGCCCACGGTGTCCACCGTCCAGCGGACGCAGACGTACCCCTCGGCGTTCACCTCGTCGGTGCACTGCCGGTCGACCGCGCCGAACGGAAAGCGGAACAAGGGGGCGGGAGCCCGCCCGATGGCCCTTTCGATGGACCGGTCCGCCGCACGGAGTTCCCGTACGCGTTCGTCGTGCGTGAGCTTGGGGAATTCGGGGTGGGTCAGGGAGTGGTTGCCCACCGGGTACGCGCGGCCGATGCGGCGGGCCGCTTCGGCGTGGTCCGAGGCGAAGCGGCCGGTCATGAAGAACGTCGCGGGCAGTGCGTGCGCCTCAAGGGCTGCCAGCACCTTGTCGACGCCGTCCGGGCTGCTGCCGCAGTCGAAGGTCAGCGCCACCTTCTTCTCGCTGATCGGCAGCCTGGCGAAATCCTGCCCGGCCAGCGGTCCGGTCACGGGCGGCCGGCCCTTCGCGGCCCCGGGCAGCGCCGAATCCTTCCCGTGGCCGAAGGCCGGACCGGCGGCACCTGCCGCCGCCACCGCCCCGGCGGCAGCCGCCAGGCGCAGGAGCCCCCGCCTGGTCGGCCCACCGCCGGGTGAGCCGGCGGGCTTCCGCCGTCCGTGGCCGGCAATGCGACGCATTGACCTCGCGCTTTCAGCAGAGTGCGACGTCTGCTCATGATCAAAAAGCAGGAGCGCTCCTCCGACCTGGGAGGATCGGGTATTCCGATGAATCTACTTGCCTCAAGCTGGGGGCACTTGTCAGGTGATGGAGCCCGGGGTGTCTCCGCGATGCTCCCAGGCTGGGCGGAACGGCCCATGGATCTCAGGTGAGAGCGAGGAGCACTTCGTCGATCTCACCGCCGCGTGCTTGGCCGAATCCCCTGCCATGCCCGGTGATCACAAAGCCACACTTTTCCAGTACGCGGATCGAGCCTGCGTTATCGGCTGCTGCGTGGGCATGCAACGGCCGGGTTCTGACGAGATCGACCAGCACCGTGAGCGCCGCTGTGGCGATGCCGCGGCCCCAGTGATTTCGGCCGATCCAGTAGGTGACCTCGCGTTCGTTCGGCGGCCCGTACACCGCAGCATGGCCGACCACCTCATCGTCGGCGAGCACAGTACGCATCAGGACATCGGGGTTGGAACGGATCCTGGCCCAGTAGCTGTCGAAGAGCGCCCTGTCGTAGTGGTACTTCCTGGTGACCGCGGCCACGTGTTGCGCCTCGGGATCAGAGAGGTGCTCCCAAAATGTGGGCAGATCACTATCGAGTACTTCGCGGAGGGAGATCATTTCGGTGGTGGCTCCTGCGGCTGGTCGAGGACGTGGTACTTCGTCGAGTGCGGCGTCCGATAGCTGATCAAATTCAGTGAGTGTACTCCTGGCCTGGGAGGATGACACGTGTCGAAGGCTCTGTCCGCAGCAGGAAGTAGGCGCGCTCCAGGTGAAGAAGAGTTGTGGGTGCTATCCGTCTGTCCTTGTCGAGGGCAACGGCCGCGGGGTGGTCTCGCAGGCCGGGGCGGCGCTGCTGGTCGGGACGGTCCGCAAGCCCGGGCTGGACGGTGCGATATCGGCGGCATCGGCGCCGTGGCGCAAGGGCCCGGCAACGCAGGCTCCAACACCGCAAGCGATCACATCGAAACCACCCGGCTCGCCCTGGCCCAACTCCCCACCCACCTGCGGCGGGGACGGCAGACCCTGATCCGCACCGACTCCGCCGGCGGCACCCACGCCTTCCTCGACTGGCTCACCGCCGCCGGGCACGCTGCGAGGACCGCATCCGAAACACCCGCGACACCGGCCTGGGCCACCAACCCGCACCGCCACCGGAGAGCGGAACCCGGCGCCCACCCTGCGCGACAACCGGGCCCTCACCCTGCCCCACCACCAGAAAGCCGTCATCCGCACAAGCAAAAGTCCCTGTCAGCGAACCGACGAGGACTCATGAACGGTCGAGGTTGATCCGCCTTTCGCGCAGGAGGAGCCGACGGGAACGCCCCAGAGCTGCCCTCAGGTGTGCACGGGCATGCAGCCGCCACTCGAACGAGGAGGGAGAAACGATCCCCGCGTCGTCGGAAGAGCGCGGGGCACCGGCCCGGCATCCAACTCCCGCCCGGTACCGCCCTGTAGCGTGCCGTGTGATCCTTTTCCCGAAGTCATCGCGGTGGGCCGTCCGTGTGCTGTCCGCCCTCGTGACGGCGGTCCTGGCCGCGGGTACGACAGTCGGCCCCGCTGCCGGACAGGACGAGCCCCTGGACCCGCCGCACGCCCTCTACGGCTCCGAGAACCGCACGATGCGCACACAACGGCACGTGGTCGCCCTGACGTTCAACGCCGCCTGGCACGACGCGGGGATCGACGCGGTGCTGAACGAGCTGCACCGGCGCCACGTTCCGGCGGCCTTCTTCCTGACCGGTGACTTCGCCGAACGGCATCCGGCCGTCGCCCGGTCCCTCGCGGCGGCCGGGCACGGCATCGGCAACCACTCCTACAGCCACCCGCACTTCGAAACCCTGACACCGGGGGAGCGCGCGGTGGAGGTGCTGAAGGCCGACCGCGCGATCCGGTCCGCGACCGGCGTGGAGCCACTGCCGTTCTTCCGCTTCCCCTACGGGGACACCGCCCCCCAGCGGATCGCCGAGGTCAACGCCCTCGGCTTCGCCGACATCGAGTACACCGCGGACACCAAGGGCTACCTCGGCACGGGGGGCGGCATGTCCGTGCAGAAGGCCGTCCGGCGGGCGCTGGACGCGCTGCGGCCCGGGGCGATCCTGCAGATGCACGTCGGCATGCCGGACGGACAGGACTCCGTGCTCGACGCGCAGGCACTGCCCGTGCTCATCGACGCCCTCCACGCGCGCGGCTACGGGATCACCGACCTGCGCGACGTCCTCCGCCCTTCCGACGGCCGGTCCTAGCGGCGGTGCGCGCCCCGCCGACTCGTGCGATGCGGGCGCGGCCCGGACCATGGCAGTGTGGACGGGAACCCGGTCTTCGGCGGAGCCGAGCCGGTGGACGTGCTCGACGTGGCGCCCACGGCCCGGACGGCGGTGGCGTGGCTGCCGCCGCAGGAGTTGTGGCCGGCGATCCAGGACATCCGCTGGGAGCACGATCCGCAGGTACGGCGGTGGCCGCCGCACGTGAACCTGCTGTTCGGCTTCGTACCGGAGGAGGAATTCGCGCGGGCCGTGCCGCTGCTGTCCGCCGGGGCGGCGGACAGCGCGGCGTTCACGGCGCGTCTGGCCGGCGTGCGGTACTTCCGGCACCGGCACCACGCGACGGTGTGGCTCGATCCGGCAGCGGCGGGCCCGGCACCGTGGGCCCGCCTCCACCGGGCGCTGGGGCAGCCGTTCCCGCTGTGCCGTGGGCGCGACCGCCGCTTCACCCCGCACCTGTCCCTCGGCCGTACTCAGGACCCGCAGCCCCTGGCCGCCGAGTGCGCCGTCCGGCTCGGCTCCCTGTCGGCCGTGGTCAAGGAGGTGGTCCTGCTCTCCCGGCGCGGCGAGGAGCCCATGCGGCCCCGGGCCGTGATCACGCTGGGCACGGGCGAGGTGCGCCGGCTGCCGGAGGGCTAGCGGGCGAGGGCCTTGACGGCGGCTTCGGCGGCCTTGGCGATGAGCGTGTCGTCCGGTTTCGCGTCCTTGGTCGTGCGGCTGGAGAAGACGGCGATGACGATCGGGGCGGCCTTGGGGGGCCAGAGGACGGCGATGTCGTTGCGCGCGCCGTAGCCCCCCGATCCCGTCTTGTCGCCCACCTCCCAGCCGCGCGGGACGCCGGCGCGGATGAGCTTGTCACCCGTGGTGTTCCGCTTGAGCCAGTCGGTCAGGAGCGCCCGCTTGTCCGGGGCGAGGGCATCGCCGAGGACGAATGCGCGCAGGTCGGTGGCCATGGCGCGCGGGGTGCTGGTGTCCCGGGGGTCGCCGGGGGTGGCTTCGCTCAGGTCGGTTTCGTACCGGTCGGCCCGGGTGACGCGGTCGCCGACCGCGACGAGGGCGTCCTGCAGGCCCTTGGGGCCACCGAGTTCGTCGAAGAGGAGGTTGGCCGCGCCGTTGTCGCTGTAGCGGACGGCGGCGTCGCACAGTTCGCGCAGGGTCATGCCGCTGTCGACGTGCTGGGCGGTGACCGGCGAGTGGCCGACCGGAACGTCGCTGCTGTACCGCACGTGCCGGTCGAGCTGCTGGAGCGTGTTCTTCTTCAGCATGGCGGCGGCAAGGAACGCCTTGCAGACGGAGGCGTAGGCGAAACGCTCGTCGGGCCGGTGGGCGACGGTCCGGCCGCTGCCGGTGTCGACGGCGAAGACGCCCAGCCGGGCCTCGTACGCCGTCTCCAGCTCACCGAACGCGCGCTCGGCGTTCTGGCCGGCGCCACGCGATGCGGTGGGCGGCGCGGAGGCGGGAGTGGCGGTCCGGCACCCGGTGAGGGGAACGACTGCGAGCCCGGTCAGGGCGGCGAGGACGGAGCGCCTCGTGGGGGATGCGTTCATGGCGTGATGGCCTTTCGGATCGGCGGTCGGCTGAGGTCGGCTGGGGTCGGTGGTGGTCGCGGTGGTCGGTGACGGCCCGGCGGTGGCCGGTCAGGAACGGCCGGCCGGCACGGCGGCCAGCACGTCGTGGACGAGGGGTACGGCGGAGGCGCTGCCGCTGAGGCCGCCTTCCACGACGGCGGCGACGGCGACGCCGTCCCGGTGCGCGGCGACCCAGCCGTTGTTGGGGGCCTGCTCGGAGACCTCGGCGGTACCGGTCTTCGCACCGACGTCGCCGGGCAGGTCCGCCAGGCCCTTGGCGGTGCCGTCGGTGACCGTGGCGCGCATCAGTGTGCGGAGCCGGTCGACCACGTCCTTGGGGAGCGGCGTGGTGGTGGCGGTCGTGCCGCGGGTGCCGGGGAGGAGGGTGGGCCGGCGGAACGTGCCGGAGACCGCTGTCGCGGTGACGGACGCCATGGTCAGCGGGTTGCCCAGGACCTTGCCCTGCCCGATCATCGCCGCGGCCTTGTCGGTCTGGTCGCGCGGTGCGGGGGCCGCCCCGTCGAAGGAGGGGATGCCGATGTTCCAGTCGTGGCCCACGCCGAAGTACTTCTTGGCCACGTCGCCCAGTTCCCGGTCACCGAGCCTGTCGCGCAGGCTGATGAAGGCGGTGTTGCACGACTCGGTGAAGTCCTTGGCGAAGGTGGCGCCCCGGTGCTCGGCCAGCTCCATGTTGTGGAACTGCTTGCCGACCGTCAGGTACTTGGGGCAGTCGACGACGGTGCCCGGCGTGACGGCGTTCTTGAGCAGCAGTGCGCTGCTGGTGACGATCTTCCAGGTGGAGCCGGGCGCGTAGGTGCCGGAGACGGCACGGTTGAAGCCGGAGGACGGGGAGTTCGCCACGGCGAGGATCTCCCCGGTGCCGGCCCGCAGGGCGACGAGGGCGGCGTTCTTCCCCCGGCTCCTGGCGGCGAGGGCCTTCTCGGCGGCCGCCTGCCACGCCGGGTCGATGGTGGTGCGCACGGGCCCGTCGCCGGCCCGGGCGGGTGCGGTGCCGAAGGTGGCCTCCGTGCCCTTGCTCTCTCCCGAGACGCGGTCGACGAGCCGGATGGCTCCCCGGGGGCCGCCTCCGGCAGCCCTGCCGAGTTGGGCGACGACGGGTCCCAGGGAGGGGTACGTGCTGCCGGACAGGGGTGCGCCCCGGCGGTCGGTGGCCTCGACCGTGCCGGTGCTCCCGCGTTCCAGACGGAACTTGTCGGTGCTGTTGAGCTTCGGGTGGACGAGGGAGAGGGTCCAGTCCACCTTCCACGTCCCGTCCTGCCCTCTGCGCAGCGGGAGCTTCGAGGTGTAGGTCCAGGTTCCCAGGCCGGTGACGGGCATCTTCGCGGTGAAGGGCACGGTGACCGTGCCGGCCTGTGCGGTGGTGGCCGTCGCGGCCGTGAGGGCGGGTTCGCGGATCTCAAGGCCGGCGGTGAAGTTCCGCAGTGTGCTCTCGGCCTGCCGGGGGCTGGTGGTGCGGCTCCCGGCCTCCTTCATCCTGCCGGCCGCCCAGTCGGCCAGGAACGCCCGTGCCTGGGCCGTGGCCGCGGGATCGGAGGGCGTCGCCCCGGAGGCGAAGGGCCCCCACCCGGCGGCGTACGCCCCGCCGGTCGCCGCGGCGAGCGTGCCCGTGGCCGCGAGGGCCAGGCGGGCCGCACGGGGGCGCCGCCCGGGGCGTGCGGCGGTGTGCGAAGGACCGGAGACCGGGGGAACCGGGGCGCGGCGCCCGGAGCGCCGGTGAGAGGGAAGGAAAGGCATGCCCCGAGAAGAGCAGCACCCCGGCCCGCCCGTCCAAGATCGATATCGATATCCGATCGATCAACCTGCGATATAGTCCCTGCTCGTGGACCTGATACGCCACCTCCAGTGCTTCGTGGCTGTTGCAGAAGAGTCACATTTCGGCCGGGCCGCCCAGCGTCTGGGCATGGCCCAGCCGCCCTTGTCGCAGCGCATCCAGCGCCTGGAGCGCGAGCTGGGAGTGCGCCTGTTCGAGCGCACCAGCCGGCAGGTCACGATCACCAAAGGCGGCACCCTGCTCCTGGACGAGGCCCGCGAGATCCTGGCCCGCTCCGAGGCGCTGACGGCGACGGCCCGCCGCATCCGGGAGGGCCGCAGCGGGCTGCTGCGCGCCGCCCTGCCGCCCGACCTCGCCGGCGACACCATCGCCGCGATCCTGGCCGGCTTCCAGCGGCAGCACGGCGGGGTGGAACTGGAGCTGCACGAACTGCCCACGGCCGACCAGCTCGCCGGGCTCGCCTCGCACGACCTGGACGTGGGGCTCGTACGTCACCCCTGCGACGTCGCCGGGCTGGAGCTCGGCCCCGTCCTGCGCCACGAGCTGGGCGTGCTGCTGCCCCGGCACGCCCCGGCCGCCCGCGCCGGAACGGTTCCGCTGGCCGCCCTCACCGGATACGACCTGATCCTCTTCCCCCGCACCCAGGCCCCGGCCGTGCACGACGACCTGCTGACCACCTGCGCCCGGCACGGCTACACCCCCGCCGCGGTCCGCCACGGGCAGGGCCCCAGCTTCACCCGCGGCCTGATCCTCTCCTCCCGCGCCGTCGCCTTCGGCCCGCGGGACGCCGGCCCCACCCAGGACCCGGACATCACCTGGCGCCCGCTGACCGGCGCCCCGCTGGCCCTGCGGCACTCCGCCGCCTGGCCCAAGGGGCGCGGTGACGCCGCCGCCCTGGCCTTCGCCGACACCGTCACCGACGCCCTCGCCGTCACGGCCGCAGCCGACGGCGACCTGCCCCCCAGCCCCCTGCACCTGCGCCCGACGGCGGAGTACTGGATATGACCGAGACCAAGGCCCGTACCCGCAGCCGCGTCCGCGCCGCCTTCGCCGAGGCCGGTGTCACCGGCTGGCTGCACGCCGTCGACATCGACTCCGGAGCCCAGATCGACGCGGGCGCCGACCAGCCGGTCGTCACCGCCAGCGTGCACAAGCTCTGCCTGCTCGTGGCCCTTCACCAGCAGGCGGAGGCCGGCCTGCTGGACCTCTCCGAGCAGACCGTGTGCCCGCCGCACGGCCGCACACCCGGCCCCACCGGACTCGCCGCCATGCTGGACGAGACCCGCCTGTCCCTGCGCGACGCCGCCTACCTGATGATGGCCGTCAGCGACAACACGGCCGCCGACCTCCTCCTCGACCGCGTCGGCCTGGACGCCGTCAACCACACCACCCGGCGCCTGGGCCTCACCCGCACCCACGCGGTTCACACCTTCGGCGCATTCCTCGCCCTCCTCAAGGAAGACACCGGCCCCGGCGGCCCCCAGGCGCTGGCCGACCCCCGCGTCGTCGCCGGGCTGCGCGTGCTCGACCCCGCCGCCACGAACCGCAGCACCCCACGCGACATGACCCGCCTGCTCGGCGCGATCTGGCGGGACGAGGCGTGTGCCCCCGAACACGCCGCCGCGATGCGCCGGCTGATGGGGCTGCAGGTCTGGCCCCACCGCCTGGCCTCCGGTTTCCCCTTCGACGACGTCCACGTCGCCGGCAAGACCGGCAGCCTGCCCACCGTCCGCAACGAAGTCGGGGTCGTCGAGTACCCGGACGGCGGGCGTTACGCCGTGGCGGTGTTCACCCGAGCCGCCAGCCCCGCCGCCGTCCTTCCGCCGGCCGACGCCGTCATCGGCACCGCCGCCCGCATCGCCGTCGACGCACTCCGCGCCCGCCTCGACTGACGCGGCCGCGCTCGCCGTCGGTCAGCCCCCGTCCCGCCGGCGCCGAGTGTCAGCCGGTGGTGGCCGCTCGCGCACGCCACCACTCCACCGTTGCCCCGACCTGCTCGTCGACGGGCGTGGCCCGTACGGCGAACGCGGCTTCGTAGGCGCTCGAATCGACGACGAACGGCCGGTCGAACTGGTAGCGGATCTCCTTCAGTTCGCGGATCAGCGGGGAGAACACCGACGCGACGCCCAGCACGGCCGGCGACAGCCGGCGCACCGCGACGGGCCCCGTTCCCGACCGGGCCGCAAGGCGGTCGACCATCTGCCGGGTGGACAGCGCGGGCTCCGTCGGAACGTGCCAGGGGCGCCCCCAGGCCCGTTCCTCGCCCGCGACCTCGACCAGAGCCCTGGCCACATCGGGCAGATAGGTCCAGCTGTGCGGCGCGTCCGGATCCCCGAGCACGGAGACCGGCTTGCCGCGCAGCAGCCGGGGCACGGCCCGTGCGGCGAGGTGCCCGCCGTCGGTCACGCCGGGCCCGAAGAAGTCCGAGGCCCGCACCTCGACCGCCCTGATGCGGCCCTGCTCGTGCAGCTTCCGCGCCTGCTCCCACGCGGCGGCGCGCACCCGCCCCTTGCGGCCGGTCGCCGCGAGCGGCAGCTCCTCGGTCAGGGGGCCGTCCACCGGACCGTAGCCGTAGAGGTTGCCCAGCATCACCAGGACGGCCCCGGTCGCCTCGGCCGCCGCGCAGACCGACGAGGCCAGTGGCTGCCATGCGTTCGCCCAGCGGTGGTAGGGCGGCGCGGCGCAGTGGTGGATCGCGGTCGCGCCCCGCACGGCCGCGGTCAGCCGCTCGCTGTCCGACGCGTCGCACGCGACGTGCTCGATGCCGGGTTCCGGGCTGCGGCCCGACGTGGTGACGACCCGTACGGAATGGCCCGCTCCGGCAAGCAGCCGGGCGGTGGCCGCTCCGGCGGGCCCGAATCCTATGACGACATGAAGGTTCACGCGTCGCAACGATACGGCCCCGCGACCGGCCCGGCCCCGGCCGTGCGCCCCGCCTTCCGGAATACCCCTGGGGGGTATATGGTTCTTCACGTCAGGAGACGCCGGGAGCCACCCCGGACCCCCTGTGCAAGCCACCGCATACGTCCTGAAGGAAGCAACCATGACCTCCCCGACGAACGGCATCACCACCGTCTACAAGGTGACCGGCATGACCTGCAGCCACTGCGAGGGCTCGGTCGCTCAGGAGCTCTCCGTGATCGCCGGAGTGACGTCCGTCCAGGCCGTGGCCGCCACCGGCCTGGTCACCGTGGCCTCCGCCGGCCCGCTGGACGACGAGGCCGTGCGCGCCGCCGTGGACGAGGCGGGCTACGAGCTCGCCGGCCGCGCCTGAGACCCGACCCATACCCCCTCCCGGTATTCCGCGCCGGCCGTGCCGCTCCCCTGATAGGGACGCCGCACGGCCCGGCCCTCCCCCCTGGAGCCACCCCATGACCAGCATCGCCCCCGAGCAGGCCGCGGTCCCCGCCGCGCCCGCCTCCGAAGTCGAGCTCTCCATAGGCGGCATGACCTGCGCCTCGTGCGCCGCCCGCATCGAGAAGAAGCTCAACCGCATGGACGGCGTCACGGCGACGGTCAACTTCGCCACCGAGAAGGCGAAGGTCGCCTACGGGCCGGGCACCGAGGTCGCCGACCTCGTCGCCACCGTCGAAAAGACCGGCTACACGGCACAGGAGCCGGCCCGGCCGGCCGCCCGGGACGAGACGACCGCCCCGGGTGACGGCCCGGAGGACGACGAGGCCGGGGCGCTCCGGCAGCGACTGCTGGTGTCGCTGCTCCTCTCCCTGCCGGTGGTGCTCATGGCGATGGTGCCGCCGCTGCAGTTCGACAACTGGCAGTGGCTGTCCCTGACGCTGGCCGCCCCGGTCGTGGTGTGGGGCGCCCTGCCCTTCCACCGGGCGGCGTGGACCAACGCCCGGCACGGTGCCGCGACCATGGACACGCTGGTGTCCATCGGCACGCTCGCCGCACTCGGCTGGTCGCTGTGGGCCCTCTTCTTCGGCCACGCGGGCATGCCGGGCATGCGCCACGGCTTCGACTTCGCGATCTCCCGGGCGGACGGCTCCTCCTCCATCTACCTGGAGGCCGCCGCCGGCGTGACCACGTTCATCCTCGCCGGCCGCTACCTGGAGGCGAAGTCCAAGCGCAAGGCCGGCGCCGCCCTGCGCGCCCTGTTCGAACTGGGCGCCAAGGACGTGACCGTGCTGCGCGGCGGACGCGAAGTGCGCATCCCCGTGGGGGAGCTGGCGGTCGGCGACCGCTTCGTCGTACGGCCCGGCGAGAAGATCGCCACCGACGGCACCGTCGTCGAGGGCAGCTCAGCCGTCGACGCCTCCATGCTCACCGGCGAGTCCGTGCCCGTGGACGTCACCCGCGGCGACGCGGTCACCGGCGCGACCGTCAACACCTCCGGCCGCCTGGTCGTACAGGTCACCCGCGTCGGCGCCGACACCCAGCTCGCCCGCATGGCCCGGCTCGTGGAGGACGCCCAGAACGGCAAGGCCGCCGTGCAGCGCCTGGCCGACCGCATCTCCGGCGTGTTCGTCCCCGTCGTCCTGCTCATCGCCCTCGGCACGCTGCTCACGTGGCTGTTCGTGACCGGCGACGCCACCGCCGCGTTCACCGCCGCCGTGGCCGTCCTCATCATCGCCTGCCCCTGTGCCCTGGGCCTGGCCACGCCCACCGCCCTCATGGTCGGCACCGGCCGCGGCGCCCAGCTGGGCATCCTCATCAAGGGCCCCGAGGTGCTGGAGTCCACGCGCCGCGTCGACACTGTCGTCCTGGACAAGACCGGCACCGTCACCACCGGCAAGATGGCCCTCCACGAGGTCGTCACCGCCCCCGGCGTCACCGAGCAGGAGCTGCTGCGGCTGGCCGGCGCGCTGGAGCACGCCTCCGAGCACCCCGTCGCCCGCGCCGTCGCCGACGGCGCCGCCGCCCGCACCGGCGCCCTGCCCACCCCCGAGACCTTCGAGAACGTCGCCGGCCTGGGCGTACAGGGCGTCGTCGAAGGACACGCGGTCATCGTCGGCCGGGAGAAGCTCCTGGCGGAGTGGTTCATCGAGCTGCCCGCCCCCCTCGCGGCCGCCAAGGCCGCCGCCGAGGACCAGGGGCGCACCGCCGTGGCCGTCGCCTGGGACGGAGAGGCCCGCGGCGTCCTCACCGTCGCCGACGCCGTCAAGGACACCAGCGCCCGCGCCGTCGCCGAGCTGCGCCGCCTGGGCCTGACGCCCGTCCTGCTGACCGGTGACAACAAGGCCGTCGCCGAGGCCGTCGCCCGCGAGGTGGGCATCGACGAGGTCATCGCCGAGGTCCTTCCGCAGGACAAGGTCGACGTCGTCACCCGCCTGCAGGCCGAGGGCCGTACGGTCGCCATGGTCGGCGACGGCGTCAACGACGCCGCCGCCCTGGCCACCGCCGACCTCGGCCTGGCGATGGGCACCGGCACCGACGCCGCCATCGAGGCCGGCGACCTCACCCTCGTCCGCGGCGACCTCCTCGTGGCCGCCGACGCCATCCGCCTCTCCCGCCGCACCCTGGGCACCATCAAGGGCAACCTCTTCTGGGCCTTCGGCTACAACATCGCCGCCCTTCCCCTCGCGGCGGCCGGCATGCTCAACCCGATGATCGCCGGTGCGGCGATGGCCTTCTCCTCCGTCTTCGTCGTCACCAACAGCCTGCGGCTCCGGCGCTTCACCTAGGCCGGCGCCCCGTTACGCCCACTGAGGGGGCCCCGGCCGGAGCCGGGGCCCCTCCGGGCGTGCCGCCCACGCTCACCCGGCCCTCACGGCCTCCACCGCGCTGCTTCCCAGAAGGTCGTGGAGAAGCGGAGCGGTGGGCAGGGCCTCGTGCAGGTAGACCCGTTCCCGGCGCTGCTCCACGGCGGCGAGCAGGGTGCGGAAGGTCGCCCTCGCGTCCTCCACCCGGCCGGCGTGGTGCTGGGCCTGGCCGAGCAGGCCCAGGTGCAGCGGGTGGCGCAGGTACGTTTTGCAGTCGCCCAGTTCGCCCAGCGACGCCTGCATCAGGGACAGGCCGTCGTCCTCGCGACCCGAGAAGGCCAGGCCCCACCCTTCGAGCAGGCCGAGCATGGCCTTCCAGTAGCGCAGACCGTGTTCGCCCGCCAGGCGGGCGCCCTCGGCGCCGGCGGCCCGCGCCGTGGCCGCGTCACCCTCCCACGCGGCCAGAACGGCGTCCACGTACAGGGCGAAGGACCGGTCGGAGGGCCTGCTCTCGAACGCGGTCAGGTGCAACAGCTCCTGCCGGCGCTTCCCCGCGGTCTGCTGGTCGCCCAGGAGCCAGTGGGTGAAGGCGTCGTAGGAACGGCACGAGACGCGCGGGTCGTGCTGGAAGGTGCGCGCCAGCGAATGGCCCTCACCGGCGAAGCGGTCCGCCATCGCGACACCGTGCTCCAGCTGGGCGAGCGCCTGGGGCAGGCGGCCGCGGACGTGCAGGACGATCCCCTCACCGTAGGCCGCCCCCAGCACCGCCACGGGATCGCCCGTCCGGTGCGCGATCTCCCACAACAGGCCGGAGAACGTGCGGGAGGCGTCGTAGCGGCCGGTGACCAGGAACGCCGCGCACAGGGCCCACAGCACGGACGGGTCCTCGGGGGCACGCGTGGCCGCGCTGAGGTTCCGGCCGCGGGCGAGGTGGGACTCGGCCTCGGGGTGGCCGTAGCCGCGGGTGGTGGCCAGCACCTGGCCGAGCTGGATGTGCAGCCGCTGTTCCAGGCGCACGGTCGACGGATCGTCGCAGGGCAGGAGGGCGACCCGGTGCAGGGCCCGGCGCAGCCACGTCTCGACCCGCTCGTACGCCCAGTGCTGCTCGGCGTGTTCGGCCGCGCGCAGCAGCCGGGGGAGTGCCTGCCGGGAGGGAACCGCACCCATGGCGTGCCAGGTGTGGTGGGCGACCCGCTCGGTCTCCTCGTCCCCGGCACCCGCGTGACCGCGGGCGTCGCACAGCGCCGCGGCGACCGTGGCGTGCAGGCGTTGCCGCTCCTCGCGCGCGAGGCCGTCGGTGAGCGTCTCCTGGACCAGGGCGTGGGTGAAGTGGAGCCTGCCGGGGCGCTGCGGGTCCTCGCCGAGCAGCCCGGCGGCGATCGCCGTCTCCACCGCGGTGGCCACGCCCTCGCCTGCGGCCGCGGTGCTGTGCAGCAGGTCGGTGTCGATCTCCGTGCCGATGACGGCGCACCGCTGCAGCACGCGGAGCACGGACTCGGGCAGCGTGGCGAACCGCTGGTGCAGCGTCTCGCGCACGCCCGTCGGCACCCGGGTCAGGAGGACCTCCACCGCGTCGGGGCGGTGCAGGCCGCGGGCGTCGCCGAAGAGGGAGAGCAGCTGCATGACGAAGTACGGGTTGCCCTGGCTGCGTCGGTGCAGCACGTCGATCACCTCGGGGTGCGCACCGGGCCCGGTCTGGGCCTCGACCAGGGCGGCGACGGCCTGCCGGGACAGCCCGCCCAGCCGCAGGGTCTCGCTGCCGGGGCCGCGGAGGATCTCGGAGAGCGTCCGGCGCAGCGCGGGGTCGGCGTCGACCTCGAAGTCGCGGGCGGTCAGCACGATCCCCAGCGGGTGGCTCTGGCGGCGGACGCTCAGGAGCCGGAGCAGTTCCAGCGAGTCGGCGTCGGCCCAGTGCAGGTCCTCCAGGAGCAGCAGGAGGGGATGCCGCCCGGCCAGGGCGAGCAGGACTTCGCAGACCGCGTCGTGGCGGAGGAACCGGGCCCGGCCCCAGTCGGTCTCGGGGACCGCTCCGGCGCCGGGTACGGCCGAGCGCTCGGGCAGCAGGGGGGCGAGCAGGGCGCCGAACGGCTCCGCCGCGCGGCGGAAGTCGTCCGGGCGGGTGGTGGAGAGCCGTCGCAGGACCTGGGTCCACAGCCAGTAGGGCGGGACGCTCTCCCCGGGGAAGGAGTGGCCCCAGACCATCTCCAGGGAGGTGCTGTCCGGGCCCGCAGCGGTGTCTTCCAGCCGTGCGGCGAGTTCCAGGAGCAGCCGGGTCTTGCCGACGCCGGCCGGGCCCAGGATGCCGGCCACGTGCCCGTGACCGGCGAGCGCGCACGCCGCCGTGGTCGTCAGGCCGTGCAGTTCCCGGCTGCGCCCGGTGAACGGCGAGCTCACGGCCGGCCGCGCGGCCGGGCCGGACGTCGCGGTGACGTCGTCCTCGGCGGCCTGCTCCGCCCCGGCGCACTCCCGGCTGCGGCCGCTGCGTCCCGGCCGCAGCCCGGCCTCGCCCGCGCCACCGGACGCACCGGCCGCGCCCGCGCGCCGCGCCGCGTCGTCGTCCGTCCCGGTGGTCACGGCCGGCCCGGCGGGCTGCCGGTGTCCGGGGTGCGGTGCCGCGGTGGGGCCGCCCGCCTCCGGCTCCTGGCGCAGGATGGCGGTCCTGATCCGGCGGAGCTCGGCGGTGGTGTCCACGCCGAACTTCTCGGACAGGTGGCCGCGGGTCCGTTCGTAGACCTCCAGGGCTTCGGCCTGCCGCCCCAGCCGCGACAGCGCGGTCATCAGATGACCGACGAGGCGTTCGCGCGCGGGATGCCGGCGGACCTCCGCGTCCAGGTCCGCAGCCACCTCCGCCGCCCCTCCGAGGGCCAGCCCGGCCTCCGCCCGCGATTCCAGTGCGGTGAGCCGGACCTGTTCCAGCCGCGTGCTTTCGTCGTACAGCGTCGGATGGTTGTCGAACTCCGCGTACGGCGTGCCCTGCCACAGGGCCAGTGCCGAGGCGAGCCGGTCCAGCGCGGCGGCGGGGTCGCCGCGTTCCTGAAGCCGCCGGCCGTCGGTCACCAGGCGTTCGAAGCGGCAGACGTCGACGTGTTCGGGGTCGAGCTCCAGGACGTAGCCGTGCGCGCGGTGGCGCAGGACCGGGGAGCGGCCCGGCCCGGCCAGCGGATCCAGGACGCGCCGCAGACGGGAAAGGTGGCTCTGGAGACCGGCGACGGCCTGCCGTGGCGGGTTCTCGCCCCAGAGCTCCTCGACGAGCAGCTCCGTCGGCACGACGCGACCCAGACGTATCAGCAGCAGGGCGAGCAAGGCCCGTTGGCGTTGCGGACCGAGCGGGAGGGTGCTTCCGCCGTGACGCACCGACATGGGGCCCAGGACGCTCAGCAGCGGCTCGGCGGGGCCGGTGGCCTGCGGCGCAGCCGTGGGCGGCGGGGCTGGGGCCGGGGGTGTGGGCATGTGGTCCCCTACCGGTCTGGGGCGCGTGGCGAGGTGTGCCGGGCGGCCGGCGCCGCGCGGTCGGCCCGCCCAAGTCGGGATCTTGACATGCGGATTGGCGTGATCAAAGCGTTTCTTCAGCCACCTGCAAGCGGATGGCAAGCATTCCGCAAGGATTTTTCGGCAACGGCGGCGGGAAACCGCCTTTCCGCCGCCGGAAGGGAAGGGCCCGCCGTGTTCCGGCCAGGCTCCCGCAAGGGGCACGGCACAAGATGTCCGGTACAGGAGGCCGCCACTGAACGGGGGGACACGTGTGCCCGTACCCGGAAGTGAGCCAGGACCCGGCCCGCCGTCGTGGAGGCGGGCCGAGGGAGGGGGAGGGGGACACATGAGAGGGACCACTCTGTCCGGCCGGCCGGCCGGCGACGCTCCGCACCGCATCCGCACGTCGGCCGCCGGCGCCGTGCCCGCTGCGATCACCGCGTTCGGCACCATGACCGTACGGTTGCCGGGAGGGCCGTTACGGCTCGGGCCGCCACGCCGGCGCGCCGTGCTCGCGCTGTTGCTCATCAACGCCGGCAAGACCGTGCCGGTTCCGTCGATGATCCGGAGCATCTGGGAATCCGGACCACCGGACCACGCGGTCGCCACCCTGAGGTCGTACGTGTCCCGGTTGCGCGGGTCGGTCGCCACCCGGCCGCTGCACGGCGGGGCGGTGTTCCGGCTGGAGTACTGCTCGCCGGGATACGTGCTGCACGCGGCCCCGGACCACGTCGACGTCATGAGGTTCGAGCGGACGGTCGAACAGGGGCTGCTCGCCCAGCGGCACGGCGAGCCGCCCGAGACGTTCGCCCTGTTGTCCGAGGCGCTGCGCCTGTGGACCGCGCCGCCCTTCGAAGACCTCGTGGGCTACGAATTCGCCGCCCAGGAGGCGGCGCGACTGGACAACCTCCGGCTGGCCGCGGTGGAGGCGCGGGCCGAGGCGGCCTTCGCCCTGGGGCGCAGCGAGGAAGTCCTGGGCGAACTGGAGACCGAAGCCGCGCGCCATCCCCTGCGCGAACGGCTCGTGTGCCAGCTGATGCGCGCCCAGTACCGCAACGGCAGGCAGGCCGACGCGCTGCGCCAGTTCGAGCACACACGGCAGTACCTCGCGGACGAACTCGGCGCGGACGCCAGCCCGGAGCTGCGGCGGGTCCACGAGGAGATCCTCCGCCACGATCCGTCGCTCACCGGCCCCGTGTCCTCCTGGCGCGCGCCCGGCCGGCCGCCGGCGACCGCCCGGTCCGCCGAGCGGCCCGCACCCCCCGGTGAGCCGGTCCCCGCGGCCGGGCCGTGCGGCCCTTGGGGCGAGCCCGCCGGCGGTGACCCCGCTCCGCTCGCCGGGCGCCGGAACGAACTGCGGCGCCTGCTGGCGGCAGTGGAGGCCGGCCACCGCGGCGACGGACGCACCGTGCTCGTCGTGGGGGAGGCCGGCGTGGGCAAGACCAGGCTCGTCCGGGAATTCGGACGCCGGTGCAGGGAAGCCGGTACCGACGTGATCACCGTGCACTGTCCGCGGCGCGAGGACACTCCCCCCTACTGGCCCTGGATCCAGGCGCTGCGCCAGGCCGCGGCCCGCCGACCGGACGCCATGGCAGCCCTGCCGGACGACACCCGGCGGCTGCTCGCGTCCCTGGCGCCCGAGCCGGCCCCGGAACGGGCCGCGGGCGCGGCGCCGCAGCCGGCCGGGCCGGGCCGGTTCGAGGTCCACGACGCCGTGAGCCAGGCGCTGCTGGAACTGGCCCGCCGTCCCCTGGCGCTGGTGCTGGAGGACGTCCAGTGGGCCGACGCCGCCTCGCTCTCCCTGCTGCCCTTCCTCACCGGCCAGTCGGCCCAGTCGCGGCTCCTGCTCGTCGTCACCTCCCGGGCCTTCGGCCTCGCCGACGACCCCGCCCTCCGGACGACACGGGCGGTGGTGCTCCAGCTGCACAACGCCGAGGAGATACGGCTGGGGGTACTCGCCCCGCCGGACACCCAACGCATCGTCACGGCAGCCCGCGGTGAAGACGTCAGCCCCGACCTGTGCGCCGCACTCCACGAACGCTCCGGAGGCAACCCCTACTTCCTGCGGGGCCTGCTGGAAGCGCTCCCGGACACAGCGACGGCCGACGACGTGCACGCACTGGTGCCCGCGATGGTGCGGGAAGTGATCATCGAGCGGCTGTCCGGGCTTCCGGCGGACGTGCTCGCGGAGCTCGACGCATGCGCCGGCCGCGGCCCGGACGGCCCCCACGACCCGGCGGAGGACCGGCAGCTGCGCGGCTGGGTGCCGACCGAGGCCACCCGCAGGGCCGTACGCGGCGGCCTGCTGGCGGTGGAGGGAACGCCTCCGGGACGCGTCGCCTTCGTGCACCCGCTCGTCCGGGACGTCGTGCGCCAGGAACTGCTCCCCACCGGGCCCGGCCACCGCGGCGCCTGCTCGTCGGCCGCCACCGGCACCGACTGCTGCGCAACCGGCGACCTGACGCACGGCCGGGCGCGCCGCGCCGCCCTGCAGGCGGTGCCGCCGCTCCCGTGATCGCACACCCGGCCTTGCGGGCCGCTTGACGTTCCGCTCGTGCTCCGCGTCACCGGAGCACAACGCCCGGCTGCCAGACTGCCTGCGATCCGGCAGCCGTACGCCTCATCGTGTGCCACTCCGCCGAAGGAGTCCTCCCCATGCCCCTCTCCCCGAAGGTACCGACGCCCGGTCCGGACAGGACGGCCCAGTGGGTCCTGACCGACCGCGACCGACTGCTGCACCCCAACCTGCCGGGCACCCGCACGGACCGCACCGTCATGGTCGCGGGCCGCGGGTGCTACGTCCGCGACAGCGAGGGAAGGGAGTACCTGGACGCCGCAGCGGTGCTCGGCGTGGTGCAGGTGGGTCACGCCCGGACCGAGATCGTGGAGGCCGCCGCCGCCCAGATGGCCACGCTGGAGTACTTCCACCTCTGGGAGTCCATGAGCAACGACAAGGCGATCGAGCTGTCCGCACGGCTCGCCGCTCTCGCACCGCCCGGTCTGGAACGCGTGTTCTTCACCAGCGGCGGAGCGGAGGGCAACGAGATCGCCCTGCGCATGGCCCGGTTCTTCCACCACCGCAAGGGGCAGTCCGACCGGACCTGGATCCTGGCGCGGAAGACCGCCTACCACGGCATCGCCTACGGCGCCGGCAGCGTCTCGGGGCTGCCGGTGTACCACGAGGGCTTCGGCCCCACCCTGCCGCACGTGCACCACCTGACGGCCCCGGACCCGTACCAGGCCGCCGCGCACGGCGGCGAGGACGTCACCGAACACTGCCTGCGAGAACTGCGGGAGACCATCGAACGGATCGGGCCCGACCGGATCGCGGCGATGATCGGCGAACCCGTCATGGCCGTCGGCGGAGCCGTCATACCGCCGCCGGACTACTGGCCGCGCGTCGCGGAAATGCTGCGGTCCCACGGCATCCTGCTGATCCTCGACGAAGTCGTGACGGCCTACGGCCGGACCGGGCACTGGTTCGCCGCCGAACACTTCGGCGTCACGCCGGACATCCTGGTGACCGCCAAGGGACTCACGTCCGGCTACATCCCCCACGGCGCCGTGCTCGTCACCGAGGAGGTGGCGGACACGGTGAGCGCTTCCACCGGCTTCCCCATCGGCTTCACGTACACCGGGCACCCCACCGCCTGCGCGGTCGCGCTCGCCAACCTGGACATCATCGAACGGGAGAAGCTGCTGGACAACGCCACGACGATCGGTGGACACCTCGCCGACAGGCTGGCACCGCTGAAGGACCTGCCCGTCGTGGGCGACGTCCGCCAGACCGGCCTGATGCTCGGCATCGAGCTCGTCGCGGACAAGACGGACCGGACCCCGCTGCCCGCCGGCACGGCCGCGGTGGCACAGGCCCTCAAGGAGGACGAGGGCATCATCCTGCGCGGCAACCCGCGCTCCCTCCTGATCAATCCACCCCTGGTGATGGACCGCGGGACCGCGGACCGGCTGGCCGACGGGCTGCACGCGGTCCTCGAACGCGTCGGCCCCGACGGCCGCATCCGGCGTTAGGACTTCGCATGTCACTCCTGGACCTCACCCCGGACGAACTGCTGACGACCACCCGGTCCGTGCGCAAGCGGCTGGACCTGACCCGCCCCGTACCACTGGAACTCGTCAAGGAATGCCTCCGCATCGCCCTGCAGGCCCCGTCCGGAAGCAACCGGCAGACCTGGCACTGGATCGTCGTGACCGACGCGGCACAGCGAGCCGCGATCGGCCGGTACTACCGGCAGGCCGTGCACACGTACCAGCAGTCCGAGGGCGCCTGCGGCTCCCTGTTCCCCGAGGACCCCCAACGCCACGCCGTCCAGAGGCGCGTGGGCAGCAGCGTCGCCCACCTGGGCGAGCACCTGGGCGAGGTGCCCGTCCACGTGATCCCCTGCCTGGATGCGAGCCGGGCACCGGAGTACAACGAGGCGGGCAGATGGGGGTCGGTCATCCAGGCCGCGTGGAGCTACATGCTCGCCGCCCGCGCACGCAGCCTGGGGACCGCCTGGACCACCCTGCACCTGATGTACGAGAAGGAGATCGCCGCACTGCTCGGCATCCCCGAGGGCGTGATGCAGGTGGCGCTGATCCCGACGGCGTACTCCCTCGGCACGGATTTCAGGCCCGCGCCCCGACAGCCGCTCGACGAAGTGCTGCACGTCGACACGTGGTGAGGCCCCGGCGCTTCCGCCCCGGCCGGTCACCCGCATGAGGAGCAGAGACCGATGAACACCGACCACGTGCCCCTGCCGACCCGCCGGCTCGGCGCCCTGGAGGTTCCCGCCCAGGGCCTGGGCTGCCTGAGCATGACCTCCTTCTACGGGCGGGCGGACCCCGCCGAGGCGGTCGCCACCGTCCACCGCGCCCTCGACCAGGGGATCACGCTCCTGGACACGGCGGACGTCCAGGGCCTCGGCGAGGGCGAGCGACTGCTCGGGAAGGCCGTCGCCGGCCGGCGGGACCAGGTGCTGATCTCCACCAAGGTCGGTCTGGAACGCGACCGCAACGGGGAGTTCCTGGGAGTCCGCGGCGACCGGGCCTACATCCGGGACCGCTGCCACGGCTCGCTGCGCCGCCTCGGCGTCGGCCACCTCGACTTCTACGTCAAGCACTGGGCGGCCCCCGGGGAACGCATCGAGGAGGCGGTCGGCGCCCTGGCGGAGCTCGTCGCCGAGGGGAAGGTGCGCCACCTGTGCCTGTCCGAGGTCTCCGCCGGCACCATCCGCCGTGCCCACGCCGTGCACCCGATCACCGCCGTGCAGAGCGAGTGGTCGCTGTGGAGCCGGGGCATCGAAGGCGAGGTGCTGACGGCCTGCCGGGAACTGGGCATCGGCATCATCGCCTCCTGCCCCCTCGGCCGGGGCTTCCTGACCGGCCGGATCACCTCGACCGCCGACCTCGGTCCCCCCGCGGACTTCCGGCACGGCCTGCCGCGGTTCGCCGGACCCCACCTCGCGCGCAACCTCGCGGCCGTGGAGGCGCTGCGGCCGCTGGCCGCGCGGCGCGGCCTCACCGTCGCCCAGCTCGCTCTGGCCTGGCTGCACCACCAGGGCGACGACGTCGTGCCCATACCGGGCACCGGCCGCCGCGACCACCTGGACGAGAACCTCGCCGCCGCGCGCGTCGAACTGTCCGCCGGGGAACGCGCGGCCGTGGAGGCCGCGGTGCCGGCGACGGCCGTCCACGGCGAGCGGTACCCGCCCTTCCTGATGCAACTCGTCGACAACTGACGTCCCCGAAGCCGCCCCCGGCACTCCTGGAGAGCGTGAACGCGCATGAGATTCCTGCAACGTGACCTCGAAGCCTGCGAAGAGCTCCTGCCGGGCCTGGCCGGCCGCCTCGCCGAGGTGCCCTTCGACCGGCTGGAGTCCCCCCGAAGCCCCGCCATTCCGCTGTTCAAGGAGTACGGCGGCACCAATCTCCTGGTGCCCCGCGCCTACGGCGGGACCGGCGCCTCCGCCCTCGAAGCCGTCAGGGTCATCCGCGCGCTGGCATCGCTCGCACCGTCCCTGGCCGTGGCGACCGCGATGCACCACTTCTCCGTCGGCATGCTCTTCGCCGTCGGCCCCCTCTACGAGAGCACCACCAGCCTCCACACGTCCGTCCTCGACGTGGTCGCGAAGAACCGCTCCCTGATCGCCTCGGGCTATGCGGAGGGCCGCTCCGGCCGCGGCATCCTCAGCCCCACCGTCGAGGCCAGGAAGACGCCGGGCGGCTACCTCGTCACCGGCTCGAAGAAGCCCTGCAGCCTCTCACGGTCCATGGACCTCCTGACGGCCAGCGTCGCACTGCGCGGGGACGACGGGAGCACCGAGATGGGGCTGCTGGTGCTCCCCGCCGACCGGCCGGGCATCTCCGTCCACGAGTTCTGGTCGACGTTCCCGCTGGTCGCCGCCGAGAGCGACGAGGTCCGCCTCACCGACGTGTTCGTCGAGGAGGACCACATCCTCCGGACGCCACCGAACGCCGCACAGAAGCTCGACGAGCTCAACGAAGCAGGCGTGATCTGGTTCCAGATGATCGTCGCCGCCTCGTACACCGGCGTCGCCAGCGCACTCGTCGACCTGGTCCTGCGCGAACAGCGGGGCTCGGCGGCAGAACGGGCCCAGCTGTGCCTCCTCGTCGAGAGCGCGGCGTACCTGGTGGAAGGGGTCGCCCGCCGGATCATGGACGACGACCTGGGCAACGACTGCGCCGCGGCCTCCCTCTTCACCCGGTTCTCCGTGCAGGACCTGATCACCAGGGCCGTCGCCCAGGCGGTGGAGATGCTGGGCGGCATGGCCTACATCTCCTCCCCGAAGATCGCCTACCTGGCGTCCGCCGCACAGGCCGTCGTCTTCCACCCCCCGTCGCGGATCAGCATGAGCGAGGCGGTCGTCGACTACTACACGGGCAAGCCCCTGTTCTTCTCCTGACACGACGTTCTTCTCCTGACACGACAAGGAAGTGGTGCGATCCATGGCGGGAATCGTCGATTTCGAGATCTCGTTGCCGTCGTCACGGGTCACCGTCCAGCAGATGGCCGCGAAGTCCGGCCTGCCGGAAGAGGAGGTGCGCGCAGTCACCACGTGCGACAGCATCCCGGTGCTCGGAGCCGGCGAGCGGGAATGGGAACTCGCCCTGCGGGCCGCCCGGACGGTGCTGGACCGCACCCGGGTCCCGCCGTCCGCCGTCCGGACCGTGATCTACGCCGGTTCCGGCGAATGGGACGTCCCCTTCTGGACGCCGGCGGCCAAGGTCGCCCACGAGCTCGGGATCGAGCGGGCGTACTGCTTCGAGCTGGCCAACTACTGCAACGCCGTGACGGCCGCGGTGCAGATCGCCTGCGACCGGCTCGACCGGCGGCCCGACGAGTACGCGCTCGTGCTCATCGGCGACCGGGTGAGCACGATGCTGGACTACGGCGCCCCCGAGGCCAAGGAGCTCTTCAACAACGGGGACGCAGGAGGGGCCCTCCTGCTGTCGGCCTCCGGCCGGACGGCCGGGGTCCTCGGGTCGGCGATGTGCACCGACCCGAGCTGGTCCGACTACTACACCGGCGTCCGCGAGGGCGAGAAGGTGGTCATCCGGCGCAACGGGCACCGGGACGGCCTGGGCGACGCCTACATCGAGACCTTCACCGCGCTCACCGAGGACGTCCTCGCCTCGGTCGGCCGGGACATCACCGACGTCGCCTACCTGCTCGTCACCCACGGCGACCGGCGGATCCACGAACGCCTGCTGCGGGAACTGGGGCTGCCCGAGACCAAGAGCGTGTTCAACTACCACCGGCTGGGGCACATGGGCAACGCGGACACCCTGATCGCCATGCAGGACCTGATCGCCACGAACCGCCTCGCACGCGGTGACCTGGTCCTGCACGCCACCAGCGCCCTGGGCTTCAGCTGGGGGGTCATGGCCATGGAGTACGCCGGCCCCTGACGCACCGGGTCACGGGACGACGGACGGGGTCACGTCGAATAGTCGGCGTTGAGCCGGACGTACCCCTCCGTCAGGTCGCAGCCGTACACGGTGAAGACGCCGTCCGCGACGCCCAGATCGACGCCGATGACGACGTCGCCGCCCCGCATCTGCTCGGCGACGGCGGCCCGGACGTCGTCCTCGTCCCGTGCGCCGTGCCGGCCGGGCGGGTACACGGCCACGTCGCCGAAGCGGATGACGACCCGGTCCTGGTCGATGTCGGTGTCGTCGGAGCACTTGCCGACCGCCATGGCCACACGGCCCCAGTTGGGGTCGCAGCCGTGCACCGCGGTCTTCACCAGGGGCGAGTTGACGACGGCCTTGCCGACGCGCTTGGCCTGGGCGGCGTCACGCGCCCCGGTCACGCGCACCTCGATGAGCTTGCCCGCGCCCTCGCCGTCGCGGGCGATGTCCTTGACGAGCTGCAGCGCGACCTCGTGGAGGGCCTCCTCGAACTCCGCGGGGTCCACCGGGCCGGCGAGCCCGTTGGCGAACAGCGCCGCCGTGTCGCTGGTGGAGGTGTCGGTGTCGATGCTGACCGCGTTGAAGGTCCGGTCCATGACCCGGCGGAAGACACGGTCCTGTTCGCCGGGGTCCAGCCGGGCGTCCGTGGCGAAGAAGGTCAGCAAGGTGGCCATGTCGGGCTCGATCATGCCGACCCCCTTGGCGATGCCGGTGATCGTGGCCCGGCCGACCCGCGCGGTGGCCGTCTTGGGCCGGGTGTCCGTGGTCATGATGGCCCGCGCCGCCCGGTCCAAACCCCCCTCGGGAAACGGCGGGGACAGCGTCTTGAGGTGGTCCCGGATGCCCGCCATCGGGTACTGCCGGCCGATCACCCCCGTGGAGGCGATGAGCAGTTCGTCCTCGGCCAGGCCCAGCGCCTGCGCCACGGTGGCGCGCACCTCACGCGCGTTGCGCTCGCCCTCGGCGCCGGTGGCGACGTTGGCATTGCGGGCCAGCACCACGACCCCCCGGGCCGCGCGGCCGGCGGCCGCCGTGCGGCTCAGCGTCACGCTGGGGCCGGCGAAGCGGGAGCGGGTGAACACCGCGCTCGCCACGGCCGGCACGGTGGAGACCAGGACGGTGAAGTCGTCCCGTCCGTCGTCCGCCAGTCCCACCGGTGCGGTGTGCACCGCGAACCCCCGCGGTTCACGAGCTGCGCCATCTGTCATGACTATTCGCCTCTCCGCATAAAGATACCGGCTTCCAGCTTGGCAGACCGCCTGCCGGGTACGCCAGTGGGCCGCCTCCCGGCGGCCCGGCGAAGCCCCCTTGTGGCTCAGTGGCGCGGCACGAAGTCGACGACGTCCCCGGCCCGTTCCCCTCCGGACAGCTGCCCGTTCCGGTCGGTGCGGATGTAGACCCGGTGCAGCCACCGGTCCTTGCCGTCCCAGCGCGGGGTGAACGGAGTACGGGCGTGGGTGGTGCGGAAGTTGTCCACGATCAGCACGTCGCCGGGGACCAGGCGCACCGACTCGCGCACCTCGTCGAGCGCCTTCGACAGCACGGCGACGGCTTCGACGTCGGCCGGGTCCCGCGGGGCGAGCAGCTCGCGGTCGTAGCCGAGGAACGGGTCCTGCGGATCGCCGTAGAGCGGCTTGACGTCGGCGATGGCCCCGGGGTCCTCGACGCCGCCGCGGAAGGCGACGTCCACGCAGCAGGGCAGGGGCCGGTCGAAGAGGTGCGCGCGCACGTCGTCGGGCACGAGGGGGAGCGCCTTGCGGATCGAGCCCACGAGGGTGGCCGCCTTGCGCTCGTGGTCGGCCCGGGAGCAGGCGAGCATCACGTAGTTCGGCTGGCGCACGTGGTACGCCATCTCCGTGTGGAACTCCAGCAGGGTCTCCGAGGTCTCGGAGGAGAGGTGGTGGGCCCCGGGCGAGGGGTAGACGTCGTGGTACACGGAGGCGGAGCGCAGCTCCCGGTAGCCGGTGTGCAGGCCCAGGCGGCGGCCGACGACCGCCAGCATGGCCTCCATGGTGAGCAGCGGCCGGTCCGCCGGCGCGGGCGTGCTGTCGGGGGTGGCCGGCAGGGCGTCGTCGTCCTCCACCGGCAGTCCGCGCAGCAGCAGGTAGCCGGCCTGGTTGCCGTCGGCGTTGAAGGCGTCCAGCGCCTGCCCCAGGGGCTCGGGCAGCGCGGCCGCGGCGGTGTGCGCGGCGTCCAGGAAGCCGTGCAGGTCCCTCCGGGGGATCCGGGGCAGCTCCGCGGCCAGCGCGAGCAGTTCCGTGGAGTGGGGCGAGCAGTGCAACACGGTCACGAGGACTTCCTTTCTCGGGTGTGTGCGCGGGCGTACTGGTACAGGAGCTCGGCGCCGATCTCGGTGGCGAGGATGGAGGTGATGCCGCCGTGGTCGTAGAGCGGTGAGACCTCCATGACGTCGAAGCCCACCGGGTTCAGGTCACCGATCGTGCGCAGCAGGGCGAGCACTTCGCGTGAGGTGGGTCCGCCCGGGGCGGGGGTGCCGGTGCCGGGGGCGAACGCCGGGTCGACGACGTCGATGTCCACCGACACGTAGACCGGTGCGTCGCCGACGCGGTCCCGCACCAGTTCTGCGGTGGCCGCGGGGCCGAGTGCGCAGAACGCGTCGGCGGTGACGATCCGCACCCCGTGCCCGCGGGCGTAGTCCAGCGAGTCGGGCCGGGGGTTGTGGCCCCTGATCCCGATCTGCAGCATGCGCTGCGGATCGACGAGCTTCTCCTCGATGGCGTGCCGGAAGGGGGTGCCGTGGTGGTACTCGCCGCCGTAGAAGGCCGGGTTGGTGTCGGAGTGCGCGTCCAGGTGCAGGACGGCGACCGGCCCGTGCTTCGCGGCGACGGCACGCAGGGCGGCGAGGGTCAGCGAGTGGTCGCCGCCGATCATCAGGAAGGCGTCGTTGTCGGACAGCAGTGCGCCGAGCCGCTCCTGGGCGGTGTCCATCGCGATGTGCATGTTGAACGGGGTGAGGTCGATGTCCCCGGCGTCGACGCAGTCGATCAGGTCGAAGGTGCCGGGCCCGCGGTCGATGCCCACGCCGTGGATGAGCCCGGACTCGTTGCGTACGGCGCGCGGGCCGAAGCGGGCGCCCGGCCGGTAGCTGGTGCCGCCGTCGTAGGGGGCGCCGACGACCACGACGTCCTTGCCCCGTGGCGACGGGTCGTGGGGAAGGCGCATGAACGTGGGGATCTGCGCGTAGCGGGGTGAGACGGTGGTGTCGATGCGTTCCACGGTGTGGTCCTCCGTGTGGTGCGGACCGGCGGCCCGGCCGCGGGACGGTCCATGGCGGTCACGTGCGGCGTTCGTCGAGGACCGGACGGGGGAGGGACGCCAGCCGGCCGGCGACCAGCTCCACCACCGCGTCGGTCGCCACGTCGTCCGGGTGCCGGCCGTCGACGACGACCTGGTCGAACAGTTCCCGGACGACGAGGTGCTTGGCACGGTGCACGCGGTCCGGCGGGACACCGGCGTCCGTCAGCAGCCGGGTGAACGACGAGGTGGTGCCCGATCCCTCGTGCACGCCGAGCTTGGGGCGGACGACGACCTCGTGGGGCAGGACGTCGCCCATGGCGGCGCGCAGGACCCATTTGTCCTGCCCGTACCGGCGCTTCAGGCCGGCCTCCAGCGACACCAGGACGTCGAGGACGTCGCGGTCCCAGTAGGGGTGGGTGGACCAGTGGCCGCCGACGCCCGAGAGGACCGGCGTCATCTCGTTGAGCCCGTCGAACGTGTCCATGTCGTGGCAGACGGCCGTGTCCAGGGCCGGCAGCCGGTCCTCACGGTGCATGCCGCCCAGGGGGATGTCGGCCCCGTAGCCGGTGAGGATGCGCCGGCCCGTGCCGCCCACGCGCAAGTACAGCGCGGTCAGCGGCAGCAGGTACTCGACGACGTCGGGATCGAGGCATTCGGCCGCCCAGACCGTGTGCGGCAGCCGGCGCAGCAGCTCGGCCGTCGGGATGGTGATCTCCCGGTGCGCGGAGCCGATGTGCCGGGCGACGACGCGGGCCTGAGGGAACTCGTCGGCCTCGTCCGTGCCCATCGAGACGGTGTCGACCGGCGCGGCCGACCGGCGGGCGGCCAGCGCGGCGACGGAGGAGGAGTCGATGCCGCCGGAGAGCACCACCAGGGGGGTGTCCCGGCCCGTGCGGACCCGTACCGCGTCCGCCAGGGCCCGGCGCACGGCCTCGACCGCCTCCTCCTCCCGCATGATCCGGCGGGCCTGCGGCGGCGCCCAGGTGCGGTGGGTGACGCAGTGCCCGGTGGCCACCTCGACGTCCAGCACCGTGCCGGCCGGGACCTGGTGGGTGCCGGGCAGCCGGCGGACCGGCCGGCCGGCGAGGGACCGCCCCGCGGGGGCGGTCCGCAGCGCCTTGGCCTCCGTCGCCGCCAGCACACGGCCGGGGGCGGCGGAAGCGTAGAGGGGCAGCGAGCCCGCGTGATCGGTGGCCAGGACGGCCCGCCCCGGGGCGGCGAGCAGCGCGGCGAACCGCCCGTTGAGCAGCCGGAACGCATGCACGTCGTAGACGTCGAAGAGGGCGAGGACGAGAGCCGCGTCGCTGCCCGGCACGGTGCTGCCGGGCAGCAGCCCGAGCAGTTCCTCCTGGTTGTACAGCTCCCCGGCGAGCACCAGGGTCCGGCCCTGGGCGTGGGCGTGGGCACCGTCCGGCGCCCCGGAGTGCAGGAGGACGGTGCACAGGCTCTGGTCGGCCGTGCGCTCCTTCAGCGTGGCCCGGGAGGCCAGGGACGCGAAGACCGGCTCCAGCGGCCGGCCACCGTCCTGATGGATCTCGGCGAGGAAGCCGACGGCGGCGGGAAGGGTCTGCACCATGATCAGATGCTCAGGGCGCCGAAACCGCCGGTCTGGAAGTCGTAGTTCACCGGCACCTCGATCAGGAACGGCCGCCCGAGCCCCGCGCCCTTGCGCAGGGCCGCCACCAGCTCCTCCCGGCTCGCGGCCCGGGCGGCCTCGACGCCGTTGGCACGGGCGAGCGCGGTGAAGTCGACACCGGTGAACTTCACCGCCGGGTCGTGCGAACGGTGATGACCCATGTTCTGGTACAGCTCGATCAGACCGTTGGCGTCGTTGTTGACGACGACGGTGACGATGGGCAGGTTGAGCCGGGCGATGGTCTCCAGGTCGGCGCTGTTGGAGTGGAAGCCCCCGTCGCCCGCGATGAGGAACGTCGGCTGGCCGGGCCGGGCGAGCTGGGCGCCCATTGCGGCCGGGATGCCGTAGCCGAAGCTGGAGCAGCCGGCGGACGTGAGGAAGCCGAACGGCTGGTCGGCCCGCGCGAAGAGCACTCCGTAGTGCCGGAAGAAGCCGATGTCGGAGACGATGGTGCCCTCGCCCTCCGCGGCGGTCTCCGCCATGACGGTGTTCATGGCGTCGATCACCTGATGGACCCGCAGACCGTCGTCGTAGTGGCGGGGGTCGGCCAGGAATTCGGCGATCCGCTCCCGCAGCGGGGTGATGTCGTGCGGGGTCTTCGCGGCGAGGCCGGCCGTCTGCCCGTCGAGGTGCTCGACGAAGGCCAGGACGTCGGTGACCACGTCGACGTCCGGGCGGTAGACCCGCGGAATCGGGTTGGCCGTGGGCGAGACGCGGACCGTCGTCTTCTCCCCGCCGTGCCGCCACATCGACGGCCGCAGGTCCTCCGCGTAGTCGTAGCCGAGCGTGAGGATGAGGTCCGCCGGGCCGAACAGGGTCTCCAGGGCGGGGAAGGACAGGATGCCGTCCATGTAGCCGGTGACGGCGCCGTAGTTCAGCTCGTGGCCGTGGGGCAGCACGCCCTTGGCGATGTACGTGGTGATGACGGGCAGCCTCAGCCGCTCGGCCAGCGCGCGGATCGCGGGCACGGCCCCGGAACGGATCGCGGCGGCGCCCACCACCAGGACGGGGTGCTGCGCCGCCTTGAGCAGCTCCGCGGCCTTCCCCGCGGCCTCCTGCCAGCCGTCCTCGACCACGCCCAGCGGCTTGGCCGGGGTCCTGGCCCCGGGGTGCGGCAGGGAGGTGTCGATCTCACTGCCGAGCAGGTCGACGGGCAGGGAGATGAAGCTGGGCCCGACCGGCTCGGTCATCGCCGCGGCCACCGCCGAGTCCACCAGGTCGGTCACCTCGTCGGGGCGCTGGAGCTCGACCGCGTACTTGGTCATCGGCCGCATGATCGACACCGAGTCCAGGCACTGGTGGGTGTCGTTGGGGAAGATGTCGTGCGACTCGGACTGCGCCGCCAGCGCGATGACCGGTGACCGGTCGAGAACGGAGGTGGCGACACCCGTGGACAGGTTCGTCATTCCGGGGCCCAGCGTGGCCCAGCACGCCTGGGGACGGCCGCTGATGCGGGCCAGCACGTCCGCCGCGACGCCGGCGGTGAACTCGTGGCGGGTCAGCACGAAGTCGATGCCCTCCGCCTCGTCGAAGAGGATCGACGCGGCCTCGCGGCCGACCACCCCGAACACGGTGCGCACCCCGTGGTCGTGGAGGCGGCGCAACAGGGCGTGGGCGGTCGTCGGGTTGGTGCTCGGGCCGGTGGAGACGCGGGACATGGCAGCTCCTCTGCACAGGAACGGTGCGCGATCGCGCCGGGCGCCCACGGGACGCGCGGGCGGCGCAGGCCGAAGGACTGTTCGGCCGGTGCCGCCCACTGTGCCGGAGGTGCCTTGCAGGGGAGTGGACGGATTCCTTGTGCGCGTTGTGCGCGTTGTGCCGCCCCTCGCGCTCGGGTGCCCGCGGCGGAGCGACGACGGGGAACGGGCGCCCGGCTACCAGGTGACGGGGAGCCGGTGCACGCCGTAGACGTTGGACGCGGTGCGCAGCGGTACGTCCTCGGGCGGGACGGCCAGGCGCAGGCCCGGGAAGCGGGTGAGCAGGGCGGGGAAGGCGACGCGCATCTCGACGCGGGCGAGTTGCTGGCCCAGGCACTGGTGGGGGCCGTGGCCGAAGGCCAGGTGGCCGGTGGCCCTGCGGTGGACGTCGAGGGTGTCGGGGTCGGAAAAGCGCGCCGGGTCGCGGTTGGCGGCCTGGTGGGAGAGGGTGACCGTTTCCCCGGCCTTGATGAGGTGGCCGTCGATGTCGACGTCCTCCAGGGCGGCCCGGATGCCGGGGTCGGCGATGGTCAGGTAGCGCAGCAGCTCCTCGACGGCCTGGTCGGCCAGGCCGGGGTCGTCGCGCAGGGCGGCGAGCTGGCCGGGGTTGCTCAGCAGGGCGAAGGTGCCGTGGGCGAGCATGTTGGCGGTGGTGTCGAGGCCGGCGCCGAGCAGGAAGGCTCCCAGGCCCGCGAGTTCGGCGTCGGTGAGGTCGCCGTCGTGCGTCAGGTCGCTGAGCACGTCGTCGGTGGGCGCGGCCCGTTTGGCCTGGACCAGGCCGTGGATGATGTCCTGGATCGCGGTGTAGGCGGCCGCCTGCTCCTTCGGGGACCGGCTCCTGTCGGTCACGGTGAGCACGTGACGCTGGAAGACGTCGCGGCCGGCGGCCGGCACGCCCAGCAGTTCGCAGATCATCAGGGCGGGGACGGGCTGGGCGAACGCCTCCACGAGGTCGGCCGGCGGGCCCTGTCGCTCCATGGCGTCGAGGCAGTCGTTCGTGAACTGTTCGACGCGCACGGTGAGTTCGCGCATCCGGCGGACGGTGAACTTGCCCATGAGCAGGCGCCGGTAGCGGGTGTGCCCGGGTGCGTCGATGCCGCTCATGTCGCCGGGCAGCGCGGGCGGCAGGCTGCCCGGGCCGCCGGGGTGGGGCACGTGCAGCAGCTCGTACCGGGAGCTGAAGCGGGGGTCGGCCAGGATCGCACGGACGGTGGCGTAGCCGGTGGCCAGCCAGCCCACGTGGCCGTCGGGGTAGCGCATCCGCGTGAGCGGCCGCTGCCTGCGGATCTTCGCCAGCTCGGCGGGCGGGTCGAAGGGGCGGCCGGCGGTGCGGTCCAGCGGCAGCGCGGGCAGGGGCTCGTGGTGTAACGCCGGGTGCTCGGACATGGGTCCTCCTGAATGTCGTGCCGTACGGAGCAGAGGTGGTGGTGAGGAACGGCGTGCTACCGGCGCGTGCCGCGGGCGAAGGCGGTGCGCGCCCACAGGTAGCCGGCCAGGGTGAGCGCGAGGCACCAGGCCACGGCGAGGGGGCCGCTGGTGCCGATCGGGGTGCCCGTCAGCAGGCCGCGCAACGTCTCGATGACGGGCGTGAAGGGCTGGTACTCGGCGAACCACCGCAGTCCGGCCGGCATGGACTCCGGCGGGACGACCGCACTGCCGAGGAAGGGCAGGAACTGCACGGGCAGGGGCAGATTGCTGGCCGACTCCGGGGTCCTGGTCACCAGGCCGACGGCGGCCGCCGGCCAGGCGAGGGCCAGGGTGAGCAGGGTCAGCAGGCCGGCCGCGGCGAGCCACTCCGTCGGCGTCGCGCCGGGCCGGAAGCCCATGAGCACGGCGACGCACGTCACCAGCGCGATGCTCGCCATCGTCTGGATCACCCCACCGGCGACGTGGCCGGTGAGGAACGCGGCCCGGGAGACCGCCATCGTCCGGAACCGGTTGACGATTCCCTCGGTCATGTCGACGCAGACGCTCACCGCGACGCTCACCGCCCCGGAGGTCGCGGCCATCAGGATGATGCCGGGCGCGAGGTAGTCGACGTACTCGCCGTCGCCCTTCGCGTGCGGCGTGCCGGCGATGCCGGTGCCGAGGGCGCCCCCGAAGGCGTAGGTGACCAACAGCAGCATCAGGACGGGTGCGACCACGACGGAGAGTGTCATGGAGGGGTAGCGCCGGGCGTGCTTGAGGTTGCGGCGCAGCATCGTCAGCGAGTCGCCGACGGCGTGGGAGAGCGTGCTCATCGGACGCCGGCCGCCTGGGGGCCGGACCGGCCGGTGAGGGCGAGGAAGACGTCGTCGAGGTCGGGTGTGTGCAGGGTGAGCGTCTGCGCCTCGACCGACGCGCCCTCCAGGGCGTCGAGGACGGCCCGCAGGGTCGGGACGGTGCCGTCGCCGGGGATCCGCAGTGTCAGCGCCTCGGTGTCCGGGGACCCGATGCCGTCGAAGAGGGCGGCCGCGCAGGCGAGTTGCCCGGGGTCGCCGAACCGGAGGCGGATGTGGCCGCCGGGCATGCGGCCCTTGAGTTCCCCGGCCGTGCCCTCGGCGACGATCCTGCCGTGGTCGAGGACGGCGATGCGGTCGGCGAGCCGGTCGGCTTCTTCCAGGTACTGGGTGGTCAGCAGGACCGTCACGCCGTCGTCGGCGACGAGGCCGCGGACGATGTCCCACACGGTGCGGCGACTGCGCGGGTCGAGGCCGGTGGTGGGTTCGTCGAGGAAGAGGACGCGGGGGTCGCCCATGAGGGTCATCGCCAGGTCGAGCTTGCGGCGCATGCCGCCGGAGAAGGCGCCGGCCGGCTTCCCGGCCGCCTCGGCCAGTTCGAAGCGGTGCAGCAGCCCGGTGGCGCGTCGCCGGCCCTCGCGGCGGGGCAGGCGGTGCAGATCCGCCATGAGGAGCAGGTTCTCCTCGGCGGTGAGCAGGTTGTCGACCGCGGCGAACTGGCCGGTGACGCCGATCGCGGCGCGTACGCCGTCCGGGTCGTGGGCCACGTCGTGCCCGGCGACGCGGAGCGCGCCGGCGTCGGCGGGGAGGAGGGTGGAGAGGATCTGCACGGTGGTGGTCTTGCCGGCGCCGTTGGCGCCGAGCAGGGCGAAGACCGTTCCTTCGGGGATGTGCAGGTCGATGCCGTCGAGCACCGTCTTCTCCCCGTAGGACTTCCGTAAGCCGGTGGCCTGGATCGCGGTCATGGCTCGCTTCCGTGGTGGAGTGGCGGTGGGGGGTCAGGGGCGGCGGACGGTGATGTCGCCGAAGGCGGTACGGGCCCGGACCTCGACGGTCTCCCTGGAGTCCCCGGGGCCGTCGGCGGGCGTCAGTTCGCTGTGCACGGTGCCGAAGCGGGTGTTCACGTCGAGCCAGGCGGCGGTGGACTCCGGGACGCCGATGTCGAGGTCCCCGGCCGAGGTCTGGACGGTGACCTTGCCGCGCGTCACCTCGCCGATGCGGATGCCGCCGTTGGCCGAGCGGGCGTCGACCCCGGCGCGGGCCACGCCGACGGAGATGCGGCCGTTGGAGGCGTGGGCCCGCAGGTCGCCGGCGACCTCGCCGATCCTCGTCTCGCCGTTGCCGTTCTTGACCGTCGCCGTGCCGCCGAGCTCACCGATGTCGACCCGGCCCGCCCCGGTGATCTCGGCGTCGCCCCGCGCCCGGGCCAGGCGGATGTCGCCGAGGCCGGTCCGGAGCACGACCGCTCCGGCCTCGCCGACCTGGATGTCACCGGCGGAGGTCTTCAGCCGGCAGTCGCCCAGCGGTCCCTCGCAGATGAAGTCGGCCAGGGGCGAGGTGCCGTGCACCTCCGAGCCGGCCGGCAGCTCGATGCTCACGCGCAGCGATCCGGGCTTGCCGAACAGCGAGCGCTTCCGGGGGCCCTTGACCGTCAGCTTCCCGTTGGCGTACGTGACGTCGGTCTGCTCCGCGGCCCGCACGTCGGCCTCGTCCGCGCTGTTGCCCGGCAGGACTTCCACGACGGTGTCGGCGCGCTTGCCCGCACTGATCCGGGCCGTGGCGACGTCGAACTCGAGCGTGACGGTGATGGGCTGGGGCGTGTCGAAAACAGGCATGGCTGCACCGTCCTCATGGCTGTGGTGGGTGAAGCCCGCGGCTGCCGCGGGCGGGAAGGGGTGCGGGACGCCGGGGCGGCTAGCGGACCCAGCCGGTGAAGCCCTGCCGGCCCGGGTGGCGCGGCCGGCCGGCCGGACGGGCCTGACCGGCCGGTTCCAGGGCCGCGGCGGCGGCCCGTACGAGCCACGCGTTGACCGACAGGCCCTCGCGGGCCGCGGCGTCCTCGACCCGGGACTTCAGGTGGGCGGGGAGCCGGAAGTTGATGCGCGCCGTGCCGCCGTCCTCGCCGTCGACGGGGGCCGGCGGGAGCGGCGCAGGGGCGGCGTCCTCCGGCGCGCCCGCCGTGTCCGTCCCCGGCTCGTGGCCGGGCGGCGGCGTCACCACGAACTCGGGGTCGAGTCCGCGCAGTCGCACGTCGACCGAGCCCGGTGCCAGGTCGCGGGTGACCTCGTCCATGGCGGCGGAGAGCGCGTTGAGCAGCGTGAGCCGGACGGCGGACTCCAGGGGCACGGCGAGTCGCTCGGCCACGGCGCGGGACTGCTCGTCACCCGCCTCGGCGGCGGCAGTGAACTCCCGGCGGAGGGAGTCGACATAGGGCGTCAGTTCCATGGTGTCATCATGGCGCCAAGATGGCGCCATGGCAAGGGACTTTTTGGCGCCATGTGGCGCCGCCCCCGGCCCGTTTGGGATTCCCCTAGACCTCGCCCGCTACGGCTCCGGAGCGTGGCCTTTGCACCGAAACTGGGGTCGAACCGCCTCTGGCCGCGGACGGTCGAGCCGACCGCAGGTGCCGCGGGCATGTGTGCTGCTTCTTTGTTCTAGGTGTGGGTGGGTGGAGCGCAATATGGTCGAGTCCGGGCTCAACGGGACGGGGAACCAGACTGGTTCGGGGGGTTCGGCGGGGCCCGTCGACGCCGTAGCCGTCGTCGGCCTTGCGTGCCGGCTGCCGGGAGCCGCCGATCCGGCCGCCTTCTGGCGGCTGCTCAGCGAGGGCGCGGACGCGATCACCGACGTCCCCCCGGACCGGTGGGACGCGGCGGCGACGGCCGACGCCGACCCGTCCGAGCCCGGCCGGACGGACATCCGCCGGGGCGGGTTCCTCGACCGCATCGGCCACTTCGACGCCGCGTTCTTCGGGCTCTCGCCCAAGGAGGCCGCGGCCATGGACCCGCAGCAGCGGCTCGTGCTGGAACTGGCCTGGGAAGCGCTGGAGGACGCGCACACGCGCCCCGCCACGCTGCGCTCCACCCGGACCGGAGTGTTCGTCGGCGCGATCTGGGACGACTACGCGACCCTCCACTACCGCTCCGGCCTGACGGCGATCTCCCCGCACACCGTCACGGGGCTGCACCGCAGCATCATCGCCAACCGGGTGTCGTACTTCCTCGGCCTGAACGGCCCCAGCCTCACCGTCGACTCCGGCCAGTCCTCCTCCCTGGTCTCGGTCCACCTGGCCTGCGAAAGCCTCCGCAAGGGCGAATCGACGATCGCGCTCGCGGGCGGGGTGAACCTCAACATCGTCCCGGAAAGCACCCTGGGCGCCGCCAAGTTCGGCGGCCTGTCCCCCGACGGCCGGTGCTTCACCTTCGACGCCCGCGCCAACGGCTACGTCCGCGGCGAGGGCGGCGGCATCGTCGTCCTCAAGCCGCTGGACCGGGCCGTCGCGGACGGCGACCGCATCTACTGCGTCATCCGCGGCAGCGCGGTCAACAACGACGGCGGCGGCGAGGGCCTGACCGTGCCCCTGCAGGCCGGGCAGGAACAGGTGCTCCGGCTCGCCTACGAACGGGCCGGCGTCGACCCCGCCCACGTCGGCTATGTGGAACTGCACGGCACCGGCACCAAGGTCGGCGACCCGATCGAGGCGGCCGCCCTCGGCGCGGTGCTCGGCACGGGACGCGACCCCGGACAGCCGCTGCGGGTCGGCTCGGCCAAGACCAACGTGGGCCACCTGGAAGGCGCCGCCGGCATCACCGGCCTGCTCAAGACCGCACTGGCCCTACGCCACCGCGAACTGCCCGCCAGCCTGAACTACGAGACCCCGAACCCGGCCATCCCGCTGACCCGGCTGAACCTCCGGGTGCACACCGAACACAGCGAGTGGAACGACCGGAACGCCGGCCCACTGCTCGCCGGCGTCAGCTCGTTCGGCATGGGCGGCACCAACTGCCACATCGTGCTGTCGGAACACCGCACCGCGACGGCCGAGCCGGCCCCCACCACTGCCACGACGCTGCCGGACACCGCGCCGACGCCGTGGCCGCTGTCCGCCAAGACCGCGTCCGGCCTGCGCGCCCAGGCCGCCGCCCTGCTCTCGCACGCCGAAGCACACCCGGGCCTCGCCCTGCCCGACGTCGGCTACTCGCTGGCCACCGGCCGCACGGCCTTCGACCACCGGGCCGTCGTCGTCGGCGAGGACCGCGCCGACTTCCTGCGCGCCCTGCGCGAGCTGACCACCGGCGGCATCGACGCCGCACTGACCACGGGCCGCGTCGGCCCGGGCGGCCGGATCGCCTTCCTCTTCTCGGGCCAGGGCAGCCAGCGGGCCGGAATGGGCCGCGAACTGTCCGCGACCTTCCCGGCCTTCGCCGCCGCACTGGTCGAGGTGTGCACACACCTCGACCCCCTGCTGCCCAGGCCGCTGCGCGAGGTCATGTTCGCGCCCGAGGACTCCGAGGAGTCGGCCTCCCTCGACCAGACCCTCTACACGCAGACCTCGCTCTTCGCCGTCGAGGTCGCGCTGTTCCGGCTCCTGGAGAGCTGGGGCATCGCCCCCGACCTGCTGATGGGCCACTCCATCGGCGAACTGGCCGCCGCCCACGTGGCCGGCGTCCTCTCGCTCGCCGACGCCTGCGCACTGGTCGCCGCCCGCGGCCGGCTGATGCAGGCGCTGCCCACCGGCGGCGCCATGATCGCGGTACAGAGCACCGAGGAGGAGGTGCGCGCGCTCATCGGCGACCGCGAGGACCGCGTGAGCATCGCCGCACTGAACGGCCCGGACTCCGTCGTCGTCTCCGGCGACGAGGACCTCGTCACCGAAATCGCCGACGCCTGCACGGCCCTGGGCCGCAAGACCAGCCGCCTGCGGGTCAGCCACGCCTTCCACTCCCCGCACATGGAACCCATGCTCGCGGAGTTCCGCCGCGTGGCCGAGGACCTGACGTTCCACACCCCGCGCATCCCCGTCGTCTCCAACGTGACCGGCCGGCTGTCCGAGGAGTACGAGGGGTGCACGCCCGAGTACTGGGTCCGCCACGTCCGTGACGCGGTCCGTTTCGCCGACGGTGTCGCCCGCCTCGCCGAGCAGGGCGTCAGCACCTACCTTGAACTCGGCCCCGGCGGCGTGCTCACCTCCCTGGCCCGCACCTGCACGGACGGCGAAGCCGCCCGGTTCGTCCCCGCCCTGCGGGCCCGCCGCCCCGAAGCGCAGGCCCTGCTGGCGGCGGTCTCGGCCCTGCACGTCCACGGCGTGGAGCCGGACTGGCACGCTCTCTTCGAGGGGCGCGGCGGGAGCCCTGCGCGGAAGGTACCGCTGCCCACCTACGCATTCGAGCGGCAGCGGCACTGGCTGGACGACACCACGCACCCTGTTGCCACCGCCGGGTCGCCGGCCGTCCCGCAGCCGGCTGCGGTGGCCGGGACCGAGACGGGCACCGAGACCGGTGCCGACGCCGACGCCGCACCCGTGGGCGCACTGGGGCAGCGGCTCGCCGCCCTGCCCGAGCACCAGCGTGCCGAAGCAGCGCTCGACCTGGTCCGCGCGCACATCGCGGCCGTGCTGGGACACGCCGAAGCCCGCCAGGTCGAGACCGAGTGGACGTTCAAGGACCTCGGCTTCGACTCCCTCAGCTCGGTCGAACTGCGCAACCAGCTCACCGAGGCCACCGGACTGCGCCTGCCCAGCGGCCTGCTGTTCGACCACCCGACCCCCGAGGCGCTGGCCCGCCACCTCGGCTCGGAAGCCCTGGGCACGGCCACGACGGGCGTCGCCGCGCCCGGAACGACGGCCGACCCCGACGAGCCGATCGCCATCGTGGCGATGAGCTGCCGCCTCCCGGGCGACGTCCGCTCGCCGGAGGACCTGTGGCGGCTGGTGGCCTCCGGCGGCGACGCCGTCTCCGGATTCCCCACCGACCGCGGCTGGGACGTCGAATCCCTCTACGACCCGGAGCCCGGCACCCCCGGGAAGACCTCGACCCGACAGGGCGGATTCCTCCACGACGCAGCCGCATTCGACGCCGCCTTCTTCGGCATCAGCCCCCGCGAGGCCGCAGCGATCGACCCGCAGCAGCGGCTGGTCCTGGAGACCGCATGGGAAGCCTTCGAACGCGCGGGCATCGACCCGGCCACGCTGCGCGGCAGCCGGGCGGGCGTGTTCATCGGCGCGACGGCACAGGACTACGGCCCCCGGCTGCACGAGCCGGTCGAGGGCATCGAGGGCTACCTGCTGACCGGCACCACGACCAGCGTCGCCTCGGGCCGGGTGGCCTACTCGTTCGGCCTTGAGGGCCCGGCCGTCACCGTGGACACGGCGTGCTCGTCGTCGCTGGTGGCGCTGCACCTCGCGGTGCAGTCGCTGCGGAGCGGCGAGTGCACGATGGCGCTGGCCGGTGGCGTGACCGTGATGTCCAGCCCCGGCATGTTCGTGGAGTTCAGCCGCCAGCGCGGCCTGTCGGCGGACGGCCGCTGCAAGGCGTTCGCGGCCGGCGCGGACGGCACCGGCTGGTCCGAAGGCGTGGCCATGCTGCTCGTCGAGCGGCTGAGCGACGCCGAGCGCAACGGTCACCAGGTGCTGGCGGTCGTGCGCGGCTCCGCCGTGAATCAGGACGGTGCGTCGAACGGTCTGACGGCGCCGAACGGTCCGTCGCAGCAGCGGGTGATCCGTCAGGCCCTGGCCTCCGCCGGCCTTTCGCCGGCCGATGTGGACGCCGTCGAGGCGCACGGCACGGGCACGAAGCTGGGCGACCCGATCGAGGCCGAGGCCCTGATCGCCGCCTACGGGCGGGACCGCGACCACGAACGGCCGCTGTGGCTGGGCTCGCTGAAGTCGAACATCGGTCACACGCAGGCCGCCGCCGGTGTGGCCGGTGTGATCAAGATGGTCATGGCCATGCGGCAGGGCGTACTGCCGCGGACGCTGCACGTGGACGAGCCGACCCCGCACGTGGACTGGTCGGCGAGCGGGGTGCGGCTGCTGACCGAGGCAGTGGAGTGGCCTGCGGACGGCGAGGCTCCGCGCCGGGCGGCGGTGTCCTCGTTCGGGATCAGCGGCACCAACGCCCACACCATCATCGAGTACCTTCCGGCGAGCGGAGAGCCCGTACCCGACCCCGAGCCGTTCGGGGGTCCGGTCCCGTGGGTGCTGTCGGCGAAGAGCGAGACGGCGCTGCGGGAGCAGGCAACACGTCTGCTGTCCTTCATGGACGCCGGGCACGGCGCCGAGGCGGCACCGGCGGACGTGGCGTTCTCGCTGGCCACGACACGGGCCGCGCTGGAGCGCCGGGCGGCGGTCGTCGGCGAGGACCCCGCCGACTTCCGACGAGGGCTGGAGGCCATCGCCTCGGGCACGGTCCCGGCGGGCGGTGACCCCGGGGGCAAGACCGGTTTCCTGTTCTCGGGTCAGGGGTCGCAGCGGCTGGGGATGGGGCGTGAGCTGTATGCGTCGTTCCCGGTGTTCGCGGATGCGTACGACGAGGTGTGTGCGCACCTGGGTGTGGCGCTGGACGTCGAGTCGGAGGAGCTGAACCAGACGGGCGTCACTCAGCCTGCGTTGTTCGCGGTCGAGGTGGCGTTGTTCCGGCTGCTGGAGTCGTGGGGTGTGCGGCCGGATTATGTGGCCGGGCACTCGGTGGGTGAGATTGCTGCGGCTCATGTGGCGGGTGTGCTGTCGCTGGCGGATGCGGCGAAGTTGGTGTCGGCGCGTGCTGCGCTGATGCAGGCGTTGCCTGCGGGCGGGGCGATGGTGGCGGTGCAGGCCACGGAGGACGAGGTCCTGCCGCACCTGACCGATGAGGCCGGCATTGCGGCGATCAACGGTCCGCAGTCGGTGGTCGTTTCCGGTGCAGAGGATGCGGTCGTGAAGATCGCTGAGCACTTCACCCATCAGGGTCGTAAGACGTCGCGGCTGAAAGTCAGTCATGCGTTCCACTCGCCGTTGATGGATCCGATGCTGGAGGAGTTCGCCGAGGTCGTCCGCGGCCTGACGTTCGACGAGCCGCGGATCCCGGTCGTCTCCAACCTCACGGGCCGGCTGGCGGAGTCGTACACGTCGGAGTACTGGGTCCGTCATGTCCGTGAGGCGGTTCGTTTCGCCGACGGCATCCGGACCCTGCACGAGCTGGGTGTGACGACCTTCGTCGAGGTCGGCCCCGGCGGTGTGCTCAGTGGCATGACGCAGAACTGCCTGGACGAGGCCGTCACCGTGCCCGTCCTGCGCGCCGACCGCCCCGAACCGCTGGCGATCGTCACCGCGCTCGGTCAGCTCCACACCCACGGCGTCTCCCTGGACTGGAACGCCTTCTTCCCCCGTGGCAAGCGTGTCGACCTGCCGACTTATGCCTTCCAGCGCGAGCGCTACTGGCTCGATGCGCCGCAAGCAGCCGCCCTCGGCGCCCCGGGTGCCCTGGACGCCGAGTTCTGGGACATCGTCGAGAGCGAGGACCGCGAATCCCTCGGTGCCCTCCTGGGCCTGCCGTCCGCCGAGCTGGACGTGATCGCACCCAGGCTGTCCGACTGGCGTCGGCAGCGGCGTGAGCAGTCCACTGCCGACGGCTGGCGCTACCGCATCTCCTGGCAGCCGCTCGGCGACATCGGCGCCACTCCGTCGGGGACCTGGCTCTTCGCAGTCCCCGAGGAGACCGAGTGGACGGCGGCGATGCGCGCCGGGCTCGCGGAACTCGGCGTCGACCTCGTTCCGCTCGTCGTGCCCGAGGACACCGACCGTCAGGCGCTGACCCACCTGCTCGCCGATGCCGGGCAGGCTGCCGAGGGCATCGTGTTCGCCGCTGCAGGAGGGGACGCGCTCCAGCGTCTCGTGCTGTTCGTCCAGGCCCTCGGCGACGCCGGGATCGAGGCCCCGCTGTGGTGCGTGACCAGCGGCGCGGTGTCGACCGGCGCCTCGGACCCGCTCACCGACCCCCTCGCCGCACAGGTCTGGGGTCTGGGCCGGGTCGTCGCCCTGGAGCAGCCGCAGCGGTGGGGCGGACTCGTCGACATGCCCGCCGAACTCGACCCCCGGTCGTTGGAGCGGCTGGCCGGTCTGCTGACCCAGGCCGACGAGGACCAGCTAGCCGTCCGTGCTTCCGGTGTGTCGGGCCGCCGGCTGGTCCGTGCGCCGCGGAGCGCGGCAGCGGTCGACGCACCGTGGACGCCGCGCGGCACCGTACTCGTGACCGGCGGCACGGGGGCGCTCGGCGGGCACGTCGCCCGCTGGCTCGCCACTGCCGGAGCCGAACACCTGCTGCTCACCAGCCGCCGCGGCCCCGACGCCCCGGGCGCCGCCGCGCTCACGGCGGAGCTTGAGGAACTGGGCGCCCGCGTCACCGTCGCCGCGTGCGACGTGGCCGACCGGACCGCGCTCGCCGGACTGCTCGACCGGCACACCGTGAACGCCGTGGTGCACACCGCGGGCGTACTCGACGACGGCCTGGTCGAATCGCTCACGCCCGAGCGCCTGAACCACGTGCTGCGCCCCAAGGTGGACGCGGCGCTCAACCTGCACGAGCTCACCCGGGACCGTCAGGACGACCTCGACGCCTTCGTGATGTTCTCGTCGATGACCGGCGTCTGGGGCAACGGCGGCCAAGGCGCGTACGGTGCCGCGAACGCCTTCCTCGACGCCCTCGCCGAGCAGCGACGGGCGAACGGTCTGCCCGCGCTGGCCGTCGCGTGGGGCTCGTGGGCCGACGGCGGCATGGCCGACGGCGCCGCCGGCGACCACCTGCGGCGGCGTGGCGTCCGGGCGATCGCGGCACTGCCCGCAATCGCCGTGCTCCACGGCGCGCTGACCCACGGCGAGACCTCCGTGACCGTCGCGGACGTGGACTGGGACCGCTTCGTCCCGGCCTTCGCCGGCACGCGCCCGTGCCCGCTGCTGCAGGGAGTACCCGAGGCCCGCACGGCCCTCGAAGCGCTGGCCGAGGCGGCGCGGAGCACGGCAGTGCCCGCGTCCGCGCTGGTCACCCGCCTCCTGGGCGTCACACCGGGGGAGCAGGAGCGCATCCTGCTGGACCTGGTCCGCGAGCAGGCCGCCGCCGTGCTCGGCCACACCGGCAAGGGGGCCTTCGAGGCCGACCGGACGTTCCGCGAGACCGGCTTCGACTCGCTCACCGCCGTCGAACTGCGCCACAGGCTCAACGCGGCCACCGGCCTCAAGCTGCCCACCACGCTGGTCTTCGACCACCCGACGCCCACCGCACTGGCCCGCCAGCTGCGCGAGGAACTCCTCGGCCGGCACGCGCTCGAAGCGGACGACCCGCAGGCCACGGGCCGCGCGGCCGTCACTGCCGTCCCCACCGACGAGCCCATCGCGATCGTCGGCATGAGCTGCCGGTTCCCCGGCGGTGTCCAGTCGCCGGAGGAGCTGTGGGAGCTGCTGCGATCGGGCCGGGACGCGGTGTCCGGGTTCCCCACCGACCGCGGCTGGGACATCGACTCGCTCTACGACCCGGACCCCGACCGGCCCGGCAGGACGTACGCACGCGAAGGCGGCTTCATCCAGGGCGCCGACCGCTTCGACGCCGCGCTCTTCGGGATCTCGCCGCGCGAGGCCCTGGCGATGGACCCGCAGCAGCGACTGCTGCTGGAGACCGCGTGGGAGGCGTTCGAGCGCGCCGGCATCGCCCCCGCGTCCGTACGCACCAGCCGCACCGGCGTCTTCATCGGCACGAACGGCCAGGACTACGCCAACCAACTGCGCAACGCACCCCGGGAAATCGAGGGGTACGCACTCACCGGCAAGGCGGCCTCGGTGGTGTCCGGCCGCATCTCCTACGCGTTCGGCCTTGAGGGCCCGGCCGTCACCGTGGACACGGCCTGCTCGTCGTCCCTCGTGGCGCTGCACCTCGCAGGCCAGGCGCTGCGCAGCGGCGAGTGCTCGATGGCCCTCGTCGGCGGTGTGACCGTGATGACCACGCCGGACATGTTCGTGGAGTTCAGCCGCCAGCGCGGGCTGTCGCCGGACGGCCGTTGCAAGGCGTTCGCGGCCGGGGCCGACGGCACCGGCTGGGGCGAAGGTGTCGGCCTGCTGCTCGTCGAGCGACTGTCGGACGCCGAGCGCAACGGTCATCAGGTGCTGGCGGTCGTGCGTGGCTCCGCCGTCAATCAGGACGGTGCGTCGAACGGTCTGACGGCGCCGAACGGTCCGTCGCAGCAGCGGGTGATCCGTCAGGCCCTGGCCTCCGCCGGCCTTTCGCCGGCCGATGTGGACGCCGTCGAGGCACACGGTACGGGCACGAAGCTGGGCGACCCGATCGAGGCGCAGGCCCTGCTCGCCACCTACGGCCAGGGCCGGTCCGAGGAGCAGCCGCTGTGGCTGGGCTCGGTCAAGTCGAACATCGGTCACACGCAGGCGGCCGCGGGTGTGGCCGGTGTGATCAAGATGGTCATGGCCATGCGCAACGGCGTGCTCCCGCAGACCCTGCACGTCGACGAGCCGACCTCGCACGTGGACTGGTCGGCGGGCGCGGTGCGGCTGCTGACCGAGACGGTGGAGTGGCCCGCGGGCGACCTTCCGCGCCGGGCGGCGGTGTCCTCGTTCGGGATCAGCGGCACCAACGCCCACACGATCATCGAGGAGGCGCCCGTCGCCCCGGCCGTCGAGCCGGCCGGGGAAGACCGTCCCGCGCCGGTGAGCGGGCCCGTGCCGTGGGTGCTGTCGGCGAAGAGCGAGACGGCGCTGAGGGCGCAGGCGGAGCGCCTGCTGTCCGTCGTGGACGCCGACGTGCCGCTGGCCGACGCCGGATTCTCGACGGCGACGACGCGATCGGTGCTGGAACACCGGGCTGCGGTGGTCGGCACCGACCGGGACGAGCTCCGGGCGGGGCTGGCTGCTCTCGCCGCCGGCGAACCGGCGGCGAACGTCGTGGCCGGGCGTGCCCGCACGGCGGACAAGGTCGGTTTCCTGTTCTCGGGCCAGGGGTCGCAGCGGCTGGGGATGGGCCGTGAGCTGTACGAGGCGTTCCCGGTGTTCGCGGCCGCGTACGACGAGGTGTGCGCACATCTGGATCAGCCGGTCGACGTCGGTTCGGAGGAACTGAACCAGACCGGCATGACCCAGCCTGCCTTGTTCGCGGTCGAGGTGGCGCTGTTCCGGCTGCTGGAGTCGTGGGGTGTGCGGCCCGACTACGTGGCCGGTCACTCCGTGGGTGAGATTGCTGCGGCTCATGTGGCGGGTGTGCTGTCGCTGGAGGACGCGGCGAAGCTGGTGTCGGCCCGTGCCCGGCTGATGCAGGCGCTGCCTGCCGGCGGTGCGATGGTGGCGGTGCAGGCCACCGAGGACGAGGTCCTGCCGCACCTGACCGACGAGGCCGGTATCGCGGCGATCAACGGCCCGCAGTCTGTCGTGATCGCCGGTGTGGAGTCCGTGGCGCTGGAGATAGCCGAGATCTTCAAGGCGCAGGGGCGCAAGACCTCGCGGTTGAAGGTCAGTCACGCGTTCCACTCGCCGCTGATGGACCCGATGCTGGAGGAGTTCGCGGCAGTCGTCCGCGGCCTGACGTTCGACGAGCCGCGGATCCCGGTCGTCTCCAACCTCACCGGCCGGCTGGCGGAGTCGTACACGCCGGACTACTGGGTCCGGCACGTCCGTGAGGCGGTCCGTTTCGCCGACGGTGTGCACACCCTGCACGGCCTGGGCGTGACCACCTTCGTCGAGATCGGCCCCGGCGGTGTCCTCAGCGCGCTCGCCCAGGGCTGCCTGCCCGAGGACGCCGACGCGGCCACCGTGCCCGTCCTGCGCGCCGACCGCCCCGAACCGCAGGCGATCGTCACCGCGTACGCCCAGCTGCACGTCAGCGGCGTCGGAGTGGACTGGCACGCCTTCTTCCCCGGCGCCCGCCGCGTCACCCTGCCCACCTACCCCTTCCAGCGCGAGCGCTACTGGCTCGACGCACCCGCCGCGGTCGGCGACATGCGTGCGGTGGGCCAGGGCGAGGCCGGTCACCCCCTGCTCGGTGCCGCCGTGCCGCTGGCCGACGGTGACGGGCAGCTGCTCACCGGCCGGCTCTCCCTGCACACGCACCCATGGCTCGCCGACCACGCCGTGGACGGAGTCGTCCTCCTGCCGGGCACCGCGTTCGTCGAACTGGCCGTCACCGCGGCCGACGCCGTCGGCTGCGACCTGCTCGACGAACTGACGCTGGAGACCCCGCTGTTCGTGCCCGAGCGCGGCGGCGTCGCCCTGCAGGTGCGCGTCGGTGCCGACGACGGCTCGGGCCGCAGGCCGGTGACCGTGCACTCGCGGATCGACGACGGGGACGAGTACGAGTCCGGCCGGCCCTGGGTCCGGCACGCCTCCGGCACGCTGACCGGCGCCACGGGCCCCGTGGACGGCTCGCTCGCCGCGTGGCCGCCCGCAGGGGCCGAGCCGCTCGACGTCGACGGGTTCTACGGCCGGCTCGCGGGCATGGCGTTCGACTACGGCCCTGCCTTCCAGGGGCTGCGTGCCGCCTGGCGGAGCGGGGACGACTTCTTCGCCGAGGTCGAACTGTCCGGACCGGAGCAGACGGGCGCGGGCGCGTACGGTCTGCACCCGGCGCTGTTCGACGCGGCCCTGCACACCGTGTGGCTGGGTGCGGTCGCACCCGAGGCCGGAACGGGCCACGGGCTGCTGCCGTTCGCCTGGAGCGGCGTGCGCCTGGCCGCCACCGGGGCAGCCGCCCTGCGCGTGAAGGTCTCGCCCGCCGGCACCTCCACGGTGTCGCTGGTCCTGGCCGACGGCACCGGCGAGCCCGTCGCACGGATCGACTCGCTGACCCTGCGTCCGGTCCCCGCCGATCAGCTGCGCAGCGGCTCGGGTGACGGCGACTCGCTCTTCGGCCTGGAATGGACTCCGGCCGGCCTGCCGTCCGTGACGGACGCCATGACGATCGTGACGTACGAGGATCTCGCCGCTCTGCAGGCGCTGGACTCGGTGCCGGACGCCGACGCCGTGGTCGTGCCGTGCCCGGCGGGTGCCGCCGCGGACACGGCCACCCGGGTCCGCGAGGTCACCGACGAGGTCCTGGCGCTGGTGCAGTGGTGGCTGGCCGAGGACCGTCCGGCCCGTCTGGTGCTGGTCACCGGCACGGACGACTTGGCCCAGGCGGCGGTCCGCGGGCTGGTGCGCTCGGCACAGAGCGAGAACCCCGGCCGGATCGTGCTGGTCGGCGCCGACGGCGACGCCGATCTCGGCCGGCTGCTGCCCGGCGTGATCGCCTCCGGTGAGCCGCAGGCCGAGATACGCGCGGGTGAGGTGCGTGTGCCGAGGCTGGCCCGTATCGCCGCCGCGTCGGACGCCGTGTCGGACGCCGTGTCGGACCTTCCCGGCCTCGGCTGCGGCACGGTGCTGCTGACCGGTGCCTCGGGCGGGCTGGGCGCACTGTTCGCCCGGCACCTCGTCTCCGAACACGGTGTGCGCAGCCTGCTGCTGGTCAGCCGCCGCGGCGGGGACGCACCCGGCGCGGCCGGGCTCGCCGCCGAACTGACCGCGCAGGGCGTCGATGTCACCTGGGCCGCCTGCGACGTCGCCGACCGTGACGCCGTCCGTGACCTCCTGGCGGGCCGGCAGGTGTCGGCGATCGTCCACACCGCCGGCGTCCTGGACGACGGCGTCATCGGCTCGCTGACTCCCGAGCGGCTGGACGGCGTGTTCCGCCCCAAGGTCGACGCGGCGCTGAACCTGCACGACCTGGCCGCGGAACTGGCCCCGGACCTGGTCGCGTTCGTGCTCTTCTCGTCGGTGGCGGGCACCCTCGGCACACCGGGACAGGGCAACTACGCCGCCGCCAACACCTTCCTCGACGCTCTCGCCGAGCACCGCCGTGCCCAGGGCCTGCCCGCCACCTCGCTGGCCTGGGGCCTGTGGGCGCAGGACAGCGACAGCGCGATGACCAGCAGCCTCGACCACACCGATCTCGCGCGCATCAAGCGCATGGGTCTGGCCGCGATCCCGTCGGCGGAGGGCCTGCGGATGTTCGACGCCGCCCTCACCACCGGGCGGGCGGCCGTGGTCCCTGTCCGGCTCGACACCTCCGCGTTCCGGGACGGCCAGGGGCAGCCCGTGCCGCCGGTCCTGCGCGGCCTGATCCGGGTCGCACCGGCTCGGCGCACCGTAGCCGCCACGGAGCGGGCGGCATCGTCCACCCTCGGGCAGCGGCTCGCCGGGCTGCCGGAGGCCGAGCGCGAGCAGGCGGTGCTGGACCTGGTGCGTACCGAGGTCGCCGCTGTGCTCGGGCACGCCGATGCCCAATCGGTCGGCGCCGACGACTCGTTCAAGGACATCGGGTTCGACTCGCTGACCGCCGTCGAGCTGCGCAACCGCCTGAACGCGGCCGCCGGCCTGCGCCTCCCGGCCACGTTGATATTCGACTACCCCAATCCGCTCGTCCTCGCCCGTTTCCTCACCACCGAGGCCGTGGGCACCGACGAGGCGGCCGCAGTGACGGCCACCGCCTCCACCGCAGGCGCTGCGGCCGATGAGCCGATCGCGATCGTGGGCATGGCCTGCCGCTATCCCGGTGGCGTGCAGTCGCCGGAAGACCTGTGGCGTCTGGTCGCGTCCGGTGGCGACGCGGTGTCCGGCTTCCCCGA
>NZ_BMVB01000004.1 GCF_014650495.1 Streptomyces cinnamoneus | reverse complement strand
GGGTGTCAACATATCTGGCGTTGACTTTTGGCACGCTGTTGAGTTCTCAAGGAACGGACGCTTCCTTTGTACTCACCGCAGCAATATTTGCTGGGCTTTCCTCCGGGCGCTTCCCTTCGGTGTTCCACCACTCTATCAGGAGTTTTCCGGCCCCTTTACCGCTCGTTTTCCGCACACACATGCATGCAGACACAACGAAGCGGATCCGGGAAAGGATCTTATCCGATGGAGTGCCGCCCTCCGCCTCGCCTGCAGTTGACTGCGGGCCTCGGTCGTGGGCAGGGAACTGACAGTACATGTCCCGCTCACACGAGGCAAATCGATTACGCACCGCACACGGCTCCCCGCGCGCACGCTCGTGCGGAATCCTCAGTTCCTATGACTTAGGCTTCCGACCAGTGCGCCGTCCAGGACAGGTAGTGACGGCGCGTGATGATTCTCCACCTCTGGGAGGCTTCCCATGACCACCGTGTCGTCCCCGATCGCCGGACGCGCCATCGGACTCGCGGCAGTGCCCGATCCGGTCTTCTCCGGCGCGATGGTGGGACCCGGTACCGCCATCGACCCCGTGCGTGAGCCCGCCACCGCGGTCTCCCCCGTCGACGGTGTCATCGTTTCGCTCCACCCGCACGCTTTCGTCGTCGTCGACGGCGAGGGCCACGGCGTGCTGACGCACCTCGGCATCGACACCGTCCAGCTCAACGGCGAGGGCTTCGAGCTGCTCGTCAACAAGGGCGACACCGTCACCCGCGGCCAGGACGTCGTGCGCTGGAACCCGGTCGCCGTCGAGGAGGCCGGCAAGTCGCCGATCTGCCCGATCGTGGCGCTTGAGGCCACCGCCGACGCCCTGGGCGACGTCCGTGAGGACGGCGACCTCAAGGCGGGCGACTCCCTCTTCACCTGGCAGTGACGTTTCACCTGCAGTGACCTGGAGCCGTCGCGGATGACGACGGCACGTACGACATCCACTGCGGCGGACACGACCCGCCGCATCCAACCGGAGACGGGTGAAATGGAGACAACGCTGCGAGGCGTCGGCGTGAGCCACGGTGTGGCGATCGGCGAGGTGCGGCACATGGGCACGGCGGTTCTGGAACCGCCGGCCAAGCAGATCCCGACGGACGAGGCGCCGCGCGAACAGGGGCGTGCGCGCCAGGCCGTCGAGGCCGTCGCCGCCGACCTCATCGCGCGCGGCAACCTGGCCGGTGGCGAGGCCCAGCACGTGCTGGAGGCCCAGGCCATGATGGCCCAGGACCCCGAGCTGATGGCCGACGTCGAACGGCGCATCACCGTCGGCAGCACCGCCGAGCGTGCGGTGTACGACGCCTTCGCCGCCTATCGCGCGCTGCTCGCCAACGCCGGCGAGTACCTGGCGGGCCGGGTGGCCGACCTCGACGACGTGCGCAACCGCATCGTCGCGCGCCTGCTGGGCGTGCCGATGCCGGGTGTGCCGGACAGCGACGAGCCCTATGTGCTGATCGCCCGGGACCTCGCTCCCGCCGACACGGCGCTGCTGGACCCGACGCTTGTGCTGGGCTTCGTGACCGAGGAGGGCGGGCCGACCAGCCACAGCGCCATCCTGGCGCGTGCGCTCGGGGTGCCGGCCGTGGTGGCGCTGCCGGGTGCCGGGGAGCTTGCCGAGGGCACGGTGGTGGCCGTGGACGGCAGCACCGGTGACATCTTCGTCGACCCGAGCGAGGAGAAGCGGGCCGAGCTGACGAAGGCGGCCGAGGCGCGCAAGGCCGCGCTGGCCGCGTCGTCCGGCCCGGGCGCGACGTCCGACGGACACAAGGTGCCGCTGCTGGCGAACGTCGGCGGTCCCGCGGACGTGCCGGCCGCGGTGGAGGCCGGTGCGGAGGGCGTGGGCCTGTTCCGTACCGAGTTCCTGTTCCTGGACGACAGTGCGAAGGCGCCGTCCGAGGCCAAGCAGATCGAGGCGTACCGCAAGGTGCTGGAGGCGTTCCCCGAGGGCCGTGTGGTCGTGCGGGTGCTGGACGCGGGCGCGGACAAGCCGCTGGACTTCCTGACTCCGGCGGACGAGCCCAACCCGGCGCTGGGCGTGCGCGGCCTGCGGACGCTGCTGGACCACCCGGAGGTGCTGCGCACGCAGCTGACCGCGCTGGCCAAGGCTGCCGAGGGGCTGCCGGTCTACCTTGAGGTCATGGCTCCGATGGTGGCGGACCGGACCGATGCCAAGGCGTTCGCGGACGCGTGCCGTGAGGCCGGGCTGCAGGCGAAGTTCGGCGCGATGGTGGAGATCCCCTCCGCCGCGCTGCGGGCCCGTTCGATCCTGCAGGAGGTCGAGTTCCTGTCGCTGGGGACGAACGACCTGGCGCAGTACACCTTTGCCGCCGACCGTCAGGTCGGTGCGGTGTCGCGGCTGCAGGACCCGTGGCAGCCGGCGCTGCTCGACCTGATCGCCGCGTCGGCCGAGGCCGCCAAGGCCGAGGGCAAGAGCTGTGGTGTGTGCGGTGAGGCCGCGTCGGACCCGCTGCTGGCGTGCGTGCTGACCGGTCTGGGAGTGACGAGCCTGTCCATGGGCGCCGCGTCGATCCCCTACGTGCGTGCCACGCTGGCCAAGCACACGCTGGCGCAGTGCGAGCGTGCCGCGGCTGCCGCCCGTGCCACGGACTCGGCCGATGAGGCCCGTCTGGCTGCGCAGGCGGTGCTGTCCGGCGAGTGAGCCGGTGTGCCTGAGGCGCAGGTGATGTGAGGGGGTGTCCCCGCCCGTGGGCGGGGACACCCCCTCCCCCTTTATGTGCCCTTACGCGTCCTGCGTCTCCCCTTCCCCGTCGGGTTGTCCGTCGAGCGGGATGCCCGCGCGGTACTCGACGCCCGGCTCCGGGGGTACGGGCTCGCCGGTCGCGGCGTCGGTGCAGTAGGCGGCGAAGACCTCCGCTTCGGTCAGGGGACGCAGCCCGCCGTCCTTCAGGGCCCAGCCCCGCACGGTGTCGGGGCTGCCGGGCCGGGTGGTGCGCAGGACGACGCCGCCGTGGCGGTCGGTGACGATGCCCGCGGCGAGGACGGTGCAGAAGACCAGGGCCTCCGCTTCCGCCAGGTGCAGCCGGCCGTCCTTGCCGCAGGTGGTGCGGAGCACCGCGACCAGGGGTGCGTCGCCGTCGGCCTGGACGCTGCAGACGAGGTGGTGTCCGCCCTCCCCCACGGCTTCGGTGATCCGTCGCAGGGCCCGGGAGGCCAGGGCGAACGCCGCCCGGCCGAGGTCCTCGCCGCAGGAGGTGCAGTCGCCGCCGCGGGCGAGCAGGGCCGAGGCGTACTCCCACGTGGCCTGCTGCTCGGCCTCGTCGATGAGGCGGGGCAGCAGGCCGGCGAGGGGCCGGCCGTCGTAGGCGACGGTGGCGCCCGTGGCGGCGACCTCGGCGGTGTAGCGGGTGCGGCTGGCCGCGGTGTCGGGGTCGAGGTGCAGGTCGGTGCAGTATTCCTCGTAGTCGACGGGGTCGAAGAGAGCGACGCTGGTGTACGTGCCCCGGGCGGCCAGGGACCGCAGCAGCCCGTCGACGTCCCGCAGGTAGTCGGCGTGGTCGTCGAAGAGGAAGCTCGTGTAGCGCCGCATGGCGGCGAAGTCCTTTTCGTCGGCCAGGACGGCCACGGTGCTCGGTGTCTCCGTGCGCAGCCTGCGGCGTGCGGTCAGCCGCCGCCGGCCGTTGTCGGTGTGCGCCATGAGTTCCCCCTCAGTGCGAGTGATCGGTGACCGATCGGTGACCGATGCTCACTCACCGTAAGGGGGGTCACTGACAGTCCGCCGTGACCTGCGGCGATCGCCCCTAGCCGCGCTCGCGTGCGAGCTGCTCGTAGAAGCCGAGGAGTTCGGCGTTGTCGACGGATCCGGGGTTGACCGCCTTCTCCAGCGGAGCGCCCTGCAGGAGGCGCTTGACGGGGACCTCGATGCGCTTGCCGGTGAGGGTGTGCGGGATGGCGGGGACCTCGATGACCTCGTCGGGCACGTGGCGGGGGGAGAGCTGCTCACGGATGGTGCGCTTGATGCGGTCGAGCAGTGCATCGTCCAGCGAGGCGCCGGGTGCGAGGTGGACGAAGAGCGGCATCCAGTAGCCGCCGTCGGGCCGTTCGACCCCGATGACGAGGGATTCGCGGATCTCGGGCAGGCGCTCGACGGCCTCGTAGATGTCGGCGGAGCCCATGCGGACGCCCTGCCGGTTGAGGGTGGAGTCGGAGCGCCCGTGGATGACGACGGTGCCGCGCGAGGTGAGGGTGATCCAGTCGCCGTGCCGCCACACGCCGGGGAACATCTCGAAGTAGCTGTCGTGGTAGCGGCTGCCGTCCGGGTCGTTCCAGAAGTGGAGGGGCATGGAGGGCATGGGGGCGGTGACGACGAGTTCCCCGACCTCGTCGACGACGGGCTTGCCCTGGGCGTCCCACGCCTGCAGGTCCGTGCCGAGGCAGGGGGCCTGGAGCTCGCCGATGTACACGGGCAGGGTGGGGACGGCGCCGGCGAAGCAGCTGCAGACGTCCGTGCCGCCGCTCACCGACGCGATCCACATGTCGCCCCCCGCCTCCTGGTGGAATTCGTCGTGGATCCAGCGGAAGCCGTCGGGCGGCAGCGGGGAGCCGGTGGTGGCGACGCACTGGACGCGGGAGAGGTCGAAGTCGCGGCCGGGACGGACCCCTGCCTTGCGGCAGGCCATCACGTAGGCGGCGGAGGTGCCGAAGAGGGTGGCTCCGGTGCGTTCGGCGATGCGCCACTGGGCGGCGGTGTCGGGGTGGCCGGGGCTCCCGTCGTAGAGGACGACGGTGGAGCCGACCAGGAGGCCGGAGACGAGGAAGTTCCACATCATCCAGCCGGTGGACGTGTACCAGAAGAAGCGGTCGCCGGGGCCGAGGTCGCAGTGCAGGGCGAGCTGCTTGAGGTGTTCGACGAGGATGCCGCCCTGGGACTGGACGATGGCCTTGGGCAGGCCGGTGGTGCCGGAGGAGTAGAGCACCCACAGGGGGTGGTCGAAGGGCAGCTGTTCGAAGACGGGCTCGGTGGGGTGCGCGGTCAGCGCGTCCCACTCCAGCGCGCCCTCGGGGGCGGGGGTGCCGAGCAGCGGGATGTGGACGACGGCGCGCAGCGTGGGGAGGCCGGCGCGCAGCTCGCCGACGACGTCGGCGCGTTCGTGGCGCTTGCCGCCGTAGTGGTAGCCGTCGACGGTGAACAGGACGGTGGGTTCGACCTGCTGGAAGCGGTCCAGGACGCTGCGGGCGCCGAAGTCGGGGGCGCAGGAGGTCCACACGCCGCCGACGGCCGCGGTGGCGAGGAGGGCGACGACGGCCTGGGGGATGTTGGGCAGGTAGCCGCTGATGCGGTCGCCGGGGCGGACGCCGAGGCGGCGCAGCTCGGCGGCGAGGGCGCCCACCTGGCCGCGCAGCACGGCCCAGGTGACGGGGACCGGTTCGTGGGTCTCGTCGACATGCAGGAGGGCGGGCTCGTCGGCTCGCGCAGGGTCCTCGGCGGTGCGCAGGGCGTGTTCGGCGTAGTTGAGGGTGGCGCCGGGGAACCAGCGGGCGCCGGGCATGGCGGCATCGGCGAGGACGCGCTCGTAGGGGGTGGAGAAGCGGACGTCGCACCATTCGGTGACGGCCTGCCAGAAGGGCTCGGTCCGCTCCACCGACCAGCGGTGCAGGGCCGCGTAGCCGGCGACGGGGTCGCCGGGCACGGGGGCGGGGGCGCCGTGCCGTTCGGCGGCCCAGGCGTGGAAGCGGGTGACCTGCGCGCGGGCGATGCGGTCCTCGCCGGGGCTCCACAGGGGCTGCGGCGGGTCGACGGGCTGCGGTGCGGTGGTCATCTCGGCTGCTCCCGGGCTCTACGCGTCGTGGGCGGCGCCGTGGGCCGGGCGGGGTGGCACGGGACACGGCTGACCAGGACGATGCCATGTGATCGACTCCCGCACCAGGGGTGTCGTGTCACACCGTGAGGCGGTGGCGCGGGTCCTGCGGGTGAACGGCGGTTGAACGGCGCACGGGCGGGTCGGGGACGGTGGCAGGGTGAGCGGCATGGACGCGGGTGACCTTGTGCGGTCGGTGAAGTGGATGGCGGCGTTGCGGGCGGCCGGGAGCACGCAGGGGCTGCGGTCCGTGCGGTCGGCGTGGCGTCGGCGGCGGGCGGACGCGCTGGGGCTGCCGCGGCCGGGGGCGCAGCGGGCGCGGGTGCCGGGGCTGGCGGAGGGGGCGGATCCGGAGCCGGGGGGCGGGGTGGTGCGGTTCGCGCGGTCGTCGCTGCGGGTGCGGGTGGCGGCGGGGGGTGCGGTGTTCTGCGGCTGGGACGGGGCGGGGCCGGAGCCGTCGTACGCGCTGGCGCGGCCGGGGCCGGAGGTGGACGAGCGGGCGGTGCTGGAGCCGGACACGGACGGCGGCTGGCGGGTGGTGTCCGAGCGGGTGCTGGTGGTGGTGTCCCGGCACGGCGGGGTGGAGGTGCGCACGCCGGGCGGGATGGTGCTGCGGCGTGAGCTGCCGCCGCGCTGGTGGGAGCCGGCGGCCGGGGCGGAGGGGGACGCTCGCTGGGTGCAGCGGTCGGAGGTGGCGGCGGACGCCCGGTTCTTCGGGCTGGGCGGGCGGGCGGCGGGGCCGCGGCTGCGGGACGGTGCGTACCGGCTGTGGAACACCGATCCGGGGGGCGCGTTCGAGCCGGGGGACGACCCGCTGTACATCACGATGCCGGTGCAGCTGGTGGTGGCGGACGCGGGGACGCACCTGGCGTTCCACGACAACACCTGGGACGGCCGGGTGACGTTGTGGGAGGGCGAGGAGGGTGCGGGGTCGGGGCACGACCGACCGGGGCGCTGCGAGGTGCGGATGGAGGGGGGTCCGCTGCGCTACTGGGTGCTGGTGGGCACTCCGGCGCGGGTGCTGCACGGCTGGGCACAGCTGACAGGTGCGGCCGCGCTGCCGCCTTCCTGGGCGCTGGGGTACCAGCACGCGCGGTGGGGGTTCGGCAGTGAGCGGGAGGTGCGGCGGGTGGTGGCCGGTTACCGGGAGCGCGGGCTTGCGCTGTCGGCGGTGCACCTGGACATCGACCACTACCGGGGGCACCGGGTGTTCACCGTGGACCGGGAGCGGTTCCCCGATCTGCCGGGGCTGGCCGCGGACCTGCGGCGGGAGGGCGTGCGGCTGGTGTCGATCGTGGACCCGGCGGTGAAGGCCGAGCCGGGGCTGGAGGTGTACGAGAGCGGGTGCGAGGCGGATGCGTTCGTGCGGGACGCCCGGGGACACCGGGTGCGGGGGGAGGTGTGGCCGGGTGAGTCGGTCTTCCCCGACTTCACCGACCCGAAGGTGCGTGCGTGGTGGGGCGGGCTGTACGCGGAGCGGCTGGTGCAGGGCTTCTCCGGGGTGTGGCACGACATGAACGAGCCGGTGTCGTTCGCGGCGTTCGGGGACCCGACGCTGCCGCGTTCGGCCCGGCACGTGCTGGAGGGGCGCGGTGGTGACCATCGCGAGGCGCACAACGTGTACGGGCTGTCGATGGCGCGGGCGGGCTACGAGGGCCTGTGCGAGCTGCGGCCCGAGGAGCGGCCGTTCGTCTTCTCGCGGTCGGGGTGGGCGGGCATGCAGCGCTACGGGGGCACGTGGTCGGGGGACGTGACGACGGGGTGGCCGGGGTTGCGGGCGTCGCTGGCGCTGGTGCTGGGGCTGGGGCTGTGCGGGGTGCCGTACTCGGGGCCGGACGTGGGGGGCTTCACCGGTTTTCCGTCGCCGGAGCTGTTCGTGCGGTGGTTCCAGCTGGGTGCGTACCTGCCCCTGTTCCGCACGCATGCGGCGATGTCGGCGGGGCGGCGGGAGCCGTGGGAGTTCGGGGCGGAGGTGCTGGAGCACACGGGGGCGGCGCTGCGGGAGCGGGAGCGGCTGCTGCCCTATTTCGTGACGCTGTCGCACCTGGCGCACCGGACGGGGGCACCGTACGTGCGGCCGGTGTGGTGGCGCTCGCCGGACGACCGGGCGCTGCGGGACTGCGAGGACGCGTTCCTGCTGGGGGATTCGCTGCTGGTGGCGCCGGTGCTGGAGCGGGGTGCGGACCAGCGGGCGGTGCGGCTGCCGCGGGGGCGGTGGTACGACACGGCGACGGGGCGGGCGCACGAGGGGCCGGGGCAGGTGCTGCTGGACGCGCCCCTGTCGCGGATCCCGGTGCTGGCACGGGCGGGGTCGGTGGTGCCGGTGGCGGGTGCCGACGGGGCGGTGGAGCTGGAGGTGTGGGCGCCGGCCGCGGGGCGTACGGGGGGCGGGGTGCTGATCACGGATGCGGGCGACGGCTGGGAGCGGCCGGAGGTGGTGCGTTTGACGACGCGGTGGCGGGGCGGGGTGGTGACGGTCGAGCAGGAGGGGGCGTCCGAGGTGGGGTATCCGGTGCGGATGCGCGGCTGAGGGGCGGGCGTCGTCCCTCTTCCGCGGTGGCCCGCCGGGTGGTATCCGGTGGGGTCATGCCGAGACTCTGCGTTCTTCTTCGCGCGTTCCTCCTGCGTGCGCTACCTCTGCGCGCGTTACCTCTGCGCGTGTCCGTGCGGCGCATACCTGTGCGGCGCGCGTCCGTGCGGCGCGTGTCGTCCCTGCGCGTGCTGGTGCTGCCGTCGGCCGTGCTCGCCGTCGTCGCGTCCGCCCCCGGTGCCGCGGCCGCCGCGCCGGGTACGGGATCCGGGCCGCAGCGGCCGCCGGGGTTCGTGGCGCTCGCCGAGGTGGACCCGACGATCCTTCAGGAGATGCGCTACATCACGCCGCACAACTTCACCGGCCACCGCGTCGCCGGCTACGAGCGGCCCCGCTGCCTGCTGACCCGCCCGGCCGCCGAGGCGCTGCGCCGGGCGCAGCGCGCGCTCCTGCGGGAGGGATACACGCTGAAGGTGTACGACTGCTACCGGCCGCAGCGCGCGGTGAACGACTTCGTGGCCTGGGCCAAGGACCTGGCGGACGTGCGGATGAAGGCGGAGTTCTATCCACGGGTGGAGAAGTCGCGGCTGTTCGAGGACGGGTACATCGCGGCGAAGTCCGGCCACAGCAGGGGAAGCACGGTGGACCTGACGATCGTGCGGCTGCCGGCCCGGCCGACGCGCCCGTACGTGCCCGGTGAGCCGCTCGTGCCGTGCTTCGCTCCGCGCGCCGAGCGGTTTCCCGACAACTCGGTCGACATGGGGACGGGCTTCGACTGCTTCGACACGCTGTCGCACACCCTCGATCCGCGGATCACGGGCCGCCAGCGCGCGAACCGGCTGGTGCTGAAGTCCGCGATGGAGCGGGCGGGGCTGGTGAACCTGCCCGAGGAGTGGTGGCACTACACGCTGCGGGACGAGCCCTATCCGGCCACTTACTTCGACTTCCCCGTGCGCTGACGCCACCGCCGACGGCGCTGCGGGGCGGGCCGCTCATACGGCCGCGGGCCGGCGCTCCTCGGTCCCGGCGGTCAGGGCGTGCTCGACCACGGAGACCAGGACGTGCTTGACGGACTCGCGGTCGCGGGCGTCGCACAGGATGACGGGCACCTCGGGGTCCAGGTCGAGCGCGTCGCGCACGGCCTCCTCGGGGTAGCGGACCGCTCCGTCGAAGCAGTTGACGGCGAGGGTGAAGGCGATGCCGCGCCGCTCGAAGTAGTCGACGGCGGCGAAGCAGTCGGCCAGCCGCCGGGTGTCGGCCAGGACGACCGCGCCGAGGGCGCCCTGCGCCAGCTCGTCCCACAGGAACCAGAAGCGGTCCTGGCCGGGGGTGCCGAAGAGGTAGAGGACGAGGTCGTCGCGCAGGGTGATGCGGCCGAAGTCCATGGCGACGGTGGTGGTGCGCTTGGCCTCGACGCCGGAGGTGTCGTCCACCGGCCGGCCCGCCTCGGTCAGCAGTTCCTCGGTGCGCAGCGGCTTGATCTCGCTGATGGCGCCGACGAGGGTGGTCTTGCCGACGCCGAAGCCGCCGGCGACCAGGAGCTTGAGGGCCACCGGGGTGACCGTGGGCCGTGTGCGGCGGTCAGTGCGCCCGAACACCATGGGAAATTCCTCCGATTCAGGGTCAGTGCGGCATCGCGCTCCCCCCGTGGTAGTGATCGTTCCGCAAGGACGGTCACCTCGACAACCCCCGTCCGGCCCCTTGGCCGGAGCCGGCCGGTCCGCCGGCTCCGGTGGCCGCTCACAGCGCCCGCAGGCCGGCGATCACCTCGCGCAGGATGCCGGCGTCGGGCAGCTCCGCGGGCGGGACCGGGCGGGAGACCTTGACGTAGCCGGCGTCGATGAGGTCGCCGACCAGGACGCGCACGACGCCGACCGGGAGGTCCAGGTCGGCGGCCAGCTCCGCGATGGACCGCGGTTCGTCCAGGGCGAGCTCGGCGATGTCGAGGTGTTCCGGTGACAGGGTCCGGTCGGCGATGGCGTGGGCCCCGCCGGGGTGGGCGACCAGGAAGTCCTCGGCGACGACGAGCGCGATCAGGTCGAGCCGCTCCTCGGCCCGGCTGCGGGTGCGGCCGCGGGTCATGGCGTACGGGCGGACCACGGGGCCCGCCGCGTCGTCGTACCAGCGGGCCTCGTGCGCGGGGTCTCCGGTCATGCCGCCCGTCACTCGTCGGCGACGCCGGCCCGCGGAGCGGTGGCCAGGTGCGTGCCCACCCGCTTGACGAGCAGCGTCATCTCGTAGGCGACCTGGCCGATGTCGGAGTCGGCGTCGGCCAGGACGGCCAGACAGCTGCCGTCGCCCGCGGCGGTGACGAACAGGAACGCCTGGTCCAGTTCGACCATGGTCTGGCGGACCCCGCCCGCGTCGAAGTGCCGGCCCACGCCCTTGGCGAGGCTGTGGAAGCCGGAGGCGACGGCGGCCAGGTGCTCGGCGTCCTCGCGGGTGAGCCCCTCGGAGCTGCCGGTGGCCAGGCCGTCGCTGGACAGGACGAGCGCCTTGCTGATGCTGCCGACGCGCTCGACGAGTTCGTCGAGGAGCCAGTTGAGCTCACCCGTGCCGCCGGCCTGCCGGCCCGTGGCCGACGGAGCGTTGCGTATCACGGCCTTCGGTGCGGTCATCGACCGTCCCCCTCAAATGTTGTTCCTGGTGCGGTTGTGCTCTGTGAGTTCGTCACGTCATGGTGCCCCGGCGCCTCGCCCTGCTCGCGCCCGCGCTGCCAGCCGCGCTGCATGGCCGCCATCCTGGCGCGCACCTCCTCGGCGTCGCGGTCGTCGCCGGGGCCGGCCGGGTCGGGCACGGGCCGGGTGCGCGCGGCCGGGCCCTCCTTCAGCTGCGGTACGAGGCTGGCCTGGCGCACCCGGCGGGGAAGGCCGCCGGGCGGGGTGCGGTCGGGGTCGGGGCCGTCGGGCGCCTGGTGGTGCTGCTCGCCCGGCCCGCCGTCGAGCGGGCGCACGGCGGCGGGTTCCGCTGCCGTCTTCCCGCCGGGCGCCGGGCGTCCGGGGCCCGTCCTGCGGTGGGGCAGGGGCAGGCCGCCGGTGTCGTCGCCGCCCGGGCGGCCCCCGCCGAGCGGCAGGGTGTCGGTGAGCAGCAGGGAAGGAATGAGGACGACGGCCGTGGTGCCGCCGTACGGGGAGGGCTGCAGCGAGACGCGGACGCCCTGGCGCTGGGCGAGCCGGCTGACGACGAACAGGCCCAGCCGGTCGGTGTCGGACAGCTCGAACTCGGGGGTCTCGGCGAGGCGCAGGTTGGCCTCCAGCAGCGCGTCGGGGGTCAGTCCGAGGCCGCGGTCGTGGATTTCGAGCGTGAACCCGTTGGAGACCCGTTCGCCGACGACCTGGACGGTGGTGTGCGGCGGGGAGAAGACGGTGGCGTTCTCCAGCAGCTCGGCCAGGAGGTGGGTGAGGTCGGCGACGGCGGGGCCGTTGAGGGCGAGGCGCGGCAGGCGGCGCACCTCGATGCGTTCGTACGCCTCGACCTCGCCGACCGCCGCGCGGACGACGTCCATCAGCTGGATGGGTTTGCGCCACTGCCGGGAGGGGGCCGCGCCGGAGAGGATGACCAGGCCCTCGGCGTGGCGGCGCATGCGGGTGGTGAGGTGGTCGAGGCGGAAGAGGTCGGCGAGTTCGTCGGTGTCCTCGGTGCGCCGCTCCATGGTGTCCAGCAGGGTGAGCTGACGGTGCAGCAGCACCTGGCTGCGGCGGGCGAGGTTGACGAAGACGTCGGAGACGCCGCGGCGCATGTCGGCCTGTTTGACGGCGGCCTCGACGGCGGCGCGCTGGAGCGTGTCGAGGGCCTGGCCGACCTGGCCGAGCTCGTCGGAGCCGCGCTCGCGGCGGGGGGCCTCGGCGTCGACGTCGACGTGCTCCCCCGCGGCGAGGCGGCGCATGACGGCGGGCAGCCGGACACCGGACATCTCGTGGGCCTCCTTGCGCAGCCGGCGCAGGTCGCGGACGAGGCCGCGGCCGACGCGCAGGGAGATGACGAGCGAGCAGACGAGGGCGGCGAGGCCCAGGACGCCGGCGGCCGCGGCCTTGGAGAGCACGCCGACGGCGGCGGGCCGCACCCGCTCGCCGAAGCGTTCGGCGGTCTCGGTGCCCATCCGGCCGAGGTCGTCCAGGACGGGGGTGGCGGTGGCCTTCCAGCGCTGGGCGTCGATGACGTGGGGGGCCCGGGCGGCGCCGGCGAGGATGACGGTGTCCTCGGCGGAGCGCAGCGCGTCCGCTCCGGCACCGCGCCAGTAGTCGTCGAACGCCTTCTGGTCGGCGTCGGACAGGACGGCCAGGTGGGTGGTGTAGAGGATCTTGCGCTCGGCCACGCGGTCGGAGAAGGCGCGCAGGTCCTGCCGGCTCATGCTGCCCGCGGCGAGCGCGGCGGCGAGCAGGGCGTCCTCGCGGGAGAGGGCCTCGCGGGCGCGGGCGATGCCGACCAGGGCGCGCCCCTGCCGGTCCATGCCGGCGTCCTTGAGGGCGCTGAGGCTGCCGAGGAAGTCGTAGTAGGGGTCGACGAGTTCGTTGAAGGACTGCAGCGCGCTGTAGCGGGTGACGGTGTTGTCCTCGACCTTGCGGCGCAGGCCCTCGATGCCGTCGAGGGTCTTCTCGATGGCGCGGAAACGATTCGCCGCCTCGGCCGGCACGTCGTCGCGCGCATCGTCGCCGACCCGCGAGCGGAAGGAAGTGACCATCCTGTCGGTGGCGCGCTGCCGCTCGCGCAGCTCGGCCAGGGCGTCGGCGCGACGGGGGTCGGCGAGGTAGACCATGGTCTGGCGGCGCTCCTTCTGCAGGGCGCGCACCATGTCCTCGGCCGGGAAGCCAACCTTCCGCATCACGTCGCCGACGGACAGCAGCCGGAGGGCCTCGCTGCCGGTGATGACGGTGGCGAAGGCCCACAGCCCCGTCAGGGACACCAGTGGCACCAGCAGCAGCGCCACGATCTTCCGGCGGATCGACTTCCCGCGCAAGCGCATGGCCTCCCCTCCGTCAGCCCCGGCGCACGGGGGTGGTCTTCCGACAGTAACGCGGCGTGAGCCTACTACTGCGGGGTACGCGGCTCGAAGGCCAGTACGGCCGACGGACGGGGGTCTGGCCGGATTACCCCTCCGGGAGGGAACCTTTGGGGGTCATTGTTCGCTCTTCTCCTGGGGAGACGGACCCTTGGGCAGCCACTGGGGGAGGTGAGCCGCCATGGACCAGGACCGCGACGTCAGGTCGTACGCCCGCAGGCCGTTGTGGGTCGAGGAGCCGGCCCGCAGGCCGCGGATGCCCGATCCCGTGCGGACGTCCGCCGTGCGGGCGTTCCTCATCGTCGCCGTGACGCTCATTCAGACCATGGTCGCGATACTGCTCGCGCTCACCGGGTCCTGGTTCGCCTTCCCCGCGGTGCTGTGCGCGGTCGCGTGCACGGTCGCCGCGACGTGGGCGGTGCTCGACGTCTGGGTGACCCGTCAGGTGTGGCTGCAGCGGCACGGCGTGGTGTCCGCGCCGAGCAGCACGGCGCGCGAGGCGCGCCGGATCCGGCGGCCGCGCTACCCCTGACGGTGCGCCAGGGGACATAGCGCGGCCGCCCGGGCGCTACACCCCGGCCGGCACCGGCCCCGCCGGGCCGCTGTCCTCCTCCACGGGCCGGCGGAACATCCGCGTGGCCGTGATCTCTCCGTGCACCTTCTCGGCCGCCCCGTCCTCACCGGTCCGCGTCTGCGGAAGGCCCGGCCGCAGGTGCTCCTCGACGCTGATGTACTTCAGCCCCGCCCGCAGGTCCGCGTCGTTGCGCAGCCGGATGACCAGCGGGAACTCCGCCAGCGCCGTGGTGTCGAACAGGCCGGTGGTGTACAGCAGCTGGACGCCCAGCGCGTCGGCGACGGCCCGCTGGAGCTCCAGCAGGTACGTGGCGTTGGCGCGGCCGATGGGGTTGTCGAGGAACAGCGTGCCCGCGTGCCGCTGCTTGTCGCGGCCGCGGTCGTTGCTGCGCAGCGCCGCCATGGTGCAGTACAGCGCGATGGCGGCGGTCAGCAGCTGGCCGCCGGAGAACACGTCGCCCATCTGCCGGACCGGCACGCGCTCGGCGCGCAGCACCGCGTCGGGCTTGAGGATCTCCACGGCCACGCCGCGCGGCAGCAGCGCCGCCTGCACGCCGCGCAGCAGCAGCGACATGCCGTCGCGGCGCAGGTCGGAGTTCTTCTTGACGGCGGAGCGGGTGGCCTCGTCGATGACCTCGCCGAGCCGCTCGGTGAGCGTGGACTGGTCGGGGTCCTCGAAGCGGATGCGCAGGAACTCCTGGCCCGACCACTCCCCCAGCCCCTCGGGCAGCCGCGACAGGCGCTGTGCGGATCGCAGGGTGGTCAGCGAGGACTCCACCAGGCCGCGCAGCCGGTCGACGATGCTGTCGCGGTTGCGCTCCAGCTGCTCCAGCTCGTCGGTCAGCACCCGCAGCCGGGGCGCGAACGCCTCGGCCCAGGCGGTGGCGTGCTCCGGCAGGGCCGCGGCGGGCAGTTCGCGGATCTGCTGGCGGGCGGGGGTGCGCACCTGCTCGTAGCGGGTGGAGTTGGCGTGGCGTACGAGCACGTCGCTCGCCTCGCGCACCGCCGTCTCCGCCGCCGACAGGTCACCCGCGCAGCCGCGCAGGGAGCGCCGGGCCTCGGCGGCGGCCTGCCGGGCCTCCTCCAGCGTCCCGCTGTAGGGCTCGGACTGCTCGGCGTCCTCCTCCGGGGCGTTGTCGCGCAGCAGGTCGCGCAGGAGGGCCGCCGTGTCGTCGAAGCCGGTGGCGGCGTCCTCCGCGGCGCGGTGGGCGCGCAGCAGGTCGCCGTGGGCCCGGCGGGCGTTCTCCAGGGCGTCGGTGCGGGCGGCCAGCTCGGTGGTGGCGGTGCGCAGCAGCTCCTTGGCCCGGTCGGCGTCCGCGGGCACCAGCTCCTCGGGGAGCTCGGTGTGGGCGTCGCCCTCGGCCGGGGCCAGCCGCTCGGCCTCGCCGCGCAGCCGGCCGAGCTGCTCGCTGGCCGTGGACGCGCGCGTCTCCAGCATCTGCACGAGCGATTCGGCGCGGGCGGCGGCGGCCTGGCGGGAGGGCCCGTCGGCGCCGTCGGTGCCCTCCAGGAGCTGGGCGGCGCGGGTGCGGACCTTGTTGGTGAGGCGGTCGAGCTCGGCGCGGGCGGCGCTCTCGTCGCTCTCGGCGCGGGCCTGTTCGGCGCGCAGGTCGGCGCCGACGCCGACCTTCTCGTAGAGCTGCGAGGCGGCGCGGTGCGCCTCGCGCAGGGCGGGCAGCGAGGCGGTGGGCGGCTCGGTGCCCTCGGGCACGTCGTCCGGGGCGCCGGCGATCTCGGCGCGCTCGGCGCGCAGGGCGCGGGCCGTGCGGCGGGCGTCGTCGCCCGCACGCTGGGCGGCGCGGCGGTCCTCGTCGGCGGCGCGGGCGCGGTCCACGCACGCCGCCGCGCGCTCCTCGCTCTCCGCGGCCTCCTCGGCGAGCTCGCGCAGCCTGGTCTGCCAGTTGGCGCGCTCGCGCAGCCGGTAGGCGAGACCGGCGAGGGCGTCGGCGACCCGGCGGGCGCGCTGGGCGGTCTCCTGCCGCTCGTCGCGCACCCGGGCCGTCTCGGCGGCGATCTCGTCGGCCTCGGCGCGGGCCGTGCGGGCCTCGGCGAGGGCTTCCTGCGCGGCGTCCGCCAGGCCGCGGCAGCGGCCGGCCTCCGCGGCCAGCTCGGCGAGGGCGCCCTCGGGGCAGCCGGCGCGCCAGGACGCGAGCCGGGCGGCGAGCGTGCGGTCGCCGGCCAGCCGGCCCGCCATGGTGCGGATCTCCTCGTCCCGGGCCATGGCGCGCTCGCGCAGCGCGTGCCGCTCCTCGTCGGCGGCGCGCTCGTCGTGCATGGCGGGGTTCGGCGGCACGAGGAAGACGCCCCCGTCCTGCGCGCCGGCCGCCGGGGCGGGCGCCAGAAGGGCGGCGGCGGTGCCGACGGCGACCGCGGAGCGGGGCAGCAGGGAGGCCGCGCCGAGCACCTCGCGGGCACGGGCGTGGGAGCCGGCGTCGGTGATGACGACGCCGTCGACGAGCTCGGGGCGGGCCGCGAGGACGGCCGCGTGGTCGGCGGGGTCGACGGACTGGGCGAGGTAGCGCCAGCCGGGCAGCGCGGGAATGCCGTGCTCGCCGAGGTACTCGACGGCGGCCAGCACGTCGGGGCTGGGCGGCAGCAGGCCGCCGTCGCCGAGTGCGCCCAGGATGCGGGAGTCGTCGGCGGCGGCGGTGCGCAGCTCGAACAGGTGCCGCTCGGCGGCGGCCACGTTCTCGTCGAGCAGCTCGCGCAGCGCGTCGGCGCTGCGGTCGAGGTCCTCGGCGGTGAGCCGGCCGTCCGCGCCGTCACCGGCCGCAGCGAGGGCCGCCGGGGCGTCCGGGGCGCTGCCGCGCCAGGTCTGGCCCGCGGTGCGCTGCGCCGGCAGCCGGCTGGCGGCCGGGGCCTGCGGCAGGCCCAGGAGTTCGACGACGCGCTGGTCGGAGGCGATCGACTCGGCGGCGCGGCGCTCGGCCTCGTAGGCCGACTCGGCGGCCGTGGCGGCGTCGGAGGCGCGGGCCGCGGACAGCTCGGCGCGGGTCTCGGCGGCGGCCGTCTCCTTGGCCCGCTCGGCTGCCCGGCGGGCCGCCTCGCGGGCCGATTCGTACGCGGCCACGGCGGGCTTCTCGGCGTCGCTGGCAGCGAGCGCGGCGCGGGCCGGGTCGGCGTCGGGGGCGCTGTCGTCGAGCCAGCCGGCGCGGACCGCCTCGGCGGTCTCCTGCTCGACCTCGGCCAGGCGCTGGCGCAGGTGCCCGGCCTCGCTGCGGGCGCGCTGCGCCTCGGTGGCGGCGGCGGTGGCGTCGCGGTGGGCGGCCTCGCCGGTCTCCTGCAGGACGGCGGAACGTTCCTCGTGCTCGTTGGCCAGCCGCTCGCCCTCCTCGGCGGCGGCGTTGAGGGCGCGGACGAGCTCGGTGGCGGCCTGGGAGCGGGCCGCGAGCGCCGGGGCGGCGTCCCGCTCGGCCTCGTGGATGGCGGCGGCCACGCGCGCGGAGCGGTCGGCGGCGGCGCGGTGCCGCAGCACGGTCTCGGCGGCCTGCCAGGCGGAGTGCAGCGTACGGGCGTCGTTGAGCTCGCGGCGCTGGGCGGCGGCGGCCTTCTCCGCGGCGGCCAGGGCCAGGGAGGCGTGGCGGTAGGCGAGCTCGGCGGCGACCAGGGAGTGGCGGCCGCGCTCGGACTCGGCGTCGGTGACGGCGTGCGCGGCGGCGGCGACCTGCTCGGCCAGCTCGGCGGCCCGGCCGCGCTCCTCGGCGCCGCGCCCGGAGAGGCTGCGGGCCAGGGCGCGGGTGCGGCGCTCGGCGGCGGCGTGCACGCCGCGGGCCTGCTCGCGACGGCCGCCGGCCTCGCCGATGCGGGAGAGCAGGTCGAGGGAGCCGGCGGTGAAGTCGCGCTCGGCGGTCAGCTCGGCCCGCCGGCCCAGCTTGTGGGCGAAACCGTGCACGAGGTCGGCGAGGCCGTCGGTGTCGCGGGTGTCGGTGACGGCGCGCAGCAGCAGGTCGGTGAAGTCGGAGTCGTTCTTGACGGCGAAGAGGCCGGCGGCCTCTCCCTCGTCGGCGTTCATCTCGCGCTGGTAGCGGAAGAGCTCCGGGTCCAGGCCGAGCTCGCCGAGGTGTTCGTTCCAGCGCTCGTGGATCTCCTCCCACACCACGTCCAGGTTGGGGTACGCCTTGCCGGCCTCGGTGAGGGCGTCGCGGAAGCCCTTCATGGTGCGGCGGCGGCCGCGCGCGCCGGAGGCGCCGTCGGCCGTGGGCCGCATGGCGGTGGACTCGGCGACGGGCAGCGAGTCCAGGCTGAGGCCGGGGCCGGGGCGGAAGGAGTACCACGCCTCGGCGAACTTGCGCGGGTCGTTGGAGACCTGGCGGCCGCGCCACTCGCTGACCTTGCCGACGACGATGGACTCGCCGGTCAGGACGTGCTGCCACTCCAGGGCGACGTGGCCGCAGTCGTCGGCGAGGAGGAACTTGCGCAGCACGCCGGAGCTGGCGCCGCCCAGGGTGTTGCGGTGGCCCGGCAGCATGACCGAGAAGATCAGCTTGAGCAGGACGGACTTGCCGCCGCCGTTCTCCAGGAAGAGCACGCCGGCGGGGGCGGGGCGGCGCGGCGGGCCGACCGGCTCCTCCTCGAAGAACTCCGCCTGCGCGGGCGCGGGGGAGGGCACCGGCGCGCCCACTCCGCGCAGGTCCAGCACGGTGTCGGCGTAGCGCGCACCGGCGGGTCCGATGGAGTAGAGACGGACCCGGGACAGCTCGTACATGGCGGACTTTCGTTGTCGTGACGAACGGTTGGTCAGGCGGAGTGCTGGTTTTCGAAGAACGGCAGGCCGGCGTCGGCGACCAGGTCGAGGGCGTCGGCGTCGTCCGGCGGCAGCAGGGTGGCGGTGCCGTCCGCGACGGGCACGACGCCGAGCTCCAGCAGCTCGGTCATGGCGGCGGTGCCCGCCATGTCGCGGACCTGCAGCTGGTAGCGGGCCGTGGTGCGGAAGGCGCCGCCGGCGTCGTCGCCGGTGCGCTGCAGGAAGCCGGAGTCGACGAGGAAGGCGACGGCCTTGGCGATGATGCCGGTGGTGGAGCCGGCCAGGCGGCGGGCGTCCTTGGTGGCGCCGGTGGCGCTGCGGCGGGCGTAGACCCGCCAGGCGGCCTCCAGGCCGGGGGCGTCGGTGGCCGGGTCGGTGTTCTCGCCCTGGGCGGCGGCCTTCTCCTCCAGGCGGCGGCACGCCTGGCGGACGAACGCGTCGACGCCGTTGACGGTGATGCGGCCGATGTAGCCGTCGTCCGCGAGGTCCTCGGGGCGCGGGAAGGCCATGGCGGCGACGGCGAGGTGGGCCAGGCCGTGCAGGAAGCGGTCGCCGGAGTCGGCGGTGGCGCGGCGGGCGTAGTCGCCCATGCGGACGGCGAAGACGGAGTCCTCGGCGGCGGTGACGGCCATGCCGGCACGGGTGGACACCTCCAGGACGATCAGCCCGAGGCCGGCGGCCACGGCGTCGGCGAGGCGTGCGAACGCGGGCTCGTCGCGGTGGCGGCGCAACAGCTCGGCGTAGTCGGCGTCCCGGGCGGGCTGCAGCTTGGGCTGCAGCCCGAACGCGATGAGGCGCGCGGCGTCGGCGGCGTCGGCGGGGGTCACCGGGGCGCTGCCGCTCGGCGCTGCGGGGGCCTCCGGCGCGTCCGGCTGCGCCATGTCGTCGGCGGCGTACTCAGTCACGGTTGGTGCTCCTGCTGGGGGTTTCCATGGGCTGTGGTGGATCCGGCACCGCCGGACCGGGCTGCCGTTCGGGACGTCACGTCGCCTCCTGGCGGTCCGCGGCCATGCCGGCCGCGTCCAGCAGGGCCGTGCCGACGATCAGGTCGGCACCGCCGAACTCCGGGTCGTCGAGGACGGTGCCGTCGTCGACGGCGAACAGCAGGGACGGCTCGCCCTGGCGGTAGGCCGTGCCGACCGAGGGGCTCGCGGCGTGCACGGCCAGCAGGGCGACGAGGTAGGGAAGTTCGGGGTCCTGGCGGCGGGCGTCGGCCAGCAGGCCGGAGAGGCGGCGGGGCGCGTCCGGCGGCAGGGCCAGCAGCTCCATGGCGACGGCCAGCTGCTCCTCGCTGAACCGGCTGTCGTCGGGGGTCTCGACGAGGTCGGGCTCCGGCATCTCGGCACCGAGGTGCTCGCGCTCGGCGGGCGGCGTCAGCAGCATGTCGACGAGGTCGCCGACCCGCACCGAGGCGGGGGTGCGCAGACCCGTGCCGCGGGCGAAGAAGGCGTCCGTGACGCGGCCGGCCTGCTCCAGGGGCAGCGGCAGCAGCGGGGCCAGGAGCTGGCCGTACAGGTCGAGGCCGGAGCGGGCGGTGGGCGTCGCGAACGCCTGGCGGTCCTGCTCGGCGCGGAAGAGGGGGCCGGCCTCCAGGAGCCGGGACTGCAGCTGGGTGTGGCGGCGGATGCAGTCCTTGACGATGTCGACGAGCTCGGCGGCGCGCCTCTTGTTCTCGGGGTCCTCCGCCTCGTCGCGCGCCTTGCGGATGTTGGTGAGGATCGCGTTCTCGTGGCGGTAGCGGTCGGCGACGTGGTCGAGCGCCTCGGCGATCATGTCGGGGACGGCCTGCAGCCAGTCGACCGCGCGGACGTTGCGCCGCGTGGCGTCGAGGGTCTTGCGGAGGGTCTCGGCGTACTGGACGGTGCGGTAGCGGGCCTGCTCGGCGGCGAGCTGGGCGTCGGCCAGCCGGCCGCGGCTGATGAGGACCTCCAGCTTGACCTCGGCGGCGATCTGGGCGCTGGTGACGTCCGTGTCGAGGGCGCCGACGAGGACGTTGACGGCCTCGTCGGTGGTGCGCAGGAAGACCGTGCCGCCGGGGCCGGGGACCTCCTCGATGAGCTTGAAGTCGTAGTCGCGCCGCACGTACGCGCCGTCGGCGCCGAACGTGCCGTAGACGGCGCGGAAGCCGCGGTCGACGCTGCCGACGTTGATGAGGTTCTCCAGGACCCAGCGGGCGACGCGCTCGTGCTCGCCGTGGGGCCGCTCCGGCGCCTGGGCGGCGACGCGGGGCTGGAGCCTGGTGACTATCTGCTCGTGGTCGGCACCGGTGTCGAAGTCCATGGTGAGCGTGACGAGGTCGATGGCGGCCAGCGCCACCTCCGCCATGGCGTAGACGCCGAACTCACCCGCGAGGTTCGCCTTGCGCGCGTCGAGGTCGTGCAGGGGGGCGGTGCAGGCGAGCGCACGCAGCCGCCGGGCCAGGCCCTCGTCGGCGGCCGGGCCCGGGGCTGGGCGTGAGGGCCCGTTGAGCTGGGGCGGAACGGCCGCCGGGGCTGCAGAAGTCACGTCGCACAGAGTAGGCGGTCGCACCGACAACGGACGAAACGGCACGGGCCCGCCGGAGTGCGGCGCTCCAGTTTAGGGCGGGCCCCTGCGCACCCGTTCGCAGGGGCCCGGGCCCGCGCACAGGGCCGGACCCCATCGGACCGCATCGCACCGGCCTGGACCGCACCGGACCAGACCATCAGACCGCAAAAGCGGACATGATGGCTATATTGCAGCCGAGCAGGAGGAACGCGGTCGGAAGTTGCGCCTTGATGGGCCCGTACTGGTCCTTCAGCTCCAGCAGGGCGGCGGGCACGAGGTTGTAGTTGGCCGCCATCGGGGTCACGAGCGTGCCGCAGAAGCCCGCGAGCATGCCGACGGCGAGCACGGCGGCGGGGTCGCCGTGCGCCTGCTCCACCAGCACCGGCCAGCCGACGGCCGCCGTCATCACGGGGAAGGCGGCGAAGGCGTTGCCCATGATGACGGTGAAGACGAACATGCCGGTGCAGTAGACGACGACCCCGAGGAAGACGGACCCCTCCGGCAGCACCGCGGTGGTGATCCTGCGGACCTGGTCGCCGACGCCGGCGACGGAGAAGATCGCGCCGAGGGTGGCGAGCAGCTGCGGCAGCAGCATGGCCCACCCCATGGACTCCAGCATCGACCGCCCCGCGTGCAGGGGGGTGGACAGGCGCTTCTCGCGCAGCATCACCATGGCGACGACGAGGGCCACGAGCGAGCCGATGCCGAGCCCCAGGACGGTCTCGCTGCCCTTCTGCAGGACGGGCTCGCCGCCCACGTGGAGCCTCTTGACGCCGACCGCGCACACCAGCGCGACGACGGGGACGGTCAGCGCGGGCACGAAGAGCCGGTTGCCGTGCTTCCGCGCGGCGGCGGCCCGCTGTGCGGCCGTGGTGGTGCGGGGCGTGCCGCGCCCGGTGAAGCCGAAGCCGGCGAGGCCGGCCATGACGAGGACGGCGGCGCCCAGCGGTTCGGCCGGCGCCTTCTTGTCGGCCACCCAGGTGCCGTAGCAGAAGCCGAGGCCGAGCAGGCCCCAGAAGGCCGCGGTGCCCAGGCGCCGGGGGTTGCTCCGGTCGGTGAGCATCTGCGCGGCCATCACCAGGAAGACGCCGCCGACGAGCCAGAAGAACCATTCCGCTTCGATCATCGGGCCACTCCGTCGGGGCGGGCGGGCTCCGGGGCGGGCCGCAGGGTGTGTTCCAGCGTGCGGTCCAGCCGCAGCAGCCGGCAGCCGTGGACGGCGAGGGCGCACAGGGCGGTCGGGACGGCCCAGAGCGCGAGGTCCAGCGGCTCCAGGTGCGTGTGGTAGGTCGTGTTGACGAATCCGGTGATCAGGAGGATCGAGCCGACGGCGAGGAAGACGTCCTCCCCGAAGAAGAAGCCGACGTTGTCGGCGCTCGCCGCGAAGGAGCGCACCTTCTCCCGCGCCCGGTCGGTCAGCGGTCCGTGGCGGCGCTCCGCCGCCCCCTCGGCCATGGGCGCGGCGAGCGGGCGCACGGTCTGGGCGTGTCCGAGGACGCCGCCGAGGCCGACGGCCGCGGTGATCTGGCGCAGCAGGAGGTAGAGGGCGAGGAAACGGCCGGTGGTGAGCCCGGCGAAGCGGGCGAGGAGGGCGCGGGCCTGTTCCTGGAGCCCGTGACGTTCCAGGAGGCCGATGACGGGCAGGGTGATGGCGAAGACGGTCACTGCGCGGCTGGAGGCGAAGCCGGTGCCGAAGGCCGCCAGGACCCGCTGCGGCGAGAGACCGCCCAGCAAGCCGGTGACGATGCCGGCCGCGCCGACCACCAGGAGGGGGTTGCGCCTCGTGGCGAAGCCGGCCACCACCACGAGGACGCCCAGGAGTACGAGCATGCGTGGGCCTTCCGCATTCTCGGACCTCACTCGACGAGGTGAGGCGACTGCGGAGGACGCTAAGATATTGTTCAACAATCCTCAATAGGCAATGCTGAACCCGTCGAAGGCCGAGACGGCTGGTTCCCCGGTACCGGCTGGAACGGCCACTCCGTCGAGCCCGTGGGAGACGCCATGGCCCGATCCACCGCTCAGCGCGTCGCCACGACGCTGCGCGAGCGCATCGAGGGCGGCTCGCTGCCGCCCGGCACCCAGCTGTCGGAGGAGGCCCTGGGCCGCGAGCTCGGGGTGTCGCGCAACACGCTCCGCGAGGCGTTCCGGCTGCTGGTCCACGAGAGCCTGGTGGTGCACCTGCTCAACCGCGGCGTGTTCGTCCGCGTCCTGGAGCCCGCCGACGTCACGGACATCTACCGGGTGCGCGAGGCCCTGGAGACCGCGGGCGTACGGGCCGTCGCCACCGCCCCCGCCGCCCGCCGGGAGGCGCTCGCCGAGGCGGTGGCGCAGGCCGAGCGGGCCGCGGAGGCGGGGAACTGGCTGGAGGTGGGCTCGGCCGACCTGCGCTTCCACCGGGCGCTCGCCGCGCTGGCCGGCAGCGAGCGCATCGACGCCGCGATGGACCGGCTGCTGGCCGAACTGCGGCTGGCCTTCCACGAGATGCCCTCGCCACGCCACTTCCACGAGCCGTTCGTGGCCCGCAACCGTGCTCTCGCGCAGCTGCTCGCCGACGGCGAGCACACCCGCGCGGAGGCGGAGCTGACCACCTATCTGGAGGACGCCCGCCGGCTCATCCTCGACACCATGCGGGAGGCCGACCGATGACCGCACACCCCGCCGCGCCGCCCGTGCTCGACCTCAACGCCGACCTCGGCGAGGGCTTCGGCCGCTGGCACCTGACGGACGACGACGCCCTGCTGTCGGCCGTCACCAGCGCCAACGTCGCCTGCGGCTTCCACGCGGGCGACCCCTCCACCATGCGGCGGGTGTGCGAGCGCGCCGCCGAGCGCGGCGTGCGCATCGGCGCGCAGGTCTCCTACCGCGACCTCGCCGGCTTCGGGCGCCGCGCCATGGACGTGCCCCCCGACGAACTGGCCGACGAACTCACCTATCAGATCGGTGCGTTGCGGGCCTTCGCCCGGGCCGCCGGCTCCGAGGTGACGTACGTGAAACCGCACGGCGCGCTCTACAACCGCGTCGTCACCGACGCCGAGCAGGCGGCCGCCGTGGTCCTGGGCGTGCTGCGGGCCGGCGGACCGCTGCCGGTGCTGGGCCTGCCCGGCTCGCAGCTGCACGAGGCGGCCGTCCGGGCCGGGCTGCCCGTCGTGGCGGAGGCGTTCGCCGACCGCGCCTACACCGCCCTCGGCACGCTCGTGCCGCGCCGGCAGCCGGGGGCCGTCGTGCTCGACCCCGAGGCCGTCATCGCGCGTTCCGTCCGGCTGGCCCGCGAGCAGGCGGTCACCGCGCTCACCGGCGAGGAGGTCGCCGTCCGCGCCCGCTCGCTGTGCGTGCACGGCGACACCCCCGGGGCGGCGCTGCTCGCGCGGCGGGTGCGGGAGGGGCTGACGGCCGCGGGCGTCCGCGTCGAGGCGTTCGCATGACGGGCCCCGGGCACCCCGCGCCGCTGCGGGCGCTTCCCGTCGGGCCGCGGGCCCTGCTGGTGGAGGTCGCCACCGCGGAGGAGGCCCAGGCCCTGCACGCCGAGCTGCTGCGGCGGCGCGCCGCGGGCGCCCTGCCGCCGGTGCGCGAGATCGTTCCGGCCGCCCGGACCGTCCTGCTGGACGGTCTCGCCGACCCGTACGCCCTCGCCGCCGACCTGGCGTCCTGGAACGTGCCGCCGCTGCCGGCCGCCGACGCCGAGCCCGTCGTGCTGCCCGTCCGCTACGACGGCGCCGACCTGGCGGAGGTCGCGGCGCTGTGGGGCGTGGGCGAGGACGAGGTCGTCCGCCTCCACACCGGCACCGTGTTCCGCGTCGCCTTCTGCGGCTTCGCGCCCGGCTTCGGTTATCTGACGGGCCTGCCCGAGCGGCTGCACGTGCCGCGCCGGGCCACCCCGCGCACGGCCGTACCCGCCGGGTCCGTGGGCCTGGCCGGCCCGTACACCGGCGTCTACCCGCGCTCCTCCCCCGGCGGCTGGCAGCTCATCGGCCGTACGGACGCCGTGCTGTGGGACCCCGGACGCGAGCCCGCGGCCCTGCTCGCGCCCGGTACGCGGGTGCGCTTCGAGGAGCGCGCATGAGGAGCGTCACCGTCGTGCGGGCAGGGGCGCTGACGACCGTGCAGGACCTGGGCCGGCCCGGCCACGCCCACCTGGGCGTGCCGCGTTCGGGCGCCCTCGACGAACCGGCGCACCGGATCGCCAACCGTCTCGTCGGCAATCCGGCGCACTGCGCCACGCTGGAGACCACCCTGGGCGGCTGCGCGGTGCGGGCCGGTACGGCCGTGACCGTCGCCGTGACGGGGGCGCCCTGCCCGGTGCGGGTCGACGGCCTCCCGGCGGCGTGGGGTGCGGCCGTGCGCGTGCCCGCGGGGGCGGTGCTCGACGTGGGCCCGGCGCGTGCGGGCGTGCGCAGCTACGTCGCGTTCGCCGGCGGGCTCGCGGTGGAGCCGGTGCTGGGCAGCCGCTCCCGGGACCTGCTGTCCGGCCTGGGGCCGGAGCCGCTGGCCGACGGCGTCGCGCTGCCGCTGGGCGACCCCTGCGGGCCGTCCGCCGGCGCCGACGCCGTGCCCTGGCCCGGGCCGCCCGTCGGCGAGCTGGTGCTGCCGCTCGTCCTCGGGCCGCGCCACGACTGGTTCACGCCGGAGGCGCTGTCGGCGACGCTGCCGGGAGGCGGCTTCCGGGTCTCCGCGGCGAGCAACCGCATCGGCCTGCGGACGGAAGGGCCCGCCCTGGCCCGGGCCCGTACCGGCGAACTCCCCAGCGAGGGCATGGTGCTGGGGGCGGTGCAGGTCCCGCCGGACGGACATCCGGTCGTCTTCCTGGCCGACCACCCGACGACCGGGGGCTATCCCGTGGTCGGCGTGGTGCCCGAACCGGCTCTGGCCGCGGTGGCGCAGGCCCGGCCGGGAACGCCGGTGCGGTTCGTGCCGACGCGGGGACGAGCGGGATGAGCCGTGTGCGGCGCGTACGGACACGAGCCGTACGGACACGAGCCGTACGGACACGAGCCGTACGGACACGAGCCGTACGGGCGGCACGCCGAACGGGCGGCACGCCGAACGGGCGGCACGCCGAACGGGCGTCGCGCACACCCGTACCGGCCCGGGCGCCGGACCCGCGGCACCCCGGGCCGGCGGTCCTCACGCCGGGACCCCCTGCCCGGCACGGCGGGCCAGCACCTCCTCGTAGTGCTCCAGCAGCAGGTCGCCGACCGCCTCCCAGGTACGGCCCCGGACGGATGCGCGCCCGGCGCGGCCGTACTCGGAGCGGGTGCGGCGTGCGGCCTCCAGGGTGAGGACCGCGTCGCGCAGGGCCTCTCCGTCGTAGGGACGGACGAGGAGGCCGGTGCGGCCGTGGTCGACGAGGTCGAGGGGACCGCCGACGGCGGGGGCGACGACGGGGACGCCGCTGGCCTGCGCCTCCTGCAGGGTCTGGCAGAAGGTCTCCTGCGGTCCGGGGTGGACGAAGACGTCCAGCGAGGCGAAGATGCGGGCGAGTTCGTCGCCGGTGCGGGTGCCCAGGAAGCGGGCACCGGGCAGGACGGCGCGCAGCCGCGCCGCGTGCGGACCGTCGCCCGCGATGACGAGGCGGATGCCCGGCAGGGCGCACAGGGGCGCCAGTAATTCGACGTGTTTCTCCGGTGCGAGGCGGCCGACGTAGCCGACGAGCAGCTCGCCGCCGGGCGCGAGCGCGCGGCGCAGGTCCACGTCGCGCCGGGCCGGGTGGAAGCGCTCGGAGTCCACGCCGCGGGGCCACAGCCGCACCCGGGGCACGCCGTGGGCGGCCAGGTCGCGGGCGGCGGCCGCGGAGGGGGCCAGGGTGCGGTCGGCGGCACGGTGGACGGCACGGAGGCGGTACCAGGCGTAGCCCTCGCCCATGCCGAGGTACGTACGGGCGTAGCCGCCGAGGTCGGTCTGGTAGACGGCGACCACGGGCACGCCGAGCCGCGTGGCGGCCGTCATGGCGCGGGCCCCGAGGACGAAGGGGCTGGCGAGGTGCACGATGTCGGGCCGGTGGGCCGCGAGCACGGCGGCCGGCCGGCGGCTGGGCAACGCGATGCGGAACTGCCGGTAGCCGGGCATCGGCACCGACGGCACACGCACCACCGGGCACGGTCCGGCCCCGCTCGCCGCCGCTTCGGGCCCGTCGGCGCCCAGCCGGCCGGCCGGCGCGATCACGAGCGGCTCGTGGCCCCGCAGCAGCAGGTGCCGGGCGGTCTGCCAGGCGCAGTGCGCGACGCCGTTGACGTCGGGCGGAAACGATTCGGTGACGATGACGACACGCATATGCCTGTTGTCGGCGCCCTGCGCGTGGTGCGGGCCACGTGGATCTTTCCGCCCGGGGAACGTCCCGTGAGCGTCAGTCCACGCCGCGGACGATGTGGGACTCCGATTCGTCCTCGTCACCGGTGTGGTGACGACCGGAGTGATCGTCCCGGTCCGCGCGGCGCGCCCTCGCGGGTGTGTCCGGGGCCCCGGCGGCGCGTTCGCGCTCCTGCCCTCTCGTGGGCTCTTCCATGGCGGGTTCCTCCCCCCTGGGGTGCGGTTCCTGACCTCCTAGCCTTCCCCGTCCGGGGGGCCGATATGCCGCGTCTTCGGACCAGGTGTCACTTCCTACCGCCAACAGGGTGAATTAATGGGCAATTGGGTTAAAATGCAACCAGGTCCGACCGACACGGAAGGAAGGTGGCTGACGTGACCGCCCCTACGTCGCCCCGGATCGATCAGCACCCGGACATCATGGCGCTGCGCGCCCACTCCGAGGAGACGACGGCGACCCCCGCCGCCCAGGCCGTCGAGGCCCTTGCCGTCCTCTGTGGCGTCTACTTGGCCGCCTCACCATGGATTGTGGGCTTCAACGGCTTCACCACCCTGGCCATCAATAATCTGATCTGCGGGGTCGCCTTCGCTTGCCTGGTCGGCGGCTTCGGACCCGCATACGAGCGGACGCATTCCATGAGCTGGGCGGCGCTCGGCCTCGCCCTCTGGACGATCGTGAGCCCGTGGGTCGTGGCGGGCAGCGCCGCGTTCATCACCCCCGCGATCGTGAGCAACGTCGTCGTCGGCATCGTGGCGTGCCTGACCGCCCTGGCCCTGGCGGGACTGGGCGTCAACAGGGCGCGCCGCCTCTGACCTCCTCAACCCCCCGACCGCCTGAACACCGGCCCCGTCGACCCCCGGTCGGCGGGGCCGTCGTGCACCCCGCCCACCGTCACGGGCCCGCCGCTACTCCGGCCGCTTCGCGCACTCCGGCTGCCCCGCGGGAGCGGCGGCGACCGGGTGCCCGGCACCGGGCGGCCGGGGCTGGGCCGGAATGACACCGGCCGGCCGGTCCCCGGCGCCGGCCGTGGGCAACGCCCTGCGGGCCCTCTTGCGCAGCTCCGTGTCCATGTCCCGGCGGATTCGTCGGATGATCTCATCCATGTCAGGCATGCGGGCGACGGTAGAACCCGTCCGTCCGCAACGCCGCGCAGGCCAGGGGGGATTCACCCGCTCGGATGAATACTCAGGTGATCTTCCGGCGTCATGGCTTCGCCGCACGGGAAGTGGCAATGCTCCCCTCCCCCATCCGGCCCACACGACCTCAAGAGGTGCCAGGCATGACGACCGTACGCGCAGCCGCGCGTGAGCTGTTGCGGTCCCACGGAGCGACGACGGTGTTCGGCAACCCCGGCTCCACCGAGCTCTCCTTCCTCCAGGACTTCCCCGCCGACTTCCGGTACGTGCTCGGCCTGCAGGAGGCCGTCGTCGTGGGGATGGCCGACGGGTACGCCCAGGCCACCGGCACCACCGCCCTGGTCAACCTGCACACCGCGCCCGGCGTGGGCAACGCCATGGGGGCCCTCGTCACGGCGGCGGCCAACCACACGCCGATGGTGGTGACGGCCGGGCAGCAGGTGCGGGCCATGATGACCATGGAGGCGATGCTGACGAACGCGGACGCCACGCTCCTGCCCCGCCCGGCCGTCAAGTGGGCCTACGAGCCCCCGCGCGCCCAGGACGTGCCCGCCGCCCTCGCCCGCGCCTTCCACATCGCCGGGACCGCCCCGCGCGGGCCGGTGTTCCTCTCCCTGCCGATGGACGACTTCGACGTGGAGCTCGACCCGGCCGAGCAGCGGGCCGCCCGGCACGCCGCGGACCGCCGGGTGACGGACCGGACGGCGGCGGACCGGGCGTCCGTGGAGGCCCTCGCCCGCCGGCTGGCGGCCGCGTCCCACCCGGTGCTGGTGACGGGCGGTGCGGTGGACGCGGACGGGGCGTGGGACGCGGCCGTCGAGCTCGCCGAGCGGCTGTCCCTGCCGGTGTGGGCGTCCCCCGTCGAGGGCCGGGTGGGCTTCCCGGAGAACCACCCCCTCTACCAGGGCGTGCTCCCGCCGGCCATCGCGCCCCTGGCACAGACCCTGGCCGGGCACGACCTGGTCCTGGTGGCCGGTGCCCCCGTCTTCCGCTACTACCCCTACGTCCCGGGGCCGTTGCTGCCCGAGGGCACCGAGCTGGTGCTGCTCACCGACGACCCCGGCGAGGCCGCGCGCGCACCCGTCGGCGACGCCCTGGTGGCGGGGCTGCGCCCCACCCTGGAGCTGCTCGCCGAGCTGGTGGACAAGCGCGGTGACGCGCTGCCGCCGCGCCCGCCCCGGGCCGCGGTCGAGGTGCCCGAGGCCGACGGCGAGCCGATGTCGGCCTCCATCGCGCTGGCCGCCGTCGCCGGCGGCGCCCCCGCCGACACGGTGTGGGTCAACGAATCGCCCTCCACCATCCAGGCGTTCCGCGACCACGTGCGCATCGACCGGCCCGGCTCGTTCCTGATGACCACCGGCGGCGGCCTGGGCTTCGGCCTGGCGGCGGCCGTCGGGGCCCAGCTGGGCCGCCCCGAACGGCCGGTGGTGGCGGTGGTCGGCGACGGCTCCGCGCAGTACGCCATCACCGCGCTGTGGACGGCGGCCGCCTACCGGGTGCCGGTGACGTTCGTCGTCCCCGCCAACCGCGAGTACGCGATCCTCAAGTGGTTCGGCCGCTTCGAGAACACCCCCGGTGTGCCCGGTCTGGACGTCCCCGGTCTCGACCTGTGCGCCCTCGCCCGGGGCTACGGGGTGCCCGCGCACCACGCCACCGACCCGGCGCACCTGGCGGAGCTCGTCGCCGCCGCCACGACCAGCCCGGACGGGCCGGTGCTGATCGAGGCCCCGGTCACGACCGTGCCGCCCACGCTCTGACCCCGCCGCCCCGCCGGCCCCCTCCCTCCCGCTCTTCCGCACCGCCCGGCCGCCGTGCCGCGCGGTCACCGCGCGACGCCCGTTTCCGGATTCCCCACCGCATGGAGCTGCCCATGACCGACACCCCCGGGAGCCCGCTGCTCGCGGCGCTCGCCGAAGCCCTGCCTCCCGACGCCCTCCTGACCGGCGAGGCCGAACTCGCCCTGCACCGCCACGACTCGGCCCCCTTCGGCGAAGCCGGGCGACCCGCCGTGGTCGTCCGCCCCGAGACCACCGAGCAGGTGCAGCACGTGGTGCGCGCCGCCCGCGCGCTGGGCGTGCCCGTGGTGCCGCAGGGCGCCCGCACGGGCCTGGCCGGCGCCGCGAACGCGGTCGACGGCTGCGTGGTGCTGTCGATGGTGCGGATGAACCGCATCCTGGAGATCGACGCCGCCAACCGCCTGGTGCGCTGCGAACCCGGTGTGATCACCGCGGACCTGGCGGCGGCCGTCGCCGGCGAGGGGCTGTGCTACCCGCCGGACCCGGCCTCCTGGGAGAGCTGCACCATCGGCGGGAACATCGCCACCGGGGCGGGCGGGCTGTGCTGCGTGAAGTACGGGGTCACCGCGGACTACGTGCTCGGGCTGACGGTCGTCCTGGCGGACGGCGAGGTGCTGCGGGTGGGCCGGGACACGGTCAAGGGCGTCGCCGGCTACGACCTGACGCGACTCTTCGTGGGCTCCGAGGGAACGCTCGGCGTGGTCGTCGAGGCGACGCTCGCGCTGCGGCCGCCCCGGCTGCCGGAGCGGGCGGTGCTGGCCCGGTTCGCGTCCGCCTCGGACGCCGGTGCCGCCGTCGGGGCGATCGTCCGGGCGGGCCTCGTGCCCTCCGCGCTGGAGCTGCTGGACCGCACGACGAGCGAGGCGGTCGCGGCGCTGGGCCACCCGCTGCTGGCGGACGCGGGGGCGGGAACGGGCGCCACGCTGATCGTGGCGAGCGACGCCCCCGACGCGGCGGCGCAGGTGCGACGGGCGGCCGGGCTGTGCCGGGACGCCAAGGCGCTGTCCGTCACGGCAGCCGAGGACGAGGAGGACACCCGGCAGGTGCTGCAGGCGCGGCGGTCGGTCATGCCCGCGCTCGGCGCCCGGGCCCGCGAGCTGCCGGGCGAGGTGACGGCGTTCATCGAGGACGTCGCCGTGCCCCGGGACCGGCTGGCCGGGCTCGTCGAACGGATCGAGGAGATCGCCGAGGAGTACGGCCTCGCCATCGCCACGGTCGGTCACGCGGGGGACGGCAACCTCCATCCGGCGGTGCTCTTCGACCGGTCCGACCCCTCGGCCGTGCAGCGGGCGCGGGAGGCGTACGACGCCATCATGGCGGCCGGCCTGGAGCTGGGCGGCACCATCACCGGCGAGCACGGCGTGGGCACCCTCAAGCGGGAGTGGCTGACCCGCGAACTGCCGCCGCGCGCCCTGCGGTTGCAGCGGGACGTCAAGCGGCTGCTGGATCCCGACGGGATCCTCAACCCGGGGAAGGTGCTGGCATGAGCTGGACGAGCGAGACCTTCGGCAGGGGCACGGGGACGCTCGCGGACGTGGCGGACGGCCCGGCCCTGCCCGCCGCGTCCCGCGGCGAGAACCTGCGCCTGACCCTCGGCTACTTCCTGCCCCACTACCTCAGGGGCGTCTTCCGGGCGCGCCCCCGCATCGCCCGCCTGGTGGCCGTCCTCGACCCCAACCGGCGCGGCCTGGAGCTGATGCGGGACCTGCGCCGGCGGCACGGCCGCGGGCCCGTCGTGGTGCGCGGCACGTCGGGGCCCACCCTCCTCGTCCTCGACGCCGACGACGCCCGGCAGGTGCTGGCCGGACCGGTCGGGGTGTACGCCGTCGACACCTGGGAGAAGGTGAACGGCTTCGCGGCCGTGCAGCCGGAGGCGCTGGTCGCCTCGCACGGCAGGCAGCGCACGGCGCGCCGGGCGTTCAACGACGCGGTGCTGGACGCGGGCGCTCCCGTGCACCGGCTGGCCGGCCACTTCCTGCGGGTCGCGGGCGAGGAGTCCCGGGCGCTGCTGGGCCCCCGGGCGGCGGCGGGGCTGTCCGCGCAGCAGGTCCGCGAGCGGATCGAGCGCATGGGGCGGCGTTGCTTCCTCGGCGAGGCGGCGGCCGGCGACGAGGAGTTCTCGCGGCTGCTGGGCGAGCTGCTGGCGGAGGCCAACTGGATGGGGGCGCGGCGCTGGCGCAGGGCGCGCACGCGCCGCGTCCGGCGCCGGATGATGCAGCGCCAGGCCCGCTATCTGTGCGACGCCGACCCGCACAGCCTGACGGGGCTGTTCCGTACGGCGCCCCGGGGTCCGGAGACCGCCCCGGAGGGGCAGGTCGCCCACTGGTTCATGGCGCTGGGCGGGGTGCACGCCGCCGTGGTGCAGGCGCTGGCCCTGCTGGCCACGCATCCGGCGCAGTACCGGCGGGCCGTCGAGGAGGTCCGGGAGGCGGACCGCGCGCACGGGGCGCACACCGCGGCCGGCTTCGGGCAGATGCCGTACCTGCGGGCCTGCGTGCAGGAGGCCGCCCGGCTGTGGCCGCCGGTGCCGAGCCTGATGCGGCGCACGACGGCGGAGACGCGCTGGCGGGCGGCCGTGGCGCCGGGCGGGATGAACGTCCTGGTGCCCGCGGCCTTCCACGCCCGGGACGGCGAACGCATCGACTACGCGCACCGCTTCGCTCCCGAGAAGTGGCTGGACGGCACGGCGGAGGGGGACTGGGCCGTCAGCCCCTTCAGCCGGGGCGAGGCGCAGTGCAGCGGCACGGAGCTGGGGCTGCTGCTGGCCACGGGGTTCGTCGCCGAGTTCCTGCGCGGCGGGGAACTGGCGGTGGCCGGGGTGCGGATGGGCCCGCTGCGGCCGCTGCCGTACACCGTGGACCTGACGCGGCTGCGGATCGGCTACCGGCCCTACCGGACCGCGGAGGGCTCATGAGCACCGACAGCGGCACCCGCGCCGGGGCGGGGCCGGACGCGGCGGCCCTCGCGGCCGTGGCCCGGACGCTGGGCGAGGTGGCCGGGGAGATCCGTGCGGCGGGCCGGGCCCTGACGGCGGTGGCCACCGACCCGGCACTGACCGCCTCCCTGGGCCGCTCCCCGCGCACCGGCCTGCGGGCCGTACGGGCCCTGGCGGGCGCCCTCACCGACCCCGCGGGGCTGGGCTTCGCGCCGGACGGCGGGGGGCTGGGCAGGGCCGCCTGGCTGGGCGGGGTGCTCACGAGCCGGGAGAGCCTGGCCGTGGCGGTGGCGGTGACCTCGCTCAAGCTGAGGATCCGGCTGTGCTCGCTGCGGCACCCGGAGTTCGCCGCCGACGGTCCGGTGCGGCGGCTGCTGGAGGCGATCGAGGCGGACCGGCAGACGCGGGCGCTGCGGATCCTGCGGCGCAGCGTGCGCGAGCAGGGCGCCGAGCGGGCCCTGGCCCGGCTCGCGCCGTCCCTGACCGAGGTGATGGCGTGGAACGCGCTGGTGGACGAGAACCCGTTCAACGACGCGGCGGCCTGGCACATCGTCACGGGCACCCGGGCGGACGGCGATCCGTTGCTGGGCACCTCCATCGGCGCCTGGGCCCGCTGGGACCGGGGACCGGGCCGGGCGGAGCCGGAGCCCGCGGACCCGGCGCTGCTGGCGCGGCTGGACCACGGCGGCGGCATCACCGCCCACCTGCGCAACGTGACGGTCCTGGGCAACGACGGGCGGATGCTGGTGCAGCGCGTCACCGGCCCGGACGGCGTGGCCCGTCACGTGGTGCTGCTGCCCGGCATGGCCTTCGGACGGCCCCGCAACGCCACCCCGCAGGACCTGGTCGGCGCCGTCACCGCCGTGGGCCGCAACGACACCCCGTACACCCGCGCCGTCCGCAAGGCGCTGGCGCGGACCGTGCCGGAGGGGGCGCCGGTGGCGCTGATCGGGCACAGCCTGGGCGGCATCACGGCGATGAACCTCGCCGAGCTCCCGGAGGTCAACGAGCGGTGGCGGCTCACGCACGTGGTCGCCGTCGGTTCGCCGATCGACTTCAAGCGCCCCCGCGACCCGGCCACCCGGGTCGTCAGCCTCGTCAACGAGCACGACGTGGTGCCCAACCTGGAGGGCCGCAGCCCGGTCTCCGTCTTCCCGGTGCCCGCCGACTGGCTGGAGATCACCTGGGTGGACCCCTCGCACGACTTCCCGCAGTGCCACAACGCGGGGGTGTACGCGCAGAGCCTCGACGAGGTCGTGCCCGAGGCGCGCGACCGGGTCGACGCCCTGCTGGCGCCGTACCGGGGCCGGGTGGAGGAGACCGTCGTCCTCCGGCTCCACGACCGCTGAACCGCCCCGTCCGACCCACCCTGGAGAGCGATCGATGACCCCGGTACCGCGGCCGCGCCGCGAGTGGCACGAGCTGCCCTTCCCGCTGGCGCTGCTGGAGATCAGGCGGCAGCGGGAGCTGCTGCGCGCCCACAACCTGCACGACACCTACGGCGCCGGCGGCGAGCGCCCCCGCCGGCCCGGCCCCGCCGCGCTGCCCCACCGCAGCTACGACGGCTCGGGCTACGACCCGCACGACGTGGACATGGGCCGGGCGGGCACCCGCTTCGACCGCAACTGCCCGCTGCCGCTGACCTTCCCGGACGCCGAGGACAAGGGCCTGTTCGCGCCGAGCCCGCGGGAGGTCAGCCGGCAGCTGCTGGCCCGCAGCGCGGGCTTCCGGCCGGCGCCGACCCTCAACCTGCTGGCCGCGGCCTGGATCCAGTTCCAGAACCACGGCTGGTTCAGCCACGGGGACAACCCCGCGCAGGCGCCCCTGGACGTGCCGCTCGCGCCGGACGACGACTGGCCGCAGTGCCCCATGCTCGTCCGCCGCTCCCGCCCCGACCCGGCCGCCCACACCGGGCCCGGCCGGCCACCGACGTACGAGAACACCGTCACCCACTGGTGGGACGGCTCGCAGGTCTACGGCTCCGACGAGGAGCGGTGCCGGGCGCTGCGCACGGGCGAGGGCGGCAAGCTGGCCCTCGTGGCGGGCCGGCTGCCGGACGAGACGCAGCCGGGGCTGTCCGGCATCGACGCCACGGGCTTCAACGACAACTACTGGGTGGGGCTGTCGCTGCTGCACACGCTCTTCGCCAAGGAACACAACGCGATCTGCGACCGCATCGCCTCCGCACATCCCACCTGGGACGACGAGCGGCTCTTCCAGACGGCGCGGCTGGTCAACGCCGCCGTCATGGCGAAGATCCACACGGTGGAGTGGACGCCGGCCGTCATCGACCAGCCGGTCACCCGGGCGGCGATGCACCTCAACTGGTACGGCGTGCTGCCCGCCCGGCTGCGGCGGCGGGTGCGGCGCTTCGGCAGGGGGGAGGCGCTCTTCGGCATCCCCGGCTCCCCCACCGCGCACCACACGGCGCCGTACTCGATGACCGAGGAGTTCGTCACCTCCTACCGGCTCCATCCGCTGGTCCGGGACGAGTACGAGATCCGCTCGCACCGCACGGGCGAGCCGATCGAGGTCACGGACTTCGAACCGCTGCAGGCACTGGCCACGCGCAAGGCGGTGGACCGGTGGGGCCTGACCGACCTGCTGTACTCCTTCGGCACCATGCACCCCGGCGCCATCTCCCTGCACAACCATCCCGACTGTCTGCGGGACCTGGTCCGGATCTCCGGGGAGCACGTCGACCTCGGCACGGTGGACGTCCTGCGCGACCGCGAGCGGGGCGTCCCCCGCTACACCGCCTTCCGGGCCGCGCTGCACCGGCCGCCCGTCCGCAGCTTCGAGGAGCTGACCGGCGGCGACGCCCTGCTGGCCGCCGAGCTGCGGGAGGTCTACGCCGGGCGGCTGGACCGCGTCGACACGATGGTCGGTATGTACGCCGAACCCAAGCCGCGCGGCTTCGCGTTCAGCGACACCGCGTTCCGGGTGTTCGTGCTGATGGCCTCCCGGCGGCTGAAGAGCGACCGCTTCTTCACCACCGACTACCGGCCGGAGGTCTACACGGCGGAGGGACTGGAGTGGGTCGACCGTACGAGCATGCGCGACGTCCTGCTGCGCCACCATCCGGAGCTCGCGCCGGCGCTGGAGGCCGTGGGCAACGCGTTCGCGCCCTGGCGGGGGCCCCGGTGACGGGCCCGGGCGGCAGCGCCGGGGGCACGGCCTGGTCGGGGACGGTACGGGAGCGGGCGGACCGGCTGCGCGACCAGGCGGACCGGCTGCGCGCGGGCGCCGGGGCGGTGACGCTGCCCGGCGCGGAGGGCACCGCCCTGCGGCAGCGGATCCTCACCCATGCCGTCCGGGCCGAGACCGCCGCCCTCGCGCTGGAGCGCGCGGCCGAGGCGCTGCACGGCCACGAGGCCGTGCTCGCGGCGCTCGCCCGCAGGCGGCGCGCGAAGGGGGGCGCCCCGCACATCGGCTGACGGGGGGCCGGGCCGGGGCGCGCGGCCCCAGCCCGGTGCGCTCACCGGTCGGCGAGCTCGCTCACGGCGGTCGCGTACCAGCGGTCGCCGCGCAGCTCCGCCAGGCCGTGGCCGGCGAGGCCGTTGACGTGCTTGAGGATCGTGCGCGCCTGGTAGCCGACCGCCGCGCACAGCTCGTCGACGGAGGCCCCGCCGTCGCCGAGGCCCCGCAGTCCGTCGAAGGTGCGGGCCTCGTGGCGACCGAGGCCGGATACGGGACCGGGCCGCGGCTCGGTCCGGGCCTCCTGGCGCTGCTCCGGCCGGGACTCGGGCCGCGCCGTGGAGGGGCGGGTCGAACCCACCGGGCGTGGGGTGCGGTTGACCCTGCGGTGTCGGCGGCCCTTCTGGCGCTTGCTCATGGCTGAACCACTGCTCCGTCCTGCGTCGTCGATCCTGCGGTGCCGGTGCCTCAACCCGCCCCGGCACCGGCCGGTTACGAGACTTCCACGAAGTGTGCGTCACATCACGCACCGTGTCCCGGATGGCCGCGCCCCCGGGGCGTCCGGGCCGGCGGCGCGTGACCCGGGCGGCACGGAGGAACAGGTGTGCAGCCGGGGGCAGGGGCAGCCCTTTGGCATGAGGCTCCGGCGCCTGGCCGCTGTCCTCGGCGGCGCAGGTCCGGCCGGCCGTGCTGCGCGGTGTCGTCCGGCGTTGCACGATGAGGGCATGCTGCTGGCCGAGGTCGCACGGGTGTCCGGGGAGGTCGCGGCGACCAGCGCGCGGTCGCGGAAGATCGCGCTGCTGGCCGGCCTGTTCCGGGACGCCGAGCCGGACGAGGCGCCCGTCGTCATCCCCTATCTGGCGGGCCGGCTGCCGCAGCGCAGAATCGGCGTGGGCTGGAGCACGCTGCGGGACGCCCCCGCTCCGGCCGATCGGGCCACGCTGACGGTGGGGGAGGTCGACCGGGCGCTCGGCGCGATCGCCGCCGTGGCGGGCCCGGGCGCGCAGGGCGAACGCAAGCGCCTCGTCGGCGCCCTGCTGGCGGCGGCCACGGCGGAGGAACAGCACTTCCTGCTCCGGCTGATCGGGGGCGAGTTGCGGCAGGGCGCCCTGGACGCGCTGGCCGTGGAGGGGCTGGCGGCGGCGGTGGACGCGCCGCCGCAGGAGGTGCGGCGGGCGGTGATGCTCGGCGGCTCGCTCGGCGCGGTGGCCCGGGCGCTGCTGGCCGCGGGCCCCGCGGCGCTGGCGGAGTTCCGTCTGGAGGTGGGCCGGCCGGTGCTGCCGATGCTGGCGCAGAGCGCCAAGGACGTCGACGAGGCGCTGGACCGGCTGGGCCCCTGCGTGGTGGAGGAGAAGCTGGACGGCATCCGGGTGCAGGTGCACCGGGACGGCGGCACGGTGCGGGTCTACACCCGCACCCTGGACGAGATCACCGACCGGCTGCCGGAGCTGACGGCGGTGGCGCTCGGCCTGCCCGTCGCCTCGGCCGTGCTGGACGGCGAGGTCATCGCCCTGGACGAGGCGGGCCGCCCGCATCCCTTCCAGGACGTCGCCGGCCGGGTGGGCTCCCGCCTCGACGTGGCGGCCGCCGGCGCGGCGCTTCCGCTGTCACCGGTCTTCTTCGACGTGCTGGCCGTGGACGGGCGGGAGTTGCTGGCGCTGCCGACGGCCGAGCGGCACGCGGTGCTGGACCGGGTGGTGCCCGGGCCGCTGCGGGTGCGCCGGCTGACGGTGGCGGAGCCGGGCGACGAGGGGGCCCGGGCGGCGGCCCGGGAGTTCGCGGAGGAGGTGCTGCGGCGCGGCCACGAGGGGGTGATGGTCAAGGCCCTGGACGCCGCGTACGGCGCGGGGCGGCGGGGCGCGTCCTGGCTGAAGGTCAAGCCCGTGCACACCCTCGACCTGGTGGTCCTGGCCGCCGAATGGGGCCACGGGCGGCGACAGGGCAAGCTGTCGAACGTGCATCTGGGGGCGCGGCGGCCGGACGGGTCGTTCGCGATGCTCGGCAAGACGTTCAAGGGCATGACGGACGTGATGCTGGCGTGGCAGACGGAGCGGCTGCGGCGGCTGGCGGTGAGCGACGACGGCTTCGTGGTGCGGGTGCGGCCCGAGCTGGTGGTGGAGGTCGCCTTCGACGGCCTCCAGCGGTCCTCCCGGTACCCGGCGGGGGTGACGCTGCGCTTCGCGCGCGTGGTGCGGTACCGGGAGGACAAGGGGCCGGAGGACGCCGACACGGTGGAGACGGTGCTGGCGCTGTCCCTGTGGCCCCCGCCGGCTAGCGGTTGACGTCCGCCGGGCAGAGGCGGCGTGCCTGCTTGTCGCCCTTGAGCCGCGCGTCGACGCAGCCGCCCGGCAGGCCCTCGTACGCCGTGGTGCCGAAGTTCGCGGTCACGGTCAGCGTGCCGTCGCCGAAGGACGTGCGCTGGACCGTGCGGTCCGCGGTGAGGGTGCGGAAGCCGGTCATCGGCTCGGTGCCCGCCGCCCGGTGCAGGGGCGAGAAGTACTTCTGCAGGGCTGCCAGTTCACTGCCCTGCCTGTCGAGCGAGTCGCCGCTGATGACGAAGTTGAGCGGGGTGTTGTAGAGCATCGCCAGCAGGGCCCGGTCGGTCTTCTGCTGCGGGAGCTTGTCGTACGACAGCTCCCAGCGCTCGACGTTGACGAGGGAGTCGTGCAGGGCCGTCTCGTACAGCGGGACGCGGTACGTGGGGTCGTACATGGCCTTGGCGACGTCGGCCGGCAGTTCGGCGGGCTTGAAGAAGACGTCGGGGGCCTTCTCGGGGGCGTAGCCGCCCCACTTCTGCTTGTCCCGCTGGGCCTTCCACAGGCCGTCGTGGACGGGGGTGCCCGAGCCGTGGTTGAAGGAGAGGACCTGGTTGGACCAGGCGCCGGCGGACTCGGAGCCGAGGGCCAGCCCGGCGCCGTCGGCCAGGCGCTTCATCCGGGCGAGGCGGCCCGCGCGGTCCTGGGCCTTGGTCTGGGGGTGGGCCGCGCTGTGGTCGCGGAAGAGCTCCCCGGCCGCGTCGACGTCGAGGAAGTAGCTGTCGGCGCCGTTGGCGGTCATCTGCCGGGTGCGGTCGGCGAGGTAGTGGCGGGTGGGCTCGGCCTTCTCGAAGGCCGTGGTGCTCATGTAGCAGCCGCGGTCGTGGTAGCCGGGCTCCGGCGTCCTGTCGGCCCGCTGGACGCAGAAGCCGGGGTAGAGGTCGTCCGGCCAGGCGGAGGTGGGGGTGTCGGACGTGGCGGGTGGCTGGCCGTTGGCGAAGGAGTCGTACGGGCCGACGAGGAAGCCGGCGTCCTTGGCGGCGGCGGTGGCGGCGGCGTCCATGGGGTTCGGGCCGGCGTCGTAGCCGAGCCACATCCGCTCCACGCCGAGCGCCCGCAGCTTCCGTATGCCTTCGGCCGTACGGGCGTTGCCCCACACGTAGGCGTGGAAGGCGCCGAGGAGCTTCTTGTTGGCGGGAACGGCCTCGACCTTGCGCTGGAGGCTGCCGAGTTGGCCGTGCTCCTTCATCCAGGCGCGGTAGTCGAGGGCGGGGGCGACGGGTGAGCCGTCCGTGAGGCCGAAGGCGACGGTGTAGTCGGTGGTGTCGTCGCCGCGGGCGAAGGTGTGGGTGGCGGTGGTCCGCAGCCTGCCCTTCTCGGAGGCGAAGTCCAGCGTGGTGCCGATGTCGGTGGGGACGAGGTAGCTGACGCCGCTTCGGCCCGTGCTGTACCCCCACAGTGGCAGGGACAGCTGCGATTCCATCGCCACCTTGCTGCCGGCGAGCCCGGCCTCGGGCGAGTTCCAGAAGGGGTCGGCCACCGGCAGGGACAGGCCCTCGCCGCGCGGCAGCTGCAGGGTCGCGTCGGCCCGGTCCGCGCCGGTGACGGGCCAGGCGAGGGTGCGGTCGGCGGCGCCGGTGGAGCGGACGGAGACCAGCAGCCGGCCCTGCTCGGCGCGGGCGGTGACGGTCAGGCCGGTGTCGCCGTACGTCCACCGGGCGCCGTCCGCCGTGGTGGTCACGCGCCCGGGCCGGCCGGGGCTGCCGGCGGCCGGCGCGGAGAGTTCCACGGTGGCGCCGGCGTCCGTGCGGGCCGTGACGCGCAGGGTGGCGGTGTCGACGGTGGCGGTGCCGCCCCTGACCGGGACGTCGACGAGACGGTCGTGCACCCGGACGGCACCGGCCGGCTGCCGGCCGGTGGCGTCGGCGGGTGCGGCGAGGGTGACGCACGGGAGGGTCACCGCGAGGGCGACGGCCGCGGCCCGGGCGGTACGACGAGGGTTGGTGAAGTGCATGAGGAGTTGATAGCGGGCCGTTTTAAGAGGCTTCTAAGGAAGTCCGGCGAATTCCGGCCACGGCCAAGGGCGCTGAGGAAACGTCACCGCATCCCAGCGCCCCGGCCGCGGTGCCTCTCAGCCGCCCTGGAGGAGGTCCAGCAGGTCCTGGCGGGCGAACATCGCCGCGGTGTCCACCGCGGACGGCACGCCGGCGGAGGGGTCCGCGCCGTGGCCGACGAGGAGGCGCACCACCTCGGCCTCCCCCTTGAAGACCGCGCCCGCCAGCGGCGTCTGGCCGCGGTCGTTGGGACGGTCGGGGTCGGCCCCGCGCTCCAGCAACGAGGTGACGGTCGCGGCGTGGCCGTGGTAGGCGGCCAGCATCAGGAGCGAGTCGCCGCGGTCGTTGGTGAGGTTGACCGGAACGCCTGCATCCACATAAGCGGCCAGAGTATCGGTGTCGCCGTGTCGCGCCAGGTCGAAGACCTTGGCCGCGAGTTGGAGCACCTCCGGGTCGTGTGCGGGCTCGCCGGCCTCGGGCGTCGGTCCTGTCATGATCTGCCATCCTCCGTACGGGGGTATCCCCAGTTGCCGGAACAGTGCTTTCTGTGAAGCTGGAGGGGCTCATGGTGACCGCCCCCCAGTTCCAGGAGATTCCCATGATCCTCTCCATCTCGGGCGTCGTGCTCCTCGGTGTCGTCGTCTTTCTCTTCTTCAGGAAGGACAACCTCAAGGCCTCGCACGGGCTCGTCTGCGCCCTGTTCGGCTTCTACCTCGCGGGAACGGGCATCGCGCCCAGCATCAAGGCCGGCGGCGCGAGCCTCGCCAGCCTGCTGGGAGGCATCAAGTTCTAGCCCCGCTCCCACCCGCCGCACCGATATCAGGAGGCCCACATGGGCCGGCGCTCGCTCCCCCGCCCCCTGCCCGAGCACACGGCGCTCTCCCGTGGCCGGGAGCTCACGCGCGGCCTCGCCGACCACGCCCGGGACATACTGCACCCCCTGCTGGTCGTGGCGCGCGGGCTGCGCGTCCTGGCGGCCGGCGGGCGGCGGCGGTGGCAGCAGCTGCCCGGCGACCGGCGCGGTCCCACCCTGCTCCTGGTGGCCTCCTGCACGGTCATCGTGGCGCTGATCCCGCACGGGCCGACGTTCGCCACGGCGGCCCTGATGGCGGCGGGCGCCTGGGCCGGGCGCGAACGCGTCCTGCCCGAGGAGGACGACGACCGGGGCGAGGCCGAGGACGCCCGGCTGCAGGCGGTCTACGAGGCGCTGGTGCCCTACTTCTCCGACCCGCAGGACCCCGCGCCGCTCTACGAGCACGGCGGCGACCGGCAGCGGGCCTTCGAGGACCACGCCTTCGACGGGCAGGGGCGGCTGACGGCCCTTCGGCTGCGCTACCCGGGCTACTTCACCGACGGGGAGCCCGCCGCCCGGGCGAGGATCGAACAGCTGCTGTACCTCAAGGCGGGGCGGGGCCGGGAGTACCGCTTCGACTGGGACGAGGCCACCAACCGGCTGGCCCTGAGCGCACTGCCCCCGCTGCCCACCGACATCTGGGCCCAGCGCTTCGTGACCGCGCCGGGCGAGACGGTCCTGGGCTTCACGGACGCCGTCACCGTGCAACGGACCCTGCCGGTGACCGACGGCGGCGGAACGCGGGACGCCTCCCCCGTCGTGTGGCGCACGGGCCGGCGCTCCACCGAGCCGCACCTGCTGGCCCTGGGCCGGCCGGGCAGCGGCACCACGACGCTGCTGCGCTCGGTGGCCGTGCAGGCCCTCCAGTACGGCGACGTCGTGGTGGTGGACGGCGGCGGCACCGGCGAGCACGCCTGCCTGGCGGGCCGGCAGGGCGTGCTGGCCGTCGAGTCCGCCCTGCCGGGCGTCCTGGCCGCCCTGGAGTGGGCCTCGCACGAGACGCAACGGCGGCTGATGGCCGCCCACGGCGCACGACGGCTGGGGCGTGCGCTGCCCGACGACGTCCGCCGGCCGCTGTGGATCGTCGTGGACCGGCCCGCCGCCCTGAGCCGGCTCGCCGCCGACCAGGGCCGTCCGGACCCGCAGGCGCTGCTGGAGGTGCCGCTGCAGCACGGGCGCGTGGCGGGCGTCACCGTCGCGGCGGGCGAGCAGCTCGACGCCGCGGGGCTGCTGGGCGGTCCGCTGCTCGCCCTGACCGGGGCGCGCGTGGTGCTGGGGGCCCTCGACCACGACGACGTCGCCCGCGTGCTCGGCGCGCCCCCGCACACCACCCCGGCCGAGGAGGCGCCGCCCGGCCGCGGCTACGTGCGGCTCGGCCCCGGGCCCGTGCTGCGGCTCCAGGTGCCGGCCACCCCCGACCCGTACGACACGGAGACGGGCGAGGCGATGCGCCGGGCCGTGCTGGACCTGCTGCCCGAGCGGGTCCTTCCGTTCCTCGGCCCGGCGCCCGTGGGCCGTGAGGGGATGCTGCCGGTTCAGGCCACGTAGGTGCGCGGCATCTCCACGGCGGCGGTGGCCCCGCTCGCGACCTGGCGGGCCGCCTCGGCCAGCCGTGTGGCCGCCTCCTCCGCGACCGCGCCGCCCACGGTGAAGGGCAGCCGCACGTACCCCTCGAAGGCCCCGTCGACGCCGAAGCGCGGCCCGGACGGCACCCGCACGCCCAGCCGCTCGCCGGCCTCGGCGATCCGCGAGCCGGACAGCCCGCCGGTGCGCGCCCACAGCGTGAGGCCGCCGCGCGGCACGGTGAACTCCCACTCGGGCAGGTGGCGCCGGACGGCGTCGACGACGGCGTCGCGGTTCTCCCGGGTCTGGGTGCGCCGGATGTCGAGGGCCGCGTCCCAGCCGCCGGTGTTCAGCAGCCAGGCGACGGCGAGCTGGTCGACCACGGGCGTACCGAGGTCGGCGTAGGCGCGGGCGGCGACGAGGTTGCGGATGATGTCGGGGGCGGCGCGGACCCAGCCGATGCGCAGCCCGGCCCAGAAGGACTTGCTGGCCGAGCCGACCGTGATGACGGCGTTGCCGGCGGGGTCGAAGGCGCTGACGGGCCGCGGCAGCTCCAGGCCGGGCTCCAGCACCAGCTCGGACATGGTCTCGTCGGCGACCAGCAGGGTGCCGGCCGCCCGCGCCGCCTCGACCAGCTCCCGGCGCTGGTCCTCGGGGGCGAGGGCGCCGGTGGGGTTGTGGAAGTCGGCGATGACGTAGGCCATGCGCGGTGCGGCGTCGCGCAGCACCTGGCGCCAGGCCGGCAGGTCCCAGCCGGCGAGCCGGTCGGCCATCGCGACGGGCACGAGGCGGGCACCGGCCTCGCGCATGAGCTGCAGCACGTTGGCGTACGAGGGCGACTCGACGGCGACCCGCTCGCCGCGCCCGGCGATGAGCCGGCAGATGGCGGCGACGGCGCCCATGGCACCGGTGGTGACCATGATCTGCTCGGGCATGGTCGGGATGCCGCGGGCGGTGTAGCGGTCCGCGAGGGCCTCGCGCAGGGCGGGCAGGCCGGCGGGGTAGTCGCCGTGGGTGTGGGCGTAGGGCGGCAGTTCCTCCAGGGCGCCCTGGAAGGCCCGGGTGAGCCAGGGCTCGGGGGCCGTCAGGGCGGCGCAGCCGAGGTCGATGACCGAGCCGGCCGCCTCCGGCGGCAGCGGGTCGAGGGCCCGGGTGGGCAGGGGGCTGCCGGCCGGCATGGCCGTCCAGCTGCCGGCGCCGCGCCGGGACTCCAGGAAGCCCTCGCCGCGCAGCGCCTCGTAGGCGGCGGCGACGGTGGTGCGGCTGACGGAGAGGGCGGCGGCCAGCTCGCGCTCCGCGGGCAGCCGGGCGGCCACGGGGACGCGGCCCTCCAGGACGAGCAGCCGGACGCCGTCCGCGAGGGAGCGGTAGGCGGGGGTGCGGCGGGCGCCGAGCGGCGTCACCGAGGAGCGCTCGTGCTGGGATCCGAGGAGGCGTGCGAGCTGCGGCGCCCCCACCGAAGAGGTCCACTGACTCATTGCGTGCGGTCCACCTTCCCGGGATTGGCTATGGATCCAGAACGTATCCAGTCCACAGACTGTCACGCTACAGGCCACTCGCACCACCATTGGGGAGGAATCCTTGTCTGCGCCTCGGGGATCCGGACTCGCCCGCCGTCTCGTCCAGCTGTACGGCGGGCTCGTGCTGTACGGCGTCAGCATTGCGCTGCAGCTGCGCGCGGGGCTCGGGCTGGCGCCGTGGGACGTGCTGAACCAGGGCGTGTCCCGGCATACGGGCATGTCGATCGGTACGGTCACGATCGCCATCGGCGCGCTGGTGCTCCTGCTGTGGATCCCGATGCGGCAGCGGCCCGGGCTCGGCACGATCTCCAACGTCCTGGTGATCGGCCTGATGGTGGACGCGACGCTGCGCGTGGTGCCGGCGCCGCCCGCGACGCTGTGGGTGCGGATCCCGCTGCTGCTCTTCGCGGTCGTCCTGTGCGGAGCGGCCACCGGGCTCTACATAGCGCCGCGCTTCGGCCCGGGGCCGCGGGACGGGCTGATGACCGGCCTGCACCGCAGGACGGGGCGCTCGGTGCGGCTCGTGCGGACCTGCATCGAGGTCCTCGTCCTGGTGACGGGCTTCGTGCTGGGCGGCACGGTCGGCGTGGGCACGGTGCTGTTCGCGGTGGGCATCGGGCCGCTGGCGCAGTTCTTCCTGCGGTTCTTCGAGATCCCGGGAGCCGCCCGGAAGGAGCGGCCGGAGGAGCCCTCGGGGGAGCCCGCCACGGAGCGCGCGAACGTGCCGGAACGGGCGCTTCCGACCGAACCCGTCCACGAATGCCCGGACCCGGTTTAGGTCTCAAACAAGCGGGCCGGTAGTGTACGCCTCTGAACCACCGGACGGACCGTTACTGCGCGTTCAAGCAGCAGAAACACAGGGTGACATCTGTTGTCAGATGTGACAAAACGGGCGCCGGTGGGTACAACAAGGGGCGGCACGACGGGCGACGCATGTCCCTCAACGGGGAATCTTCACCGCCGACCGGACGTTGACCGGATGACGACGACAGCGACACCTGTCCTGTGGGCGACAAGCCCGGGAGGCACGATTCATGAGTGAGCGAGCTCTCCGCGGCACGCGACTTGTGGTTACCAGCTACGAGACCGACCGCGGCATCGATCTGGCACCGCGCCAGGCGGTGGAGTACGCATGCCCGAACGGCCATCGATTCGAGATGCCGTTCTCGGTAGAGGCGGAGATTCCGCCGGAGTGGGAGTGCAAGGCGTGCGGCGCCGTGGCACTCCTGGTGGACGGCGACGGTCCTGAGGAGAAGAAGGGCAAGCCTGCGCGTACGCACTGGGACATGCTCATGGAGCGACGCACCCGCGAGGAGCTGGAGGAGGTGCTGGCCGAGCGGCTGGCCGTCCTGCGCTCCGGCGCCATGAACATCGCCGTGCATCCGCGGGACACCCGCAAGTCCGCCTGACGGCGGACGCACGACAAGCACGACAAAGGGCCCGGGCCACTGCTTTCCGAGCAGTGGCCCGGGCCCTTGTGCGCTCCGGGTCCTTTTGCGCCACGGCGTCCGCCCGGCTTCCACGGCCCGGCTTCCACGGCGGCGCTGCCGGCCGTCGCCGGCGGCGCTACCGGGGCAGCTGCGGCCCGTCCCGGCGCGGGGCCGGCGGCTCGTCCTCGCGGATCACTTCACCCTGGACGACCTTGCCGTCCGCCTGGTGCATGCGCGCCTGCTGGAAGGCGTCGCCGAGCGGGCCGGGTGCGTAGCCGGTCAGCCGGCGCCCCACGGACTTGCGCAGCAGGGCCCGGGTCGGCGGGAAGAGGCAGAGCAGGCCGGCCGCGTCGGAGAGCAGGCCCGGCACCATCAGCAGCAGCCCGCCCAGCATCGTCAGGGCGTTCCCGCCGCTCTCACCGGGCGCCGGGGCGGGGGCCGCGCCCGGGGTCTGCAGGGACTGGGTCAGGCGCTGCCAGGCCCGCCGGCCCGCCCGCTTGATCACGTACGAGCCGGCGACGACGCCGGCCACCAGCAGGGCGAGGACGGTCAGCCCGCCCGCCGCGCCGGCCACCAGCAACAGGAGCCAGACCTCCAGCACCACCCAGGCGGCCACGGCGAGGGGAAGGAACCGGCGGGCCCGGCCGCGCCCCGGCGGCCGTTTCCCAGGGGTCTGCTGCTGCGCTCCGAACGTCATGCCACCAGTGTGCCCGGCCGGCGCCGGAAGGGCCGGAGCGGGTTTACCCGGCCCTTATCGGTCGCGGCCGAGGACCTTGGCGGCCCGGGATCCGAGCCCCCAGGACGTGACCCGCCACAGGGCCTCCGCGACGATGTCGCGGCTCATCTTGCTGTCGCCCAGCTCGCGCTCGACGAAGGTGATGGGGACCTCCACCACGGTGAACCCGGCCTTGACGGCACGCCAGGCCAGGTCGACCTGGAAGCAGTAGCCCTGGGAGGCCACCTCCTCCATGCCCAGCCCCTCCAGCGTCTCGCGGCGGAAGGCGCGGTAGCCGCCGGTGACGTCCCGGATCGGGACGTCGAGCATGAGGCGGGAGTAGGTGGAGCCGCCGCGGGAGAGGAACTCGCGGGACCGGGGCCAGTTGACCACCCGGCCGCCGGGCACCCAGCGCGAGCCGAGCACCAGGTCGGCGTTCTTGAGCGCGGTGAGCAGCCGGGGCAGCTCCTCGGGCTGGTGGGAGCCGTCGGCGTCCATCTCCACCAGCACGCCGTAGCCGTTCTCCAGGCCCCAGCGGAAGCCGGCCAGGTAGGCGGCGCCCAGGCCCTCCTTGCCCTTGCGGTGCAGGACCTTGACGTGGTCGTCCTCGGCCGCCAGCTCGTCGGCGAGCTTTCCGGTGCCGTCCGGGCTGTTGTCGTCGGCGACGAGGACGTGCGCCTCCGGTACGGCCTCCCGCACCCGGGCGACGATGGGCTTGATGTTCTCCGCCTCGTTGTAGGTCGGAATGATCACCAAGGTCGTGCCGAGCGGACCGTATCTCCGCTGACCGCCGTCGTTCACTTCTGGCCCTTCTTGTCCATGATCTCGTCCGGCCGTACCCGACGGCCGATCAGGACTGCGGCCGCGCAGGACAGAAGGCCCACCATAGCGAGCGCCCATTCGGGTGCCGCACCGACGCGGTCGGCGACGGTGGTGCCGTCGCGCAGCGGGATGCGCGCGGTGATCACGTCCCGGGTGAACTCCTCGCTGCGCTGCAGCACCTTCCCGTCGGGGGCGACGACGGCGCTGATGCCGCTCGTCGCGGCGGTGACCACGGCCCGGCCGTGCTCGACCGCCCGCAGCCGGGACATCGCCAGCTGCTGCTCGGGCTGGCCCGTGCGGCCGTAGGTGGCGTTGTTGGTCTGGACGACCAGGGCCCGGGCGCCGGCCCGCACGGTCTCGTGCACGATCTCGTCGTAGGCGACCTCGAAGCAGATCACGTCGCCGAGCCGGGCGGGGCCGACCTGGAGCAGTCCGGTGCGGTCGCCGGGGTAGAAGTCGCGGGGAACGCGCTGCAGCCGGGAGATGACCTTGCTCAGCTGGGCGCGGAAGGGCACGTACTCGCCGAACGGCACGGGGTGCTGCTTGGCGTAGGAGGCGCCGGGACCGGTCCGCGGGTCCCAGACGATGCCCTTGTTGTCGATGTAGCCCTGCTTGCCCGGGTGGTCTATGAGGGCGCCGACGAGGACCGGCACGCCGACGGCCCGGACGGCCTCCTCGATCCGGTCGTACGCCTCGGGGTACTGGAAGGGGTCGAGGTCGGAGGAGTTCTCCGGCCAGATCACCAGGTCCGGCTTCTTCGCCTTGCCGGCCCGGATGTCGCGGGCGAGCTCCAGCGTGGCGTCGACGTGGTTGTTGAGGACCATCAGCGGGCGGCCGAGGAAGTCCATGCCGGGCTTCTCCACGTTGCCCTGGACGATCGCGATCTCCACCGTGTCGTCCGCCTCCGTGGGCACGGGCACGGCGTAGCCGGCCACGACGACGACGGCGACGAGGGCCAGCGCGCCCGCACCGGGCAGCGCCGCCCGCGGGCTCCGCGGGCCGGTGCGCAGCCGGTGGGCGGCGACCGCGGCCCAGGCCAGCAGGGAGCCCGCCAGGGCGACCGCGAAGGTCACCAGCGGGGCGCCGCCGAGGGCGGCGAGCGGAGTGAAGGGGGAACCGGTGTTGGCGAAGGCGAGCCGTCCCCAGGGGAAGCCGCCGAAGGGCGCCCGGTCGCGGGCCCATTCCTGGGCCACCCACAGGCACGCCCCCCACAGCGGCCCCAGGGGCAGCCGCGAGGACAGGGCGAGCCCGGCGCCGAGGACGGCCAGGAAGACCGCCTCGACGACCGACAGGCCCAGGACCGCGTCGTAGCCGACGACGTGCAGCCAGCGCAGCAGGACGAAGAAGAACGGCAGCCCGAAGGCGAAGCCGGTCCAGGCGCCCTGCCGGGCGGTGCGGCCACGGGTCAGCAGCGCCAGCGCGGCCACGGCGGCGACCGACAGCGGCCACACCCCGTACGGCGGGAAGGCGGCGGCCAGCGCCAGGCCGCCGACGGCGGCGAGGGCGGTGCGGGGCGCCTCGCGGCGGGCGAGGCGGGCCAGCCGTGCGGCCCGGCCGGGCCGCGCGGGCGCGCCGGAGCCGGTGGGCCCGCCGGCGGCCGCCTGCGGGCTCACGGCGGCTTCTGGGGTGGTCTCGGGACCCGAGGGCACGGTCGCGCCTTCCTGGAGCTTTCGGGGTGTCTGCTGACCGTACCTCGCTCCAGGGGCGTCCCGGCCCGGCGGGTGGTCCCGGGGAGGCCGGCTCCGGCAGGTCCAGGGGCCGTGCGGGGCCGCGGAAGGGGGGCCCGGCGTCCTTCGGGCCGGCCTGGGATCCGCTGGCTGCGGGTCGACCGAGAGCCGTTGTCTACTGAACGTCCGGGCCCCACCCGGGTCGCACCTGCCGGCCCGGCCGAACCCTCCCTCACCCCGCGCGCTGGACCTGGCTCCCAGTGGCGGCGCACCGGCTCGGCACCCCGCCCCATGGCCCAGCTGCGCTCGACGGCTGCGTGGAGGTTCGCCGGTCGGACGTCCTGTGGTGGACAGCGGAGAACCTACCGGCCGCCGCCCGCACCGTGTCAACACCTTCGTGACCTGCGTGTGTCGTTCAAATCAGCAGGTCAGTACGGTAGATGGGACGGCACGGCGGCAGGCGGAGGGGACGTCGTTCGGCGGTACGCGGATTCAGGCCGTCACCCGTTCGGGCCCCCGTACACCGTGCGCCCGCCCACCACCGTCCGCAGGCAGACCGGCAGCGGTGCGCCGGGGGTGAGGTCGGGCAGGCCGGGGGTGCCCGAGCGCGGGTCGGTGGACCAGTTGGCGACCCGGGTGTCGGGCACCTGCACCACGAGCTCCCCGCCCTCCCAGACCGCGTAGTCGGCGGGCGCGCCCGGTACCAGGACGCCCGCGTCGTCCCGGCCGATGGCCCGCCAGCCGCCGCGCGTGTGTGCGGTGAAGGCGGCCCTCACCGAGATGCGGTGCCCGGGCGTGCGGTGGAAGGCGGCCGCCCGGACCGTGCCCCACGGGTCGAGGGGGGTGACGGGGCTGTCGGAGCCGAGGGCCAGCGGGACGCCGGCCCGCAGCATGGACGCGTACGGGTTGAGGGTGCGGGCCCGCTCGGTGCCCAGGCGCCGGGCGTACAGGGCCTCGTCACCGCCCCAGGTGGCGTCGAAGGCCGGCTGCACGGAGGCGGTGAGGGCGAGTTCGGCGAAGGCGGCGATGAGTTCGGGGCTGAGCATCTCGGCGTGCTCGACGCGGTGCCGGGCGGCGCGCACGCGCGCCAGCCCCAGCTTGTCCGCGGCCGTGCGCACCCCGTCGACGACCGCCGAGAGGGCGGCGTCGCCGATGGCGTGGAAGCCGGCCTGCAGGCCCGCCTCGGTGCAGGCGATGACGTGGGCGGCGATGGCACCGGCGTCGAGGTGGGCGACGCCGCGCTGCTCCGGCGCGTCGGCGTAGGGCTCGTGCAGGCAGGCGGTGTGGGAGCCGAGCGAACCGTCCACGAAGAGGTCGCCGGCCGCTCCGACCGCCCCGAGCTCCCGGACGCGCCCGGCGCCCTCGACGGAGGTGATCGCCTCGGCCCAGTAGCCGGTCACCCGCGGGCCGGGCTCGGCCGCCGCCAGGCCCAGCAGGCCGGTGAGGTCGTCGGCGCTGGAGATCTCGGGCCCGGCGCATTCGTGGACGGAGCCGATGCCGAGCGAGGCCGCGCGGGCGAGCGCGGCGCGCTGCGCCCCCTGGCGCTGCGCGGGGGTGACGCTGTCGTACGCGGCGGCGCGCACGGCGTGGTGGGCGACCCCGGTCAGCGGCGCGTCGGCGGAGTATCCGCTCAGCTCGCGCGCGCGGGGGACGAGGTCGAGCAGGGCGTTGGTGACGACGGCCGAGTGGACGTCGGCGCGGGTGAGGTAGAGCGGCCTGCCGCCGGTGGCCTCGTCGAGCTCGCGCCGGGAGGGGGCGCGCAGTTCGGGCCAGGCGCTGGCGTCCCAGCCGTGGCCGAGCAGGACGCGGTCGGCGGGCCGGGCGGCGGCGTGGGCCCGGATGCGGCCGAGGGCCTCGGCGAGCGTGGGCACGCCGGTGAGGTCGAGGCCGGTGAGCGCCAGGCCGGTTGCGGTGGTGTGCACGTGCGCGTCGGTGAACGCCGGGGTGACGAGCGCCCCTTCGAGGTTGACGACGTCCTCGACGCCGTCGGCGAAGGAGTCCGCCGCGCCCTCGGAGCCGATCCAGGCGACGCTGCCGTTCTCGACCACCATGGCGGTGGCGAAGGGGTCGGCGGGGCTGTGTACGGTGCCGTTTCGCAGCAGGACGGTGCGGGGTGGCTGGTCCTCGAAGGCGGTGCGCTCGCTCATGGGAGCCAGTCTGGCCCCTCACGGGGAGTGCGCCGAACCGGGGGCCCGGGGGCCGGGGGTCAGCCCACGCGGGGCGGCCTGGCCTCGTAGGGCGTCGAGAGGACGATCGTGGTGCGGGTGGACACGCCGGCGAGCGAGCGGATGCGGGCGAGCAGATGCTCCAGCTCCAGCGGTGTGGCCACGCGCACCTTGAGGATGTAGTTCTCGTCGCCGGCGACGCTGTGGCACGCCTCGATCTCGGGGATCTCGGCGAGCCGGTCGGCGATGTCGTCGGGGGCGCTGGGGTCGAAGGGCTTGACCGAGATGAACGCGGTCAGGGGCAGCCCGACGGCCTCGGGGTCGACCACCGCCGCGTATCCGCGGATGACGCCCCGCTGTTCGAGCCGGCGCACGCGCTGGTGCACCGCCGAGGTGGACAGGCCGGTGGCCTTGCCCAGGTCGGTGTAGCTCATCCGCCCGTCCTTGACGAGCAGTTCCACGATTTCTCTGTCCAGCTCCTCCACATGGGTCAACCTACTGCGTCCGGGTGCGTCCGGGACAGCCGACGGCGCCGCAGGCGCACAACGTATGTGACAAACGCCACAGGTATGCACCCGTGTCCTCCCGGGGGTGGCGATTACCCGGCTCCCCGCGAGGGAAGTGCTTGCTGTGGCCGAGGCCGAGATTGCCTGGCCGGCCCATCCGAGGGGGAAAAACACTATGCCCAGCCTGGAACGCCTGGACCACGACGGCGACGGCAGCCCGTACGACACCGAGACCTACGAGATGTTCCGGGTCACCTGCCCGGACTGCGCGCGGCCGATCGGGCTGCTCGCGGACGAGGACGTCCTGCCGGAGCACGCGCTCTGCCCGTCCCCGTGGAATCCGTTCGGGCTCACCGTCTGCCCGGGCTCGGGGCGCGGCATCGAGGACGCCGCGCCGGCCGACGATTCGCTGGCCGCGCAGGACCTGGACGCGGCGCTGCTGCTCACGCTGCCGGAGTCGCTGGACTGGCGGACGCAGCCGTTCTCGCACATCGGCGGTCCCGGATCGCGCCCGCTGCGCGTGCCGGAGATGCGGCACCCGTCCTGACCGGACGCGCCGGAGCAGCACGGGAGAACGTGCAGGAGCTGCAGGAGCAGAAGGGGTGAAGGGGGAGCCCGGGAAGGAGTCGCACCGGCGGCGCCGGTGCGACTTACGGCACCGGCTCAGGCGGCGGACTCGGGCCCTGCCACGTGGCGGGCGATGACCATCCGCTGGATCTGGTTGGTGCCCTCGACGATCTGCAGGACCTTGGCCTCGCGCATGTAGCGCTCGGCGGGGAAGTCGGCGGTGTAGCCGTAGCCGCCCATCAGCTGGACGGCGTCGGTGGTCACGCGCATCCCGGCGTCGGTGCAGAAGAGCTTGGCCATGGCGGCCTGGCGCGCGAAGGGCTTGCCCTCGTCGCGGAGCCGGGCGGCGGCGAGGTAGAGCGCCCGGCCCGCCTCGATCTGGGTGGCCATGTCCGCGAGCATGAACCGCAGCCCCTGGAAGTCGGCCAGCGGCCGCCCGAACTGCCGCCGCTCGGCGACGAACGCCAGCGCCTGGTCGAGGGCGGCCTGGGCGACGCCGACGGCGCAGGCGGCGATGCCGAGGCGGCCGGAGTCGAGGGCGGCGAGGGCGATGGAGAAGCCCTGGCCCTCGGCGCCGAGGCGACGGGCGTCGGCGACCTCGACCCCGTCGAAGTGCAGCTGCGCGGTGGGCGAGCCCTTCATGCCCATCTTGCGCTCGGGGGGCGCGGCGCTCAGCCCGGGGGCGTCGCCGGGCACCAGGAACGCCGTGATGCCGTGCGGGCCTTCACCGCCCGTGCGCGCCAGCACGGTGTAGAAGTCGGCGATCCCGCCGTGGGTGATCCACGCCTTGGTGCCGTCGATGGTCCAGGTGTCGCCGCTGCGCGTGGCGCGGGTGCGCAGGGAGGCGGCGTCGGAGCCGGAGGACGGCTCGGAGAGGCAGTAGGCGCCCAGGAGGCCGCCGCCGAGCATGGCGGGCAGGTGCTCCTGCCGCTGCTCCTTGGTGCCGTAGCCGGCGAGCGCGTGGCAGGCGAGGGTGTGCACGCTGACGCCGAGGCCCACGGTGAGCCGGGCCGCGGCGAGCTCCTCCAGCACCTGCAGGTAGACCTCGTAGGGCTGGTCGCCGCCGCCGAACTCCTCGGCGTAGGGGAGGCCGAGCAGGCCGGATTCGGAGAGCAGTCCGAAGACCCGGCGCGGGAAGCGCCCGGCGTCCTCCTCCTCGGCCGCGTGCGGCGCGATCTCCCGCTGGATCAGCTCACGGACGAGCGAGATCAGGTCGCGGGCCTCTTCGGTGGGCAGCTGACGCTCCACCGGCTGCGGGCCGTGATCGGTCATGACGGCGGCTCTCCTCCCTGTCGGGCGCGGCGGCGGCGGGCGCGCAAGGGTGTCGGCGGCGCCGCCGTGGATGCCCCGCCGATGGTCGCGCGCCGGGTCGCGGAACGGCGTGACCTGCGGCGGTGGCGCTTGGAGTATGCCCGATCGGGGGCCCGGCGTCACGGGTTCGTTGATCTTGAGGGAGTTCTTCCGGTGGTTCGGTCCGAACCATTGACCGTATTGGTCTAGTCCTTCTACGGTTTCCCCACTGTTCAACGCGTCCATGTCAACAGTCGGACGCCGGTCACCCCCTGCTCTCCCCACCCCACCGAGGAGAACCATGCCCGGACCGTACGGACACCGCCCCCGCACCCTGCTCGCCTCGGCGGCAGCCGCCGCCACGCTCCTGGCCACCGCGCTGGCCGCCGCCCCCGCCACGGCCGACACCCCCGACGACACCGCCGCGGGCCGCCGCGTCGTCGGCTACTTCACCAACTGGGGCGTCTACGAGCGCAATTACCACGTCAAGAACATCGAGACCTCCGGCTCGGCCGCCAGACTCACCCACATCAACTACGCCTTCGGCAACGTCAGCGGCGGCAAGTGCACGATCGGCGACGCCTACGCCGACTACGACAAGTTCTACGACGCGGCGGGCAGCGTCGACGGCAAGGCCGACACCTGGGACAACGGCGCCCTGCGCGGCAACTTCAACCAGCTGCGCAAGCTCAAGAAGCTGCACCCGAACCTCAAGGTGGTCTGGTCCTTCGGCGGCTGGACCTGGTCGGGCGGCTTCGGGGAGGCCGCGAAGAACCCCGCCGCGTTCGCCGAGTCCTGTTACGGCCTGGTCAAGGACCCGCGCTGGGCCGACGTCTTCGACGGCATCGACATCGACTGGGAGTACCCCAACGCCTGCGGCCTGACCTGCGACACCAGCGGCCGCACCGCCTTCCGCGACGTCATGGCCGCGCTGCGGGCGAAGTTCGGCGGCAAGAGCCTCGTCACGGCCGCCATCACCGCCGACGCCTCGGCCGGCGGCAAGATCGACGCGGTCGCCTACGCGGGCGCGGCCCGGTACGTCGACTGGTACAACCCCATGACGTACGACTACTTCGGGGCCTGGGAGGCCAAGGGCCCCACCGCCCCGCACTCCCCCCTCACCGCCTACAGCGGCATTCCCAAGGCGGGCTTCGACACCGACGCCACCCTCACCAAGCTCACTTCCCTGGGCATCCCGCCCTCCAAGCTCCTGCTGGGCCTCGGCTTCTACGGCCGCGGCTGGACGGGCGTGACGCAGTCCGCCCCCGGCGGCACGGCCACCGGACCGGCGAAGGGCACCTACGAGGCCGGCTTCGAGGACTACAAGGTGCTCAAGTCCAGGTGTCCGGCCAACGGGACGGTGGGCGGCACGGCCTACGCCAGGTGCGGCAACGACTGGTGGAGCTACGACACCCCGGCCACGATCGCCGGCAAGTCGGCCTACAAGAACCGCAAGGGACTGGGCGGCACGTTCTTCTGGGAGCTCAGCGGCGACACCGCCGACGGCGAGCTCATCAAGGCGATCGGCTGACCCTCCCTCAACCACCGGGGTCGGGGCGGGAGTCGAAGCAGCACGCCCCGCCCCCGTCCCGGTCCGCGGTCACCACGACGCGACGGGCCGCCGGCACCGCATGGTTACGCTGGGCCGACCCGAGCCCGATGAGGAGCCGCCACCCATGCCTGTCACGCTCGACCTGGACTTCTTCCGCCGCTTCCTGGACCGTACGACGCGCGTCGTGGCCGAGGAGGCCGCGTACCTCACCGAGCTCGACGCCGCCATCGGCGACGCCGACCACGGCGCCAACCTCAAGCGGGGCTTCACCTCCGCCGCCGAGGCCGTCGCCGCCGAACCCCCCGCCACCCCGGGGGCGCTGCTCACCGCCGTCGGGGTCCACCTGACCAACACCGTCGGCGGCGCGGCCGGACCGCTGTACGGGACGGTGCTGCGCCGCATGGGCAAGGTGCTCGGCGAGGAGCCCGTGGTGGAGCCGGAGGCCCTCGGCCGCGCGCTGGCCGCGGCGGTGGCGAGCGTACGACGGCTCGGGGACTCCGCGCCCGGCGACAAGACGATGATCGACGCGCTCCAGCCGGCCGCCGACGCCTACGCCGAGGCCCTGGCGCACGGGGACGCGACCGCCGCCCTCGACGCCGCCGCACGGGCCGCCCGCGCGGGGGCCGGGGCCACGGTCCCGCTGCAGGCACGGCGCGGCCGCGCCAGCTACCTGGGCGAGCGCAGCATCGGCCACCAGGACCCGGGCGCCACCTCCTCCGCGCTGCTGATCACCGCGCTGTACGAGGCGACCGACCCCGCCCTGTGCGCCGCCGCACCGCCGGAGCGGGCCCGGGCGGAGCCCGAGGTGCAGGCCGAGGCACCGGCCGGGCGGGTGGGGGTCGTGCTCGTCTCGCACAGCCGCGCGGTGGCGGAGTCGGCGGCAGCGCTCGCCGGCGCCCTGGTCGGTACGGGCGACCCCGCGCCGGTCGCCCCGGCCGGGGGGCTGCCGGACGGCTCGATCGGCACCAGCGCCGAACTGGTCCGCCGGGCGGTGGCGAGCGCCGACGAGGGGGCGGGCGTGGTCGTGCTGTGCGACATGGGCAGCGCGGTCCTCACCGTCAAGGCGCTGCTCACCGAGAAGGAGTTCGCGACCGTGCGCATCGCGGACGCCCCCTTCGTCGAGGGCGCGGTGGCGGCCGTGGTGACGGCCTCGGCGGGCGGCGACATGACGGCCGTCCTGGCGGCCGCGGACGACGCACGGACGTACCGCAAGCTCTGACACGACCGGCCCCCGGGGAGCCGGGGCCGGCGCCGAGGGCCGCGGGCGGGCGCCGGGAGGCAACCGAACAGATGTGGCCGACACGAGACCCAGCTGCACGGCATTCACCGGGAAAGTCTGGAAATGTCTACGTGTCCCCATCCCCCTTCCCGGCGCGGAGGTCCTGCCACGGTGTCGCGCACCCTGCCCCTGTCGCGGCCGAAGGCCGGCACACTGCCGTTCGCGCTGGTCCTGGCCTACCTCGTGGTCGTCGTGGCCGTCGACCTGGTGACTCCCGCCAACCTGCGCCTGGACATGTACGCCGCGCTCGCCCCCATGACCGCCGCCGCCGTGTGCACCTACCCCCAGACGGTGTTCGTCGGGGCCCTGGACTTCTGCCTGATGGCGGCACACCACGGGGTGCTGCCCCAGCACATGCCGGTCGTCAACCGCGTCGGATCCGTCGTGGGCAACGCGCTCATGACCGGCGCGAGCGTCGCCCTGGCGCGCCTGCGGCGCGACGAGGTCTCCCTGCTGGAGCGGGTGCGCGTCACGAGCGAGGCCGCCCAGCGGGCGCTGCTGCGGCCGCTGCCGCTGCGCACCCGCGGCGTCCTCGTGAACGGCTTCTACGTCTCCTCGCAACGGGAGTCGCTGATCGGCGGTGACATCTACGAGGTCGTCGACACCCCCTACGGGACGCGGGTGCTCATCGGCGACGTGCGGGGCAAGGGGCCGGGCACGCTGGGTGCGGGGGCGGCGGTGCTGACGGCGTTCCGGGAGGCCGCCTATCACCGGCGGGACCTGGAGGGCGGGGTGGTGGCCATGGAGCAGGGGCTGTCCCGCTACCACCGGTCGGTGGAGTACCAGGCGAGCTCGGGGGGTGCGCAGGCGGCCGAGGAGTTCGTCACCGCGCTCGTCTTCGGGACGGAGGAGGACCCGGCCGCGCCGGTGTCCCGCACCGCGGTGTCGGTGGTCTTCCTCGACTGCGGGCACGTGGCGCCGTTCCTGCTCGGCCCGGACGGCGGCGTGCACGAGCTGGAGCAGGAGGCGGGCCTGCCCCTGGGCCTGGGGGATCTGGTGCCGCAGCAGCGCTCGGCCCGGCGGGTCGCGCTGGACCCGGGCTGCCGGGTGCTGGCCTGCACGGACGGGGTGACGGAGGCGCGCGCGCCGGGCGGTGCGTTCTATCCGCTGGCCGAGCGGCTGCACGCCTGGGCCGCCCTGCCCACGCCCGAGCTGCTGCGGCGGCTGCGCGCCGACCTCGACGCGCACACCGGGGGCCGGCTGCAGGACGACGTCGCGGTGCTGGTGATGGAGCGCGCGCCCGCGGTCAGCGGGTGAACAGCTCGAAGGCGACGCCCGGCCGGCCGCCGAACCGCTGGGCGACGGCCGCCATGCTGCCCTCCAGGAGGTTGTGGCAGTAGGTCTGCGGGTCCTCGTCGGTGAGCGCCTCGATGTAGGTGCGGTGGCAGAGCAGGGAGGCGACGGCCCGTTCGAGGCCGGAGGCGGCGGCCACGGCGTGGGTGGCGCGCGGGGAGCCGGCGACGGCCACGTACCGCACGCCGTCCCAGGGCAGCAGGCCGTCCTCGGCGAGGTCCGGGAAGATCCAGCGGTTGGCGGCGTCGGCGACCGCGTCGAGGGCGGCCCGGCCGACGTTGCGGTGGTCGGGGGTGTTCCAGAAGACGGTGCCGCCCCAGGACCAGGTGTCGTGGTGGTTGAGGGTCAGGACGAGGTCGGGACGGTGACGGCGGATGGCGGCGGCGAACTCGCGGCGCAGCGCGATGCCGTATTCGACGGTGCCGTCGTCGTGGCCGAGGAACTCGACGCTCTCCACCCCGACGGCCGCGGCGCTCGCCCGCTGCTCGGCCTCGCGCAGGGGTGCGGCCTCGGCGGGGGTGAGGGTCTCGATGCCGGCCTCGCCGAAGGTGGCCAGCAGGTAGGCGCAGGTGCGGCCCTCGTCGGTCCAGGTGGCGACCGCGGCGGAGGCGCCGTATTCGAGGTCGTCGGGGTGGGCGACGACGGCGAGGGCGCGCCGCCAGTCGGTGGGCATCTCGGCGAGCTGGTCGGTCATGGCGTCTCCTTCGCAGCGCTGTCCTGACGGCTCCGGCAGCCCCCGGCGGCCCCGGTCGTCCCGGCGGCCCGGGGGTCGTCACCGCTGGTGACCCCCGGGGCAGCGTATGCGCGCCGACGGCGGAGCTTTTCACTCTTCTTCGCGACACGCGGGAACCAGGTGGACGTGCGGTCCGACTATCTGGTCCCGGACCCGTACGGTCGGGCCCGGGTATGTCGACTTCTGGAGTGTTTCTGATGCGCCCTCGTGCGTGGTGCGGTGTGCTGGCCGCTGTGGCCCTGTCGGCGACGGCTTGCGGCGTCGGCGGTGAGGCGAAGAAGGCCGACGACGCGGGCGCGGCCGCCGGCGCGAAGGCCGGGTTCCCGGTGAGCGTCAGCGACTGCATGGGCGCGAAGACGACGTTCGACGCGGCGCCGCAGCGCATCGTCACCAGCAACGCGGCCGGCCTGGAGCTGCTGATGTGGCTGGGCGCGGGCGACAAGGTCGTCGGTACGGGCTTCCCGCCCGGCAAGGGCGCCCTGCCCGGGGAGTACGCGGAGGCGGGCGCCGGGGTGCCGGTGCTGGGGAAGACCGTGATCCCCAAGGAGAAGCTGCTTGGGTCGGGCGCGCAGGTGTACGTCGACTCCTTCTCCTCGATGAAGAACATGGGCAAGATGGGCGACGCCCCGACGGCCGAGGAGTTCAGGGCCGCCGGCATCAAGCACGTCTTCCTGAAGTCCACGGCCTGTGCCGCGATGAGCAAGTCCGCCCGTACCGACCTGTCGGGCGTGGAGGCCGACGTCGAGGAGCTGGGCAAGGTGACGGGAACGTCCCGGCGGGCGAGTGAGCTCGTCGCGGGCATGCGCAAGAAGACCGGTGAGGTCCGCGAGGCGCTGAAGGACGTGCCCGAGGACAAGCGGCCGACGTACTTCCTCTTCGACTTCGACGCCGGCACCAAGCAGCCGATGGCGGTGTGCAACCGCCAGGTCGCCAACGCCGTGATCACCCAGGCGGGCGCCCGGAACGTCTTCGCCGACTGCGACGGCGACTTCAAGCCCGTCGGCTGGGAGGACGTCGTCGCCAAGAACCCGCAGTGGATCCAGCTCGCCGTCCGCAACCGCGGCAGCCAGGAGGCCAACGACAAGGCGTTCGACGAGGCCGCCGCGTTCCTCAAGTCCTTCCCCGCCACGGCCGAGCTCGACGCCGTCAAGGAGGGCCGCTTCCTGCGCATCGGCTCCGAGCGCACCACCATCGGCGGGGTGCGCAGCGCCGACACCGTGCGCGAGATCGCGCACACGCTGCACCCGGACCGGGTCAAGTAGATGGCGACGCTCACCGAGGCCGGTGCGGCCGAGGAGGAGCGGGAGCCGGGCGCCCGCACGGTGCGGGCCGGCTGGGCCGCCGCCGTGCTGGGCGCCGGCCTGCTGGTCGCGCTGACCGCGTCGGTGTGCCTGGGGTCGACCTCGGTGCCGCTGGGCGAGGTGTGGTCGGCGGTGGTCCGGGGCGTCGGCGGGCAGGGACCGGCGCCCGGCACCCAGGACCTGATCGTGTGGCAGCTGAGGGTGCCGCGCGCCCTGCTGGCCGCGGTGGTGGGAGCGGGCCTGGGCCTGGTCGGCACGGCCGTCCAGGCCCTGGTCCGCAACCCGCTCGCCGACCCCTACCTGCTGGGCATCTCCAGCGGGGCGTCGCTGGGCGCGGTCTCGGCGATCGTGCTGGGCGCGAGCGCGGGCGGCGCGCTGGGGCTGGGGCTGTCCTCGGCCGCGTTCGCGGGGGCGCTGGCCTCCTTCGCGCTGGTGTGGACCTTCGCCCGGCGCGGGGGCGGCTTCCGGCCGCTGCGGCTGGTGCTGGCGGGGGTGGGCATCGGGCAGTTCCTGTCCGGCTTCACCCACTACCTGGTGCTGCAGGCGGGGGACGAACAGCAGACGCACGGCGCGCTGTTCTGGCTGATGGGTTCGCTGGGCGGCGCCCAGTGGTCCACGCTCGCGCTGCCCACGGCCGCGGTGGTGCTGGCCTCGGCGGCGCTGCTGGCCCGGGCCCGGGGGCTCAACGCGATGCTGATGGGCGACGAGACCGCCGCCAGCCTGGGCGTGGACGTCACCCGGCTGCGCCGCGAGCTGTTCGTGGTGACGAGCCTGCTGACCGGCGTGCTGGTCTCGGTGTCGGGGGCGATCGGCTTCGTGGGGCTGATGGTGCCGCACGCGTGCCGGATGGTGGTGGGCGGCGACCACCGCCGGCTGCTGCCGGTGGCCGGGCTGTTCGGCGCCCTGCTGCTGGTCGTCGTCGATCTGGTGGCCCGCACCGCGCTGCCCGACCAGGAGTTGCCGGTGGGTGTGGTCACCGCACTGATCGGTGCTCCGGCACTGCTGTATCTGCTGGACCGACGCATGGAGCGGCTGTGAGGATCGCCATCGAGGACCTCGACGTGAGGCTGTCCGGGCGGACGGTGGTCTCCGGGGTCGATCTGCTCGCCGAGGACGGCGAGATCGCCGCGCTGGTGGGCCCCAACGGCAGCGGCAAGTCGACCGTGCTGCGGACGGTCTACCGGCATCTGGCGCCGCACGCCGGGCGGGTGCTCGTCGGCGGCACGGACATCCGGCGCCTGACGCCGGTCGAGTCCGCACGGCAGGTCGCGGCGCTGCCGCAGGAACGGGGCACGGACTTCGAGCTGAGCGTCCGCGAGATCGTGGCCATGGGCCGTACGCCCTACAAGCGGGCCTTCGCGGGCGAGGACGCGGCCGACCGGGACGTCGTGACGGACGCGCTGGCCCATGTGGGCATGGCGGGCGCGGCGCGCCGGCGGTTCTCCGCCCTCTCCGGCGGCGAACGGCAGCGCGTGCTGCTGGCCCGGGCGCTGGCCCAGGACCCGAAGGTGCTGGTGCTGGACGAGCCGACCAACCACCTGGACGTCCGTCACCAGGTGGAGCTGCTGGCCCTGTTGCGCCGGCAGCGCCGTACGACGCTGCTGGCGCTGCACGACCTGAACGCGGCCGCCTCCGTCTGCGACCGGCTGCACGTCCTGCACGAGGGGGCGGTGGTGGCGTCGGGGGCGCCGCGCGAGGTGCTCACGCCGGAGCTGCTGGCCGAGGTGTTCGGGGTGCGGGCGGCCGTGGTCGAGCATCCGCTGACCGGCGACCCGCTGATCGCCTTCGATCACCGGGCGCCGGCCTCCGTCGTGGTGGCGGCGACGGTCAGCTGACCGCTTCGTAGTGGCTGGGGCGCCCGTCGCGCAGGACGAGGCGCCCCAGCCTTTCGGCGTCCGCGCGGTGCATCAGCTGCGCCTCGCCGCCCGGCTTCCGGAGCACGGCCGTGTGCCAGGGCGTGGCCCAGGCGTCGGCCGCCTCCAGCAGCCGGATCCCGAACTTGGCGGCGCCGGGCCGCTGCGGGTGGATGGACAGCCGTACCGACCGTGGGTGGCAGTGCGCGATGAGGTCGCCCCACGCGCGGCTGCGGGCGATGACCCCGTACGCCCGTTCCCGGCACGCGCGCTGCAGCGCGGAGCGGGTGCCGGTGAACTCCGCGGTGTCCTCCGCCAGGAAGCGGGTGATGCCGCGGTAGAGCCGGGCGGTCTCCTCGTCGCTGCGGACCTGGGCGCGCAGGGTGGCGAGGGAGGGGGCGTAGGCGTCGGTCACCAGGGCGCGCTTGGTGTCGTAGTCGGCGTCGCCGTGGACGTGGCGCATGTCGAACGTGTCGAGGTGGTGCAGCCCCTCGGTGCGGATGAGGGTGCGCAGCTCGTCCCCGTAGGCGTCGATGTGCGCGTCGGGCACGTCGATGAGGTCGCCGAAGATGTGGCCGTCGGAGCAGATCAGCATCCGGGCTCCGGGCTCGTATATCTCGCCGATGCGGGCGCAGAGCCGGTCGAGGAAGGCCAGGGAGAGGCGCTCGCCCTCGTCGGGGAGGTGGCCGAGGACCTTGGCGGGGTTGGGCGACTTGCACGGGAAGCCGGGGAGGGTGAACAGCACCGGCTCGCCCGCGTCCGTGAACTGCCGTATCTGCCGCAGCTGCTCGGGGTGGGCGCCGGGTCCGGCGGTGGTGCCGGGCTCGGTGGTGCGGTGGTAGGGCAGGAGGAGGCCGAGGATGCGCTCCTGGACGGGGGTGCGGTCGCCCACGGGGGCGCCGGCGGGCCGGAGCCGGGTGAGGGTGTCGCCAAGGGGCATCATGCGGTCGTCCCACGGGAGTAGGGGCATACGGGCCGGTCGAAGGTGACGGGGAGTTCGGCGGTGCCCCTGCCGAGGACGGCCGGGATCCAGCGGAGTTCCTCGTCGGGGACGGCCAGGCGCAGGCCCGGCAGCCGGGCGATGAGCGTGGCGAGGGCGACCTGGAGTTCGATGCGGGCGAGTGCGGCGCCCGGGCAGAAGTGGATGCCGTGCCCGAAGGCCAGGTGCGGGCCCTGGGCCCGGTCGAGGTCGAGGGTGTCGGGGTCGGGGAAGCGCTCGGGGTCCCGGTTGGCGGCGCACAGCGAGACGATCACGGAGTCGCCGGCGGGCACGCGCGTGCCGTGCAGGTCGGCGTCCTCGGCGAGGAAGCGCCAGGTGGTGAGCTCGAAGGCGCTGTCGAGCCGCATCAGTTCCTCGACCGCCCGCGGCATCAGCTCCGGCTCCTCGCGCAGCCGCGCGAGGGCCTCGGGCTGCCGCATGAGGGAGACCAGGGCGGTGGTGATCTGGTTGGTGACGGGTTCCTGGCCGGCCACCAGCAGCTGGAAGATCATGGAGTCCAGCTCCTCCGGGGTGAGCTCGCCCTCGTCGCGGGCGGCCACCAGCCGGCCGAGGAGCCCGTCGCCGCCGTGCTCGCGCCGGTCGGCGACGACCTCGGCGATGTACGCCTGCAGTTCGCGCAGCAACGCCTCGTAGGCCGGGCGGCCGGGGTCGGCGGGGCCGACGGGGGCCACGACCTTGCCCCACTCGCGCCGGAAGCGGGCGGCCAGGTGCGGCGGCAGCCCGATGACCTCGGCGAGGACCTGGAAGGGGAAGCGGGCGGCGAAGCACTGCACGAGGTCTGCGGTCCGCGCCCCGGCGGGCAGGGCGTCGACGAGGGCGTCGGCCATCTCCTGGAAGCGCGGCCGGAGCTCCTCGACGCGGCGCGGGGCGAAGGCGTCGGTGACGAACCGCCGCATGGCGGTGTGCTTCGGCGGGTCCTGGTGGAGGAGGTGGACCTGCAGCTGGGAGTGCTGCGGCTCCGGCATGATCGAGGCGCGTTCGCGCCAGCGGTCGTTGCCGCGCTCGTGGTTCTTGCCGAGCCGGGGGTCGGCGAGGGTGTGCTGGGCGGCGGCGTGGCCGGTGACCAGCCAGGCGGTGACCCCGCTGGGGAAGAGCACCCGGTGGATGGGCCCGGCCTCGCGCATCCGCGCGTACAGCGGATACGGGTCGCGCTTGTACGCGGAGCCGTAGAGGGGTACGGGGTCGGGCAGCGGCACGGTGGGGGTCTCCCTCGTGAAGTCGTGTGAAGTCGTCGGCGGTGCCGGACCCCTGAGAAGTCGTACGGAACGCCCGGTGGGTTCCCGGGCCGCCGACAAGGTTTCGCACAACTCTTCGACGCTGCGGTGGGTGCTGTGGCGAGTGCCGTGCCGAGTGCCGCAATCTCTGGGTAGTCGGCTCGACGGGCCCCCTGGTTCCCGAGCGCGAAAGGGATAATCCTCACGCGCCGGAAAGTGGGCGAAGGAGCCGGGCGCCGACGTCGGCCGTGCCACGATGCGGCGATGACCGCACGTCGAGCACGTCCCCCGCTCACCCCCTACACGACCCTGGCCGGCTTCGTCCTCCTGCTGGCCGCCGTCTTCGGCGTCTCCTACCTGGCCGGCTCGGCGGCCGGTCCCGTCGCACCCGGTATGCATCGCAGCGACGGTGGCACACCGCCGGGTCCGGGCGGCGGGGGCACGGGCGGAAACACGGGCGGCATGCCCGGGATGGGCCACTGATGAGCACGACCACGAGCGCGGGCACGCCCGCCGCGGCCACCCCGCCGGCGGACTCCGGTGCCGTCACCGAGCTGATCGTCGGTGGGATGACCTGCGGTGCGTGCGTGGCACGCATCGAGAAGAAGCTCGGCCGGCTGGACGGGGTGAGCGCGACGGTCAACCTGGCCACCGGCCGGGCCCACGTCAGCCACCCCGCCTCGGTGACGGCCGACGAGCTGATGGCGGTCGTGGTGGCCGCGGGCTTCACGGCCGCCCTGCCGGAACCGCAGCCCACGGCGGAACCGGACGATCCGGTCGGGGACGAACCCGCCGCCGGACGGCTGCTGATCACCGCTGCCCTGGCCGTGCCGGTGCTGGTCCTGTCGATGGTCCCCGCCCTGCAGTTCCGCAACTGGCAGTGGCTGTGCTTCACCCTGGCCACGCCGGTGGCCGTGTGGGGGGCGTGGCCGTTCCACCAGCGCGCGGTGCGCGGCCTGCGGCACTCGGCCGCGACCATGGACACCCTCGTCTCCCTGGGCGTGCTGGCCTCCTACCTGTGGTCGGCGTACGCGCTGTTCTTCGGCGGTGCCGGGGAGCCGGGCATGACGATGCCGTTCACGCTGGTGCCGTCGGTGACGGGCGACCGGGCGGACGTGTACCTGGAGGCGGTGGTCGGCGTACCGCTGTTCGTGCTGGCCGGCCGGATGCTGGAGGCGCGGGCGCGCCGCGGCACGGGCTCCGCGCTGCGGGCGCTCGCCTCGCTCGCGGCGAAGGACGTGGTCGTCCGGACCGCGGACGGCACGGAACGCACGGTGCCGATCGCCCGGTTGCGGGTCGGTGACCACTTCGTCGTCCGGCCCGGTGAACGGGTGGCCACCGACGGCGTGGTCGTCGCGGGCAGCTCGGCGCTGGACCTGTCGCTGGTGACGGGCGAGAGCGCGCCGGTGGAGGCCGGCCCGGGCACCGCCGTGGTCGGCGGAGCGGTCAACTCCGGCGGCCTGCTGGAGGTACGGGCCGAGGCGGTCGGCGCGGACACGCAACTGGCCCGGATCGCCCGGCTGGTCGAGGACGCCCAGGCGGGCAAGGCCCGCGTACAGCGGGTGGCGGACGCGGTCGCCGGGGTCTTCGTCCCCGCGGTCCTGACGGTGGCGGTCACCGTCCTCGGCTTCTGGCTGGGCGCGGGCGCCTCGGCACAGGCCGCCGTCACGGCGGCGGTCGCCGTACTGGTCGTCGCCTGCCCGTGCGCCCTGGGCCTGGCCACCCCCACGGCCCTCCTGGCCGCAACGGGCCGTGGCGCGGGCCTCGGCATCCTGGTCAGCGGCCCACAGGCCCTGGAGGGCCTGCGCCGCGTGGACACGGTCGTGCTGGACAAGACCGGCACCCTGACGACGGGATCGATGACGGTCACAGAGGTCACGGGCGACGAGGCGACCCTGCGCCTGGCAGCAGCCGCGGAAGCCGGCTCGGAACACCCGGTGGGCCGCGCGATCCACGCCCACGCCCTGACCCTGGAACCCACGTCCACGCCCCTGCCGCCGGCAACGGACTTCACGGCCACGGCGGGCGTGGGCGTACGGGCGGTGGTGGAATCCCATCTGGTGGAGGTGACGCGCCCGGGGACGGACTCGAACGCCGGGGCTGCTGCGGCCGGGGGGCCGGGGGGCGGGGGTTCGGCGCCGGGCGGGGGCGCGCCGGGGGGCGGGGCCGGGGCCGCAGGCCCGGGGACGGACGGCCCGGGTAACCGGCACCCGGCGTCTGGCGGGCCGGAGGCCGGAGGTTCGGCGTCCGACGGCGGTCCGGGGACCGGAGGTTCGGCGTCCGGCCGACCGGGGGCCGGGGCCGTAGGCCCGGGGGCCCACGGTCCGAGGAGCGGGCACGCGGCACCCGGCGAGCCTGGGGCCGAGGGTTCGGCGTCCGGCGGGCCGGGGACCGGAGGTTCGGCGTCCGGCCGACCGGTAACCGGGGCCGCAGGCCCGGGGGCCGCAGGCCCGGGAAGCGGGCACCCGGCATCCGACGGGCCTGGGGCCGAGGGTTCGGCGTCCGGCGGGCCGGGGGCCGGGGCCGTAGGCCCGGGGGCCCACGGTCCGAGGAGCGGGCACCCGGCACCCGGCGGGCCTGGGGCCGAGGGTTCGGCGTCCGACGGCGGTCCGGGGACCGGAGGTTCGGCGTCCGGCCGACCGGGAACCGGGGCCGCAGGCCCGGGGACCGACGGCCCGGGAAGCGGGCACCCGGCATCCGACGGGCCTGGGGCCGAGGGTTCGGCGTCCGGCGGGCCGGGGGCCGGGGCCGTAGGCCCGGGGGCCCACGGTCCGAGGAGCGGGCACGCGGCACCCGGCGGGCCTGGGGCCGCAGGTCCTGGATCCGCGGGGGTCCGGGGCGGAGCCCCGGTTTCGGGAAGGGGCGGGGCTGGGGAAAAACTCCCCACCCCCCTCGCCGAAGCCCTCCGCCGGGCAGAGGACAACGGCCACACCGCCGTCGTCGTCCACATCGACGGCGCACCCAAAGCCGTCATCGCCCTCGGCGACACCGTCCGGGCCGGCAGCTACCGCGCCGTCGACCACCTCCGGCGCCTCGGCCTGCGCCCCGTGCTGGCCACCGGCGACAGCGAGGCCGCAGCGAACGCCGTCGCCGCCGAGCTCGGCATCACCGAGGTCCACGCCCGGGCCACCCCCGAGGAGAAGGCGGAGCTGGTGCGCGCGCTGCGCGAACGCGGCCACCGCGTCGCGGTGATCGGCGACGGGGTCAACGACACCGCCGCCCTCGCAGGAGCCGACCTCGGCATCGCGATGGGCAGCGGCACCGACGCCGCCATCGGCGCGGCGGACGTGACGCTCGTCCGCGAGGACATGAGCGCGCTGGCCGACGCGGTACGGCTGGCCCGGCGCACCTCCGTGACCGTGCGCTCCAACCTGGTCTGGGCCTTCGGCTACAACCTGGTCACCGTCCCGCTCGCCGCGGTCGGACTGCTCAACCCGATGGTCGCCGCGGCAGCGATGTCCGCCAGCTCGCTGCTGGTGGTGGGCAACAGCCTGCGCCTGCGCGGCTGGCAGCCACGACCCGCCGGGGCAGCCCGCACCCAGTCCTCCCGAAGCCGAGGTGGCCTCCGATGAAGGCATCCACATCCGCAGCCGCATCCACATCCGCATCCCTGATCCGCACCGCACGCGCGGCCCTGGTCCCGGTCGCGGCCTGTGCGGTGGCCCTCGGCGGCCTGACCGCCTGGACGGCCTCCGGCGCGGCCGGCCGCCCGGCCGGCGTCACGGTCGAGGACGCGCGCGTCCTGGTGCCGTTCGGCATCGAGAGCACGGCGGCGATGGTCCGGCTGCGCAACACCGGTGACGAGGACGACGAGCTCGTCGGCGTCGACGTTCCCTCCGCGGGCGGCGCGATGCTCAGCCGCACGGTCGTGAAGAACGGCGCGGGCACCATGCGCATGGTCGCCTCGGTGCCCGTCCCGGCGCGGGGCACGCTGGAGATGTCGCCGCACGGCCTGGACATCATGGTCTACCGGCCGCCCGCGGTGCGCGTGGGCGAACGGCTCCCCCTCGTCCTGCGCTTCCGCAAGAGCGGCACCGTGCGGGCCGAGGCGACGGTCGTACGGGCCGGAAGCTGAGCCTCGCCCCCTCGGCGGGGGCGCCGGGAACGGGCCAGGGGGCCACGGTGTGCTGCACACCGTGGCCCCCTGGCCTTGCTCATGCCGCCGCCGTAGCGGCGGCGGCGCACTACCCGGCGAGTGCCGGCACACGCATCGGCGTACGCGCGGGAGCCCGCGCCGGCAGCCGCACCGGCAGACGTACGGCAGCCGCCGCCCGCCCGGGCGCCACCCGCTCAGGGGCCGCCATTCCCTTGGGAACGGTCCGCTCCGTGGCGGCCCGAACGGTCACCGCCCGCACCGTGGCCGCCCGACCGGGCACCTCTCGCGCGGCCGCTTCCCGCGCAGCCGCTTCCCGCCCGGGCGTCTCCCGAACGGTCGCCTCCCGCTCCGCCGTCTCCAGCTGCACGATCAGCGCCTCGCGCGCCCGCGCCACGCGCGACCGCACCGTACCGACCGGGCACCCCACGACGACCGCGGCCTCCGCGTACGGCAGCCCCAGCATCTGGGTGAGCACGAACGCCTCACGGCGCTCGCACGGCAGCCGGTCCAGCAGTTGCGAGAGCGCGACGCCCTCGTCGAAGCCGGGCAGCTCCGCGGACTGGGTGCGCTCCGCCGCCGACTGCCAGTCGTCCGTGTCCGACAGACGCGGCCGGGCCGCCTGGAAGCGGAGCCGGTCCACGACCGTGCGGCGCGCGATGGACAGCAGCCAGGTGCGGGCCGACGCGCGGCCCTCGAAGCGCGGCAGGGAGCGCAGGGCCCGCAGGAACGTTTCCTGTACGAGGTCGTCGGCGCCCTGCGGGTCGTTGCTGAGCCGGGCGACGTACCGCCGCACGTCGCTCTGGGTGGCGCGGATGAACCGTTCCACCGCGTCGGCGTCGCCGCCGCGCGCGGCGAGGGCCCAGGCGGTCACCGTCTCGTCGTCACGCACGGCGGCCTCCCGACCGGGGGGTGGTGCGCCGGGCGCCGGGGACGCCGGGGACGATGGCGGGGTGCATTGCAGTGAGGTTCGTACCGCTATATCCGCACGCGTCGACGGCGAGGAACTGCCGCCGGGCGTGTCCGACGCGGTGCTCGACGCGCATCTGCAGGTCTGCGCCGAGTGCCGTGCGTGGGGCGAGCGGGCGCGCAGCCTGAAGGCGCTCGCCGCCGGTCTGGTGTGAACAGACCGGTGTAATGAGGGCAGGGGTCATCGCCCTGGGTCCTTCCTGGAATCCGGGCACCCTGCCCCGAGTGCGGGACGGGCGGGCCCGGTGACGTGATCCGACCTGGTCGGTCGCCGTGGGCGGACCCGGCGCGGCAGGCGGATGAGCCAGGAGGCCGGGTCAGCGAACGGCGAGGAGAGCCGGCGGACCGCGGGTTTCGAGGACGTGGGCGTACAGCAGCCGGCGCAGCCGCTGGGCGGCACGCCCGCGGCCGGCCCGGATGCGCGGCGGGCCGGGGCGGACCGGTACGTCGTGGAAGAGGAGGATCAGGGGGGTGCGGAGGCGGGCGCCGATGGTCCGGCCGAGCCGGAAGGCCGCCTGTTCACCGCCGGAGAGCCAGACGCCGCAGAGGGCGGCGACGAGGACGTGGGCGGACCACATGCCGAGGGCGCCGTGGCCGGCGTGCATGGCCATGCCGGCCATGTCGGTGCCGTGGCTCATGCCCGCGCCCATACCCATGTCCATGTTCATGCCCATGTCCATGCCGCCCATGTGGTCCATGGGCGGGGGCGTGCCGGTCCCGGGGCCGGCCAGGGCGCGGCCGCTGCCGTCGCAGATGTCGGAGAAGGCCGTTCCGCCGCCCGTGGCACCCGCGCCGAGGTCCACCACGACGGTGCCGGCCGCCTGGACGGCGTTGCGGGCGACGTTCTGCGCGAGCGTGAAGAAGGAGTGCAGTCCGGTCTGCGCGCCCACGGTGGCGAGCGTGATCAGCAACGGACCGCGTTCGCGCCCTGCGAGGAACCAGGCGCAGGCACCCGTCGTCGACAGGGCGACGGCGATGGCCCACCAGGGGACGGTGACGCCGGACATGACGGCGTGCCCCAGGGCCGCGAGCAGCACGCAGACCACCGCGAACACGCCGGCTCGCAGCGCACGCGGTACCTGCCCGGTCTCCTGCCCTGTTCTCATGACGGAGACATCGTTGCACCCGCTCCGCACGGGCCGACGCCGGGGGGCGCACTGGCACCCCCCACGCCCCCCGCTCGGACGCACGGCTTCCGCCCGCCGCGGGACCCCACAGGCCCCGCACGGCCCCGCAGGCCATGACCGGCCGCGAAGGCCCCGCACGCCCACGCCGGCCCCGCACACCCCCCGCAGGCCCCGCACGGCCTCGCGCCGGCGGACATGGCTCCGCCCCGTACCGTCCGCCCGGCGGTACGGGGCGGCGGGCCGCCCGGCTCGGGGGGATTGACCGGTAGCCCGGTCCCGTCGCGCCAGTGGGACTCGCGTCATCGAGTCAACCGCGTACGGGTCCCCGGCGGCAGCGTGTGCACGGGGGTGGCCGCGGGTGCACCGCGCACACCCCGTGTGGACTCTCGGCTTCCGTTACGAGCGGGCCGGCACCACGAGGCGGCCCGCCCGCCCGGCCCGGCCCTGGGCCCTAGCCCTGCCCCCGGCTCGGGCTCTGTCCTTGCCCCTGGCCCGGCCCCTGCCCCTGGCCTTCACGCCGGGCGGGCAGCCAGGCGGCGGAGCCCTTGTCACCGAAGCGGCTGCCGATCGCACCCTTGATGACGGAGAGCGCGGCGGGCAGGGCCGCGATGGCGGCGGCCTTGATGGCCGAGACGCTGGTGAGGTCGAATCCGTCGGCTATGAGCAGGCCGAGGAAGGTGGTCACATAGGCGGCGAGGGTGCGTTCCGCGATGTCGAGGAGGACTTTGCGCATCAACGTGTTTCCGTTTCAAGGAGTTTCGGGAGTTGTTACCGGTGGTGGCAGAGTCGCCGCAGTGACGTGTGCACTGCAAATTCCCCCGGGTCCGGGGGTGTACCCGCCCTGTTCGCCGTCGACACTCCCGGCGCCGTCGCCACGGCGGTATGGTCACGGCGGCAAGCGCACTTCCGCGGGAGGGGCTGATGGCCGAGGCGGTCAACCCGGACAACCCGAACGACCCGAGCAACCCGAACGACCCATGGCTGGCGATGGCATCGGGCACCGATCCCGCCGAACGTTCCCGCCGGGTACGCGACGCGCACGCCGCATTCGTGGCGGGCGGCCCGTTGGACCCGCACGTACGCCCGGTGGTCGCCGCCTCCTGGCGGCGTTCGGCGGCGGCGCTGCCCACGGCGGAGTTCACGGCCCCGGTCGAGCTGAGCGACGCCGCGCTGGAGAGCCATCGCCATGCCCATCCGCTCGCGCGGGTGATGCCGCTGTTCCGGGAGTTGCTGGGCTCCATCGCCGAGGACGGGGCCCATCTGCTCGCGGTCTGCGACGCGGCGGGCCGCATGCTGTGGGTGGAGGGGCATCGGGGCGTGCGCCGGCGCGCGGAGGGCATGAACTTCGTGCCGGGCGCCCGCTGGGACGAACGTCACGCCGGCACCAACGCCCCGGGCACGGCACTCGCCCTCGACAACGCCGTGCAGATCTTCGCCACCGAGCACTACAACCGCCTCGTCCAGCCCTGGACCTGCGCCGCCGCGCCCGTTCACGACCCGCGCACGGGGTGGCTGCTGGGGGCCGTGGACATCACGGGCGGCGACCACCTGGCCGGCCCGCACAGCCTCGCCCTGGTCCGGGCGACCGCCCGGGCGGCGGAGGCGCAGCTGGCGACGGACGCCACCGGCCCGCGGCACACACTCGCTCTCCTGGGCCGCAACGAGGCACTGCTGGTGGCGGACGGCCGACGCGTGCGGCTGAGCGGACGGCACAGCGAGATCCTGGCCCTGCTCGCGGGCCGGCCGGACGGGCTGACGGGTGATCAGCTGATGTCGGCGCTGCACGGGGAGCGGCCGGTGCCGACGGTCACCTTGCGGGCGGAGCTGTGCCGCCTGCGCAGGGCGGTGGGGGCGGCAGGGGACCTGGTGGCGTCACGCCCGTACCGCCTGCAGGTGGCGCTGGAGACGGATGCGGCGGCAGTGGAAAGGAAGGTGGCGGCCGGCGACCTCCGGGCCGCACTGCGCGCCTACAACGGCCCGCTCCTCCCCCGCTCCGAGGCACCGGGCGTGCGCCGGATGCGCGCACTGCTGGAGGACCGGCTGCGGCGGGCGGTGCTGAGCAGCGGTGACGCGACGGCGCTGCAGCTGTGGGCCGAGAGCCCGTGGGGCGAGGCGGACCTGGAGGTGTGGGAACGGCTGCTGGCGGCACTTCCGCAGAGCGCGGTGCACCGCGGCACGGTGGCCGAGCGGGCGCAGCGGTTGCGGGAGACGTACGCGCACACCAAGGGGGACTGAGGCAACGTCCGCGCAACGCACGCAGGTCTAGCGTGCGCTCGGCGCCGCAGCCGCGCGGCGTCATCACGCACGGCCGACGGAGGCTTCGCCCATGACCCGTTACGCCAGCCCCGGCTCCCCCGAGGCGATCGTCACGTACCGGCCGCGGTACGACCACTGGATCGGCGGCACGTACGTACCGCCCAAGCAGGGCGGCTACTTCGAGAACCCGACGCCCGTCACCGGCCGCCCCTTCACGGAGATCGCGCGCGGCACGGCCGAGGACGTCGAACGCGCCCTGGACGCCGCGCACGCCGCGGCACCGGCCTGGGGCCGCACGCCGGTGGCCGACCGTGCGGCGGTGCTCAACGCCATCGCCGACCGCATGGAACGCAACCTGGAGATCCTCGCGGTCGCGGAGTCCTGGGACAACGGCAAGCCGGTCCGCGAGACGCTCGCCGCCGACATCCCGCTCGCCATCGACCACTTCCGCTACTTCGCGGGCGCGATACGCGCCCAGGAGGGCAGCCTCTCGGAGCTCGACGAGGACACGGTCGCCTACCACTTCCACGAGCCGCTGGGCGTGGTGGCCCAGATCATCCCGTGGAACTTCCCCCTGCTCATGGCCGCGTGGAAGCTGGCCCCGGCCCTGGCGGCGGGCAACGCGGTGGTCCTCAAGCCGGCCGAGCAGACCCCCGCCTCTATCCACGTGTGGCTGGACCTGGTGGCGGACCTGCTCCCGCCCGGCGTGGTGAACGTCGTCAACGGCTTCGGCGTGGAGGCGGGCAAGCCCCTGGCGTCGAGCCCCCGGGTGGCGAAGATCGCCTTCACGGGCGAGACGACGACGGGCCGCCTGATCATGCAGTACGCCTCGGAGAACCTCAAGCCGGTGACCCTGGAACTGGGCGGCAAGAGCCCGAACATCTTCTTCGACGACGTCTCGGCGGCCGACGACGACTTCCTGGACAAGGCGTTGGAGGGCTTCACCATGTTCGCCCTCAACCAGGGCGAGGTCTGCACCTGTCCCTCCCGCGCCCTGATCCAGCGCGGCCACTACACGCCCTTCCTCGAAGCAGCGGTGGCCCGCACCGAACGCATCCGCCCCGGGCACCCCCTGGACACCGACACCATGATCGGCGCGCAGGCGTCCAACGACCAACTGGAGAAGATCCTCGCCTACATGGACATCGCCCACCAGGAGGGCGCCCGCCTCCTGACGGGCGGCGCCCGCGTCCACCTGCCCGGCGAACTGGCCGACGGCTACTACGTCCAGCCCACCGTCTTCGAGGGCCGCAACAGCATGCGGATCTTCCAGGAGGAGATCTTCGGCCCGGTGGTGGCGGTCGCCCCGTTCACGGACCTGGACGACGCGATCACCCTGGCGAACGACACCCTCTACGGCCTGGGCGCCGGCGTCTGGGCCCGCAACGGCACCACCGCCTACCGCACGGCCCGAGCCATCCAGGCCGGCCGCGTCTGGACCAACTGCTACCACACGTACCCGGCCCACGCCGCGTTCGGAGGCTATAAACAATCCGGCATCGGCCGGGAGGGCCACAAGATGATGCTGGACCACTACCAGCAGACGAAGAACGTTTTGGTCAGCTACTCCCCGAAGAAGCTGGGCTTCTTCTGAGCGAGCAACAAAACCGCCAAACGGCGGAGTTGAGGACCGGGCCACCTCCCACAGCCCAGCAAGACGTCAGCATGCCGCTTGCCCATTGAGACACTTCGACCCAGCTCATCACGAGAGGCCGCTGGATTCGGTGCGCTCCGGGAATCGGCATTCTCGGTAGCGTGACCACCTACTGCATGGGTGCCCACGTGTCCGGCCAGTCCGTACGGGGGCTTTCGACGGAGAGCGGTGAGGCTGCAATGAGTGAACTGACGAAGCCCGAGGTCGACGTTCCGGAGGGTGACGCTCCTACCGAGCTGACCATCCGGGACCTGGTCGTCGGGGACGGGGCCGAGGTGCAGCCGGGCATGGTGGTCAGGGTCCACTACGTCGGGGTGACCTTCGAGTCCGGGAAGGAGTTCGATGCCTCCTGGGACCGGGGCCAGCCGTTCAAGTTCGCCCTGGGCAGCGGCAGGGTCATCAAGGGCTGGGACCGGGGGGTGAGGGGGATGAAGGTCGGCGGCCGGCGCGAGATCATCGTTCCCCCGCGTCTCGGCTACGGCAATCAGTCGCCCTCGCCGCTGATCCCGCCGGGCTCGACCCTGGTCTTCGTGGTGGACCTGCTCGACTCGTATTCCAGCACAGCCGGGTGGAGCAACGCCTAGCGCGATGGCGCGACCGGTCGGCAGCCAGGTGATGCCACTGCTTACCACCAGCAGACGAAGAACCTGCTCGTTTCCCACTCCCCGAAGAAGTCGGGTTTCTCCTGGGAGCCGAAACAATCTGTGGCCGGGCAACTCCCGGCCACAGATTGCGCGCCGGGGATTCGGTTCTCCCATTCCCGGACGGCAGACGACTCCCGTGCGAGGGTGAACAGCGCTTCTCTGAATTGGCGTCAACTACCCATGCTGCACTAGACTTTACTCTCGCACCGACGAAAAGGAGAGGCGCCGTCCATGGGCACCAAATTCATTGAGGTAGACGAAACCCACAAGGGTCAGCCCGGCGTGGAAGAAGGGGTGAAGACGATCGAGGTCGGTGGTCAGACGATCACGACGCCGATTTTCGTCCAGCGGATCGACTTCGACGACCTCGCCCCCGAGGTGACCGACAATCTGACCACGGTCAAGTTCGCCGTAACGGTGACCGAGGAAATGGAGGACTTCACGGGGGAGGTGGACGAGGACGGTTCCCCCATGACGGAAATCAAGGAAATCCAGGTGCCCAAGTGGCTTGAGGTCGACCTGGGGGCCGAGTCCCTGAAGCAGTACGAGGACGTCATGGCGCCCTTCTTCGCGGCCGCCCGCGAGACCGAGGCACCGACCGTGCCCGCGCCCCGCAAGCGCCGCAAGAAGTAGGAAGCAAGAAGTGATCTCGTGCCCCTCTCCTGTCGTCAGGAGGGGGGCTTCGTTGTCGGCCGGCGGGGTGGTCACCGACCCGACGGTCCGGCGAGGAGCGCCCGGTGTCCGCCGTCGCTGGGAGGCGACGTGCACGTGCAGACGGGTGGGGGTGGCGGAGGCGTGGCGCGGCGGGCCGAAGACGTGTTGGCCATGCAGCGTGTGGTGCGCGAGGACGGTACGCGGTCGCTCCTGCGCTGGCTGTCCTCGCGTGCCGGCCGGACCTGGAGCTCCCCCCCTCGGGCGGCCGCGGCCGCCTGGGCGGCAGACGTGCGACCAGCCCCTCCTGGCCCTGGCCGGGCGCGCGGCCTCGGTGCCCGTCCCCGGGCTCCCGCAGAGCCACCCTGCGGATGGGGGTGGGCACTCGCTCGATGAGCTTCTGACGCGTCCGGCGGCGATGGCGGCATGGGCACACCGGCGGCTCCACCCCGATCCGTACCGGCCCCGCCCCCTCTGGACGAACTCGACCGGACGCTCACCGCCTATCCCTGCGATGACGGACGGATCGGCCCGACCGCCACCGCCACGCGCAAGGACATGCACCTGCAACGATCAGCAGTGGTGATCCCGGGGCAGCCCCTTCGCGGGGCTGCCCCGCTGTCATGGGCCGGTGAACGTCTCGACGGCCTCCCGGCGCCGGGCGGTGAAATAGTCCGAGTCCTGGGGGCGGCCCGCGTCGCGGCCGGTGGGGCGGGGGGCCGGTTCCAGGTGGGGTATGTACTTGGAGCAGTGGATGTATGCCTCCTCGACGGCGAGGTGGACCCACATTTCGGGACCGCGCCCGGGTGCGACGTCCGTGGGCAGGCCGGGATGGATGCGGCGCAGGTCCGCGTCGTGGTAGAGGTGGGCCACGCCGTTGACGTGGAGCCCCACGTGATGGTGGGTGAAGTCCACGAAGAGCATGCCGAGGTGCGGATTCTCGATCATGTTGCCGGCGCTGGCCAGCACACCGTTCCCGCGGAACTCGGGGTAGGCCAGCGTGTGGGCGTCGATCACGTGGACGAATCCCGGGGGGCCGGCCCGGAAGCTGGCGTCGCATTCCCCGTGGGAGTCGGCGGTGGCCAGGAAGACCATGGCCTGGCGGCCGATGAAGTCCTGCATCTCGGGTGTGAGGTGGCGGCGCACCTGCTGGTCGTAGAACCGGGCGGCGCGGTCGGCGGTGCCGAGGTGCTGCTGCAGCTGGTGTTCACCTGCTGAGCCGAATGACGGCGGAGGCACGGTCAAGAGGGCTTCTCCTGGCGGGACGGATGAGGGGGTGCGGCAGCTCAGGGAGCGGAGAGGACGGGAGTCTCGAACGGGTCGTGGTGGATGCGGTCGGGCCGGGTGCCGTGGAGGGCGAGCGTCTCCCTGGCGGAGGCCACCATCTGGGCCGGGCCGCTGAGAAAGACGTCGTGCTCGTACCACGGCCCGTACTCGGCCAGGACCTGCGGCAGGGATCCGCGGATTCCGGGAATGTGCTCGTCGGAGATCGCTGCCTTCATGGTCAGCCAGTGGTGCCGTTGGGCCATGCGGAGCATGTCGTCGACCCCGTACAGCTCGGCCCCGGTGCGGGCGCCGAGGAACAGGGCCACTTGGTGGTGTCCCCCGCGGCGGGCGACCTCTTCGATGAGTGCGCGGATCGGGGCGAGCCCGGTGCCGCCGGCCACGAAGAGCAGATCGCCGTGGTCGGCCGCGTCCAGGACCATGTCGCCCATCGGGGGGCCCAGCCGGAGCACGTCGCCCACCGCCGCCCGCTGCACCAGTGCACCGCTGACCGAGCCGCCGGGCACCGCGCGCACGTGAAAGGTGAGCGTGCCGTCCTCACGGGGCGCATTGGCGACGGAGTAGTAGCGCCACCGCTTCGGCCACCACGGGGTCTCGACGCTCACGTACTGGCCTGCGGCGTACTCGTAGGCCATATGGGGACGTACGGTGATCTCGGCGATGCCGTGACCGCGCGAGACGCGGTGCACCACCGTGGCCGGCCACGAGGCGGGCCGTACCGCCTCGTCCTCCTCGGCCGCACTGATCATGACCTGGGCGACCGTGCCGTACGCCTTCGTCCAGGCGGCGGCGATCTCCGGGGTCCACGCGGAGCCGGCGAACCGGGCCAGAGTGGCGAGGAGGCACTCGCCCACGGCCGGGAAGTGCGCGGCGAGGGTGCCGAACTTGCGGTGATCGCGGCCGAGGTGTCCGCAGAAGCGGACGAGGTTCTCGGGGTCGTCGGCCAGATCCACGATGCGCAGCAGCGAGCGCAGGAGGCGATCGCGCTGGGTGTCCATCCCCTGCGGGAACATCGGACGGACCTCGGGGTAACGGGCGAAGAGAATGGCGTAGAAGTAGACCGTGATCTCCCCCGCAAAGGGCTCGACCACCGACAGGGAAGCCCTGATGAGGGCTATCTCGTGGTCCGACAGGGGCGCTTCGGCGGTCTCCGGCTCTTCGGTGTGTACGGCCTGGGCAGGTACCGGTTCTTCCGGATACCGGGGCGCCGGTGTGCTGCTGGAACGACCGATCCGGAACCTCAAGGGGTCAGCGCTCTTCCATCCGCCGTTCGGCACGGCTTTCGCCGGACATAGCACGAAGCGACCCATTCAGAAGGAGCGGCATGGGAGTCGAACGGAGCCATCATGAGTCCTCACCGGCGTGCGGGGGCGAAGAAGCGGACGGAGCGCTTCCGGATGCCCCACGATCCTCAAGGAGGCTCACGAAGGGGGGAAGGGACGCATCCACTAGAACTCGGACCACGTTCTTGTGGGAATCTCGCTGGCCAGGCCCGACGGGTGTGGCGATTTGAGGCATATAAGGGGACGCACGACGGCCGCCGCCCCCGCTCCTGGAGGGGACGACGGCTGGGGACACTACGCGCCCCCTACGTGCCTACGCGTCCTGGGTGCCTACGCGCCCTACGCGTCCGTGGCCTCGTCGGCGTCGGGGTCGCCGGCGGCCTCCGCCTGGGCCGCGACGATCTGCAGCACCGCCGCCTCCCCGTCGATCGCCAGCGACACACCGGGCGGAAGCACGATGTCCGCCGCGCGCACGGTGTGGCCGATGTCCAGGTCCTGCACGGAGACGGTGACCGATTCGGGTATGTGGGTGGCCTCGGCCTCCACCGGCAGGGCGTTCAGGATGTGCTCCAGGATGTTGCCGCCCGGTGCCAGCACGCCCTCGGTGTGGATCGGCAGCTCGACGGTGACCCTTTCGCCCTTCGCCACGGCCAGCAGGTCGACGTGGATCAGGAAGCCCTTGAGCGGGTCGCGCTGCACGGCCTTGGGGATGACCAGTTCGCTCGTGTCGTCGACGGTCAGGTTGATCAGGGCGTTCGGGGTCTTCAGGGCCATCATCAGCGCATGGCCCTCGACCGCCACGTGTTTCGGTTCGGCGCCGTGCCCGTAGACGACAGCCGGCACTTTGTGCTCCCGTCGCATACGACGGGCAGCGCCCTTGCCGAACTCGGTCCGCAGCTCGGCGGCGAGCTTCACCTCAGCCATTCCTGCACTCCTCGCACAACTCGTGGATCGATGCCGGACATTCGCCGCCCGGCCCACGACGGGTCTCTCGCGAACAGCACGAGGAGCGCGCCGATCACGGAGCCGCCCCACCTCGTGACAGCGGTGCGACTCCCTCGCCGAGCAACCCGGTCAGCGTAGCCACAGCCCCTGCCCCCGCATCAAGACCCCCGCACGGCCTGCGAAGGCCACAGATCCCGGCTCCGCCACCCGTCCGGCCGGAATCCCTTACCGAATGGAGCAATACGACTACCCTGCGGATGCTCCTCCCGGATTGCCGGGTGAACCTCGGAGGCAAGGAGGTACACCCCGTGAAATCAATCCGCACCGCACTCTGCGGCACCCTGACGGCTGTTGCCGTCTGCGCGGCCCCGGCCGCCTACGCGCTCAACGACCCGACCGCCAAGTCCGGAACCGTCGAGCTGTCCACCCCGAAGGCCGCCGACAGCCGTCTCGCCACCACGCATGACGACGACGACTGCGACGACGACGACCACGGCCGCAAGCACCACGGTCGGGACCACAACCGTCACGACGACGACTGCGACGACGACGACCACGGCCGCGACCACGACAAGGGCCGTGACCACAACCGTCACGACGACGACTGTGACGACGACGACCACGGCCGCGACGACCACGACGGTCGCAAGCACGAGGGCCGGGACGACGAGGACCACGGCCGCGACCACCACAAGGGTCGTGACGACGACCACGGCCGCGACCACGAAAAGGGCCACGACAAGGGCCACGACGAGGACCACGGTCGTGAGGACCACGGTCGCGAGCACCACAAGGGCCATGACGGCAACCACGGCCGTGAGCACCACGACGGTGGCCGCGAACACCACGACGGTGGCCGCGAGCACCACGGACGGCCGAGTCACCACGCCCACGCGGGTGGTGGCGCCACGGCCGAGATGGCCGCAGCCGAGTCCTCGGCCGTCGGCACCCCGGCCCTCGCCTTCGCAGGCGCCACCGCGGGTATCGCCGGTGGGCTGATCTGGTACCGCCGTCGCGCCAACGCGGCCAAGCAGTGACAGAAAGCGGACCGGCGATATGTCAGAGGTGCGCACAGGCGGTTCCGCCCGTCTGCTGACAAGGACGGCCTGGCTGACGTTGATCCTGGCCCTGTGGCTACTGGGCAACGGCGTCGCGAAGGAGCCCATAGCCACGGCTCCCAAGACCGGCGACGTGGCCGCTGCAGGCCGTCCTCCCGCGCACAGCCTGCCCCCGGCACACGAACCGTTGCCGGGGGCAGGCCCCCAGCGTCTGGTCATCAAGGCGATGGGGGTCCGCGCCCCGATCGAGGGGCACGGACTGGACTCCCTGGGCGGCGTCGAGCCGCCCCCGTACGAGCGGCCCAACTCCGTGGCCTGGTACCAGGACGGGCCCGAGCCCGGCAGCAGCGGTGCCGCCGTGCTCGTCGGCCATGTGGACACCAAGCAGTCACCGGCCGTCTTCTACGAACTCAGCAACATCAAACGCGGCGAGAAGGTCGACGTCGTCCGCGCCGACGGCTCCGTCGCCGAGTTCACCGTGGAGAGCGTCACCGTCGTCGCCAACAAGCACTTCGACGTCGACAAGGTCTACGGATCCCCCTACGGGAAACGCGCCGAGCTGCGCCTGATCACCTGTGGCGGGGACTACGACCACGCTCGGCACACGTACACCGCCAACGTCGTGGTATCCGCCTATCTGACGGGCGTCGGTGCAGCGCCGCCCGGCAGCGGAACCAGGGGAAACGGAAGGGGCGGAGGCAGCGGAAACGGGAACAGTGGCGACGGCGGCGACGGTCGCTCCTCCGACGAGTCCTCGGACACGTCCGGCGCCGATGCCTGACCCTTCCCCCTCACAGACGGATGTGCGCCATCTCGTCCGCGAGGGGGTACGGGCGTTCCTGCGGCAGCAGCGCGGCCGCTTCGCCGGTCGCGCCCTCCGCCACCAGCCGGCGGATGCGTGCCGCCAGCGGTGTCACGTCCGTGATGGCGACCGTCCACTCGTCCGCGTAGCGCCGGGACGCCTCGCCGGAGAGCCCCAGTTGCAGCGAGCGGTGGGGCAGCGGCTTCAGGTGCAGGTCGCGCTCGGGGTCCCACTGGACCCGGGCCGGGGCGGCCTTGAGCTGCTTCTTCCAGGCGGCCGGGTCGGGGTGGACGCCGCGCTCGTAGTGGGACAGGCAGGCGTTGCGCAGCGCCCACTCGAAGCCCTCGCGGCTGATCTCGACGGCCAGGACGGTCTCCTGGCCCTCCTTCGTGCCCCAGCCGCAGCGGTACATCATCCACAGGAACGAGGGCTTGATCCAGGTCATGCGGTCCCGCTTCCAGGCGGCCGGGAAGCGGCCGTCGCGCGCCGCGGGCAGGCCGATCCGCGGGTCGTACGCCTGGTAGACGGTCACGGTGGACGCGGTGTGGAGGGCCCGGATCCGGTGGTTCGGTTCGTTCACCACGACAGAATGGGCCGGCCCGGCAGGATGTGCCACTGGATATCCGTGCCCCCGGGGCGACGGCCCCGCCCCCCGTCACAGTGCCCGGCGGCGCACCGAGACCAGCCAGTCCTCCACCCGTTCCGCGTCCGGGCTCTCGGGCAGGGGGCTGCCGGCCGCCGCCCGGTCGAGGCGGTCGCCGAGCCGGTCGCACCAGGCGCCCACCTCCTCCCACGGCAGTTCGCCCCGGCGCACCGCCAGCAGGCGGTCGCGGTGCTCCCCGACGCCGGTCTGCAGGACGCCGGTCTCCAGCAGGGCGGCGCCGCTGATCAGCAGGCGCAGCATGTGCATCACCGGCTTCCAGCGGGGCTCGCCGTCGCGCTCCCTGCGGGCCTGGGCCCTGGCGAGCTGCGACTGGGCGTAGCGCCCGAAGGTCTGGTGGACGCGGCGGGAGAGGAAGGCCGGGGCCAGCTCGCGCAGTTCGGTGCCGAGCGGGGTGCAGCGTTCCACCAGGGGGCTGTGCAGGACCTCCAGGAGGTTCGGGTTGCCCTTCAGGGCGAGCTCGCAGAACCGCTCGGCCTCCCAGCTGAACTGCTCGGGCAGCGGGCCCTCCACGTGGGCCGGCGGCTTGGTCATGCGCCAGAACGCCGCGGTGGGCGCGACGTACACGCCCCGCCGGTCGGTGTCCGACGCGGCGGTCTCCAGCCCGAAGGCCCGCGATCCGGCGACCACGGACAGGATGGCGTGCTGTTCGACCAGGTGTTCCCACTGCGACATGCGGCCATTCTCCCCCTGGTGATCAGCTCGGGGCACGCGTCAGGCTGTCGTCCCCGGTACATCCAGCACATCGAGGAGGAATATTCCATGATCCCGCACTTATCCGGACACCCCTCATGAGCGAGTACGTCTCCCGCATCGCCCTGACGCCCGCCGCCGCCCGGCTGGTCCGCGACCTCCACGCGAAGCACGGGCCGCTGATGTTCCACCAGTCGGGCGGCTGCTGCGACGGAAGCTCGCCCATGTGCTACCCGCGGGGTGAGTTCCGCACGGGCGGCTCCGACGTCCTGCTGGCCGAGCTGACCGTCGAAGGAGTGGCCGAGCCGGTCGGTTTCTGGATGTCGGCCGATCAGTTCGAGCGGTGGCGCCACACCCACCTGACGGTGGACGTGGTGCCGGGCCGCGGCAGCGGCTTCTCGCTCGAAGCACCCGAGGGGGTGCGCTTCCTGATCCGCTCACGGCTGCTGACCGATCACGAGGCACGCCTGCTCGACGCGTACTGACCCGTCGGACACGCCCTAGGACGCCGCGTCCACCAACGAGAGGGTGTGCAGGCGCTCCGGCGGGCCGGGCCGGGCGTAGTACCAGCCCTGTGCCGTGTCGCAGCCCAGCAGACGCAGGTGATCGGCCTGCGTGCCCGTCTCCACGCCCTCGACCGTGACCGACAGGTCGAGGGTGTGGGCCAGGGAGACGATGCCCTCGACGATCTTCACGTCGACGGGGTCGGCCGGCGCGCACTGCATGCCGCGCGTGAAGGACCGGTCGAGCTTGAGGGTGCTGACCGGCAGCCGGCGCAGGTACGACAGGTTCGAGTAGCCCGTGCCGAAGTCGTCGAGGGCGATGTCCACGCCCAGGTCGGCGAGTTGGCGCAGCGGGCGCAGTTCCTCCTCGTCGGCGCCGATGAGGGCGTTCTCGGTGACCTCCAGGCACAGGGCGGAGGGGTCGAGGCCCACGTCGCGCAGGACGGAGACGGTGTCGGCGACCAGGGCCGGGTAGCGCAGCTGGGAGGGCGAGAGGTTGACGTTGACGCGCAGGGGTGCGGACGCGTCGCCCTCGCTGCGCCAGGAACGGGCCTGGCGGGCGGCCTCCTCAAGGACCCACCGGCCGAGCGGCACGATCAGGCCCGTGCTCTCGGCGAGGGGGATGAACTGGTCCGGCCCCAGCACCCCGTGCACCGGGTGCAGCCAGCGGACGAGGGCTTCCGCTCCGCGTACCGTGCCGTCGTCCAGCCGGACGAGGGGCTGGTACTCGATGAAGAACTCGCCCTTGTCGAACGCGCCGGGCAGGCAGTTGGTGAGGCTGTGCCGGGCGATGACGCGGGCGTCGGAGTCGGCGTCGGCGAGCTCGTAGCGGTTGCCGCCGGCGGCCTTGGCCCGGTACATGGTGATGTCGGCGCTGCGCAGCACCTCCTCCGCGCCGAGCTCGCCGGCCGGCCCGTCGACGACGCCGATGCTGGCGCGGACGGACAGGTCCCGGCCGTCGAGGCGTACCGGCTCGGCGAGGGCGGAGAGCATGCGGCGGGCGAGGGCGGTCACGTCGCCCGCGGCCGAGGGGCCGGTGGTCAGGGCGACGAACTCGTCGCCGCCGAGGCGGGCGACGAGTTCGTGGGGGCCGCTCGCGCAGGCGCGCAGCCGTTCGGCGACGGCGACGAGCAGCCGGTCGCCGACGGCGTGGCCGAGGCTGTCGTTGACGGCCTTGAAGCCGTCGAGGTCGAGGTAGCACAGGCCGAAGCGGGCACCGCCGTCGTGAGTCCCCTCCTCGGCCCGGCCGAGTGCGCCGTCGAGGCGTTCGAAGAAGAGGGTGCGGTTGGGCAGGCCGGTGAGGGCGTCGTGGGTGGCCTCGTAGCGGATGCGCTCGTGCAGCAGCCGGCGTTCGGTGACGTCCTCCAGGACGGCCAGCTGGTACTGGGGCTCGCCGGTCGCGTCCCGCAGGAGGGAGACCGACAGGTCCGTCCACAGGACGCTGCCGTCGCTGCGGTAGAAGGGCTTCTCGACGCGGTAGTGCTCACGGTCGCCGCGGGCCAGTTCGCGGTAGAGGCCCCAGAATTCGAGCGGGTCCTCGGGGTGGACGAACTCGCCGACGTTGCGGCCGTGGACCTTGCGGCCGGGGCTGCGGAACATGCGCATCAGCGCGTCGTTGACGTCCACGATGCGGCCGTCGACGTCGGCGATGCCGACGCCGACGGCGGCACCCTCGAACACCGCGCGGAAGCGGGCCTCGCTGCCGTGCAGGGCCGCTTCCGTCGCGGCCTGCGCGACGGAAGCGGCACGGGAGGCGGTCTCCTGCTCGGCGCGGGTGCGTTCGCCCAGGGCCCGGGCGAAGCCCGCGGCCACCGCGTGCTGCACGCGCGAGCAGCGGGCCCGGCTCTCCTCGGCGGGCATGGGGTGGTCGGGCGGCAGGTAGAGGACGAGGTAGGCGTCGATGACGCCGAGGATCAGCGGCAGGGCGTCGGGGTCGGTGATGTGGGCCCGCACCAGCGCGGCCCCGACCTCGGAGGCCGGGCGGGGGTCGAACGGGCGCGAGTAGAGCACGTCACGGAGTCTGGCGGCGAGCGGCACGAGGCAGCGCTCGAACCGGGCGCGCGTCATGGGGCGCACCATGACGCCCGACGTGGCCGGGTAGAGGGCGCGGCACCAGATCGCGGCGAAGCGGCGCAGCCGGTCGTCCCGGAAGTCGGATGCGGCGTGCGGGACGGCCATGGGGGTACCCACGGCCGTGTCCACGGCGGCATACGAAACCGGGGTGACGGTTTGATCCACGGACAACATTCTGCCACTGGACATTCCGGTCACGGCCGCCACCCCACCCCCGTGAGCCCGGCAAATGCCGGTTCGCCGCCCGCGGCACCGGGATGCACGGCATTCTCGCGCGGGCTCGGCGGCCCCGGATAACCGACCGCGCGGTCGCCGTCCACGGACAGGTCGACGCCCCGGGGGGCCGGGGTGGGACGCTCCATCAGACTGTGTCTCCAGCTCGTCGCAAGGGTGTTGGGCGGAGTGGGGGGCGGGGGAGGTGCCGTGGGGTGTTGACCAGAGGCTACTGATCGTTCGTTCGAATGGAAGCAACAAGCGGACATGGGTCATCCGCATTCGGCCACGCACCGCCCCCGCCTCCTGCGAGGTCCCCTCCCCCACTGTCCGAAACGCGCTCGCGACGTGAGATGCATCTCCTCCCTTCCCGCGCCCCTCCTCCCGGGCGCGCGCCCCTCAGCGCACCCCCACCGACGCCAGGGCGCGTGCCTGACGTGTCGTCGGGCGGAGGGGGAAGTAGAGGTAGCAGATGCCTCCGGTGCCGCTCCTGACCTGTCCCTGGGCGTTGTACCGCTTGGTCCTGAGCCAGATGTTCTCGAACTGCCGCCGCTTGTAGATCCGTTCGACGGCCGCGTTCGACGGACTGGCCGGGTCGTTGGCGATCACGTCGCCGTCCCCGGTGAAGCCGACGACGCACATCAGGTGGCCGGCCGTGCCGTAGCCGGCGCCGTCGAGCTCGGTGGCGAGGAAGGACTGGGAGGTGATGAGCGGGATCCCGGCGCGCACCAGCCGCTCGGCGTCGTTGAGGGAGCGCAGCCGGGTGACCACGCCCTGCAGGTCCTGGTAGGTGGCCGCGTAGGCCGCGTTGAAGGGCCAGTTGCCGCAGCCCTTGTACTGGTAGTCGTAGGTGTGGCGGGCGGCGTGGCAGACCTGTGGGTCGGCGTACGCGGGATCGACCCAGGCGAGGTCCTCGCGGCTGGGGCCGCGGCCCCAGTACTCGATGACCATCGTCGAGGAGGTGGGACTGCACCACGCCTCACCGCCGTTGTCGTACTCGGGGTACTGGCCCCGGTGGATCTCCTGCGAGTGGCGCGGCACCCGCAGCGCGTGGCCCGCCCCCTCCCCCGGCCTCGACGCGGGCACCGTGAAGCGGTCGGGGATGTCCGAGGCCATCGCGCCCACGCGCCAGACGGTGGGGGTGCGGGAGGTGCCGGGCCGGCGGTGGAGGGTGAGCCGCAGCTCGTAGGAGGCCAGGCGGAGTCCGCCGGACGGGTCGTCGACGGCCAGCGTGTCGGTGGAGACGCTGCTCTTCTTGTCGCCCTGCCCGTCGACGCAGGTGCGGCGGATGTCGCCGGCCCCGTCGCCGGACGTCCAGCGGCCCATCACGTACCAGGGGCTGTGCGTGCGGTCGGTGTAGGCGGCGCGCAGCTCCGCCTGCAGCCAGGTGCCGGCGGGGGTGCGGGCGTTCCAGGAGACGACGATCTCGCTCGCGGGCTCCGGCAGGACGTGGACCGGGGAGTGCCAGGTGGCGTACTCCCAGCGGGCCGTGGTGCCGGTGTGCGGGTCGGTGTACTCGACGGTACCGAGGGGGCGGTCGAGGACCAGCCCGGGACGGGCGCCGCCGAGGACCCTGGTGCCGGCGCCCCTGCCGCCGGCCCACTGGGGAAAGGTGGTCCAGGCCCGGTAGTCGACGCTGCCGTCCGGGCGGCCGGGCCCGCCGCGCGGGGCCGCGGACGCGGAGGCCACCGACGACAGGGGCGCGGCGGCCGCCGTGACGGCGAGGGCTGCGGCGAGCACGGCGCGCCGGGGTGTGGATCTGCTGGACATGACGGTGGTCCCCCAGTCGTGGGTGTGGGGCTGCGGGTGCGCTCCGGCCGGTCCGGGCCGGACCACTATCGCCGCTCGGACGGTCCAGACCAGTGATTCCCGCGCGGCGCGCCCTCAATGCGGGGCGGGGCACGGGCCGGTCCTAGGGTGGTCCGGTGAACGATCAATTCAGCCATGACCCGGGGGAGGCGGCCGCCTCCCCCGGCGGCCTGGACGCCCTCGCCCGCCGGCTCCGGGCGCTGCCCCCCTCGGTCGGGCCGGTCCGGCTCGTGGCCGTGGACGGCCATGCGGGCTCCGGGAAGACCACGTTCGCCGGGCGGCTGGCGGCGGCGCTGGGCGGCGCGCCCGTACTGCACCTGGACGACCTGGCCACGCACGAGGAGCTGTTCGAGTGGACCGGGCGGCTGCGGGAGTGGGTGCTCGGTCCGTTCTCCCGGGGAGAGGCCGCGCGGTACCGGGCGTACGACTGGGTGGCGAGGAGCTTCTCGGCGGAACGGGCGCTGGAGGCCGCGCCCGTGGTGCTGGTGGAGGGCGTCGGCGCGGGGCGGAGCGCGCTACGCCCCTACCTCGCCTGCCTGTTGTGGATGGAGTTGACGGATGAGGGCTCCTGGGAAAGGGGTCAACTCCGCGACGGCCCCGGACTGACCGAATTCTGGGACGGCTGGAAGCGAGCGGAGCGCGCACATTTCACAACCGACCCCTCACGCCCGTACGCGGAACTCCTGGTACTGCAGGGGAAAGAGGGATATGTGTTGCTGCCGGGGCAGCAGAAAACCAACTGATTCGCGGCCGCCGTCACGCTCCGTGCCCACCCCCGGCCGGGCCGGTCCCCGGCTGCGCACGTTCCCCGCCGACTGCCCCAACTCGGCTTGACCCAGGGGGCGTACAGGACTTACGTTCTCAATGTGCGGCTGAGACAAGCCGCTTGCAGACGCGAAGCCCCCGGTTGTTCCCCCGTGATCGGGGGCTTCGTACTGCGCCGGGTGCTGCGTTTTGCGCCCTTTGTTCCGCCCCACCACCCCACCGCGTCACGCTCGGTGACCACTCTCCGGATCGCTTTCGCGACCGCCCCCGGCTCACGGCGGCGCCGTGATCTGCGCCCCCGCACCCTTCGGCCGACCCCGACCGCGCAGGTACGATGCGAGACGGCGCACCCCATCGGCGGGCAGCTCCCGGGATCTCCCCGGGCACCTCGGCGGGAGGCGTCGGCACGGCCGGCAACTCCCGTCCACAGCACAGCAGTTCGGAAAGGCGCGGCCAAGGCACTCGCCCGGCGGCACGGCACGCTACGGGGGCAGGTTTGTGGGGGACGTGATGGATCTCGGCATGCAGGGCCCGCCCGCCCCGGCCGATCTCGCCTGGCTGCGCGCCGTCGACGCCTACACCATGGGCGCGTACACCGAGGCGGAGAAGGAGTTCCGGACCGCGGTCCGCGTCGACCCCGGGATGGCCGACGCCTGGCTCGGCCTGCACGCGCTGCGCGCCGAGACCACGACCGCGCTGCTGCGCATGTACCGGCACCGCGACCGCTTCGGGGAGCAGCGCCGCCGCCACCGCCGCCCGCTCAACTCCTGGTACTGGCTCGGCTGGTGGGTGCAGCCGGTGCTGGAGAGCGGCCGGGACCTGCTGCTCGCCCACGCCTCGCACTGGCTCGACGGCCGGCACGTCCCGGAGCTCGACCGGGCCCTCGCCGGCTGCCCGCCCGTCGAGACGGACCCCCAGGTGCGCTTCCTGCACGCCTGCCGCGCCTACCTGGTCAAGGACTGGGAACAGCTCGTCGGCCACACCGAGCCGCTCCTGGACGACCCGCTGCTCGGCATCGAGGCGGGGCTCTTCGGCGGCATGGCCCGGGTCCGGCTGGAGATGTACGGGCACGCCGAGCCGCTGCTCGCCGCCGCGCTGATGCGCTGCCGCAGCGAACAGCCGCAGCGCAAGGAGCTGCGCTACTGGCTCGCCCGGGCCCACGAGGGCACGGGCCGCAGCGCCGCCGCGCTCCCCCTCTACCGGGCCGTGCACCGCGTGGACCCCTCGTTCATGGACACCTCGGCGCGGCTCACCGCCATCGCCGACGGGGACGGTCTGGACGACGACCCCGTGGACCTGGCCCCGGCGCCGCTGGGCGGTGCCCTCTTCCCGGAGTCCCCCGATCCGGGCGGCGAGCAGGACGTCCAGGCCGCGTCCGACCCGCTCGACAGCCGCGACGTCCTCACCGGCACCGACCCCGGCGCGGTCCCCGGGCCCGCGTCCCCGGGCAACGCCCCCGCCGAGGCCGACGGCGTGCGCGAGAAGTTCCGCGTGCCGGCCCAGCCCGGTCCCCCGCCGCTGCCCGGCCGCTCCGACCCCGTGCTGCTGGCCGAGGCCCTCGCCGAGCTGGAGCGGATGGTCGGTCTGGAGCCGGTCAAGCGGCAGGTGCGGGCGCTCTCCGCCCAGCTGCACATGGCCCGGCTGCGGGCCGGCCAGGGCCTGCCCGTCCAGCCCCCCAAGCGGCACTTCGTCTTCTCCGGCCCCTCCGGCACGGGCAAGACCACCGTCGCCCGCATCCTCGGCAGGGTCTTCTACGCCCTCGGCCTGCTCGGCGGCGACCACCTGGTCGAGGCGCAGCGGGCCGACCTGGTCGGCGAGTTCCTCGGGCAGACGGCCGTCAAGGCCAACGAGCTGATCGACTCGGCACTGGGCGGGGTGCTCTTCGTCGACGAGGCGTACAGCCTCTCCAACTCCGGCTACAGCAAGGGCGACGCCTACGGCGACGAGGCGCTGCAGGTGCTGCTCAAGCGGGCCGAGGACAACCGCGACCGCCTGGTGGTCATCCTCGCCGGCTACCCCGAGGGCATGGACCGCCTGCTGGCCGCCAACCCCGGCCTGCACTCCCGCTTCACCACCCGCGTGGACTTCCCCAGCTACCGCCCCCTGGAGCTCACCAGCATCGGCGAGGTGCTGGCCGGCGAGAACGGCGACGCCTGGGACGAGGAGGCGCTGGAGGAGCTGCGCAGCATCAGCGGCCACGTCGTCGAGCAGGGCTGGATCGACGAACTCGGCAACGGCCGCTTCCTGCGCACGCTGTACGAGAAGAGCTGCGCGTACCGCGACCTGCGGCTGTCGGGCTACCCCGGCACGCCGACCCGCGAGGACCTCGCGACGCTGCGCCTGCCGGACCTGATGCAGGCGTACGGCGAGGTGCTGTCGGGCCCCGGCTGGGGCTCGCCCCGCGGCCGCCGCGGCGACGCGCGGGATCCGCAGGATCCCGCGCCGTGACGCCGGGTGGAGGGCCGGTACGGCGCGGCCGGCTCGGCGGAGCCCACGGCACCCGTGCCCGCTGGCATGTGCCCGTTCATCCCAATGAGGGAAACGCCGGGGCGGCAGTGCAGGTTTGTGCTTTCCGGCACCGGGCCGAGTGCAGGGCCGTTGCGGTACTCAGTCCTGTCCGGATCTACTTGAGCAGAGCTCTTCTGCTGACAGTATGGGAGCATGCCAAGTCAGCGCTTGTCATGGTGGCGTGTGAGTGTCGCCTGCGTATCTGGGCTTCTGCTCATCGGATCACTCCTCTTCCTTGCCCGGCAAGGGCTCGAACGAGCCGACCAACTCAGCAGCGTCGGCGCACTGATCACCGGTGTACCCATCGGTCTCACGGGGCTCTGGCTGACATGGCAGCAGGGGATACGTGAGCATCGGAACGCTCAGGTTGACGCCGTCGTACAGGCAGATGCCGCTGCCGATGAGTTAGCAGCCCAGGTGCAACGGCTATGGCAGCAGCAAGCCGCCAACCAGGGACTGCACAAGACCGATCCCATGACAGTGCGCTGGTCGACTTCACGCCGACCGTCTGTTTCCGACCACCCGGAAGCCGTCCTCGGCAGTGCGATCGGCGGCCGAGTGATCCGGCTTCGGCTACAGGGGCACCTCAACCAGATCGTCGATGGTTTCCTGTCGCTACCGAAGCGGCGGATGGTGGTGCTCGGGGGCCCTGGCTCCGGGAAGACAGTGTTGACGATCACGTTGACACTCGGTCTTCTCAGCCGCCGGGAACGAGGCGGGCCCGTGCCCGTGCTGCTGTCCATTGGTTCTTGGGACCCGAGGCGCGAGCATCTGCATGACTGGATCGCCGGCAAGCTGGCTCAGGAATACTACGGTGGTCGTGACGAGATCCCACGAAGCTTGATCAAGGCTGAGAAGATTTTGCCGATTCTGGACGGCGTTGACGAAATCCACGTGCAGGCCCACCCCCAAATCCTCGACAGCATCGACCGGGCGACCGCCGGCAACCAGCCTCTCGTCGTCACCTGCCGCTCCGACGACTACGAGGCCCTTACCACCACAACACGTGCGGTCCTCGCAGCTGCCGCCGTAGTGGAGCTCGCCCCCATCACACCCGGCGACGCCGCCGAGTACCTCCGTCGTTCAGCACCACCCGGCGACGCGCGATGGGAGGCCCTCTCCGCCCATCTACGCGGGCGACCGAACGAGCCTCTGGCCAACGTCTTGTCCACTCCGCTGATGGTCTTCCTCACCCGAATGGCGTTTGCCGATACGGCCTCCGAACCGGACCGGCTCACCGACACCGCGCTCTTCCCGACACGGGAGTCCATCGAGAAACACCTCCTCGACGCACTCATCCCGTCGAGGTACCAGAGCCGTCCCACACCGCTCGGCGCCCGCCCCCACCCCTCATGGGAAGTGGAGAAGGTGGAGAGATGGCTGCGATTCCTCGCGCGTCACCTCGACGAAGAACACACACATGATCTGGCCTGGTGGAGGCTGGACCGCGCGGTCCCCCGCTGGGCGCTCGGAACGTTCTTCGGAATCGGAGGAGGTGTGCTGCTGGGCTGGGCGATGGCACAGACATTCGGTGCTGTTGTAGGGGGTGCGGTGGGCGTGGGAGGGGGTTTGGTCTTTGGATTCGGAGGCGAGGTCGTGGAAACGGTATGGGGCCGCAGCATCTCCAGGTCCGAGCACGTTCCCGTCCGCGCTGTGCTTCACAAGGGGGGCCGATTCCGTCTGCTTATGTCCAACTTCGCGGCCGGAACGGCGGGAGGGATCGGCCTCGGTCTCGCCAGCGTGCTGTGGAACCAGTTCGGTGTCTTCTGGGGGCTGCTGGCAGCCGTGGTCGCAGCCGCGGGCGCCGTCGTTCTGGTGACAGGTCTGGCGGACTCGCTGATAGGGCCGGTCCAGACAGCTCTGCTGAGCCCTCGTTCTTTGTTGGTCGGCGACCGGGGCATGGCGGCCTTGAGGTCGGTCGGGCTCAGCCTCGGAGTGGCGCTGGGGATCATCAGCGCAGTCGGCGTCCAGGACGGGCTCGTGATCGCTCTCGGGGCTGCGCTGGTAGCTGCGCTGTCCGGATTCTGTGATACCGCTTGGGGTTTCTTCTTGCTCGTCCGGTGCTGGCTGGCCCTACGACAACGACTCCCCCTACGGCTGATGCGGTTTCTCGAAGACGCCTACGAACGGGGAGTGCTGCGCCAGTTCGGAGCGGTATACCAGTTCCGGCACTCCCGCCTCCAAGAGCACTTTGCAGAGCGCCATGGCATCGGCAGGCGAAGGGGCCCGATACTCCGCCCCTGACGACCTCACTACCTGAAACGCCGTCCGGAGGTCCCGGTGACATCCCCTGCTGAGAACTCAAGCCTCATCCCCGACCCGTTGCAGCTGTGGGAGGTCGTCCGAACCCTCGTGACCTCCTGGTTCGGCGTCGGCAGCATCACCGCCTCGTTCCTTGCCACACTCATCACCGCCTGGATGTGGCTCCAGGGCGCGCGCGCAACGTACCGGAGCACCCGCCTGACCGGCCAGACGATCACGTCGGCCATCCGGCTCAGCATCCAGCACCTGCGCCGGATCCCCGTTCACCGGACCGTCTTCGCCGTGTGCGCGACCCTCGCCGGCTTCACCTTCCAAGCCATCTGGGTCGGCATGACCTACGTCTTCATCAGCGTTGTGGCCGAGAACTGGCGAGAGACCTTCAACGATCAATACGCTGCCAACACGCAGGAACTCCTCCACTGGAACGGCGGCAACGGCTACTACACCCTGGCCTGCATTCTTCTCCTGGTCTGCGCCTACGCGCTGGCCGCAACCCGTCGCGACGACTATGTACCGCTGCTCGGCTTCCTGCCCGCCATCCTGCCCGCGCTCGCCGGAGTGATCACAGCCCTGCTTGCCGCCGCATTCACCATCTTCTACATCCTGGCCTGGCTCATCACCTTCGGCCACGTGGATTCCGCATGGTCCGACGTCGGCATGTTCTGGTTCTTCACCCTCATCTTGATCGTCTACAGCGTCTTGGGCTTCGCCGCTCTGAGAGCCTCCGCCTTGATCGCGTCCATGTGGAAGGGGGCACCCGTTTACCAGGCTACGACTCTCTGACATGCCTGCCGTCAAGGTGTGGTCCCACCCCCGGGAACGGGTGAAGGGGCGGGGCCAGGCCCCGCCGCGGCGGAGCTCGGCAGCGCGGGCCCGGCGGTGCCGGGTCGGCTCAGCCGACCATCGCCTCCTGTCCCTCCGGCATGCGTGCCTCCGGCACCTCCCGGTGCGCGGGGTCGCGGACCTCGCCGACGAGCATCTCCAGGACGTCCTCCAGGGCGACGAGCCCCAGCACGCGCCCCGAGGCGTCCGTGACCGCCGCCAGGTGCGCGGCAGCACGGCGCATCACGGTCAGTGCGTCGTCCAGCGGCAGTTCGGCCCGCAGCGTCTCGACGCGGCGCCACACGCGCTGCGGGACGGCCCGGTCGCGGTCCTCCAGGTCCAGCACGTCCTTGACGTGCAGGTAGCCCATGAACGCCCCGCCGGGAGAGGCGCATATGGGGAAGCGGGAGTAGCCGGTGCGTACGGTCAGCTCCTCGACCTGCCGGGGCGTGACCGACGGATCGACCGTCACCAGCGTGGCCGGGTCCAGCAGCACGTCGGTGACCGGGCGGCTGCCCAGCCCCAGTGCGTCCTCCAGCCGCTCCTGCTCCTCCGGCTCCAGCAGACCGGCCTGCCGCGAGTCCTCGACGAGGTGGGTCAGCTGCTCACTGGTGAAGACCGCCTCCACCTCGTCCTTGGGCTCGACCCGGAAGAGCCGCAGGACGCCGTGCGCGCACGCGCCGAGCAGCCGGGTGACCGGCCGGCACAGCCGGGCGAACGTCACCAGCCCGGGACCCAGCCACAGCGCCGCCCGGTCGGGCGCGGACATGGCCAGGTTCTTGGGCACCATCTCGCCGATGACCAGATGCAGGAAGACCACCAGGGCGAGGGCGATGACGTAGCCCAGCGGGTGGACGAGCTGCCCGGGCAGCCCCACCGCGTGGAAGAGGGGTTCCAGCAGCCGTGCCACGGTCGGCTCGGCCACCGCTCCCAGCGTCAGGGAGCAGATGGTGATGCCGAACTGGGCCGCCGCCATCATCTGCGGCAGGTTCTCCAGCCCGGTCAGGACCGTGCGGGCCCGGGACGAACCCTCGGCCGCCTTCGGCTCGATCTGGCTGCGCCGCACGGAGACGAGCGCGAACTCGGCCCCCACGAAGAAGCCGTTGGCGAGCACCAGCACCAGGGCGAAGAGGAGTTGCAGCATGTTCATCGCTGCGCCCCCGCCGGGAGGTCCGTACGGACGCACCGCACCCGCTCGGCACGGTGGTGGCCGACCCGGCGCACCGAGAGCCGCCAGCCGGGCAGCTCGGCGACGTCCCCGGCCGCGGGGATGCGCCCCAGCAGCCCGGCGACGAGACCGGCGAGGGTCTCGTACGGGCCGTCGGGCGCCTCCAGGCCGATGCGCCGCAGCGCGTCGACGCGGCAGCCGCCGTCGGCGTCCCAGGCCGGGCGGCCGTCCTCGCCGGCCGCCGGGGCCAGCTCCGGGCGGGCCGCGTCGGCGGCGTCGTGCTCGTCGCGCACCTCGCCGACGAGCTCCTCGACGATGTCCTCCAGGGTGACGACGCCGGCCGTGCCGCCGTACTCGTCGACGACCACGGCCATCGGCTGCTCGCTGCGCAGCCGCTCCAGCAGCGGCTGCACGGGCAGGGTGCCGGGGACGAGCAGGGGGGCGACCGCGATCCGGCCGACGGGTGTGCGCAGCCGGTCGTGGCCGGGGACGGCGAGCGCGTCCTTGAGGTGGACCATGCCGATGACCTCGTCGAGCCGGTCCCGGTAGACCGGGAAACGGGAGAGGCCGGTGGCGCGGGTGAGGTTGAGGACGTCCTCCGCGGTGGCGGTGGACTGCAGGGCGCTGACCTTCACCCGGGGGGTCATCACGTGCTGGGCGGTGAGGCCGCCGAGGGAGAGGGTGCGCACGAAGAGGTCGGCGGTGTCCTGTTCGAGGGCGCCGGCCCGGGCCGAGTGGCGGGCGAGGGAGACGAGTTCGCCGGGGGTGCGGGCGGAGGCCAGCTTCTCGGCGGGCTCGACGCCCAGGGCCCGTACGAGCCGGTTGGCGACGGCGTTGAGGAGCGTGATCACGGGCCGGAAGAAGTGGGCGAACAGGCTCTGCGGGCCGGCGACGAACCGCGCGACCTGCAGCGGCCGGGAGACCGCCCAGTTCTTGGGGACCAGCTCGCCGACGACCATCTGGACGGCGGAGGCCAGCAGCATGCCGGCCACCACGGCGACGCCCGGGGCGACGCCGTCCGGGAGCCCGGCCATGCCGACCGGGCCGGTGAGCAGCCGGCCCAGGGCGGGCTCGGCGAGCATGCCGACCACCAAGGAGGTGATGGTGATGCCCAGTTGGGTGCCGGAGAGCTGGAAGGAGAGCTCGCGCAGCGACGCCACCACGGTGCGTGCCCGGGGGTCGCCGTCGGCAGCGGCCCGCTCGGCCTCCGGTTTCTCCACGGTCACCAGGCCGAATTCGGCGGCGACGAAGAATCCGTTCGCGAGGATGAGGAGCAGGGCTGCCGCGAGCAGCAGAAGAGACACGGTGACACTCATGACGCCGCCTCGCTGTGGGGGGCGGCGCAGGTACTACAGGACGGTCCGTCCATTGCCGGAGTACGTCACTCCTCGGTTCGCAGGTGCCCCGTGCGGGGGCGGGGCACGGACGTGCCCCTGACACCAGAGTAATCATGGAACCGGGAGCAGCACCGATTCAGGTGGACGAGCTTCCCGTGCCGTGCGTCTCGGCGAGCGCGCGCAGGGCGCGGGCGTCGGCGATGGCCTGCTGTTTGGCGATGCCGGTCTGGATGCCCATGGCGGGCAGGCTCGTGCCGTCGGAGAGGTCGAGGTGGACCCAGGGGTCGCCGGCCCGCAGGTTGACCCGGACGACCTGCGCCCAGGCCAGCCGCCGGGTCGTCGTCAGGTTGGTGACGGTGACGCCGTCCTCGGTGGCGACGACCTTGGGGCGGCTGAGCAGGGCGAGGACGCCGAGGCCGAGCAGTCCGGTGCCGATGAAGGTGATCCGGTCCCCCGTGGTGAACGTCTCCAGCATCAGCGAGAGCGCCGTCAGCACGCAGAGCAGGGCGGTGCCGGTGCTCAGCAGCACGATCCGGGTGCGGGTCGGGCGGAAGGTGACGGGCAGCTCGGGCAGGCCGGGCGGCGGCACGGGGGTGGACACGGTGTGCGTTCTTCCTGGCGGGGCTGTCAGAGGCGGCAGGCGTGGATGCCCGTGGTGAGGATGGCGCGGGCGCCCAGCTCGTAGAGCTCGTCCATCACGCGCTGGGCGTCCTGGGCGGGGACCATCGAGCGGACGGCGACCCAGCCCTCGTGGTGCAGCGGGGAGACGGTCGGCGACTCCAGGCCGGGGGTCAGGGCGACGGCCCGGTCGACCTGCTCGACCCGGATGTCGTAGTCCATCATCACGTAGCGGCGGGCCACCAGGACGCCCTGCATGCGGCGGAGGAACTGCTGCACCTTGGGGTCGTCGGCCGGCGCGCCGTGGCGGCGGATGACGACGGCCTCGGACTTGAGGATGGGCTCGCCGATGATCTCCAGGCCGGCGTTGCGCAGGGTGGTGCCGGTCTCGACGACGTCGGCGATCACCTCGGCCACGCCGAGCTGGATGGCGGTCTCGACGGCGCCGTCGAGGTGGACGACGGAGGCGCTCACGCCGTTGTCGGCGAGGTGCTTGGTGACCAGGCCGGAGAAGGACGTGGCGATCGTCATGCCGCCGAACTCGCTGACGTCCTTCGCCGTGCCGGGGCGGGTGGCGTAGCGGAAGGTCGACCCGGCGAAGCCGAGCTGCATGATCTCCTCGGCCCGGGAGCCGGAGTCGAGCAGCAGGTCGCGGCCGGTGATGCCGATGTCGAGCTTGCCGGAGCCCACGTAGACCGCGATGTCGCGGGGCCGCAGGAAGAAGAACTCGACGTCGTTGGCGGCGTCGACGAGGACGAGCTCCCTGCGGTCCTTGCGCTGGCGGTAGCCGGCCTCATGGAGCATCGCCGACGCAGGCTCGGAGAGAGAACCCTTGTTGGGAACGGCGATGCGCAGCATGAGGTCGTTTTCCTTCGTGCGGAGGTGTGTTGTGCCAAAGGGGCGGGTCGGGGAAGTCGCGTCTGTCAGAGATGAGCGTATACGTCGTCCAGGGAGATCCCCCGGGCCACCATCATCACCTGAAGGTGGTAGAGCAGCTGGGAGATTTCCTCGGCCGTCGCCTCGGCGCCCTCGTACTCGGCGGCCATCCAGACTTCGGCGGCCTCCTCGACGACCTTCTTGCCGATGGCATGGACGCCCTTGCCCACCAGCTCTGCGGTGCGCGAGGTGGCGGGGTCGCCGGTGGCCTTCTGCTGGAGCTCGGCGAAGAGCTCCTCGAACGTCTTCCTGTACATGGTGGTCCTACCCTACGGGGTCCGGCCGTCGGGTCAGTGCCAGGGCTCGGACACCGAGCGCAGGATGACGGCCGTGGCGACGGCGGCGGTGACCGCCTCGTGGCCCTTGTCCTCGGCGGAGCCCTCCAGCCCGGCGCGGTCCAGGGCCTGCTCCTCCGTGTCGCAGGTCAGGACGCCGAAGCCGACGGGGACGCCGGTGTCGACGGAGACCTGGGCGAGGCCCTGGGTGACGCCCTCGCACACGTACTCGAAGTGCGGGGTGCCGCCGCGGATGACGACGCCCAGGGCGACGACGGCGTCGTAGCCGCGGCCGGCGAGGACCTTGGCCACCACGGGCAGCTCCCAGCTGCCGGGCACGCGCAGCAGGGTGGGCTCGTCGATGCCGAGGTCGTGCAGGGCCCGCAGGGCGCCGTCGACGAGGCCGTCCATCACCTTCTCGTGCCACTGCGCGGCGATGACGGCCACCCGCAGGTCCTGGCAGTTCTTCACACTCAGCTCGGGTGCACCCTTGCCGCTCACGTGTCGCTCTCCTCGGTCGCTTCGGTCTGTTCGTCGGTGTTCGTCAGTGCGCGTGGGTCACTGGTTGCCGCAGGCGGAGACCTGGTCGGCCTCCAGCCAGGGCAGGTCGTGCCCCATGCGGTCCCGCTTGGTGCGCAGGTACCGCAGATTGTGCTCCCCGGCCTGGACGGGCATGGGCTCGCGGCCGGTGACCTTGAGACCGTGCCGGACGAGGGCCGCGGTCTTGTCGGGGTTGTTCGTCAGCAGCCGCAGCGAACGCACGCCGAGGTCGGTGAGGATCTGCGCGCCGGCGGCGTAGTCGCGGGCGTCGGCGGGCAGGCCCAGTTCGAGGTTGGCGTCCAGCGTGTCGCGGCCGTCCTCCTGCAGCTCGTAGGCGCGCAGCTTGGGCAGCAGGCCGATGCCGCGTCCCTCGTGGCCGCGGAGGTAGAGGACGACGCCGCGCCCCTCGTTGCTGATGCGCTCCAGGGAGGCGTGCAGCTGGGGGCCGCAGTCGCAGCGCAGCGAGCCGAAGACGTCGCCGGTCAGGCACTCGGAGTGGACGCGCACCAGCACGTCCTGGCCGTCGCCGAGGTCGCCGGCGACGAGGGCGATGTGCTCGACGCCGTCGACGGTGGAGCGGTAGCCGTGGGCCCGGAACTCGCCGAAGGCGGTGGGCAGCCGGGTCGTGGCCTCGCGCCGGACGGTGGGCTCGTTGGACTTGCGGTAGGCGATCAGGTCCTCGATGGAGATGATCGACAGGCCGTGCTTGCGGGCGAAGGGCACCAGCTCGGGCAGGCGCAGCATGGCGCCGTCCTCGCCGGCGATCTCCACGATCGCGGCGGCCGGGCGCAGTCCGGCGAGGCGCGCGAGGTCCACTCCGGCCTCGGTGTGGCCGTTGCGGGCCAGGACGCCGCCGGGGCGGGCGCGCAGCGGGAAGACGTGGCCGGGGCGGACGAAGTCGCCGGGGACGGCCGCGGGGTCGGCCAGCAGCCGGATGGTGAGGGCGCGGTCGGCGGCGGAGATGCCGGTGTCGGTGCCGTGCGCGCGGCTCGCGTCGACGGAGACGGTGAAGGCGGTGCGCATCGACTCGGTGTTCTGGCCGACCATCTGCGGCAGGTCGAGCCGGTCGATGTCCGGCTCCTCCATGGGCACGCAGATCAGGCCGCGGCACTCGCTCATCATGAAGGCCACGATCTCGGTCGTGATCTTCTCGGCGGCCACGATGAGGTCGCCCTCGTTCTCGCGGTCGGCGTCGTCCACGACGACGACGGGCCGGCCGGCGGCGATGTCGGCGATGGCCCGCTCGACGGGGTCGAGGGCCAGCACGTCGGCGTCACCGTTGTCGGTGGCGTACCAGCTCTGTACGGCGGTCATGCCGTTGCTCCTTCCGGAACGGTGGCGGTGCGGGCGCTCGCGCGGGACCGCAGCCACCAGTCGCGCAGGCCCCACAGGACGAGGACGAGGTAGACGATGTAGACGAGGCCGGAGAAGGCGAGCCCGCTGTCGAAGGCGAGCGGGACGCCGACGACGTCGACCAGCAGCCAGGCGAACCAGAACTCCACGAGCCCGCGGGCCTGGGCGACCATCGCGGCGAGGGTGCCGACGAAGATGTAGGCGTCCGGCCAGGGGTTCCAGGACAGCTCGGGCACGGCGGTGAACAGGGAGCCGACGGCGAGGGTACCGACGGCGGTGCCGCCGAGCAGCAGGGCGCGCTCGCGCCAGGTGGCGAAGCGGACCGCTATGGAGCCGTCCTGGGCGTCCCGCCGGCCGCCGGCCCACTGGCGCCAGCCCCACAGGGCGACGGTGATGACCAGGAGCTGCTTGCCGATGCCGCCGCTGAGGTGGGCGGAGGCGTAGGCGGCGACGAGGATGACGCCGGAGAGCAGCTGGGTGGGCCAGGTCAGCACCGAGCGGCGCCAGCCGAGGGCGAGGGCGGCGAGGCCGATGGAGTTGCCGACCATGTCGGACCAGATCACGTGCTGGCCGAAGGCCGCGAAGGCTTCTTGGTTGAGCCGGTCGAGGGCGCTCATGCGGCGGTCTCCTTCGCGCCGCGCTGCCCCAGGAGGCGCTCGACGTACTTGGCGAGGACGTCCACCTCAAGGTTGACCGGGTCGCCGGCCTGCTTGATGCCGAGGGTGGTCAGGTCGAGGGTGGTGGGGATGAGGCTGACGGTGAAGTGCTCGTCGCCGGCCTCGACGACGGTCAGGCTGACGCCGTCGACGGTGATGGAGCCCTTCTCCACGACGTAGCGGGCGAGCCCGTCGGGGAGGGCGATCCTGACGATCTCCCAGTGCTCGCCGGGCACGCGCTCGACGATGGTGCCGGTGCCGTCGACGTGGCCCTGGACGAGGTGGCCGCCGAGGCGCCCGCCGAGCGCCATGGGGCGCTCCAGGTTGACGCGCGAGCCGGGAGCGAGGGCGCCCAGGCTGGAGCGGCTGAGGGTCTCGGCCATCACGTCGGCGGTGAACTCGCCGTCCTCCGTCTCCACGACGGTGAGGCAGACGCCGTTGACGGCGATCGAGTCGCCGTGCTTGGCGCCTTCGGTGACGAGGGGGCCGCGCAGCCTGAACCGGCTGGAGTCGCCGAGTTCCTCGACGGCGACGACCTCACCCAGTTCTTCGACGATTCCGGTGAACACTTCAGCTCTCCTCGGTGGCGGAGACGGGGGCAGGGACGGGAGCGAGGGGGGTGGCCGTGATCCGCAGATCGGGGCCGATGCGGGTGACGTCGGTGACGTCCAGGCGCAGTGCGTGGGCGATCGTGCCGATTCCGGCGTCGCCGAGGGCGGAGGGACCGGCGCCCAGCAGGGCGGGGGCGAGGTAGCCGACGACCCGGTCGACGGCGCCGGCGGCCAGGAAGGCTCCGGCGAGCGTGGAGCCGCCCTCCAGCAGCACGGAGCACACGCCGCGTTCGTACAGCTCGGTGAGCAGGGCGTGGACGTCGATGCCGGTGGTGCCGGCGGGCAGCCGGACGGTCTCGACACCGGGCAGGTGGCCGGTGTCGGCATCCTCGCCGACGACGATCAGGGTCGGGGCGGCGTCGTCCAGGACCCGGGCGCCGGGCTTGACCGTCGCGCGGGTGTCGACGACGACGCGCAGCGGCTGGGTGACGGCGTCCCGCCCGGGGACCGGGCCGCGGACGGCCAGGTGGGGGTCGTCGGCGCGCAGCGTGCCGGAGCCGACGACGACGGCGTCGGCCTCGGCGCGCAGGCGGTGCACGTCGGCCCGGGAGGCGGCGGAGGAGATCCAGCGGCTGGTGCCGTCGGCGGCGGCGCTGCGGCCGTCGAGGGTGGCGGCGTACTTCCACACCACGAAGGGGCGCTTGTGCAGCACGGAGGTGAGCCATGCGGCGTTGCCGGCGGCGGCCTCGTCGGCCAGCAGCCCGCCCTCGGTGTCGACGCCGGCGGCGGCGAGGGTGGCCGCGCCGCCGGTGGCGGTGGGGTTGGGGTCGGCGACGGCGTAGACGACGCGGGCGATGCCGGCGTCCAGGAGGGCCTGGGCGCAGGGGCCCGTGCGGCCGGTGTGGTTGCAGGGCTCCAGGGTGACGACGGCGGTGCCGCCCCGGACGTCGTGGCCGGCCTCGGCGGCGGCGCGCAGGGCGTCGACCTCGGCGTGCGGCTCGCCGGCGCGCCGGTGCCAGCCCTCGCCGGTGATGCGGCCGTCCGCGTCCAGGAGGACGCAGCCGACGACGGGGTTGGGGCTGGTCGAGCCGAGGGCGCGGGCGGCGAGCGCGATGGCGCGTCGCATCGCGTCTGCTTCGGTCGCGGTGGCCACCGGGTCCTCCTGCCTCTTCGGGCACGGACTCCGGGGCCGTCGTACGGGACGACGATGAGCGGGTACACCACAACGGGGGCCACGACGGGGACGGAGGGAGGGGACGGCTGTGTGCCGACGCCGGTGCTCCCGGCGACGGGGCCGCCACCCATCCGCGTCACCGGTGACGGTGTGCCGATGCGGGCCCGCCGCGCACTGCCTCCCATCCGGACTTTAACCGTCGGTCCAGGAATTTCACCTGGTCAACCGGCCGCTGGCTGCGGACGGGTCGCGGACTGTAACCGCCGGTTCGGACTTTCACCGACCCCGGAGTGCGCTGCGTACTGAATGAATCATCAATGGTACAGGTGCCTGACCTGCGGCTTCTTGCACTCCGCAGCTCGGGCGACTCCGAGCGTACGCCGCCCGGCGCCACGGTGTCCACGGGGGCTTGACACAGTGCGCCGCCTCACATCCGCCCCGGAGAGAGACCGGCAGCGGGTTTGGTCCGGACCTATTGACGCACTGGTCTAGTCCTCTTAACCTCTGCCACACCTCCGCGGAGTACGGCCCGTCGGTCGGCGCACACCACGGGCCACAGCACGTCGCAAGCCCCCCACGCACCGCTCTCGTATGAGCCCCCCACTGGAGGAACTCGATCGTGTTGTCCCGCCAGAGATCCAGCGGCTCCCACCGCCGCGGCATCCGCACCCGCACCCGTACCCGGAGATCCGCCGTCCTCGCCTCGGCCGGCACCGCCCTCGCCGGGCTGCTGGTGGGCACGCTCTCCGTGACCGCCTCGCACGCCGAGGACCAGTCCGCGTGCCGCCCCGACGGCCTCTACGCCACGCCCGGCGTCGACGTCCCCTACTGTTCGGTCTACGACTCCGCCGGCCGCGAGAAGACGGGCGCCGATCACCAGCGCCGCGTCATCGGCTACTTCACCGGCTGGCGCACGGGCCGGGACGGCACCCCCGCCTATCTCGCCCCCGACATCCCGTGGGACAAGGTCACCCACCTCAATTACGCCTTCGCGCACGTGGGCCCCGACGACAGGATCTCGGTCGGCGCCGACGGCACGGACAATCCGGCGACCGGAATGACCTGGCCCGGCGTGGCCGGCGCCGACATGGACCCGGCCCTTCCGTACAAGGGCCACTTCAACCTGCTGAACAAGTTCAAGAAACAGCACCCGCAGGTGAAGACGCTCATTTCCGTCGGCGGCTGGGCGGAGACCGGCGGCTACATCGACGAGAACGGCAAGCGCGTCGATTCCGGGGGCTTCTACAGGACGGCGACGAACGCCGACGGCTCGGTGAACCAGGCCGGGATCGACACCTTCGCCGATTCCGCGGTCGCCTTCGTCAAGAAATACGGGTTCAACGGCGTCGACATCGACTACGAGTACCCGACCTCGATGAAGGACGCCGGCAACCCCAAGGACTGGGCCCTCGCCAATGCCCGGCGCGGCGGCCTCAACAAGGGCTACGCAGCCCTGATGAAGACGCTGCGGGAAAAGCTCGACCGGGCCGGCGCAGCCGACGGCAAGCACTATCTGCTCTCCGTCGCCGCCCCCTCCTCCGGCTATCTGCTGCGCGGTATGGAGACGTACCGGACCACGCAATACCTGGATTACGTCAACGTCATGTCGTACGACCTGCACGGCGCCTGGAACGAATTCGTCGGCCCGAACGCCGCGCTGTACGACGACGGAAAGGACGCCGAACTCGCCAAGTGGGGCGTCTACGGCGCCGCCCAGTACGGCGGCATCGGTTATCTCAACGGCGACTGGGCCTACCACTACTTCCGCGGCGCGCTGCCGGCCGGGCGCATCAACCTGGGCCTGCCGTACTACACGCGCGGCTGGAAGAACGTCACCGGCGGCACCGACGGCCTCTGGGGCACGGCGAGGACCACGTCCTGTCCCGCCGGCTCCGGCCTGACCAGCTGCGGCGACGGCGCCGTCGGCATCGACAACCTCTGGCACGACAAGGACGACGACGGCAAGGAGTCCCCGGCCGGCTCCAATCCGATGTGGCACGCGAAGAACCTGGAGAAGGGCGTCGTCGGCGACTACGTCACCCGCTACGGCTTCCCGGCCGGCACCAAGCTCACCGGCTCGTACGCCCGCCGCTACGACACCACACTGACCGCCCCCTGGCTGTGGAACGCGGACAAGAAGGTCTTCCTCTCCACCGAGGACGAGCAGTCGGTGAAGGCCAAGGCCCAGTACGTCGTCGACAAGGGGCTCGGCGGCACCATGGTCTGGGAGCTGGCGGGCGACTACGGCTGGAACGCCGCCAAGGGGCAGTACGAGCCCGGCTCGACGCTCACCGGCGCGATGTACGACGCGTTCAAGTCCGCCCCGGCGTACGGCGCGCAGCGCGCGACGACCCAGCTGCCGTCCCAGGCCCTGGACGTCGGCGTGGACTTCACCGGCTTCCCCCTCGGCGACTCCAACTACCCGATCAACCCGAAGATCCACATCACCAACAACACCCGCACCACACTCCCCGGCGGATCCGAGTTCCAGTTCGACTATGCGAGTTCGGCGCCCGGCAACGCCAAGGACCAGTCGGGCTGGGGCCTGAAGGTCGTCCGCAGCGACCACACGGCACCGGACAACATCGGCGGGCTCAAGGGCGACTACCACCGGGTCTCGGTGAAGCTGCCGGCCTCGCAGTCGCTCGCGCCGGGCGCCTCCGTGGACATCGACTTCGTCTACTACCTGCCCACCTCCACCCCCTCCAACTGGACCGTCGCCTTCGGCGGCAGGACGTACGCCCTGGCCGGCGACCTGGCCCGCGGCACGACCGTCGTCGACCCCACCGGCCCGAGCCCGACGCCGACCGGTACGCCCACGGGCACCCCGACCGGCACCCCGACGGGCACCCCGACGGGCACCCCCACCGGCGGCGCCTGCACCGCGCCGGCCTGGGACCGGGCGACGGCCTACGGCGGCGGCACCACCGTCTCGTGGAAGTCCCGCTCCTGGAAGGCGAAGTGGTGGACGCAGGGCGAGGAGCCCGGCACCACCGGCGAGTGGGGGGTCTGGCAGGACCTGGGGGCCTGCTGATGCACTGAGGGCAGCCGACCGGGCCGTCGGCGGGTGAGGAGAGGCATGGACAGGAGCACCGACCCCACACAATCCCGCGTGCGCCGGGCCTGGTTCGCGATCGCCGCGGTCTTCGCCGTGCACGGCGCCGTCAGCGGCAACCTCGCCACCCGCATCCCCTGGATCCAGGAGCACACCGGCATCGGCCCCGGCGGGCTCGGCATCGCCCTGGCCTGCCCCGCGATCGGCGCGGCACTGACGATGCCGCTCGCGGGACGGGTGACCCACCGCTTCGGTTCGCGGACGGCGCTGCGGCTGCTGATCGCCCTGCTCAGCGCGTCGCTCGCGCTGCCCGCCCTGTGTCCCGGGCCCGCCGCCCTGTGCGGGGCGATGGGCCTGTACGGCGCAGCGTCCGGCATGGCCGACGTCGCGATGAACGCGCTGGGGGTGCAGACCGAGGAGCGGCTGGGCCGCTCGATCATGTCGGGGCTGCACGGCATGTGGAGCGTCGGCACGCTCGTCGGCTCGGCGGTGGGCACGCTCGCCGCACACGCCGGCACCGACGCCCGGATCCACCTGGGACTCGCGGCGGCGGCGCTGGTGCCGGCGGGGGTGCTCGTCTGCCGCTGGGTCCTCGACCTGCGTCCCGAAGCCGACGCGGACGCACCGGCCCGGTTCGCCCTGCCGCCGCGGACGGTGCTGGCCATCGGGGCGGTGGGATTCTGCGCGGTCTTCGCCGAGGGGGCGAGCCTGGACTGGTCGGCCGTCTACCTCCGCGACGTCCTCGGCTCCGACCCCGGGGTGGCCGCGGCGTGCACCACCGCCTTCTCCTGCACGATGGCCGTGGCCCGGCTGACGGGTGACGCGGCGGTGCGCCGGTTCGGTCCGGTGCGGACGGTACGGACGGGGGGCGTGCTGGCGGCCGGCGGCGGGCTACTGGTGGTCTCGGCCCAGGGGGCCGTGCAGGCCATCGGCGGGTTCGCGCTCATGGGGCTCGGCATCGCCGTCGTCGTCCCGCTGACCTTCGCCGCGGCGGGCCGCAGCGACCGGGACCCCAGCCGGGCGATCGCGGGCGTGGCGACCATCACCTACACCTCGTGGCTGGTGGCGCCGGCCGTGCTCGGGCAGATCGCGGACGCCACGTCGCTCGTGGTGTCCTTCGGAGTGGTGACCGTGCTGGCGGCGGGGCTCACGGCGGGGGCCGGAATGCTGCGGGCCCCGGCCCCACCGGACGCCGCCGCGGGCCGTGTACCGGACCCGGAGGGGTCGGCCACGGCCCGCGGTGGAGGGGAACCGTAGGTCAGGCGCAGCAGGTCAGATCACAATCGCCCAGCCGTGACCGCCGCCACCGTGGTGCCCGTTGTGGCCGCAGTCGCGGTCGTGGTCGTTGCGGTCCCACTTGTCGTCGCAGTCCCTCTTGTGGTGCCCGCCGCCCCAGCGGTCGTGGTCGTCGTGGCCGCCCCAGCTGTCGTGGCTGTTGCCCCAGCTGTCGTGGCCACCCCAGCCGCCGTTGCCGCCCCAGCCGCCGTGGCCGCCGTGGCCGCCGTGGCCGCCGTGGCCGCCCCAGCCGCCCCACCAGTCATTGTTCTTCCACTTGCCGATCCAGATGCCGTTCCAGCCCCAGTTGCCCCAACCGCCCCAGTTGTCGTGGTGGCTGTAGCTGCTGTGACGGTAGTGGCTGTGGCTGTGGCCACGGTCGCAGTCGCGGTCCCGGTCGCGGCCGTGGTCGCGGCCGTGGTCGCAGTCACGGTCGCGGTCGCGGTCGCGCCCGTGGTCGCAGTCGCGGTCCCGGTCACGGTCCTTGCGGCCGTGGTCGCAGTCGCGGTCCTTGTCCCGGTCGCGGTCCCGGTCCTTGCGGCCGTGGTCGCAGTCACGGTCCTTGTCCCGGTCACGGTCCCGGTCGCGGTCCTTGTCCCGGTCCTTGCGGTTGTGGTCGCGGCCCTTGTCGCGGCCCTTGTCCTTGTCCCGGTGACCCTTGTCCCGGTCGCCGTCGTGGTCGTCGTCCCAGGTCCACGCCTGGTTGCCGGACGCGACCTGCGGGGCGGCCTGGGCCACTCCGGCGACCGGAACAATGGTGGCGCCGGCGAGGATCGCGGCGGCCGCGGTGCGGCCGACGAGCTTGCGCATGTGTGTCTCCTGAATTGCAGGAAATCGGACACCGGATGCATACCTCGCATGAACCGATAAACATCTGACGAGCGTGGCCATACAGCCCTACGAGGTGTTTATTGCGCCGATCGCAGCAACACCCCAGGGCACCGCACAGTGGCCGGAGGCCGCTCCGGGCCCGCTTAGCATGGTCCGGATCACCACTTCCCCCTGAACGTTTGGAGCACCATGGGCCTCGGCGTGCGCTGGACCCTGCACGGCGACGGGCGCACCCCCGCCCCCGGGGCCGTCGTCAGACCGGACGAGCGGCTCTCGTGGCCACGGACCGCGGGCCTGGGCGCCCAGCACGTGGTGGCCATGTTCGGCGCCTCGTTCGTGGCGCCGGTCCTCATGGGGCTGGACCCCAACCTCGCGATCATGATGTCGGGCGTCGCGACGGCCATCTTCCTGCTGGCCACCCGCGGCCGCGTGCCCAGCTACCTGGGGTGCAGCCTCTCCTTCGTCGGCGTCGCCGCGATCATCCGGGGGCAGGGCGGCGACAGTGCGGCCGTCACGGGGGCGATCCTCGTGGTCGGCGTGGCGCTCTTCCTGAGCGGTCTGGCCGTGCGGAAGTTCGGTGCGCGGATCATCCACGCGACGATGCCGCCGGTGGTGACCGGTGCGGTCGTCATGCTGATCGGCTTCAACCTGGCGCCGGTGACCGCGCGCACCTACTGGCCGCAGGACCAGTGGACGGCGCTGCTGACGATGCTGTTCACGGGGCTCGCGGTGGTGTGCCTGCGCGGGTTCTGGTCCCGCGTGGCGATCTTCCTCGGTCTCGTCTTCGGCTACGCCCTCTCCTGGGTCCTCGACCGGGTCTTCGGGAAGATCCACTCCGTGCACGGCGGCACCGAGGCGGTCGACCACTGGCGGCTGGACCTCTCCGCGGTGGGCAAGGCGGACTGGATCGGCCTGCCCTCGCTGCACGCCCCGAGCTTCGGCTGGTCGGCGGCGCTGGTGGCGTTGCCGGTGGTGATCGCACTGATCGCGGAGAACGCCGGGCACGTCAAGGCGGTCGGCGAGATGACCGGCGACCCGCTGGACGACCAGCTGGGCACCGCGATCGCGGCGGACGGCGCGGCCACGGTGCTCTCCACCGCGGTCGGAGGCCCCGCCAACACCACGTACTCCGAGAACATCGGCGTCATGGCGGCCACCCGGGTCTACTCCACCGCCGCCTACTGGGCCGCCGCCGGCTTCGCCCTGCTGTTCGGCCTGTGCCCGAAGTTCGGCGCGGTCGTGGCCGCCATCCCGGGCGGCGTCCTGGGCGGCATCACCGTGATCCTCTACGGCATGATCGGCCTGCTCGGCGCGCAGATCTGGGTGCACAACAAGGTCGACCTGCGCAATCCGCTGAACCTCGTGCCGGTCGCAGCCGGCATCATCATCGGCATCGGCGGCGTGAGCCTGAGGATCAGCGACACCTTCGAGCTGAGCGGCATCGCCCTGGGCACCATCGTGGTGATCACCGGCTACCACGCGCTGCGCGCCCTGGCCCCGGCCCACCTCAAGGAGCAGGAGCCCCTGCTGGACGCCGGCACCAGCGGCTACGACGACGACAGAGCGTGACGCTCCCACGGAGAGCACGGGCTTCGTTCACCCGTACTGGTTAACTATCCGACACTTTCGCCTACGCTCCGTGTTCATCTGTCACTCTGTGCGTATGACGATGACGCGGGCGCAGCCGGCGATGCCTGCCGGTATCGACTGGGTCCTGGCGCGCATGCGGGGCCTGGAGGCCGCCCTGCCCCCGCGGGACGGAGTGGCTGTCTTCAACCGGGTGTACCTCACCGTCACCGAGGAGGTCGGCCACCGGGTGTCCGCCGGCGCCTTCCGGAACCGGCGGGCGGCGGCCGAGCTCGACGTGCGCTTCGCCAAGCGCTATCTGCACGCCGTCGACCAGGCGTCCAAGGGCCGCCGGCCGCCGGCCTGCTGGCGGCCGCTGTTCCAGCTGCGGGGCCACCCTGCCGTGCAGCCCCTGCAGTTCGCGCTGGCGGGGATCAACGCCCACATCGGACACGACCTGGCCCTGGCCCTGACCGACACGTGCCGGGCGCTGGGCACCGAGCCGCGCGCCCTGGAGGGCGACTTCCACCGGATCGGCGAGGTGCTCGTCACCATGGAGGAGCGGATCCGCGAGGAGCTGATGCCGGGGCCGGATCTGCTCGACGTCGCCGACCCGCTGACGCATCTCGTCGGCTCCTGGACCCTGGAGGCCGCGCGGAACGCCGCCTGGGCCTCGTTCCGCGCGCTGTGGGCCATACGGGAGCTGCCCGATCTGACGGAGGAACTCGTCGACCGCGTCGACGCCAGCGTCGGGATGATCGGGCGTTGCCTGCTCACACCGCTGGGCTGACGCGCACCCCTGTACGCGTCAGCCCAGCAGTCCTGTCGCCCCCGGTCCCGCCGCCTCAGTCCTCCGGCAGCTCGACGGGCGCGATCTCGTCGTAGACGTCGCCCGGACCGGGGTTGGTGGCGTCGGTGGTGCCACCGAACTGGTGCATCACGCCCCACACCGCGTTGAGCGCGGTCTGCACCGCACCCTCGGCCCAGCCGGCCGTCCAGGAGATGTCGTCACCGGCGAGGAAGATGCCGCGCTTGTCCTCGGGCAGACGGTCCTGCATGAAGTGGGTGAACAGCCGCCGCTGGTAGCGGTAGTGACCCGGCAGGTTGGCCTTGAACGCGCCCATGAAGTAGGGCTCGTTCTCCCAGGAGACCGTCACCGGGTTGCCGATGATGTGCTTGCGGATGTCGACCTTGGGGTAGATCTCGCCGAGCGACTTGAGCATGACCTCCAGGCGCTCGTTCGCCGACAGCGGCAGCCACTTGAGGCTGTCGTCGCACCAGGTGTAGGAGAGGCAGATGACGGCGGGCTTGTCCGGCCCGTCGTCCAGCAGGTAGGTGCCGCGCGTCATCCGGTCGGTGAGCGTCATCGACATGACGTCCCGGCCCGTCTCCTCGTCCTTGTCCAGCCAGAAGGGCCGGTCCACGGGCACGAAGAGCTTCGACGACTCCATGTAGTGCGTGCGCTCCATCGCCGTCCAGTGGTCGATGGGGAACAGCGTGTCGTCACAGGCGATCTTCGACAGCAGCATCCAGGACTGCGCGGTGAAGATGGCCGCCTTGAACGTACGGATGTCGCCGGAGGCGTCGGTGACGGTGATGCGGTTGCCGGCCGTGCGGTGCAGGCGGGTCACGGCCGGGCGGGGCGTGCCGTCGTGCAGCGAGGACAGCGAGGTGCCCTGCGCCCAGTGCACGATCTTCTCCGGCTCGCGCTCCCACAGGCGCAGCGGCAGCTGCTGGCTGCCGCCGACGATGCCGCGGTGGTGGTCGTCGGCCTCGGTGTAGACGACGCGGAGGATCTCCAGGATGGAGTTGGGGAAGTCGGTGTCCCAGCCGCCGGTGCCGAAGCCGACCTGGCCGAAGATCTCGCGGTGCCGGAAGGACTTGAACGCCTCCGACTCGCAGAGGAAGCCGTAGAAGGTCTGGTTGTCGAGCTTCTCGACCAGCTTCGCCCAGATCTCGCGGATGCGCGGCACGTCGCGCTCGCGCATGGCGCGGTTCATGTCGGAGAAGTCCGCGCCCTCCTCCAGGCAGGCGTTCCACGCCTGGGCGACGTCGCGGTAGACCTGCGGCAGGTCGTCGATCGTCTCGGCGTAGTGGGACTCGCCCTTGAGGTCGACGACCGTGGAGGGGGTGTCGGGCGCGAGCGGGTTGGGGAACGGCTTGGTCTCCAGGCCCACCAGGTCGATGTAGTGCTGGAAGGCGGTGGAGGACGGCGGGAAGCGCATCGCGCCCATCTCGGCCGTCAGGTCGCCCTCGCAGCCCTCGAAGCCGACGGTGCGCAGCCGGCCGCCGATCTGGTCGGCCTCGTAGACGACGGGCTTGAGGCCCATCTTCATCAGCTCGTAGGCGGCGATGATGCCCGACAGGCCGCCGCCGATGACGGCGACCTCGGTGCCGTGCTCGGTGGCCGGTATCTGGCCGAGGCCCGCCGGGTGGGCGAGGAAGTCGTCGTAGGCGAAGGGGAAGTCCGGGCCGAACATCGTGATGGGCGGCTCGACGGGCTGGACCTGCTCGCGCTCGTCGTGGACGGCGGTGGGCACCGTGGACGTCATCGGCTGGACTCTCCTACTGGCAGGGGGGTGGGGCAGGGGCGGGCGGGGGCCCGTGGTCAGGTGAGCGAGGCGTACAGCGCGGGGCGGCGGTCGCTCAGGTAGGTGTTCTCGGCGCGGGACGCCGCGAGCAGCCCGGGGTCGACGTCGGCGACGATCAGGTCCTCGCCGGCGCCGGCCCGGGCCCGTACCGTCCCGTCGGGGGCGGCCAGGCAGGACAGGCCCGCGAAGGTGAAGTCCCCTTCGTCGCCGCAGCGGTTGGCGTACGCGATGTAGAGCTGGCTCTCCCAGGCGCGCGCGGGGACGATCGTCTGCGGGACGATCTCGTAGGGCCGCATCAGCGCGGTCGGCGCGAGCAGCAGCTCGGTGCCGGCCAGCGCGTGGGCCCGTACCGTCTCCGGGAACTCGACGTCGTAGCAGATGAGCAGGCCGAGGCGGATGCCGTCGAGGTCCGCCTGGACGAGGAGCTCGGACCCGGGCGTGAAGTACGTCGTCTCGTACGCGCCGAAGAGGTGCGTCTTGCGGTAGTTGGCCAGGCGGGTGCCGTCCGGGCCGATGACCTGGAGCGAGTTGAAGATCGTTTCGCCGTCGCGCTCGGGGTAGCCGTAGCCGATGGCCAGGCCGTGCTCGGCGGCGATCCGTGCGACGGCGTCCGCGGACGGGCCCGTGGCGGGCTCGGCGAGGTCGCGGACGGCGGCGTCGAGGGCGTACCCCGTCAGGTACAGCTCATTGGTGAGCAGCAGCCGGACGCCGGCGGCGGCGGCCCGGCGGGCGGCGGAGGCCAGGGCGTCCAGGGTGGCCGCGGTCGAGGAGGGAACGCCGCTGGGGCCTTGGTACAGCGCGATGCGCAGCGGCGTCATACGTCCTCTTCGGCTGATGGGGCGGGGGTGTCAGACACGCGTTCGTGTAAACGAGTCGACGGTACGGTCCGGGCTCCGGGCCGGACAAGGCACCGACGTTGCGTGCAGATGGGCGATTCGTTGCGCCTTTTCCCGCCTTCGCGGTGATTCGTTGCGTGGCGATACTGCCGGGTAGGGAACGACTCCCCTACGTGGCGCTCCAGGCCCCCGCCGCACCCCGGCCCCGCCCTCCGCAGAGCGGAGCCGGGCCCCGCGGAATCGAGGGGCTCCCCCTCCCCGGCCGCCCCTCCGTCCACCCCGTGGCCAGAACACGCCGAAGGGTGACCACCCTCTTCCTCCCCACCGCCCGATCGCCCGGTCGCCCGACCTGCGCGCATGGACGTCCGACTAGGGCATGCCGCCCCGTAAGGCTAGGTTCCGTTTCGGTCAACTCCATTCTGCCGACCGGCACTTCACCGATGTGATCAACAGATGCGTGTACAGTACTTCGAAGACGACGACCATCGGCCGATTCCCCCCACCTCACCGATTCCGCAGCCGTCGGCACACAGAATGCGCCGACGAATTCCCCTGCCGCGCGCAGTGCGCGCACGTCTTTCGTCCGGAGCCCTGCGCCCAGGAAGTTGGCTCATGAACTCCTCGTACAGTGCGATGCTTCTCGACCTCGACGGGACACTCGTCGATTCGTATCCCGACGCCGAGCAGTGCTGGGGCGAATGGGCCGAGTCCGTGGGGGTCGGCGACCGTTTCGACCTCGCCCGCTACTACGGCCAGAAGCGCCACGACATCGTGCGCGACCTGCTGCCCCACCTCAGCGAGGAGGAGATCGCCGCGCACGCCGAGCACGTGCGGCTGGCCGAGCGGGAGTACACCTCCCGCGTCGTCGCCCTGCCCGGGGCGCTGCGCCTGCTGTCGGCGCTGCCGCCCGCCCGCTGGGCCATCGTGACCTCGAACGACACCGAGGTGGCGAAAGCCCGGCTGACCAGCGCCGGGCTGCCCGTTCCCGAGGTGCTCGTCAGCGCCGACGACGTCGGGCACCCCAAGCCGCACCCCGAGGGCTTCCTGCTGGCCGCACAGCGGCTCGGCGTCGCCCCGTCCACCGCGCTCGGGGTCGACGACTCACCCATCGGGCTCGCCGCCGCACGAGCCGCCGGCATGACGGCGCTCGCCGTCCGCTTCCGGCACGACGACGCGTCCCTGCGGGACGCCGACGCCATCGCGGACAACGTCGGAGACATCTCGGTGCACCTTGCAAACGACAAACTCGTCGTGGAAATCACCGGAGGAGATCTTGGCCATTCGAATAGCCCCCAGTATTCTCGCCGCTGACTTCACCCGTCTGGCCGAAGAGGCCGACGCGGTCGCGGACGCGGCCGACATGCTGCACGTCGACGTCATGGACAACCACTTCGTCCCGAATCTCACGGTCGGACTTCCGGTGGTCGAATCCCTGGTCAAGAACGTGCGTTTACCGCTCGACCTTCATTTGGGAATTGCCGCACCGGATCTGCACGCCCCGCGCTATGCGGAGGCCGGCGCGGGCAGTGTGACCATCCACGCCGAGGCGACCATCACCCCGGTGCGGACCCTCCGGGCGATCAGGGCCACCGGGGCGCAGGCGGGCCTCGCGCTCAACCCGGCGACCCCCCTGGAGCCCTACGCCGAGCTGCTCGGCGAGGTCGACACCCTTTTGATCATGACCGTCGAGCCCGGATTCGGCAGCCAGGAGCTGCTCGACTACGTCCTCGCCAAGGTCCGGCGGGCCCGGGCCGCCGTCGACCGGCACCGCGGTTTCGGCCGGGACGTGCCCCTGTGGCTGCAGGTCGACGGGGGCGTCAACGAGCGCACCATCGCCCGCTGCGCCGAGGCGGGGGCGGATGCCTTCGTGGCCGGTTCCGCGGTGTACGCCGCCGCCGATCCCGGCGAGGCCGTGCGCGCCCTGCGCGCCACGGCGGAGGCCGCCCGCTGCCGGCCGGCCGCGGTCTGACCCGGCGCCGGCGCACTCCCCACGGCCCCTCGTCCGGGGCGCTGCCGTGTCGTCGCTTTGTCTCCCGTACTCCAGCACTCCAGCACTCAGCACCACACGCCGTGCGTACCACCTTTGCCGTACACACTGACGAAAGGGCTGTTCATGGGCCGCGTAGCAGGAAAGGTTGTCTTCATCACGGGGGCTGCCCGGGGGCAGGGCCGCTCCCATGCCGTCCGGCTTGCGGAGGAGGGCGCGCACATCGTGGCCTCCGACATCTGCGAAGAGGTCGGCTCCACGCACTACACGCTGGCGACCTCCGACGACCTCAAGGAGACGGCCAGGCTCGTCGAGGCGCGCGGCGGGCAGATCCTCACCTGCAGCGCCGACGTGCGGGTGCCGGAGCAGCTGGACGCCGTCGTTTCCGAGGCCCTCGGCCGGTTCGGGCACATCGACGTGGTCTGCGCCAATGCGGGCATCGGCTCGCTCGGCCGGGCCTGGGAGCTGTCCGACAAGCAGTGGCACGACATGATCGACGTCAATCTGACCGGCGCCTGGAACACGGTGAAGGCCGTGATCCCGCACATGATCGAGGCCGGTCGCGGCGGCTCGATCATCTTCACCAACTCGGTCGCCGGCTTCCTCGGCCGCCCCAACATGGCCCACTACGCCGCTTCCAAGCACGGCCTCGTCGGCCTCATGCGCTCGCTCGCCAACGAGCTGGCCCCCCACTACATCCGCGTCAACAGCATCCACCCGGGCAACGTCGACACCGACATGGTGCAGAACGTCACCGGCCGCCGCCTGCTCCTGCCGGACGTGGCCGACCCCACCCGCGAGGAGTTCGCCGCGGCGGCCGCCGAGCTGAGCGTCATACCCGTGCCCTGGGTGGAGTCCGTCGACGTCAGCAACGCCGTGCTGTGGCTGGCGTCCGACGAGGCCCGCTACGTCACCGGCGCCACCCTCCCCGTCGACGCCGGCGCCTCCATCAAGGCATGACGATGACCGGAACACCGACATCCGAAGCCCTGCGCCGGCTCGCCGGGCACGGCGTCTCGATCTGGCTCGACGACCTCAGCCGGGCACGCATCACCTCGGGAAACCTGGCCGAGGCGGTGCGCGACCGGCACGTCGTGGGCGTCACCACCAACCCGACCATCTTCCAGAAGGCCATCGCCGCCGGCCTCGACAGCGGCTACGAGGCGCAGCTGCGCGACCTCGCCCTGCGCGAGGTGAGCGCCGACGAGGCCGTGCGCGCCCTCACCACGGCCGACGTACGGGACGCCGCCGACGTGCTGCGCCCGGTGTACGAGCGCTCCGGCGGGCACGACGGGCGGATCTCCATCGAGGTGGACCCCCGGCTGGCGCACCGCACGGCGGCGACGGTGGCCGAGGCCCGGCAGCTGTGGTGGATGGTGGACCGGCCCAACGTCCTCATCAAGATCCCCGCCACCCGCGCCGGGCTGCCCGCCATCACCCGGGCCGTGGCGGAGGGCATCAGCGTCAACGTCACCCTGATCTTCTCCCTGGACCGCTACCGGGCCGTCATGGACGCGTGGATGAGCGGGCTGGAACAGGCCCGCGACGCCGGCCGGGACCTGTCGGCGATCGAGTCGGTGGCCTCGTTCTTCGTCTCCCGGCTCGACACGGAGACCGACGACCGGCTCACGGCCCTGGGCACCGACCGGGCGGCGGCCCTGCGCGGCCGGGCGGGCCTGGCCAACGCCCGGCTGGCGTACCGGGCCTACGAGGAGGCCGTGGCGAGCCCCCGCTGGCGGGCCCTGGAGGCGGCGGGCGCCAACCCGCAGCGCCCCCTGTGGACCTCCACCAGCACCAAGAACCCCGCCTATCCCGACACCTACTACACGGCCGGTCTCATCACGGCCGGCACGGTGAACACCCTGCCCGAGGACGCGCTCGACGCGTTCGCCGACCACGGCGAGGTCCTCGGCGACACCGTGCGCGGCGGCTACGACCGGGCCGAGGAGGACTTCCGGGCGCTGGCCAAGGAGGGCATCGACTACGACGACGTCGTGCAGGTGCTGGAGGACGAGGGCGTGGCGAAGTTCGAGGAGTCCTGGCGGATCCTGCTCGACAGCGTCGCCGCGGCGCTGGACCGGCTCGGGGGGTCGGGCGAGGAGCCGCTGCCCGGATGACCTCGCTCGCCTCGCGCACCGCCGGGGCGCAGGGCAGGGCCTCGCGGGCCTTCGTCCTGCGCATCGGGCTGGCCTACCTGGGGCTCTACAGCACCGTGCTGGCCGCCGCCCTGGTCACGCTGGCCCTGCGCATCGGGGAGGTCGACCCCGCGCACAAGGAGGTCGGCCTCGCCGTGGTGTCCAGCCTCGGTGCGCTGGTCGCCCTCTTCGCGAACCCGCTGTTCGGACGGCTGTCCGACCGGACGACCTCCCGGTTCGGGCGGCGGCGGCCGTGGCTGGTCGGCGGCGTGCTGGGCGGGGCGGCCGGCCTGGCGGTGGTGGCCCTGGTGCCCTCGCTGCCCGCCATCGCCGCCGGCTGGTGCTTCGCCCAGCTGTCGTTCAACGCGACCATCGCCGCGCTGGCCGCGACCATCCCCGAGCAGGTGCCGGTCGAGCAGCGCGGCCTGGTCTCGGGCGTGGCCGGCTTCAGCCAGCGCCTGGCGGTCCCGGTGGGCTCCGCGGCGGCGGCCCTGCTGGCGGGCAGCGCGGCGGTGTTCCTGCTGCCCGCGGCGGTGGCGGTGGCGGTGGTGGTGCTCTTCGCCGTCACCCTGCCGGACCGCCCGGCACCGCCGGGTCGGCCGCCGTTCACGGCACGGGAGTTCTGGGGCAGCTTCTGGACCGATCCGCGCAGCCACCCCGACTTCGGCTGGGTGTGGGTGACCCGCTTCCTCACCTACTTCGCCGCCGTGGCCCCCGCCCCGTACCTCGCCTTCTATCTCTCCGACCGGCTCGGCACGAGCCGGGCCTCACTGGCCGCCACCGTGGCGCTGCTGACCACCATGAACTACGGCCTGAGCGCCCTGACCTCGGCGCTGGGCGGCTGGTACTCCGACCGCATCGGTCGTCGCAAGCCCTTCGTCACCGGCGCCGCCCTGCTGCTGACGGCCGGCCTCGGCGTCCTCGCCGCGGCCGACGGCCTGCCCCTGGTCTACGTCGCCCAGGCCCTGCTCGGCATCGGCTCCGGCCTGTACTTCGCCGTCGACATGGCCCTGTCGACGCAGGTGCTGCCCGACTCCGCGACGGTCGCCAAGGACCTGGGCGTCATCAACAGCGCCGATGTGCTCCCCCAGGTCGTCGGCCCCGCCCTCGCCCCCCTGCTGCTGGGCATCGGCGACGGCTCGAACTACACCGCTCTGTACGTGTTCACCATGGTCTTCGGCGTCGCCGGGGCCATGACGGTCACCCGCGTCAGAGGCGTCCGCTGACGCCCCTCCCCCAGGAGAACGACATGATCTACGAGTACGCCTACCTCAGTGTGGCCCCCGGCCGGGAGAAGGAGTTCGAGCAGGCCGTGCTGGCCGGCAGCCCCATACTGGCCTCGGCCGACGGCTGCACGTCCGTCGACCTGTACCCGGACGTGGAGACGCCCGGCTCCTACCTGCTGCGGATCGGCTGGCAGACGCTGGAGAAGCACCTCGTCGACTTCCCCGCGAGCCAGCAGGCGTCCGAGTGGGCCGCCGCGATCGAGCACTTCCTCGTCGGGGAGCCCGTCCTGCGGCACTTCGACGCCACGGCCCTGACCTAGAAGCTAGGAGGGGGCACCGGAGCTGAAGCGGCGCAGCAGGGGCGAGAGGACCAGCACCGACTTGGTGCGCTCGACGAACGGCTCGCCGGCGATGCGCTCCAGGACGCGCTCGAAGTGGCGCATGTCCGAGGCGAAGATCTGCACGATGGCGTCGGCCTCACCGGTGACGGTGGAGGCCGAGGCCACCTCCGGGTACCGCGACAGTCCCCGGTGGATGGCCTCGGGCGAGGTGTTGCGGCGGCAGTAGAGCTCGATGAACCCCTCCGTCTCCCAGCCGAGCGCCGCCGGGTCCACGCGGACGGTGAACCCGGTGATGGCACCCTCGGCGCGGAGCCTGTCCACACGCCGTTTCACGGCGGGCGCGGACAGGCCGATCTCCGCGCCGATGTCGGCGTAGGAGCGCCTGGCGTCCTCGGCCAGGGCATGCACGATGCGTTCGTCGAGCTCATTCAATCGCACGGCGGGTGGATCACTTTTCTACGGGTAACCAGCTGCTGCTACCAGCAGTAGATCACGCCACCGGCCGTGCCCCCGACCCGAACGCCCGTGCACCGCCCTCAACTGCCGAGGGCGGTGCACATGGCGGGGGGCCCGGGGAAGTCCTCGGGGAGCGCGTCCATCAGGACCTCGTCGACGTACTGGCCGAGCCAGTGCCCGGACTTGCGGAAACGTCCGGTGGGCCGGAACCCGGCTTTCTCGAAGGCGGTGATGCCGGCGCGGTTGGGTTCCAGGACCCGCAGCCACACCGCCCGCAGGGCTCCCAGATGGAAGGCCCAGTCCAGGGTCAGGCGGGTCGCCTCCTCGGCGAAGCGCTTGCCGCGCTGGGCGGGGGCGACGACGATGCCGAACTCGGCCCGGCGTTCGCCGGGGTCGATGTGCAGCGTGGTCAGGGCGATGGACTGCTTGTCCTTGAGGCGGACGACCTCGAACCGCACGTGGTCGCGGTCGTCGAGCTGCCGGTCCCACTCGTCGGCACGGGCCTCCCACGGCCGGGGAAAGCGACTCCCGGCACCGAGGACGGTGCCGGGGTCGCATTCCCATCTGTGGTACTCGGTCAGCAGCTCGTCCCTGGGCATGCCCAGGGCGAGCCGGTCGCCGGTCAGCAGGAGGTGGGGACTGCTCATCCGATGTGATCCCTTCCCGTCTGCCGGGTCCCCGGACGGCGGACCCGGCAGGCAGGGATCATAGGGGCGGCGGGAAGAAGATCACTTCTTCTCACCGGCGTCGGCGGCCTCGGCGGCCTCCGTCGCGGGCTTCTCCTCCGCGGTGTCACCGGCCTCGGCGGCGGACTTCGCCTCCGCCTTCTCCGCCGGCTCGGCGTCGGCCTTCTTCTCGGCCTCGGCGCCGGTGGCGGCGGCCGGTGCGGCCTCCGCCGGCGCGGCCGTCGCGGACTCCGCCGGGGCGGCGGCCTTGTCCGCATTCTTCTCGGCGGTCTTGTCCGCGGGCTTCTCGGCGGCCTTCTCGCCGGCCTCCGCCTTCGGCGTGGAGGCGTCCTTCGCCTCTGCCGGGGCAGCGGCCTTCGCGGTGGCCTTCTTGCCGCGCGCCTTCTTCTGCGGCTTCGGCCGGCCCTTGCCGGCGGCCTTCGTACCGGGCGTGACCTCGGATCCGGCCGTGTTCTCCGCCGTCTCGGCCTTCTCCGCGGGGGCGGCGGCCTTCTTGGCCGTCCCGGCCCCGGCCTTCGCCCCGGCCTTGGCAGCGGTCTTCACACCGGCCTTGGTCCCGGCCTTCGCGACGGCCTTGGCGCCCGCCTTCGCGGCCGCCGGCTCCGTCGCCGGGGTGGCCCCGGCCGCACCCTCGGTGGCCAGACGCGAGCTGCGCATGCCGTAGGCGAAGTAGATCAGCAGGCCCAGGAGCATCCAGGCGCCGAAGACCTCCCAGGTGATGACGTCCAGGCTCATCATCATGTAGACGCACATCGCGAAGCCCAGGACCGGGAAGATCATCCCGAGCGGAACCTGCGTGCCACCCACCGGGATGCGCACACCCGAAAGCGGTACCCGGAAGCTGCGGTGCATGTCGGGACGGGTGAAGCGCAGCACGATGACGGCGACGTTCACCAGGGCGAAGGCGAAGAGCGTGCCGATGCTGGTGGCGTCGGCGAGCTGGCCGAGCGGGACGGCGGCGGCCAGGACGCCGCAGAACAGCGAGACGATCACGGTGTTCGCCATCGGCACGCCCTTGCGGTTGACCTTGGCGAAGGTCTTGGGGACCAGACCGTCGCGGGACATCGCGAAGAGGATGCGGGTCTGGCCGTAGAGGACGGTCAGGACGACGCTGGCGATGGCGATGACGGCGCCGGCGGCGAGCAGCACGGCCCAGAAGCTCTGGCCGGTGACGTCCTTCATGATGCCGGCGAGCGCGGCCTCGGAGCCCTCGAAGTCACCCCACGGCATGGCGCCCACGGCGACGGCGGCCACCAGCACGTACAGCACCGTGACGATCAGCAGCGACAGCATGATCGCCTTGGGCAGGTCCTTCTTCGGGTTCTTGGCCTCCTCACCGGCGGTGGAGGCGGCGTCGAAGCCGATGTACGAGAAGAACAGCGTGGCGCCCGCGGCGCTGACGCCGCCGAGGCCCAGCGGCATGAAGGGGGCGTAGTTGCCGGCGCGGATGCCGGTGAAGGCCACGGCGCAGAAGAGCAGCAGGGCCACGATCTTCACGCCGACCATGATCGTGTTGGCGCGGGCGCTCTCCTTGGCGCCGCCGATCAGGAAGGCCATGCACAGCAGCACGACGAGCAGGGCGGGCAGGTTGAAGATGCCGCCGTCGGTGCCCGGCGGGTTGGCCAGGGCGTCCGGGATGGTGACGCCGATGGTGCCGTCGAGCAGCTCGTTGAGGTACTGGCCCCAGCCGACGGCCACGGCCGCGACGGAGACGCCGTACTCCAGGATCAGGCACCAGCCGCAGACCCAGGCGATGATCTCGCCGAGGGTGGCGTAGGCGTACGAGTACGAGGAGCCGGAGACCGGGATGGTGCCGGCGAGCTCGGCGTAGGACAGCGCCGAGAACAGCGCGGTGATGCCGGCGAGCACGAAGGAGATCACGACGGCCGGGCCGGCGCTGGGGACGGCCTCGCCGAGCACGACGAAGATGCCGGTGCCGAGCGTGGCGCCGATGCTGATCATGGTCAGCTGCCACATGCCGAGCGAGCGGCGCAGGCTGCCGCCCTCGCCCTGGCCGCCCTCGGCGACCAGGCGCTCGACGGGCTTGCGGCGCATCAGGCGGGCGCCGAAGCCGGTGGCGGGCAGCCGGGAGGGCTGCTTGTCACCGGTGACTGGGGGCGCAGTGCCTTGGTCCAACACGGGGTTGCTCCGTTCATGACTGCCGGTCGGGGGTACCGGTCCGGAGGCGGCGGTCCGCGGCAGTACCCGGGGCGCGCCGACATGGCAGAGCAAACCCGTAGCGAGGGGTACCGCCGAGCAAGCGGTACCCGCCACTCCACGTTCTGCGCAGACCCTACGAGGTCAGGGCCCGCGCTCGTAATGCACCATTCTTGCGTATGACCGGTGGATCATTGCGTCCGGGGGACCAGAACGGGCGATCGTTGCACGTCGCGTTATGAATCGGTACAGGGGGAGCAAAAAAGGGGCGCGACCCGGCGAACCGGATCGCGCCCCTGGGGCGGGTGCGGACTACTGCCAGCTGGCGTGCAGCGGCTTGCCCTCGGCGTAGCCGGCGGCGCTCTGGACGCCGATCACGGCACGCTCGGCGAACTCCTCCAGGGAGCCGGCGCCGGCGTAGGTGCAGGAGGAACGGACGCCCGCGATGATCGAGTCGATCAGGTCCTCGACGCCCGGACGGGACGGGTCGAGGAACATGCGGGAGGTGGAGATGCCCTCCTCGAACAGGCCCTTGCGGGCGCGGTCGTAGGCCGACTCCTCGCTGGTGCGGTTGCGCACGGCGCGGGCGGAGGCCATGCCGAAGCTCTCCTTGTACGGACGCCCGTCGGCGGTCTGCTGGAGGTCGCCCGGGGACTCGTAGGTACCGGCGAACCAGGAGCCGATCATGACGTTGGAGGCGCCGGCCGCCAGGGCCATGGCGACGTCACGGGGGTGACGGACGCCACCGTCGGCCCAGACGTGCTTGCCGTACTTCTTCGCCTCGGCGGCGCACTCCAGCACCGCGGAGAACTGCGGGCGGCCCACGCCGGTCATCATGCGGGTGGTGCACATGGCGCCCGGGCCCACACCGACCTTGATGATGTCCGCGCCGGCCTCGATGAGGTCGCGCACGCCCTCGGCGGCGACGATGTTGCCCGCGACGATCGGGACCTGCGGGTCGAGCGCCCGGACGGCCTTGATCGCGGAGATCATCGACTCCTGGTGGCCGTGCGCGGTGTCCACGACGATGGTGTCGGCGCCGGCGTCCAGCAGGGCCTTGGCCTTGCCGGCCACGTCGCCGTTGATGCCGACGGCGGCGGCGATGCGCAGCTTGCCGTCCGCGTCGGTGGCGGGGGTGTAGAGCGTCGCGCGCAGGGCGCCCTTGCGGGTCAGGATGCCGGCGAGCTTGCCGTCCTTGTCGACGGCGGGCGCCAGCTTGCGGTGGGCGGCGTCGAGCTTGTTGAACGCCTCGCGCGGGTCGATGCCGGCGTCGAGGAGCAGCAGCTCGGTGGACATGACCTCGGACAGCTGGGTGAAGCGGTCCACGCCGGTCAGGTCGTGCTCGGTGACGACACCGACGGGGCGGTGCTCGTCGTCGACGACGACGCCGGCGCCGTGGGCCCGCTTGGGCAGCAGGGACAGCGCGTCGGCGACGGTCTGGGTGGGGGCCAGCACGATCGGGGTGTCGAGCACCAGATGGCGGCTCTTGACCCAGGAGATGACGTCGGTGACGACCTCGATCGGGATGTCCTGCGGGATGACGACGAGGCCACCGCGGCGGGCGACGGTCTCGGCCATGCGGCGGCCGGCGATGGCGGTCATGTTGGCGACCACGAGCGGGATGGTCGTGCCCGTGCCGTCGGGAGCGGAAAGGTCCACGCCCTGGCGGGAGCCGACCGCGGAGCGGCTCGGCACCATGAACACGTCGTCGTACGTCAGGTCGTACGAGGGCTTCTGGTCGTTAAGGAATCGCATACTGGCTCTCTCACCTGCGGTTTTGCGTACAGAGCGGGTGGGGAGTCAGCACCGAACCAGCGCCGGATCGGGCTGAGGTTCCTGGACCCATCATCCACGATCCGGCGCTCGGATGGCGAACCGGATTCATATTCTGTGATTTCGGCCAGCGGCGGACGGCCCGCCCTTGTGCCATCGCCCAAGACCTTCGCCCGGGGCCGAAGGGCCCGCGCAGGGGTGCGGATACGACGGCGCCGGCCCCCGGGGAAGGGGGCCGGCGCCGTGGGGCGTACGGGGTGTTACGAGCCGTCCGGGTCCGCCCGGTCCAGCGCGGGGCGGGGGCCGGGACCGGTCTCCAGCAGCAGGTGGTCGGCGGCGGCGGTGTCCGTGACGAGGCTGGTGACCAGGCCCGAGCGCAGCACCGCGCCGATCGCGGCCGCCTTGCGCAGGCCGCCGGCGATGGCGACGACCTCCGGGATGCGGCGCAGCCGGTCGGCCTCCACGGTGATGCAGCGCTCGCCCAGGTCGCGGCCGATGCGGCGGCCCTCGGCGTCGAAGAGGTGCGCGGACATCTCCGCGGCGGCGCCCAGGGAGGCGTAGTGGGCGCGCTCCTCCTCGGTGAGCATGTCGTAGACGGTGGAGATGCCCGGCGCCCAGGAGCCGATGGAGACGGCGGCGACGGTGACCTTGTCGAAGTAGTCGAAGGCCCGGGCGATGCCCGTCTGGCCGCGCAGCGCGGCGGCCGTGGCCGAGTCGGGCAGCAGCATCGGGGCGTAGATCGGGTGGGCCTCGCCGCCGGAGACCTGGGCGGCCCGGCGGACGGCCTCGACCGAGCCGCGCTCGGCGGTGCCCGCGTCGTAGACGCCGGTGAGCTGGACGACCGTGCAGGGCGGCAGCCGGTGCAGGGCCGCGGCCATGTGGATGGTGGACCGGCCCCAGGCGAGGCCGAGCACGTCGCCCTCGTGGACCAGCTCGCCGAGCAGGTCAGCTGCCACCTCGCCGAGGTTCTCGGGGTCGGGCGCGTCGTCGGCGGCGTCGGCCGGGGACTCCACGACCACCGCGTGGCGCAGGCCGTAGCGGGCGCGCAGCGCGTCCGAGCGCTCCGCGTCCAGCTCGGCCGGCACCCGGATCTCGATCCGCACCAGGTCGCGCTCCAGTGCCGTCTCCAGCACCCGGGCGACCTTGAAGCGGCTCACGCCGAACTCCTCGGCGATCTGGATCTTCGACTTGCCCTCAAGGTAGAAGCGGCGGGCCATCGCCGCCGCCTGCACCAGCTCGGCGGGCCCCATAGGCGTGGCTGAACGGCCCGTCGACACCCTGGTCTCCTCACTATCGTCTTCAAGCTTGTGTGCAAGCTGTGGAGCTGTGGACTCGACGTCATCCTGTCAGATGTGCGGGTCCTTGATCAGTCCTTGACCTTCGCCCTCAGCAATTCGGGCGAGCAGCGCGGGACGCTCAGTGCGCGCAGGCCCAGGGCGCACGGGCGGTCGTCGCCTCCGCCTGGGCGCGCAGGGAGCGTACGGCGGCTGCGGGGTCGTCCGTACCGTAGACGGCCGATCCGGCCACGAAGACGTCCGCGCCGGCCTCGGCGCAGCGCTCGATGGTCTCCGCCGAGACCCCGCCGTCGACCTGCAGCCACAGCGGCAGGTTGTGCCGGGAGATCAGCTCCCGGGTGCGGCGGATCTTGGGCAGCATGATGTCGAGGAACGACTGGCCGCCGAAGCCGGGCTCGACCGTCATGATGAGCAGCATGTCCAGCTCGGGCAGCAGGTCCTCGAAGGGCTCGATGGGCGTGGCCGGCTTGAGGGCCATCGACGCCCGGGCGCCCTTGGCCCGGATCTCCCGGGCCAGCCGCACGGGGGCGTGGGCGGCCTCCGCGTGGAAGGTCACCGACCCGGCGCCCACCTCGGCGTACTGCGGCGCCCAGCGGTCGGGGTCCTCGATCATCAGGTGGCAGTCCAGCGGCGTGTCCGTGGCCTTGATCAGCGACTCGACGATGGGTACGCCGAGCGTGAGGTTGGGGACGAAGTGATTGTCCATCACATCGACGTGGAGCCAGTCGGCGCCCTTCACCGCCTGCGCTTCGTCGGCGAGGCGGGCGAAGTCCGCGGACAGGATGCTGGGGTTGATCTGCACGGCCATACCCCAAGCCTGCCATGCCGCGGCGGCGCCCTTGACACGGAGGGGCCCTTGCGGGCCCCGCCGCCGCGGCCCGTGCGTCAGCCGGTGCGGCGCAGCAGGGCCAGGTACATCGCGTCCGTGCCGTGCAGGTGGGGCCAGAGCTGGACGTCGGGGCCGTCGCCCAGGGCGGGGACGCCCTGCATGTGGGGACGGGCGTCGATCCACTCGGCGCTCACGCCCTCGCGCTTGAGCACGTCGTCCACGACCGCCTTGGTCTCCGCGGGGTGCGGCGAGCACGTCGCGTAGCCCACGACGCCGCCGACGCGGACGGCGCGCAGCGCCTCGCGCAGCAGGTCGCGCTGGAGCGGCGCGAAGCCGGGCACGTCCTCGGGGCGGCGGCGCCAGCGGGCCTCGGGGCGGCGGCGCAGGGCGCCCAGGCCGGTGCAGGGCACGTCGACCAGGACCCGGTCGAAGGAGCCCTCGCGCCACGGCGGGCGGGTGCCGTCGGCGGCGATGACCTGGTACGGGCCGGGGTTGCCGGCCAGGGCGCGCTCGACGAGGCGGGCGCGGTGCGGTTGCTTCTCGGAGGCCAGCAGGGCGGCGCCGCGCTCGGCGGCGAGCGCGCCGAGCAGGGCCGCCTTGCCGCCGGGGCCGGCGCAGCCGTCCAGCCAGCGGGTGTCGGGGCCGTCGAGCGGGACGTCGGCGAGGGCGAGGGCGACGAGCTGGCTGCCCTCGTCCTGCACGCCGGCCCGGCCCTCGCGCACGGCCTCCAGGGCGCCGGGCTCGCCGCCCTCGGCGAGCCGCACGGCGTGCGGGGACCAGCGGCCGGGCAGCGCGGAGTCCTCGCCGAGCACCGCCAGCAGCTCCTCGGTGGTGGCCCGGCCGGGGCGGGCGACCAGGGTGACCTCGGGGCGCTCGTTGTCCGCCTCCAGCAGGTCCTCGATGCCGGCCCGGCCGCCGCCGAGGGCGTCCCACAGGGCGGAGACGATCCACCGCGGGTGGGAGTGGACGACGGCGAGGTGCGCCTCGGGGTCGTCCTCGTAGGGCGGTGCGACCTTCTCCAGCCAGCCGTCCAGGTCGTGGGCGGTGATCCGGCGCAGGACGGCGTTGACGAACTTCGCCCGCCCGTCGCCGAGGACGACGCGGGCCAGTTCGACGGTGGCCGAGACCGCGGCGTGCGGCGGGATGCGCGTGCCGAGCAGCTGGTGCGCGCCCAGGCTGAGCACGTCGAGCACCGGCGGGTCGACCTCGCGCAGCGGCCGGTCGATGCAGGCCGCGATGATCGCGTCGTAGGTGCCCTGGCGGCGCAGGGTGCCGTAGACCAGCTCGGTGGCGAGGGCGGCGTCGCGCGGCTCGAAGCCCTCCTTCTCACGGGCCTTGCGCAGCAGCGGGGGCAGCACGAGGTTCGCGTACGCGTCCCGCTCGTCCACGGCCCGCAGCGCCTCGAAGGCGAGGATCCGTACCGGGTCCTTCTTGGGCCTGCGGTAGGGCTTGGCGGGACGCTTGCGAGGGGACTGTTCGTTCACGAAAGGTGCTCCGGAGCCGGTGTGATGAAGGGCTCCAGCCTACGCCCGTTACCGCGCGCCCTCCTGCTCGCCCAGGCTCTCGCCTGCGGCGATGCGGACACCGCGGGCCCAGTCGGCGGCCTGCATCGGCTTCTTGCCCTGCGGCTGGACCCACTGCAGCTGCACGGCGTGGGAGCCGGTGCCGACGTGCACGGAGTTCTTGGCGGTGGCGATGGCGCCGGGGGCGAGGTCGGTGCGGTCGACGGCGGGCAGCACGGACATCACCTTCAGGCGCTCGCCGCGGAAGGTCGTCCAGGCGCCCGGCGCGGGGGCGCAGCCGCGGACGACGCGGTCGACGCGCAGGGCGGGCGCGGTCCAGTCGATGCGGGCGTCCTCGACGTTGATCTTGGGGGCGAGGGAGACGCCGTCGGCGGGCTGGGGCACGGCCTTCAGGGTGCCGTCCTCGATGCCGTCCATCGTCGCGGCCAGCAGCCCGGAGCCGGCGAAGGCGAGCCGGGTGAGGAGGTCGCCGCTGGTGTCGGTGGGGCGGACCAGCTCGGTCAGGACGCCGAAGACCGGCCCGGAGTCCAGGCCCTCCTCGATGAGGAAGGTGGAGGCGCCGGTGACCTCGTCGCCGGCCAGGATCGCGTGCTGCACGGGCGCGGCCCCGCGCCAGGCGGGCAGCAGGGAGAAGTGGAGGTTCACCCACCCGTGGGTGGGAATCTCCAGCGCCGCCTTGGGCAGCAGGGCGCCGTAGGCGACGACGGGGCAGCAGTCGGGGGCGATCTCCCGCAGCCGGGCGAGGAAGTCCTCGTCGCGGGGCCTGGCGGGCTTGAGCACCTCGATGCCGGCTTCCTCGGCGCGCTCGGCGACGGGGCTGGCGACCAGGCGGCGGCCGCGGCCCGCGGGCGCGTCGGGGCGGGTGACGACGGCGACGACCTCGTGGCGGTCCGAGGCGATCAGGGCGTCGAGGGCGGGTACGGCGACCTCGGGGGTACCGGCGAAGACGAGCCTCATGGGTGGCGGACTACCTCTCTCATAGCGTCCCGTGGCGCCGCGGCGACGCCCCTGTGGGCGCCGGACCGAACGGCGCTCCAGTCTAGAGGCGCCCCTGCCACAGGGGGCGTGCGGGCTGACGCGCGCCCCATTCCGGCGGATGTACGCCCCCATACCGTGACCCAGCGGCCCGTGGCGCGTTGGGTCAAGAGAGATTGACCGAAACGGACTGCAACCACGGTCCGCTTCCCTTGCGTTGTTTACCGACCAGCCGTCAACTCTCGTCCTCCTACGTCCCTTTAACCGCCGGTCCGAGAGGCTTGTTCATGCCCGACCACGCAACCCACGACGCCCAGGCACGGGCCAGCCTGCATCTTCTGGTCCGGGACATCGAGAGGGTCCGCCGCCAGGTGGACGCCCTGCGCACCCTCACCGCCCAGCTGGGCAATGTCTACCGCCCGCGGCGCACCGGCCCCTCGGCGGGCTTCGTCGTCTACGGACGCGCCCCCGCTCCGACGGTCCGCCTGGCCCAGGAGCTGCGGGACAGCGTCGAGACGCTGGTCACGGCGGCCGTGGACTTCGACCGTTCGCTGGGCTTCTCGTGGGACGCGGTGGGTTCGGCACTCGGCGTCACCAAGCAGGCGGTCCACCGCCGTTACGGCGCGCGGCGCGCCGGCGCCCAGGGCACGGCCGAGACCACGGAATCGGCGGTGCGCACGGCCGAGCCGGCGCCGGCGCCCATGCCGGTCGTCCCCGCGGCCCGCACGGTCCCCGGCCAGCCGAGCCCCCACCGCGAGGAACCCCGCGCCTCCGCATTCCCGGGCCCCCGGAACGGCTGAGGCCCTCCGGCACCGCCGGGCAGACCGACAGCCCGGGACTGACGGGCCCACGGACGGCGCGGGGCCTGCCCCACCATGGGCCGGGCGCGGTCCGGCACCGCCGGCACACGGCCTGCGCTGAGGTCGCCCCACCGTGGGCCGGGCAAGGTCCCGGCACCAGGCACACGTCGGCGCCCGGGGGTGCGCCGCCTCGGGCCGGGCGCGCTCCGGCACCGCCGAGATACACCGACGGGGGCCGGGCGCCATGGCGGCGATGTGCTTCCCCTCCCCCAGCTACCGCTGGGAGGTGCCCCATCCGGGGCTGGGCACCGGCACCTTCCCCCACCTCGGGGGCCGGGGCGTGGCCCCGGTCTCGGGAAGGGGTGGGGCCGGGGCCTCTTTCCCGCCGCAGCGGCGATCCGCCCGCCGCGAGGTGACCGGCGGTGCCGGACCCGCCCCGGGCGGGGCGCCGCCCGCCCCGGTCCGCCCCCGGCGGTGCCCCCCGAGCCGGGGGGACCCGCCCGCCCGAGCCGCCCCGCCGGCAGAGGCACCTCACCCGATGTCCGGCGGATCCATCCGCAGCCGCACCGGATCGCCCTCGCGGCGAGCCAGCCGCACCGCCTGCGCCGACTTGAGCGCGGCGGCCAGCGCCGCGCCCCGGCCCGGGCGGACCCGGACCAGCGCCCGCTCCCAGTGCTCGCCGGGCGGCGGATCCCCCGCCCGGCGCGGGCGACCCGGCAGGGGCGCGGGCAGCAGGACGGGCCCCAGCACCTCCGCCCCCTCCGGCAGCTCGGCCATCGCGAGAAGCTCCGCCACCGCCTCCGGCGGCCCGCTGACGGCCGCCATGCGCGACACCGGCGGGAAACCCAGCTCGGCGCGGTCCGCGAGCTCCCGCATCGCATGCCCGGCGGGATCCCACCGGACCAGCGCCTGCACGGGCCTCAGCGTCGGCTCGGCGACGACCACCACCGTGCCGCCCGCCTCACGCCCCCGCACCAGCGCGGCCGCGCCCAGCCAGCGGCGCAGCGCCTCCTCCCCCGCCCGCAGGTCCGGGCGGCCCAGCAGGGCCCAGCCGTCCAGCAACAGCGCCGCGGCGTAGCCGCCCTCGGCGACCGGCTCGGCGCCGGGCGTGGACACGATGAGGGCCGGCCGGTCGGGAACGGTGTCCAGGACGTGGTCGCGCCCCGACGTCCGCACCGGCACCGCAGGGAACGCCCGCCCCAGCTCCTCCGCCGTACGCCCCGCCCCCACGACCTGGGCGCGCAGCCGGAAGCCCCCGCACTCGCCGCAGTGCCAGTCGCGGGCCTCCTCCCCGCACCACCCGCAGTGCAGCAGCTCGCCGCCGCCCGCGCCGCGGGCCTCCAGCGGGCCCGCACAGTGCGTGCAGCGGGCGGGCTCACGGCACCGCTCGCAGGCCAGGCGCGGGACGTAGCCACGGCGCGGCACCTGCACCAGCACCGGCCCGTGCCGCAGCCCCTCGCGGGCGGCCGCCCAGGCGACGCTGGGCAGCCGGGCGGCCCGCGCGGCGGCGTCCCGCGCCTCGTCGCCCTCGCCCACCGTCCGGATGCGCGGCGCCACGGCCCGCAGCCGCTCCCGGTCGGCGGCCAGGGGCAGCGCCCAGCCGGTGTCCAGCAGCTGCGCCGCCTCCACCGTGCAGCCGAAGCCGCCGAGCAGGAACGCCGCCTTCTCGTGGGCGGCACGCAGCAGCAGCACCTCGCGGGCGTGCGGCTGCGGTGCGTGCGGCTCGCTGTGGCTGGAGTCGCCGTCGTCCCAGATGGCCGCGAGGCCCAGGTCCCGTACGGGGGCGAACATCGCGGCGCGCGTGCCGACCACGGCCCGCACGGAGCCGCGGCTGACCGCCAGCCAGCGGCGGTAACGCTCTTCCGGGCCCGTGTCCGCGGTCAGCAGGACGTGACGGCCGGGCCCGAGCAGCGTGCCGAGCGCGGCGTCGACGCGGGCCGCGGACCGGCCGTCCGGCACGACGATCAGCGCACCGCGCCCCGAGGCGAGGGCGGCCGCTGCGGCGCGGGCCAGCTCGTCCGCCCACTGCGGGCCGGGCAGCGCGCTCCACACCGCCCGCGGGGCGTCCCCACGGGCCACGGCGTCGAGGAAGGCGGGGCCGGTGGGGTAGCGGGCCCAGCCGCCCGGCCCGGGCGGCGGAGGCGGCGGCAGCGGCTCGGGCGACGGCTCGGCCTCGATACGGGCGTGCCGGGGCGGCACCGCCAGCTGCAGGACGTCGGCGAGCGAGCCGGCGTAGCGGTCGGCCACGGACCGGCACAGCCCCAGCAGGGCCGGGGAGAGCACGGGCTCGGGCGAGAGCACCTGGGCGAGGGCGGCCAGCGGCCCGCGGTAGTCGGACTCGGCGATGCGCTCGACGATGAAGCCGTCGAGCAGCCCGCCCCCCTCGCGCCGCCCGCCCCGCACGTTGCGCGTGCCGGCCCCGAAGCGCACCCGCACCCGCGCCCCCGGCCGGGCATCGGCGTCGAGCTCGGCGGGCACGGCGTAGTCCCACAGCCGGTCCAGGTGGACCGGGCCCTTGTCGACCAGCACCCGGGCGACGGGGAGCTCCTTGGCCAGCGCGGCCCCCCGCCACGTCCGCGGCTTGGCCCGCGGCACCTTGGCCTTGCGCACGCTCTCCCGGATGAGCGCGAGCTGCTCCGCCTCGGGAGCCTCCCGCTCCGACCGCCCGTTCTCGCTGCTCACGGCTCCAGTCCTATCAGAGGGCACTGACAACGAAAGGCGCCCCCACCACAAGGGCGGGGGCGCCTCACACGGGCCGGACGTCCGATCCGGCCGGGGTCCTACAGCCCTGCGGCCTTCTTCAGGGCGTCCACGCGGTCGGTGCGCTCCCACGTGAAGTCGGGCAGCTCACGGCCGAAGTGACCGTAGGCGGCCGTCTGGGAGTAGATCGGGCGCAGCAGGTCGAGGTCGCGGATGATCGCGGCCGGGCGGAGGTCGAAGACCTCGGCGATGGCGGTCTCGATCTTCTCGACGTCGACGGTGTTGGTGCCGAAGGTCTCCACGAAGAGACCGACGGGCTCGGCCTTGCCGATCGCGTAGGCGACCTGGACCTCGCAGCGGGCAGCCAGACCCGCCGCGACGACGTTCTTGGCGACCCAGCGCATCGCGTACGCGGCCGAGCGGTCGACCTTGGACGGGTCCTTGCCGGAGAAGGCACCGCCGCCGTGGCGGGCCATGCCGCCGTAGGTGTCGATGATGATCTTGCGGCCGGTGAGGCCGGCGTCACCCATGGGGCCGCCGATCTCGAAGCGGCCGGTGGGGTTCACCAGGAGGCGGTAGCCCTCGGTGTCCAGCTTGATGCCGTCCTCGACGAGCTCCTTGAGGACGTGCTCGACGACGAACTCGCGGACGTCGGGTGCCAGCAGCGAGTCGAGGTCGATGTCGCTCGCGTGCTGCGAGGAGACGACCACCGTGTCGAGGCGTACGGCCTTGTTGCCGTCGTACTCGATGGTGACCTGCGTCTTGCCGTCGGGGCGCAGGTAGGGGATGGTGCCGTTCTTCCGGACCTCGGTCAGGCGGCGGGAGAGCCGGTGCGCGAGCTCGATCGGCAGCGGCATCAGGTTCGGCGTCTCGTCGCAGGCGAAGCCGAACATCAGGCCCTGGTCGCCGGCGCCCTGCTTGTCGAGCTCGTCGTCGTCGCCCTCGACGCGGTTCTCGTAGGCGGTGTCGACGCCCTGGGCGATGTCGGGGGACTGCGCGCCGATGGACACCGAGACGCCGCAGGAGGCGCCGTCGAAGCCCTTCTTGGACGAGTCGTAACCGATTTCGAGGATCTTGTTGCGGACGAGCGACGCGATCGGCGCGTACGCCTTGGTCGTCACCTCGCCGGCGACGTGCACGAGGCCGGTGGTGATCAAGGTCTCGACGGCGACGCGGGAGGTCGGGTCCTCCTTGAGGAGGGCGTCGAGAATGGAATCGCTGATCTGGTCAGCGATCTTGTCGGGGTGACCCTCGGTGACGGACTCCGAGGTGAACAGGCGGCGGGACACATCGCTCCCTGGGGTTGCAGCGGCTGCTGGCTGATCATTGACGGACCCGGTCGAGAGCTGCGCTCGACGCGAGTCCGGTGCCAGTTTATCCGGCCTTCTCGCACTCCGGACATCCCGGTCCCGCACCGTTCTCGCATCGTGGACACCCGAAGCCCGTTTCACCTGCGGAAACGGCCACGGTGGCGGGCCCGGGAACCCCTGCCGGCCCGCTGGGCCCACCGGCCCCGGGCGGCGGCCTCAGGCCAGGCGCCCGGCCACCAGGTCCCAGACGACGTCCGCGAGCGCCTCCTTGGGGCCGTGGGGCACGGGAGTCTCCGTGCCGTCGGGCGCGAGGACGACGGCCTCGTTCTCCTCGGAACCGAAGGTCCTGCGCTCCCCCACCTCGTTGACGACCAGCAGGTCACAGCCCTTGCGGGCGAGCTTGGCGCGGCCGTTGGCCAGCACGTCGTCGGTCTCCGCGGCGAAGCCCACGACGACCTGGCCGGGGCGGGCGCGGTCGGCGGAGAGCTCGGCGAGGACGTCGGGGTTGCGGACGAGGGCGACCGGCTCCGGTTCCTGGCCGTCCCGCTTCTTGATCTTGCCTTCGGCGTAGTGGGCGGGCCGGAAGTCGGCCACGGCCGCGGCCATCACCACGGCGTCGGCGTCCGCGGCCGCCTTGAGCACGGCCTCCCGCAGCTGCACGGCCGTCCCCACGTGCACCACGTCGGCGCCCGCGGGGTCGGGCAGCTCGCTGTTGGCGGAGACGAGGGTCACACGGGCGCCGCGGGCGACGGCGGTGCGGGCCAGCGCGTAGCCCTGCTTGCCGGAGGAGCGGTTGCCGAGGTAGCGCACGGGGTCCAGCGGCTCGCGGGTGCCGCCGGCGCTCACCACGACGTGCCGGCCGGCCAGGTCGGCACGTGCGTCGCCGCCGCGCGCCAGCACCCGGCGGACGACCTCGAAGAGCTCCGCAGGCTCCGGGAAGCGGCCCTTGCCGGTGTCGACGCCGGTCAGCCGGCCGACGGCGGGCTCGACGACGATCGCGCCGCGGCGGCGCAGGGTCGCCACGTTCTCCTGGGTGGCGGCGTTCTCCCACATCTCGGTGTGCATGGCCGGGGCGAAGACGACCGGGCAGCGGGCGGTGAGCAGCGTGTTGGTCAGCAGGTCGTCGGCGAGGCCGTGGGCGGCCTTGGCCAGCATGTCGGCGGTGGCGGGGGCCACGACCACGAGGTCGGCCTGCTGGCCGATCCGGACGTGCGGCACCTCGTGGACGCTCTCCCACACCTGGGTCACGGCCGGGTGGCCGGAGAGCGCGGACCAGGTCGCCTCACCGACGAAGTGCAGGGCCGAGGCCGTCGGCACGACGCGCACGTCGTGCCCCGACTCGGTGAGCCTGCGCAGCAGCTCGCACGCCTTGTAGGCGGCGATGCCGCCGCTGACCCCCAGGACGATCTTGGGCTTGTCCATCGTTCGCTTCTCCCCGCGCTCTCGTCCGCACATTCGCTCTCGTCCGTACGTACGGACCGTACAGACCCCATGACACACCAAGGGCCCGGCAGTCGCTCTGCCGGGCCCTCGGTGACGAAGCTTAAGAAACTGACGACATCAGCGCTTACTGCGCCGGGGCCTCGACGGCCTCGGAGGTCAGCAGGCCCGCGTTGATCTCGCGGAGCGCGATGGAGAGCGGCTTCTCGTGGACGTGGGTGTCCACCAGCGGGCCGACGTACTCCAGCAGGCCCTCGCCGAGCTGCGAGTAGTACGCGTTGATCTGGCGCGCGCGCTTGGCGGCGTAGATCACGAGGCTGTACTTCGAGTCGGTCGCCTCGAGCAGCTCATCAATCGGCGGGTTGATGATGCCCTCGGGCGCGGTGATGGAAGAGGACACTCTCTGCCTTCCGATGGGGGTGAAGAAAGATGTTCAGCGCAGCAAGGCTAGCAGCTCACGCGCAACGTCCTCGACGGAGGTGTTGACCAGCGTGGTGTCGAACTCCGTCTCGGCCGCCAGCTCGACCTTGGCGGCCTCCAGCCGGCGCTCGATGACCTCGGCCGACTCCGTCCCGCGGCCGGTGAGGCGGCGGACCAGCTCGTCCCAGCTGGGCGGGGCGAGGAAGACCAGCTGGGCCTCCGGCATGGTCTCGCGGACCTGCCGGGCGCCCTGGAGGTCGATCTCCAGCAGGACCGGCTCGCCCGCCTCCAGGCGGTCGAGCACGGCCTGCCGCGGCGTGCCGTAGCGGTTGCCCGCGAATTCGGCCCACTCCAGCAGCTCTCCGTTGGCGATGAGCTTGTCGAACTGCTCGTCGTCGACGAAGAAGTACTGGACGCCCTCCCGCTCACCGGGTCGCGGCTTGCGGGTGGTGGCGGAGACCGAGAGCCACACCTCGGGGTGGGCCTTGCGCATGTGGGCGACGACCGTGCTCTTACCGACCCCGGAGGGGCCGGAGAGCACGGTCAGCCGCGGTTGTCCGGCCGGAGGGACGGGGGACGTCCCCCGGGAGACTGCAGTACTCATGCAGCGATTATCCCGGTTCCCGGGAGTGCCTGGGAACGCAGGGCCTCGCGACGGGTGGCCGTCAGGCGGCCTTGCCGCCGAACTCTCGCTCCAGAGAGGCGATCTGGTTGGAGCCGAGGCCACGCACCCGGCGGCTCTCGGAGATCCCGAGCCGCTCCATGATCTGCTTGGCCCGGACCTTGCCCACACCGGGCAGGCTCTCCAGGAGGGCGCTGACCTTCATCTTGCCGATGACATCGTTCTTCTGGCCCTGCTGGATCACGTCGTGCAGCGAGGCGCCGGAGTGCTTGAGCCGATTCTTGACCTCGGCGCGCTCCCGGCGAGCCGCGGCGGCCTTTTCGAGCGCGGCTGCGCGCTGTTCAGGGGTAAGGGGCGGAAGAGCCACGCCTACGTCACCTCGGATGTCGAACTGTCGGATACGGACCGGTGAGGAACCTAGTCGGCCCACACCTGGGGAGCAACGAGCAACGCGCTTGCTCGTTCGCTCTCGTCGGAGACTAGCGGCCGATCCCGCTCCAGTCAGCGAGAACAGACGAAAAGTCCTGGTCAGCCTCGCTCGACCAGGACTTTTCCGGACATAAAGACCGACAATTTTTCTCTGCCGACCGGCGCCGACCCGGCACCGTGGCGCGCACGCGACGCGCTAGCCGGCCACCGCCGCGCGCACCTCGTCCGAAAATCGCCCGGCACTGGCGCGCAGGGCCGCCACGTCCGGGCCGTTGCGCAGCACTCCGCGGCTGACGTTCGGGACGACGTTGCCCACCGCCGCGCCGAAGACCGCGGGCAGGTCGGCGGCGGTGGCGCCCTGGGCGCCGATGCCGGGGGCGAGCAGGGGGCCGTTGATGGCCAGATCCGCACCCGCGGCGCCCAGGGACTCCCCCAGCGTCGCGCCCACGACCGCGCCGAACGAGCCCAGGGGGGCCGCGCCGGCGTTCTCGGCGCGCAGGTGGCCGAGCATCGTCGCCGCGACGCTCGTGCCGTCGGCGCGCACCGCGTGCTGGACCTCGGCGCCCTCCGGGTTGGAGGTCAGGGCCAGGACGAACACGCCGGTGCCGCTCTCGCGCGCCAGGTCCAGGGCCGGGCGCAGGGAGCCGTAGCCGAGGTAGGGGCTGACGGTGACGGCGTCCGAGAACAGCGGCGAGGAGGGGTCGAGGTAGGTCGCGGCGTAGGCGGCCATGGTCGAGCCGATGTCGCCGCGCTTGGCGTCCATCAGCACCAGCGCGCCGGCGGCGCGGGAGTCCGCGACGGCCCGCTCCAGGACGGCGATGCCGCGCGAGCCGAACCGCTCGAAGAACGCGGACTGCGGCTTGAGCACGGCGACCCGGTCGGCCAGCGCCTCCACGACGGTGTGCGTGAAGCGCTCCAGGCCCGCGATGTCGTCGGACAGGCCCCAGTCGGCGAGGAGCGAGGCGTGCGGGTCGATGCCGACGCACAGCGGCCCGCGCTCGTCCATGGCGCGGCGCAGCCGGGCGCCGAAGGGCTCGGGGGTCTGCTGCGTGGGCTGCGCGGTCATCACTTGGCCTCTCCGGAGGTACGGGCACGGGTGGCGGCGCCGACGGCCTCGGCGAGGGTGGTGTAGGGGCTGGCGGCGAGGCGCTCGGCGAGACCCCGGTGGATCGCGCGGCACCAGAACGGGCCCTCGTAGATGAAGGCGCTGTAGCCCTGGACCAGCGTGGCGCCCGCCAGGATGCGCTCCCAGGCGTCGTCGGCGGTCTCGATGCCGCCGACGCCGACCAGCGTGATGCTGTCGCCCACGCGGGCGTACAGCCGGCCGAGGACCTCCAGGGAGCGCTCCTTGAGGGGCGCGCCGGACAGGCCGCCGGCACCGATGGCCTCGACGGTGCGCTTGGGGGTCTTCAGGCCCAGGCCGTCGCGGGCGATGGTGGTGTTGGTGGCGATGATGCCGTCCAGGCCCAGCTCGACGGCGAGGTCGGCGACGGCGTCGATGTCCTCGTCCGCCAGGTCCGGGGCGATCTTCACCAGCAGCGGCACGCGGCGCGAGGTGACGGTGCGGTCGGCGGCCTCGCGGACGGCGCTCAGCAGCGGGCGCAGCGCCTCGGTGGCCTGGAGGTTGCGCAGGCCGGGCGTGTTCGGGGAGGAGACGTTGACGACGAGGTAGTCGGCGTGGGCGGCCAGGCGCTCGGTGGAGGTGACGTAGTCGGCGACGGCCTCCTCCTCCGGCACGACCTTGGTCTTGCCGATGTTGACGCCGACGGTCGTGCGGAAGGCTTCCTTGCGGGCCGCCAGGCGCTCCGCGACGGCCGCCGAGCCGTCGTTGTTGAAGCCCATGCGGTTGATGAGCGCGCGGTCCGCGACGAGGCGGAAGAGGCGCTTCTTGGGGTTGCCGGGCTGGGGCTGCGCGGTGACGGTGCCGATCTCGACGTGGTCGAAGCCGAGCATGGCCATGCCGTCGATGGCGGCGGCGTTCTTGTCGAAGCCGGCGGCGAGGCCGAAGGGGCCGTGCATGCGCAGGCCCAGGGCCTCGGTGCGCAGCGCGGTGTGGCGGGGGGCGAGGACGGCCGCGACGAAGGTGCGCAGCACGGGGATGCGGGCGACGGCGCGGATCCAGGCGAAGGCCAGGTGGTGGGCCTTCTCGGGGTCCATGCGCTTGAAGATCAGGTCGAAGAAGAGACGGTACATTTCCAGCCTTCTGGGCGAGGTGCGGGCGCGGGGGCTTCATGAAGAGGGGGACACCTTCCGGTGTCCCCCTCCTGCGCCCTACGCCTCGCGGGCGGCGGTCAGATGTTCCGCGTGCTCCTGCAGCGAGCGCACGCCCACGTCACCGCGGGTGAGCGCCTCGATGCCCTGCACGGCGGCGGCGAGCGCCTGGACCGTGGTCAGGCACGGGACCGCCCGGGCGACGGCGGCGGTGCGGATCTCGTACCCGTCCAGGCGGCCGCCGGTGCCGTACGGGGTGTTGACGATCAGGTCGACCTGGCCGTCGTGGATGAGCTGGACGATGGTCTTCTCGCCGTTCGGCCCCTCGCCCTCGCTCTGCTTGCGCACGACAGTGGCGTTGATGCCGTTGCGCCGCAGGACCTCGGCGGTGCCGGAGGTGGCCAGCAGCTCGAAGCCGTGGGCGACGAGCTCGCGCGCCGGGAAGATCATCGAGCGCTTGTCGCGGTTGGCGACGGAGACGAACGCACGGCCCTTGGTGGGCAGCGCGCCGTACGCGCCGGCCTGCGACTTGGCGTAGGCCGTGCCGAAGACCGTGTCGATGCCCATGACCTCGCCGGTGGAGCGCATCTCCGGGCCGAGGACGGTGTCCACGCCGCGGCCGGAGGCGTCGCGGAAGCGGCTCCACGGCATCACGGCCTCCTTGACGGAGATCGGCGCGTCCAGCGGCAGGGTGCCGCCGTCGCCCTCCCGGGGCAGCATGCCCTCGGCGCGCAGCTCGGCGATGGTGGCGCCCAGCGAGATGCGGGCGGCGGCCTTGGCCAGCGGCACGGCGGTCGCCTTGGAGGTGAAGGGAACCGTGCGGGAGGCGCGCGGGTTGGCCTCCAGGACGTAGAGGATGTCCCCGGCCATGGCGAACTGGATGTTGATCAGGCCGCGCACGCCGACGCCCTTGGCGATGGCCTCGGTGGAGGCCCGCAGCCGCTTGATGTCGAAGCCGCCGAGGGTGATCGGGGGCAGCGCGCAGGCGGAGTCGCCGGAGTGGATGCCGGCCTCCTCGATGTGCTCCATGACGCCGCCGAGGTAGAGCTCCTGGCCGTCGTAGAGCGCGTCGACGTCGATCTCGATGGCGTCGTCGAGGAAGCGGTCGATGAGCACCGGGTGCTCGGAGATCAGGCCCGCGTGCCGCTCCAGGTAGCCCGCCAGCGAGGGCTCGTCGTAGACGATCTCCATGCCGCGGCCGCCGAGCACGTAGGACGGGCGGACCATGACCGGGTAGCCGATGCCGGCGGCGATGCCCTTGGCCTCCTCGAAGGAGTAGGCCGTGCCGTACTTGGGCGCGGGCAGCCCGGCCTCGGTCAGGACGCGGCCGAAGGCGCCGCGCTCCTCGGCGAGGTCGATGGCCTCGGGCGAGGTGCCGACGATCGGCACGCCGTTGTCCTTGAGCGCCTGGGCGAGGCCCAGCGGCGTCTGGCCGCCGAGCTGGACGACGACGCCCGCGACGGGGCCCGCCTGCTGCTCGGCGTGGACGATCTCCAGGACGTCCTCCAGGGTGAGCGGCTCGAAGTAGAGCCGGTCGGAGGTGTCGTAGTCGGTGGAGACGGTCTCGGGGTTGCAGTTGACCATCACGGTCTCGTAGCCCGCCTCGCTGAGCGCGAAGGAGGCGTGGACGCAGGAGTAGTCGAACTCGATGCCCTGGCCGATGCGGTTCGGGCCCGAGCCCAGGATGATCACAGCGGGCTTCTCGCGCGGCGCGACCTCGGACTCCTCGTCGTAGGAGGAGTAGAAGTACGGCGTCCTCGCGGCGAACTCGGCGGCGCAGGTGTCGACCGTCTTGTAGACCGGGCGGACGCCGAGGGCCTGGCGGACCTCGCGGACGACGTCCTCGCGCAGGCCGCGGACGGCCGCGATCTGGGCGTCGGAGAAGCCGTGCCGCTTGGCCTCGGCGAGCAGCTCGGGGACGAGCTTCTCGGCGCCGCGCAGCTCCTCGGCCACCTCGTTGATGAGGAAGAGCTGGTCGACGAACCACGGGTCGATGCGGGTGGCGTCGAAGACCTCGTCCGGGGTGGCGCCGGCGCGGATGGCGGCCATGACGGTGTTGATCCGGCCGTCGGTCGGGACCTTGGCCTTCTCCAGCAGGGCGCTCTTGTCCCCGGGCTCGGCGACGAAGTCGAACTGCGAGCCCTTCTTCTCCAGCGAGCGCAGGGCCTTCTGCAGGGCCTCGGTGAAGTTGCGGCCGATGGCCATGGCCTCGCCGACCGACTTCATGGTCGTGGTGAGGGTGGCGTCGGCGGCCGGGAACTTCTCGAAGGCGAAGCGGGGGGCCTTGACCACGACGTAGTCGAGCGTGGGCTCGAAGGACGCCGGGGTCTTCTCGGTGATGTCGTTGGGGATCTCGTCGAGGGTGTAGCCGACGGCGAGGCGGGCCGCGATCTTGGCGATCGGGAAGCCGGTGGCCTTGGACGCCAGCGCGGAGGAGCGCGAGACGCGGGGGTTCATCTCGATGACGATGACCCGGCCGTCGTCGGGGTTGACGGCGAACTGGATGTTGCAGCCGCCGGTGTCGACGCCGACCTCGCGGATGATGGCGATGCCGACGTCGCGCAGGATCTGGTACTCGCGGTCGGTCAGCGTCATCGCCGGGGCGACGGTGATGGAGTCACCGGTGTGCACGCCCATGGGGTCGAAGTTCTCGATGGAGCAGACGACCACGACGTTGTCGTTGCGGTCGCGCATCAGCTCCAGCTCGTACTCCTTCCAGCCGAGGATGGACTCCTCCAGGAGCACCTCGGTGGTCGGGGAGAGCGTGAGGCCCTGGCCGGCGATGCGGCGCAGCTCGTCCTCGTCGTGGGCGAAGCCGGAGCCGGCGCCGCCCATGGTGAAGGAGGGGCGGACGACGACGGGGTAGCCGCCGAGCGTCTCGACGCCCGCAAGGACCTCGTCCATGGTGTGGCAGATGACCGAGCGGGCGGACTCGCCGTGGCCGATCTTGGCGTGGACGGCCTCGACGACGCCCTTGAACAGGTCGCGGTCCTCGCCCTTGTGGATGGCCTCGACGTTGGCGCCGATGAGCTCCACGCCGTACTTCTCCAGCACGCCGTTCTCGTGCATGGAGATGGCGGTGTTGAGCGCGGTCTGGCCGCCGAGGGTGGGCAGGAGGGCGTCGGGGCGCTCCTTGGCGATGATCTTCTCGACGAACTCGGGGGTGATCGGCTCGACGTACGTGGCGTCGGCGATCTCCGGGTCGGTCATGATCGTGGCCGGGTTGGAGTTGACGAGGATGACCCGCAGGCCCTCGGACTTCAGCACGCGGCACGCCTGGGTGCCGGAGTAGTCGAACTCCGCGGCCTGGCCGATGACGATCGGGCCGGAGCCGATGACCAGAACGGACTGGATGTCGGTGCGCTTAGGCACGCTGGCCCTCCATCAGGGAGACGAAGCGGTCGAACAGGTACGCGGCGTCGTGCGGGCCTGCGGCTGCCTCGGGGTGGTACTGGACGCTGAATGCCGGCTGGTCGAGCAGCTGGAGGCCCTCGACCACGTTGTCGTTCAGACAGACGTGGGAGACCTCGGCGCGGCCGTAGGGCGTGTCGGTCGCCTTGTCGAGCGGGGCGTCGACGGCGAAGCCGTGGTTGTGCGCGGTGACCTCGACCTTGCCGGTCGTGCGGTCCTGCACGGGCTGGTTGATGCCGCGGTGGCCGTACTTCAGCTTGTAGGTGCCGAAGCCGAGCGCCCGGCCCAGGATCTGGTTGCCGAAGCAGATGCCGAAGAGGGGGGTCTTCCGCTCCAGGACGCCGCGCATGACGGAGACCGGGTGGTCGGCGGTGGCCGGGTCGCCCGGGCCGTTGGAGAAGAACACGCCGTCGGGGGCGACCGCGTAGACGTCCTCGATCGTCGCCGTGGCGGGCAGGACGTGCACCTCGATGCCGCGCTCGGCCATGCGGTGCGGGGTCATGCCCTTGATGCCCAGGTCGATCGCGGCGACGGTGAAGCGCTTCTCGCCGATCGCGGGGACGACGTACGTCTCCTTGGTGGCGACCTCGACGGAGAGGTCGGCGCCCTTCATCTCGGGGGCGCGGCGCACCTCGGCGAGCATGGCCGCCTCGTCGGGCAGCGTCGCGCCGGAGAAGATGCCGACCCGCATCGCACCGCGCTCGCGCAGGTGGCGGGTGAGCGCGCGGGTGTCGATGCCGCTGATGCCGACGACGCCCTGGCGCTCCAGCTCCTCGTCCAGCGAGCGACGGGAGCGCCAGTTGGAGGGGAGGCGGGCGGGGTCGCGCACGACGTAGCCGGCGACCCAGATGCGGCCGGACTCGGGGTCCTCGTCGTTGACGCCGGTGTTGCCGACGTGCGGGGCCGTCATGACGACGACCTGGCGGTGGTACGAGGGGTCGGTGAGGGTTTCCTGGTAGCCGGTCATGCCGGTGGAGAACACGGCCTCGCCGAAGGTCGTCCCGATCGCCCCGTAGGCGCGGCCGCGGAACGTACGACCGTCCTCCAGGACGAGTACGGCGGGGACCTTGCTTCCCCTGCTGGAGGTCGTCATCGTGCGCCTTCCGTAGTGCTGTTCATGGTGCTGATCGCCTCGACCCAGGCGGCGTGCCCGGCCGCCCGGTCGGAGCGGAAGCCCGAGTCGATGGTCTTGTCGCCGTGCTGCCAGGTGATCACGAGCAGGCCCTCGGGGAGAACCTTGCCCGCGATGCCCGTCTCCAGGCGGGCGCCGCGCAGGGCGGCGGCGGGGATGAAGAAGTCCCGGGCGCCGGGCCGTACGACGTCGACGCCCTGCTCCGTGAGGGTGAGCTCGGCCTTGCTGCGGGTGCCGAGGCCGTGCGCGACGATCCGGTCGAGCCACTGCCCGGAGGTGGTGGAGCCGTGGTAGCGGCCGGTCATCGTGAGCGTGGGCTCACCCCGCTCGGCGGGGGCGGTGGGCAGCTCGGGCAGGTCGCCCTGGAGCGTGCCGCGCCACTTCCAGCCCTCGCGCATCAGCCAGTAGAGCAGTGCGATGAAGAGCAGCAGCCCCACGACCCAGCCGATGCGTGCGGCCCAGTCGGTGACGTCGGCAGACTTCTGCTCGGCCGCCAGAGTGATGATTCGTACAGGTGTCACGCGAGATTCCCGTCCACGACCGTCGCCCGGCCCCGCAGGAATGTGTGGGTGACGCGACCCGGCAGCTCGCGGCCCTCGTAGGGCGTGTTGCGGCTGCGGGAGGCGAAGCCCGCGGGGTCCACGACACCACGGTAAGCGGAATCGACCAGGGTGAGGTTGGCGGGCTCCCCGGCGGCAACGGGACGGCCGTGCCCGGCGAGGCTGCCGATGCGGGCGGGCGTGAACGACATGCGCTCGGCGACGCCCGCCCAGTCCAGCAGGCCGGTCTCGACCATCGTGTGCTGGACGACGGACAGCGCCGTCTCCAGGCCCACCATGCCCATGGCGGCCGCGGCCCACTCGCAGTCCTTGTCCTCGTGCGGGTGCGGGGCGTGGTCGGTGGCGACGATGTCGATCGTGCCGTCGGCCAGGGCCTCGCGCAGCGCCATCACGTCGCGCTCGGTGCGCAGCGGCGGGTTCACCTTGTAGACCGGGTTGTACGAGCGCACGAGCTCGTCGGTCAGGAGCAGGTGGTGCGGGGTGACCTCGGCGGTGACGTCGATGCCGCGCGACTTGGCCCAGCGGACGATCTCGACGGAGCCGGCCGTGGACAGGTGGCAGATGTGCACCCGGGAGCCGACGTGCTCGGCGAGGAGGACGTCGCGGGCGATGACCGACTCCTCGGCGACGGCCGGCCAGCCGCCCAGGCCCAGCTCGGCGGAGACGACGCCCTCGTTCATCTGGGCACCCTCGGTGAGCCGGGGCTCCTGCGCGTGCTGCGCGATGACGCCGCCGAACGCCTTCACGTACTCCAGGGCGCGGCGCATGATCACGGCGTCGTCGACGCACTTGCCGTCGTCGGAGAAGACGGTGACGCCGGCGGCGGAGTCGTGCATGGCGCCGAGCTCGGAGAGCTGCTTGCCCTCCAGGCCGACGGTGACGGCGCCGATGGGCTGCACGTCGCAGTAGCCGGACTCCTTGCCCAGGCGCCAGACCTGCTCGACGACGCCGGCGGTGTCGGCGACGGGGAAGGTGTTGGCCATGGCGAACACGGCGGTGTAGCCGCCGCTCGCGGCGGCCCGGGTGCCGGTCAGGACGGTCTCGGAGTCCTCGCGGCCGGGCTCGCGCAGGTGGGTGTGGAGGTCGACCAGGCCGGGCAGCAGGATCTTGCCGTCGGCCTCGATCACCTGGGCGCCCTCGGCGCGCAGGCCGGTGCCGACCTCGGCGATGGTCTCGCCGTCGATCAGCACGTCCTGCGGCTCGCCGCCGAGGACCTTCGCACCGCGGATCAGGATCTTGGACATTACTTGCTCTCCTCGGTGCGGGCGTTGTTCAGGGTGACGGCGGGCTCGGAGCCACCGAGCAGCAGGTAGAGGACGGCCATCCGGGTGCTGACGCCGTTGGCGACCTGCTCGACGGCCGTGCAGCGGTCGGAGTCGGCGACCTCGGCGGTGATCTCCATGCCGCGGTTCATCGGGCCCGGGTGCATCACGATGGCGTGCTCGGGCATCTTGGCCATCCGGTCGCCGTCCAGGCCGTAGCGCCGCGAGTACTCGCGCTCGGTCGGGAAGAACGCGGCGTTCATGCGCTCGCGCTGCACCCTCAGCATCATCACGGCGTCGGACTTCGGCAGCACGGCGTCGAGGTCGTAGGAGACCTCGCAGGGCCAGGTGTCGACGCCGACGGGCACCAGCGTGGGCGGGGCGACCAGGGTGACCTCGGCGCCGAGCGTGGTCAGCAGGTGGACGTTGGAGCGGGCCACCCGGCTGTGCAGCACGTCGCCGACGATCGTGATCCGGCGGCCGGACAGGTCCTTGCCGAGACCGGCGTCCCGGCCGACCAGGCGGCGGCGCATGGTGAAGGCGTCCAGCAGGGCCTGGGTGGGGTGCTCGTGGGTGCCGTCGCCGGCGTTGACCACGGCTCCGTCGATCCAGCCGGAGTTCGCCAGCCGGTAGGGGGCGCCGGAGGCGTGGTGGCGGATGACGACGGCGTCGGCGCCCATCGCCTCCAGGGTCAGGGCGGTGTCCTTGAGCGACTCGCCCTTGGAGACCGAGGAGCCCTTGGCGGAGAAGTTGATGACGTCGGCGGAGAGCCGCTTGGCGGCGGCCTCGAAGGAGATGCGGGTCCGCGTCGAGTCCTCGAAGAAGAGGTTGACGACGGTGCGGCCGCGCAGGGTGGGAAGCTTCTTGATCGGCCGGTCCGCGACCCGGGCCATCTCCTCGGCGGTGTCGAGGATCAGGACGGCGTCGTCGCGCGTGAGGTCGGCGGCCGAGATGAGGTGGCGCTTCATCCGGTTGCTCCGTGGGGGTAAGGAGGTGTGCGGGGGTGTGGCCGGGCATGCGGCGGCACGGGCCCGGGATCACCGGGTCCGTGGAGGGGTGCTACTGCCCGTCGGCCGGGGCGGTCGCGCCCGCGCCGAGGAGCACGCTGTCGCGGCCGTCCTCCTCGGTGAGCTGGACCTTGACCGTCTCCCGCAGCGACGTGGGGAGGTTCTTGCCGACGTAGTCGGCGCGGATCGGGAGTTCGCGGTGGCCGCGGTCGACGAGGACCGCGAGCTGGACGGCGCGGGGGCGCCCGATGTCGTTCAGGGCGTCCAGCGCGGCACGGATGGTGCGGCCGGAGAAGAGCACGTCGTCGACGAGGACCACCAGGCGGCCGTCGATGCCCTCACCGGGGATCTCGGTGCGGGCCAGGGCGCGCGCCGGGCGCAGCCGCAGGTCGTCGCGGTACATGGTGATGTCGAGGGAGCCCACCGGGGTCTTGGTGCCGGTGATGTCCTCAAGCTTGGCGGCCAGCCGGCCAGCGAGGAAGACGCCGCGGGTGGGAATGCCGAGGAGTACGACGTCGTCGGCGCCCTTGGCGCGTTCGACGATCTCGTGCGCGATACGGGTCAGAACCCGGGCGATGTCCGGTGCTTCCAGCACGGGACGCGCAGCAGGAATTGCGTCCATACGAAACGGACCCCCTTCTCCGCCTCACGGGACGGACTTTAAAGGACGTCGGATTTACATGTTTCACCGTACCAGGGCCGCCGGTGAACTCTTACCCCCCACCCCTGACGGCCCAGGGTATGGCCCATTCGGCTTGACGAACCGAGATTACGCTGCGTAACCTCACAGTGAGTTACCAGACACGCGGCAGTCGAGAAGACGCCGCCGCACGTCGATACAGCGTCCGGGGAGCTTTATGTCCAGCGAATACGCCAAACAGCTCGGGGCCAAGCTCCGCGCCATCCGCACCCAGCAGGGCCTCTCCCTCCATGGCGTCGAGGAGAAGTCCCAGGGGCGCTGGAAGGCCGTGGTAGTGGGTTCGTACGAGCGCGGCGACCGTGCCGTGACCGTGCAGCGCCTGGCCGAGCTGGCCGACTTCTACGGTGTGCCCGTGCAGGAGCTGCTGCCCGGCACCACGCCCGGCGGCGCCGCCGAGCCCCCGCCGAAGCTGGTCCTGGACCTGGAGCGTCTCGCCCACGTCCCGGCCGAGAAGGCGGGCCCCCTCCAGCGCTATGCCGCCACCATCCAGAGCCAGCGCGGCGACTACAACGGCAAGGTGCTCTCGATCCGCCAGGACGACCTGCGCACCCTCGCCGTGATCTACGACCAGTCGCCGTCGGTGCTCACCGAGCAGCTGATCAGCTGGGGCGTGCTCGACGCGGACGCGCGCCGCGCCGTGCAGCACGAAGACGCCTGACGGCCGGTTGCGAGCACCGCTTTCACCGTCATGAAAACCGCCGGGGGGCGGGGAAACCGAATGGTTTCCCCGCCCCCCGGCGGTTTGTCGTCTAACCGGCTTCCCGGGCCTACCGGCCCTCGCGTCGCAGGCTCGGCTTGAGCTCCTTGAAGCGGCCGAGCAGGCCGTTGACGAAGGCGGGCGAGTCGTCGGTGGAGAACTCCTTGGCGAGCTGCACCGCCTCGTCGATCGCCACGGCGTCCGGGGTCTCGTCCTCCCAGATCAGCTCGTACGCGCCGAGCCGGACGATGCTGCGGTCCGCGGCCGGCATCCGGTCGAGGTCCCAGTCGATCGCATAGGTGGCGATCAGCTCGTCGATCCGGGCCGCGCGCTCGGCGTAGCCCTCGACCAGCTGCATCGTGTACGGGTTGACCGGCGGCTGGCGCTCGTCCGTCCGGGCGTGCCGGATCCAGTCCGCGAGGACGTTCTGCACGGAGCTGCCGCGCTGGTCGGCCTCGAAGAGGATCTGGAAGGCGCGCTTACGGGCCTTACTACGGGCGGACACGGTTAGCTGTTCACCCGACCGAGGTAATCACCGGTGCGAGTGTCGACCTTGATCTTCTCACCCGTGGTGATGAAGAGCGGGACCTGGATCTCGTAGCCCGTCTCGAGCTTCGCGGGCTTGGTGCCGCCGGTGGAGCGGTCGCCCTGGACACCCGGGTCGGTGTGCTCGATGGTCAGCTCGACGGCGGCCGGCAGCTCGACGTAGAGGACGCTGCCCTCGTTCTGCGCGACGACGGCCTCGAAGCCCTCGAGCAGGAAGTTGGCGGCGTCACCGACGGTCTTGCGGTCGATGTGCAGCTGGTCGTACGTGTCCATGTCCATGAACACGAAGTACTCGCCGTCCATGTACGAGAACTGCATACCGCGCTTGTCGACGTTGGCCGTCTCGACCTTCACGCCGGCGTTGAAGGTCTTGTCGACCACCTTGCCGGAAAGCACGTTCTTCAGCTTCGTACGGACGAAGGCGGGGCCCTTGCCGGGCTTGACGTGCTGGAACTCGACGACGGACCAGAGCTGGCCCCCGTCGAGCTTGAGCACCATGCCGTTCTTGAGGTCGTTCGTGGATGCCACGGTTGCGGTATCTCCTGGACTGCGACTTGGTGGAACCAAAAGGCGGTGCGCCGGCCTACAGCGCGAGCAGCTCTTTGGTCGTAATGGTGAGTAGCTCGGGTCCGCCGTCCGCCTCGGGGCGGACGACGAGCGTGTCATCGATCCGGACGCCGCCCCGCCCCGGGAGGTGGACTCCCGGATCTACGGTGACCGGCACGCAAGCGTCCAGTTTACCCATGGCCGAGGGCGCAAGCCTCGGGTCCTCGTCGTTTTCGAGTCCGACGCCGTGTCCGATGCGCGGTCCGACCCGTTCGCCGTGGCCCGCGGCCTCCAGCACGAGCCGTGCCGCGCGGTCGACGTCACGGTACGCGGCCCCGGGCTGCAGCGCCTCACGACCCGCCCGCTGAGCGGCGAAGACCTGCTCGTACAGCTCGATCTGCCAGTCCGCGGGAGAGGAGCCGATGACGAAGGTGCGGGCGATCTCGCTGCGGTAGCCGCGGTAGTCGGCGCCCAGGCAGACGCTGAGGAAATCGCCCTCCTCGACCCGCCGGTCGGTCGGCACGTGGCCGGCCAGTCCCGAGTTCGGCCCGGCGCCCACGGAGGTGGGGAAGGCCGCCCCCTGTGCCCCGTGGTCGATCAGGCGGCGCTCCAGTTCGAGGGCGAGGTGCCGTTCGGTCCGGCCGACGAGTATCGACTCCAGCAGCTCGCCGAGGGCCTGGTCGGCGATCTCCGCGGCGATCCGCAGGGACGAGATCTCCTCGTCGTCCTTGACGATCCGCTGCTGCTCCACGGCCGTGCCGAGGTCGCTCAGCCGCACCCGGGGCACGACGGAGCCCACGGCACGGTGCCGGGCCACGGTCAGGTGGTGCTCCTCGACCGCCAGCGAGCACGCCCCGGCCTCGGCGGCGCGCCCGGCACCGGCGACGGCCGGATCGCCCTCCGGCGACAGGACGAGCACGCCGAGGTCGTCGGCGGGACGGCTGGCGCCCGTGGCGTCCGCGAAGGGGTCCGTGGTGCACACCAGCACGTCCCGGTCGGGCCCGAGGAGCAGCACGGCCCCGGCGGGGGCGCCGCCCGACAGGTAGCGCACGTTGGCCGCGCCGGAGACCAGCGCTGCGTCGCTGCCGCCCGCCTCGCACCGCTCGCGCAGCCGCGAGCGTCGTGCCGCGTACACCTCGGACATGCCTCCGAGCGTACGTTCGGCGGCGCGTTCCGGCCTTTCCAACGCCTCCGACCGGGCGGTTACCGCCCGGTCAGCGAGCGGGCGACGACCTCGTCCAGCAGCCGGGCGGTGGTGGCGACGTCCTGCTGGGAGTTGTCGATGATCGGCAGGCCGGAGCCGTACCAGCCGGCCATGCGGCCGTGGATCCGGGCGACCTCCTCGTCGCTGAGGCGGCGGTTGCCGGTGCGCTCGGCGTTGCGCTCCAGGACGACCTCCAGGCCCGGCAGGAGGACGACGGGCAGCAGGCCGGGGCCCACGTGCCGCTTCCAGCCGCCGAGGCCGACGACGGGCCGGTCGGGGAAGACGGCGTCGTCGAGGATGCAGGAGATGCCGTTGGCGAGGAAGTTGCGCGCGGCGAAGCCGCAGGTGCGGCGGGCCAGGCGGTACTGGGCCTCGGAGTGGTCGTTCCACCCGGACTGCGGGTCGGCGAAGCCGGACCGCACCCACTCGCGGACGTCGTCGAGGCTGACGTGGGCGGTGGGCACGCGGCGGGTGTCCGCCCAGTGCCGGGCGACGGTGGTCTTGCCGGCCCCGGCCGGGCCGATCAGCAGCACGGCGACGGCCGCGGTCGCGGCGGCCTCGGCCACGGCCTGGGCCGCTCCCGCCGACGGGAAGTGCCCGGTGGCCTCCGGGCCCGGCGGGGGCGGCGGCACGGCCGGCATCGGGGGGTGCGGTGGCGGCCCCACGGGGTACTGCATCCGGTGGCACTCCGTCTCGTACGGGCTTCCCGAAACCGGGGCTCCGCCGGACCCCGGTCCTCGCACGCCGGACGGGCTGAATGTCAGCCCGTCCGGCGTGCGAGGACACCGCGCGTCAGCGGGGTCCGGGGTCCGGGGGCTTGCCCCCGGTTTCGGGAAGGGGCGGGTCAGGGGAAAGAGTAAGCTCTCCGGTCCCCCACCGTGGGAACGGCCCCGTCAGCCCGTCAGTTCCTCCGCCAGCGCCCGCAGCGCCAGCCGGTACGAACCGATGCCGAAGCCCGCCACCGTCCCGCTCGCCACCGCCGCGATGACGGAGGTGTGGCGGAACTCCTCCCGCGCGTACGGGTTGGAGATGTGCACCTCGATCAGCGGGGCGGTCCGCTGGGCGGCCGCGTCCCGCATGGCGTACGAGTAGTGCGTGAACGCCCCGGGGTTGATGACCACGGGCAGCGCGCCGTCGGCGGCCTCGTGCAGCCAGCGCACCAGCTCGCCCTCGTCGTTGGTCTCGCGGACCTCGACGTCGAAGCCGAGCTCCGCGCCCAGCGTCGTGCACGCCTCGACCAGGCCCTTGTAGGAGGTCGAGCCGTAGACGTCGGGCTCGCGGGAGCCGAGCCGGCCGAGGTTGGGGCCGTTCAGCACCAGGACGCGACGGGCACCCGTGCCGCTCACGCCGCGATCTCCGCGTGCGCGGCGAGCAGCATCGCCGGGTCCGGGCCCTCCAGGACCGTCGGCTTGGCGAGGCCGTCGAGGACGATGAAGCGCAGCCGGTCGCCACGGGTCTTCTTGTCGACCTTCATCGTCTCCAGCAGCTTGGGCCACTGGTCACCGCGGTAGGTGACGGGCAGGCCCACGGCGGTGAGGACCTCGCGGTGCCGGTCGGCGGTGGCGTCGTCGAGGCGGCCGGCGATCCGGCCGAGCTCGGCGGCGAAGACCATGCCGACGGAGACGGCGGCGCCGTGCCGCCAGTTGTAGCGCTCGTTCTTCTCGATGGCGTGGGCGAGCGTGTGGCCGTAGTTGAGGATCTCGCGCAGGCCCGACTCCTTGAGGTCGGAGGAGACGACCTCGGCCTTGACGCGGATGGCGCGCTCGATCAGCTCGGCGGTGTGCGGGCCGGACGGCGTGCGGGCCGCCTCGGGGTCGGCCTCGATCAGCTCCAGGATGGCGGGGTCGGCGATGAAACCGGCCTTGATGATCTCGGCGAGGCCGCTGACGTAGTCGTGGACCGGCAGCGACTCCAGCGCCGCGAGGTCGCACAGCACGCCGGCCGGCGGGTGGAAGGCGCCGACGAGGTTCTTGCCCTCGGCGGTGTTGATGCCGGTCTTGCCGCCGACGGCCGCGTCGACCATGCCGAGCACGGTGGTGGGCACGGCGATCCAGCGGACCCCGCGCAGCCAGGTGGCGGCCACGAAGCCGGCCACGTCCGTGGTGGCGCCGCCGCCCACGCCGACGATGACGTCGGTGCGGGTGAAGTTGGTCTGGCCCAGCGCCTTCCAGCAGTAGGCGGCGACCTCGACGGTCTTGGACTCCTCGGCGTTCGGGAGCTGGATCGCGATGGCCTCGTAGCCCTGGGCGGCGAGGTCCTCGCGCAGCACCTCGCCGGTCTCGGCGAGGGCCTCCGGGTGCAGGACGGCCACGCGCTTGGCCTGGGGGCCGATGAGGCCGGGCAGCTCGCCCAGCAGCTGGCGCCCGACCAGGACCTCGTACGGCGCGGTGCCCGCGCTGCCGGCGACCTGGATGCGGGTGGGGGCGTCGGTCATGCGTTCCTCACTGCGTGGTGTCCGGTGTGGGGGCCGCGGGCAGCCCGAGGGCCTCCATGACGGCGTCGGCGACCTGGGCCGGGGTGCGGCCGCCGGTGCCGACGACGGCACGGGCGACCTCGGTGTAGAGCGGGCGGCGCGCTTCCATCAGCTCGCGCCAGCGCTTGCGGGGGTTGACGGCGAGGAGCGGGCGCGGGGCGTCCAGGCCCACGCGGTGGACGGCGTCGGCGAGCTCGACGTCGAGGAAGACCACGGGCAGGCCGGTGATCAGCGCGCGGGTGCCGGCGTCCATGACGGCGCCGCCGCCGAGGGCGAGCACCCCGGGGTGCTCGGCCACGGCGGTGCGCACGGCCGCGCGCTCCAGCTCGCGGAAGTGCGGCTCGCCCTCGTCCAGGAAGATCTCCGGGATGGGCTTGCCGGCCGTCCGCTCGATGTCGGCGTCGGTGTCCCGGTAGCCGGTGCCCAGCCGCTCCGCGAGCAGGGCACCGATGGTGGACTTGCCCGCTCCGGGCGGGCCCACCAGGACGGCTACGGGGGGTGTCACTTGATGGCCAGGTTGTCGAGGTAGCCCTGGACGTTGCGACGGGTCTCGGGGACGCTGTCGCCGCCGAACTTCTCCACGACCGCGTCCGCGAGGACCAGTGCCACCATCGCTTCGGCGACGATGCCGGCGGCCGGCACCGCGCACACGTCGGAGCGCTGGTGGTGGGCCTGGGCGGCCTCGCCGGTGGTCACGTCCACCGTCGCCAGGGCGCGCGGCACGGTCGCGATCGGCTTCATGGCGGCCCGCACGCGCAGCAGCTCGCCGGTGGTCAGGCCGCCCTCCGTGCCGCCTGAGCGGCCCGACGTGCGGCGGATGCCGTCCTCGGTCGCCACGATCTCGTCGTGCGCCTGGGAGCCGGGGACGCGGGCGAGGTCGAAGCCGTCGCCGAGCTCGACGCCCTTGATGGCCTGAATGCCCATCAGGGCGGCGGCCAGGCGGGCGTCCAGGCGGCGGTCCCAGTGGACGTGCGAGCCCAGGCCGACGGGCACGCCGTAGGCGAGGACCTCGACGACGCCGCCGAGGGTGTCACCGTCCTTGTGGGCCTGGTCGATCTCGGCGACCATCGCCGCGCTCGCGTCGGCGTCCAGGCAGCGCACCGGGTCGGCGTCGAGCCGCTCGACGTCGGAGGGCTTGGGCAGGACGCCGTAGGGGGCCTTGGCCGAGGCCAGCTCCACGACGTGCGAGACGATCTCGATGCCGGCCGTCTCCTTGAGGAAGGAGCGGGCAACGGCGCCGAGGGCGACACGGGCGGCGGTCTCGCGGGCGGAGGCACGCTCCAGGACGGGCCGGGCCTCGTCGAATCCGTACTTCTGCATGCCCGCCAGGTCCGCGTGGCCGGGGCGCGGCCGGGTCAGCGGGGCGTTGCGAGCCAGTTCCGCCAGCTCGGCGGGGTCCACGGGGTCGGCCGCCATGACCTGCTCCCACTTGGGCCACTCGGTGTTGCCCACCATGACCGCGACCGGGGAACCCATGGTCAGGCCGTGCCGGACGCCGCCGAGGAAGGTGACCTCGTCGCGCTCGAACTTCATGCGCGCGCCGCGTCCATAGCCGAGGCGCCGCCGGGCCAGGTGGTCGGCCACCATGTCCGTGGTGATCGGCACGCCGGCGGGAAGACCCTCCAGCGTCGCCACCAGGGCAGGACCATGGGACTCTCCGGCCGTCAGCCAGCGCAACCTGCTCAACGGGACTCCTCTGCTCGCGCGCTCACGATCATGCAGCGGCGTGGTCGGGTGCGCGGCCCTGGCCCGCCACCCCCGATCCTCCCATGTCCCGTGGGCTTTTCCGGCCGCCGGTCCAGCCTGTGGACCGACGGCCTCACGTTGCGGACAGTGCGTCAGTGGGTGCGCGCGGCCAGCGCGGCCTCGCCGGCGGCGCGCATGGCGGCCAGCGGGGCGGGGGCGCGGCCGGTCATCTGCTCGACCTGGAGCACCGCCTGGTGCACCAGGAGGTCCAGTCCGCCCAGGACCGTGCCGCCGCGGCGCGCCCAGGCGGCGGCCAGCGGCGTCGGCCACGGTTCGTAGAGGACGTCGAACAGGGTGCCGGGGCGTTCGGGGACGGCGTCCGCCAGGGCGTCCGTGGCGCCGGCCGGGGTGGTGGCGACGACCAGCGGGGCGGCGAGGGCCTCGGCGGCCTTCGACCAGTCGGCGGTCCGGACGGCCACCCCGAGCCGCTCGCCCCACTGCCGCATCTCCGCGGCACGCTCGGCGCTGCGCACGTACGCGGTGACCTCGCCGGTGCAGATCCTGGCGAGGGCGGCGAGCGCCGAGGAGGCGGTGGCTCCGGCGCCCAGGACGGCGGCGCTCTCCACCTTCTCGACGCCGCGCTCGCGCAGCGCGGCCGCGATGCCCGGGATGTCGGTGTTGTCACCGAGGCGGCGTCCGTCGTCGGTGAGTACGACGGTGTTGACGGCCTCGACGGACCGGGCGGTGGGGCTGACGGAGTCCAGCAGCGGGATCACGGCGCGCTTGAGCGGCATGGTGAGGGACAGCCCGGCCCAGGAGGCGTCCAGACCGTCCAGGAAGGCGGGCAGCGCGGCCTCGTCCACCTCGAAGCGGTCGTACGTCCACTCCCCCAGGCCCAGCTCCGCATAGGCGGCGCGGTGCAGGACCGGGGAGAGCGAGTGGGCGATCGGGGAACCGAGCACGGCCGCGCGGCGGCGCTCCACCGGCTCGCTCATGACGTCTTCCGGCTCTTGTTGAACTCGTCCACGAGCTTCTGGTGCTCCTGCAGGTTCTTGGTGAAGGTCGTCTTCTCGTTGATGGAGACGAAGAAGTACCAGTCACCCGGCTCGGGGTCCATCGCCGCCCTGAGCGCTTCCGCGCCCGGGTTGCCGATGGGGCCGGGCGGCAGGCCCTTGTAGAAGTACGTGTTGTACGGGTGGTCGTACTTCCGGAGCTCTTGGGGGTTGAGGTCGAGCTTGCTCTGGTTCTTGGCGTAGTTGGCCGTCGAGTCGAATTCGAGCTTGCCGTTCGTCTGGGTGTTGGTGGGCTTGAGCCGGTTGTAGATGACCCGGGACATCTTGCGGAAGTCGTCGTGGGTCATGCCCTCGGCGTTGACCAGGCTCGCCACGGTGATCAGCTGGAGCGGGGTCTTCAGACCGAGCTCGCGGGCCTTGCCCTCCAGGTCCTGCTTGGCGTAGTTCTCCTTGGCCCGGGCGACCATCTGCTTGAGGATGGCCTCCGGCTTGGTGCCCTTGCCCGCGCTGTACTGCGAGGGGTAGAGGAAGCCCTCCAGCGGGTCCCTGATCTTGGGGTCGGAGTTCGCCCACTCGGGCAGCCCGAGCTCCTTGGCCTGCTTCTCGGCGACGTCCTTGGTCGTGCCCGCCGCCAGGCCGAGCTTCTCGTCGATGGCGGCGTAGATCTGGACGGCCCGCCGCCCCTCGGCGATGGTCAGGAAGTTGGCGGTGTTGGTCATCATCTCGACCGCCGCCGCGCCCGACATCTCCTTGCGCAGGGTGTAGGTGCCGGCCTGGATGGACTTGCCCTTGGGGTTCTTGCCCGCGGCCTCGGTGAAGGCGCCGACGCTCTTGATCACGCCGGCCTTCTGCAGGACCTCGCCCATCTTGGTGAGGCTGGAGTTCTTGGGGATCTCGACCTGGACCTCGCCGGAGCCCTGGCCCTCGTAGTCGGGCGCGGCGCCGTAGTGGGTCTGCCAGTAGTCGTAGGCGAGGTAGCCGCCTCCGCCCACGACGCCGACGAGCAGGGCGGCGACCACCAGGCAGGCGGTGCCACTGCGGCGCTTGTTCTTCTTCTCGCGGCCCTTGCCCTTGCCGCGCCGGTCCCGGCGGCCGCCCTCCTCGCGGGGGGCCGGCTCGTCGTCGTCGGCCGGGGCCGCGGGCGGGGCGTCCACGGGGTCGAGGTCGTCGAAGAGGGAGATCTTCTCCTCGACGGGATGCGCGGGCGCCGGCGCCGGACGGACCTGCTCGTGCTGCCCGGTGGTCTGCTCGCCCACGTACGGGGCCTGCTGCTGCGGGTAGCCGGTGGTGCCGGTGTCGTACTCGTAGTACTCCGACGGGCCGCCGCCCGCGTACGTGCCGGAGGGCTGCCCGGTGTAGCCGGCTCCCTGGTCGGCCGCGCCGTACGGACCGGGACCCCCCGCGTTCTGCGAGGGATCCCAGCCGTACTGCTGCTGCCCGGCCTGGCCGGGATAGGGCTGCTGCTGGCCGTAGGGGGGCTGCGGCTGGTGCTGCGACTGCTGCTGCGGCGCGTACTGCTGCCCGGTGTACCCCTGGTCCCCGTACAGAGGGTCCTCGGGATGCCACGGTTGGGAGCCGGAACCCCGGCCGTACTCAGTCATCTATCCCCTAGCGCCGCACAGCGGCAGCCGTTGGGCGCCCGGTGAGGCGCACACGTCCGATGTCTGGTCCTGCCCGGAGCACATTCGAACAGCTGCCATGTCGCGCGGAACGTTACCGTATTGCGATCAGATGACCACTTCGACGGCCTCACCCGGCGGGCGACCGGAGATCTTCTCGATCTCCAGGGCATTCTGCAGGATCACCACGGCGGCAGCCTGATCGACCACCGACCGGCCCTTCTTCGAGCTGACGCCGGAGGCGCGCAGCCCCTGGGCCGCCGTGACCGTCGTCATACGCTCGTCGACGAGCCGGACCGGCACCGGGGCGACCCGCCGGGCCATTTCCCTGGCGAACGTGCGGACCTTGGCCGCGGCCGGCCCCTCTCCCCCCTTGAGGGAGCGGGGCAGACCGACGACGACCTCGACCGGCTCGTACTCCGCGACGATCGCCGCGAGCCGCTTGTGGGCCTGCGGGATGTCGCGTCCGGGCACGGTCTCGACCGGGGTGGCGAGGATCCCGTCGGGGTCGCACGTGGCGACCCCGATCCGGGCGTCCCCGACGTCCACGGCAATGCGCCTGCCTCGTCGCACGGTCAGGCCGCTTCCGCCACGAGGCGCTCGACGGCGGCCATGGCCTCGTCGACGGCCTCGGGGTTCTGGCCACCGCCCTGGGCGACGTCCGGCTTGCCGCCGCCACCGCCGCCGAGGGTCTTGGCCGCGGCGCGGACCAGGTCGCCGGCCTTGAGGCCGCGCTCGCGGGCGGCCTCGTTGGTGGCGATCACGGTCAGCGGACGGCCGCCCGCCACGGTGAACAGGGCCACGACGGCCGCGCGGCCGCCCTGGATGCGGCCCCGGACGTCCAGGACGAGCTTGCGCAGGTCGTCGGCGCCGGTGCCGTCCGGCACCCGGCCGACGGCCAGCGCCACGCCGTGCACGTCCTTGGCGCCCTCGGCCAGGCCCGCGGCGGCCTGCAGGACCTTCTCGGCGCGGAAGCGCTCGATCTCCTTCTCGGCGTCCTTGAGCTTGGCGAGCATGCCGGAGATCTTCTCCGGGAGCTCCTCCGGACGGCCCTTGACCAGCTCGGTGAGCTGGGCGACGACCGTGTGCTCCTTGGCCAGGAAGTTGTAGGCGTCGGCGCCGACGAGGGCCTCGACCCGGCGCACGCCGGAGCCGATCGAGGACTCGCCGAGCAGCTTCACCAGACCCAGCTGGGCGGTGTTGGCGACGTGCGTACCGCCGCACAGCTCCTTGGAGAAGTCACCGATGGTCACGACGCGCACGCGCTCGCCGTACTTCTCGCCGAACTCGGCGATGGCACCGGCCTTCTTGGCCTCGTCCAGGCTCATGACCTCGGCGTGGACGTCGAGCTCGTGCGAGAGGACCTCGTTGATGCGCTGCTCGACGTCGGTGAGGACCGAGCCGGGCACGGCGGCCGGCGAGCCGAAGTCGAAGCGGAAGCGGCCCGGGGAGTTCTCCGAACCGGCCTGGGCGGCCGTCGGGCCCAGGGCGTCGCGCAGCGCCTGGTGGGTGAGGTGGGTGGCGCTGTGGGCGCGGGCGATGGCCCGGCGGCGCCGGACGTCGATCACGGCGTAGGCGGAGGCGCCCACGGTGACCTCGCCGACCTGGACGACGCCCTTGTGGACGTTGACGCCCGGGACGGGCTTCTGGACGTCGCGGACCTCGATCACGGCGCCGTTGTCGAGCTTGATGCGGCCCTGGTCGGCGAGCTGGCCGCCGCCCTCGGCGTAGAACGGGGTGCGGTCCAGGACGACCTCGACCTCGTCGCCCTCGGAGGCGGCGGGCGAGGGCACGCCGTCGACGAGCAGGCCGACGACGGTGGACTCGTTCTCGGTGAGGGTGTAGCCGGTGAACTCGGTCTCGCCGACGGTGTCGGCCACCTCGCGGTAGGCGGACAGGTCCGCGTGGCCGGTCTTCTTGGCCTTGGCGTCGGCCTTGGCGCGGTCCCGCTGCTCCTTCATCAGGCGGCGGAAGCCGTCCTCGTCCACGGACAGGCCCTGCTCGGCGGCCATCTCCAGGGTGAGGTCGATCGGGAAGCCCCAGGTGTCGTGGAGCAGGAACGCCTTGTCGCCGGCCAGGACCGTGCCGCCGGCGGCCTTGGTCTCGGTGACGGCGGTGTCGAGGATGTTGGTGCCGCCCTTGAGGGCCTTGAGGAAGGCGGCCTCCTCGGCGAGCGCGACCGTCTCGATGCGCCCCCGGTCGCTCAGCAGCTCCGGGTACTGCTGGCCCATCGTGCGGATGACGACGTCGAGCAGCTCGGCGACGACCGGGCCGGTCGCGCCGAGCAGGCGCATGTTGCGGATGGCACGGCGCATGATGCGGCGCAGCACGTAGCCGCGGCCCTCGTTGCCGGGGGTGACGCCGTCACCGATGAGCATGGTGGACGTGCGCATGTGGTCGGCGACCACGCGCAGGGCGACGTCGGTGCCCTGGGCAGCGCCGTAGCGGACGCCGGTGAGCTCGGTGGCCTTGTCGATCACGACGCGCAGGGTGTCGGTCTCGTACATGTTCTGCACGCCCTGCAGGATCATCGCAAGGCGTTCCAGGCCGAGGCCGGTGTCGATGTTCTGGCTGGGCAGGTCGCCGAGGATCGGGAAGTCCTCCTTGCCCTCGCCGGCGCCGCGCTCGTACTGCATGAAGACCAGGTTCCAGATCTCCACGTAGCGCTCGTCGTTGACGGCCGGGCCACCCTCGATGCCGAACTCGGGGCCACGGTCGTAGTTGATCTCGGAGCACGGTCCGCACGGGCCGGGGACGCCCATGGACCAGTAGTTCTCCTTCTTGCCCAGGCGCTGGATGCGCTGGGCCGGCACGCCGACCACGTCGCGCCAGATGCGCTCGGCCTCGTCGTCGTCGAGGTAGACGGTGATCCAGAGCTTCTCCGGCTCCAGGCCGTAGCCGCCGTCCGCCACGGGAGTCGTCAGCAGCTCCCAGGCGTACTTGATGGCGCCTTCCTTGAAGTAATCGCCGAAGGAGAAGTTGCCGCACATCTGGAAGAACGTGCCGTGGCGGGTGGTCTTGCCGACCTCCTCGATGTCCGGGGTGCGGACGCACTTCTGCACGCTCGTGGCGCGCGGGAAGGGCGGCTTGACCTCGCCGAGGAAGTAGGGCTTGAACGGGACCATGCCCGCGGGGACCAGCAGCAGCGTCGGGTCGTCCGCGATGAGCGACGCCGACGGCACGACGGTGTGCCCACGCTCCTCGAAGAAGCGCAGCCAGCGCCTGCGGATTTCAGCCGACTCCATCAGTGGTCCTCTTTCCGGGTGAGCGAGTTGTAGGTGTGCTGCTGTTCGAGAGCGATGAGACGGCGCTGCTCGGGAAGTGCACGGTGGTCGGGCTCGGGCGGCGCGGCGTTCAGGCCGAGCGCGTCCTTGAGCGCCGCCTCGCGGTGCGCCATGCCCTCGCGCACGTCGAGCGCGAAGAGCTTGACCTTGCGGCCCGCGATGACGGCGCGGTCGGCCGCCTGCAGGGCCAGGCTCTCGGGGGTGAGCTTGGCGAGCTTGCGGTTGACCTTGGTGGTGGCCCAGACACCGGCTGCTACACCAGTGGTGAACCAGAACGTGCGGCGGAACATTTCTGGGGTCAACCCTTCTTGCGGGTGCGGCGGCTGCCGCGCCGGGCGGACGGCAGGTCCTGGCCGGCGGCCCTGCCCACGAAGACGGTGCCGCTGCCGCGCGCGGGCTCGGCCTTGCGGCCCATGGCACGCCGCACGCCGTAGCCGAACGCGGCCACCTTGACCAGCGGGCCGCCGAAGGCGGTCGAGACGGTGGAGGACAGCGCGGAGGCGTTCGCGGTGACCTCCTGGACGTCGGCGGCGATCGAGTCGACGCGCGCCAGCTGGGTGTTGGCCGAGCGGACGGTCGCGGATGCCTCGGCCAGCAGCGGTACGGCCTGCTCGGAGACCTCGGCGACCAGCCGGGTGGCGGCCTTCAGGGTCTGCGCCAGGCGCACCAGCACGAGGGCGATGAAGGACACGAGGATCGCCCAGAAGACGGCCACGAGGATCCCGGCCACCTCTCCACCGGACACGCTGCACCGCTCCCTAGCTGTAGCAATTTCTCTGAACGTCGGGTACTGACCTTATCGCGCCGGGCCTCGGCGCCCGTACCGCATTACCGGTCCGTACGTGCACGAATGTACGGAGATTCACCCGGCCCCCGGGAACGCGCAAGCCCGCCGGCTCGCCGGCCGTGAAGGCCGGGAGACGACGGGCTGTGCAGAAGGAGAGCGGTACTGCTCGTCCGGCTGTCGGGAGGTCCCGGATCAGCGGGCGTAGTACTCGACGACGAGCTGCTCGTCGCAGATGACCGGGATCTCCTTGCGGTTCGGGTCACGGTCCAGGCGGAACGCCAGCGCGGCCAGGTTGACCTGGAGGTAGCGCGGGGTCTCGCCCTCGGCGGCGAAGCCACCGGCGCGGGCCGTCTCGAAGAGGGCCTTGCTGCGGCTGCGCTCGCGGACCATCACGACGTCGTTCGGGCGAACGCGGAAGGACGGCTTGTCGACCTTGCCACCGTTGACCTCGATGTGGCCGTGGACGACCATCTGACGGGCCTGGTAGATGGTGCGGGCGATGCCCGAACGCAGGACCAGGGCGTCGAGGCGACGCTCAAGCTCGATGACCAGGGCCTCGCCGGTCTTGCCCTCGGCCTTCTTGGCGCGGTCGTAGGCGCGGGCCATCTGGCGCTCGCTGATGTCGTACTGGGCGCGCAGACGCTGCTTCTCGAGCAGACGGACCTTGTAGTCCGAGTTCTGCTTGCGGCCACGGCCGTGCTCGCCCGGCGGGTAGGGGCGGGCCTCGAAGTACTTGACGGCCTTCGGCGTCAGCGCAATGCCGAGCGCACGGGACTTCTTGACCTTGGGACGCGACTGGTTAGGCACGTTCTCCAGACCTCCGTTGTAAGTTAGGTTAGGCTTACCTTACTCAAGGAGATCGCATGTCTCGTCCGGGGAACACCAGTCACATCACGGACAGCACGAAGGAGGCCGACGCTACTGATGGCGTCGACGCGACGGAGGTCCGATCAGATCGTGGTCAGCCGCGTCCCAGCGGACTTGAAATCGCACGGATGCCGTCAGCAGCCGAGCGCACACGAACTCTCGTACAGAGTACATGCTCGGCGGTGCTGCTGATCCCGGGGCTGTCCGGCACCTACCCGGACCAGCTCATGCCCGACGCCCGGACCGTGGGTCCGGACGGCGAGGTCTTCCTCGTGCTGCCCGCCGATTCCCCGGCCGTACGGGCCGCCACCCACGCCCAGGACGACGAGCTGGCCGCCGTGCTGGAGCTCACGGACGTGGCCCCGGTCTCCGTGCCCAACCGTATCCGCGGCCGCGCCTGGCTGCACGGCTGGCTCACCTGCGTCCCGGGGGTGGCCGAGGCGGGGAAGATGCTGCTGCGGCTGGAGCTGGGCGAGGCGAGCGTCGACGATCTGTGGGGCGCGGACGGCGTCGAGCCGGAGCAGTTCGCCAAGGCACTCGCCGACCCGCTGGCCACCCATGAGGCGGAGCTGCTGCAGCACCTGCACTCCGGCCACGGCGACCAGGTGCGCGGCCTGTGCACGCTGCTGGGCGAGCGCGAGGAAGCGGCCCGAGACGCCTACGCCGCGGCGGTGCCGGTGGCACTGGACCGCTTCGGGATGCGCGTGCGCTTCACCCGCCGGCACGGCGGGGGCACGGCGGCGGACCGCTCCTTCGACGCACGCTTCGAGTTCCCCCAGCCGGTGCGCGACGTGATGGAGCTGCGCACGGAGATGCACCGCCTCTTCGAGGCCGCGGGGTTCTGAAGCGGTGTCCTCCTTCTCCCCCGGCCACCGCCGGGGGAGTCACTCGCCCCGCAGCCGGGCGCGGACGCGCTCCACGACGTCCGCATAGCGCGCTTCGGCCCCGTGCCGGGTGGGCTCGTAGTACACCTTCCCGTGCACGGAGTCGGGCGCGTACTGCTGCGCGGTGATGCCGCCCGGCTCGTCGTGGGGGTAGACGTACCCCTGCCCGTGCCCCAGCTTCTGCGCGCCCTTGTAGTGGCTGTCCCGCAGGTGCACCGGCACCGGCCCGGCCAGGCCCGCCCGCACGTCCGCCAGCGCCGCGTCGATCGCGAGGTAGGCGGCGTTGGACTTCGGGGCCAGCGCCAGCGCCACGGCGACCTGGCTCAGCGTGATCCGCGCCTCGGGGAAGCCGATCATCGCCACGGCCTGGGCCCCGGCGACCGCCGTCTGCAGCGCCGTGGGGTCGGCCAGCCCGATGTCCTCGCTCGCCGAGATCATCAGCCGGCGCGCGATGAACCGCGGGTCCTCCCCCGCCTCGATCATGCGGGCCAGGTAGTGCAGCGTCGCGTCCACGTCGGAGCCGCGGATGGACTTGATGAGGGCGCTGGCGACGTCGTAGTGCTGGTCGCCGTCGCGGTCGTACTTCACCGCGGCCCGGTCGACGGCGCCCTCCAGCGTCTCCAGGGTGATCTCGTCCTCGCCCTTGGCGATGGCCGAGCCCGCCCCCGCCTCCAGCGCCGTCAGCGCGCGCCGGGCGTCGCCGCCCGCGATGCGCAGCAGATGGGCCTCGGCCTCCTCGGGGAGGGTGACGGCGCCGCCGAGCCCACGCTCGTCGGTGAGGGCGCGCCGGATCAGGGCACGCAGGTCGTCGTCGGTGAGCGCCTGCAGCGTCAGCAGCAGCGAGCGCGAGAGCAGCGGGGAGATGATCGAGAAGTACGGGTTCTCCGTGGTGGCCGCGATGAGGGTGACCCAGCGGTTCTCCACGGCGGGCAGCAGGGAGTCCTGCTGGGCCTTGCTGAAGCGGTGGATCTCGTCCAGGAAGAGGACGGTCTCCTTGCCGTACCCGCCGGAGGCCCGGCGGGCGCCGTCGATGACGGCCCGCACCTCCTTGACGCCCGCCGTGATCGCGGACAGCTCGACGAAGCGCTTGTTGGTGGCCTGGCTGACCACGTAGGCCAGCGTCGTCTTGCCGATGCCGGGCGGGCCCCAGAGGATCACCGAGGACGGGCCGGCGGGACCGCCGCTGCCCTCCCCCACCAGCCGGCGCAGGGGTGAGCCCGGCTTGAGCAGGTGTCCCTGCCCGACGACCTCGTCGAGGGTGCGGGGGCGCATGCGGACGGCCAGGGGGCTGCTCGCCGGGTCCTTCTCCTGGCGGTCCTCTGCGGCTGCGGTGAACAGGTCGGGTTCCACGCCCGAAACCCTATGCCACCCCTCCCCCAGCTACCGCTGGGCGGTGCCCCCAGACAACGCCGCCGGACCGAGGGGTCCGGCGGCGTTGGTCGAGCCAGGTGCGTACGGGGCCGGTCAGGCCGTGCCGCCCGTCCAGAACCACCACCACTTGGTGAGGATCAGCATCCCGATGACACCGATCCACAGCACCGGTACCACCCAGTGGAACTCCAGGATTCCCCGCTTGAGCCCCTCGGGGGCCGGGATGAAGCCGTGGCGGAGGTTCTGCACGGTGACGTACCAGAACATCACGATGGTGGCGACCCAGGCCAGGCAGCACCACAGGCACAGCGAGCCGATGACGTACAGCGACTGGTACTGCAGCCACGTGACGAAGCCGACGCCGAAGAGGCAGCCGGCCTCCATGCCGAGCCAGTACCAGCGGCGGTAGCGGGCACCGGCGAGCAGGCCCATGCCGACGGCGATGATCACGCCGTAGGCGACCAGCCCGAGCATCGGATTGGGGAAGCCGAACGCCTTGGCCTGCTCGCTCGACATGATGTTGCCGCACGAGACGATGGGGTTCAGGCTGCAGCCCGGCACGAAGTTCGGGTCTTCGAGCAGCTTGAACTTGTCGAGCGTGATGACCCAGGACGCCAGCAGTCCCATCGCCCCGGTGATCACCAGCAGCAGGGCGAACCCGCGGCCGGCGCCCACCGCACCGGTGGACGGACCGTCCCGCTCCACGCCGTCGGTGTCGGAGCGGTCAAGAGCCGAAGTCGTCATAGCGCCGTCGATCCCATCAGTAGGTCGGTGTCGCCCATTCTGCACCAGTGGCCTGTGAATCAGCCGTGGGCCGAAAGGACTTCACTCACCACGGTGTCGAACGCGACGGCCTTCTGTTCGCCACTGGCCAGGTCCTTGAGCTGCACCACGCCCTCGGCCAGGTCCCGCTCGCCCGCGACGAGCGCGTAGCGGGCGCCCGAGCGGTTGGCCGACTTCATGGCGTTCTTCAGACCCTTTCCGCCAAAGGCGAAGTCCGTCGCGACGCCGGCCCGGCGCAGCTCGGTCACCAGGCCGAAGAGCACCCGGCGGGCCTCCTCGCCCAGCGGCACGGCGAACACCTGGGTGGGGGCGGGCAGTTCGAGCTCGATGCCCTCCGCCTCCAGCGCCAGCACCGTGCGGTCCACGCCGAGCGCCCAGCCGACGGACGGCAGCGCGGGGCCGCCGATCATCTCGGACAGGCCGTCGTAGCGGCCACCGCCGCCGACCGCGGACTGCGAGCCGAGGCCGTCGTGGACGAACTCGAAGGTGGTGCGGGTGTAGTAGTCCAGGCCGCGCACCAGCTTCTCGTCGTCCTCGAAGGCGACGCCGGCGGCGGTCAGCAGCTCGCGCACCTGCTCGTGGTACTCCTTGCACGCCTCGCACAGGTGGTCGCGGAGCATGGGGGCGCCGACGAGCTGCTTCTGGACGTCCGCGCGCTTGTCGTCGAGGACCCGCAGGGGGTTGATCTCGACGCGCCGGCGGGTGTCCTCGTCGAGGTCCAGGCCGCGCAGGAAGTCCTGCAGGGCGGCCCGGTAGGCGGGACGGCACTCCTTGTCGCCCAGCGAGTTCAGCAGCAGGCGGAAGTTCTTCAGGCCCAGCGACTTGTAGGCGTCGACGGCCAGGATGATCAGCTCGGCGTCCAGCGCCGGGTCCTCGGCGCCGATGGCCTCGGCACCGACCTGCGAGAAGTGGCGGTAGCGGCCCTTCTGCGGGCGCTCGTAGCGGTAGTACGAGCCGGAGTACCAGAGCTTGACGGGGAGGTTGCCGGCCTTGTGGAGGTTGGCCTCCAGGGCGGCGCGCAGCACGGAGGCGGTGCCCTCGGGGCGCAGGGCGAGCCGCTCGCTGCCCTCGCTGCGCTGGGTGAGGGTGTACATCTCCTTGGTCACGATGTCGGTGGACTCGCCGACGCCGCGGGAGAACAGCTCGACCTGCTCGAAGCCGGGGGTCTCGACGTAGCCGTAGCCGGCCCGCTTGAGCGGCGCGGAGATGGCCTCGCGGACGGCCAGGTAGACCGCCGAGACCGGCGGGATCAGGTCGTAGGTGCCCCGGGGGGCCTTGAAGGTGCTCACGGAAACTCTCGTCACATTCCTCGTCGCGGAGCCGGGTGTGCGGCTCCAAGGCCGGCGGCCACGTCCCGCAGGTACGGGTTGGTGGCGCGCTCGTGGCCGATGGTCGTCTGGGGACCGTGGCCGGACAGCACCACGGTCGAGTCCTCCAGGGGCAGGCACACGCGGGCCAGCGACTGGAGCATCTCGGCGTGGTCACCGCCGGGCAGGTCGGTGCGTCCGATGGAGCCGGCGAACAACAGGTCGCCCGAGAAGAACACCGACGGGACGTCTGCTCCGTCGGGGGCTTCGGGCATCCTGAAAGTCACCGACCCCTTGGTATGGCCGGGTGCGTGCGCGACGGAGAACTCCAGCCCGGCGAGGTCCAGCCGGCTGCCGTCGGTCAGCTCCTTGACGTCGTCCGGCTCGCCGACGGTCAGCTCGCCCATGAGCTGCTGCCCGATGGAGCGGCCGAGGGCCTTCTCCGGGTCGCTCATCATGTAGCGGTCGGCGGGGTGGATCCAGGCCGGGACGTCGTGGGCGCCGCACACGGGGACGACCGAGGCGACGTGGTCGATGTGGCCGTGGGTGAGGACGACGGCGACGGGCTTGAGCCGATGCTTCTTCAGTGCTTCCTCGACGCCCTGGGCCGCCTCGTGGCCCGGGTCGATGATCACGCACTCCTCACCTGCGGCCGGGGCGACCAGGTAACAGTTGGTCCCCCAGGCCCCGGCGGGGAACCCGGCAATGAGCACGTTCGTCCTTAATGATCGGTAATGATCGGTCGGCGTTGCGGCCGGTGGGAGTCCCGACGGGAGCCCCCGGCGTGACACCCGACCGCCTCAGAGCCTACCGGCGGCACTCCTGCCGCCGCGAACCCGTATACGGTACGGGCACACGCGCGACATACGGCTCATGACATGCGCAGCGACGGCACGAGGAGAGGACCCGGTGGTCACTAACGAGCAGCGGCGGCGGCAGCTCGCCCGGGAGAAGTTCGAGCGGCAGCAGCAGCGCCGCGAGGCGGCGCAGCGCAAGGCCCGCCGCCGCAACGCGGTGATCGCCGCCGGTCTCGCCGTGGTGCTGGCCGCGGGCGTGACCGCGTACGCGACGGGCGCCCTGTCCGGAGGCGACAAGGACCCGTCCGACACCACCGCGGACAGCACGCCGAGCCCCAAGAAGGTCGTGGACCCCTGCGCCCAGCCGGCGCCCGGCTCTCCCTCCGGCAAGACGTGGAAGTCGGAGCCGGAGATGAGCGTCGACAAGTCGGCGTCGTACGCGATGGACCTCAAGACGACGTGCGGCTCGATCGACGTCAAGCTCGACGCCGCGAACGCGCCGCACACGGTCAACTCCTTCGAGTTCCTGGCGAAGGAAGGGTTCTTCGACCACAGCAAGTGCCACCGGCTCACCACCGGCGGGATCTACGTCCTGCAGTGCGGTGACCCCAAGGGCAGCGGTCAGGGCGGCCCCGGCTACACGCTGCCGGACGAGAACCTCAAGGACGAGAAGCTCAAGGGCAACGTCTACCCGGCGGGCACCGTCGCGATGGCCAACACCGGCCAGCCGCACACCGGGGGCAGCCAGTTCTTCCTCGTCTACCAGGACAGCCAGCTGCCGCCGCAGTACACCCCGTTCGGCACGATCGGCGCCGAGGGCATGAAGGTGCTCAAGAAGATCGCCGACGCCGGCGAGCGATCGGGAGCCGGCGACGGCGCCCCGAACGCGACCGTGGTGATCGACAAGGCGGCGGTGACCAAAAACTGACGCCCGGACGGCGAAATTTCGGTCGCGCGGGATACGGACAGCCGGGCCGCCGTTCGCCTATGTTGGCGTTGTGTAGGGTGCCTGCTCCGACGGCTCTACGCACCCGGATGATCAAGCCGTCGGACCGGCCAGGGCGCGGCCCTGCCCGGCAATAACTGTGGACGATGCGCGCGGGCCGCCCACCGGCCCCGGCATCATGTGGAGGAGGCGCTGTGAGCAGCGACCCGTGGGGCCGCGTCGATGAGACGGGGACCGTGTACGTGCGTACCGCCGACGGCGAGCAGGTCGTCGGCTCGTGGCAGGCCGGGTCTCCCGAGGAGGCCCTGGCTTACTTCGAGCGCAAGTACGAGGGACTGGTCGTGGAGATCGGCCTCCTCGAACGACGGGTCAGGACCACCGACCTGTCCGCCAAGGACGCGATGACCGCGATCGACCACCTGCGTACGCAGGTCGACGAGCACCATGCCGTGGGTGACCTGGCCGCGCTGCGGGAGCGGCTGGACAAGCTGGTCTCCACCGTCGAGTCGCGCCGTGAGGAGCGCAAGGCGGCCAAGGCCAAGCAGTCCGAGGAGGCCCGTACGGCCAAGGAGGCGCTGGTCGCCGAGGCCGAGGAGCTGGCGGCGAGCGAGCAGTGGCGGTCGGCCGGCGAGCGGCTGCGCGCCCTGGTCGACACCTGGAAGGGCCTGCCCCGGCTGGACCGCAAGACCGACGACGAGCTGTGGCACCGCTTCTCGCACGCCCGCTCGGCGTTCTCCAAGCGGCGCAAGGCGCACTTCGCGTCGCTGGACGCGCAGCGCGAGGATGCCCGCAAGGCCAAGGAGAAGCTGGTCGCCGAGGCCGAGGCGCTCTCCGGGTCCACCGACTGGGGCCCGACGGCCGCGCGTTACCGCGACCTGATGACGGAGTGGAAGGCCGCCGGCCGCGCCCAGCGCGAGGCGGAGGACGAGCTGTGGACCCGCTTCCGGGGCGCGCAGGACGTCTTCTTCCAGGCGCGCAGCGAGGTGTTCGCCGAGCGCGACGCCGAGCAGCAGGGCAACCTCACGCTCAAGGAGGAGCTGGTCGTCGAGGCCGAGAAGCTGCTCCCGGTCGCCGACCTGAAGTCGGCGCGGGCCGCCTTCCGGTCGATCAACGAGCGCTGGGAGGCCATCGGGCACGTCCCGCGCGACGCCCGGCCGAAGATCGAGGGCCGGATGCACGCGGTCGAGCGCGCCATCCAGGAGGCCGAGGAGTCCGAGTGGCGGCGCACGAACCCGGAGGCGCGGGCCCGTGCGGCCGGTCTGACGGGCCAGCTGCAGTCGGCGGTCGACAAGCTCCAGGAGCAGGTCGACAAGGCGCGTGCGGCCGGCAACGACGCCAGGGCCGACAAGCTCGCCAAGGAGCTGGAGGGCCGCAAGGCGCTGCTGGACCAGGCGCTGAAGGGCCTGGAGGAGTTCGGCGGCTGAACGCCGGCATAAGGGCATGACGTAAGGGGCGCCGACCGTGGCCGGCGCCCCTTACGCATGTCCGCTTACGGCCTGCGGGCCGAGGTCACGCGGTAGACGTCGTAGACGCCCTCGACGCCGCGGACCGCCTTCAGGACGTGGCCCAGGTGCTTGGGGTCGCCCATCTCGAAGGTGAAGCGCGAGGTGGCCACGCGGTCGCGGGAGGTCTGCACGGCGGCCGAGAGGATGTTGACGTGCTGGTCCGACAGGACCCGCGTGACGTCCGACAGCAGCCGGGAGCGGTCCAGGGCCTCGACCTGGATGGCGACGAGGAAGACCGACGACTGGGTGGGCGCCCACTCGACGTCGAGGATCCGCTCGGGCTGCTGGGAGAGCGAGTCGACGTTGACGCAGTCGGCGCGGTGCACCGAGATGCCGTTGCCCCGGGTGACGAACCCGATGATCGGGTCGCCGGGCACGGGGGTGCAGCAGCGGGCCAGTTTGACCCACACGTCCTCGACGCCCTTGACGACCACGCCCGGGTCGGCGCTGGAGCGCCGCTTGGAGCGGCCGCGGATCGGCGCGGTCTCCTCGATGTCCTCGGTGGCCGCGTCCTCGCCGCCGAGCGCCTGGACGAGCTTCTGCACCACGCCCTGTGCCGCGACGTGCCCCTCGCCGATGGCGGCGTAGAGGGAGGAGATGTCGGGGTAGCGCATCTCGTGCGCGAGGGTGACCAGCGAGTCGCCGGTGAGGATGCGCTGGATCGGCAGGTTCTGCTTGCGCATGGCCCGCGCGATGGCGTCCTTGCCCTGCTCGATGGCCTCGTCGCGGCGCTCCTTGGAGAACCAGGCGCGGATCTTGTTCCGGGCGCGCGGGGACTTCACGAAGCCCAGCCAGTCCCGGGAGGGGCCGGCGCCGGGGGCCTTGGACGTGAAGACCTCGACCAGGTCGCCGTTGTCGAGGGTCGACTCCAGCGGCACGAGCCGCCCGTTGACCCGGGCGCCTATGGTGCGATGGCCGACCTCGGTGTGCACGGCGTAGGCGAAGTCGACGGGGGTGGCGCCGGCCGGGAGCGCTATGACGTCGCCCTTGGGCGTGAAGACGAAGACCTCGTTGCGGGAGAGGTCGAAGCGCAGGGACTCCAGGAACTCGCCCGGGTCCTCGGTCTCCTTCTGCCAGTCCAGCAGCTGCCGGAGCCAGGCCATGTCGTTGACGGTGTCCTGGTTCTTGCCGGCGTTCTTCGGCACGTCCGTGCGGATCTTGGAGGCTCCGGCGACGGCCTCCTGCTTGTACTTCCAGTGCGCGGCGATGCCGTACTCGGCGCGGCGGTGCATGTCGAACGTGCGGATCTGCAACTCGACGGGCTTGCCGCTGGGCCCTATGACCGTCGTGTGCAGCGACTGGTACATGTTGAACTTGGGCATCGCGATGTAGTCCTTGAACCGCCCCGGGACCGGGTTCCACCGGGCGTGGACGGTGCCGAGCGCCGCGTAGCAGTCGCGGACGGTGTCGACGAGGACGCGGATGCCCACCAGGTCGTAGATCTCGGCGAAGTCGCGGCCCCGCACGATCATCTTCTGGTAGACGCTGTAGTAGTGCTTCGGCCGTCCGGTGACGGTGGCCTTGATGCGGGCGGCACGCAGGTCGGCCTGGACCTCGTCGGTGACGATGGCCAGGTACTCGTCCCGCTTGGGGGCGCGCTCGGCGACGAGGCGGACGATCTCGTCGTACATCTTGGGGTAGAGGATCGCGAAGGCGAGGTCCTCCAGCTCCCACTTGATGGTGTTCATGCCCAGCCGGTGGGCCAGCGGGGCGTAGATCTCCAGGGTCTCGCGGGCCTTCTTCTCCTGCTTCTCCCGCTTGAGGTAGCGCATGGTGCGCATGTTGTGCAGGCGGTCGGCGAGCTTGATGACCAGGACGCGCGGGTCCTTGGCCATGGCGACGACCATCTTGCGCACGGTCTCGGCCTGCGCGGCCTCGCCGAACTGCACGCGGTCGAGCTTGGTGACGCCGTCGACGAGCAGGGCGACCTGGTCGCCGAAGTCCCGGCGCAGGTCGTCGAGGCCGTACTCGGTGTCCTCGACGGTGTCGTGCAGCAGGCCGGCCATCAGGGTGGCCGGATCCATGCCCAGCTCGGCGAGGATCGTGGTGACGGCGAGCGGGTGCGTGATGTACGGGTCGCCGCTCTTGCGCTTCTGGCCGCGGTGCCAGCGCTCGGCGACCTGGTAGGCCCGCTCGATCTGGCGCAGCGTCGAGGTGTCGGCCTTGGGGTCGTTCCCGCGCACGATGCGCAGCAGGGGCTCCAGCACGGGGTTGTACGGGCTGGAACGTTGCACGCCCAGACGGGCGAGGCGGGCGCGGACGCGGCTGGAGGAGCCGGGGCGGGGCGCGGCACCGGGCGAGGGCGTGGGCCGGGCGGGCGACGGGGAGGGCTGCGGGCGGGCCGCCGGCTGGGGCCGGGCGGCGGCCTGGTGCGGTCCGTCGCCGCCGCGCGGCGTGCTCCGGCCGCCGCCGGGGGCGGGCTCGGGGGCGCTGTGCGGGCTGCCGGTGGGCGTGCCCGCGGCCGCCGCGGCCTCGGGAGACGGCTTGTCCTGGTGAGCGGCGGTCAGCGGCTGGTGGACCTCGTCTGGCAAGAGCACTCCTCATGCGTTCCGGCCCCCCGTTCAGGTCCGGACTGCCATGGTATCGATCCCGGCCACCGGAGCGCCGCGCGCCCGGCTGTGGCAAGGCCACCGGCGCCCCGCACGACGCAGGGCGAGCACCGGAAGCTCCCGGTGCCCGCCCTGTGATCGTGGCCGTGCCTCAGACCGTGATCAGCGCCTCCAGGGGCGCGCCGGCGAGGGCGCCCTGCAGGCGCTCCCGGCCGGGCAGGAAGCTGAGCTCCATCAGCACGGCGACGCCCGCCACCTCGGCGCCGGCCCGGCGGATGAGCTGCAGGGACGCCTCGGCGGTGCCGCCGGTGGCCAGCACGTCGTCGATGACGAGCACCCGGTCGCCGCTGTCCAGGGCGTCCGCGTGCATCTCGATCTCGGCGCTGCCGTATTCGAGGTCGTACGCCTGGGCCAGCGTGGCGCCCGGCAGCTTGCCCGCCTTGCGCACGGGCACGAAGCCGAGCCCGGCACGGACGGCGACGGGGGCGGCCAGGATGAAGCCGCGCGCCTCCAGGCCGACGACCTTGGTGGCGCCGTGGCGCTCGCAGAGCCCGGCGAGGGCGTCGGTGAGCGCGCCGAAGGCGCGGGCGTCGGCGAGCAGCGGGGTGATGTCCTTGAACGTCACGCCCGGCTTCGGGTAGTCCGGCACGTCGTGGATGCGGCTGAGCAGCAGCTCGGTCAGCTCACGGTCGGCGCCCGCGGCGCTCGCGGCGGTCATCGGCGCTTGCCCGTCGCACCGCCGCGGCCGCGGTTGCGGCTCGCGGTCTGGCTGCGCTGGCCGACGACGCCGGCCGCGGCGTCCTCGGCGTCGTCCGCGTCGGTGGCGTCCTCGGGGGCCTCACCGGCCTCGGCCTTGGCCGCGTCGGCGGCGCGCCGGGCGCGCACCCGCTTGGCCAGGGCCTTCATCTGCGGGTCGCGCTCCTTGAGGTCGGCGACCAGCGGGGTGGCGATGAAGATCGAGGAGTAGGCACCGGCCGCGAGGCCGACGAAGAGGGCGAGGGAGATGTCGTTGAGCATGCCCGCGCCCAGGAAGCCGCCGCCGATGAACAGCAGGCCGGCGACCGGGAGCAGCGCGACGACCGTGGTGTTGATGGAACGCACCAGGGTGCCGTTGAGGCTGCGGTTGGCCATCTCGCTGTAGGTGAAGCGTGCCTGCTTGGTGAGGTCCTTCGAGCCCTCCTTCAGACCGTCGAAGACGACGACGGTGTCGTAGAGGGAGTAACCGAGGATGGTCAGCAGACCGATCACGGTGCCCGGAGTGACCTCGAAGCCGACGAGCGCGTAGACGCCGACGGTGATGGTGAGGTCGTGGACCAGCGCGATCAGGGCGGCGAGCGCCATGCGCCATTCGAAGGCGATCGCCAGGTAGATCACCACGAGGACCATGAAGGCCGCGAGGCCCGTCCATGCCTTGTCGGCGATCTGGTCACCCCAGCTGGGGCCGACGATGTCGGTGTTGACCTTGTCGAGCGGCACGTTGAGCTTCTTGGCCAGCGCCTCCTGGGTCTTGCGCGACTGCTCGGGGGTGAGGTCGCTGACCTGGACGCGCAGCGTCCGGTCGCCCAGCTTCTGGACGACGGCGGTGTGGCCGGAGGTCTCCTCCGCCGTCGTCCGGGCCTGGGTGGCCGAGACGGAGGTCTTGGGCGTGGTGAAGACCGCGCCGCCGGAGAACTCGATGCCCATGTTCAGGCCGCGCACCGCCAGGCCGACGATGGCCGTGATGGTGATGAGGATCGAGATGCCGTACCAGATCTTCCGCTTGCCGACGAAGTCGTAGCCGACCTCACCGCGGTAGAGCCGGGCGCCGAGAGTACCGAGTCGCGACATCTCACGCCTCCTTCGGGTCGACGGGGGCGGAGGCGCGGCGGCGGGAGGCCCGCAGCGGGGGCTTGACGCCGAGTCGCTTGGGGTCCAGGCCGGACCAGGGGTGGCCGCTGGCGAAGAACTTGCGGCGGGCGAGGATCGTCATGAGCGGCTTGGTGAAGAAGAAGACCACGACGACGTCGAGGAGCGTGGTCAGACCGAGGGTGAACGCGAAGCCCTGCACCTTGCCGACGGTGACGACGAAGAGCACCGCGGCGGCGAGGAAGGAGACGAAGTCGGAGACGAGGATGGTGCGGCGGGCGCGCGGCCAGCCACGCTCGACGGCCGGCCGCAGGGTGCGGCCCTCGCGGATCTCGTCCCGGATGCGTTCGAAGTACACGATGAAGGAGTCGGCGGTGATACCGATCGCGACGATGGCTCCGCAGACGGCCGGCAGGTTCAGCGCGAAGCTGATGGCCGGGCCGAGCAGGACCATGATCGTGTAGGTGAGGATCGCGGAGACCGCGAGGCTGGCGAGGGCGACGAGCGCGAGGCCGCGGTAGTAGGCCACCAGGTAGATGACGACCAGGGCGAGGCCGATGGCACCGGCGATCAGACCGGCGCGCAGCTGCTCACCGCCGAGCGCGGCGGTCACCGTGGTCTCGGTGACGACGTCGAAGGAGAGCGGCAGGGCACCGTAGGACAGCACGTTGGCGAGGTCCGTGGCGCTCTGCTGGGTGAAGCCGCCGGAGATCTCGGCCTGTCCGCCGCCGATCGAGGTGGAGACGGAGGGGTCGGAGACGACCTCGCCGTCCAGGACGATCGCGAACTGGTTCTGCGGGGCCGGCTTGCTGGCCAGCTGGCCGGTGACCTGGGCGAACTTCTTGGAGCCCGAGGAGTTGAACTTCAGCTGGACGATCCAGCCCTTGCCGCCCTGGGAGTCGAAGACGGCGTTGGCGCCGGTGACGCCGGTGCCCTCGACGGCCACGGGACCGAGGATCTCCTTGACCTGGCCGTCCTTGCGGCAGGCGACGATCGAGTCGGTCGGCTTGGCGCCCGCGGCGGCCTCGTTGGCCTGGGAGCGGCTCTCCTTGGTGGAGCAGTCCAGCGCGTCGAGCTTCTTCTGGAGAGCGGCCGCGTCCCCGGTGGCCGGGGTGGGCGTCGGCGCCTTCTTGTCGTCCTTCTTCGCGCCCTTGTCGTCCGTCTTGGCGGACGAGGGGGCGGAGGCGCCCGGCGTCGCGTCGGCCTTGTCGGCCTTGAGCGCGTCGGTCACGGGACGGCCCTGGGTGCTGGCCGACGGGGAGGGCGAGCCGGAGGACTTGTTCTTGTCGTCCTGCTTGCTCTTCTCGTCCTGCTTGCCCTTGTCGGCCTTGTCCTTGTCGCCGGTGGCGCTGGGCGCGGGCTCCGGGGTCTTGACGCCCGCGGTGGACGTCAGGACCGGCCGGAAGCCGAGCTGTGCGGTGGTACCGACCTGCTGGCGGGCCTGCTTCGCGTTCGTCCCCTTGGGGATGTTCACGATGATGTGCTTCACGCCCTGCGTCTGCACCTCGGCCTCGCTCACGCCGAGACCGTTGACACGGCGGTCGATGATGCCGACGGCCGTGTTCATGTTGGTGGTGTTGATCGCATTGGGCTTGCCGGGCTGGTTCTTGGCCTCCAGCGTGAAGCTCGTACCCCCCGCGAGGTCGATGCCCAGCCGCGGTGTGGTGTGCCCGGAGGCGAACATCCCCGCGGTGAGCGCCACCATGGCGATCAGGATCAGGGCCAGGACTCGGCCCGGCCTGCCCTGGCCGCCCGGGGACCTGCGGCCCTTCTTCGGTGCTGCCACCTTGTCGTTTCTCCCTGTCCAACCGTCCGGCGTCGGGTGTTCGCCGGACGGCCACGAGTGTTGTGGGGACTGCCCCCCGCCGGAGCCTAGACCGTAACGGAACCGCGGTGCACCGCTCGGTGGGTGCTCCGCGGTTCCGGGAAGTGGCTACTTCGCGTCGGTGTCGCCGTCCCGCTTGGCGTCCTTGGTCCCCGCCTCGGTCCCCTCACCGGACACGGCGGGCTCGGCGCCCTTGTCCTCGGTGGTGGCGGCGTCCTTGCCGAGGTCGATCTTCTTCTCGACCGGGGGCTCGCCGGACTCGACGGCCTCGGTCAGCGCGGAGGCGTCGTCCGGGACGACCGGGGTCTCCTCCGGCTCCAGGCCGTGGACGATGCGGTTGTACTCGGCGTCCTCCAGGACCGCGCCGATGGCGTTCTTCGCGTAGATCGCGTGCACGCCCGGGGCGACCTCCAGCAGGACCGTGTCCTCGTTGATCTCCTTGACGGTGGCATACATGCCGCCGATCGTCCGGACACCGGTACCCGGCTGCATGTGATCACGCATCTGCATGGCCTGGCGCTGCTTGTTCTTCGCCGACCGGGTCATCAGGAACATGGCCCCGATAAGCACGATGAACGGCAGGAGAGTCACGATATTCACGGGACGGGGATTCCTTCACACGACCGCTGGGGGCGCGGCCTGGTCTACGGGGGTGGTATGCCGTACATGTACGGACGGCATCGGCGGAGTCTAAGCGAGTCCGCACCTATGGAACAACGCCCAGCATGTCACCGTGGTTCCTGACCGGACCAGCCCCCGCGCCGGTCACTGCCCGAACAGGCTGTCCTCCTGCGCAACGGTGCCCGGGCCGCCGTGCACGGGCGGGGTCAGCCCGAGGTGCGTCCACGCGGCCGGGGTCGCGATGCGGCCCCTGGGCGTACGGGCCAGCAGCCCCTCCCGTACCAGGAACGGCTCGGCGACCTCCTCGACGGTCTCGCGCTCCTCACCGACGGCGACGGCGAGGGTGGACAGCCCGACGGGGCCGCCGCCGAACAGCTTGAGCAGTGCCGTGAGCACGGCCCGGTCCAGCCGGTCCAGGCCCCGCCGGTCGACCTCGTACACCTCAAGGGCCCGGGCGGCGACGTCCTGGGTGATCACACCGTCGGCCTTGACCTGGGCGTAGTCGCGCACCCGGCGCAGCAGGCGGTTGGCGATGCGGGGCGTGCCGCGCGAGCGGCCGGCGATCTCGGCCGCGCCCTTCTCGTCGATCTCCACGTCGAGCAGCCGGGCCGAGCGGTGGACGACGCGCTGGAGCTCGGCGGGGGCGTAGAACTCCATGTGCCCGGTGAAGCCGAAGCGGTCGCGCAGCGGGGGCGGCAGCAGGCCGGCCCGGGTGGTGGCGCCGACGAGGGTGAAGGGCGGCAGCTCCAGCGGGATGGCGGTGGCGCCGGGGCCCTTGCCCACGATCACGTCGACCCGGAAGTCCTCCATCGCCATGTAGAGCATCTCCTCGGCGGGCCGGGACATGCGGTGGATCTCGTCGAGGAAGAGCACCTCGCCCTCGGTGAGGGAGGACAGGATCGCGGCCAGGTCGCCGGCGTGCTGGATGGCGGGCCCGGAGGTGATGCGGATCGGGGCGCCCATCTCGGCGGCGATGATCATCGAGAGGGTGGTCTTGCCGAGCCCGGGGGCGCCGGAGAGCAGGACGTGGTCGGCGGTGGCGCCGCGGGCGCGGGCGGCCTTCAGGACGAGGTCGAGCTGCTGGCGGACCCGCTCCTGGCCGACGAACTCGGCCAGGTCCTTGGGCCGCAGCGCGGCCTCGACGGCACGGTCCTCGCCATCGGCGTCGGTGCCGACGAGGCGGTCGCCTGCCGGGGGTGTGGCGTATGCGGACTCGTCGTCCCAGTTCACGGGGGAAACCTCACGGTTGGATGCGTCGTCGGTGTGCAGGCAGGCGGTCCGCAGGGGCCGGGGGCGTCTCCCGGCGGTGGCCTGGTGGGCACGGACCACTCGGCGGTCCGCACCTAAACCGGCTCATCGCGCCCGGTTCAGCGTCTGCAGCGCCGCCCGCAGCAACTGCCCCACCTGCGGCGTACCGCCCTCGGCGGCAACGGCCTCCGCCTGCGGAGCGACCGCCGTCACGGCCTCGTCGGCCTCGCGCGCGGCGTACCCGAGCCCGACGAGCGCGGCATGCAGCTGATCACGCCAGCCTGCCGCAGGAGCGGACACGGCTGCGGTCGAGGAGCCGACCGGCTCGCCCAGCCGGTCCTTCAGCTCCAGCAGCAGCTTCTGCGCGCCCTTCTTGCCGATGCCGGGCACGGCCGTGAGCGCCTTCTCGTCGCCGGAGGCGAAGGCGCGGCGCAGTGCGTCGGGGGTGTGCACGGCGAGCATCGCCTGCGCGAGGCGGGGGCCGACCCCGCTCGCGGTCTGCAGCAGCTCGAAGGTCTGGCGCTCGTCGTCGTCGGCGAAGCCGTAGAGGGTCAGCGAGTCCTCGCGGACGACGAGGGACGTGGCGAGCCGGGCCTGCTGGCCGACGCGGAGTCCGGAGAGGGTGTTCGGCGTGCACTGGACGGCCATGCCGATGCCGCCGACCTCGACGACGGCGGTGTCGGGGGCGAGGGCCGCGACCGGGCCGGAGACGAAGGCGATCATCGGGTGCCCTTCGGGAGTCGTACGGAAGCGGTGGTGCGGCGCTGGGCATCGGCGAGCTGCTGCAGGCGGTTGGCCGCGGGGGCCCGCCAGATGTGACAGATGGCCAGGGCGAGGGCGTCGGCGGCGTCGGCCGGCTTGGGCGGGGCGTCCAGCCTCAGCAGCCGGGTGACCATGGCACCGACCTGGGCCTTGTCGGCCCGGCCGGAGCCGGTGACGGCGGCCTTGACCTCGCTGGGGGTGTGCAGCGCGACGGGCAGTCCGCGGCGGGCGGCGCACAGCATGGCGACGGCGCTGGCCTGGGCGGTGCCCATGACCGTACGGACGTTGTGCTGGCTGAACACCCGCTCCACGGCGACGTATTCGGGGCGGTGCTCGTCGAGCCACTGCTCGATGCCGCGCTCTATGAGGACGAGCCGCTCGGCGGCCTCCGACTCGGCGGGCGTGCGCACGACGCCGACGCCGACCATGCGCAGCGGACGGCCCGCGACGCCCTCCACCACTCCGACGCCGCACCGTGTCAGCCCCGGGTCCACGCCCAGCACCCGCATCGCGCCCCTCCCTTCGATCACCTGCCCGGCAGGCTATCGGCTGCCACTGACAACGGCCGATCACGCCGACGGGCCGGCGGGGTGCGTTCCCCCGCCGGCCCGTCGGCGTGATCGGCCGTTGCCGGACGTCTTACGCGTCGACCTTGGCCATGACGTCGTCGGAGACGTCGAAGTTGGCGAAGACGTTCTGCACGTCGTCGCTGTCCTCCAGCGCGTCGATCAGCTTGAAGATCTTGCGCGCGCCCTCCTCCTCCAGCTCCACCTGCATGGTGGGGACGAAGTTGGCCTCGGCCGAGTCGTAGTCGATGCCGGCCTGCTGCAGGGCGGTGCGGACCGCGACCAGGTCGGTGGCCTCGCTGAGGACCTCGAAGGACTCACCGAGGTCGTTGACCTCCTCGGCACCGGCGTCCAGGACCGCGCCGAGCACGTCGTCCTCGGTGAGCTCGCCCTTGGGGACGATGATGACGCCCTTGCGGTTGAACAGGTAGGACACCGAGCCCGGGTCGGCCATGGAGCCGCCGTTGCGGGTCATGGCGACGCGCACGTCGGAGGCGGCGCGGTTGCGGTTGTCGGTGAGGCACTCGATGAGCACCGCGACGCCGTTCGGGCCGTAGCCCTCGTACATGATCGTCTCATAGTCGGCGCCGCCGGCCTCAAGGCCACCGCCGCGCTTGACCGCGGAGTCGATGTTCTTGTTGGGGACCGACTGCTTCTTCGCCTTCTGGATGGCGTCGTAGAGGGTCGGGTTGCCCTCGATGTCGACGCCGCCCATGCGGGCCGCGACCTCGATGTTCTTGATCAGCTTTGCGAAGAGCTTGCCGCGCTTGGCGTCGATCACGGCCTTCTTGTGCTTCGTCGTAGCCCATTTAGAGTGGCCGGACATCCGCCTGTCTCCTTCGCGTAACCAAATTCTGAACGAACGACTGAGATCCTACCGGGATCTCGTTACTGCGCTGCGCGCACCATCTCCACGAAGAGGGCGTGCACTCGGTGGTCGCCCGTGAGCTCGGGGTGGAAGGACGTCGCCAGGACGTTCCCCTGCCGGACGGCCACGGCGTGGCCGTCGTAGGTGGCGATCACATCGGCGGCCCCGCCGACGGACTCGACCCAGGGGGCGCGGATGAAGACGCCCTCGACGGGGCCGCCCTCGATGCCGGCCACCTCCACCGACGCCTCGAAGGACTCGTTCTGCCGGCCGAAGGCGTTGCGGCGGACGATCATGTCGATGCCGCCCAGGGTCTCCTGGTCCTCACGTCCGTCGAGGATCTTGTCGGCGAGCATGATCATGCCGGCGCAGGTGCCGTAGACCGGCATCCCGGCGCGCACGCGCTCGCGCAGCGGCTCCAGCATCCCGAAGACGACCGCGAGCTTGGACATGGTCGTGGACTCGCCGCCGGGGATGACCAGGCCGTCGACCTCGGCGAGCTCCTCGGGGCGGCGGACCGGGCGGGCCAGGGCGTCGGCCGCGGCGAGGGCCACGAGGTGCTCGCGGACGTCGCCCTGCAGGGCGAGGACACCGATGGTGGGGGTGGACACGGGGACTGCCTCTCAGATCTGTGACGACGGGTGGGCGGCCCGCACAGCGCGGACCGCCCACCCGGGACGAACGTGCCTGCCGCTTACCAGCCGCGGTTGGCGTAGCGCTCGGCCTCGGGCAGGGTGTCGCAGTTGATGCCGACCATGGCCTCGCCGAGGTTGCGGGAGGCGTCCGCGATGATCTTCGGGTCGTCGTAGAAGGTGGTGGCCTTCACGATGGCGGCGGCGCGCTTGGCCGGGTCGCCCGACTTGAAGATGCCGGAGCCGACGAAGACGCCCTCGGCGCCGAGCTGGCGCATCAGCGCGGCGTCGGCGGGGGTGGCGACACCACCGGCGGAGAAGAGGACGACCGGCAGCTTGCCGAGCTCGGCCACCTCCTTGACGAGCTCGTAGGGGGCGCGCAGCTCCTTGGCGGCGGCGTACAGCTCGTTGTTGTCGAAGCCGCGCAGCTTGGCGATCTCGTTCTTGATCTGGCGCAGGTGGCGGACGGCCTCGACGACGTTGCCGGTGCCGGCCTCGCCCTTGGAGCGGATCATGGCCGCGCCCTCGGCGATGCGGCGCAGGGCCTCGCCCAGGTTGGTGGCACCGCAGACGAAGGGGGTGGTGAAGGCCCACTTGTCGGAGTGGTTGATCTCGTCGGCCGGGGTGAGGACCTCGGACTCGTCGATGTAGTCGACGCCGAGGGACTGCAGGACCTGGGCCTCGACGAAGTGGCCGATGCGGGACTTGGCCATGACGGGGATGGAGACCGCGCCGATGATCTCTTCGATCATGTTCGGGTCGGACATCCGGGCCACACCGCCGTCCTTGCGGATGTCGGCCGGGACCCGCTCCAGGGCCATGACGGCCACGGCGCCCGCGTCCTCGGCGATCTTCGCCTGCTCGGCGTTGACGACGTCCATGATCACGCCGCCCTTGAGCTGCTCGGCCATGCCGCGCTTGACGCGCGCCGTGCCGGTCTCGGGGTGCTGCGGGGTGGGGGTGGACACGATGTGACCTCACTAATCAAGGGCGGTGATGCTGCAAGCGTCATCAAACCCAGTGCCGCGGAGCCGGAAAAAGGGCCAATTCGAGGTGAGTGGCTTGTCCGGGCGGTCCACCGGCCGGTGGGGCCCGGTGGTCGGTGGGGTCAGTGGCTGGTGGGGTCGGTGTTCCGGTGTCGGGTCAGTGGTCGGCGGGGGCGGTGGCCTACGGGGCCAGCATCCGGTGGGCCGCTGGCCGGTGGGCCAGTGGTCGGCGGGCCCGCTGGCCGGTGGGGCCGGTGGCCGGTGGGGCCACTGGCCGGTGGGGTCAGCGGCCGGTGGGGTCAGCGGCCGGTCCGGTCGGCGAGGACCGCGGGGGGCTCGTCGTCCATCTCGAAGGCCATCGGGAACGGGGCGTGACCGGCGAGGCGGAACCAGCGCACCTTGCGGTGGCGGCGCAGCGCCCGGGCGGCCCGGACCGCGTCGTTGTGGAACCGCCGCGCCATCGGCACCCGGCGCACGGCCTGGGTCAGCTCCCCCAGCGACTCCTCGCCGCCCGGCGCCTCCCGCACCGCCTCGACCTGCGGCGCCTCGGCGAAGACCGCCCGCAGCGCCTGGCTCAGCTCGCTCTCGGCGACCTCGCGGTGCTCCTCCTCCACCTGGCGGGCGGCGTGCGCGGCCTGGTAGAGCACGATCGAGGCGGCCGGATCGAGGACCCCGGCGGTGGCGAGCTCCTGGGCGACCGAGGCCCGCCGCAGCAGCTGGGCGTCCAGGGCGGCGCGTGCGGCGTCGATGCGGCTGTGCAGCCGGTCCAGGCGGCCCGCGGTCCAGCTCAGGTAGACGCCGATGACGACCAGGGCGGCCGCGATCCAGATCAAAGTGGTCACGCCGGGTCACGTTACCGCTCGGTGAGGAGCCGTTCCGCGCCGCGGGCTCCACCCAGGGGTGGAGAGGAGGTGGAGAGGGGCCGCCGCACATTCGACCCTGGCTCCGATCCGTCTCCACCCACCGGGTCCCTAGTGTCGATGCAGGACGCCGGACCGCCCGACCGGGCATTGCAGGAGGCACCTCATGGACACCTCGGCACCGCACACGGACACACCCGCGCCGCACACGCCCGCGGCCGGGCACGGATCGCGCCCCGCGCGGGCGCTCCTGATCCCCCTGGCCGTCACCATCGTCCTGCCGATGGTGCTCTACTACGCGCTGCGGGCGCAGGGCGTCGCCCAGTGGCAGGCCCTGCTGTTCAGCGGCGCCATACCGGCGGCGCATGCGCTGGCCACCGCCGTGGTGCGCCGGCGGGCCGAGTTCTTCGACCTGTTCGTGGTCGCGCTGCTCGTCGTCTCGGCAGTGACGTCGCTGATCAGCGGGAACCCCCGGGTGCTGCTGCTGAAGGACGCGGGGCTGCCGGCGCTGCTGGGGGCGTGGATATTGGCCACGCTGTTCTTCTCACGGCCGTTCACGTTCCACTTCGGCAGCCGGCTGCGCGGGCCGGCCGCGGCGGCGGAGGCCGAGCGCGCCTGGCGCGACCGGCCGGAGTTCCGCGAGGCGCTGCGCGGGCTGACGGTGCTGTGGGGCTGCTTCCAGCTGCTCGACGCCTTCCTGAGCACGGTCGCGGCCCTGGTGCTGCCCATCGACGCGGTGCCCGTGGCGGGCAGGTTCCTGTCGTACGGGCTGCTGGCGGCGGTCGCCGTGATCACGGTGCGGCGCAGCCGCCGGTTCCGGGCGCAGCACGGCATAGCCCTGTTCGGGGCCCGGACCGCCGCGGGCTGACCCCGGCCCCGGCCGACCCCGGCGGGGGGGGCGGCCAACCCGGCGAGGGCCGGGGCCGGTCAGGGGCGGGGTCAGTCGCGGGGGGTCAGTCCCGGGCGAGGCCGAAGCGGGCGCGCAGGCTGATGCGCTCGTCGGCGGCGACCGAGGCCGCGCCGGCGGTGACCGTCTCGTAGACGGCCAGGATGTCGGTGCCGACCACGGACCAGTCGAAGCGGCGCACGTGCCGGCTGCCGCGCTCGCTCAGCTCCGCGCGGCGCCCGGCGTCGCCCAGGAGCCGGACGGCCGCGGCGGCGAGGGCGTCGGCGTCCTCGTTGGCGAACAGCTCACCGGCCGCACCCCCGTCGAGGACCTGCGTGAAGGCGTCCAGGTCGCTGGCGAGGACGGGGGCGCCGGCCGACAGGGCCTCGACGAGGATGATGCCGAAGGACTCGCCGCCGGTGTTGGGCGCGACGTAGACGTCGACGCTGCGCAGCAGGCGGGCCTTGTCCTCGTCGCTGATCATGCCGAGGAACTCGACGTTGCCGCGCATCGCGGGGGGCAGTCCGGCGACGGCTTCCTCCTCGTCGCCGCGGCCGGCGACGAGGAGCCGGGTGCCGGGGCGTTCGGCGAGGATCTTCGGCAGGGCGTTCATGAGGACGGGCAGGCCCTTGCGGGGCTCGTCGATGCGGCCGATGAAGCCGATGGTGCCGCCCTGCCACTCGGGCCGGGGCTCGGCGGCGGCGAAGAAGTCGACGTCGACGCCGTTGGGGATGACGACCGCATCGCCCCCCAGGTGCTCGACCAGGGTGCGGCGGGCGTACTCGCTCACCGCGATGCGGGCGCTGATCTTCTCCAGGGCGGGCTGGAGGATCGGATAGGCGGCGATCATCGCCCGGGAGCGCGGGTTGGAGGTGTGGAAGGTCGCCACGATGGGGCCCTGGGCGGCCCAGCAGCACAGCAGACCCAGCGACGGGGAGGTGGGCTCGTGGATGTGGATGACGTCGAAGTCGCCCTCGTGCAGCCAGCGGCGTACGCGGGCGGCGGAGAGGAAGCCGAAATTCAGGCGCGCGACCGAGCCGTTGTAGGGGACGGGCACAGCCCGGCCGGCGGAGACGACGAACGGTGGCAGCGGCGTCTCGTCGTCGGCCGGGGCCAGCACCGACACCTCGTGACCCAGCCGGATCAGGTGCTCGGCCAGGTCCCGGATGTGGAACTGGACGCCTCCGGGGACGTCCCATGAATAGGGGCAGACGATCCCGATCCTCACGGCTTCTCCGTTCCGGAGCTCTCGGATGGGCGGGGCCGGCTCGGCCGGGGTTCGAGGTCGGCGAGCCACAGCCGCTGCAGCATGTGCCAGTCCTGCGGGTGTTCGGCGATGCCCGCGGCGAAGGCGTCGGCCACCTGCTGGGTCATGGCCGCGGCCTTCTCCGCCCGGCTCCCGCCCTCCGGCACCTCGATGGGGGCGTATATCCGGCCGCGCATCACCGGCGAGCGGTCGTACCAGAGCGTGACCGGCAGCAGGACGGCACCGGTCTGGACGGCGAGCATGGCGGGCCCGGCGGGCATCTTGGCCGCCTCGCCGAAGAAGGAGACCTCTATGCCCGACGACGACAGGTCGCGGTCGGCCACCAGGCAGACCAGCCCGCCCGAGCGCAGCCGGCGGGCGAGCGTGCCGAAGGCGCTGCCGCCGGCGTGCGGCAGGACCTCCATGCCCAGGCCCTCGCGGTAGGCCACGAAGCGGTCGTAGAGCGTCTCCGGCTTGAGGCGCTCGGCGACGGTGGTGAAGGGCACCCCGAGCCGGGCGGTGACCCAGGCACCGGCCAGGTCGTAGTTGCCCATGTGGGGCAGGGCGATCACCACGCCGCGCCCGCTCGCCAGGGCCTCCTGCAGGTGGTGCAGGCCCTCGGGGGCGAAGCCGGTGCGGATGCGGTCCCTGCTCCAGACGGGCAGCCGGAAGGACTCCATCCAGTAGCGCATGTACGAGCGCATGCCCGCCCGGGAGAGCTGGGCCAGCCGGGCCGGGGAGGCGTCGGGCACGACCCGGGCGAGGTTGGCCTCCAGACGCAGCACGCCCTTGCCGCGCTGCTTCCAGGCAGCGTCGGCGATGCCCCGGCCCAGCCGCGTGGCCACGGGCTCGGGGAGCCGCTTGACGGTGCCCCAGCCGAGCCCGTACAGCGCGTCCGTCAGCCGCTCCCTCACGCGGCGTCGCTCCCGCCGGCGGCCAGCGCCGCGTCGGCCTCGGCGGACTCCCGGCGCACGGTGACCATCCGCTGGATCAGGGTGACGAAGCTGCCCACGGCCACGATCCACAGGGCGATCGGCAGCAGGACGTCGATGTGCGGCACGCCGAACGCGTGCAGTCCGGAGAGGCCGCAGGCCACCAGGGAGATCACCAGCCGCTCGGCCCGCTCGACCAGGCCGTTGACGTTCACCGGCAGGCCGATGCTCTCGCCGCGCGCCTTGGTGTACGACACGACCTGGCCGCTGGCCAGGCAGAAGATCGCCACGGCGCACAGCACGTTGTCGGAGCCGCTGCCCGCGTACCACAGGGCGAGCCCGCCGAAGATGGCCGAATCCGCGACCCGGTCCAGCGTCGAGTCCAGGAAGGCGCCCCAGCGGCTGGAGCGGCCGAGCTGGCGGGCCATGTTGCCGTCGACGAGGTCGGAGAAGACAAAGAGGGTGATGGTGATGGTGCCCCAGAAGAACTCTCCCTGGGGGTAGAAGACCAGCGCTCCCGCCACCACACCACCGGTACCGATGAGGGTCACCGCGTCGGGGCTGACGCCCAGGCGGATGAGCAGGGCGGCGAACGGCGTGAGAACACGCGTGAAGAACGCACGCGCGTACTTGTTCAGCATGGCCTTCCCGGAGGGTCGTGGCGGGCCGGATGGCGAAAGGGCCACCGGCTGGCCCATCGTAGCCAGGCCACCGGGGCCCGCTGCGCAGACGTCGCTCCGCCGGCCCATGGCGCAGGTCACGTACGCGACGGCCGGCACGGCGGCGGGCTCACTCGGGGGGCGGGCGGTTGCGCGCGCGTGTGCGACGTATGGACGCAGCGTGACCACGGTGGAAAGCTCGAAGAACCGCAGGTGTCGACCGGGAGGCGAGACACATGGGCGAGAAGACGAGTACACACCCAGGGGCCGCGGGCAGAGCAGTGGCGGCCGACCGGCCGGGCAACATCCGCAACGTGGTGCTGGTCGGCCACAGTGGCTCCGGCAAGACGACGCTGGTCGAGGCCCTGGCCCTGGCCACGGGCGCGATCAACCGGGCGGGCCGGGTCGAGGACGGCGCGGCCCTGTCCGACTACGACGAGATCGAACACCGTCAGCAACGCTCGGTCCAGCTGTCCCTGGTGCCCGTCGAGTGGGCCGGCATCAAGGTCAATCTGCTGGACACACCCGGCTACGCCGACTTCGTCGGCGAGCTGAGGGCCGGTCTGCGGGCAGCGGACGCGGCCCTCTTCGTCGTCTCGGCGGCAGAGGGCGCCGAGGGCATCGCCGGGCCGACCCGCATGCTGTGGGAGGAGTGCGCGGCGGTCGGCATGCCCCGCGCGATCGTGGTGACGCACCTGGAAGCCGCCCGCGCGGACTTCGAGCAGATGACCGAGACCTGCCGCACCGCCTTCGGCGGCGACTCCCCCGACGGCGTGCTCCCGCTCTACCTCCCCCTGCACGGGGCGGAGGGACCCGACGGCCACCGCCCGGTGGCCGGCCTCATCGGGCTGCTGACCCAGCGCGTCTTCGACTACTCCTCCGGCACCCGGACCGAGGCCGCCCCCGGCCCGGACCACCTGCCGCTGATCGAGGAGGCCCGCAACCGGCTCATCGAGGGGATCATCGCCGAGAGCGAGGACGAGACCTTGATGGACCGCTATCTCGGCGGTGAGGAAATCGATGTCAAGACCCTGATCGAGGATCTGGAGCAGGCCGTGGCCCGCGGCCGCTTCCACCCCGTCCTGGCCGCCGCGCCGGCCGCGGACGGCGACCGGCAGGGCCTGGGCACCGTCGAGCTGCTCGAACTGATCACCGGTGGTTTCCCGACCCCGCCCGAACGCACGGCCCCCGCCGTCACCACCCCCGACGGCGCCCCGCGCCCGGAGCTGGCCTGCGACCCGGCCGGCCCGCTGGCCGCCGAGGTGATCAAGACCGCCTCCGACCCCTACGTCGGCCGGATCTCCCTGGTCCGCGTCTTCTCCGGCACCCTGCGCCCGGACGAGACGGTGCACGTCTCCGGCCACGGCCTGGAGGACCGCGGCCACGAGAGCCACGACGTCGACGAACGCGTCGGCGCCCTCACCTCGCCGTTCGGCAAGCACCAGCGGCAGCTGAACCAGGCCGTCGCCGGCGACATCGCCTGCGTCGCCAAGCTCGTGCGCGCCGAGACCGGCGACACCCTCTCCGGCCGGTCGGACCCGCTGCTGATGGAGCCCTGGCTCATGCCCGACCCGCTGCTGCCCGTCGCCATCCAGGCGCACAGCAAGGCGGACGAGGACAAGCTCTCCCAGGGCCTGGCCCGGCTGGTCGCCGAGGACCCCACCATGCGGCTGGAGCACAACCAGCACACCCACCAGGTGGTCCTGTGGTGCCTGGGCGAGGCCCACCGGGAGGTGGCCCTGGAGCGGCTGCGCACCCGCTACGGCGTCCAGGTCGACGTGGTGCCGCACAAGGTGTCGCTGCGCGAGACCTTCGGCACCCGGGCGGCCGGCCGCGGCCGGCACGTCAAGCAGTCCGGCGGCCACGGCCAGTACGCCATCTGCGAGATCGAGGTCGAACCGCTGCCCGGCGGCTCCGGCATCGAGTTCGTCGACAAGGTCGTGGGCGGCGCGGTCCCCCGCCAGTTCATCCCCTCGGTGGAGAAGGGCGTGCGCGCCCAGGCCGCCCGCGGTGTCGCCGCCGGCTATCCGCTGGTCGACGTCCGGGTGACCCTCGTCGACGGCAAGGCGCACTCGGTGGACTCCTCGGACGCGGCCTTCCAGACCGCCGGCGCCCTCGCCCTGCGCGAGGCCGCCGCCGAGAGCCGCATCCACCTCCTCGAACCGGTCGCCGAGATCCAGGTCCTCGTCTCCGACGAGTACGTGGGCCCGGTCATGAGCGACCTGTCCGGCCGGCGCGGCCGCGTCGTGGGCACCGAGCAGTCCGGATCCGGACGCACGCTCGTCCGCGCCGAGGTGCCGGAGATCGAGATCGGCCGCTACGCGGTGGACCTGCGCTCCCTGTCGCACGGCACGGGACGGTTCAGCCGTTCCTACGCCCGGCACGAGCCGATGCCCCCGCAGCTGGCGGAGCGCATTCGCGAACAGGCGGAGAACGGCGCATAGTTCACAAGCCGCCCGCTTCAACTCACTTGGAGCGGGCGGCTTTCCGATCTCCCACGACAGACGGCCCCCGTCCCATTACGCTGAGCAGGCGGCCCATGACGCACGCCATGGGCGGTAGTCGGGAGCAGGCCGGCGCACCGGACGCGTACGGCATTGGGGGCAGCAGTGGCAGCAGGGGACGGGAACGACTTCAGCCCGGGCGCACAGATCCCGGTCTCCGGCGGCGCCGGACAGACCGCGGCCACCTTGGCCCTGGCCTCGGCGGCCTACCGGGACGGCCCGGTCGACGAACTCCTCAAGGCCAACTCCGACTGGGCCACGTCCGAGGTCAAGAAGCCCCGCATCTCCCTCTTCGAGCCCAACCTCGGCGAAGCCTTCGCCCGCGCCGTGCAGACCCGGATGCTCGGCGGCGGCCGCAAGCCCCTCATCCAGTCCTTCGGCCTCGAACCGCAGGTCATCGTCGAGCACTGCCTGGCCGCGTCCCGCATCCGCAAGCAGCGCGACGCCCGGCTCACCCTGATCACGGCGGTCTTCGGGCTGCTCTTCCTGCCCGGCGTCCTGCTGTGGCTCGGCGCCTTCCAGCTCCGCCGCAGCCTCGCCGGCGCCCAGAACAAGCGCGTCGGAGCACTCGGCTCCGCCCTGCTCGGGCTGCTCGGCCTCATCGTGGTGGTCTTCATGGTCAAGGCGCCGCTCAACGGCTTCCTCGGCCTGTACCTCCGCGCCATGGTCGTCGCCCCGCTCATCGGCGGCTTCCTCGCCCGCAGCATCTGCGAGCGCACCGCGAAGGACCTGCGCGACCGCTGGACCGGCCTGCTCGACGGCAACGCCATCAGCGCCAAGATCCCCGAGACCGTCCCCCAGACCCCCGGCGAGAGCGCCGCCGAGCAGCTGCGCCAGAGCCTGGCCCGGGTCTCCGCCGAGCAGAAGAGCAACCTCGTCTTCTACGCCGGCCCCAAGGGCATACTCGGCATGGGCACCCGCTGGGGCAGCTGGCAGCTCGCCGAGGACCTCGTCCCCCGCACCCCCGGCCAGGACATCAACCCCTTCCGCAGCTGGGACATCGTCCGGGCCGTCCACGACCAGCTCAAGCTGCTGGAGCGCACCCCGATCAACGCCGGCGGCCTCACCGCGCCGCACGTCGAGCACTGGGTCGTCTCCCCCATCGGCGAGGGCGCCGGAGCCGTCTCCCGCCCCGGCGGCACCGACACGGCCGCGTACCAGATAAGGGGCGCCAAGCTCCAGGAGATCTGCGACAAGCAGCACTTCGGCAGCGGCGACCGCCACTACCTCGGCGTGCAGTTCGTCCTCTGGGACGGCCAGCTCGTCATCAACCTCCTCATCAACGTCACCGTCCTCCACAAGACGCTGCGCATCGAGGTCACCGGCCACGCCCTCGGCCCCACCCACGCCGTCTTCAACGGCAAGCCCAAGAGCCGCACCCAGACCTTCAAGAAGGGCCTGAAGTTCTGGGAGACCTACACCCGCACGCTCCCCGTCGTCGAGCCGAGGGAGGTCGTACGGCTCGCCGCCCGCGCCCCCCTCACCTGGTACCCGCCGCTCCTGGAGTACTGGGGCGGCAAGCTCGTCCTGCCCGAGCCCTTCGGTCTGCGGCACGCCTGGGCCGACAAGCCCTGGCGCCACCGCTTCATGGCCGACGACGCCCTGCGCGCCGCCACGCCCGTCCTGCGCGTCGTGCACGAGGCCACGCTGCGCGTCCTGGCCGAGCACGGCGTCGACACCGACCGCTTCGGCAGCCGCGCCAACGCCCTCAGCGCCGCGGTCCAGGACGTCAAGCCCGCCCGGGTGGACGTCTACGACGCCTGAGCGGGAGCGTCCCCTCGCCGGGCCTCACCGGAAGATGCCGGTGTGGCCCAGCGAGTACCGCCCCGGCTGCGGGTAGACCGCCAGGCCGTGCGGCCCGTCGCCCACCTTGATCCGGGCGATCTGGTGCCCGTCCTCGGTGTCGATCGCGTACACCTCGCTGTTGTAGCGCCCCGACAGCCACAGCACCTTGCCGTCCGCCGACACCCCGCCCATGTCCGGGCTCCCGCCGTCCGGCAGCTCCCACTTCTTCACCAGCTTGCGGCTGGGCAGGTCCAGCACCGAGATCGAGCCCTCGCCGCGGTTGGAGATGTACATCGACTTCGAATCGCGGCTCACGTACAGACCGTGCGCGCCCTTTCCGGTGGGCATCAGCCACGGCTCACCGAACTTGTCCCCGTCGAGCACCCACACCCCGTCGGCGATCATGTCGGCCACGTACCAGGTCCTGCCGTCCGAGGCGATCTTCACGTCCTGCGGCATCGCCCCGTCGAACGGCAGCTTCTGCTGGCCGACCACCTTCATCTGCGCCGTGTCGACCTTCAGCAACTCCCCGGAGAACTCGCAGCTGACGATGAAGTACCGCCCGTCCGGCGAGAAGTCGGCGTGATTGACGCCCAGACAGTTCACGTGCTCGGTCTTGACCCGCTTCATCGTGTGCGCGTCCCGGAAGACCAGCTCCCGGTCCATCGACGCCATCACCACCGCGTACTTGCCGTCCGGGGTGAAGTAGAGGTTGTACGGGTCGTGCACGTCCACCGTCTTGCCCGCCTTGCCGGTGGCCGGGTCGATCGGGGTGAGCGTGTGGCCGCGGTCGTTGTTGACCCACAGCGTCTTCAGGTCCCAGGACGGGACGACGTGCTGCGGCTGGCTGCCCACCGGGATCGTCTCGATGACCTTGTACGTCTGCGGGTCGATGACGCTCACCGTGTCCGACTCCGTGTTGGGGACGTACACCCGCGAGGGGAAGTCCTTCACCACCGGCGACAGCGCGTTGGGCCGGTCGGCGGCGTACAGGTCGTTCGGGTCCAGCAGCGGCGGCATCCCCGGCAGCCCCTGCGGAACGCCCCGTGCCGCCGCACCCTGGCTGTGCGAGCCCTGTTGCGGCTGCTGCCGGCCGCCCGCCTCGTCGTCCTTCCCGCTGCCGCAGCCGGAAGCGGCCAGCAGGGCACACACGGCCGTGAGCAGCGCAGCGGCCGAACGCACGCCACGCGAGCGGAAGCACGTACGCGGACGGGGGCGGTGATGCGAGGACTGGATCATCGGGTCAGCAGCTCCGTTGTCGTCACCGCGCGCAGGCCGCGGCGGTGCAGGCCGTCGAGGATCGCGGGCAGCGCGGCCACCGTGCCGGCGTGCCCGAAGTGCAGACTCACCACCGACCCGGGCCGCACCGCGCTCAGCACGGCACGCCGGACCGCCTCGGCCCCCGGGTCGGTGAAGTCGAGGGAGTCCACGTCGTACGACAGGACGTGCGGGTACCCCGCCTTGCGCGCCAGCCGCACCACCAGATCGGTCGCCCGCTGCGCGCGGGAGGGCCGGAACCAGCGGCCGATGCCGCCCGTGAGCCTGCGCAGCCGGTCGGCGCACTCGGTGATCTCGGCGTAGGCGGCCTTCTCCGGCATCGAACAGATGCTCAGGTGCCGCATGGTGTGATTGCCCAGCTCGTGCCCGCCGTCGAGCACGCGCCGTGCCATCCGCGGCTCGGCGTCGAGCCAGTCGCCCACGGCCAGCACCGTGACCCGGGCCCCGGCCCGTTCCGCTTCCGCCAGTGCGGCGGTGGCCGACTTCGCGTCGCCGCGGCCGTGGAAGGTGAGCGCCACCGCCCGGCCCCGGCGCGGGCCGTGGTCGATCTGGGCCGGCAGCCCCGGGGGCAGCCGGGGCAGCAGCAGCGGCGGCCCCGGCGGCACGCCCGCGCCACGGGGCGAGCCCGTCGGCGAGGGCGTGCGCCGCGGCGGCGACGGCCGGACACCCCTGGCCGGCCGCTCCCCGTCGCAGCCCGCGGCGGCGGCCCCGGCGGCCCCGGCCAGGGCGCCGCCCGCGACGACGCGCAGGACGGTGCGGCGGTGAAGAAAGGTCACCGTCCTATTAGAGCTTCTTTGAAAAGAATTTGTGCGATTTGCCCGTTTTAGACAGGGTCGTGTCCTCTTCGATTGAGGTCAGCCGGGTCCGGTCGCGTTATGACCGTAACGGCCCCGGCCGACGCCCCGCCAGAGGCCCTGTGACGCACGCAGCCCCACCGGGAGGGATCCCGGTGGGGCTGCGCATCGAGGTGTCCGACTGTCCGGCTACGCCTCGGGGGCCTGCCGGTAACTGAGGGAGTGCAGTGCGCTCTCGACCGCGTAGCGGAGGTGATGCCGGGCACCGCCGGCATCGGCCTTCTCACGGAGGACCGGAAGGAACACCTCGTCGGGGTACCCCTCCCCCGGCACCTCCCCGGAACCCGAGAACTGGGCCCAGATGACGATCATCATCTCGTTGCAGGCCCGCGCCTGCTCCAGACCCTCCTGGCTGCCCTCCGTGAAGATCAGCCGGGCGGAGAACCCGAGCCGGCTCCCGAGGGCCCGCAGGAACGTCTCACGGAGAGGCGATGCGAGGACCGACCGGACTTCTTCCTGAACGCTCATTGAGGTATGTCCCAGAAATCCTCGTCGCTCATGATCCTTCCGCCGTGACGTTCACGCGGCAGGGAATGGATATCGTAGCCGCGGTCCTGCAGCACCTTGAGCCGCGTGTTCCCGTTCGCCACGTCCCCGTTCGGATGCACCCGCAGCGCTTCATCGGCGCCCGGCCGCAAGGAGTGCACGATCTCGTCCGTGTCCTTCTTGCCCCAGTACTCCAACGAGCTCTTACTGAAGCTCTTCTCGTTGTGTATCAGGTTCAGCGGGACGTTGCAGACGTCGTCGTCCCAGCCGAACATCGCGAACGACGCCCGGCGCGCGACGGCGCGCTTCAGCCCCGGCCTCTTGCACGCCTTGCCGAGCTTGCTGCCCTTGACGTAACTGACGCCCTTCTCGCCCCACTTGGCGAGCTTGGCGGCGGTCGCCCCCTCACCCGCGATGGGGATGGCGGCGAGGCAGGACATGCCGGCGTTGACGTAGTCGCCTTCCGCCCCGTACCAGGCGCAGTTGATGCCGTTGGTCACCGTGCCCAGGCCGGGCACGGCACCCGCGACGTCGAGCAGGAAGTGGCCGCCCTCGCGGAGCCAGCCCCACCTGCCGGCCTTCTTCTTCTCCTCGGCCTCCCGGCGGGCCTGCTCCTTCTTGGCCTGCTCGATCCGCTGCCTGCGGGCCTCCTCGTCGCGGCGGCGCTGCTCGTCCTCCGCGCGCTGCTTGGCGACCGCGACGGCGAAGGCTTCCTTCGCCGCCGTGCCGGCGGCCGTGGCGTCCTTGCCCGCCGCAACCGCCGAGGCACGCGCCGCGCTGGAGGCGGAGTACGCCTCGTCGGCGGACGACCGCGCCCACTGGGCCGAGGCTCCGGCACGGCGGGCGGAGTCGTCGGCGTCCCGGGCGTCCCGGCGGGCCGACGCAGCGGCCTCGCGGGCGGTCTTCGCCGACTTGGCGGCCTCGGCCGCCGACGCCTCGGCCTGCTGGGCCGAGGTCCTGGCCTGGTTCGCGTAGTCCTTGGCCTTGTCGGCCGACTCCTTCGCCTGCTTGGCGTAGGTGTCCGCCTCGCTCGCCGCCTTGCGGGCGACGGCCGCGACACGGGCGGCCTCGGCGGCGTCCTGCTGCGCGGTCGCCGCGACACCGGCGGCCTCGGAGATGATGCGCTGCACCTCGGCGACGTGCGTGGCCGTCAGCTGGTCCTTGCGGGCCGCCTTGTACTGCCCGGCCTGGATGAAGCCGTGCAGCAGTGCGGCCGGCCCCTCCAGGGCCACCTGGGCCGCGGCCTTGGTCTCGGCGCCGCCACTGGTGAACAGCTGCACGGCCCGTACGCGCTCGTCGGACTCCCGGGCGGCGTACTGCCCCTCGTTGAGGAACGCACGGAGCTTGTCGGTCGAGCCGTCCTTCAGCGCGGCCTGGGCCGCCTGCTGGATCTGACGGTCACTGCCGTTGGCGATCTGGACCACGCGGATGCGGTAGTCGTTCGCCGCGGCCTGGTGCTGACCCGTGCGCAGGAATTCGCCGACCTTGGCGGCATCGCCCTTGAGGGCCTCCTCCGCGGCCTTGCGCACCGGCTCCGAGTCGGCCTGGTCGGCCAGCGTCTCCACGCGGGCCCGCTCGTCCAGCTGGGCGGCCTCGTTCCAGCCCGCCTGCATGTACGCCCGGACCTCGTCGTCCGTCCCGGCGAGAGCGGCCTCGGCAGCCGAACGGCTCCACGGGCCACGGACCTTCATGGCCGCGAGGGCCACCTTGCGGCCCTTGGCGGCGACGTCCTTGGTGTCCGCGCCCGGCTTCGCGGCCTCGGCGGCGAGGCGCGCGGCCTGGTCGTCGAGGTCCTTCGCGTCCTTCACGGCACGGGCGGAGACGGCCTTGCGGTCCTCGTCGTCGGCCTTGAGGTCCCTGGCCTCCTCGATCGCGGCCGCGGTACGGGCCTTCAGCTCCTCGGCCTCGACCTTGCTCGCCAGCTTGTGCACGTCGCGAGCCTTCTCGACCGCGGCGGACGCGGCGTCGGCCGCCTTCTTGGCCGCCTCGGCGTGAGCGGTGGACTCGCTCGCCGCCTTCATCGCGTCACCGGCGTACTTCGCGGCCCGTTCGGCCTCGTCGGCCGCCTTCTCGGCGTGCTCGGCAGCCGAATTGGCCGCGTCCCGCGCCTGGTAGGCCGCGCTCGCCGCCTCCCGTGCCAGGGACTCGGCGGCACCCGCGGCACGCGTGGCCTCCCGCGCGTGCCGGTGGGCCGACGCGGCGGCCTGACGGGCCCGCGCCGACTGCGCACCGGCCGCCTCGGCCAGGCCGTTGGCCTGGTCCGCGGCCCCGGCCGCCGCCTCGGCGTTGGCACCGGCACTGGCCGGCGCCGACGCCGCCGCCCCGGCCCCCGCCGCCGCGGCACCCGCCTGCACGGCCGCCTGGGCCGCCAGCCGGGCGCCCTTCGCGGCCGTACGGGCGTCCTCCGCCGCCTTCCGGGCCGCGGCCGCCTGCCCGGCGTCCGTTGCCGCGGCGGCGGCGGCACCCCGGGCCCGCGACGCCGCCTGGGCGGCACCCGCCGCGGCGGACGCGGCCTGGGACGCGGCGCTCGCCGCGATGCGGGCCGAGCTGTTGGCCGCCCGTGCCGCGCTGATGGCCTCCTGCGCGGCCTCGGCCGCGCTGCTCGCCGCATTGGCGGCACGGCCCGCGGCGTTCGCCGCCCGCTGGGAGTCCTTCTTCGCGGCCTCGGTCTCGGCCGACGCCGCCTTGGCGGCCTCCTTCGCCAGCTGTGACGCGGCCACCGCCCGCTCCGAGGCGTCCTTGGCCGCCTCGGTCTCGCGCTTGGCCGTCTTCCCCGCCTCGGCGGCCTGCTGCGCCAGCTCGGCGACGGAGGCCCGCTCCTCGTCCCGGGCGCGCGCCACGTACTGGCCCCGGTCGAGGAACTCGCGCACGTCCTCCGAGTCGCCGTTCAGCGCGACCTTGGCGGCTTCCTTGGTCGCCGGGCCGCCGGCCGTGAGGATCTGTACGAGCCGGACGCGGTCGTCCTGCTCCCGGGCGGAGAACTGGTACTCGCTGAGGAAGCCGCGCACGTCCCCGGCCGTGCCGGCGAGCGCGGCCTTCGCCGCCTCCTGGACCTTGCTGCCGGCACCGTCCGCGATCTGCGTGACGCGTATGCGCTGGTCCTTTTCGAGCGGCTCCCACCACCCGTTCGCCAGGAACTTGTCCAGGTCCTCCCGGGACCCGGCGAGCGCCTTCTGCGCGGCTTCGCGCACCATCCGGCCGCCGATGCTGAGCAACTGGACCGTCTGCACGCGGTCGTCGTGCGTCTCGGCGACGTCCTTCTCGGCGCTCAGGAAGCGGCGCACGTCGTCGTCGCTGCCCGTGAGGGCGGCTTCGGCCGCCGCGGTGACGCCCGGGCCACCCGATTTCCACAATTCGACCACGCGGGCGCGGTCGTTCGCCGGCGACCCCTCCGCCGCAGTGGCGGGGCTCGTCCCGAGAAGACCTGCGACGAGCGCTCCGGGGAGCACTCCGAGGGACAGTAATCCTGCACCCAGAGGCCGTTGTCTCTTCGCTCGCGCGAAAGAGGCACCTGTTCTCACCACGCCGACCTTTCCTGTCAGTTGCAAACGCCATGCTCAGGCGTGGCGTGAATACTGACAGGTAAGTTCGGAATAAATAAGTCCGCATTTGCCGGACCAAACGGGCGGCCAAACGACCGACCAACCGGCCGCTCAAACAGCCGGCTGAACGGAACCTCTCAGACCGTCGGCCAGACGTCGGCGAGCATCTTCCGGGTGTCGGCGAGGAGCTGCGGCAGGACCTTGGTGTGACCCACGACCGGCATGAAGTTGGTGTCGCCGCCCCACCGCGGAACGATGTGCTGGTGCAGGTGGGCGGCGATGCCGGCGCCGGCCGTGGTGCCCTGGTTCATGCCGATGTTGAAACCGTGCGCCCCGGATGCGGTGCGCAGCGCACGCATCGCGCGCTTGGTGAAGTCGGCCAGCTCGACGGTCTCGGCCTCGTCCAGCTCCGTGTAGTCGGCGACGTGCCGGAACGGGACGATCATGCAGTGCCCGCCGTTGTACGGGTAGAGGTTGAGCACCGCGTAGACCAGCTCGCCGCGGGCGATGATCAGCCCGTCCTCGTCGGCCTTGGCCGGGATGGAGCAGAACGGGCAGCCGTCGTCGGCACCCGGCCCGGTGGGCTTGTTCTCCCCCTGGATGTAGGCCATCCGGTGGGGCGTCCACAGGCGCTGGAAGGCGTCGGGCGCCCCCACTCCGAACTGCTGCTCCGGCTCACTCGTCATGGGGGCCAGCATATTCCCCGGGACGGAAACGACGAGGGGCGGCCCTGACGGGCCGCCCCTCCAGTCCCGCTCACGCGGGAACCGTGCCTCACATCTGGACGCGACGCTCCACCACGTCGACGAGCTTCGCGATGGCCTGGTCGCGCGGGATGCCGTTCTCCTGCGAGCCGTCGCGGTACCGGAAGGAGACCGCACCGTTGGCGACGTCCTCGTCCCCCGCGATGATCATGAACGGCACCTTGGACTTCTGCGCGTTCCGGATCTTCTTCTGCATGCGGTCCGAGGAGGCGTCGACCTCGACCCGCAGGCCCTTCTTCTTCGCCTCGGCGGCGAACTCCTGCAGGTACTCGACGTGCGCGTCGCCGATCGGGATGCCCGTCGCCTGGACCGGGGCCAGCCACGCCGGGAACGCACCCGCATAGTGCTCCAGCAGGACGGCGAAGAAGCGCTCGATCGAGCCGAACAGCGCACGGTGGATCATGACCGGGCGCTGCTTCGTGCCGTCCGCCGCGGTGTACTCCAGGTCGAAGCGCTCCGGCAGGTTGAAGTCCAGCTGGATGGTCGACATCTGCCAGGTCCGGCCGATGGCGTCCTTCGCCTGGACCGAGATCTTCGGACCGTAGAAGGCCGCGCCACCCGGGTCGGCGACGAGCTCCAGGCCCTGCTTCTCGGCGACCTTGCGCAGGGTCTCGGTCGCCTCCTCCCACGCCTCGTCCGAGCCGACGAACTTCTCCGGGTCCTTGGTGGACAGCTCCAGGTAGAAGTCGTTCAGACCGTAGTCGCGCAGCAGGTCGAGCACGAAGGTGAGGGTGCGGTCGAGCTCCTCGCCCATCTGCTCACGGGTGCAGTAGATGTGTGCGTCGTCCTGGGTGAAGCCGCGGGCACGGGTCAGGCCGTGCACGACGCCCGACTTCTCGTACCGGTACACGGTCCCGAACTCGAACATGCGCAGCGGCAGCTCGCGGTACGACCGTCCCCGCGCGTCGAAGATCAGGTTGTGCATCGGGCAGTTCATGGGCTTGAGGTAGTAGTCCACGCCCTCGTCGAGCTGCATGGGCGGGTACATGCCGTCGGCGTACCAGTCCAGGTGACCCGAGGTCTCGAAGAGCTTCCCCTTGGTGGCGTGCGGGGTGTAGACGAACTCGTACCCCTCTTCCTCGTGCCGCTTGCGGGAGTAGTCCTCCATGACCCGGCGGATGATGCCGCCCTTGGGGTGGAAGACCGCCAGGCCCGAGCCGATCTGCTCCGGGACGGAGAACAGGTCGAGCTCGTTGCCGAGCTTGCGGTGGTCGCGCTTCTCGGCCTCGGCGAGGAACTCCAGGTGCGCCTTCAGCTCGTCCTTCGACGGCCACGCGGTGCCGTAGATCCGCTGGAGCATGGGGTTCTTCTCGCTGCCGCGCCAGTACGCGGCGGCGTTGCGCATGAGCTTGAACGCCGGAATGACACGGGTGGTCGGCAGGTGCGGACCGCGGCAGAGGTCCTTCCAGCACAGGTCGCCGGTCTTCGCGTCCAGGTTGTCGTAGATGGTGAGCTCGCCCGCGCCCACCTCGACGTCCGCACCGTCGTCGTGCGAGGCGGAGCCCTTGAGGCCGATCAGCTCCAGCTTGTACGGCTCGTCGGCCAGCTCCTCGCGGGCGGCCTCGTCGGTCACGACGCGCCGCGAGAAGCGCTGACCGCGCTTCTGGATCTCCTGCATCTTCTTCTCGATGAGCTTGAGGTCATCGGGAGTGAAGGGCTTCTCGACGTCGAAGTCGTAGTAGAAGCCGTCCTTGACCGGCGGGCCGATGCCCAGCTTGGCCTCGGGGAAGAGCTCCTGCACGGCCTGGGCCATGACGTGGGCGGTCGAGTGGCGCAGGATGTTCAGGCCGTCCTCGGAGGAGATCTCGACGGGCTCGATCTCCTCGCCGTCGGCGACGACGTACGCCAGGTCCTTCAGCTCGCCCGCGACGCGCGCGGCGACGATGGTGCGCTCACCGGAGAAGAGGTCGGCGGCCGTAGTGCCCGTCGTCACCACGCGCTCTTCCCGCTCGGAATCGCGTTGGATGATCACACGGACGTCTGACACCGGTCTCTCCTGACGTAGGGGGCGCTGCAGTGCTCACTGCGCGCCTGAATCGTACCGAGCCCGGACCCCTGGTCGCTAAACGGTTATACGGTGCCGTGCTGCTCCCCGCTCCCTTCCGCCCCGTCCCCCGTCCCCGCCTCCTCCTCCCCGGCCTTTTCCTCGAAGAGGTCGAGGTGCTCGTGGAGGGACTTCAGCAGGCGGTCCCGCTCGGCCTCGTCGACCCGCACGGGCAGGACGCCGCGGGCCCCGGCGAGGCGCCGGAAGCCGCCCCGGCTCTCCAAGCGGCCGCTGACGGTGACGGGCAGGCCGGCGAGGTGGGCGTGGCCGGCGATGCGGTAGTCGTCCTCGGAGAGGGTGGCGCGGACCTGGGTGACGTCGGCGCCGGCGAGGACCCGCAGTCGTACCGCGCCCGTGCCGCCGGGTGTCTCGCGGCGCATGTGCACCACGGTCGCGGTGATCCGGACGGGCACCGGGGGTTCGTCGCGCACGTAGCGGGCCCCTGCCTCGCGCAGGGCGGGGAGGTCGCCGGGGGTGAACTCCACGGGTTCGGGGTGGGCGGCGAAGCCGCGCGGGGCGCCGGCGGCCGGGGCCCAGCGCACGGCCAGGCGCAGGCCCTGCGAGCCGCTGATCAGGGTGACGAGGGCTGCGGTGAGCTCGTGGCAGACGCCGGCCTCGACCGCCGCGCCGAAGGCGTCGGTGCGGCCGGTGGCGCGCTGGTAGTCGGTGGCGTCGCGGGCCGCCTGCAGGGCGCGCAGCAGGGCGGTGACCAGGGGGCGGCCGCCTTCGGCGACGGCGCCGGCCGGGGGGTCGACGGGGACGAAGACGGTCAGTTCGCGGCCGCCGGGGGCGGGGCCCACGAGGAGGGGGGCGAGGGCGGCCTCGGCCCGGCGGCGGCGCCGGGCCCCGTGGTGGCCGGTGCGCTCGTGCGTGGCGAGGGCGCCGGCGAGCAGCAGGGCGCGGGCCCCGGCGCGCAGGCGTTCCTGGGCGGTCCAGGCGGCGGCGGGGGCGCGGGGGTCGGTGATCTCGCGGGTCCAGTGGATCTCGTCGCTGGGCAGGCGCAAGGCGATGAGGATGTCGCGGGCGGAGGGCGCAGCGCTGCGTTCGAGGGCGGTGAGGGCCTCGGTGAGCAGGTCGGCGCTGTCGGGGAGGGCGGGGTCGACCGGTACGAGGAGGCTGGCGCCGGTGCCGTCGGGGGGTGTCCAGCGGCTGTAGCGGCCGCCTTCTCCGCCGCGGCGGCGCCAGCCGTGCCGGGCCAGGAGGGCGCCGAGGACGGCGGGGTCCGGCTGGTGCCGGGATGGTGGGGTCGGCCGGTGCATCAGGGTCTCCCTCCCGCCCCGACCCGCGTCATGATCTCGCAGAGTGCGCGGTCGTCGAAGACGCGTGAGGTCGGGATCCGCACGGTGGTCCTGCGCCGGCCGGTGACGGGGTGGCCGGCGAGGTTGGTCCAGTAGCAGCAGTGCCGCAGGGCGAGGTGGTCGTGGCCGGCCCGCAGCCAGTCGTCCTGGGTGCGCGGCACGATCATCACGACGAGGATCTTGTGGACCGAGACGGGGGTGCGGGCGAGTTTGGCCAGGTGGTCATTGTCGAGGGTGAAGCCGAAGGTGGGGGCGGCGCGCAGGGGGGTGCGGGGGGCCAGTTGGTAGGTGCTCTTGAGCTGCACCTTGATGGTGACCTCGTCGTCGTCGGTGTGGCCGGGGGCGCTGTGGCTGACGTGCCAGTCGATGCCGTTGTCGGGGAAGGGCTGGGCCAGGGAGCAGCCGGCCGCGGCGGCGACGGCGTGCAGGTAGCCGATCTGGAGCGTCTCCATGCACGCGGTGGTGGCGAGGGTGCCGCGGCCGGGCGGGGTGTGCCCGGGCGGTCGGCTGCCGGTGGGCGTGGCCGGGTCGGGCTGAGCGAGCGCCATGTCCGAAAAACCTTCCGGGCTCGCCGGTCTTTGAGTCGTACATCTGTGTTGTCTCCGCGTGAACTGCCCGGCAAACAGCGGCGGTTCGGGTGGCATGGCGGCCGGGTATCACCTGGCGGGGAGGGAAAACACGCCATGTGACGGACAAGCGCGAGGAGTTGTGTCATGCCGTGCTGGTTCGAGGGGCCGCTGGCGGCCTTCGACACCGAGACGACCGGAGTCGACGTGGAGCGGGACCGGATCGTGTCGGCGGCTTTCGTGACGCAGTCACAGACGGGGGCCTCGCCGGTGATCACCCGTTGGCTGGTGAATCCGGGGGTGCCCGTGCCGGTCGAGTCGACCGCGATACACGGGCTGAGTGAGGATCATCTGCAGCGGCACGGCCGGTGGCCGGCGCCGGTGATGGAGGAGGTGGCGCGGGCCCTGGCGGTGCATGCGGCGCGGGGCATACCGCTGGTGGTGATGAACGCGCCGTTCGATCTGACGCTGCTGGACCGGGAGTTGCGGCGGCACCGGGCGTCGACGCTGGCGTCCTACCTGGGCGGCGGGTCGCTGTGCGTGATGGATCCGTGGGTGCTGGACAAGCATCTGGACCGCTACCGCAAGGGGCGGCGGACGCTGGCCGATCTCTGTGGGCAGTACGGGGTGGAGCTGGTGGGGGCGCACGACGCGGCGGCGGACGCCACGGCGGCGATGGAGGTGGTGCGGGCGGTGGGGCGCCGGTTCGCCTCGCGTCTGGAGCGGCTGAGTCCGGCGGAACTGCACACGCGGCAGGCGGTGTGGCACGCGGCACAGGCGCGGGGGCTGCAGGCGTGGTTCGCGCGCAACGGTTCGGACGAGGAGTGCGATCCGGCGTGGCCGCTGCGGCCGGATCTTCCTGCGGCGGCGTGAGGGGCGGGCGCCGGGTGGCCGAGCGGGGCCGGAACGCCGGAGGCCGGTCCGTCAGTTGACGGACCGGCCTCCGGTGATGTGGGCGATACTGGGATCGAACCAGTGACCTCTTCGGTGTGAACGAAGCGCTCTCCCGCTGAGCTAATCGCCCGGGATTTCGTCCGGGGTTTCCCCCGGCGACGCACTGAACAATACAGGTCGCGGTGGCTCTCGTTCAAATCCCGCCCGGAGGGCGCCCCGGCCGCCGCCGGGTGCACGAAAAAGGACCGGGGTCCGTGAGGTGCGTACCTCACGGACCCCGGTCCGGATGTGGGCGATACTGGGATCGAACCAGTGACCTCTTCGGTGTGAACGAAGCGCTCTCCCGCTGAGCTAATCGCCCGGGCGCACCGCAAACATTACCGCATGTCAGGCGGTGCCCAGAACCATCCCGCGCCTGGTCAGGGGCGCGGTGGTCACTTGCCGACCTTCCAGGGCATCGCGAAGCCGTACTTGGCCACGTAGACGCCGACGAGCGCGGCGACGATCACCAGGCCGGTGACGGTGAGGATGATGTTGCGGCGCCGGACCTCGGGGTCGAGGGCGCGCTGGGCGGCTTCGGTGACCTTGCGCTTGGTCCAGCGCAGCACCAGCTGGGCCCAGACGAACTCGGTCGCCCAGATGGCCATGCCGCCGAAGATCACCAACCAGCCGGGGCCGGGCAGGGGCAGCATGATGATGCCGGCGATCACCACGGCCAGGCCGACGACGAAGACGCCGACCTGCCAGCTCAGGTGCAGGGTCCGGTGCCGCTTGACGAAGTGGGGGGCCCGGGAGCCGAGGCCCTTGTCGGATCCGTCGGCGCCGTCCGTAGCGGCGTCTCTGCGCTCGTCACTCTCCGCGTTCATGCGGCCCAACGTACCGGACCGGTGCGAACTCACCGGTTCGGCGGTATGCGCAACGTGACGACTCGGCCGTCCGAGGTATACGAAGGGCCTCAAAACGGTCAGAGGGGTTTACAACGGCACCGTAGGTGGCATGTCGATTTCGCCGACGTGCGAATCCCCGAGCGCACACTGAGCGAAAGGCCCTGGCGCTTATGAACACCACGGTCAGCTGCGAGCTGCACCTGCGCCTCGTTGTGTCGAGCGAATCCTCACTGCCTGTACCCGCAGGCCTGCGGTACGACACGGCCGATCCCTATGCCGTGCACGCCACCTTCCACACCGGAGCCGAAGAGACGGTCGAGTGGGTCTTCGCCCGGGACCTGCTCGCCGAGGGCCTGCACCGGCCCACCGGCACGGGCGACGTCCGCGTCTGGCCGTCCCGCAGTCACGGCCAGGGCGTCGTCTGCATCGCCCTGAGTTCCCCGGAGGGCGAGGCCCTCCTGGAGGCTCCGGCGCGAGCACTGGAGTCGTTCCTCAAGCGGACCGACGCCGCCGTCCCGCCGGGCACCGAACACCGTCACTTCGATCTGGACACCGAGCTCTCGCACATCCTGGCCGAGAGCTGATGCCGGGCAGGAGCTGATCCGGGCGCGCCGGCCCACTCGGGGAGGCCCGCGCGCCACATCCGGACATCTCGCATAACGGCACGACACGGCGCCGTCACCGCGGATCCACCGCGGGCGACGGCGCCGTTGTGCTGGGGAGCCGCTAGAGTCTGCTGCCCGCAGTCGAACAATTGCCGCCCCACCTCCGTCCGGCCAGGGAGCGAACGATCCGTGCTGATCAATCACGACACCCGGTGCACGCTCGACGGCATCGTCGATCTGCTGAACATGGACCTCGACGCCCCGGACGCCCTGGAGGGCTTCGTCGAGCGCCATGACATCAGCAACGTCGGCCCGCTCGGGGAGTCGGATCTGGCGGCCGTGCGCTCCATACGCCAGAGGTTCGCACAGGTGTTCGACACCGAGGACACCCGGGCCGCGGCGGAGCTGCTGAACGCGCTGGTCGCCGAGGCGGGCACCACCCCCCGGCTGACCGACCACGACGGCTACGACTGGCATGTGCACTACTTCGCGCCGGGCGCCTCGCTCGCCGAGCACCTGGCGGCGGACGGGGGGATGGCGCTGGCCTTCCTGCTGGTGGAGGGCGAGCTCGAACGGCTGCGACGCTGCGAGGCGCCGGACTGCGGGCGCGCCTTCGTCGATCTCTCGCGCAATCGCTCCCGCCGCTACTGCGACGGCCGCACCTGCGGAAACCGCCTGCACGTCGCGGCGTACCGGGCGCGGCGGCGGGGCACCGCGGACTGAGTCCCGGCCGGTGGCCGGGCGTCACCAGCGGTAGAGGTCGTGCACGGCGGTGAGCAGGATCAGCGTCGCGACGAAGGCGAGGAAAAACATCAGTGGCGGCTGGGAGAGCGCGAACAGACAGCCGCGCGGCTCTTCGGTGATCTGGGCCGGTTCGTCGTTCATCTCCGACAGATCATGGCGCAGCCGCCCGCGACTACCTCACCAACGTGTCACTCGTGAGGGGGAGTTGTTCAGATTCCGTGTTTTTTGAGGATCGCTTCGATATCGGAGAAGTCCTCTGCGTCACCGCCGGTGGCACCGCGCCGCCGGGTGCCCGGGCGGTCCGGCGCGCGGGCCGGGCCGAGGGTGGGTGCGGAACCGGCGGGCTCGACGGCACCGCCGCGGGAGGCGGCCTGCGCCGCCCGGCGTTCCGTGCGGCCGCCTCCGGTGCGGCGGCCGGCGGCCCGGCCGATCAGGAACAGCAGGGCGGAGAGGGCGAGCACGCCGAAGCCGGCCCAGACGCTGGGCTTGAGGACGAGGTCCTGGACCCAGTCGACGATGCCCGTCATGACCAGGCCGATGGGGATCAGGGACCAGGCCGCGATGCGGATCGCGGCGAGGAAGCGCTTGCGGTAGGCCGTCAGCAGGGCGATGCCCAGGCCGGCCGCGGACAGCGCGGCGCATACGGTCGAGGTCAGCATCCGGTCCTCCTGCCGAAGGTGGCTCCTGCATCCATCGTGCACCGCCCGTGGCGGCCGCGGCCACGGCCGGGCCCGGAGATCGGGGACATCTCCGGGTCGTCTCGGGGTCGCCCCGCCCGGGCACTGCCGGATCCCGCCGGTGGATACGGATACGGGCTGGAAGACTGGCCCCATGAGCGATACCGACACCTCCCCCACCGCTCGCCCCGTCCTCGACGTGTGGTGCGAGCTGCAGTGCCCCGACTGCCACCGGGCCCTGGACGACCTGCGCGCGCTGCGCGCCCGCTACGGCGACCGGCTGGAGATCCGGCTGCGGCACTTCCCGCTGGAGAAGCACAAGCACGCCTACGCCGCCGCGCAGGCCGCCGAGGAGGCCGCCGAGCAGGGGCAGGCGTGGCCGTACGCCGAGGCCGTCCTGGCGCGCACCGGGGAGCTGGGCGCCCAGGGCGAGCGGCTGCTCGTGGACGTGGCGGGCGAGCTGGGCCTGGACGCCGAGGAGGTGGACACCGCACTGATCGACGGGCGGCACATGCTGATCGTCGACGCGGACCAGGCCGAGGGCAAGGCGATCGGTGTGACCGGCACGCCCACGTACGTGATCGACGGCGAGCGGCTGGACGGCGGCAAGAGCCAGGAGGGCCTGCGGGAGCGCATCGAGGAGATCGTCGACCGGCTGCTCGCCGGCTGACCGTCCCCTCCCCCGGGGTGCCGCGGCCGGTGCGGTCGTTCGTCCGGTGCGCCTAGTGCAGCAGCTTGTACAGGTGGATCTCGGTCGGCTCGTATCCCAGGGACGCGTACAGCCCGAGCGCCGGGCTGTTGGCGGCGAAGACGTTGAGCTCCAGGGCGGCGGCACCGGCCGCCAGGCTCTCGCGCTCGGCGAGCAGCATCAGCGTGCGGCCGTGCCCCCGGCCGCGGTGGGGGGCGGCGACCTCGACGCCGAAGACCCAGGCGCTCCCCCCGGGGCGCACCGCCGCCCAGAGCGTGCCCACGTCCGTACCCTCGTGCGCGAGGATCCGCAGGATCGTGCCGGGGGTGGCCGGGCCCTGTGGCAGCAGCAGGGCGTCGTCACGCTCGGCCTTGGCCTCCGCGTGGGGGCGCGGGACGCCGCGGTCCACCCACTCCTGGACGTACGCCGCCTTCTCCGCCTCGCGCCAGCGCCCGTACTCCTCCTCCCCCATGGGCCGCGCGACGCTGCCGGCGGGCAGGGCGGGCGCTGCCGTCAGGGGCTTGGCCAGGTTGCGGTTGCGCTCGGCGTAGCCGAGCGCGGCCGCCAGGCCCAGGGCGGTCCCCGCGCCCGCCGGGACGCTCACCGTGATCTGTGTGCATCCCCAGCTGCGCAGCACTTCCTCGGCGGCGAGCGCGGCGACCGTGCCACGGCCGCGGTGCCGGTCGCGTTCGTCGATGGCGAGCCGCTCGATCCTGCCGAAGCCGGGCCCGAAACGGGTGTCCATGGCGAGGTCGATCCTGCCGACGGGCCGGCTGTTGACGCAGACCTCGTACGACCGGGACCGGCCGCCGTCGCCGGTGCGCTGCTCGGGTGCGGTGGGCCGCAGGGTGGTGGTCACGTTCGTGTTGTACCGGCCCCGCGGCCCCGCGTCATCCGGTTTACGGGTCGAGGTCCGCGGTCGCGTGCTCGTCGAAGATCCGGGCGGCCTTGGCGGTCACCGGGCCCGGGGCGCCGGGGAGTTGACGGCCGTCGAGGGTGTGGACGGCCTGGACGTCGCGCAGGCTGGAGGTCAGGAAGACCTCGTCCGCGCGGTCGAGGACGTCGAAGGGCAGCTCGGTCTCCTTGGCGCCGGTCCACTCGACGACGAGGGCGCGGGTGATGCCGGGCAGGCAGCCGGAGGCCAGCGGCGGGGTGTGCAGCTCGCCGTCGAGGACGACGAAGACGTTGGAGCCGGTGCCTTCGCAGAGCGCGCCCGCGGTGTTGGCGAACAGCGCCTCGGTGGCGCCCTGCTCCCGGGCGCGGGCGAGGGCGACGACGTTCTCGGCGTAGGAGGTGGACTTCAGGCCGGCGAGCGCGCCGCGCTCGTTGCGGGTCCAGGGGACGGTGACGGCGGCCGTGGAGTCCGGGTGGCGGGTGGCCTCGACGACGGCCACGACGAGGGTGGGGGCGGCGGTGCCCCGGTCGGAGCCGAGCGGGGAGACGCCGCCGGTGTAGGTGATGCGCAGCCGGCCGAGCGGCAGCGGGTTGGCGTCCAGCACCGCCGCGCAGGCGTGGCGCACCTCGTCGAGGTCGGGCTCGGGCAGGCCCAGGCTGCGGGCGCCGTCGGCGAGACGGGCGAGGTGGCGGGTCAGGGCGAAGGGCCGGCCGGCGGTGGTCTTGAGGGTCTCGAAGACGCCGTCACCGACCGTGAGCCCGTGATCGAAGACCGAGACCCGGGCGGTGTCGGCCTCGCGCAGGGCGCCGTTGAACCAGATGCTCACCGTTTCGTCCCTTCTAGCGGCTCGTGTGCCCCCGACGCTATCGCGAGGAGCCGGGACGCCTTGAGTTCCGTCTCGGCCCACTCCCGTTCGGGGTCGGAGCCCCAGGTGATGCCGGCGCCGGTGCCGAAGCGCAGGACGGGGCCGCCGGGGCCGGCGCGGTCGATCCAGAAGGTGCGGATGCCGACGGCCAGCTCGCCGGTGCCCCGGTCGGCGTCGACCCAGCCGATGCCGCCGCAGTACGGGCCGCGGGGGGCGGGCTCCAGCGCCTCGATGATCTCCAGCGCGCTGGCCTTGGGGGCGCCGGTCACCGAGCCGGGAGGGAAGGTGGCGGTGAACAGCTCGGCCCAGCCCGCGCCCGGGGCGATCTCGCCGCGGACGGTGGAGACGAGGTGGACGAGGCCGGGGTGCTGCTCGACGGCGCACAGGGCGGGGACGGTCACCGAGCCGGTGGTGCACACGCGCCCGAGGTCGTTGCGGACCAGGTCCACGATCATCACGTTCTCGGCGTGGTCCTTCTCCAGCAGGTCCTCGGCGGTGCGGCCGGTGCCCTTGATGGGGCCCGACTCCACGGTGCGCCCCGAGCGGCGCAGGTAGAGCTCGGGTGAGGCGGTGGCCACCTCCACGCCGTGCGCGGGCAGCCGGACCGTTCCCGCGTAGGGAGCGGGGTTGCCCCGGGCGAGGAGGGCGGTGAGGTCGTCCACGTCGGCGGTGGAGGGGTCGGGCAGGGGTGCGCTCAGCACGCGGCAGAGGTTGGCCTGGTAGACCTCGCCGGCGGCTATGTGCTCGCGAATGCGCCGTACGCCCGCGGTGTAGGCGGCGCGGTCCAGGGAGCTGGTCCACTGCTCGGGGGCGGGGCCCCGCCAGCGGCCCGGTACGGGCGCGGGGGCCCGGCAGGGGCGTACGTCGCCGAAGCGGGCACAGGTGAGTCCCCCTTCGAAGTCCGCGACGACGGCCCACCAGCCGGTCGAGTCCAGGGCCGCCGGATCGGTGGTCACATCGCGCAGATCGGTGGCGAGGAGGCCGCCGAAGCGCGCCATCGGAGAGACGCTCAAGGGGAGGCTGTGCACGTCATCGAGTCTATGGCGCGGCCCCTGAAGATCGTTTCTGCCCGTGGCACGGCCCGGCTCGCGGGGTGCCGAGGGGCTGCCCGCGGGGTGCCCGGCGGGCGTCGCCGGGCCGTCCCGGAGGCGCCCGCGGGACGTCCCCGTGAACGATCAGCGCAGCATGCTGGGCAAACGGAATTTGAGCTGGCGCCGGAATCCGCTAAAGTTCAACACGTCGCCGGGACGCGGAAGCGGGCCGGAAAGACAAATGCGGACGTAGCTCAGTTGGTAGAGCACCACCTTGCCAAGGTGGATGTCGCGAGTTCGAGTCTCGTCGTCCGCTCGAGTTGGGGGATCTTCCCGAACCCCCGCACTCCTGGTGGAGTGGCCGAGAGGCGAGGCAACGGCCTGCAAAGCCGTCTACACGGGTTCAAATCCCGTCTCCACCTCCAAGGACGATTAGCTCAGCGGGAGAGCGCTTCCCTGACACGGAAGAGGTCACTGGTTCAATCCCAGTATCGTCCACCGAGGTCCTCACGGACCTTCCCGCGCGATTAGCTCAGCGGGAGAGCGCTTCCCTGACACGGAAGAGGTCACTGGTTCAATCCCAGTATCGCGCACGCAGCAGCATCCCGGACGATTAGCTCAGCGGGAGAGCGCTTCCCTGACACGGAAGAGGTCACTGGTTCAATCCCAGTATCGTCCACCGAGGTCCTCACGGATCTCCCCGCGCGATTAGCTCAGCGGGAGAGCGCTTCCCTGACACGGAAGAGGTCACTGGTTCAATCCCAGTATCGCGCACCACCACGGCCGGGGGCCGGGGCTTCGAGCCCCGGCCCCCGGCCTGTTCCATGCCCTGCCCGCCTCGGGTGCGAGCCGCCCACAGTCGGCGTGTGACCTGCACAAACGCGACGGCCGGGTACCTCCCCAGGTACCCGGCCCGTCGTGCCGTCCGCCGCACCCCCGTCCCCACGGGGTTATGACCGGTCTGCACCCGGCCCGGGCCGCTCTCCCGGGCCGAAGACGCTCAGCGCCCCAGCATTCCGGCCACGGACGACGCTTGTGTGACGACGGCGTCCCAGCCGCCGAAGGCGACGGCGAGGAGCGCCGCCAGCGGCAGCACCATGGCCACCGCCACGAGCGGGTGACGGGTCGAGGACGGACGCTCACCGAAGACGTCCGTGGCCCGGTGGCCCTGCGGCCGCCGGCCCGTGCGTCCTGCGATGTCCGCCATCGCCCGCTCCCTTCGTGTGTTCGGGAGCGGCGGGCACCTGGCCTCGGGGGACGAGTGTCGTACCCGCCGCTTGCCTTCAACACTAGGGGCGCGGCCCGGGCCCGGCGTCATGCCCTCGTACCGCTTGAACGTTCTCCCGGAGGATGAGGCCGGACCCCGGGGGCTACTCCCCTGGGTGGAGAACCTCCCCCTGACGTTGGGGTCATCCCGGAAGGGTCCTGGTGACTTCCCTCACTTCCGCCGCCCCGGGGCGGCCGTCCCGCGCCGCACCGCCGCCCTGCCCGGCCGCCTCCGCTTCATACGTTCGACTCGGCTGCCCCGCGTCCCGGACCGCCCGCCCCCGGTGGCCGTCGGCCCCGTCAATCCCCCCTGCCCACCCGGCCCTTGAAGCCCAGGTCGCGGGGGAAGAACGGGCCGCCGGCGCCCGGGGCCCCGGCCACGGGCCTCCCGTCGGCCGACGGCAATCCGCTCGCCGACGCATGCGCGGCCTCGCAGCGCGACCGTCCGTCAATCCGTAAGCTGTGCCACGTCAGACGCCGGGAAGCTACGTGGGGAAGCCCCACCGGAGGTAGGGGACGAAGATGACGATGATGCGGCTCCGGCGCGAGGACCCGCGTGTCGTCGGCTCGTTCCGGCTGCACCGGCGGCTGGGCGCGGGCGGCATGGGCGTGGTCTACCTCGGCTCCGACCGGCGCGGCCAGCGGGTCGCCCTGAAGGTCATCCGTCCGGACCTGGCGGAGGATCAGGAGTTCCGCTCGCGCTTCGCCCGCGAAGTGTCCGCCGCACGGCGGATCCGCGGCGGCTGTACGGCGCGGCTCGTGGCCGCCGACCTGGAGGCGGACCGCCCCTGGTTCGCCACCCAGTACGTACCGGGGCCCTCCCTGCACGACAAGGTGAACGAGGAAGGGCCGCTGTCGGCCGCTCAGACCGCGTCCATCGGCGCGGCGTTGGCCGAAGGGCTCCTGGCCGTGCACGACGCCGGCGTGGTCCACCGCGACCTCAAGCCGTCGAACATCCTGCTCTCCCCCAAGGGCCCCCGCATCATCGACTTCGGCATCGCCTGGGCCACCGGGGCCAGCACGCTCACCCACGTGGGGACAGCCGTCGGATCGCCCGGCTTCCTCGCCCCCGAGCAGGTGCGCGGCGCCGCCGTGACGCCCGCCACGGACGTCTTCGCGCTCGGCGCCACGCTGGCCTACGCCTCGACGGCGGACTCTCCGTTCGGGCAGGGCAGTTCGGAAGTCATGCTCTACCGCGTCGTCCACGAGGAGCCGCAGCTCATGGGCGTCCCCGACGCCCTCGCCCCCCTCGTGCACGCCTGCCTCGCCAAGGACCCCGAAGAGCGGCCCAGCACCCTGCAGCTGTCCCTGCGGCTCAAGGAGATCGCCGCCCGCGAGGCCCACGGCATCGGCGAGGGCCGGCCGCCGTCGCCCCGCCGCGAGCCGGACCGGCCCTCCGCCCGGCGCGCCGCCGAGTACGAGCGCCAGCGCACCGAACGGCGGCCCGGGAGCTCACCCACGCCGCGGCCGCACGCGCCCCAGGGAATCCACGGGGGGCGCAGCGGGCACGGCGGGCACGGCGGACATGCCCCGCAGGGGGCTGCCGGAGCCTCCGGCCCCGGCGGGGCCGCGGGCGCCGGCCGCGGCAACGACGGGCGGACGGTGGCGCAGCGGGGTCAGAGCACCGGCGGCCGTAAGACGGCCCCTCGCGGCGGCGGGCGCACCAGGCCGGCGACGCGGCGGCCCGGGCCGGACCGCAAACTCCTGCGCCAGCGGCTCATCGTCTTCGTGGTCGTGACGCTGCTCGTCGCGCTCGGCATCGCCGCCGCCCAGGGCTGCCAGGGGCCCGCCCACAGCATCGGAGAGCTGCCCGGCGGCAGTCCGCAGGGCGGCGGCCACCACGCCGTGGCGGCCCCCGCGGATCCTGCGGGCTGAGCCTGCGCGGCCCCTCCGTGAGCCTGAGCCTGCGCGGCCCTTCTCAGGGCCTGAGCCTGCGCCGCCCCTCCTCAGGGCCTGAGCCTGCGCGGCCCCTTCTCAGGGCCTGAGCCTGCGCCGCCCCTCCTCAGGGCCTGAGCCTGCGCCGCCCCTCCTCAGCGGCCCCTTCTCAGGGCGCCCGCCGCCCTGCTCAGGCCGGCGGGCGGCCCGCCGTCACGGCGTAGAACGCCACTGCCGCCGCAGCACCCACATTGAGCGAGTCCACTCCGTGGGCCATCGGGATGCGCACCCACTCGTCCGCTGCCCGCAGCGCACGGGCCGACAGCCCGTCACCTTCCGCCCCCAGCATGAGCGCCACCCGGTCCAGCCGGTGCGGCGCCGCCTCGTCCATGGACGTGGCCTTCTCGGCCGGAGTGAGGGCGAGGACACGGAACCCCGCTTCCCGTACGGTCTCCAGATCGCGGGGCCAGCTCTCCAGCCGCGCGTACGGCACCGAGAAGACCGCACCCATGGAGACCTTCACCGAGCGCCGGTACAGGGGGTCCGCGCAGTCGGGCGAGAGCAGGACCGCGTCCATGCCGAGCGCCGCCGCGCTGCGGAAGATCGCGCCGATGTTGGTGTGGTCGTTGATCCGCTCCATCACGACGACCCGGCGGGCCGTGCGGAGCAGGTCCACCGCCTGCGGAAGCGGCCTGCGCTGCATGGACGCCAGCGCGCCGCGGTGCACGTGATAGCCCGTCACCCGTTCGGCCAGGTCGGGCGTGACGGCGTAGACGGGGGCGGTGCTCGCCTCGATGACGTCCTGCATCACCTCCACCCACTTGGGCGTCAGGAGCATGGACCGCATGGCGTAGCCGGCCTGGTGGGCGCGGCGGATCACCTTCTCGCCCTCGGCGATGAAGAGCCCCTCCTCGGGCTCGCGGCGGCGGCGCAGCTCCACGTCCGTCAGACCGGTGTAGTCGTACAGCCGCGGGTCGGCGGGATCGTCGATGGTGATGAGTTCGGCCATGGGTGGTCTTGCCTTGTCCCTTGCGGTGATTGCCTGGGGCTCTGCCCCGATGCGGTGGGGGCCCGGGGCCTTGTCCCTTGCGGTGATCGGCCTCGGCGTGGTCCGGGGCCTCGTGCTGCGCTACGGCGCCTGGGCGGGGGCCGGGAGACCCACCGGCACCACATCGCCGATGACGATGACGGCGGGCGGGCGTATGCCCTCCGCCCGTACCTTCTCCCCCGCCGTCGCGAGGGTCGCGTCCACGCGGCGCTGGGCTGCGGTGGTGCCTTCCTGGACCACCGCCACGGGGGTGTCGGCCGAGCGGCCGTGCCGGATCAGTGTCCCCGCGATCGCGCCGATGTTCTCCACCGACATCAGGAGGACCAGCGTGCCGCGCAGCCGGGCGAGTGCCTCCCAGTCGACGAGCGAGCGGGGGTCTTCGGGGGCCACGTGACCGCTGACGACCGTGAACTCGTGGGCCACGCCCCGGTGGGTGACGGGGATTCCGGCGGCGGCCGGGACGCTGATCGAGCTGGAGATGCCCGGGACGACGGTGCACGTGATGCCGTGCTCGGCCAGGGCCTGGACCTCCTCCATGCCGCGGCCGAAGACGAACGGGTCGCCGCCCTTGAGGCGGACGACCGCCTTGCCCGCCTTGGCGTGCTCGACGAGGGCGTTGTTGATGGCCTCCTGGGCCATGAAACGGCCGTAGGGGATCTTCGCCGCGTCGATGACCTCGACGTGGGGCGGAAGCTCGTCGAGCAGGTCGCGGGGGCCGAGGCGGTCGGCGATGACCACGTCCGCCTCGGCGAGGAGCCTGCGGCCCCGCACGGTGATCAGGTCGGGGTCGCCGGGGCCGCCGCCGACGAGGGAGACGCCCTTGGCGCGGGCGCGGTGGTGAGGGGCCGTGAGGGTGCCGTCGCGCAGGCCCTCGATCACGGCGTCGCGCACGGCGGCGGAGCGGCGGGGGTCCTGGCCGGTGAGGACGGCGACGGTGACGCCGGCGGCGCGGCCGGTGGCCGGGGTCCAGGCGGAGGCGGCCTCGGCGTCGTCGCTGCGGACGGCCCAGACGCGGCGGGCCTCGGCCTCGGCGGAGGCGGCTTCGTTGGCGGCGGGGTCGTCGGTGGAGATCAGGGCGTACCAGGCGTCCCGAAGGTCGCCGTCCTGGTAGCGGCGGCGCTCCCAGCGGACTTCGCCGGCCTCGGCCATGGCCTCCACGGAGGGCGTGGCGGAGGGGGAGATCAGCAGGACGTCCGCGCCCGCGGCGACGAGGGCGGGCAGGCGTCGCTGCGCGACCTGGCCGGCGCCGAGGACGACGACGCGGCGGCCGGCGAGGCGCAGTCCGACGGGATAGGCGGCGACTTCTGGGTGCTCGGCCATGGGCGTGCGGCTCTCCTCGTGCGAATGCGCTGGTGGGGACACCTTAAGGGGCGGCGGCGGGTGTGGGGGAGCGCGTTCGTGGGTGCGGGGGCGGGCCGGGACGGACCCTTCTGGGGGCTGGATTATTTACGGCAACCGTCCTGCGTGGACAGTGCTCCGAAAGACGCCGCAAATAACCCTTACGCCCCCTGCCAGGGTCCGTCCCGGCCCGCCCCCTCCCGCCGTCTTCCGACAACCCGTCGGTTCGGGAGCCCGTTCGTCCGCCGGTTCGGGGGCAGGAACCCGCTCGCCCATCGGTTCGGAGGCGCGTCTCCCGTCGGCTTTGGGCCTGAGCCCGCCCGGTGCCACGTGTGCGTGGCACCGGGCGGAGGCTTCAGCTCTTTTCCGCTACGCCCGCGGTGTCGAACGTCGCCACCTCGTGCATCGCACGAGCCGCGCTCTGCACGACGGGCAGCGCCAGCAGGGCTCCGGTGCCCTCGCCGAGGCGCAGGTCGAGGTCGACCAGGGGGCGCAGGCCCAGCTTGGTCAGCGCCGCGACGTGGCCGGGCTCGGCGCTGCGGTGGCCCGCGATGCAGGCGGCCAGGGCCTCCGGCGCGATGGCGCGGGCGACCAGGGCCGCGGCCCCGGCGCTCACGCCGTCGAGGATCACCGGCGTGCGCAGGGACGCGCCGCCCAGGATCAGGCCGACGAGCGCGGCGTGCTCCAGGCCGCCGACGGCGGCGAGCACACCGACCGGGTCCTTCGGATCGGGCTTGTGCAGCTCCAGGGCCCGGCGCACGACGTCGATCTTGCGGGCGTGCATCTCGTCGTTGATGCCGGTGCCCCGGCCGGTGATCTCGGCCGGGTCCGCACCGGTGAAGACGGCGATCAGGGCGGCCGACACGGTGGTGTTGGCGATGCCCATCTCGCCGGTGAGGAGGGCCTTGTTCCCGGCCGTGACCAGGTCACGAGCGGTTTCGATGCCCACCTCGACCGCGTGCAGGGCTTCCTCGCGGGTCATCGCGGGGCCGGTGGTGAAGTCGGCCGTGCCCGGGCGGATCTTGCGCGGCAGGAGGCCGGGCGTGCTCGGCAGCTCCGCGGCCACGCCCACGTCGACGACGCAGACCTCGGCGCCGACCTGGTTGGCGAAGGCGTTGCACACGGCGCCGCCGCCCAGGAAGTTGGCGACCATCTGCGAGGTGACCTCCTGGGGCCACGCCGTCACGCCCTGGGCGTGTACGCCGTGGTCGCCCGCGAAGATCGCGACGGCGGCCGGCTCCGGGATCGGCGGGGGGCACTTGCGGGAGAGGCCGCACAGCTGCGCGGAGATGATCTCCAGCATGCCGAGCGCACCCGACGGCTTGGTCATCCGCTTCTGGCGCTCCCACGCCTCGCCGAGCGCCTTGGCGTCCAGCGGCCGGATTCCGCGCAGGGTCTCGGCGAGCAGGTCGTGGGGGTCCTCGCCGGGCAGCGCGCGGCGCCCGTACTCCTCCTCGTGCACGACCCACGACAGCGGGCGGCGCTTGGACCAGCCTGCCTGCATCAGCTCGGGCTCGTCGGGGAACTCGTCGACGTAGCCGATGCAGAGGTAGGCGACGACCTCCAGGTGCTCGGGCAGGCCGAGGGCGCGGACCATCTCGCGCTCGTCGAAGAAGCTGACCCAGCCGACGCCGAGGCCCTCGGCGCGGGCGGCGAGCCAGAGGTTCTCGACGGCGAGCGCGGAGGAGTACGGCGCCATCTGGGGCTGGGTGTGCCGGCCGAGGGTGTGGCGGCCGCCGCGGGTGGGGTCGGCGGTGACGACGATGTTGACGGGCGTGTCGAGGATCGCCTCGATCTTCAGTTCCTTGAACTGCTTGGCCCGTGCCTTGGGCAGCGACTTCGCGTACGCCTCGCGCTGGCGGACGGCCAGCTCGTGCATCGCCTGACGCGTCTCCTCGGAGCGGATGACGACGAAGTCCCACGGCTGCGAGTGGCCCACGCTGGGCGCGGTGTGTGCCGCCTCCAGCACGCGCAGCAGCACCTCGTGCGGGATGGGGTCGGTACGGAAGCCCTTACGGATGTCGCGGCGCTCGCGGATCACCCGGTGCACCGCCGCCCGCTCTGCCTCCCCGAAGCCCTCGGCCGGAGGGCCGAGCGGCTGCTCGGGCACGGAGGGCTCTGCCTCCGCGTCAGCCTCCCCTTCCGCCTCCGCCTCCGCGGCGACCTCGGCTGCGGCTTCGGGTGCAGTTTCAGCTGCGGCTTCGGGTGCGGTTTCAGCTGCGGCTTCGGCCTCGGCTACGGCTTCGGTGGATTCCTCGGGGGCCGGCGCCTGCACCGCTTCGGGGGCCGGGGCCTGCACCGCTTCGGGGGCCGGGGCCTGCACCGCCTCGGGAGCCGGTGCCTGAGCAGGGGCCGCCTCTGCGGCGGTGGGGGCCGGGGCCTCCACCGGGGCGGGTGCCTGCACTGCTTCCGGGGCCGGCGCTTCCGTCGCCTCCGGGGCGGGGGCCTGCACCGCTTCGGCCACGGGCACCTCGACGGCAACTGCTTCGGGGGCGACTGCCTCCGCCTCCGCCACCTCGGCGACGGGAACCTGCACCGCTTCGGGGGCAGGGGCCTGCACCGCCTGGGCGGCGGGCGCCTCCGCCACCTCGGGGACTGCAATCGGCACCGCTTCCGGGGCGGGCGCTTCCGTCGCCTCAAGGGCGGGCGCCTGCGCCTCTTCCGGTGCCGCGGCGTTCGGGTCGGTGGGCGTCCCGGCTGCGGGAACGGCAGGCGCCGCCTCCGCCTCGGGGGTCGCCTCGGCTTCGGCAACGGCCACCGGGGCCGGCGCCTCGGCCTCGGCGCTCGCCTGGACCGGAACCGCCTCCGGCTCGGGAGCCTGAACCGGAACCATCTCTGTGGCCGGCGCGGCCTCGGGAGCCTGTGCAGCCGGCGCCTCGGCCTCGGGGGCCGCCTGAACAGCAGTCACCTCGGCGGGCGCAGCCTCCGGTGCCGCCTCCGCAACGGGCGCGGCAACCGCCGCAGGGGCTACCACCGGCTCCGGCGCGGGAGCCGCAACGGCCGGCTCCTCCGGGGCAGCGGCAGGCACCGCCACGGCCTCGGGCGCGGGCGCGGGCGTGGCGACAGCCACCGGTGCCGGCTCCGGCTCCGGGGCGGGAACCGCCGGAACGGCCTCCGGCGCGGCTGCGGCGGGCGCCGCCTCGGGCGCCGGAGCAGCCTCCGGCTCCGCCGGCTGTGCCGGCTGTGCCGGGGCCACATGGATGATGTCGGGCTCGGGGGCGGCGTCCTGTACGGCGTCCGGGGTCGCCACCGGCTCCGCCGGGGCCTCGGTCACGGCGGGCACCGGCTCGGGGGCCGACTGCTCGTCAGCCGGGGCCTGCGCCGCGGGCGGTTCGGCGGCGGCAACCGGCGCCGTGGCCTCGGCCGCGGGCTGCGGGGCCAGGTTCGGGACCAGACGGTCGACGAACGCCTGTGCCGCGCCGGGGGCCACTCCCCCGGCGGGCGCGACGGCCTGGGCGCGCTGGCCCGGGACGGCCTGTGCGGCGGCGGGTGACGCCGCCTCAGCCACCGGAGCGGCCGCCTCTGCCGTTATGCCGGGCGCCGCGGCACCGGTGCTCTGCGGAGGGACGAAGGCGGGGGCGTCGTCGAGGTACTCGACGCCGCCGACCTGCGGGGCCGGGAAGCCGACGGGCTGCTGGGGGGCCGCCGGGCCGCGGTCGGCGAGGGAACGGACGACACCGCCGGTGGGGTCCGGCACGGGCGGGCCCATGTGGAGCGGGCGGGGCGGCGCGGCGGCCGGCGCCGGGGGCGGGGTGCGCACGCCGGTGTAGTCGAGGGAGCCCGTGTCGCGGCCGCCGGTCTCGTGCGTACCGGCCTGGGGGGCGGGCTGCTCCATCCAGGCGCCCTGGGCGCCGGGCATCAGCAGCAGGTCGTCCTCGTCCGCGGTGTCGTTGTCGAGGAAGGCATACGTGGAGGTCGCGGGGGTTCCGGTGTCGGCAGGGGCTGCGGCGTCCGCGGTCAGCGGCTGGCCGGGCAGTGCGCCTGCGTTCTCCGGCTGTCCCTCGTCCGGGAACCGGCCGGTGTCGGTCATGCGTACCCCTCGCCCATCGGTAGTGCTCCTTCCAACCGCTCACGCCCATAGACAAGAACGAGCGTGGATGCCTCGCGGCACGTTGTGTGCCGTCCGGTGTCACCCTGCCCTGTACGCGCCAAGCGGGGGGTGCGTTCGGACCATTGGCGACTGTGGTGTCGGACACCGAGCGGCTGCCACAACGATCCGCCAGCCTACCCTCCGCAGGTGCCCCCGGACTCAGGGGTGCGTACGACGGCCGCTCAGCAGGAAGGCTACGGCGCGCTCGCGCTCGGTCCAGGCGGTTGTGTCCAACTCCACTGCCTGGAGCAGCGTGCATTCCACGGTGTAGCCGCCCTCGGCGAGGACGCGGCCGATGGCCTCGGCGTCGTCGCGGGTGGCGGCGTGGGCGACGATGCGCTCGGGGCGCCGGTCGGCGCAGGCCGCGACGACGGGCGCGCCGCCGCCGCCGACGCGGACGACGTCGGGTTCGGGCAGGTCTTCGAGGACCTGGGGGGCGGCGCCCTGGACGACCTGGAGCAGCACGCCGTGCCGGCGGGCGGCCGCGTGGGTGCGCCGGCAGGCTTCGGGGTCGTGGTCGACGGCGATGACGGCGGCGCCGAACCGTGCGGCCTCGACGGCGGCGGCGCCGCTGCCGGAGCCGATGTCCCAGACGAGGTCGCCCACGCGGGGGCCGATCCGGGCGAGTTGGGCGGCCCGCAGTTCGGTGGACTCGCCCTCGCCGAGTCCGGGCCCGTAGGTGCCGGCGGGCGGTGCCCAGCCGCGGTCGGCGGGTGCGGTGCCCGGGTCGCGGCCGGCGATCCAGGCGCCGCCGCGGGTGGTGGGCGTGCCGGAGCCGCCGATGACGATGACGACGTTGGGGTCGCGCCAGGTGTGGTCGGCGGCCCGGTCGGAGGTGACGACGGTGACCTGTTCGCGCTCGGTGCCCAGTTCCTCGCAGATGACGAAGGTGCGGTGGACGTTCCCGAGGAGGAGGGCCAGTTCGGCGGGGCCGGCGCCCGGGGAGGTGAGGACGGCGACCTTGGGGTGGGCGCGGCAGACGTTGACGGCGCGCCGCAGGTCGCGGCTGTGGGCGACGACGACCTGTGCGTCGTCCCAGGGCATGCCGGCGCGGGCGAAGGCGGTGGCGACGGCGGAGACGGCGGGCACCACCTCGATCTCCAGGCCGTGCTCGGGTGCGCGCAGGGTGCGGACGACGCCGAAGAAGCCGGGGTCTCCGTCGGCGAGGACCACGGCCGAGCCGCGGTGCTGGGCGATGCGGCGGGCGGCGAGGTCGACGCTGCCGAGACGGATGCGTTCGGCGGTGGGCGGGACCTCGGGCAGGGCCAGGTGGTGGGCGGCGCCGGCCACGAGGGTGGCGGCCCCCAGGGCGGAGCGGGCCGCGGCCGTCAGCGGTGAGCCGTCCCACCCGATCACCGTGACCCGGTCGGCCATCGTCGTCTGTCTCCTGGGCTTGTTCGGGTCGGGGGCCCACGGGGCGCGGCGGGCAGGAGTGAGCGTACCCCGGCCGGACGGCCGGAGCGGGTGGCGGCGTCAGCGCCAGTCGGGGTAGGCGGCGGCGTAGTCGTAGCCGCTGCCGGGGCGGCTCTCGCGGACCTCGTCGAGGTCCTCGGGGAGCAGGCTCCAGACGATGAGGTCGGTGCGGGACTCGGTCCAGCCGGCTTCCTCGGTGCGGGTGCGCGCTATCCAGGCGCTGCGCAGGACGCCCTCGCTGACGCAGCCGGTCTTCTGGGCGACCTGCTGGGCGGCGGTGTTGTCGGCGGCCGTGCGCAGTTCGAGGCGTTCGAACTTCTGGTCGCGGAAGAGCCACTCGGCGACGGCGAGGACCGATTCGCAGGCGTAGCCCTCGCCGCGGGCCCAGGGGGCGGTGACGTAGGCGGCCTCCGTGGCCAGGGTGCGCCAGTCGGTGTTGCGCAGGTGGACGGCGCCCACGAGGCGTTGGGTGAGGAACTCGGTGACAGCAAAGACGATTCCGCGGCCGGAGGTCCGCTCGCCCGGTGCCCGGCGCAGGGCCCAGTCGCGGGCGTCGGCGGTGGTGTAGGGGTACGGGGCGGAGGTCCAGGCCGTGATGAGCTCGTCGTTCATCATCTCGGCGAGGGCCGGGATGTCCCCGGCTTCGAACGGGCGCAGCACCAGCCGGTCCGTACTGATGGAGATGTCCGGAAAGGTGGAAGTCATGCGCTGCTCCAACGCCGGGGCGGGTGGGCTCGGGGGTGATGCGTGTGTGCTCGGGTGCACCAGCATGCAGCATGGGTGGGTGGGTACGCCAAGCGCCAGGCCCCGCGCACGCCGGATGCGTGCGCGGGGCCTGCGGCCGTACGGGCGGCGGAGGTTACAGGGCGTCAGCTCTGCGGGGTGCCGAAGGCGGGGATGACGGCGCCGTTGGCGAACTTCTCCTGGATGAACTTCTTGACCTCGTCGGAGTTGAGGAGCTTGGCGAGCTTGGCGATGCGGGGGTCGCCCTCGTTGCCCTTCTTGACGGCGAGGAAGTTGGCGTAGGGGTTGCCCTCCGCCTTCTCCAGGGCCAGGGAGTCCTGGGCGGGGTTGAGCTTGGCGCCGATGGCGAAGTTGCCGTTGATGACGGCGGCGTCGACGTCGGCCAGTCGGGAGGGGATCTGGGCGGCCTCCAGCTCGGTGAACTGAACGCCCTTCTTGTCCTCGATGTCGGAGAGCTTGGCGTTGCTGCCGACGCCGTCCTTGAGCTTGATGACGCCGTTGTCGGCGAGCAGCTTCAGCGCGCGGCCCTCGTTGGTGGCGTCGTTGGGGACGGCGATGGTGGAGCCGGAGCCGAGGTCGGAGACCTTCTTGTCCTTCTTGGAGTACAGGCCCAGGGGCTCGATCTCGACGTTGACGACGGGGACGATGTCCGTCTTGTTCTTCTTGTTGAAGTCGTCGAGGTAGGGCTTGTGCTGGAAGAAGTTCGCGTCGACGTCGCCGTTCTGGGTGGCGGTGTTGGGGAGCACGTAGTCGTTGAACTCCTTCACCTCCAGGTTCAGGCCGGCGTCCTTGGCGAGCTTGTCTCTGACGAAGTTGAGGATGTCGCCGTGCGGGGTGGGGCTGGCGGCGACGACGAGCTTGGCGGCCGGGTCGGCGTCCTTGCCCTTCTTCGAGCTGGAGGAGGAGGTGTCGGAGGGGGCGCTGCAGGCACTCAGGCCGAGGGTGAGTGCGGCGGCGGCCGCGACGGCGGCGGTGAGCTTGACGGTGGTACGCACGAAGAGTGCCTTCCTTGCTTGGTTTTCTCTTGGTTCCCCGGGTGTTGCCGCCCGGCAAAGGGTCCGGGCTCCTGGGGGGGGTTACGGCCGTGGAGGCCGTGGCTCAGGTGGTCTTGGCGGGCTCCGCGGCCTCGGTGGCGGCGCGGGGCTTGGGTACGGCGGGCGCCCAGAGCCTGCGCAGGCCCACGGGTGCGCTCTGCCGGCCGCTGCGCCGGTTCAGGCGGCGTACGGCCAGGTCGCCGGCGAGCTGAACGACCGTCACGATGGCGATCAGCAGCACGATGGTGACGTTCATCAGGCCGGTCTCGTGGCGCATGTAGCCGTAGGTGATGGCCAGGTTGCCGAGGCCGCCGCCGCCGACCGCGCCGGCCATGGCGGAGTAGCCGAGGAGCGCGATGACGGTGGTGGTCAGGCCGGCGATCAGGGAGGGCAGGGCCTGCGGGAGGAGCACCTTGAAGATGACGGTGAAGGTGCCGCCGCCCATGGACTGCGCCGCCTCGGTCAGGCCGTGGTCGACCTCGCGCACGGCGGTCTCCACCAGCCGGGCGAAGAAGGGCACGGCGCCGATGACCAGGGCCACGACGGCGGCGCTGGGGCCGATGGAGGTGCCGACGATCATGCGGCTGAAGGGGATCAGCCAGACGAGGAGGATGATGAAGGGCAGCGAGCGGCCGAGGTTGACGATCACGCCGATGACCTTGTTCACCACCACGTTCTGCAGCAGTGCACCCCGGTCGGTGAGGACCAGCAGGAGGCCCAGCGGGATGCCGCCGACGACCGCCCAGACGCTGGACCACCAGACCATGAAGAGGGTGTCGAGACAGGCGTCGCGCAGCAGGGGCTGCATCTCGGTCCAGGTCACTTGGCACCTTCCTTCAGGAGCGCGTCGGCAGGTGCCGGGGTCTTGATGTCGGCGACGTCGACCTGCAGGCCCTGCTCGCGCAGGAAGCCGATGGGGACGACGTTCTCCTCGAAGCGCCCGGGCAGCTCGATGCGCATGCGGCCGACCTGCTTGCCGGCGACGGTGTCCATCGCGGCGCCGAGGATCGAGATGTCGATGTTGTACGTGCGGGAGAGCTGGGAGATGACCGGCTGGGTGGCCGCCTCGCCGTGGAAGGTGACGTCGACGACGGTGCGGTCGGGGCCCGACGGTTCGCCGCCCACGGGGAAGAGCTCTGCGGCGAGCTCGGAGCCGGGGGTGGCGAGGATCTCGGAGACGGTGCCGGACTCCACGACGCGGCCGCCCTTCATCAGGGCCGCGGAGTCGCAGATCGTCTTGACGACCTCCATCTCGTGGGTGATGAGGAGGATGGTCAGGCCGAGCTGCTGGTTGAGGTCGCGCAGCAGCTGCAGGATGGAGCGGGTGGTCTCGGGGTCGAGCGCGGAGGTCGACTCGTCGGAGAGCAGCACCTTGGGGTCGCCGGCCAGGGCGCGGGCGATGCCGACGCGCTGCTTCTGGCCGCCGGAGAGCTGGGCGGGGTACGCCTTGGCCTTGTCGGCGAGGCCGACGAGGTCCAGGAGCTCCAGGGCCTTGCGCTCGCGCTCCTTGCCGGAGACGCCGAGGATTTCGAGCGGCAGCTCGATGTTGGCCTGCACCGTGCGCGAGGAGAGCAGGTTGAAGTGCTGGAAGACCATGCCGATGTGGCTGCGGGCGCTGCGCAGCGCGGCGTTGGCGCGCGGGCCGCGGCCGGCGAGGGCGGTGAGGTCCTGGCCGGCGACGGTGACCGTGCCGGAGCTGGGGCGTTCCAGGAGGTTCACGCAGCGGATGAGCGTCGACTTACCGGCGCCGCTCTGGCCGACGACGCCGTACACCTCGCCCTCTCGGACGTGCAGATCGACGCCGTCGAGGGCGGTGACCTCGCGGCCGCGTGAGCGGTAGACCTTTGTCAGGCCCGTAGTGGTGATCACAGGGGTTTCCGTCACTGTCGAGTGCGCGGCGGTAGGGGTGCCGGCACGGGCATTCATTGCGGAAGCGCGGCATGGGATCCCCGGGGCGGGCGCGGGGTGCGCGGCGCGGGGGTTCCTGGTGACGCGGGGCGAGTGGTCCGGTCCGGCGGTTGGATGCCGGGCGCGGGGTCCACGGGGTCTCGCTTCGGGGCGCGAGGCTACAGAACGGGGGCCCTCAGCGGTCACACATTCGACACATGCAACGAGCAGCACCGGGCGTCGTCATCGCCTCGGTCGCAAGGGTGCGGGTGCTCGTCGTGGTCATGCGGGCAAGTAAAACAGACAGGCATGCGAATCGGCCAAGCTTGTCCGAATGCCGGACACGAGTGATCACCAGGTGGACGGGCGGGGTCGGCATCGGGAGGGACGCACCGGGCGATTACAGTCGTCCCATGCCTGTCGAGCCCCCTTCGTCCACCCGCACCGCCCGGGGTGCCCGTTGATCGGCGCACTGACGCTCGCGGCCGGTCTGGCCGCCCTCGCGCTGGCCGCCTGGTGCGGCTTCGCCTTCTCACGCGACCAGCCCACCAAGGACTGGCACTTCATCGGCATGGCCGTGGTGACGGTGCTGGCCCTGCTGCAGCTGGTCATCGGCGTGGTGCGGCTGGCCGGGGGCGACAAGCCCGGCCAGGGCACGGCGATCTTCGTGGCCTATCTGCTGGGTGCGGCGGCCGCGGTGCCGGCGGCGGGCTTCATGTCCCTGGCCGAGCGGACCCGCTGGGGCTCGGCCACCGCGGCGGCGGGCGCCGTGATCCTGGCCGTGCTCGAAGTGCGGCTCTACGACATCTGGGGAGGCTGACCGTGCCGGAGCCCACGACACAGGACGAGGCACAGGACGGGGCGCAGGAGGAGCGGACGGGCCGCGGTCGGGGCGCGGGGGCCGGTTTCGACCTGGGCCAGGGCCCGGGCCGGCTGCTGGTCTGGCTCTACGGGGTCTTCACTGTCGCCGCGGCCTCCCGCTCGATCGTCCAGATGATCGTCGACTTCGACCGGGCGCCCCTGGCGTACGTGCTGTCGGCCGCGGCGGCGCTGGTGTACGCCTTCATCACGTACTCCCTGGTGCGCGGCGGCGAGCAGGCCCGCAGCGCGGCGCTGGTGTGCTGCGCCGTCGAGCTGGCCGGCGTCGTCGTCGTGGGCACCTGGACGCTCGTCGAGCCGTCCGCCTTCCCCGACGCGACGGTCTGGTCGGACTACGGCATGGACTACCTGTTCATCCCGGTGATCCTGCCGGTGACCGCCATGGCCTGGCTGCGCCGGGCCGAGCGCTGAGGCCCGGCCGGCGCGGCGGCCGTCAGGCGCTCGCCACGAAGGCGGGCGCCGGCACGGCCTCCTTCTCCAGGACCACCAGCGTGAGGGCGCGCGAGATGCGCTCGGTGCCGGTGCGCTCGTAGCCGCGGTTGCGGTACAGGCGCAGGCTCACCTCGCTGCGCTGGCCGGTGGTGAGGCGGTACCGCTTGGCGGACCACTCCCCCGCCAGCCGCTCCTCGATCGCGGCCAGCAGCCGCCCGCCCAGGCCGTGCCGCCGCATGCGGGGGTGCACGATGAGGCCGGTGATGACGGCCGTTCCCTCGCCGTCGACGGTGCCGCGCACGGAACCGACGACCTCCTCGCCGAGCCGGGCCACGAGCACGCAGCCGCTGCCCAGTTCGGCGCGCAGGTCGTCGAGGCTCTGCGTGAGGGGCTCGATGGAGTAGTCGCCGTAGAGCTCGGCCTCGCCCTGGTAGCAGAGGTACTGGAGTTTGAGGATCTGCTCGGCGTCGTTCCCGGCCGCGGCCGAGATGGTCACGCTCATGCCCATGTGCGCATGCCTCCCCTTGTGGGTCGCTTACCGCTCCTTTCCCCCGGGTCAAGGAGCCGCAATCTCTGCCATGAGCATTCTGCGCAGGCATCCCAGGCAGCGGGAACGTACAGGTCCTACAGATCCTTGTGACATTCCCAACTTCCCTGCGATTTCCTGGTAGGTCGGGTCACCCGCCGAGAGCAGCGCCCCCAGCAGCGTGGGGCAGCGGCCGGGCAGGCGGCGGACGGCCGCGCGCAGTTCGCGGCGGGCCTCGGCGGCCAGCACCGACTGTTCGACCCCGGGGCCGGCACCGGCGGGCGGGTCGGCGGTGGGGTCGTAGGGCACCTCGCGCAGCGCCCGGCGGCGGGCGGCGCGGGCCTCGGCCCGTACGGCCGTCCGTAACCGGGCCGCGGCGCCGTCCGCGCGGCGGTCGCTCAGCAGCCGCAGCCAGACGGACTGTTCGAGGTCGGCGGCGTCGATGCCGGCGGCGGACGCCTCGGCGGCGCACTCCGCCTTGAGCAGCGGGCCCAGCCGGGTCAGGAGGTCACTCAGCGTCATGGCGGCGGGGACGTCGCCACGCCCGGCGGCGGTTTCCACCGGCGGGGCGAACCACCCTTCCGGGTGGCGGCCCCGTGCACGGTGACGTCACCGCCGCCGGACCGGGTCGGCGGTTACTTGCGGAACGCGTCCCGCGCCATCGCCGCGGTGTCGGGGTTGTCGGAGAAGATGCCGTCGATTCCCGTGGCGAAGTACGTCCGGAACGCACCGAACGCATCACCGTAGGCGTTCGGGTCCGTGCCGCGGCGGAAGTCCGCCGGCAGGAAGCTGTTCTCGTTGCGCATCGTGTACGGGTGCAGGATCAGGCCCGCGGCGTGCGCGTCGCGCACCAGCGTGGTCGGCTTGGTCAGCTTGTCGTTCTTGTCGCGGGGGATGATGAGGTTCAGCCAGGGGCCGATGCCCTGGGCGAAGCCGGAGACCCACTTCAGGCCCTGCGGGGTGATGAGGTCGGCGACCGTGCGGGGGTCCTTGGCCTCGGTGAAGTCCCAGGGGCGGGTCGTCAGGTCGTCGAGCAGCAGGACCTTCGGGCAGTCGACGCCCAGCTTGTTCAGCCGCTGGAGGCTGCTGGGCTCGAAGGACTGCAGGAAGGTGTAGCCGTTGCGGCCGGAGCGCCCGTAGCGGCGCAGCAGCTTGGCCAGGCGCTCCTCCAGGCCGAGGCCGGCCTTGCGGAAGTAGGTGGGGTGCTTGGTCTCGACGTGCAGCCAGATGCGGCGCCCGCGCTTGCGGCCCTGCTCCTCGGCCCACGTGAGGACCTCTTCGAAGGTGGGCACCTGCCAGCGGCCGTCGTAGAGGGTGTTGTGCTGGCGGGTGGCGGGGATGCGCTCCTTGGCGCGCAGCGTCCGCAGCTCGGCGAGGGTGAAGTCCTCGGTGAACCAGCCGGTGTGGGCCTCGCCGTCGACGGTCTTGGTGGTCTTGCGGGAGGCGAACTCCGGGCGCGAGGCGACGTCGGTGGTGCCGGTGATGTCGTTCTCGTGGCGGCAGACGAGGTGGCCGTCCTTGGTGGGGACGAGGTCCTGCTCGATGACGTCGGCGCCGTTGTCCAGGGCGAACTGGTAGGAGGCGAGGGTGTGCTCGGGACGGGAGCCGCTGCAGCCCCGGTGGCCGATGACGGTGGGCACCGGCAGGTCCTTGTACGAACCCCCGTGGCCCCTGCCCGCGTCCGCAGCCGTCCCCGCCGCCACGGCCGGGGCCGCTCCGCCGCCGAGGACGGCCGCTCCCGCGCCGAGGGCCGCCGCGGCCCCCAGCACCGTGCGCCTGCCCGGCCGCTGCTCCTGCTGCATGAACTCTCCTCGTTCCGTGGTGGTGCGTTGGCCGGGCGATCGTATGCACGTACGACTTCCCTGTTGAAGAACGGAAACGGAACGGAGTGAAAAGTCACGTCAACACTCTGTTTCGAGTCGGTCAATCACACGTGCACAAGGGTGGTACCGGCGAGTATCGTCAGCGACCGCGCCCCGTGCGCCTGTCCCGAACATCACGACCGGAGGGTCCGTTGTCCCGCATCATGCTCAAGGCGTTCCTCGGATTGCTCATGCGCGTCCTGTACCGCCCGAAGGTCGAGGGAGCCGAGCACATCGCCGAGAGCGGGCCGGTGATCCTCGCCGGGAACCACACCACGTTCATCGACTCTCTGTTCCTGGCCCTCGTCCTCAAGCGTCAGGTGTTCTTCATCGGCAAGGACGAGTACGTCACGGGCAAGGGCCTCAAGGGCCGTCTCATGGCGTGGTTCTTCTCGTCGTCGGGCATGATCCCGGTCGACCGGGACGGCGGCAACGGCGGTGTGGCCGCGCTGATGACGGGCCGGCGGGTGCTGGAGGAGGGCAAGGTCTTCGGCATCTACCCGGAGGGCACCCGCTCCCCCGACGGCCGTCTCTACCGCGGCCGGACGGGCATCGCGCGCCTCGCCCTGATGACGGGCGCGCCCGTGGTGCCGTTCGCGATGATCGGCACCGAGAAGGTGCAGCCGAGCGGCAAGGGCATCCCGCGCATCGCGCCGGTGACGGTGCGCTTCGGCGAGCCGCTGGACTTCTCCCGTTACGAGGGGATGGACCGCGACCGCTACGTCCTGCGCGCCGTCACCGACGAGGTGATGAGCGATGTGATGCGGCTGTCGGGCCAGGAGTACGTGGACATGTACGCCACCAAGGCGCGGGCGGCCAAGGCGGCCTGACCCGTTCCCCGTCCCGGCCCGGGGTCAGCCCGGGCTCACGCCCCGCCGAGGCACCGCGGCTGGAAGCCCGGGTCGGCGGGGCCCTTGCGGCCCAGGGCGTTCAGCACCCACTGGGCGACGACCGGGTCCTTGGTGGCCTGGTCGTGCATGTAGAGGTCCAGCGGGCACTTGTCCTGGAGCACCACGTTGGTGAGGTGCTCGGCCGGGCCGGTCAGCAGGGCGCTGGTGTAGGGGATGACGACCTCGTCGTAGCGGGTGGTGACGACGGTGTAGTCGGGGCCGGCCGGGGTCTCGTCGCCCTCGTTGAGCTTCTTCAGCAGGTCGGAGCCGACCTGCTGGTCCACGCAGGACGGGCAGAAGGTCCAGCCGGCGGGGATGGCGAGCGGGTTCTTCGTGCCGTGGTTGGAGGGGACGATGCCCACGAGGTCGTCGACCTTGGCGGCGCCGCCGAGGAACTTCACGTAGTAGCGCGGCATCATGCCGCCCTGGCTGTGCCCGACGATGTCGACCTTCTCGGCGCCCGTGGCGCCGCGCACGGCCTCCACGAAGTCCGAGAGCTCCTGGGCGGCCTGCGGGATCGGGTCGGTCTCCATGTGCCCGTAGTTGAAGGCGAAGACGCAGTAGCCCGCGTCCTTCAGTGCCGGGGAGAGCTTGGCCCAGTTCTCGACCATCAGCTTGAAGGTGCCGTTGACCAGCACGACCGGCTGCGGGTGCGCCGAATCCGGCTTGCAGGACCAGTCGTTGGCGCCCCGGGGCGGGATGTCCAGCGGCGAGGCGGAGGCCGGGGTGGCGTTCAGTCCCATGAGGCCCAGGGCGGCCGTGGCCGCGGCGGTGACCAGGAACCGTGCGGTGGTGCGCAGACGCATGGTGGGGGATTCCTTCTGAGCACGGCGTCCGGCTGTGGACGCCCTCGTCCGAACCGCGTTCGACAATGTCGACCGGTGGACGAGATGTTCTCCGGTGCGTCAGGACGGCGTCAATAGGGTTACTGGCCGGTAAACGTCACAGGGGCCGGGGCTTGCCAGCCCCGACCCCTGTGCGGTTTGCTCATCCGAGCTCTACCCGGCTCAGCCGCCGTAGCCCTCCTCCAGCCGTTGCCCGCGCAGCAGGAACCAGGCCGCGACGGACGTGACCAGCAGCACCACGGCTCCGACGCCGGAGGCGATCTGCAGGCCGTCGACGAAGGCGTCCTGCGCCGAGGCGAGCAGCGCCGCGCCCGTGTCCGCCGGCAGGGTGCCCGCCGACTCGACGGCACCGCCGAGGGACTCGTGGGCCTCGGTGGCCTGTGCCGCGGGAACGTCCGCGGGGACGGCGAAGCCGCGGTAGACGCCCGTGACGATCGAGCCCAGCAGTGCGATGCCGAGGGCGGCGCCGAGCTCGTAGGCCGTCTCGGAGACCGCCGAGGCCGAGCCCGCCTGCTCCTTGGGCACGCTGGAGAGGATCACGTCGGCGGTGACGGTGAACGAGAAGCCGGCCCCCACGCCCACCATCAGCAGCACCGCGCCGAGCACGGGGTAGGAGGTGTCGGGCTCCAGCCACACCAGGGCCCCCAGCGCCAGGCCGATCGCCGCGAGCCCGCCGGCCACCACCGACCGCACCGACCAGCGCCGGGCGGCCTGGCCCGCCAGCAGGCCGGCCGTCACCGCGCCGATCGCCGCGGGCAGTTCGGCGAGCCCCGCCTCCAGGGGGCTGCGGTCCTGCACCAGCTGCAGGAACTGGGACAGGAAGAAGACCAGGCCGGACAGGCCCAGCACGGTCAGCAGGTCCGCCATGACCGCGCCGGAGAAGCCCCGGTGGTGGAAGAGCCGCATGTTCAGCAGCGGCGAGTCCAGGGTCAGCTGGCGCCGGACGAACCACCACAGCGCTCCCGCACCCACCGCGGCCACCAGGCCGATCTGCCAGGTCGGGCCGTGCGTGGCACCTTCCTTGACCGCGTAGACGACGGCGATGATGCCCACCATCGACAGCACCACGCTGAGCAGGTCCCAGGGCCCGGGCGCGGGGTCGCGCGACTCGGGCAGCAGCTTGATGCCGACCAGGACGAGCACGGCCATCACCGGCAGGTTGATCAGGAAGACCGAGCCCCACCAGAAGTTCTCCAGCAGGAAGCCGCCCACCACCGGGCCCACCGCGGCGCCCGCGGAGGCCATGGCACCCCAGATGCCGATGGCCAGGCTGCGCTCCCTGGGGTCGTGGAAGATGTTGCGGATCAGGGCGAGGGTCGAGGGCATCAGCGTCGCGCCCGCCACGCCCAGCAGCGCCCGGGCGGCGATCATCATCTCGGGACTGCTCGCGTAGGCGTTGAGCACCGACACCGCCCCGAAGGCCACCGCTCCGCACAGCAGCAGCTTCTTGCGGCCGATGCGGTCCCCGAGGCTGCCCATGGAGACGAGCAGGCCGGCGATGACGAAGGAGTAGACGTCGCCGATCCACAGCAGCTGGGTGCCCGAGGGGCGCAGGTCCTCGCTGAGGAACGGCGTCGCGAGGCCCAGCACCGTGGCGTCGACGGCGACGAGGAGCACGGCCAGGGCGAGGACGGCGAGGGCGAGCCAGCGCCCCGGCCGCGGCGTTTCCACGCTCTCGTGGGCACCGGACGGCGGGGTGCTGGTCCTGCTGCTCACCGGTCCATCCTCCGCTGCGCACCGCCGAGCAACAGCTCGGCGACCATGCGGGTGAGGTCCTTCGCGGCCACCCGCCCATCGTGCACGGCCCATGCCCCCGAGGCGATCAGCCCGTACAGCGCGTCGGTGAGCCAGGCGGGTGACAGGTCGATGCGGAAGGCACCCTCCTCCTGGCCGCGCACGAAGAGCGCGTGCACCCGGGCGTCGAGGCGGTTCCAGCCCTCGTTGATCTCGCCCTCGAAGAGCTGGTTCTCGCTGTAGAGGAAGCCCAGGATGCCGGCGACCGGCTCGGTGCGCTCGATGAGCCGCCGTACGGCCTGTGCCGCGTCGCCTTCGTCGAGGCGGGCCTCGTCCAGCGCCCGCTCGAACTGCTCGATGCCGAGCTGTTCGAGGGCGCGGACGAGCGCGTCGCGTCCGGCGAAGTGGCGGTGGAGGGTGGCCCGGCTGATGCCCGCGGCCTTGGCGATCTCGTCCATGGAGGCGGTCGCCTTGCGGGTGAGCAGGGCTGCGGCTGCTCTCAGGACACGTTCACGGTCGAGGCTCATGACACGACGATAACCCGAATGAGACACTGATGTCTCATTCGGGCCGTCGCCGTGTCGTTTGTTACCGTCGCGAGCCGATGATCAGCTGTGCCGGGCGCCCGCCCACGCGCGCTGGGCGGCCAGGTCCGCCTTGACCTCCTGCAGCTGCACCGCGACGGCCGACGGGGCGGTGCCGCCGCGTCCGCTGCGCGAGGCCAGCGCGCCGGGAACGTTGAGGACCGAGCGGACCTCGGGCGTCAGGTGCGGGGAGATTGCGGCGAACTGCTCGTCGCTCAGCCCGTCCAGTTCGATGCCCTGCGCCTCGCACTCCTTGACGCACTCCCCCGCGACCTCGTGCGCCACACGGAAGGGCACGCCCCGCTTGACCAGCCACTCGGCGATGTCGGTGGCCAGCGAGAAGCCGGCGGGGGCCAGCTCCTCCATCCGGGCGCGGTTGACCGTGAGGGTCGCCATCATCCCGGTGAAGGCCGGCAGCAGGACCTCCAGCTGGTCGCAGGAGTCGAAGACCGGCTCCTTGTCCTCCTGCAGGTCGCGGTTGTACGCGAGCGGCAGCGCCTTGAGCGTGGCGAGCAGGCCGGTGAGGTTGCCGATGAGCCGCCCGGACTTGCCGCGCGCCAGCTCCGCGATGTCGGGGTTCTTCTTCTGCGGCATGATCGAGGAGCCGGTGGAGAAGGCGTCGTGGAGGGTCACGAAGGAGAACTCCTTCGTGTTCCAGATGATGACCTCCTCGGCGATCCGCGACAGGTCGACGCCGATCATCGCCGTGATGAACGCGAACTCCGCGACGAAGTCCCGCGAGGCCGTGCCGTCGATGGAGTTGCCCACCGAGCCGCGCTCGAAGCCGAGGTCGGCGGCGACCGCCTCCGGGTCCAGCCCGAGGGAGGACCCGGCCAGCGCCCCCGACCCGTACGGCGAGACGGCCGTGCGCTCGTCCCACTGCCGCAGCCGCTCCGCGTCCCGCGACAGCGCCTGGACGTGGGCGAGCACATGGTGGGCGAAGAGCACCGGCTGGGCGTGCTGCAGGTGCGTACGCCCCGGCATGGCCACGTCCGGGTGCGCCTCGGCGAGGCCGACGAGCGCCTCCTGGAGGTCGGCGATCAGGCCGCCGACGATCCGCGCGTGGTCGCGCAGGTACATCCGGAAGAGCGTGGCGACCTGGTCGTTGCGGGACCGCCCGGCGCGCAGCTTGCCGCCGAGGTCGGGGCCGAGCCGCTCCAGCAGTCCCCGCTCCAGGGCGGTGTGCACGTCCTCGTCCGCGACGGTGCCGGTGAAGGTGCCGGCGGCGACGTCGGCCTCCAGCAGCCCCAGGCCCTCGATCATCCGCTGCAGCTCGTCGTCCGTGAGCAGCCCGGCCTTGTGCAGGACGCGGGCGTGGGCGCGGGAGCCGGCGATGTCGTAGGGGGCGAGTCGCCAGTCGAAGTGGACGGAGGCGGAGAGCTTGGCGAGGGCCTCGGCCGGCCCGTCCGCGAACCGGCCGCCCCACAGCCGTACGTCGCCGCCTCCGGCGGGGGCCTGCGCTCCGGTGGTCATCGTCGGTTGCTCCTCTGCGTGGCGCGGTGCTGCGGCCTCCCCGGCCAGGGGGCCGGGGAGGCGCGGGGTGGGGGGTGGCGGTGGACTAGTGGGCCAGGTCCCGCTTGGCCGCGATCTTCGAGGACAGGCCGAAGATCTCGATGAAGCCCTTCGACATCGACTGGTCGAAGGTGTCGCCGGTGTCGTAGGTGGCGAGGTTGAAGTCGTAGAGCGACTGCTCGGACCGCCGGCCGGTGACGACGGCGCGACCGCCGTGCAGGGTCATCCGGACGTCACCGGACACGTGCTGGTTGGCCTCGGCGATGAAGCCGTCCAGGGCCCGCTTGAGCGGGGAGAACCACAGGCCGTCGTAGACGAGCTCGGCCCACCGCTGCTCGACCTGCCGCTTGTACCGGGCGAGCTCGCGCTCGACGGTGACCGCCTCCAGCTCCTGGTGCGCGGTGATCAGCGCGATGGCGCCGGGGGCCTCGTAGATCTCCCGGGACTTGATGCCGACGAGCCGGTCCTCGACCATGTCGAGCCGCCCGACGCCCTGGGCGCCGGCCCGCTCGTTGAGCTGCTGGATGGCCTGCAGGACGCTGACGGGCTTGCCGTCGAGGGCGACGGGCACGCCCTGCTCGAAGGTGACGATCACCTCGTCGGCCTCGCGGGGGGTGGCCGGGTTGGCGGTGTAGTCGTAGACGTCCTCGATCGGGGCGTTCCAGATGTCCTCCAGGAAGCCGGTCTCGACGGCCCGCCCGAAGACGTTCTGGTCGATGGAGTACGGCGACTTCTTGGTGGTCGCGATCGGCAGGCCCTTGGCCTCGCAGAAGGCGATGGCCTTGTCCCGCGTCATGGCGTAGTCCCGGACCGGGGCGATGCACGTGAGCTCGGGGGCGAGGGAGGAGATGCCGGCCTCGAACCGCACCTGGTCGTTGCCCTTGCCGGTGCAGCCGTGGGCGACGGTGGTCGCGCCGTGCTTCTTGGCGGCGGCGACGAGGTGCTTGACGATCGTGGGCCGCGAGAGGGCGGAGACCAGGGGGTACCGGTCCATGTAGAGGGCGTTGGCCTTGATCGCCGGGAGGCAGTACTCCTCGGCGAACTCGTCCTTGGCGTCGGCGACCTCCGCCTCCACCGCACCGCAGTCGAGCGCACGCTTGCGGATGACGTCCAGGTCCTCGCCGCCCTGGCCGACGTCCACGGCGACGGCGATGACCTCGGCGCCCGTCTCCTCGGCGATCCAGCCGATGGCGACGGAGGTGTCAAGGCCGCCGGAGTAGGCGAGTACGACGCGCTCGGTCACGGGGTTCTCCTTACGGTGCGGTGCGCTGCGCTCTCATGCGCTGTTAGGCATAACTATGCAGTGCGCCGTATGTTTCGTCAATAGCGCGTGAGGGTGAATGTTCCCGCGTGAACGCCGGAGGGTCGGTCTACGATGCGACTATCGAGAGGCCCGAGTAGGGGAGGTTGGCCATGGCCGTGAAGCACGATTTCCTGCGGGAGACCGTCGAACGCCTTGCGGCGGAGTACGAGGGCCTCAAGATCGAGGTAGTGGGGGACCGGATCATCATGACGCCGCAGAGCAGTGTCCAGAGCTGGACCATCTTCGACGTCCAAACTGCCGCTGTGGCGGCAGGCATCGACAAGCAGCGACTCCTGTCCGATGTGGAGTTCAAGTTCCCCGGGGAGCCCGAGCGGTGCCCAGACGTAGCCATCGTCGAAGAGGGCGCGACTGAGCCCTGGTCGCACGAGGACCTGCTGGCCGCAATCGAGGTCGTCTCATCGAAGAACGATCGGAACGACTACGCGATCAAGACGCGGCAGTACGCCCATTTCGGCGTCCCGCTTTACCTGATCATCGACCCCTTCCGCGGCGAGTGCGACCTGCTCACGCAACCGAAGGGCGACCTTTACGCCCACCGCGAGCAGTACAAGTACGGCGACACCATCCCCCTCCAGCTGGCGGACGGCAGCACAGTCGACATCCCCACGGACACCTTCAAGCGCCGCAGCTGACCCCCACCGGACCCCCGGATTTGGATCACAGCGCGGAACAGGATATTTTCTTTCTGCACGCCCCACCGGGAAGAAACGCCCGGAGGGAACGTCGCACCGGGACGTGGCGCAGCTTGGTAGCGCACTTGACTGGGGGTCAAGGGGTCGTGGGTTCAAATCCCGCCGTCCCGACCAGCGATTTTCGCAGGTCGTAGGCCGTTTCCGCACAGCGGGAACGGCCTTTCGCGTTGGCCGGGACGTTGGCCGGGACGCCCGCGGCGGGGCCGGGGCCCCGCGCGCGGGGGCGCTCAGCGTTCCTTCTGCGCCAGCCTCAGCAGGTGGTCCGCCAGGGCCTGGCCGCCCACCGGGTCGCGGCTGATCAGCAGGACGGTGTCGTCACCGGCGATGGTGCCGATGATCTCGTGGACGCCCGCCTGGTCGATGGCCGAGGCGAAGAACTGGGCCGCGCCCGGCGGGGTGCGCAGCACCACCAGGTTGGCGGACGCCTCCGCCGAGATCAGCAGCTCGGCGGCCAGGCGGCCCATGCGGGCCTCCGTGGCGGACTCGCCGAGGGGGGCGCGGGGCGTGCGGTCGCCGCCCTCGGAGGGGACGGCGTAGATCAGCTCGCCGCCGGTGTTGCGGATCTTGACGGCACCCAGCTCGTCGAGGTCGCGGGAGAGCGTGGCCTGGGTGACGGAGAGCCCGTCGTCCGCCAGCAGCTTGGCGAGCTGGCTCTGGGACCGCACGGCCTGCCTGCTGAGGATGTCCACGATCCGGCGGTGGCGTGCGGTGCGGGTCTGCGGCACGGCCTGTCCGCCGTGGCCCGGCTCGGTCTCCTGCGCCTCGGTCATCGTTGTCGTCAGTCTCCGGATCGTCATTCCTCGTGGGCCCCGCCGGCGGCGGCGTCCAGAACGCCGGGCAGCGCCCGGAGAAACGCCCCCACCTCATCCTCGGTGATGATCAGTGGCGGGGCCAGCCGCACCACGTCGGGCGCGACCGCGTTCACCAGGAGACCGGCTTCCTGGGCCGCCTGCTGCACCGTCGGTGCGAGGGGCTCGCCAAGGACAATACCCAGGAGCAGGCCCGCACCACGGACGTGGTCGACGAGGGGGTGGCCGAGCGCCGCAATCCCGTCACTCAACAGGCCGCCCACGCGCCGGACGTGACCGAGGATCCCCTCACCGGCGAGGGTGTCCAGAACGGCGAGCGCGGCGGCGCACGAGACCGGGTTGCCGCCGAAGGTCGAGCCGTGCTGACCGGGCGTCAGCAGCTCTGCGGCGGGGCCGAAGGCCAGGGTGGCGCCGATGGGCAGGCCGCCGCCGAGCCCCTTGGCGAGGGTGACGACGTCGGGTTCGACGCCCTGCGCCAGGTGCTCGAACCAGTGTCCGGTGCGGCCGATACCTGTCTGGATCTCGTCGAGGACGAGGAGCGTCCCCGTGGCCCGGGTGATCTCGCGGGCGGCGGCCAGGTAGCCGGCCGGCGGTACGACGACGCCGTTCTCCCCCTGGACCGGCTCCAGCACCACGAGCGCCGTGTCGGTGGTGACGGCCGCGCGCAACGCCGCCTCGTCCCCGTACGGCACGTGCGTGACGTCGCCGGGCAGCGGCAGGAAGGGTTCCTGCTTGCCGGGCTGGCCGGTGAGGGCGAGGGCGCCCATGGTCCGCCCGTGGAAGCCGCCGACGGCCGCCACCATGTGGGTGCGGCCCGTGCGCCGTCCGATCTTGAAGGCGGCTTCGATCGCTTCCGCGCCGGAGTTGGAGAAGTAGACCCTGCCGGGCCGGCCGGCCAGTGCCAGCAGCCGCTCGGCGAGCTCGACGGTGGGCTCGGCGGTGAAGAGGTTGGAGACGTGGCCGAGGGTGGCGATCTGGTCGGACACCGCCCGGACGACGGCGGGATGTGCGTGGCCGAGGGCGTTGACGGCGATGCCGCCGACGAAGTCGAGGTAGCGCGTGCCGTCGGCGTCCCACACGGCGCTCCCCTCACCGCGCACGAGCGGGATGCGGGGCGTGCCGTAGTTGTCCATCAGCGCGCCCTGCCAGCGCTTCGTCAGGTCCGCGTTGCTCACGACCTCGCTCCCGCCCTTGCTCATGACTCCCCCTCGGGGTCCGGTACGACCATGGTGCCGATGCCCTCGTCCGTGAAGATCTCCAGCAGGATGGCGTGCTGGACCCGTCCGTCTATCACCCGGGCGGTGGTGACGCCGCCCCGCACGGCGTGCAGGCAGCCCTGCATCTTGGGGACCATGCCGCTGGACAGATCGGGCAGCAGCTGCTCCAGCTCGCTCGCGGTGAGCTGGCTGATGACGTCGTCGCTGTTCGGCCAGTCGGCGTACAGCCCCTCGACGTCGGTGAGGACCATCAGCGTCTCGGCGCCCAGGGCGGCGGCGAGCGCGGCGGCGGCGGTGTCGGCGTTCACGTTGAACACGCCGCCGGCGTCACCGTCGTCGTCGCTGCGCGCGATCGAGGAGATGACCGGGATGCGGCCGTCGTCGAGCAGGGTGCGGACGATGCCCGGGTCGATCCCGGTGACCTCGCCGACCCGGCCGATGTCGACGCGCTCGCCGTCGACGTGGGCGTAGTGCTGAGTGGCCGACATCAGGTGCGCGTCCTCGCCGGTGAGGCCGACGGCGAGCGCACCGTGCCGGTTGAGCAGCCCGACGAGTTCGCGCTGGACCTGTCCGGCCAGGACCATCCGTACGGCGTCCATCGCCTCGGGCGTGGTGACCCGCAGCCCGGCCTTGAACTCCGACTCCAGGCCCAGCCGGTCGAGGTGGGCGCTGATCTGCGGGCCTCCGCCGTGCACGACGACGGGCTTGAGGCCGGACTGCCGCAGGAAGACGACGTCCTGGGCGAAGGCGCCCTTGAGCTCCTCGTCGACCATGGCGTTCCCGCCGAACTTGATGACGACGGTCTTGCCGTGATGGCGCGTCAGCCAGGGCAGGGCCTCGACGAGCGTGCGGGCCTTGGGCAGGGCGGTGTGCCGCCGGGTGCTCGTGGACTTCTCGGTGAGGGTCATGAGGAGTACGCGCTGTTCTCGTGGACGTAGTCGGCGGTGAGGTCGTTGGCCCAGATGACGGCCGATTCGGTGCCCTCGGCCAGGTCGGCGGTGATGCGGACCTCCCGGTAGCGCATGTCGACGAGCTCGCGGTCCTCGCCGACGGAGCCGTTCCTGCAGACCCACACGTCGTTGATGGCCACGTTCAGCTTGTCGGGGTCGAAGGCGGCGGAGGTGGTGCCGATGGCGGAGAGCACCCGGCCCCAGTTGGGGTCCTCGCCGTGGATGGCGCACTTGAGGAGGTTGTTGCGGGCTATGGAGCGGCCCACCTCGACGGCGTCGTCCTCGGTGGCCGCACCGATCACCTCGATGCGGATGTCCTTGCTGGCGCCCTCGGCGTCGCCGATGAGCTGGCGGGCGAGGTCGTCGCAGACGGTCCGTACGGCCTCGGCGAACGCGGCCTCGTCGGGGGTGATACCGGAGGCGCCGGAGGCGAGCAGCAGCACGGTGTCGTTGGTGGACATGCAGCCGTCGGAGTCGACCCGGTCGAAGGTCTGCCGGGTCGCCGAGCGCAGGGCGGCGTCCAGGCCGGGGGTGTCCACGTCGGCGTCGGTGGTGAGGACGACGAGCATGGTGGCGAGGCCGGGCGCGAGCATGCCGGCGCCCTTGGCCATGCCGCCCACCGTCCAGCCGTCGCCCTGGGCGACGGCGGTCTTGTGGACGGTGTCGGTGGTCTTGATGGCGATGGCGGCCTTCTCGCCGCCGTGCTCGGAGAGTTCGGCCGCGGCCTTGTCGAGGCCGGCCAGGAGCGCGTCCATGGGCAGCCGCACACCGATCAGGCCGGTGGAGGCGACGGCGATCTCGCCCGCGCTGTGCCCGAGGACGTGCGCGGCCTTCTCGGCGGTGGCGTGCGTGTCCTGGAAGCCCTCGGGGCCGGTGCAGGCGTTGGCGCCCCCGGAGTTGAGGACGACGGCCGACACCTGACCGCCGCGCAGGACCTGCTGGGACCACAGGACGGGGGCGGCCTTGACGCGGTTGGCGGTGAAGACGCCGGCCGCGGCGAGACGGGGTCCGTGGTTGACCACCAGGGCCAGGTCGGGGCCGCCGTTCTCCTTGATCCCGGCCGCGATGCCCGCGGCCGTGAATCCCTTTGATGCGGTGACGCTCACGCCATCTCCTTGGGTACCGACTCGATGGTCGTCGTGGACTGCTGGTGGTGGCACGGGGTCAGCCGTGCCAGAAGGGTGGCGAGCACCCGGCGTACGCTCACGGCGCCACTCCGGTGGCCGGGAGTCCCAGCTCCTCGGGGAGCCCGAGGGCGAGGTTCATGCTCTGGACCGCGCCGCCGGCCGTGCCCTTGGCGAGGTTGTCGATGGCGCTGATCGCCACGATGCGGCCGGCCGCCTCGTCGAGGGCGACCTGGACGAGTGCGGTGTTGGAGCCGTACACGTGGGCCGTGGCCGGCCACTGCCCCTCGGGCAGGAGCCGGACGAACGGCTCGTCCTGGAAAGCCTTCTCGTACGCGGCCCGTACGCCCTGCGCCGTGACGCCCGGCTTCGCCTTGGCGCTGCACGTGGCGAGGATGCCGCGCGGCATGGGCGCCAGGGTGGGCGTGAAGGAGACGGTCACGGGCTCGCCGGCCACGGCGGAGAGGTTCTGGCTCATCTCCGGGGTGTGCCGGTGGCCGCCGCCCACGCCGTACGGGCTCATGGAACCCATCACCTCGCTGCCGAGCAGGTGCGGTTTGGCGGCCTTGCCGGCGCCGGAGGTGCCGGACGCGGCGACGATCACCGCCTCGGGCTCGGCGAGGGAGGCCGCGTAGGCCGGGAAGAGCGCGAGCGAGACGGCGGTGGGGTAGCAGCCGGGCACGGCGATCCGCCGGGCGCCGCGCAGCGCCTGTCGTCCGCCGGGCAGCTCGGGCAGCCCGTACGGCCACGTCCCGGCGTGCGGCGTCCCGTAGAACCGCTCCCACTCCCCCGCGTCCTTCAGCCGGAAGTCCGCGCCGCAGTCGATGACCGTCACCCCGTCGCCGAGCTCGGCGGCGACGGCGGCGGACTGTCCGTGCGGGAGGGCGAGGAAGACGACGTCGTGGCCGGCGAGCGCCTCGGCCGTGGTGGGCTGCAGGACGCGGTCGGCCAGGGCCGGCAGGTGCGGCTGGAGCGCGCCGAGCGGCTGTCCGGCGTTGGAGTTGCCCGTGAGGGCGCCGATGCGGACCTCCGGGTGCCCCAGCAGCAGGCGCAGCACTTCCCCGCCCGCATATCCGCTCGCCCCGGCCACTGCCGCTCGTATCGCCGCCATTGCATCCTCCTCGGTGATGGCATGACTATACGAATGAATGCAGTTTTATGCAATAGGGGTGTCGGAGATGCCGGCGGGAGGATTGTGGGAACGGGCCGGGAAAGGTGGGAACGGGCCGGGAAAGAGTGCCGCCCCCGGCGGGCAGGGCCGGGGGCGGTGCGATCGTTACGAGCGGCGGCGGGGCTTGCCGCGCTTGGCGCCCTTGGGGGCGCCGGAACCGCCGCGCCCCTTGGCCGCCGGCTGGCCCTTGCCGGCCGCGGGCTTGCGCCGGGCACCCGCCGCGTCGGGGCGCTTGCGCTGCTGCTTCGGCTGCTCCGGGGCGGGGGTACGGCCCCGGGAGCTGTTGACGGTCCGGCCGCGGACGATGCCGATGAAGTCCTCCACCATGTCGGTGGTCTTCTCCTCCGGCCACGACAGCGCGACGCGCGACGCGGGGGCGTCGACGACCGGCCGGTACGTGAGGTCCTTGCGGTGGTGCAGGCGGGCGAGCGACTGCGGGACGACGAGCACGCCGATGCCCGCCGCCACCAGCTCGATCGCGTCCGCCGTGGTGGCGGGGCGCTCGAACGCGGGCTTGCCGGGCAGCTGCTCCCATTCGAGGGTGTCGTCGAGGGGGTGCAGCACGATCTCGTCGGCCAGGTCCTCGGCCGCCACCTCCTCCACCGCCGCCACGAGGTGGTCCTTGGGGACCACGACCACCGTCGTCTCGGTGTAGAGGGGGATGGCGCTGAGAACGGTCTTGTCGACCGGCAGTCGCACGAATCCGGCGTCGGCGCCGCCGTCCAGCAGGAGCGCGGGGGCCTCGGCGGCGGTCACCTGGAGGAGCGTCAGCGGGACGTCGGGCAGCCGCTCGTTCCAGATGCGCACCCATTTGGCCGGCGTCACGCCCGGGACGTACGCGAGGCGGAAGGAAGGGGGTGCGTCGGAGCCTGTCACTCCCCCAGGTTACCGGGCGTGGTCGGAGGTATCGCACACGCTCGCTACTCTTGACACCATGACGTCGCACCACACCGCCCAGACGATGAAGCCCGCAACCGCGGCGAAGAAACTGGGCGTGTTCCTTGAGGCCACCCCCGCCGAGTTCCGCGAGGGTGTCGTCTCGCGCAGCGAGCTCAACGCGCTGCAGACCGATCCGCCCGAGTGGCTGCGCGAGCTGCGGCGCAACGGCCCGCACCCCCGGCCCGTCGTCGCGGCGAAGCTGGGCGTCTCCATCTCCGGTCTCGCCCGCGGCGGCGTGACGGAGGCCCTCACCACCGAGCAGATCGACGCGCTCAAGCAGGACAACCCCGAGTGGCTGCAGAAGGAACGCGCCACCCAGGCCGAGGTCCGCAAGGAAGCGGTGCGCATCAAGGAGAAGAACGCGGAGCGCGCCGCCGAGCAGGCACGCGACCCGCGTTCCTGACCTCCGGCACCTCCGGCCTTTCCGGCTCCGACTCACCGACGCTGCCGGCGGTCCCCCGATGGGGGCCGCCGGCAGCGTCCTTTTTTGGTCCTTACCTTGCGCGCGTTTTGGTCCCTGCTTGCGCGCGCTTGTTGCGCCCGCCCCCGTACGACGTTCATGTACCGCACAACAATGGCCGGACCCCACAATTCCGCCGCCCCCGAGTCCGTGTGCCGCCGCACCCCCGACACCGCGGCGACCTTGGCAAAGTGGCCATCGAGTCGATCTCTCCCGGTGATCATCCGCGGAGAGTGTTGTACGTCTACGACAAAGGGGGTTGTTCGGTGAGCATGTACACCAGCGATGTGGTGGTGACGGGTCTGGGAGCGACGACGCCGCTCGGCGGGGACGTGGCCTCGACGTGGGCGGCGATGCTGGCCGGGGAATCGGGGATCAGCGCGATCGAGGAGGCGTGGGCCGCGGAGCTGCCGGTGCGGATCGCCGGCCGGCTCAAGGCCGAACCGGGCGAGGTCATCGACCGGGTGCAGGCCCGCCGCATGGACCGGTGCGAGCAGATCGCGCTCGTCGCCGCCCGCGAGGCGTGGGCCGACGCGGGCCGGCCCCAGGTGGCCCCCGAACGGCTGGCCGTGGTGATCGGCACGGGCACCGGGGGCGTCCTGACGATGCTGGCCCAGGACGACGTGCTGGAGACCTCCGGAGTGCGCCGGGTCTCGCCGCACACGGTCCCGATGCTGATGGCGAACGGCCCCGCGGCGTGGGTCAGCATCGAGCTCGGGGCCCGGGGCGGCGCGCACACGCCGGTGAGCGCCTGTGCGTCCGGCGCGGAGGCCATCGCCATGGGGCTGGACCTCATCCGGCTGGGCCGGGCCGACGTCGTCGTCGCCGGGGGCGCCGAAGCCTGCGTCCACCCGCTGCCGCTGGCCGGGTTCGCCCAGGCCAAGGCCCACTCCACCCGCAACGACGCACCGCAGCGGGCCTCCCGCCCCTTCGACGCCGACCGCGACGGCTTCGTCATCGGCGAGGGCGCCGCCGTGGTCGTCCTGGAGCGCGCCGACCGCGCCGCCGCCCGCGCGGCCCGGGCCCATGCGACGCTCGCCGGGGCCGGCGTCACCTCCGACGCCCACCACATCACCGCCTCGCACGCCGACGGGCAGGTGCGCGCGATGCGCCTGGCGCTGGCCGCCGCGGGGCTCGCCCCGCAGACCGTCGACCACGTCCACGCCCATGCGACGTCCACCCCCATGGGCGACCTCGTCGAGGCCCGGTCGATCACCGAGGCCATCGGCGGCCACCCGGCCGTCACCGCCACCAAGTCGATGACCGGGCACCTCTTCGGCGCGGCGGGGGCCGTCGGCGCGCTCGCCGCGATCCTCGCGGTGCGCGACGGCGTCATCCCCGCGACGCAGAACCTGGAGAACCCCGACCCGGAGGTGAAGCTCGACGTCGTCACCGGCGGCCCCCGGCGCGGCCCGCTGCGGGCGGCGCTGACGAACTCGTTCGGCTTCGGCGGCCACAACGCCTCCCTGGTGTTCACACCCGCCCCCTGATCCGGGCACGGGCCGGGGCCGGCACCCCCGGCCCGCCCGCGGCGGGCGCGCTGCGGACCGCGTCGCCCGCCGTCGGGTGCAGGCGCAGCGCGCCGGCCAGGGCACCGAGGGAGAGCAGGGCGAGGAGGCAGAACGCGACGCCGTAGGGGGTCGCGGGGGTCGCCGGGCCCGGAAGCCACGCGCCGAGGGGGCCGCCGGCGCGCAGGGCGAGGGTGGCGGCGGCCACGCCGAGGCCCGCGGCGGCCTGCTGGGCGGTCGACTGCAGGGTGTTGGCGTGGCGCATGCGCTCCTGCGGGACGTCGGCGAAGGCGATGACCTGGTAGCAGGTCAGGCCCAGCGAGCGGGCGGCGCCCGCGACGACGGCGAGGACGAGGACGACGGCCACCGGCGTCGCGGCGGTGAGGAAGCCGCAGAGGGCGGTGGTGACGGCGACGCCGAGCGCGGCGGCGATCAGCAGCGGGCGGAAGCCGAAGCGGTCGAGCAGACGGTTGGCGGCGGGCTTGATGGCGATGTTGCCCACGAAGACGAAGAGCACCGCGGCGCCCGACCGGATCGCGCTCCAGCCGAAGGCTTCCTGGAACAGCAGCGGCAGCAGGAAGGGGACGGCCGCCACGACGACCCAGAAGAGCGAGCCCCCGGACACCGAGGCCCGGAAGGTCGTCACCTTCAGCATCCGCAGGTCGATCAGCGGCTGGTCCGTGCGCAGCAGGTGCCGGGCGGCCGCCGCCGTCAGCAGGACGGCCGCCCCTCCGGCGAGGAGCACCTCGGCCCGGTCCGCCCCCGCCTCGGACAGCAGGTGTGCGGTCCAGGTCAGCGCGCCGAGGCCGGTGGAGACGAGGGCGACACCCCACCGGTCCAGGCGCGGCGGCGGGGCGGCGGTGTGCGAGGGGGCGTCGATCAGACGGTGGGCGACGGCGAACGCCACCGCGCCCAGGGGGAGGTTGACGAGGAACATCCACCGCCAGTCGGCGTAGGTGGTGAGGAGCCCGCCGGCCAGGGGTGCGATCACCGGAGCGGCCAGGGCGGGCCAGACGACGTACGAGATCAGCCGGGGCATGTCGGTCTTCTCCGCGCCGGAGACCACCACCAGCCGGCCGACCGGCACCATCATGGCGCCGCCCGCGCCCTGCAGGACGCGCATGGCCACGAGCATGCCGAGGCCGGTGCTCAGGGCGCAGGCGAGCGAGGCCAGGGTGAAGACGGCGATGGCGGTCAGGAAGACGCGGCGGGCCCCGAAGCGGGCGGTCAGCCAGCCGCTGAGCGGTATGAGGACGGCGAGCGTCACCAGGTACGCGGTGACGACCAGGCCGATGGCGGCCGGGGCGACGCCGAGGGCGTCCCCCATCCGGGGTGCGGCCGTCGAGACGATCGTGCCGTCCAGGTTCTCCATGAAGAAGCAGCCCGCGACCAGGAGCGCGGTGTGGCGTCGTTTGGTGTCGATCATCTCTTCCATCGCTTTCCGGGTTCCTGGTCATCGTGGGGCCCGGCACTGTTGACCACAAGGTCTGAATGCTCATGCCAGGATTGATCCTCATGCACCTCCCGGACATGAATCTGCTGCCCGCGCTCGACGCCCTGCTGCGCGAGGGCAGCGTGACGGGCGCCGCCGCCCGCATGAACGTCTCGGCGTCCGCGATGAGCCGCACGCTGGGACGGTTGCGCCGGGTGCTGGGTGATCCGCTGCTGGCGCCCGCGGGGCGGGGGCTGACGCTCACCCCGCGGGCGGTGGAGCTGCGGCCGCAGGTGGAGGCGGCCCTCGCGGGGGCGCTGGCGGCGCTGCGGCCGGCCGGGCCGCTCGACATCGCCTCGGTCGAGCGGGACTTCACGCTCCGCACGAACGACGCCTTCGCCGTGGTCGTCGGCCCGGCGCTCGCCGAGCGGGTCGCCCGCGAGGCGCCCGGCATCCGGCTGCGCTTCCTGCCCGAGGGCGACGAGGACCCCGCCGACCTGCGCGACAGCGTCGACCTGGACATCGGGCACCTGCCCGCCCTCCCCCACGACGTGCGCAGTTCCCCGCTCGCCCGGCACCGCTACGTCGCCGTCTGCCGGGCCGGCGCGCCGCACGCCGAGGAGCCGCTGAGCGTCGAGCGGTTCGCCGCGCTCCCCCACATCACCGTCACCCGCCGGGGCCGCCTGCACGGCGTCGTCGACGACCGGCTCGCCGGCCTGGGCCTCGCCCGCCACGTCCTGGCGACCGTGCCGAGCCATGCGTCGGCGTGCTTCCTGGCGCTGAGCTCGGACGCCCTGGCCCTGGTGGCCGCTCCCGTCGCGGCGCACGCCGCCCGGGTGATGCCGCTGGTCGTCCGGGACGTTCCGCTGTCCCTGCCGGACGTCGAGACGGGCATGGCGTGGCACGTGCGCCTCGACAACGATCCGGCGCACCGGTGGCTGCGGGACGCGGTGACGCAGGCCGACCGCGGGTCCGTCAGCGACCGGCGGTGAGCTCCTCGTACGCCGTGCGCAACCGGCGCACGCCCTCGGCCAGTTCGGCCGTGCCCGCCGCGCCCGCGAAGCACAGGCGCAGGTGGGGGGCCGGGGGCTCGGCGCAGTAGAACGGGCGGCCGGCGTTGACGGCGACCCCGGCGCGGAGCGCGGCGGCGGACAGGGCGCTCTCGTCGGTGCCGTCCGGGAGGCGGAACCAGATGTGGAAGCCTCCCTGTGCCACGACGTCCGGGACGAGGACGGGCAGCTCGCGGGCGAGTTCGGCCAGGAGCACCTCGCGGCGGGTGCGCAGTTCGGCGGCGACCGTGCGGCGGTGGCGGGACCAGGCGGGCGCGCCGACGAGTTCGAGCGCCGTTTCCTGCAGCGGCCGGGGCACGAAGAAGCTGTCGACGACCTGGATGGCCCGCAGCCGTTCCAGGACGGGGCCACGGGCGGCGAGGGCCCCCACGCGCAGGCTGGGCGAGGTGAACTTGGTCAGCGAGCAGACGTGGACGACGACGCCGTCCACGTCCTGCGAGGCCAGCGTGGGCGGCAGCGGCGGGGCGCCCTCGTGGACGAGGCGGCGCGCGAAGTCGTCCTCGATGACGAAGGCCCCGGCCGCACGGGCGATCCGCAGGACCTCCCGGCGCCGGTCGTCGGCCAGCACCGTGCCGGTGGGGTTCTGGAAGAGCGGCTGGCAGACGAAGACCCGGGCCCCGCTGGCCCGGAAGGCGTCGGCGAGCAGATCGGTGCGTACGCCGCGGTCGTCCACGGGTACGGGCACGGGCCGCAGCCCCGAGGCGCGCGCGGCGGAGACCATGCCGGGGTAGGTGGGGGACTCGACGAGCACGGGTGCGCCGGGCGGGGCGAGGGCGCGCAGGGCGGTGGTGAGCGCGCTCTGGCCGCCGGAGGTGATCAGCACGCCGGAGGGGGCGACCGTTCCGGCCGGGCCGCCGATCTCGCGGGCGAACCAGGACCGCAGCTCCTCGACGCCTTCCAGTGGCGGGCGCTCCCACGCACCCGGCCGGCGCCCGGCCCGGCCGAGTGCAGCGGCCAGGGCGCGTTCGGGCTGGAGGCCGGGGTGGAGGTAGCCGCCGCTGAGTTCGATGACGCCGGGGGGCGGGCTGGCGAGGGAGGTGAGGACGCCGCCGGAGTCGACGGAGCGGGGGAAGGACTCGTCGCCGGTCTCGGCGCTGAGGGCGACCTGCTGCCAGGAGGTGTCACCCGTCCGGGCGGGGGCGGCGTGCGGTTCGGCCCGGAAGACGCCCGCGCCGGGCCGGGTGCGGACCAGGCCCTCGGCGGCCAGGGTGGCCAGGGCCTTGGAGACCGTGACGGGGCTGACGTGGAAGCGCTCGACGAGGGCCCGGCTGGACGGCAGCTTCTCACCGGGAGAGTAGCGGTCGAGCTCTCCGCGCAGGATCGCCGCGAGTTCGGCCACGCTGTTACGCTCATGCATGACAGCACAAGATAGCGCTACTGCCCCTTCTCCGATAGCGGTGAGCACCCGCACGGAGGCCCTCCCCGCGGCGGGCGCCGCGGGCCCGCGCGGCCGTTCCGCCGGAGGGACGCTCCTCGCCGTGCTCGGGGTCGGCATGTTCTCGCTGACCTTCCCCGCGACCGCCTGGGCCCTGGAGGGGCTGGGCCCGTGGTCGGTGACGTCCTGCCGGGCCGTGCTGGCCGCGCTGATCGCGGGGGCGTGTCTGCTCGCCGGACGGGTGCCGCTGCCGGTCCGCCGCCACTGGTTCCCCCTGGCGGCCGTGGCCGCGGGCACGGTCGTGGGGTTTCCGCTGCTCACCACGCTGGCCCTGCAGACCTCCACCACCTCGCACGCGGCCGTGGTGGTGGGCCTGCTGCCGCTGACGACGGCCGCGTACTCCTCGCTGCGGACCGGGGTCCGGCACTCGCGCGGCTTCTGGGCGGCCGCACTGGCCGGGGCGGCCGTGGTCGTCGTCTTCGCCCTGCAGCAGAGCGGCGGGCTCCCCTCGCTCGGCGACCTCTACCTGCTGGGCGCCCTGCTGATCTGCGCGGCGGGTTACGCCGAGGGCGGCAGGCTGGCGCGGGAGCTGCCCGGCTGGCAGATCATCGGCTGGGCGCTGGTGCTGTGCCTGCCGCTGTCGCTGGCCGGTGCGGTCCTCGCCCTGCTCGCCGAACCCGTGCGGCTGACCGGGCACGCGGTCGCCGGACTGCTCTGGCTGGGCACGGCCCAGTTCGTCAGCCTGTGGGTCTGGTACCGCGGCATGGGCGTGATCGGGGTGGCCCGGGCCAGCCAGCTGCAGCTGGCCCAGCCGCTGCTCACCCTCGTGTGGTCGGTGGCCCTCCTGGGGGAACGGCTCGCCCCCGCCGCACCCGTGGCGGCCGTCGCCGTGCTCGTGTGCATCGGCGCCACCCAGCGGGCCTCCCGGTGAGTCCCGCACATCCCCGGCCGGCGCGCCCGCCGGGATTTCCTGGGCGCGCCCCATACCGCCGGTCACCCTAGGCTGGGAGTATCCGAGTGCACCTGTCTCTCACGACGAAAGGGTCACGTCGATGCATGCGAGCAAGGGCGACCGGTTGGTGGTGCACGGCCGTGTGGTCGGCAAACAGGACCACACCGTGGAGATCGTCGAGGTCCTGGGTTCCAACGGCAGCCCGCCCTACCGGGTCAGGGACGACAAGGGGCACGAGACCATCATGTCGCCGGGGCCGGACTCCGTGGTGGACCATCGCAAAGCCGCCGACCAGCAGTAGCGGGCACCGTCGTCAGCGCGGTGGACGCGCGCGGTGGGGGTAGTGGTCCTTCACCACGCGCGCCATCGCCCCGATCCGGTCCGTCACGACGTGCCGGGCGGAGAAGTAGACGTTGCCGAGCACTTCGGGGCGGGCCCGGCCCAGGGCGATGTGGCGGGAGAGCTCGGCCGGGTCCTGCCAGGGTGCGGGCTGCGCGGGATCGCCCGCCCGGTAGAGGGCCTCGCCGATGTAGAGGTGGACGCCCGTGCCGCGGACGGTCTCGGCCCACCAGGGCAGGAGCTTGGCGTAGTCGGCGGCGGCGAAGCCGATGTGCCAGTAGCACTGCGGCACGATGTAGTCGATCCAGCCCTCGCGGACCCACGTGCGGGTGTCGGCGTGGAGGTCGTCGTAGGTCTGCACGCCCGCCCGGGTGTCGGAGCCCAGCGGGTCGGTGGCGCGGTTGCGCCAGACGGCGAACGGGCTGACGCCGAACCGCACATGGCGCTTGCGCCGGCGGATGCGCTGCCCCGTCTCGCGCACCAGGCGGTCGATGTTGTCGCGCCGCCAGGACGCCCGGTCGGGGAAGCCGGCGCCGTAGCGCTCGTAGGCGGCCGTGTCGTCGAACGTCTGCCCGGCCACGGGGTAGGGGTAGAAGTAGTCGTCGAAGTGCACGCCGTCCAGGTCGTAGCGCCAGACCGCGTCGAGCATGGCGTCCTGGACGAAGCGGCGGACCTCGGGGAGGCCGGGGTTGTAGTAGAGCTTGCCGCCGTAGGGGACGGCCCAGTCGGGGTGGACGCGGGCCGGGTGGGTGGGGACGAGCCGGCCGGGATCGGTGTGGTTGGCGATGCGGTAGGGGTTGAACCAACCGTGCAGCTCCAGACGGCGCTTGTGCGCCTCGCGCACCGCGAAGGCCAGCGGGTCCCAGCCGGGCGACCGCCCCTGAGTACCGGTCAGGTACTCCGACCACGGCTCGTGGCGGGACGGCCAGAAGGCGTCGGCGGTCGGCCGGATCTGCAGCAGCACGGCGTTGAGCCGGCGCGCCACCGCCGCGTCGAAGAGGGCGAGCAGCTCGGCCCGTTGGTCCTCCGGCGACAGGCCGGGCGCCGACGGCCAGTCGACGTTGACGACCGTGGCCACCCACATGCCGCGGAACTCCCGTCCGCGGGCCGGCGCACCGCCCCCCGCCGGCTCCAGCGCAGCCGCCTCCCCCGTCGCCAGCATCACCGTCATCGCACCCGCCGCCGCCACGGCGAACCCTCTTCTACTGATGTGCCCCATATGTAACCCTCCTTTTCCGCCCGTGTTCGGTCCGTCACACACGTGTGCGCAGAGCATGCCCGCCCCGGCGCCCTCGGCACCGCGCCGCGCGGAGTAACGTCTTTCCGAGGCGGGAACCGGATGACCTCCGGCCGCCGCCCGGACCAAGATCAGCGACTCAGCGAAAGGCACGATGTGACCGACATCGAACGCGTCGGAGTGGTGGGCTGCGGCCAGATGGGCGCGGGCATCGCGGAGGTGTGCGCCCGGGCCGGCCTGGACGTCAGGGTCGCCGAGACCACGGGCGAGGCGCTGGAGCTGGGCCGTACCCGCCTGACCAACTCCCTCGGCAAGGCCGCCGAACGCGGCAAGATCACCGAGGCGGAGCGCGACGCCACCCTGGCCCGTCTGACCTTCACCACGGACCTGGGCGAATTCGCCGACCGCGACCTCGTCATCGAGGCCGTCGTCGAGAACGAGCAGGTCAAGACGGAGATCTTCCAGGTCCTGGACCAGGTGGTCACCCGGCCCGACGCCATCCTGGCGTCCAACACCTCCTCCATCCCGCTGGTGAAGCTGGCCGTGGCGACCTCCCGCCCCGACCAGGTGATCGGCATCCACTTCTTCAACCCCGCCCCGGTGCAGCAGCTCGTCGAGCTGATCCCCGCGCTGACCACGGGCGAGGAGACCATCAAGCGCGCCGAAATACTGGTCGGCAACGTCCTGGGCAAGCACGCCATCCGCGCCCAGGACCGCTCCGGCTTCGTCGTCAACGCCCTGCTCATCCCGTACCTGCTCTCCGCGATCCGGATGTTCGAGTCGGGCATGGCCAGCCGCGAGGACATCGACAACGGCATGGAGCTCGGCTGCGCCCACCCCATGGGCCCGCTCAAGCTCTCCGACCTGATCGGCCTCGACACGGTCGCCTCCGTGGCCTTCAGCATGTACGAGGAGTACAAGGAGCCGCTGTACGCCGCTCCCCCGCTGCTGCAGCGCATGGTCGACGCGGGCCGCCTCGGCCGCAAGACCGGCTCGGGCTTCTACACCTACTGATCCGTCACCCACGGTCACCGGTCACCGGCGCACACCCCCCGCTTCACACGGGGTGTGCGCCGGTGACTCGCACATGCCCCCCGCACACGCTCCCGCCCTGCCTGCCGAAGCGGTTGACTCGGCTCGTCGGCAAGCAGCACAGGGATTCTTCCGGAAGGGGTACGGACAGTGACCACCCATCCCGAGCACGCCGCGAGGGCGGCCGAGCTCGCGGAGCTCAGGCGCAGTCTCGATGTCGGCGTCGTCCGCATCGACGGCCACCTCGCTCTGCTCACCCAGCGCAGCGACCAGGCCGAGCGCGACATCAGCGAGGTCACCCAGCGGGTACGGGCCCTGGAGCACGGCAGGTGGCCGCTGCCCTCGCTCGCCGCGCTCACCGGCCTCGCCGGGCTGGCGGTCGCCGTCTGGCAGGCGGCCGGCCGATGAGCGCAGATCACGGGGACGGCTCGTGAGGGGTGTCAGCCGAGCCGGATGTGGTGCAGGAGCAGCAGCGCGGCCGCCATGTTGGCGGCCGGCACCTCACCGCGGGCGATCAGGTCGGGCACCAGCTTGAGCGGCACCCACTCGCGGCGGTCCGACTCGAACGCGTCCTCGGGGTCGCCGATGTACTCCGCCTCGTCCGACCAGTAGATGTGGTGCCGGGCGTCGGTGAGCCCGTTGGACGGCTCGACGGACATCAGGTGCTGCAGCCGGCCGGGCCGCCAGCCGGTCTCCTCCTCCATCTCACGGGCCGCCGCGAAGGCGATGTCCTCGCCGTCCTCGACGACGCCGGCCGCCAGCTCCCAGCCCCAGTTGTCGGTGATGAAACGGTGCCGCCACAGCAGCAGGACCTCATTGGCCGCGTTGACCACCGTGGCCACGGCGACGGGCCGCAGCCGGATGAGGAAATGGTCGAGATGCCGGCCGTCGGGGAGTTCGACGTCCGCGAGATTGACCCGGAACCACCGGTTCTCGTAGACGGTCAACTCCTTGAGATTCTTCCAACGCACGTGTCTGCCACCTTCCGCCGAGGTGGCCACCGCCCGGGCGCTGTCCTGGCAACATCCCTCACAAGGGCACGCGCAGCGCCCCGTCGATCATCTCGGCGGCCTCGGCCGTGGCCGCGCACCCACTTTCGATCAGGTGCTCGCGCACCGCACGGAGCCGGTCCCGTAAGCGCTGCGATTCCATGCCTCTCGCCTGCTCGGTCATCTCCCGTGCGGTGGCCACCGCCTTGTCCGCGTCTCCCTGACGCAGCTCGATGTGCGTGAGCATGGCGAGCCGGTGGACACGCCCCCGGTCGTGGGCAGGGGTGTCGACGGCCCGGTCCGCGTGCTCACGGGCGGGTCCGAGGTCGCCGAGGCTGAGCAGTGCCTCCGCCACCTGTACGTTCACCAGGCCGGGCTGGACGTATCCGGTCTCGGCGGGCTCCCGGCCGCGGTGGATGCGCTCGGCGGCCGCCTCCGCCCGCCGGATGCAGGCCAGCGCCCCGGCACCGTCGCCGAGCCGTGCGTAGGCTTTGGCCTGCATGGCGTAGAGGTCGGCGGCCAGCGCGGGGGTGAGGTCGGCGCCCCCGGCGCGCAGCGCGGACTCGGCGAAGGCGACCGCCTGCCGGTACTCCCCCATGAACAGCGACTGGTTGACGAGGAGGGCGATCACATAGGCGCCCAGGCCCCGGTCCCCGCTGGCCTTGGCCAGCCGCAGCGCCTGGTGGAAGTAGCGCTGGGCGAGTCCGTGCGCGTCGGAGTCGTACGCGCAGATGCCGGCCACGGCCACCAGCCCGCCGGTGGCGCGGTGGAGCTGGCGCCCCGTGGCGTCGGAGTAGCTGCCGCGCAGCAGGGGCGCCGCCTCGGCGTTGAGGAAGCCGACGACCCGGGCCCGGGTCGCCACGCCGCCCGCCTTGCGGTACATCTGCTCGTAGTGCGCCCGGGCGGCGCGCAGCATGTCGATGTCGTCCATGGAGACCCGGGTCAGGCCGCGTCGCGAGACGTCGGCGTCCTCGGGAGGGTTCTCCCACTCCCAGACCGGGATGACCGCAGGGGTGCCGGTCACCGCGGGGGCCCTGACGACGTGTTCGCGCTGCTGTTCGTCGGAGCGCCACAACGCGGTGGCGCGCTCGACGAAGCCGGACAGCGGGGTGCCGGGCGCCCTGGGGGTGCCGGGGGTGCCGAAGCCGATGTCGTCGAGGGTCAGCGCGCGGTGCAACCGCTCGCCGAGGACCTCGCAGATCAGGTCCGGTACCTGGCCGCGCGGCCGCTGGCCCTTGAGCCAGCGGGCGACGGCGGTGTGTTCGTAACGCAACGCCAGCCCCCGGGCCCGGCCCGCCGCGTTCACATGGGCGGCCAGACCGGCGTGGGATATTCCCGCTTCGTCGAGGACGGCGTCGAGCAGTGTGTTGGGCTCCATCCCTGCCCTCCGGTGCGCTCGGTGGGATCAGCGTAGTGGAGATCCCTTCGCACGGGGTGTGAACGGGCCACGGCCGGACGGGGCCCTCAGGGGCGCAGGCAGGAACGCACGAGTGGTGCGCACGGGCGCTGCGCGGGGACGCGCTCGCGGTCGTTGCGCAGCGCCAGGAGGGCGAAGTCGTCCGAGAGCAGCCCTCCGGTGTGGCGCAGCAGGGCGTCCTGCACCCGCGCGACGACGGCCGCCGGGGCCGGGGCCGTGCCGCGGGCGGCCTCGGCCAGGGCGCCCGCGAAGGGGAAGAACTCCCCGTGGGCGTCACGGGCGTCCTCGGCCCCGTCGGTGTGCAGGACGAGGCCGTCGCCGGGCAGCAGCCGGGTCAGGGCCAGCAGCGGCACGTCGGCGGGGAGCGGGAACATACCGAGCGGCGGCAGCGGTTCGCACGGGGCGAGCGCCGCGGTCCGGGCGCCGTCAGGGATACCGGCGAGCCGGTGGGGCCAGGGGTGCCCGCAGTTGAGCGCCATGACCTCGCCGTGCTCGCGCACCTCCAGGAGGAGGACGGTGGCGAACTCCTCGGTGTCCGCGGTGCGGTGGGCGGGGAGGGCGTCCCCGGCGGCCGGCTGCTCGGCCCGGGCCCGGTCCCGCAGGTGGCGGTGGAAGGCGCGCTCCAGGCGGCGCAGGACGTCGGCCAGTTCGCCCTCGTCGTGGGCGGCGTCGCGGAAACTGCCGAGCAGGGCGGCGACGGTGCCCAGCGCGGGCAGACCGTGGCCGCGCACGTCGCCCATGATGATGCGCACGCCGTGGGGGGTGGACTGCACGTCGTACAGGTCGCCGCCGACGAGGACGCCCTCGTCGGCCGAGAGGTGGCCGCCGGCCAGGGCGATTCCGTCGAGCCGGGGCGGCAGGGGGCGCAGCAGGGCGCGCTGCGCGGTGAGCGCGATCTCCTTGGTCCGCTCCAGCTCGTCCGCGAGCCGCCGGCCGCGACGGCCGGTGAGGTGGCCGGCGCAGGCGAGCGCGAGCGTGGCGGCGAGGAAGGGAACGAGCTGTGCGGCGAGCGGGCTCAGGTGCTCCCGGACGACAACTGCGAGCACCCACAGGCCGGGTAGCGCGAACACCACACCTCGCCAGCGGTGCAGCGCCCCGGTACGGATCATGCCGTGCCCCCCATAGCAGCAATGACGGGCTCGATTCTTGCGGAGCAATCAGGCGAAAGTAACGACCCGACCCCCCGATTCCACCCCATTGAGTGATGTTCGAGCGGTGTTTCGCTGACGGGGCGTGACATGCGAAGGGGCGCCCCGTAGTTCCGGGGCGCCCCTGGCCATCACACGCGGCCCGCGGGCCGCGCGGGCGGCCTGCGCTCCTAGGCGCCGCGCAGCACCGCGCCCGTGCGCTCGACGGCCGTGGCGACCGCGGCGTCGCGGGCGGCCGTGGCCTCGTCGGCGGTCAGGGTGCGGTCGTCGGCGCGGAAGCGCAGCGCGTAGGCCAGCGACTTCTTGCCGGAGCCGAGCTGCTCACCGGTGAAGACGTCGAACAGGCGCAGCGACTCCAGGAGTTCGCCGGCGCCGTCCCGCAGGGCGGCCTCGACGTCGGCCGCGGCGACCGAGGCGTCCACGACGAGCGCAACGTCCTGGGTGGCCACCGGGAAGGAGGAGACGTGCGGGGCCATGAGCGGGCCGGTGCCGGCCTGCTCCAGGCGGTCCAGGTCGATCTCCATCGCGCAGGTGCGCTCCGGCAGGCCGAACGCCTTGGTGACGCGCGGGTGCAGCTCACCGGCGTTGCCGACGAGCACCTCCTCGCCGTCCACGACGACGAGCAGTGCGGCGCAGCGGCCCGGGTGGAACGGTGCCTGCTGGTCCTGGCGGACGATCAGCTCGACACCGGCCTCGCGGGCCACGCTGCGGCCAGCCTCGACGGCGTCCGCCCACGTCGACGGGCGGCCCTTGCCCCACCAGCCGGCCTGCTCGCGGGCGCCGGCGAGGACCACCGCGGCGTGCCGCGGCTGCCGGGGCAGCGCGGCGTTCAGGCCGGCGATCTCCTCGTCGGTCGGGCGGCGGTCGACGGGCAGCCGCACGGGGGCCGTCTCCTCGCCGGTCGGCCGGAAGACCGAGCCGGTCTCGAAGAGCGCCAGGTCGTGCTCGCCGCGGCTGTCGTTGCGGCGCAGGGCGGCGAACAGCCCCGGCAGCAGCGTGGTGCGCAGCGACGGCTCGGCGTCGGAGAGCGGGTTGAGCAGGCGCACGGTGGTGCGGCGCGGGTCGCCGGCCTCCAGGCCCAGGTGGTCCAGGGCCCAGTCCCCGATGAAGGGGTAGTTGAGCGCCTCGACGTACCCGGCTCCGGCCAGCGCCCGGCCGACCCGGCGGTGCAGGCGCTGACGCGAGGTCAGGCCGCGGCCGGCCGGCGGGTGCGGCAGGGTGGCGGGGAGGTTCTCGTAGCCCTCCAGCCGGATGACCTCTTCGGCGAGGTCGTTGGGGTCGGTGAGGTCGGGACGCCAGCTGGGCACGGTGACGATGAGCTCGTCCTGCCCGTAGACGTCGCAGCCGACCTCCTGGAGGCGGCGCACGACGGTCTCGCGGCCGTACTCGACGCCGGCGACGCGGTCGGGGTGGTCGGCGTGCAGGGAGATGGTCCGCGGTCCGCTGGGCGCGATGATCTCGGTGACGCCGGCCTCCGCCGTGCCGCCCGCGAGCAGCACCAGCAGGTCGACCGTGCGCTGGGCGGCCGCGGAGGCCGCCTGCGGGTCGACGCCGCGCTCGAAGCGCTTGGACGCCTCGGTGGACAGCTTGTGGCGGCGGGCGGCCCGGGCGATCGCGACGGCGTCGAAGTGCGCCGCCTCGATGACGACCTCGGTCGAGCCCTGGCCGGCCGCGTGGTCCGCGATCTCGGTGTCGGCGCCGCCCATGACACCGGCGAGCCCGATGGGGCCGCGGTCGTCGGTGATGACCAGGTCCTCGGCGTCCAGGACGCGCTTGGTGCCGTCGAGCGTGGTGAGCTTCTCGCCCGCCCGGGCGCGGCGCACGCCGATGGTGCCCTCGACGCGGGAGCGGTCGTAGGCGTGCAGCGGCTGGCCCAGTTCGAGCATCACGTAGTTGGTGATGTCGACGGCGAGCGAGACCGGTCGCATGCCCGCCTTCTGCAGACGGCGCTGCATCCAGATCGGGGAGCGGGCCTCGGGGTCGAGACCGGTGACCGTGCGGGCGGTGAAGCGGTCGCAGCCGGTGGGGTCGGCGACCTGGACGGGGTAGCCGTAGCCGTTGGGCGCGGGCACGTCCAGCAGGGCCGGGTCGCGCAGCGGCAGGCCGTAGGCGGTGGCGGCCTCGCGGGCGATGCCGCGCATCGACAGGCAGTAGCCCCGGTCGGGGGTGACGGCGATGTCGAGGACCTCGTCGACGAGCTCCAGCAGCTCGATGGCGTCGGTGCCGGGCTCGTACTCCTGCGGCAGCACGATGATGCCGTGCGTGCCGTCGTCGCCCATGCCCAGCTCCTCGCCGGAGCAGATCATGCCGTGCGAGGTCTTGCCGTAGGTCTTGCGGGCGGCGATGGCGAAGTCACCGGGCAGCACGGCGCCGGGCAGGACCACGACGACCTTGTCGCCGACGGCGAAGTTGCGGGCGCCGCAGACGATCTCCTGCGGCTCGCCGGTGCCGTTGGCGTGGCCGACGTCGACCGTGCAGAAGCGGATCGGCTTGCGGAAGCCCTCCAGCTCCTCGATGGTGAGGACCTTGCCGACGACGAGGGGGCCCTTGAGGCCGGCGCCGAGCTGCTCGACGCGCTCGACCTCCAGGCCGGCGGCGATGAGCTTGGCCTGCACGTCGCGGCCGGTCTCACCGGCCGGCAGGTCGACGTATTCCCGCAGCCAGGAAAGCGGGGCGCGCATCAGATCTCCATCCCGAACGGCCGGGTGAAGCGCACGTCACCTTCGACCATGTCTCGCATGTCCTCGACGTTGTGGCGGAACATCAGCATCCGTTCGATGCCGAAGCCGAACGCGAACCCGCTGTACTTCTCCGGGTCGATGCCCGCGGCGATGAGCACCCGCGGGTTGACCATGCCGCAGCCGCCCAGCTCGATCCAGCCCTCGCTGGAGCAGGTGCGGCAGGGGCGCTCGGGGTTGCCGACGGACTCGCCGCGGCACACGTAGCACTCCATGTCCAGCTCGGCGGAGGGCTCGGTGAACGGGAAGTAGTTCGGGCGCAGCCGCGTGGTGAGGCCCTCGCCGAACAGCGAGCGCACCATGTGCTCGATGGTGCCCTTGAGGTCGGCCATGGTCAGGCCCTCGTCGATGGCGAGGAGCTCGACCTGGTGGAAGACCGGGGTGTGGGTGGCGTCCAGCTCGTCCGTGCGGTAGACGCGGCCGGGGCAGACGACGTAGACGGGGGGCTCGCGGTCCAGCATCGAGCGGACCTGCACCGGGGAGGTGTGGGTGCGCAGCACGATGCCCGACTCGTCCTTGCCCTGCCGGCCCTCGACGAAGAAGGTGTCCTGCATGGCGCGGGCCGGGTGGTCCGGCTCGAAGTTCAGGGCGTCGAAGTTGAACCACTCGGCCTCGACCTCGGGACCCTCGGCGACCTCGTAGCCCATGGCCACGAAGACGTCCTCGATGCGCTCGCAGAGGGTGGTCAGCGGGTGGCGGGCGCCGGCCGGGATGCGGTCGTGGGGCAGGGTGACGTCCACCGCCTCCTCGACCAGCACACGGGCGTCGCGCTCGGCCTCCAGCTCCGCCTGGCGGGCGGCGAGGGCCTTGTTCACCGCGCCGCGGGCCATGCCCACGCGCTTGCCGGCCTCGGCCTTGGCCTGCGGGGGCAGGGCGCCGATCTCGCGGTTGGCGAGGGCGAGCGGCGACCGGTCGCCCATGTGGGCGGCCTTGGCCTCGCGCAGGGCATCGAGGTCGGCGGCGGCGGCAAAGGCGGCGAGCGCCTCGTCCCGCCTGCGCTCGATCTCTTCCGGTTTCAGTGCCTCGACCTCGACAGGGTCGTACGACTTATTGGGTGCCGACATTTCTTCCCGTGCTTCCGATTGGTCCCCCAGCTACCGCTGGAGGTGCCCCCAGGCTTCGCTCTGCTGCCCGGCGCTTGCCCGATGACGTTGGCCAAAGGTGGTGCCAAAGGTGCCAAAGGTCGAGTCTAAGGGGCGCGTGTGGTCCGGTGAGCCCGTGGGGCGTGACTTCAGCTCTGGGTGAGGAAGGCCGGGGCGCCCACGGGCAGGGTAAATCGGAACTGGGCTCCGCCACGGGGGGCCCGGCCCACCGTGACCGTGCCGCCGTGGGCCTCGACGATGCCCTTGACGATGTACAGGCCCAGGCCGGTGCCGCCGCGCTTGCTGCCCCGCCAGAAGCGGGTGAAGACGCGGGCCATCGACTCCTCGGGAATCCCGGGACCCTCATCGCTCACGGTGACCGCCGTCCCCTCCGTCCGGGCCTTCATCAGTGCTGGTGCCACCTCTATGGTGACCGTTCCCTCGCCGTGGCGCACCGCGTTTTCCAGGAGGTTGCCCAGCACCTGGTCGATCTTGTCCGGATCGGCCCAGAGGACCGGCAGCGGCTCGGCGACCTCGATGCGGAACCGGTCGGCCCGCAGCCCGGCGCGGGTGTACGCCTCGACGTGGCGACGCACGGCCGCGGCCATGTCGACCGGCTGGCGGCGCACCTCCAGCCGGCCGGAGTCGATGCGCGAGATGTCCAGCAGCTCGGCGATGAGCCGGGTGACGCGGTCGGCGTCGGCGTCGACCGTCTCCAGCATCAGCCGCTTCTGGTCGTCGGTGAACCGCTCCCACTTGGCCAGCAGCGTGGCGGTGAACCCCTTGACGGAGGTCAGCGGGGAGCGCAGCTCGTGGGCGACGGTGGCGATCAGCTCGGCGTGGCTGCGCTCGGTGCGGCGGCGCGCCTCGGTGCCGCGTAGCTGGACCACGACGCGCACGACGGGGCCGCCCGGCCGCTCCCGGACGTACCGGGCGGAGACCAGCACCTGGCGGCCGCCCGGCAGGAGCAGGTTCCGCTCGGGCTGGCCCGTGCGCGTGGCGAGCCCGCCGTAGGGGTCGGTCAGCGGCCACCAGCGGCGGCCGTCGAGGTCCTCCAGCGGCAGGGCGCTCTCCAGGGGCCGGCCGAGGGCCTCGGCCGGGCGGACGGCGGTGATGCGGGCGGCCGCGGCGTTGAAGCACGTCACGCGGCCGGCGGCGTCGGCGACGACCAGACCGTCGGGCAGGTCGTCGGCGTGCAGGCCGAAGGCGCCCGGAGCGCCCGAGGAACCCGGCGCACCGGAGGAGGCGGCCGGGCAGGTGCCGGTGGCCACCACGCTCCCGGAAGTCCTGACGTTTCTCATCCCGCACCCCCTCCCGAGCCCCCGGAGCGCCACCCTACTAGCTGGAGGTCACGGAGCGGCACCCTCCGGACGCGCGCTGCGCACGGGCGGAGGCGTACAGGCACACCGCGGCGGCCGTGGCGAGGTTGAGGCTCTCGGCCTTTCCGTGGATCGGGACCCGCACCACGGCGTCGGCGAGCGCCCGGGTCTCCTCCGGCAGGCCCCACGCCTCGTTGCCGAAGATCCAGGCGGTGGGGCCGCCCATGGTGCCCTCGTCCAGCTCGGCGTCCAGGTCCCTCTCGCCCGCGCCGTCGGCGGCCAGGATCCGTGCCCCGGCGCCCTGCAGCCCGCTCACGGCCTGCTCGACGGGGACGCCCACGGCGACCGGCAGGTGGAAGAGCGAGCCGACGGAGGCCCGCACGGACTTGGGGTTGTACAGGTCCACCGAGGCGTCGGTGAGCACCACGGCCTCGGCACCGGCGGCGTCGGCGCAGCGCAGGACCGTACCGGCGTTGCCGGGGTCGCGGACGTGCGCGAGGACGGCCACCAGCTTGGGCCGGGCGGCGAGGATCTCCTCGAAGGGCGAGTCCAGGAAGCGGCAGACGCCGACGAGGCCCTGGGGGGTCACGGTCTGCGAGAGGTCGGCGATCACCTCGTCGGTGGCGAGGTGGAAGCGCACCCCGGCGGCGCGGGCGGCGCCGACGATCTCGGCGTGCCGCTCGGCGGCCTCGACGGTGGCGAACAGCTCCAGCAGGGTCGGCTCACCGCCGCTGCGGTGGTCGATCGCCTCGCGCACGGCCTGGGGGCCCTCGGCGATGAACCTGCGCTCCTTGACCCGGAAACTGCGCTTGGCCAGCCGGCGGGCGGCGATGACGCGGGGGGAACGCGGGGAGATCAGCTCGGGGGTGCCCATGCGTGGCGGCTCACTTCACTGGGAGGGGTCGTACGGCCTCGCGGACGCGCGAGGGGTGCGCTGCCCGCGCGTGCGCGCGGCGCGGCAAACGGCAGCGGACCCACAGGCCCCGGGGGCCTGCGGGTCCGCTCAATGCCGTGGAGGGCGCCGGATCAGGCGGCGGCCTTCGGGGCGTTGACGTCGGCCGGCAGCGCCTTCTGCGCAACCTCGACGAGCGCGGCGAACGCGTTCATGTCGTTGACCGCGAGCTCGGCCAGGATCTTGCGGTCCACCTCGATGTTGGCGGCCTTCAGACCCTGGATGAGGCGGTTGTACGTCATGCCGTTCTGGCGGGCAGCGGCGTTGATGCGCTGGATCCACAGCTGACGGAAGTCGCCCTTGCGCTTCTTGCGGTCGTTGTAGTTGTAGACCAGGGAGTGGGTGACCTGCTCCTTGGCCTTGCGGTACAGACGCGAGCGCTGGCCGCGGTAACCGCTGGCCTGCTCCAGGATCGCCCGACGCTTCTTGTGCGCGTTGACTGCGCGCTTGACGCGTGCCACTTGTTAACTCCTTGTAGCGGGGTCGCGGGGGATGTTCACACGACCCGAAATCGATTGGGTCCCGGTGCGGACGTTTCGGCGCGGAGCGCCGGACGTCACTTGCCGAGAAGCTTCTTGATCTTCGCGGCGTCGCCCGGGGCCATCTCGGCGTTGCCGGTGAGGCGACGCGTCAGGCGCGACGACTTGTGCTCGAGCAGGTGGCGCTTGCCGGCGCGCTCGCGCAGCACCTTGCCGGAGCCGGTGACCTTGAAGCGCTTCTTGGCACCGCTGTGCGTCTTGTTCTTCGGCATAGCGCCGTTCTCTCCTCATCGGTGGCACTCCACGGCCGGGTAAGGGCGCACGGGAGCGACATCTGTGTCGGTTTGCTGTCCGGGGCGGCTGCCCCGGGTGAGCCGCGGGGCACAGGGCCCCGGGATCACGCCTCTGCGGGCTCCTCGGCGGCGTCCGCGCTGGAACCACCCTGGCGCTCGGCCTTGCGGGCGGCCTGCGCCTCGCGGGCTTCGGCCATCGCCTCGGTCTTCTTCTTGTGCGGACCGAGAACCATGATCATGTTGCGGCCGTCCTGCTTGGGGTTCGACTCGACGAAACCCAGCTCCTGGACGTCCTCGGCGAGCCGCTGCAGCAGTCGGTAGCCCAGCTCGGGGCGGGACTGCTCGCGACCACGGAACATGATCGTGATCTTGACCTTGTCGCCCTGCTTGAGGAACCGTACGACGTGACCCTTCTTGGTGTCGTAGTCGTGCGGGTCGATCTTCGGCCGGAGCTTCATCTCCTTGATGACCGTGTGCGCCTGGTTCTTGCGCGCCTCACGGGCCTTCATGGCCGACTCGTACTTGAACTTCCCGTAGTCCATGAGCTTGCAGACCGGCGGACGTGCGTTCGCCGCGACCTCGACCAGGTCGAGGTCGTACTCCTGCGCAAGCTCCAGGGCCTTGGCAAGCGGCACGATGCCGACCTGCTCGCCACTGGGACCGACAAGTCGCACCTCGGGGACTCGGATCCGGTCGTTGATGCGGGGCTCGGCGCTGATGGGGCCTCCTCGGTAGCACCACACGACGCCCTCACGGGCGGCGCGTAACGTCTTTTCGTAAAGACCAACCGCGCCGGCACATGAAAAATGCCCCGACGGGACACAGGCGGGGCTCCATGAAACCGGAACACCGCCACGGCATGCCGCGGGGCGCATCGGGCGGTTCCATCGTCCGTACGGAACGATGGGGACCACCTGACCGGAGACCTGCCGACCCGTGGTCGGCGAGGTGGGAGATCGGAGCTCCACTTGTGGGCCGGGCACACGAGCACCCAGCCGGTCGTTCACCAACCTTAGCAGCTGGTGAGCGGGCGTGCTAACCGGTGGCGAACCGATTCGTCAACGGGACGTATCGTGTCCGCCATGAGCGACGCGACCCCCAGCATCAACGGCAACGCCGAGAGCGCTGACCAGACGAACCCCGGCTTCGACACCATGACCCGCGACATCGCGGACGTCCCCGCGGTCGAGGTGATCACCACGGTCGCGGTGCACCTGATGAGCGCGGCGGCGGTCAACCTCGGCCTGGCCGAGGAGGGCGAGCAGCACAAGGACCTGGACGAGGCCAGGAAGCTGATCCACGCGCTGGCCGGCCTGGTGACCGCGAGCGCCACCGAGGTCAGCAACTTCCACGCCGCGCCGCTGCGCGACGGTCTGAAGTCGCTGCAGCTGGCCTTCCGCGAGGCGTCCGTGGTGCCGGACGAGCCGGGCCAGGGACCGGGCGAGAAGTTCACCGGTCCGGTCTTCGGCTGACGGGCCGAACGGCCCGGCTCAGGCCCGGCCGCCGAAGTGGGGACGGTCCGGGCGCCCCTCGCCCGGGCCCGCGAGGGGCTCCGGGAGCGCCCGCTCGTCCGCGACGTTGGCCGCACCGTGGAACGGGTGCGTGACGCGGTGCGCGTAGGCGGCGAGGGCGCCGCCGATCAGCGGCGCGATGATGAACAGCCACAGCTGTGACAGCGCCCCGTCGCCCGCGAAGAGGGCGGGGCCGATGCTGCGGGCCGGGTTCACGGACGTGCCCGTCAGCGGCACGCCGATCAGGTGCACCACGGCCAGCGCCACACCCGCGGCCAGCCCGTCGAAGCCGACCATGGCGATGCGGTGGGTGACCGAGAGCACGACGTAGACCAGCAGGAAGGTCATCACGACCTCGGCCAGGAACGCGCCGCCGGTGTTGAGGTGCACCGCCGAGCGGTCGGCGAAGCCGTTGCTGCCGAAGGCGCCGTGCGTCTTGAGTCCGGGCACCTGCTTGGCGAGCAGGAAGAGGATGGCCGCACCCACGATGCCGCCGAGCAGCTGGGCGATCCAGTACTCGATGGCCGTGTGCAGCGAGATGCGCCGCTCCAGCAGCATCCCGAGCGTCACCGCCGGGTTGACGTGGCAGCCGGAGACGGGCCCCAGGGCGTACGCGAGGGCCAGAAGAGTGAAGCCGAAGGTCAGCGCAATGCCGAGCACACCGATGTAATCGGCCGCGAGCACGACGGATCCGACGGCGAAGAACACCAGCAGCAGCGTGCCGAGGAATTCGGCGCTGAGGGTCCTCACCTTCACCTCGTCGAGGTTTTCCAGGGCCGGTTTCACGTTCTTCAGGGCGTCCATGGCGTCCTCCTGAGGATCTCGTGGACCGTCCACTGGCATTGTCGGACGATCCACGACGGGGCGCCTGTCGGGCCCCGGCCCGGCTCAGCGGCTCAGCGGCGGTGGCTCACCGGCTGACGAGGCTCTCCCCCGGGACGTTCGCCCCCGGCGGCAGCAGAGCCAGGTCCAGGCCCCGCACGAGACGGGCCCGCAGCACCTCGTCCGCGGCCAGGGCCTCCGCCACGCGGCGCACCACGTCCGGCGCCTCGGCGCCGTCCGCCAGGGCGAGGGCCAGGGTGCCGTCGGCGTCCTGCGAGGGCATGAGGTGCGCGCGCAGCACGCCGGGCTCGGCCTCCAGGACGGCGCGCAGCGCGGCGGTGACGGCGGGGTCGGCCAGCGGGTCGGCGCTCGCGCGCCCCTCGGCCAGCGCGAGCAGGGCGGGGCCGGTCAGCGGGTAGGTGACCGGGCCGGCCAGATCCAGGACGATGGTGTCCGCCTTCTCGTGCGCGGCCGCCTGCAGCGCCTGGTGCAGCGGGACGGCGACGGGGCGGGCGTCCGCGCGCCAGCGGGCCAGCGTCTCCAGGGAGGTGAAGGCGGGCAGCGCCTTGCGGCCGTCGGGTGCCTGCAGGGTGGGCACGGCCATGTCGCTGGTCTTCTCGCGCTTGAGCCCGTCGGGCCCGGTCTCCACCTCGCCGAGCACGGCCACGACGGGCACGAGCAGCCGCGCCCCGCGCAGGGCGGCGAGCACGCCCGCCTCGGCGGACGGAGCGGACGGATCGGCCGCCCAGGCGGCGAGCGCCTCGGTCAGCGCGGCGTCGGCGGAGCCGTCGTCGTCGGAGAAACCGGGGTCGGGAATGTTCTTGAGGGCCACCCTGCGACCCTATCCGCCCACCGCCTCCCCTCACGGCGCCGGGTGCGGGTGCCCCGGCGGGGGCCGGGGGCCCGGCGGAAGCGGGGGGCCGGCGGAAGCGGGGGGCCGGCCCGGCGGTCCGCAGAGTGCAGGTCGTCCCCCGGACCGCGAGCGGCAGGCAGGGGCCACGTCCGGACGCGTGCCGGCTCGCGGCGGAGCGGGACGGCCGGCCCGCGCCCGGTACGGGGCACGTCAGCGCAGGCCCGGGGCCTGCGCGGCTGCCGGTCCGTCCGGGTTCGTGCCGGCGCGGGGGCGGTCCCGTCAGGGGAACGGGTACGGCGGCGGGGCGGCGGGGCGGGGGCGGCGGCGGTGGAGGACGGCTGCCGTCACCAGCAGCAGGAGGCCCGTGGCACCCGCGGCCAGTGCCGGGACGCCGGGAAGACGGCCCGGGGCGCCGGGCGGGGACGGGCTGGGGCCGTCGCCGAAGTAGCGCGGGGCCTGCGGGCCGCTGCGGCCGTCCACCGGCTCCTCCTGCACGGCGCGTGCGACGGCCGCCGCCGGATCGATCATCCCCGCGCCGAGCTCGTCGCTGCGCCCTCCCGGCGGCGCGTCCTGTGCGGTCTCGGTCAGCAGCTCCCGCACCCGCGCCGGGCTCAGGCCGGGCCGGGCCGCCCGCACCAGCGCCGCCGCCCCCGAGACGAACGCGGCCGCGGCACTGGTGCCCCAGCCCTCGTAGTAGCGCCGGTCCGGGTCGGCGATCACGACGTCGACGCCGGGCGCGCTGACGGTCGAGTACCAGCGGCGGGTGGAGAACGGCGCGCGGCTGCCGTAGCGGTCGACGGCGGTCACGGCGATCACGCCGGGGTAGGCCGCGGGGTACGAGACGTGGTCGCCGTGCTCGCCGCCGTTGCCGGCCGAGGCGACGACGACGGCGCCCTTGGAGAGCGCGTACTGCACGGCGGCGTCCTCGCGCGGCTCGGGGTGGGCGGTGTCGCTGTCGTCGCCGAGGGAGAGGTTGATGACGTCGGCGCCATGGTCGGCGGCCCAGCGGATGCCGTCCGCGAGGGCTCCGCCGCGCGCTCCGCGGGCCTTGGCCCGGGCGGGATCGGTGTCCTCCAGGATCACGCGGACCGGCAGGATGCGGGCGGCGGGGGCGACGCCGGTGACGCCGTCGGCGTCCCCCTCGCCGTGCCCGCGGCCGGCGACGATGCCGGCCATGGCGGTCCCGTGCCGGGCCCAGGGCCGCTCCCCGGGCCCCGCCCCGAATCCGATCAGGTCCTTGCCCGGCAGCACGCGGCCGCGCAGGTCGGGGTGGCCGTCGTCGACGCCGGTGTCGAGGACGGCGACCGTGACCCCGGCGCCCTTGGTCGTCCGCCAGGCGTCCTCGGCGTGCAGCGCGTCGAGCGCCCACTCCTGGGCCCGTATGGCGTCCGCCTGCGCGGGCGCGCCGGCGAGCAGCGCGAGCGCGACGCCGGCCGCGAGGGCGCCGAGCCCGCGCCGCGCACGGCGGGCGGGAGCGGTCCCGCGGGGTGCTCCCGGCCGCCTGCGTGACGTCGGCGACTTCGGTGACGTCACGGTGGTCGGCGATGCCGGCGTCGTCATCGGGAGGCCCCCTTTCGCCCTTCGCGCGCCGCTTCGCGGAAGACGCGCTCGACTTCCTCCGCGAGGGCCGTCGCCTCGTGCCCGAGCCCCGCCTGGCCGGCGACGGTGGTGGCACCGGGGGCCACGGCCTGGGCGGCCGGCTGGGGCGGGACGCCCGTGCGGCCGTCGGCGAAGCCCGTGACGGCGTAGACGACCGCCGGGACGTCCGTCAGGACGTCGACGCGCCAGGTCACGCGCTGCGCCAGGCCGAACCGGTCGGCGACCGTGCCGTGGGGGGCGTACGGGCGGGGCATCAGGTCGGGGCGCTCGTCGAGGCGTTCGTCCGCGAACCGCTTGCGCAGGGCCCGCATGCCGGCCGTGTCGGCCTCGGTGACGAGCAGGCCGACCGTGGTCACGCTGGAGGACGTGACGTCGGTGTAGGTGGCGCGCAGCAGGCGCTTGCACCCGACGGGGGCGAGGGCGGCGGCCAGGACGGGGTCGAACGCCTCGGTGCAGTCGGCGGCCGGGGCGACGCCGACGCGCACCCACTCGCGGGGCGCGCCGCCGGGGCCGGCCGCGTCGCTGCGGACGGTGGGCGGGAAGAGCTGGGCGACCGGGATGTCCTGCCAGAGGGTGGCCCCGCGCTCGTACGTCGCTTCCGCGGCCGAGCGCTCGCCGGGACCGTCCGCGAGGCAACTGCCCGCCACCGCCCCCGCTATGAGGCCCAGGCCGAGGACGAGGCACACCGCGACCGCCGTGGTCCGCCCGCGCACGACGGGCATGTCCGGCATGTCGGGTGGCGGGACGTCATGGGGGACGGTGGGCGGCGGCATGGCATCCGCTTCGGTGCTCACCTGCGCTCCCCCTCGCGAGCCTGTTCGCCGTACCGCCCCGTGGCGGGCGTCGCCACGGCCCGTGAGCGGTGGCGTGCGCGCCACTCTACGGGGCGTGGTGCGTGAGGTGCCATTTCGCCCGTGCAGGACCCCTATCCAGGGCAATTCCGGTCTGGCAGGCTGCGCGCCATGTCGTCCGACAGAGTGCGCTACGACCGGGCCACCGCCCATCTGGACGCCCCGCTGGCGGTGGTGGACCTCGGGGCGTTCGACGCCAACGCCGCCGATCTGGTGCGGCGGGCGCGGGGCAAGCCGGTGCGGGTGGCGAGCAAGTCGGTGCGCTGCCGGGCGCTGTTGGAGCGGGTGCTGGCGCGGGACGGATTCGCCGGGGTCATGGGCTACACCCTGGAGGAGTCGCTGTGGCTGGCTCGTTCGGGGGTGCCGGACGTGCTGCTGGCCTACCCCTCGGCAGACCGGGCGGGCTTCGCCGAGCTCACCTCGGACCCGAAGCTGGCCCGGGCGGTCACGGTCATGGTCGACGACCCCGCTCAGCTGGCGGTGGTCGACGCGGCCCGTGCGGGGCGCGAAGAGGTGCGGGTCTGCCTGGAGTTCGACGTCTCGTTGCGGCTGCTGGGCGGCCGCGTGCGGGTCGGGGCGCTGCGCTCGCCGCTGCACGTGCCGGAGCGGCTGGCGGAGCTGGCCCGGGCCGTGGCGCGCCGCCCGGGCTTTCGGCTGGTGGGACTGATGGCGTACGAGGCTCATGTGGCGGGTGTGGGTGATGCGGTCGGGGGCCGGCCGGTGCACTCCGGTGCGGTCCGCCTGATGCAGTCCGTCGCCCGAAGCCGGCTTGAGGCCCTGCGGGCCGAGGCGGTGGCGGCGGTACGGGACGTGGCGGAGCTGGAGTTCGTCAACGGCGGCGGCACGGGCAGCGTGCAGCACACGGCCGCGGAGGACGTGGTGACGGAGGTCGCCGCCGGGTCGGGGCTCTACGTGCCGCGGCTCTTCGACCACTACTCGTCGTTCCGGGGCCGTCCGGCGGCGCTCTTCGCGCTGCCGGTGGTGCGCCGGCCGGGGGTCGGCGTGGTGACCGTGCTGGGCGGCGGCTACCCCGCGTCGGGCGCGGCCGGCCGGGACCGGCTGCCGGCCCCGTACCTGCCGGCGGGCCTGCGGCTGGCGCCGCGCGAGGGGGCGGGCGAGGTGCAGACGCCGCTGCTGGGGCAGGCAGCCGACGACCTGCTGATCGGGGACAAGGTGTGGTTCCGGCACGCGAAGGCGGGTGAGCTGTGCGAGCGCTTCGCGGCGCTGCACCTCGTCGACGGCGAGCGGGTGGTGGAGACGGCCCCCACCTACCGGGGTGAGGGCCGCACGTTCCTGTGAGGGCGGGCTCTCAGGGGATCAGGCAGTCCTTCAGGGGATCAGGACGAGCCGGACGGGGGCGCCCTCCTTCTTCTGCAGGCGCTCCACGCCGGCCGCCGCTTCGGCGAGCGGCAGCGTGTCGCTGATGGACCGGCCGAGGTCGAGCCGGTGCAGGCGGGCGAGGGCGACGAGCTCGTCCACGTGGAAGGGCGCCGATCCGTAGTGGCCGAGGACGCTCTGCTCGCGGTAGCTGAAGGCGATGCTCTCGCTGACGGTCAGCGGGGTGGGGCTCAGGCCGACGAGGACGAGGCGGCCGCCGTGGCCCAGGCAGCGCACGGCCTGGTCACGGACGGCGGGGACGCCCGCCAGGTCGAGGGCGAGGTCGAGTCCGAGGCCCCCGGTGGCGGCGAGGATCCGCTCGCGCAGGTCGGGGGCGGCGGGGTCCAGGGCGAGGTCCGCACCGAACTCCAGGGCACGTTCCCGGGCGGCCGGCAGCGGGTCGACGGCGATGACGGGGGCGGCCCCGACGAGCCGCAGCAGCTGGACGGCGTGGGCGCCGAGGCCGCCCACGCCCCACACGCCGGCGGGCCGGGCGGGACGCGCCCGGCCGGTGGCGGTGATGGCGGCCCAGGGGGTGGAGACGGCGTCGGGGATGACGGCCGCCTGCTCGAAGGGGAGGTCGTCGGGGAGCGCGACGAGCGTGTGGTGGGTGGCCAGGGCGTACTCGGCCCAGCCTCCGTCGTAGTCGAAGCCGCGCGTGCGCACCGTGGGGCACGGCTCGTAACGCCGGCAGGGCGCGCAGGCGCCGCAGCGCTCCCCCGCCTGGAGCAGGACGCGCTGCCCCGCGGCCCAGGGGCCGGGCACGTCCGGGCCGAGGACGTCGATGACACCCGCCGTCTCGTGACCGACGGTGATCTTGTCGGCGGTGGCGTAGGCGGGCCGGAGGCTGCCGTCCACGAGGTGGACGTCCGACAGGCAGATGCCGGCGGCCCTGACCTTGATCCGGACCTGGCCGGGGCCGGGCTCGGGGACGGGGGTCTCCTCGACGGCGAACCGCCCGGAGCGCAGGTCGAACCGTCCGGCGAGCATGGTGTCGGGCATGGCGGGAGCCTCCTGGGAGTATGCGGTCCGGCGTGCCGAAAACGGATCCATCATGGAGCGGACGCCTCGCGGGGCGCAGGCCCCCGGAAGGAGTCGGAACGGCCGGAAAACGCCGGCAGGGACCGGTGGTGCCGATGGCCACCGGTCCCTGCCCCCTTCCCCTGCGGGAACGTTCCGTCAGATCGTCGGATCCGTCAGAACGCCTTGTCCGCCTGGTCCGGGATCACGCTGCCGTCGGCGCGCCGCACCGGCACCTTCGTCCCGTCGGCCGCGGTGGCACCCGTCGTCGAGCACGGGTACGTCCCGGACTTGCGGGGCATCGGGTCGATGAACATGGGGTTGGCGACCCAGCGGCCGTCCGCGTCGTCGTAGGCGCGGCACATCAGCTCGGACTTGTTGCGGTTGATGGCGACGTGCGCGCCGGTTGCGTCGTTGACGAACGTCACGTCGGTGTCGGCGTCACCGGCGCCGAGGGCGATGCGGTGGGAGAAGTCCTGCTGCTGCCACGCCTTCGCGTCCTTGATCTTGAAGATCTCCTGGTTGATCATGCAGCGCTTGCCGTCCATGTACGGCAGGGCGTCGCCGCGGCCGGTCTCCACGCCGCCGCAGCCCTTGAGGGCCGTGGTCAGCCGGCCGTGCTCGGTGATGCTGCGGATGCCGATGGTGTGCTTGCGGTCGAGGCCGACGCCGCTCGACCACGCCTCGGCGATCGGCTCGGAGGAGGCGGAGACGATGTAGACGTCGAAGCCGGCCGCCTTGAGCGTGCGGATCAGGTCCTTCTGCTGGTCGTAGTAGCGGATGTAGCCGGCGATCGTGTGGGTGCCGACGGTCTGCTTCGTGCCGACGGGCGCGGCGAGCTGCTCGGCGCGGGCCTGACGGGCGAAGGAGGTCAGGGCGGCGGGCGTGTGCCCGGCGAACAGCTGGGGGATCCAGCCGTAGGCGGGGACCGTGCGCCGGTGGTTCCAGTCACCGGCGAAGGCGGCCTCGCCGGCCATGGTCTGGGACTTCTCGCGTATCTCGAAGATCTCGTCGGTGCAGGCGGTGTTCTTCGAGGTGGGCAGCGGCCGGCCGACGGGCACCGAGGTGCCGCACGCCGTGGTGAGGGCCGCCTCGGCGGCCGGGGTGAGCCAGGCGTTGGTGTCGCGCCAGTGCGCGGGCCGCAGGATCTTGTCGTGCTTGAGGGCCCAGGCGAGCGTGGCGTCGGTGATGTCGTTCTTGACGACGGTGTTGTCCCAGTCGAACGCGGCGACCGGGCGCGGGCCGCGGTTGCCGGAGCAGGTGCCGCGCTCGTCGATCATCTTCTGCAGCCGGGCGCGGTTGTCGCCGGCCCAGGGGAGGTTCTTGTCGAGCTGCGGGCAGCTCCGGCGGGTCTCGTGGTGGGCGGGGGCCGCGGTGGCCGTGGCCGCGGTGGTGACGGTCGCGGTGGCGAGGGCCGCGGCGGCAGCGAGGCCGACGACGATGGCGGACTTGGTGCGCATGTGCTCTCTTTGGTGCGTGTGGTGACAGGGCGTACGCCGGGACGGGACGGACGGTCGGTCCGGTCCCGGCGTTTGATCATGGACCCTACAGCGGGGTCACGTAGGCGCCCGCGATGCCACCGTCCACGAGGAACTCGGCTGCGTTGACGAAGGACGAGTCGTCGCTGGCGAGGAAGGCGACGGCGGCCGCGATCTCCTCCGGCTCGGCGAAGCGTCCGACCGGCACGTGCACCAGGCGCCGCGCGGCCCGCTCCGGGTCCTTGGCGAACAGCTCCTTGAGCAGCGGGGTGTTCACCGGGCCCGGGCACAGCGCGTTGACGCGGATGCCCTCGCGGGCGAACTGCACGCCCAGTTCGCGGGACATGGCCAGCACGCCGCCCTTGGAGGCGGTGTAGCTGATCTGGGAGGTGGCGGCGCCCATCACCGCGACGAAGGAGGCGGTGTTGACGATGGAGCCCTTGCCCTGCCGCTGCATGTACGGCAGTGCCGCCTTGCAGCAGAGGTAGACGGAGGTGAGGTTGACCTCCTGGACGCGCTTCCAGGCGTCGAGGCCGGTGGTGAGGATGGAGTCGTCGTCGGGCGGGGAGATGCCGGCGTTGTTGAAGGCGATGTCGACCGAGCCGTAGGTGTCGTAAGCGGTCTTGAAGAGCGCCTCGACCTCCTCGGGGCTGGTGACGTCGACCTTGACGTACAGGCCGCCGACCTCGGCGGCGGCGGCCTTGCCGGCGCTCTCGTCGATGTCGGCGCAGACGACGTTCGCGCCCTCGGAGGCCAGGCGCCGGGCGGTGGCCAGGCCGATGCCGCTGCCGGCTCCGGTCACGACGGCGGTGCGGCCGACGAGGCGGCGGCAGACGGGGGTCTGGTCGGTCACGTGGTCTCCTTCAGGGGGTCGATCGCGATGAAGACGTTCTTGGTCTCGGTGAAGGCGGACAGCGCGTCCGGGCCCAGCTCGCGGCCGAGGCCGGACTGCTTGAAGCCGCCGAAGGGCGTCCAGTAGCGGACGCTGCTGTGGGAGTTGACGGAGAGGTTGCCGGCGGCGACGGCCCGGGAGACGCGCAGGGCACGGGAGACGTCCCGGGTCCACAGGGAGCCGGACAGGCCGTAGTCCGTGGCGTTGGCCAGGCGTACGGCCTCCTCCTCGTCCTCGAAGGGGGTGACGACGGCGACGGGGCCGAAGATCTCCTCGCGGGCGAGGCGGTCGTCCGGGCCGGCTTCGAGGACGGTCGCCGGGTACCAGAAGCCCTTGCCCTGCGGGGCCTCGCCCCGGATGGCGGCGGGCGCGGTCTCGGGGACGTAGGACCGCACGCGCTCGCGGTGCACGGCGGAGACGAGCGGGCCCATCTGGGTGGCCGGGTCGGTGGGGTCGCCCACGACGTAGGACGTCACGGCCGGCTCCAGCAGCTCCATGAAGCGGTCGTACACCGTGCGCTGGACGAGGATGCGGCTGCGGGCGCAGCAGTCCTGGCCGGTGTTGTCGAGGAAGGAGCCGGGGGCCGCCGCGGCGGCCCGTTCGACGTCGGCGTCGGCGAAGACGATGTTGGGGCTCTTGCCGCCCAGTTCGAGGGTCACACGCTTCACGCCGGCCGCGCACGTGGCCATGATCTGCTTGCCGACGGCGGTGGAGCCGGTGAAGACGACCTTGGCGACGCCGGGGTGGACGACGAGCGCGTCGCCCGCGACGGGCCCGGCCCCGGGGAGGACCTGCAGGAGGCCCTCGGGCAGCCCGGCCTCCAGGGCCAGTTCGGCCAGGCGCAGGGCGGTCAGCGGGGTGGTCTCGGCGGGTTTGACGACGACGGCGTTGCCCGCGGCCAGGGCGGGTGCGAAGCCCCAGGCGGCGATGGGCATCGGGAAGTTCCACGGGGCGATGACCGCGACGACGCCGAGCGGTTCGTGGAAGGTGACGTCGAGCCCGCCCGCGACGGGAATCTGGGAGCCGGTGAGCCGCTCGATGCCGGCGGCCGCGTACTCCAGCAGGTCACGGACGTTGCCCGCCTCCCAGCGGGCGTTGCCGACGGGGTGGCCGGCCTCGGCGACCTCCAGCTGGGCCAGTTCCTCCAGGTGTGCGTCGACCGCGTCGGCGAAGCGGCGCAGCTGCCGGGCGCGGTCGCCGGGGGCGAGCCGGGCCCAGCCGCGCTGGGCGTCGGCGGCGCGGGTCACCGCCGCGTGGACGTCCTGCCGCGTCGCGGCCGGGACGGTGGCGACGAGTTCCTCCGTCGCGGGATTGAGTACGTGAAGCTCGTGCAAGTCCTCTCCTGCGGTTCGTACGCGGCTGCACGCCGGTGGTCGCGTTGTGCCCACCCTCCCCCAGCTACCGCTGGGAGGTGCCCCCAGCCCAGCGGGACACAGGTGGGCGCAAAGTCACGGGTTACATCCGCTCGAAGGAGCGGAAGCGCTCCCAGTCCGTGACGGCGGTGTCGTACGCCTCCTGCTCGACACGCGCCATGTTGAGGTAGTGCTCGACGACCTCGTCGCCGAAGGCGGCCCGGGCCAGGGGGCTGGCCTCCCACACATCGGCGGCCTCGCGCAGGGTGGCGGGGACGTGCGCGGCGCCGCCGGTGTAGGCGTTGCCGGTGCAGACCTCGGGGAGCTCCAGCTCGTGCTCGACGCCGTGCAGGCCGGCGGCGACCATGCCGGCGACGGCCAGGTAGGGGTTGACGTCCCCGCCGGGCAGCCGGTTCTCGAAGCGGTGGGCGAGGCCGTGGCCGACGACGCGCAGGGCGCAGGTGCGGTTGTCCGGGCCCCAGGCGACGGCGGTGGGGGCGAAGGAGCCGGGGCGGAAGCGCTTGTAGGAGTTGATGTTCGGTGCGTAGAGGAGGGTGAAGTCGCGCAGGGCGGCGAGCTGGCCGGCGAGGAAGTGGCGCATGGTCTTCGACATGCCGTACGGGCCGTCGTCGTCGGCGAGCACCGGCCGCCCCGCCTCGTCGCGCAGCGAGAGGTGGATGTGGCAGGAATTGCCCTCGCGTTCGTCGTACTTGGCCATGAAGGTGAGGGCCATGCCCTCCTGGGCGGCTATCTCCTTGGCACCGGTCTTGTAGACGGCGTGCTGGTCGCAGGTGGTGAGCGCCTCGTCGTAGCGGAAGGCGATCTCGTGCTGGCCGAGGTTGCACTCGCCCTTGGCGGACTCCACCGTCATGCCGGCGGCGCCCATCTCGTTGCGGATGCGGCGGAGCAGGGGCTCGACGCGGCCGGTGCCGAGGACGGAGTAGTCGATGTTGTACTGGTTGGCGGGGGTCATGCCGCGGTAGCCGCGGCTCCAGGCGTCCTCGTAGGTGTCCTTGAAGACCATGAACTCCAGCTCCGTGCCCGCGTAGGCACTCCAGCCGTGCTCGGCGAGCCGGTCGAGCTGGCGGCGCAGGATCTGGCGCGGTGAGGCGAGGACGGGCGATCCGTCGTGCCAGGCGAGGTCGGCGGTCATCAGGGCGGTGCCGGGGTTCCACGGGGTGCGGCGCAGGGTGGCGACGTCGCCGTGCAGGGCGAAGTCGCCGTAGCCGCGTTCCCAGGACGACATGGCGTAGCCGCCCACGGTGTTCATGTCGGTGTCCACGGCGAGGAGGTAGTTGCAGCCCTCGGTGCCGTGTTCGAGGGTGTCGTCGAGGAAGAACCGGGCGGCGAACCGCTTCCCCTGGAGCCGTCCTTGCATGTCCGTGAAGGCGAGGACGACAGTGTCGATCTCCCCGGCGTCGACGAGCCTGCGCAGCTCGTCGACCGTGAGCGGGGGCATGCGGTCTGCCACGGTGTTGCCTCCTGTCGGTGCGACCGGGGGTCTTAAGGTAGGGCCGTAGACCATTGATTGGGAAGGGGGAAGATGAACGAGCATGCGGCGGACCGGCTCTCACCGGTCCTGCGGCCGGTCCGTGCGGGCAACGGCTTCGAGGAGGCGCTGCAGCAGATACTCCAGATCGTGCGGCTGGGTCTGGTGGCGCAGGGGGAACGGCTGCCCGCCGAGCGCGAGTTGGCCGAGCGGCTGCAGATCAGCCGGGTGACGCTGCGCGAGGTGCTGAAGGTGCTGGCGGACCAGGGCCTGGTGGAGAGCCGGCGCGGCCGGTACGGGGGGACGTTCGTGCTGGCCCGGCCGGCGACGGCGGGCGAGGACGAGCTGCGCCGGCGCGTGGCGGCCGTGGACGTGGAGGACGTGCTGCGCTTCCGCGAGGTGCTGGAGGTGGGCGCGGCCGGGCTGTGCGCCGCGCACGGCCTGGGCGACGAGGAGGCCGGGCGGCTGCGGGCGGCGCTGGCGGCCACGCACGACGCGCCGCTGGCCGACTACCGCCGCCTGGACACGATGCTGCACCTGACGCTGGCCGAGCTGTCCGGCTCCCCGACGCTGGCCGCGCAGTACGCCGCGGTGCGGGCGACCGTCAACGACCTGCTGGACTGCATCCCGCTGCTGGTGCGGAACCTGGAGCACTCCCAGCAGCAGCACACCGCCCTGGTGGAGGCGGTGCTCGACGGCGACGCGGAAGGTGCGCGGGAAGTGATGCGGGAGCACTGCTGCGGCACGGCGGCATTGTTGCGGGGGTTTCTGGCCTAAGTAACCCGGGTTTAACGCAAGGGGGTTGCCTTTCGGCCGCCGCCGAGGCAAAGGTATGGCGCAAAACCTTTGCCTCCCGGCACCTCCAGGCAGGAGCGGCTCATGGCCGATCGCACGGACACCCCCAGCGCGCCACCCGACCGACCGGCACCCCTGGACGGCGCCCCCGGCTATCTGGAGAAGCGCACCCTGCGCCGGGGCAGCGCGGGCCCCCTCCTGCTGACCGGGCTGGGCGTCGCCTACGTCGTCTCCGGCGACTTCTCCGGCTGGAACTTCGGCCTCGCGCAGGGCGGCTTCGGCGGGCTGGCCGTCGCCGCCGCGCTCATGGGCCTGATGTACACGTGCATGGTCTTCGCCCTCGCCGAGCTCGCCGCCATCCTCCCCACGGCCGGCGGCGGTTACGGCTTCGCCCGCCGCGCGCTGGGCCCCTGGGGCGGCTTCCTCACCGGGACGGCCATCCTCATCGAGTACGTCCTGGCCCCGGCCGCGATCTCCCTGTTCATCGGCGACTACGTCGAGTCGCTGCACCTGTTCGGGCTCACGTCGGGCTGGCCCGTGTACCTGGCATGCTTCGTGATCTTCATCGGCATCCACCTCTGGGGCGTCGGCGAGGCCCTGCGCTTCAGCTTCGTGGTGACGGGCGTGGCGGTCGCCGCCCTGGTCGTCTTCGCCGCCGGCGCGTTCACCGAGTTCGACGCGGGGCGGCTGAACGACATCCCGGCCGACCCCGGCGCGTTCGGCTCCTCCTCCTGGCTGCCGTTCGGACTGCTCGGCATCTGGGCGGCGTTCCCCTTCGGCATGTGGTTCTTCCTCGGCGTCGAGGGCGTGCCGCTCGCGGCCGAGGAGACCCGCGACCCCGCCCGTACGCTGCCGAAGGCCATGGCCACGTCCATGGGCATCCTCCTCGTCCTGGCGCTGCTGACGTTCCTCGCCGCGACCGGGGCCGGCGGGGCCGAGGCGATGAAGGACGCGGGCAACCCCCTGGTCGCCGCGCTGGAGGGCGACGGACAGGGCCACGTCCTGGCCCGCATCGTCAACTACGCCGGCCTGGCCGGGCTGGTGGCCTCCTTCTTCTCCCTCATCTACGCCGGCTCCCGGCAGCTGTTCGCCCTCTCCCGGGCCGGTTACCTGCCCCGCTTCCTCTCCCTCACCAGCCGCCGCAAGGCCCCCTGGCTCGGGCTGCTGGTGCCGGGCGCGCTCGGCTTCACGCTGGCGGCGGTGACGGGCGACGGGGCGCGGATGCTCAACGTGGCGGTGTTCGGCGCCACCATCTCCTACGCCCTGATGTCGCTCTCCCACATCGTGCTGCGCCGCCGCGAGCCGGGGCTGGCGCGCCCCTACCGGACGCCGGGCGGCGTGCTGACGTCGGCGGTGGCCTTCGTCCTGGCCTGTGCGGCGCTGGTGGCCACCTTCCTGGTGGACGTCACCGCCGCCGTCATCGCCCTGGGCGTCTACGCGGTCGCCGCCGCCTACTTCGCCCTCTACAGCCGGCACCGGCTCGTGGCGAGCGCACCGGAGGAGGAGTTCGCGGCCCTGGCCGCGGCGGAAGCGGAACTTGCCCGAGAATGAGTCACCGGGACGAAAGGACACGGCACGTGAGCACTCGGCCACGCCCCCTCATCGGCGTCACCACCTACCTCGTCCAAGCCCGCTGGGGAGTGGCCTGGGACCTGCCCGCCGCCCTGCTGCCGGCCGCCTACCACGAGCACGTCCAGCGCGCGGGCGGCCTGGCGACGCTGCTGCCGCCGGACGACCCGGCCGTCGCCGCGTCCCTGGTCCGGCGGCTGGACGGCCTGATCATCGCGGGCGGCGAGGACCTGGACCCCGCGCTGTACGGCGAACGGCCGCACCCGCGCGCCGGGACGCCCGTACCGGAACGCGACCGCTGGGAGCTGGCCCTGCTGGACGCCGCGCTGGAGCAGGGCCTCCCCGTGCTCGGCATCTGCCGCGGCCTGCAGGTGATGAACGTCCACGCGGGCGGCACCCTGATCCAGCACCTGCCGGACGAGGTGGGCCACGAGGGCCACAACCCCGTGCCGGGCTCGTTCAGCGACCACACCGTCAAGGCCGTGCCCGGCACGCTGACCGGCAGCCTGCTGCCCGGCCACACGCTGGACGTGGCCACCCACCACCACCAGGCGGTGGACCGGCTCGGCGCGGGTCTGATCGCCACCGCTCACGCGGAGGACGGCACCGTCGAGGCCCTGGAGTACGCGGACGGCCGCTTCGCCCTGGGCATCCAGTGGCACCCCGAGCCGAAGGACGACCTGCGGCTGACGCAGGCGCTGGTGCGGGCGGCCGGCGGCAGCGGGGACTGATCCGCCGCACCGGCCGGGTGCTCCGTGGGGACGCGCCGGCGCGCCCCTACGGAGCCGCGTCCTCCGGCGTCTTCTCCCCTGCGTCGCGGCGGCGCCGCCTGCGGGTGAGCAGGTACGTCGCCGTCGAGGCGAGCGCGGCGGCCAGGGCTGCCGTGCCGGCGATGACCGCGGCCAGTTCGCCGAGGCTCACGCCCTCCTCGTCCTCGTCGTCGTCCGGCGCCGTCTCGCTGGTCCGGTCGGCCACCTCGTCGTAGCTGCGCGGGCTCTCGCAGAACTCCCGGTTGCCCGGGTCCATGTCGGCGACGACCGTCAGCTCGGTCGTGTCCGCCGGCTCGTCCTCGCCACCGTCCTTGAGCTCGACGGGGTACGTCCCGGGCGCGACGTCGCACAGCACCATGCCCGCGACCTGCGTGTGGAGCATGGCGTCCTTGCCCTCGCGGAAACGCTTCGCCTTGAGGGTCAGCTTCTTGGCGAAGGCCGGCGACTCGACGGTGAGACGGCCGTCGTGGGCGTCCAGCACGTCCTGACTGGTCGTCACCGTGAAGACGGCCTCGCGGCCGCGCTGAGCGGGCCCGCCGCCCGATATGGAGGACTCCGAGTCCGAGGAGTCCGGGGCGGCGAAGGCCGGCGCGGCCCCGGCGGGGGCCGCCATGACGAGGGCCGACGCGGCCAGGGCCGCCAGGGCTGTCCGGGCACGATTCATGCGGCGAGAATATCTGCGGACGACCCCGGTGGTGAGCCCGGTTGACGGGCACTCATGCGGCCGCCGCGTCCGCGCCGCCCTCCTGCTCCGCCTCCACCTGCCGGTTCCACTCGCGCTTGGACGCCTGCCAGCCGTCCTCGTCGTGGCCGCGCCGCCAGTACCCGGAGATGGACAGCCGCTCGCGCGGCACCTCACGCTCCATGCGCAGGTGGCGCCGCAGCTCCTTGACGAAGCCCGCCTCGCCGTGGACGAAGGCGTGCACGGTGCCGGCGGGGAAGTCGAGCGAGCGGACGGCCGCGACCAGCAGCTCGCCCACGGGCCGGCTCCCGCGGTGCAGCCAGGTGACCTCGACGCCCGCGGGCAGCCGGAGTTTCTGCTCCTCGTCCGCGTCGGCGACCTCGACGAAGGCGTGGACGACCGCGCCGTCGGGCATCCGCTCCAGCGAGGCGGCGATGGCCGGCAGCGCGCTCTCGTCCCCCGCCAGCAGGTGCCAGTCGGCGGCCGGGTCGGGGGCGTACGCGCCGCCGGGGCCGAGGAAGAGGATCTCCTCGCCGGGCCGCACGCCGGCCGCCCAGGGGCCGGCCAGGCCCTCGTCGCCGTGGTGGACGAAGTCGATCGTCAGCTCGCACGCGGCGGGATCGAAGGAACGCACCGTGTACGTGCGCGTCCGGGGCCACTGGTCGCGCGGCATGTCACGGCGGACGGCCTCGATGTCGAAGGGCTCCGGATAGGCGACGCCCTCCACGGGGAAGAGCAGCTTGACGTAGTGGTCGCTGCACTCGCCGGCGGCGAGCCCGGCCAGGCCGTCGCCGCCCAGCACCACGCGGACCATGTGCGGCGTCAGCCGCTCCGTACGGACCACGCGGGCCCGGTTGAGCTGCGGCTTGCTGCGGACCGGACGCTCTGCCATCGCTGTCTCCCCTGATCCCCTGATCAATGCAAGTTAGGTACGCCTAACCTAACAGTTCAGGCGGCGAGCGTGGACAGCAATCGCTGGAGCGCCCCTCCCAGGCCCCACCGCCGGGCGAGCTCGTCCAGCCCGCGGGGGTCGCGGGGCGAGGACGGCAGCGCCGCGTCGAAGGGCGCCAGCGGCACGTCGGAGGCGACCCGCACCACCGTGGGGGCGACCGCCAGATACGGGCGGGCCTCGTCCAGCCGCCTGCGCTGGGCGGGGCTCAGCCTGGCCGCGGGGTCGTCGACGGCGGCCAGGATCCCGGCGAGGTCGCCGAAGGACGCCAGCAGCTTGGCGGCCGTCTTCTCGCCGACGCCGGGCACGCCCGGCAGCCCGTCGCTGGGGTCGCCGCGCAACAGCGCGAGGTCGGCGTAGCCGGGCCCGTCCACCCCGTACTTCTCGCGCAGTACGGCCTCGTCCACCACCTGCAGCGTGCCCACCCCCTTGACCGGGTAGAGCACCCGCACGCCGCGCCGGTCGTCGACGAGCTGGTAGAGGTCGCGGTCGCCGGTGACGATGTCCACGGGGCCCCGGGCCCGGGCGGCCAGCGTGCCGATCACGTCGTCGGCCTCGTAGCCCACGGCGCCGACGCGGGCGATGCCCACGGCGTCCAGCACGGCCTCGATCACCGGCACCTGCGGGGAGAGCGTGTCGGGCGTCTCCTCCTCGTCGGGCGCCCCCTCGACCTCCTCCGCCACCCGGTGCGCCTTGTAGGAAGGGATCAGCTCCACCCGCCACTGCGGGCGCCAGTCGAAGTCCATGCAGGCGACCAGGTCGTCGGGGTGGTGGTCCTGGACGAGGCGGGCGATGAAGTCCAGCAGGCCGCGCACCGCGTTCACCGGGGTGCCGTCGGGTGCCTTCACCGATTCCGGCACCCCGAAGTAGGCGCGGAAGTAGAGGGAGGCGGTGTCGAGGAGCATCAGGCGTCGGGTCACGCACCGATCATGCCGCACCCCACCGGCAGCGCCCCACCGGCATGTGAACCGGATCACTGTTCCGTTTGCCCCGAATGATCGGGGGCAGGCGCGGCGCCGGAGCGGTCCTGCCCTTGGGGGGTGGCGGGCCCCGCCGTCCGATGTTGTCCGACCCGAGAGGTTTATGTGTCCAGGCTGAAGGCCGAGCACCTGTACAAGGTGTTCGGCAGACGACCCGAAGCAGCCGTCCGGCGGCTCGCCGACGGTGCAGACCGCGACGAGCTGCGTGCGGACGGCACCACCGCGGCGGTGATCGACGCGTCGTTCGAGGTCGAAGCCGGCCAGATCTTCGTGGTGATGGGGCTCTCCGGATCCGGCAAGTCCACCCTCCTGCGCATGCTCAACGGGCTGCTCGACCCGACCGCGGGACGCGTCCTGTACGACGGACGGGACCTGACCGCGCTGTCCCCGCGCGAACTGCGCGACGTGCGCTCGCGGAACATCAGCATGGTCTTCCAGCACTTCGCGCTCTTCCCGCACCGCAGCGTGCTGGAGAACGCCGCCTACGGCCTGGAGGTGCGCGGCGTGCCGCGCGCCGAGCGCGAGGAGCGGGCCGCCGAGGCACTGGAGCTGGCCGGCCTCAAGGGCTGGGAGAAGTCCTGGCCCGACGAGCTGTCCGGCGGCATGCAGCAGCGCGTCGGTCTCGCCCGCGCGCTCGCCACCGATGCCGACCTGCTGCTGATGGACGAGTCCTTCAGCGCGCTCGACCCCCTGATCCGCCGCGACATGCAGGACCAGCTGCTGGACCTGCAGAAGCGGCTGAAGAAGACCATCGTGTTCATCACCCACGACCTCAACGAGGCCATGCGCCTCGGCGACCGCATCGCCGTCATGCGCGACGGCCGGATCGTCCAGAACGGCACCGCCGAGGACATCCTGGTCCGCCCGGCCAACGACTACGTCGCCTCCTTCATCCAGGACGTCGACCGTTCCCGGGTCCTCACCGCGGGCTCGATCATGACCGGCTCCGCGGCCCCCGCCGCCGGCCTGCCGGACGACGCCACGACCGTCAGCGCGGACACGCCCGTGGCCGAGCTGTTCAGCCCCTTCGCACGCAGCGGCGAGCCCGTCGCCGTCACCGGCGAGGACGGCGAGCTGACCGGCGTCGTCACCCGCGACGGCCTGCTGGCCGCGCTCGGCGACCAGCCGCAGGTCGCCCAGGGCGCCGCGCCCCGGGCCACGGATCCCGAGCCGGAGGTGACCGCCCATGCCTAGGATCAGCCTCGGCAGCTGGGCCGAGAGCGCCGTGGACTGGCTGCAGTCCCACCTCTCCTGGCTCTTCGACGCCGTCAACACCGTGCTGACCGGCATGTACGACGGCGTGAACGCCGTCCTCGGCGCGCCGGACGCCCTGCTCATGGCGGGCATCCTCGCCGTCGTCGCCTGGTGGCTGCGCGGCCTGCTCGCCGGCGCCCTCGCCTTCGCCGGGCTGGCGCTCGTCGACTCGTTCGGCCTGTGGGACGAGGCGATGGCGACGCTCTCGCTCGTCCTCGTCGCCAGCCTCATCACGCTCGTGCTCGCCGTGCCGCTGGGCATCTGGGCGGCCCGCAACCGCCGGGTCAGCCGGGTGCTGCGCCCCGTCCTGGACGTCATGCAGACGATGCCCGCCTTCGTCTACCTGATCCCGGGCGTGATGTTCTTCTCCATCGGCCCCATCCCCGGCCTGATCGCCACCATCGTCTTCTCGATGCCGCCCGGCGTCCGGATGACCGAGCTCGGCATCCGCCAGGTCGACGGCGAACTCGTCGAGGCGGCCCGGGCCTTCGGCACCACCCCGCGCGACACCCTCGTCCGCGTCCAGCTGCCGCTGGCGCTGCCCACCATCATGGCGGGCGTCAACCAGGTCATCATGCTGGCCCTGTCCATGGTCGTCATCGCCGGCATGGCCGGCGCGGGCGGCCTCGGCGAGTCCGTCTACGCGGCCGTGACCCAGGTGAACATCGGCGGCGGCGTCGAGAGCGGCCTCGCGGTCGTCGTCCTCGCCATGTACCTGGACCGGATGACGGGCGCCCTCGGCCGGCGCGTCTCCCCGTCGGGCCGCCGCGCCGCGGCCAAGGACGCCGCCTCCGCGCGCGCCTCGGCCTCCGCCGCGTTCCTGCGGTACCGCCCGGGCACCGCCGTCGCCACCGTCGGCATCGTCGTCCTCGCACTCGTCGCCGGTGGCATGCACCTCACCCGGGGCGGCGACGACCGGCAGGCCGTGGCCGCCGGCAAGAACGCCGGCCACGGCAAGAAGGTCAGGCTCGGCTACTTCCCCTGGGACGAGGCCGTCGCCACCACCTACCTGTGGCAGAACGTCCTGGAGGACCGCGGCTACGAGCCGGACGTCAAGCAGCTCGACCCCGGCCCCCTCTACACCGCGCTGGCCCAGGGCCAGATGGACCTCCAGTTCGACTCCTGGCTGCCCACCACGCACAAGCAGTACATGGACCGCTACGGCGACAAGCTCAGCGACCTCGGCTCCTGGTACGGCCCCACCTCCCTGGAGCTGACCGTCCCCTCGTACGTCAAGGGCATCGACTCCCTGGCGGACCTCAAGGGCAAGGGCGCACAGTTCGGCGGGAAGATCGTCGGCATCGAGTCCAGCGCCGGGATGATGGGCACGCTCAACGACAAGGTACTCAAGGAGTACGGCCTGGACGGCGAGTACAAGGTCGTCTCCTCCTCGACGTCCACGATGCTCGCCGAGCTCGACCGGGCCGTCAAGAAGAAGGAGCCCGTCGTCACCACCCTGTGGTCGCCGCACTGGGCGTACGCCAAGCACGACCTGAAGAAGCTCAAGGACCCCAAGGGCGCCTGGGGCAAGGGCGAGGAGATCCACGCCGTCGGCAAGAAGGACTTCGCCGCCGACTTCCCGAAGGTCGCGCAGTGGGTGAAGGACTTCAGGATGTCCGAGAAGGACCTCGCCTCCCTGGAGGCCGAGATCCAGAGCGGCGGCAAGGGCAAGGAGAAGGACTCCGCCCGCCGCTGGCTGGACGCCCACCCGGGCTTCGCGGACAAGCTGGCGCCTGTCGGCGCCTGACGAACAGGCGTACGGTGGGGCGGTGAGCTCGCTGAGCGGCCGCCCCGCCGTACGCCGTGTCGTCTCCCTGGTCCCCTCGCTCACCGAGGCCGTGGCCCGGTCCGCGCCCGGCCTGCTCGTGGGCGCCACCGACTGGTGCGAGCACCCGGCGGGCCTCGGCGTCGTCCGGGTCGGCGGCACCAAGAACCCCGACGTGGCGCGGATCGCGGCCCTCGCGCCCGACCTCGTCCTCGCCAACGAGGAGGAGAACCGCGCCCCGGACCTCGGCGCGCTGCGCGCCGCCGGACTGGAGGTGCTCGTCACCGAAGTCCGCACGCTGGAGCAGGCGTTCGCCGAACTGGAGCGGGTCCTCGTGCGCGGCTGCGGGCTGGCCCGGCCCGCCTGGCTGGACGACGCGCGCGACGCCTGGCGGGACGTGCGGGCCACCGCCCCGCTGACACCGGCCGTCGTCCCCGTCTGGCGCAGACCGTGGATGGTGCTGGGCCGGGACACCTTCGCCGGTGACGTCCTCGCCCGGCTCGGCATCGCCAACGTCCACGCCGGGCACGCCGATCGCTACCCGCGCATCCCGCTCCCGGAGCTCAACTCCTGCGGCGCCGAGCTGGTCGTGCTGCCCGACGAGCCGTACCGCTTCGGCGCCGACGACGGGCCGGAGTGCTTCCCCGGCCTGCCGTCGGCGCTCGTCAGCGGCCGTCATCTCACGTGGTACGGGCCCTCGTTGACGCAAGCGCCGGCGCTGCTGGGCGCGGCGCTGCGAGCAGCTTCCCGCTGACCAGGCCGGCCAGGGTGCGGGCCCCGGCGACGGCCCAGGCCGCCACCAGCAGGACGTACAGGCCCACCGCCAGCCAGGTGAAGGCGTCCAGGCCGGTGCGGCGCGCCAGGGCGGCGGCGCCCGTGACGCACGTGCCGACCGGGAAGGTGAAGGCCCACCACGTCATCGCGAAGCCCATGCCCTGCCGGAAGGCCCGCACCACCATGGCCGCGGCCAGCACCAGCCAGAGCATCGCGAAGCCGAGGACCGGCACCCCGTAGAGGAGCGCGAAGCCCGCCATCGCCTGCGCCGCGGGGGCCGCGACGGCGTGCGGTGCGACGTCGGCGAGGTTGCCGACGGCCGTCGTGGACTGGCCCAGCGGGCCCAGGACGAGGAACAGCGCCGGCGTCAGCGCGAGCGGCAGCGGGCCGTGGTGGAGGAGCCGCGCGAAGACCACCGGCAGGATGAGCAGCGTCGCCAGCAGGCTGATCCCGAACAGCGCGTAGCAGCCGAGCAGCATCGCCTGCTGCCACTGGCCCGCGGGCAGGTGGGGGACGAGCGTGGGGCCCAGCGCGGCGGAGACCATGGGCGGGACGACGGACAGCAGCCACACCGGCGAGGCGTCGCCGGGGCCTATGCGGTGACGGGTGACCATCAGGTAGGGCACGGCGGCCGCGGCGGCGAGGCCGACGACGGTGCCGGTCGTCCACAGCACGGCGTCGGTGGCCACGGCGGCGCGTTCGCCGATGACGCCCGAGCCCACGGAGCCGGTGGCGCCGCCGACGGCCAGCAGGGCCATGGCCAGACAGCCGTAGAAGGGGGCGACGGCGGGGTCGGCCAGGTGCTGCCTGGCCTGGTCGGGGTGGCGGGCCCAATGGGCGGCGCGCGCGACGAGCAGGGCGAGCAGCAGCAGCGCGGCCAGCGCCCACACCACCTCGTACGCCCCGCGCAGCCCGGTCCGGTGCACGGGCAGGGCCGCGCCGGCGGAGGCGACGATCGCGGTGCCCATGACGGTGGCGTACCAGTTGGGGCCGAGGTGGCGGAGGGGACTGCTGTGCGTGCTCATGGCTCCACCGTCGCCCGGGCGGGCCCGCCCGACCAGGGGCTTTGGCCGTATGAGCACATAAGCTGGGTTTATGACCATGGAGCCGGTTCCCTCCCCGCTCGCCCACCGGGTGCCCGACCTGGGCTCGCTGGAGCTGCTGCTCGCCGTGGCCCGGCTGGGCAGCCTCGGCCGGGCGGCCCGCGAGCTGGGCATCACCCAGCCTGCGGCGAGCGGGCGGCTGCGCGCCATGGAGCGGCTGCTCGGCGTCGCCCTCGTGGAGCGTTCACCGCGCGGATCGCGGCTGACGGACGCCGGAGTGCTCGTCACGGACTGGGCACGCCGGATCGTGGAAGCGGCGGAGGCGTTCGACGCGGGCGCCCAGGCCCTGCGCGGGCGGCGCGACTCGCGACTGCGGGTCGCCGCCAGCATGACCATCGCGGAGTACCTGCTGCCCGGCTGGCTGATCGCCCTGCGCGGGGAACGGCCGGACACGGCGGTCTCGCTGCTGGCCGGGAACTCGGCGGCGGTCGCCGGGCGCCTGCTCGCCGGGGAGGCCGATCTCGGCTTCGTGGAGGGCCTGGACGTGCCGCCCGGCCTGGACGGCGCGGTCGTCGCCCACGACCGGCTCGTCCTGGTCACCGCCCCGGGCCACCCGTGGGCCCGCCGCAGGGCCCCCCTGGCCGCGTCGGAGCTGGCGGCCACCCCGCTGATCCTGCGCGAGCGCGGCTCGGGCACCCGCCAGGTCCTGGACACGGCACTGGCCTCGTACGGCGGTCCGGCCGAGCCGCTGCTGGAGCTGGCGTCCACGACGGCGGCGAAGGCGGCCGTGGTCAGCGGAGCGGGCCCGTCGGTGCTGAGCGAGCTCGCGATCGGCGAGGAGCTGGCGGCCCGCCGCCTGGTGGAGATACCGGTCGCGGACCTGTCCCTGCGCCGCACCCTCCGGGCCGTCTGGCCGAGAGGCCACCGCCCAACGGGCCCGGCCCGCGACCTGCTGGCACTGACGCGGTGACGGCACCGCCGACCACCCTTGCGGTGGGCTGAGCGCCATTGCGGCGGAGAAGAAGCCCCGGCCCCGCCCTTTCACCGTTTCTTGTCCTCAAGCGCCGGACGGGCTGAATTTCAGCCCGTCCGGCGCTTGAGGACCGGGGGTCCGGGGGCGGAGCCCCCGTACCCGGACCCGTGCACTAGCCCACCGAGGAGTACGCCACGACCCCACGCAGCAGGCCCTCGACCGCCTTGCGCGCGTTCCGCGCGACGGGGCTGCCGGCCGGGGCCGCCGCCGCGATCTGGCCCAGGACGTCGATCAGCTGCTTCGACCAGCGCACGAAGTCGCCCGCCGGCATGTCGATCTCGCGGAGCACCTCGTCCAGGCCGTGGCCGGAGGCCCAGCGGTAGGCGGGCCACGCGAAGCCGAGGTCGGGCTCGCGCTGGCCGACGCCCTCGGCCTGGTTGATCTTGTGCTGCTCCTCCAGGGCATCCAGCCGGCCCCAGATGCGGACCATCTCGGCGAGCGCCTCCTTCGCCGCCCCCACGGGCAGCTTCGGCGGCACCGCGTCGTCGGCCGCGCGGGCCTCGTACACCAGGGCCGACGCACAGGCCGCCAGCTCCGCCGGGCCCAGACCGTCCCAGACGCCGTCGCGCAGGCACTCGGAGGCCAGCAGGTCGAGCTCGCCGTAGAGACGGGCCAGCCGGCGGCCGTCCTCGGTGACCTCGTCACCGTGCAGGTAGTCGAGGTCGGTCAGCAGCGCGCAGATGCGGTCGAAGGTGCGTGCGATGGTGTTCGTACGGCCCTCGATGCGCCGCTCCAGCTGGCGGGTGTCGCGCTGCAGGCGGTGGTAGCGCTCGGCCCAGCGGGCGTGGTCCTCGCGCTCGTCGCAGCCGTGGCAGGGGTGACGGCGGATCTCGGCGCGCAGGCGGGCGATCTCGGTGTCGTCGGCGGCCTCGGACCGCGCCTTGCGGTGCCGGTCCGGCACGATGTGCCCGGCCTTGGTGCGCAGGGCGGAGGCCAGGTCGCGGCGGGACTGGGGGCTGCGCGGGTTGAAGGACTTGGGGATGCGCATCCGCTCCAGCGGCTCCACCGGCACCGGGAAGTCGATCGGGGCGAGCCGCTTGACCTGCCGCTCGGCCGTGAGGACCAGCGGACGGGGGCCGTCGTAGTGGTCGAAGCCGCGGTTGCGGTCGGTGCGGCCGGGCGCCACGCCCGGGTCCAGCACCAGCGCCAGGCCCGCGAACTTGCCGGTCGGCACGTGGATGACGTCGCCCGGCTTGAGCCGCTCCAGGGCGGCCGCGGCGGCGGCCCGCCGCTGGGCCGCGCCCCGCTTGGCCAGGTCGTTCTCCCGCTCCTTCAGCTCGCGGCGCAGGCGCGCGTACTCGTCGAAGTCGCCCAGGTGGCATTCGATGGCCTGGCGGTAGCCGGCCAGGCCCTCCTCGTTGCGCTGCACCTGGCGGGAGATGCCGACGACCGACTTGTCCGCCTGGAACTGGGCGAAGGAGGTCTCCAGCAGCTCCCGGGAGCGGTGCCGCCCGAACTGCGAGACCAGGTTGACGGCCATGTTGTACGACGGCTTGAAGCTGGAGCGCAGCGGGTACGTGCGCGTGCCGGCCAGGCCCGCCAGCGCGGCCGGGTCCATGGCGCGCTGCCACAGCACCACCGCGTGGCCCTCGACGTCGATGCCACGGCGGCCGGCGCGGCCGGTGAGCTGGGTGTACTCGCCGGGGGTGATGTCGGCGTGCTGCTCGCCGTTCCACTTGACGAGCTTCTCCAGCACCACCGTGCGGGCCGGCATGTTGATGCCCAGGGCCAGGGTCTCGGTGGCGAAGACGGCCTTGACCAGGCCCTTGACGAAGAGCTCCTCGACGACCTCCTTGAAGGTCGGCAGCATGCCCGCGTGGTGGGCGGCGATGCCGCGCTCCAGTCCCTCCAGCCACTCGAAGTAGCCCAGGACGTGCAGGTCCTCGTCGGGGATCGGGGCGCAGCGCTCCTCGACGATCTCCCGGACCTTGGCGCGGGCCTCGTCGTCGTTGAGCCGCAGGCCGGCGTAGAGGCACTGCTGGACGGCGGCCTCGCAGCCGGCGCGGCTGAAGATGAAGGTGATGGCGGGCAGCAGGCCCTCGGCGTCGAGTCGCTCGATGACCTCGGGGCGGCCGGGGGTCCAGATGCGGCTGCGCTGGCGGCGCTCGCGCTCGCGGTCGGCCTCGCGCACCATCTTGCCGCGGCGGCGTTCGCGCGGGTTGTAGGTGCGGCTGTTCTCCATGCGGGCCATGCGCAGCAGGTCGGGGTTGACCTCGCGGCGGGCGGCGCCACGGCCGCCGTGGTCGGTCTCCTCCTCGAACAGGTCGTACATCCGCCGGCCGGCCAGCACGTGCTGCCAGAGCGGGACGGGCCGCTCCTCGGAGACGATGACCGCGGTGTCGCCGCGGACGGTGTCCAGCCAGTCGCCGAACTCCTCGGCGTTGGAGACGGTGGCCGACAGGGAGACCAGGGTCACCGATTCCGGGAGGTGGATGATGACCTCCTCCCAGACGGCGCCCCGGAAGCGGTCGGAGAGGTAGTGCACCTCGTCCATGACCACGTGGCCGAGACCTATGAGGGCCTGCGAGCCGGCGTAGAGCATGTTGCGCAGGACCTCGGTGGTCATGACGAGCACCGGGGCGTCGGGGTTGACGCTGTTGTCACCGGTCAGCAGGCCGACCTTGGCGGCGCCGTAGCGCCTGACCAGGTCGTTGTACTTCTGGTTCGACAGCGCCTTGATGGGCGTGGTGTAGAAGCATTTGCGGCCCTGGGTGAGGGCCAGGTGGACGGCGAATTCGCCCACGATGGTCTTTCCGGAGCCGGTCGGCGCCGCGACCAGCACCCCCTTGCCGGCTTCCAGGGCCTTGCACGCCTCTATCTGGAAGGGGTCGAGCTCGAAGTCGTACATCTCGCGGAAGGGGGCGAGCGCGGTGGCCTGCTCCGCGGCGCGGTGCCGTGCCAGGGCATAGCGCTCAGCAGGGGACATGTCCTCGGTCATCTTGTGTACGAGCCTACCGGGGACCTCCGACAGCCACCCGATCTTTATCGAGCTCCCAGCAGGCGCACGGCCCCCGGCACGGTCTCCGCGGTGACGGGCAGCGGGCCGAGCCGCTCTCCGTCGGCGTAGCCGGTGACGGGTTCGTGGCCGGGATCGACCGCCAGCGTCACCTTGGCCGCGCGGTGGGTGGTGACCTGCGGGTGGCCGAGGTGGGTGCCCCGGTAGACCTTCGGGAAGACGGTGAGCAGCGTGGTGCGGCGGCAGGGGCCGACCACGGTGATGTCGAAGAGCCCGTCGTCCAGCCGGGCGCCGCCGCAGATGCGCATGCCGCCGCCGTAGGAGCTTCCGTTGCCGACCGCGACCAGCGTCGCCTCGATCAGCTTCTCCGGCCCGTCGTCGAGCCGCATGCGGTACGGGATCGGCCGCAGCGCCGCCAGCTCGGCGAGCATCGCCACGTCGTAGCGCAGCCGCCCGGTGGGGAAGCGCATGCGGTTGCCCCGGTCGTTGACCCGTGAGTCGAAGCCGGAGGCGAGGACGGTGCCGAACCAGGTCTCCCCCACCCTGCCGAGGTCGACGGGCCGGCCGCCGTCGCCCTTGAGGGCCGTGGCGACGACCCGGGCCGCGGCCACCGGGTCGCGGACGGGCAGCCCGCTCGCGCGGGCGAAGTCGTTGCCGGTGCCGACGGCCACCACGCCGAGCGGGGTCCGCGTCCCGGCGACGGCCTGCAGCGCCAGCGAGGTCATGCCGTCCCCGCCGACGGCGATCAGCGCGCCGGTGCCGCCGGCGACGGCCTCGCGGGCGCGGCGCAGGGCGTCGGGGGCGTCCGTGCCCAGGACGGTGCGGACGGAGAATCCGGCCTCGCGCAGCACCCGGGCCGCGGGCTGGGCCGCGCGGGCGCCGCGGCCGCGGCCGGCGGAGGGGTTGACGAATAACGTGATGTCGCTGGTCACGCAGGGACACTATCGGGTGGGGCAGGTGGGCATGAACACGACGGGGCGGTCGCCGTTGCCGGCGACCGCCCCGGGTCCGGATGCCGCGGGGAGCCCACGTGCCGGATCAGGTCAGGTCAGGTCACGTCGTCGTAGCCGCTGCGGTGGTGGCTCTGCTCGGGCAGGGCCGGCATCGGCTCGCTGTCGCCGGCCGACTGCGGCGTGAGGTCCAGCGGGGACGCCTCGTCGTCGTCGAGCAGGCGGTCGGGGTTGCGGCGCGCGCGGCGCTTGTCGTTGAGGATCGAGAAGCCGACCGCCCCGAAGTACAGGATGATGATCGGCACGGCCAGGACGCACATGCCGAACGGGTCGGTGCTCGGGGTGGCGACCGCGCCGAAGATGAAGACGCCCATGACGACGCCCCGCCACCACTTGACCATGGCCTCGCCCGAGACCATGCCGGCCAGGTTCATCATGACCAGCAGCAGCGGCAGTTCGAAGGCGAGACCGAAGACGAGGATCATCCGGACGCTGAAGTCGAGGATGTCGTCCAGCGCCAGGGTGTTGGCCGCGGAGTCCGGGGTGATGCTCAGCAGGACCTGCATGCTGGTGGGCATGATCAGGTACGCCAGGTAGGCGCCCGCGAGGAAGAGCGGCGCAGCGGTCGCCACGAAGGCGATCGTGTACTTCTTCTCGTTCTTGTGCAGCCCCGGGGCGAGGAACGCCCACAGCTGGTAGAGCCAGATCGGCGCCGAGACGGTGACGCCGGCGAGCAGGCAGACCTTGACGATCGTGGTGAAGGGCGACGTCAGGTTGCTGAACACCAGGACGGCGCAGTTGCCGCCATGGCTCTTGGCCAGATCACGGTCCGGACACTGCGGCACGGGGCCGGACAGGAAGTCCATGATCTGTTTGTTGTAGAAGGCCGCGACGATGGCGACCACGACGATCGCGAGGACCGCCTTCGCCAGCCGGTTCCGCAGCTCACGAAGGTGCTCCGTGAGGGGCATCCGCCCCTCGGGGTCCTTCTCCTTCTTGCGGGCAGACGTGCGCAACCCACCGTCCCTATCTCGTGCGGCAGACGGACGCCGTCCCGGCGGCCGTCTCAGTCTGTCCGGGGGTCAGCGCTGGGTCGTGCGGTCGGTCTGCTCGGTCACCGGGCGGGAGGTGACGTCGCCGGGGGCCGCCTTGATCGTGCGGGGGGCCTCGGTGGCCGGCGGGTCGGCGGGGGCCGCGGCAGTGTCCTGGCCCTCCGACTTCATCGCCTTCGCCTCGCTCTTGAGGATGCGGGCGGACTTGCCGAGGGCACGCGCCATGTCCGGAAGCTTCTTCGCACCGAACAGCAGGACGATGACGACAAGAATGAGGATGATCTCGGTGGGGCCGAGCCGTCCGAACATGTGGTTTACCTTCTCACCGAAGCGGCATGGGTATGGGGGTCCGGGCGACCGATCGGACATTTGTCCATCAGTCGTACGGCAGCGATCGTAACGCGCAGGGGTAAACGCCGGGCAATCCCCGTGCATACTCCCGGTCGCGGCCCTCCGCCTCGTCCGCAGGGCCGCCCGGACCAGCGTACCGTCCGCCCCCGGAGGCCAGCAGAGCCCCGGACCCGGCCCTTCAGCTGCGGTCCCGCCGGAAACGGCCGGAAACCGCCGCCCGCTCAGTCCTGGCGCAGTACGTGCGCGCCGCCGGCGGCCAGCGGCGTCGCGGCCCGTTCGAGGTCCTCGGCCGCCCGGGTGATGCGCCCGGACGCCTCGGACACCTGCCGGGCGAGCCGCCGGGTCTCGACGAACACGCGCGCGGCCAGGACGCCGAGCACGGCGATGCCGAGGAAGCCGAGGGCGATGGCGAGCATGGGCCAGAACATGGGACGAGCCTATCGGGGGGACGGGAGGGGGGCCGGGGCGCTCAGGCCGTGATGTGCAGGCGCAGCGTGCGCACGCCGCCGCCCGTGAGCAACTCCACGATCCGCTCGCCGGCCGGCTTGCGGACGGCCGAGCCGCAGTCGGGGCAGGTGAAGGAGTAGAAGGTGGTGCGGTCGCTGGCGCCGATGGCCAGCCGCAGGGCGCCCGCGGCCAGCTCGAAGCACCCCCGGCAGTCGGGGCACGCGGCCTTGAAGACGGCGGCTGCCGTCGTCCGGGCGTTCCTCACGTCTCCTGACCATTCCACTGTGCGGTTCCCCTTCACTCTCCGTACGCCGCGAGCGCCTCGCGGGCGGCGTCCCGTGCGCTGTCGGCCAGATCGGCCGGGGCGGCGATCCGCCCGTCCCGGCCGAGCCGCAGCGCCAGCCGCCGCAGGGAGGCCGGGTCGGGGGTGCGCAGTGTGATCCGCAGACCGCCGTCGGCCAGCTCCTCGGCGCTGTCGTGCGGGTAGTACTCGGCGACCCAGCGGCCGCCGGGGCCCACCTCGATGACGACCTCGGGATCCTCGGCGGCCGGCTGCACCAGCCCCTCGGAGAGGTCGCGCAGCTCGACGGGCGGCGGGTCGGAGGGCTCGTCGAGGATCCTGATCTCGGCCACCCGGTCGAGGCGGAAGGTGCGCCGCGCCTCGGAGAGCCGGCACCACGCCTCCATGTAGGTGTGGCCGACGGCGAACAGCCGGATCGGGTCGACCTCCCGCTCGGTCAGCTCGTCGCGGGCGGGCGAGTAGTAGCGCAGCCAGACGCGGCGGCGCTCGGAGATGGCCCGGTCGGCGTCGGCGAAGACGCCGCCCTCGGACTCGAAGGTCACCGACAGCCGGGAGCTGGCGCCCGCCGCCTCGCCCGCCGCGGCCTCGATCTTGGCGGTGGCGCGCACGAGGGCTTGCCGGTCGCTCTCGCGCAGCCCGGGCAGGGTCGCCACGGCGCGGGCGGCGACGAGCAGCGCGGTGGCCTCGTCGGCGGCGAGCCGCAGCGGCTCGCCGGTGCTGGTGCCGGAGGCGTCGGGGTTGTGCCACCAGATGCGGTCGCCGTCGGTGTCGATGTCCAGCAGGTCACCGCCCCGGAAGCTGGTGCCGCACATGGGCAGCACGTCGAGGTCGCCGATCAGCTCGTCCTCGGTGATGCCGAAGGCGCGGGCGACGTCGGTGACGCGGGCACCGGGGCGCTCGCGGAGGTAGGTGACCAGCGAGAGCATCCGCCGGGTCTGGTCAATGGCGTTGGTGGCCATCAGGGGTCGCTTCCGTTCCTCTCAGCCCTTGGCGACGGCGCGCAGCCGGTCGATCACTTCGGCCCGCAGCTCGGCGGGTTCCAGCACGATGACGTCGGGCCCGAACTCCACGAGCCAGGCGTCCAGCCCGTGCCCGTAGGGGATCTCCAGCTCGTCCCAGCCGTCGCCGAGGTCGTGCGTGGCGAGCGCGCGGGCGCGCAGCGGGTAGCCGTGGCCCGCCCGCACCTTGATCCGGGCCGTGCCGGTGGCCTTCTCGCCCGCCCAGCGCTCGACGGTGGTGCGGACGGTGACGTGGTCCGGCACGGGCGCGGTGAACGGCAGGGCGCGCGAGCGCACCTTGCCGGTGATCCGGGAGAGCCGGAAGACGCGCTCGGCCTGCCGGTCGCGGTCCCAGCCGGCCAGGTACCAGTGGCCGCGCCAGCACTCCAGGGCCCAGGGCTCGACGCGGCGCTGTTCGGGGCGGGCGGCGTTGCTCTTGCGGTAGTCGAAGACGACGGGCCGGCGGTCCCGGGCGGCCAGCATCAGCGGCTCGAAGGCCGCCTCGTGGACGGGGATGCGGGTCTCCAGGGCGCTGTGCGTCCCGTACGGGTCCTCCGCCAGCGGCATGCCGGCCGCCGCCAGCTTCTGCAGGGCGCCGCTGGCGGCGGCGGCCAGGCGGGCCTGTTGCCACACCCTGGCGGCCAGGCCCAGGGCGGCGGCCTCCTCCACGTCCAGGGTGATCGCGGGGAGACGGTTGCTGTCGCGGCGGGCGAGGTAGCCGGTCTCGCCGTCCAGGCCCTCGACGGTCTCGATGATCAGCCCGAGCTCGCGGAGGTCGTCCTTGTCGCGCTCGAACATCCGGTTGAAGGCGTCGTCGTTCCCGGGGTCGTCGCCGGCCGCCGCGCCGCCGGCCCCCTTGCCGGCTTCGATGTAAGCCTCGATCGAAGCCCGCAACTCACCCTTGCTGAGCGGACGGCGCGTCCCCAGCAGGCACAGCGCCAGGTTCATCAACCGCTCGGCCTTGGCAATCGCCATCGACGCCCTCTCTACTTGTGCTCTCAACCGTTGACCGTACCGCTCACGGCTCCCACGACAAAAGCCGAGGGCCCGTGCCAGTCAGGCACGGGCCCTCGGCCTTCGTTCGGGGTGTCTCAGACGCCCATCAGATCGCAAACGAAGATCAGCGTCTCGCCCGGGGCGATGACACCGCCGCCGGCGCCGCGGTCGCCGTAGCCGAGGTGGGCGGGGATGACCAGCTTGCGGCGGCCACCGACCTTCATGCCCTGGATGCCCTTGTCCCAGCCCGCGATGACCTGGCCGGCGCCGAGCTTGAACTCCAGCGGGTTGCCGCGGTTCCAGCTCGCGTCGAACTCCTCACCGGTGGACCAGGCCACGCCCACGTAGTGGACCTTGACGAAGTCGCCGGCCTTGGCCACGGCGCCGTCGCCCTCCCAGATCTCCGTGATCTCGAGGTCGGACGGAACGTCGCCCTCGGGGAAGTCGATCTCGGGCTTTTCGATGTTCACGAACGTGCTCCTACGAATGAATCGTGTAGACAACCGTGCAATTCTGGCAGACCCCGGTCAGGGGATCAGACCTTGCCCACGATGTCCACGACGAAGACCAGGGTGTTCTTGTCGAGTCCGCTCTGCGCCTGGCCCTCGTAGCCGAGCTTCGGCGGGATCACCAGCTCGACGCGGTCGCCCACGTGCTTGCCGACCAGGCCCTTGTCCCAGCCCTGGACGACCGAGCCGGTGCCGATCTGGAAGGCCGTGGCGCCGGCGTGGTCCCAGGAGGAGTCGAACTTCTTGCCGTCCTCCCACTTCACACCGGTGTACTGGGCGATCAGGCCGTCCCCGGCCTTGATCTCCGCGCCGTCACCCTTGATCAGCACCTGCTCCTTGAGCTCGGTCGGCGCCTTGGTGTCCTTGGGGATGACGATCTCGGCGGCCTTCTGCGCATTGGGCTTGACCTCGGGCATGCCCTCCTCGGGCTTGGCCTGCTCGCCCTTGGCCTCGGCCTTCGGGTCGACCTTCTTGGCCCCGACGACGTCGATGACCCACACCAGGCCGTCCTCGGGCTTGACACCCGCCTGCGGGTTGAGCTGATCGCCGATCAGGGCCTTGGCGGTGCCCTCGACCTCGATGCGCGACCCCGCCTTCTGCCCGATCACCGCGTCCAGCACCTTGGCCGGCATCTCCTGGCTGGGCTGGCCGAGCTGCTGCACCATCTGGCGGCGCGGCGCGCCGGGCGTCGCCGTCTTGTCCTGGGTCGCCCAGGTGCCGCCGAGCGGCTTGTTGTCCTTCATCGTCTGCCCGGCGAAGTCGAGCCGGACGAAGGAGCCCTTCTCCGCCTTCTCGCCGGTGCCCTCGGTCAGGGTCTTGACGACGAGCTTGTCCGCCGGCTTGGCGTCGTCCGGTACGGAGATCTCGGGCTTCTCCCCGAACGCCCCCTTCACCGTCACCTTGGCGTCGGAGGAGGACCCACCGGCGTCCTCGGACCCGCACGCCGCGGCGGTCAGCAGCAGGACGGGCACGGCCAACGCCGCGGCGAGGCGACGCGCGTTCTTCGTGTGGTTCATGAAGTCCAACTCGGGCTATAGGGGTCGCTGGGCAGTGCCGTCACTCTACGGCCTGCGCCCGGCTGATCAACCCCGTCCGACACGGATGTGCGCCGGGTACGGTGGACCCGGCGCACATCCGTGCCTTTTGCGACGTCCGGCGCCGCTCTCACATCCCGGCGATCAGCTTCTCCACCCGGTCGTCCACCGACCGGAACGGGTCCTTGCACAACACCGTCCGCTGCGCCTGGTCATTGAGCTTGAGGTGCACCCAGTCGACCGTGAAGTCCCGGCGCTGCTCCTGCGCACGGCGGATGAAGTCGCCGCGCAGCCGGGCACGAGTGGTCTGCGGCGGCACCGACTTGCCCTCGAAGATCTTGAGGTCGTTGCACACCCGCGCCGCCTGGCCGCGCTTCTCCAGGAGGTAGTACAGACCCCGGCGGCGGTGGATGTCGTGGTACGCGAGGTCTATCTGCGCGATCCTCGGGTGCGACATGGAGATGTTGTTCTTCGCGCGGTACCGCTCGATGAGCTGGTACTTCATCACCCAGTCGATCTCGGTGGCGATGCGGTCCAGGTCCTCGTCCCGGATGGCCTCCAACGAGCGGCCCCACAGCTCCAGCACGCGCTCGACGGTGCCCGTGCGGATGCCCCGGCGCTCGCAGAAGTCCACGGCCTTCTCGTAGTACTCCTGCTGGACCTCCAGCGCCGACGCCTCGCGGCCGCTGGCGAGGCGCACCTTGCGCCGGCCCGTGACGTCGTGGCTGACCTCGCGGATGGCCCGGATCGGGTTCTCCAGCGTCAGGTCGCGCATGACCGTACCGGCCTCGATCATGCGCAGGACCAGGTCGGTGGCGCCGACCTTGAGCAACATGGTCGTCTCGGACATGTTGGAGTCGCCGACGATGACGTGCAGCCTGCGGTAGCGCTCGGCGTCGGCGTGCGGCTCGTCCCGGGTGTTGATGATCGGCCGGGAGCGGGTGGTGGCGGAGCTGACGCCCTCCCAGATGTGCTCCGCGCGCTGGCTGACGCAGTAGACCGCGCCCCGCGGGGTCTGGAGCACCTTCCCCGCCCCGCACAGGAGCTGCCGGGTGACCAGGAAGGGGATGAGGATGTCCGCCAGACGGGAGAACTCCCCGTGCCGCGCGACGAGGTAGTTCTCGTGGCAGCCGTAGGAGTTCCCGGCGGAATCGGTGTTGTTCTTGAAGAGGTAGACGTCGCCCGCGATTCCCTCCTCGTGCAGGCGCCGTTCTGCGTCGACGAGCAGGCCCTCGAGGATGCGCTCGCCCGCCTTGTCGTGGGTGACCAGCTCGGTCACGCTGTCGCACTCCGGAGTCGCATACTCCGGGTGCGAGCCCACATCCAGGTAGAGACGGGCGCCGTTGCGCAGGAAGACATTGCTGCTGCGGCCCCAGGAAACAACGCGGCGGAAGAGGTACCGCGCCACTTCGTCAGGGGACAGCCGGCGCTGTCCTCTGAAGGTGCACGTGACGCCGTACTCGTTCTCCAGCCCGAAAATGCGGCGGTCCATGCCTGAACATTACGCCTGATGCTCCGTGCTGAAACCGGGTTCGACAGCACCGTTCCGATCATTTTCCGACCGGGCCACGACCGTCGAGGCGGCCGCGGGGGCCTGCAGGGAGCGCCGCGCGAGCAGGAGGACCAGCGCGGCGGCGATGCCGCCGCCCACCGCGACGACGAACCCGGCGGTGGCCCCGCCGTATTCGACCGCCGGTCCCACGAAGGCGGTGCCGATCGCGGCGCCCACACCGAAGGAGGTCACCAGCCAGGAGAACGCCTCCGTCACGGTGCCGCTCGGGGCGTGCCGGTCGACGACGACGAACGCACAGGCGAGGCAGGGGGCGAGGAAGAGGCCCGCCACGACGGCCAGCGTCGTCATGGCCACCACGCCCGGCACCAGCAGCAGCGGTACGTAGAGCAGGGCCAGCCCGCAGACCAGCACCCGCAGCCGCTGCTCGGGGCTGCCGCCCCACTGCCGGGCGCCGTAGACGGAGCCGCCGATCAGGGCGCCGACGCCCAGGGCCGAGAGGAGGTAGCTGGCGACGTTGCCGCCGCCGCGGTCGTCACCGTAGGCCACCGACGCGACGGCGATGGAGCCGAGGGCCGAGCCGATGAAGAAGAACGTGCCCAGCAGCACCAGCAGCCCGCGGGAGCGCAGCGCGCCCAGCCAGTGCGCCTCGCGGGGCGCACTGCGCCACCTGCGGGAGGGCGGCGAGCTGACCACCGCGAGGGCGCCGATGACACCCAGCAGGTGCAGGACGTTCAGCGCGGCGGCCTCGGACCACAGGGCGACGATCCGGGTGACGATCAGCGGACCGACCACGTAGATCAGTTCCTGGGCGATCGCGTCCAGGGAGTACGCGGCGTGGAGGTCGTCCTCGTTCTTCAGGACGGAGGGCCACAGGGCCCGCAGTCCGCCCTCCAGCGGCGGCGCGAACAGACCCGCGAGGATCATGGCACCGTAGGACAGAGGCAGCGGGTCCAGGCCGACGACGGTGAACAGTCCCATGCCCAGCGCGGTCAGCACGGCCGAGGGGAAGATGACGCGGGGCTGGCCGTAGAGGTCGACGGCCCGGCCGAGCAGCGGCTGGCCGACGGCGTTGGCCACGCCGTAGACGGCGGAGAGCGCACCGGCGAGGGTGAAGCTGCCGCCCTCGGCGCGGACGAAGAGGACGATCGCCAGCGCGGCGGTGGCGTTGGGAAGCCGGCCCACCAGAGTGCCGGCGAGCAGCCGCGCCGCGTGCCGCGTCTTGAGCATCTCGACGTAACCGCCGCCCGCCGCCGCCATTGTCCGCCTCTCGTAGCGATCCGGCGGCCGAGCGCCGGTCGTCTTTGACCGAGCCATCCCGGTTTTACGTATAACTAGCTCGTTATACGTACCATGGCCGCAGCCTGCGGGTCCAGCCGCGGAGCACGGCGGCAGCGGAGAGGGGCGTCACAGCGGTGGCTGCAGACGAACGCGAGGTCGGGCAGGGCGACGACAAGGGCGGACCGCGCTGGCCGACCGTCCGGGGGCGGCACGCCGCGGCCGCCCGGGCCACCAGCCGTGACGTGGCGCGTGCCGCGGGCGTCTCCCAGGCTACGGTCTCCCTCGTCATGGGGGAGAAATGGCGGGGCCGGGTCTCCGAACCGACCGCCGAGGCCGTGCGCGGGGCCGCTCGCGAACTGGGCTACCGGCCCAACCTCGCCGCCCGCAACCTGCGGCTGGGCCGCACCCGGACCGCGCTGCTGGTCGTGCCCGCCCTCACCAACGACTTCTTCGCCCGCCTCTACACCGGCGCGGCCCGGGCCGCCGCCGAGCACGGCGTGGGCGTGGTGCTCTACCCCTCCCCCGGCGGCACCGGCCCCGCCCCCGACCCCTTCGCCTCGGCACGGGCCACCCTCGACGGCGTCATCGCCTCGTCCATGGCGGCCGACGCCCTGACCGACATCCGCGAGGGCGGCCTGCCCCTGGTCATGCTCGACAGCGACCCCGAGCGGACCGACGCCGCGGCCACGGTCAACCTCGACATCGCCGACGGGATGCACCAGGTGGCCCGGCACCTGCTCGGCCTCGGCCACCGCCGTATCGGCCACATCGCGGCGGGCATCGACTCGTGGACCTTCCGGGTACGGGCCCGGGCCCTGGCCGACGCCCTGCAGGGCACCGCCGCCGCGGTCGTACGGACCGAGCACGCCGCCCTGGACGTCCATGCCGGCCGCCGCGCCGCCGAGCGCGCGCTGACCGGACCCGGACCGCGCCCGACGGCCCTCATCTGTGACGGGGACATGCTGGCCGCGGGCGCCTGCAAGGCCGCCCGGCGGCTGGGCCTGCGGGTGCCGGACGACCTCTCGGTGACCGGCTTCGACGACCTGCCGCTGGCCACGGCCCTGGAACCGGAGCTGACCACGGTCCGGCTGCCGGCCGAGGCCGTGGGCGAGGCGGGCATGCGGGCCCTGATGGCCGTCCTGGACGGCAAGCCCGCCGAGGCGACGGCCCTGCCGGTCGGCCTGGTGGCCCGGAGGTCCACCGGCCCCGCGGCCGGAAAATGAGCACCGGGCGGGCCGGATGTCCCGGCCCGCCCGGCGGTACGCACAACACGCTCGGTCCCCGGCGCGCTCAGTCCTCGCCGTCCTCCGCGGACCCGGCGCCCTCCGAGGAGCCTGCGGAACCGGAGCGGGAACCGCTGCCCTCCTCCAGCAGCCGGGACAGCTGCCGCCCGAGGAGACGCTTGAACTTGCGCTGCTGCGGGCGCTTGCGGTCCAGGACCGCGACCTCCAGCTGCTCGGCGGTCAGCGTGCGCTCACTGCCGTTGGTGTCCCGGGCGAGCGACTCCACCGCCAGCTTGAGCGCCTCGGCGAGGGTCATCCCGTCCCGGTGCCGCTGGTCGAGGTAGCTGCTGATCTGGTCCGCGTTGCCGCCGACCGCGACCGAGCCGTGCTCGTCCACGATCGAGCCGTCGTGCGGAAGCCGGTAGATCTGGTCGTCCTCGGGGGCGGCCCCCACCTCGGCGACGATCAGCTCCACCTCGTACGGCTTCTCGCCCGCGCTGGAGAAGATCGTGCCCAGCGTCTGCGCGTAGACGTTGGCCAGGCCGCGGGCGGTGACGTCGTCGCGGTCGTAGGTGTAGCCGCGCAGGTCGGCGTAGCGGACGCCGCCGATGCGCAGGTTCTCGAACTCGTTGTACTTGCCGACCGCCGCGAAGGCGATCCGGTCGTAGATCTCGCTGACCTTGTGCAGGGCCCGGGACGGGTTCTCGGCAACGAAGACAACGCCGTCGTTGTACTGGAGGACCACGACGCTGCGGCCGCGCGCGATGCCCTTGCGGGCGTACTCGGCGCGGTCGGCCATGGCCTGCTGGGGTGAGACATAGAACGGCGTCGACACCGCTATCCGTCCCTTTCTGTTGGTGACGAGGACATCACAGCAGCGCGGCCCGCGGGCCGTCCGGCTCTTCGAGCCGCCGCTCGTGGATGGCGCGGACGATCTCGGAGCACTGTGCCTCGGTGAGCTTGCGGAAGCCCTCGTCGGTGATGACGATGACGAGCGGGTAGATGCGGCGTGCGAGGTCGGGCCCGCCGGTCGCCGAGTCGTCGTCGGCGGCGTCGTAGAGCGCCTGGACGACGAGCGTGGTGGCCTGCCCCTCCGTGAGGTCGTCCCGGAAGAGCTTCTTCAGCGAACCGCGCGCGAACAGCGAGCCGGAGCCCGTGGCCGCGAAGCCGTGCTCCTCGGAGCGGCCGCCGGTGACGTCGTAGGAGAAGATGCGGCCCTTCTCGCGGTCCACGTCCCAGCCCGCGAAGAGCGGCACCACGGCCAGGCCCTGCATGGCCATGCCCAGGTTGCTGCGGATCATGGTCGACAGGCGGTTGGCCTTGCCCTCCAGCGAGAGCTGGGCGCCCTCCACCTTCTCGAAGTGCTCCAGCTCCAGCTGGAAGAGCTTGACCATCTCCACGGCGAGGCCGGCCGTGCCCGCGATGCCCACGGCCGAGTACTCGTCGGCCGGGAAGACCTTCTCGATGTCCCGCTGTGCGATCACGTTGCCCATCGTGGCCCGGCGGTCACCGGCGATCACGACGCCGCCGGGGAACGTCGCGGCCACGATCGTCGTCCCGTGCGGCGCCTCGATCACGCCCTGCGCGGGCAGCTGCCGGTTGCGCGGCAGCATCTCGGGCCGGTGGGCGCCGAGGAAGTCCATGAACGACGACGAACCGGGCGTCAGGAAGGCAGCCGGCAGACGCCCCGTACCAGGAAAGTTGGCTTCCACTCGATTCCTTCGAAGAGATCTTGAAATGCTGCTCGGACGATACCTTCGGGCCGGCGAACCGTCCGTCCCGCACCCCTGGCCGGGGCGCGGGACGGGAAGCTCGCGCTACTGCCCACCCTTTTGCACGAACGAGCGTACGAAGTCCTCGGCGTTCTCTTCGAGCACATCATCGATTTCGTCCAGCACGGAATCCACGTCGTCCGACAGCTTCTCCTGGCGCTCCTTGAGGTCCTCGGACGCCTGCGCGTCCTGCGCCTGCTCCTCGACCTCTTCCGTCGAACGCGTGGCCTTCTGCTGCCCGCCGCCGGTGTCCTTGGTCGCCATACCCCTCACCCCGCTCGGTTTCGACGTACACGTACACGAGACGTACAAGATCAGACCCTACAAGCAGGGTCCGCGATCGGCCCTGCACTTGCTACAACGTCCCGGAACCACCGTGATGATTCCCGGTTCCCGCACTTCTCAGACCCCCGGCCACCACAGGGAAGGTCCCGGGCCCCGCTAGCCGCCCGAGAGCACCCGGACGAGGTCCTCCGCCGTGCGACAGCGGTCCAGGAGCTCCTTGACGTGGTTGCGGGTGCCGCGCAGGGGCTCCAGGGTCGGGACCCGCTGCAGGGAGTCACGGCCGGGCAGGTCGAAGATGACCGAGTCCCAGGAGGCGGCGGCCACGTCCTCCGCGTACTGCTCCAGACAGCGGCCGCGGAAGTAGGCACGGGTGTCCTCCGGCGGCGCCGTACGGGCGCGGGCCACGTCGTCCTCGTCCAGCAGGCGCTTGATCCTGCCCCGGGCCGCGAGGCGGTTGTACAGGCCCTTGTCCGGGCGCACGTCGGCGTACTGCAGGTCGACCAGGTGCAGCCGGGCCGCGTCCCAGCCCAGGTCGTCGCGGCGGCGGTAGCCCTCCAGCAGCTCCCGCTTGGCGACCCAGTCGAGCTCGCCGGCCAGGCTCATCGGATCGCGCTCCAGCCGGCCCAGGACGTCCTCCCAGCGGGTCAGCACGTCCTTGGTCTGCTCGTCTGCGTCCGCCCCGAAGCGGTCCTCGACGTACTTGCGGGCCAGCTCGCAGTACTCCATCTGCAGCTGGACGGCGGTCAGCGTGCGGCCGCTGCGCAGCGTGACCAGGCGTCGCAGCGAGGGGTCGTGGCTGACCTGGTGGAGGGTGCGCACGGGCTGTTCGACGGCGAGGTCGGTGGCGATGAAGCCGTCCTCGATCATGGACAGGACCAGGGCGGTGGTGCCGAGCTTGAGGTAGGTGGAGATCTCCGAGAGGTTGGCGTCGCCGATGATCACGTGCAGCCGGCGGTACTTCTCGGCGTCGGCGTGCGGCTCGTCGCGGGTGTTGATGATGGGCCGCTTGAGCGTGGTCTCCAGACCGACCTCGACCTCGAAGTAGTCGGCGCGCTGGCTGATCTGGAAGCCGTGCTCGTGGCCGTCCTGGCCGATGCCGACGCGGCCGGCGCCGGTGACGACCTGGCGGGAGACGAAGAAGGGGGTCAGGTGGCGCACGATGTCCGAGAACGGGGTCTCCCGCTTCATCAGGTAGTTCTCGTGCGTGCCGTAGGAGGCGCCCTTGTTGTCGGTGTTGTTCTTGTAGAGGTGGATGGGCTGGGCGCCGGGCAGCTGGGCGGCGCGCTCGGCGGCCTCGGCCATGATGCGCTCGCCGGCCTTGTCCCACAGGACGGCGTCGCGGGGATTGGTGATCTCCGGCGAGCTGTATTCGGGGTGGGCGTGGTCGACGTAGAGACGTGCGCCATTGGTGAGGATGACATTGGCCAGGCCGATGTCCTCGTCCGTGAGCTGGCTGGAGTCCGCCGCCTCGCGGGCGAGGTCGAAGCCGCGGGCGTCCCGCAGCGGGTTCTCCTCCTCGAAGTCCCAGCGGGCACGGCGTGCCCGGTGCATCGCGGCCGCGTAGGCGTTGACGATCTGGGACGAGGTGAGCATGGCATTGGCGTTCGGGTGACCGGGGACGGAGATCCCGTACTCCGTCTCGATGCCCATTACTCGCCGTACGGTCATGCGGCCCTCCTTGCCCGGCGACGCCCCGTGGTGGGGTCGGCGCTCAAGTACCGCTGCGCTTCCGGTCCGTATACGGTCCCCGATCCCCCACTGCGCTGTGCGGTGGTACCGAAGAGCCTAGAACGGCTTTGCGGCGCTTGGGAGATCATTACAGTCATTGCTCCGGTTCTGGCGGTGCGCGGATCAGGTCGTCGTGCGCGTCCCACAGGTGGGGCAAAACGCGTCCGGCTGCGGACGCCCCGGTCTCCTCCGCCCCGTGAGCGGGAGGATGACAACAACAGGGACATCCGCAGCCGGACGGCGGTGTTACAGGTACTGGCCGGTATTGGCCACGGTGTCGATGGAGCGGCCGGTGTCCGCGCCCTGCTTCCCGGTGACCAGGGTGCGGATGAAGACGATCCGCTCGCCCTTCTTTCCGGAGATGCGGGCCCAGTCGTCCGGGTTGGTGGTGTTGGGCAGGTCCTCGTTCTCCTTGAACTCGTCGACGCAGGCGGCGAGCAGGTGGGAGACGCGCAGACCCTTCTGGTTGTGGTCGAGGAACGCCTTGATGGCCATCTTCTTGGCGCGGTCCACGATGTTCTGGATCATCGCACCGGAGTTGAAGTCCTTGAAGTAGAGGACTTCCTTGTCGCCGTTGGCGTACGTGACCTCCAGGAAGCGGTTCTCCTCGGACTCCGCGTACATCTGCTCGACGACGGACTGGATCATGCCGTCGACGGCGGCGCGGGCCGATCCGCCGTGCTCGGCGAGGTCGTCCGCGTGCAGCGGGAGGGTCTCGGTGAGGTACTTCGAGAAGATGTCCTTCGCGGCCTCGGCGTCCGGGCGCTCGATCTTGATCTTCACGTCGAGCCGGCCGGGGCGCAGGATGGCCGGGTCGATCATGTCCTCTCGGTTGGAGGCGCCGATGACGATGACGTTCTCCAGGCCCTCCACGCCGTCGATCTCGGAGAGCAGCTGGGGGACGATGGTGTTCTCCACGTCCGAGCTGACCCCGGAGCCACGGGTGCGGAAGAGGGAGTCCATCTCGTCGAAGAAGACGATCACGGGCGTGCCCTCGCTGGCCTTCTCCCGGGCGCGCTGGAAGATCAGCCGGATGTGCCGCTCGGTCTCGCCGACGTACTTGTTGAGCAGCTCGGGGCCCTTGATGTTGAGGAAGAAGCTCTTCCCCGCGGGCTTGCCGGTGACTTCGGCGACCTTCTTGGCAAGGGAGTTGGCCACGGCCTTGGCGATGAGCGTCTTGCCGCAGCCGGGCGGGCCGTAGAGCAGCACGCCCTTGGGCGGCCGCAGTTCGTGCTCCTTGAAGAGGTCGGGGTAGAGGTAGGGGAGCTCGACCGCGTCGCGGATCAGCTCGATCTGGTTGCCCAGGCCGCCGATCTTCGTGTAGTCGATGTCCGGGACCTCTTCGAGGACGAGCTCCTCGACCTCGCTCTTGGGGATGACCTCGTAGACGTAGCCGGAGCGGGATTCGAGCAGGAGGGCGTCGCCGGGGCGGATGGTGGTGTCCAGCAGCGGCTCGGCGAGCCTCACCACCCGCTCCTCGTCGGTGTGCCCAATGACCAGGGCGCGTTCGCCGTCCTCCAGGATCTCCTTGAGGGTGACGATGTCCCCGTGCCGCTCGTACGCCATGGCCTCGACCACGTTGAGCGCCTCGTTGAGCATGACCTCCTGGCCGGGCCGGAGGTCCTCGACCTCGACGCCGGGGCTGACGTTCACCCGGAGCTTGCGGCCCCCGGTGAAGATGTCGGCCGTGCCGTCCTCGTTCGCGTGCAGGAAGACACCGAAGCCGGCCGGCGGCTGGGCGAGCCGGTCCACTTCCTCCTTGAGGGCCACGATCTGGTCGCGGGCCTCGCGGAGGGTGTTCGCGAGCCGTTCGTTCTGAGCGGAGACGCCGGCCAGGTTCGTCTGGAGCTCGACGATGCGCTCTTCGAGAATCCTCGTGTGGCGCGGAGAGTCGGCGAGCTTGCGTCGCAGGACGGCGATCTCCTGCTCAAGATAGGCAACCTGGCCCGCGGGGTCGTCAGACCCTCGTCCCGGCCGGATGCCGCGGTTCATGTCGTCGTCGTGGGCTGCCACGGTCCTCACCTCCTCCAAGGGGAGCTGGACGCTTCCTGACCCTACCTGGGCCGGTGCAGGTTGAAACCCCTAGATCACAAACCCGGTCGGAGTGTGTCCGATCTTCACCCTTGCGCACGTCCTCACGTGAGGGGGATACCCACCCACCAACATCGGAAAGCGGGCGGTTGTATCGTCGACTCGGTCAACACCCGTCAGGGCTGGCTCCAATTGATTCACATACGTAGGGACGGCAGGCGAGATGACCGTGCAGGAAGACGGACTCGGTGAACTGGAAGTCTGGATCGACCAGGACCTGTGCACCGGCGACGGTATCTGCGCGCAGTACGCCCCCGAGGTCTTCGAGCTGGACATCGACGGTCTGGCGTACGTGAAGAGCGCCGATGACGAGCTGCTCCAGGACAAGGGTGCCACCACGCCGGTGCCGCTGCCGTTGCTGAACGACGTCCGGGACTCGGCGAACGAGTGCCCGGGCGACTGCATCCACGTCCGGCGCGTCTCGGACAAGGTCGAGGTCTACGGCCCCGACGCGGAGTGACGGCCTAGACACTCCCCGCGACCGGCTGGGCGGTCAGGACGAACTTCCCGTCCCGCCAGTGCCACTTGACCACGCGCCGCCGGTCCGGGCAGCAGCGCGGGACGCCGGGGCCGGAGTAGCCGAGCAGAGTGGCCGAAAGGGTCCCTCCGGCCGCCACCAGGCCGGTGACGCTCATCCGCTCGCGGGGGTCGACGAGGGTCGCCGCGACGCGCGGCGCACTCCCTCCGGCCGCCGGGTGGGCGAGGACGTAGACGCCGCTGGGCCTGGTGCCCGCCCCGGAGGGGCAGCGCACGACCACGGCCGTCTCGGCCCGCCCGTCGCCGTCGAGGTCCGCGGGGGCCTGCCCGACGACCTGGGCGCTCACCGCTCCGCAGTTCACGGGGTAGTGCGCGGCGTACGGGTCCGGGGCGGCGGTGGGGGCGGGGCGGCCGGCCGTGGCGGTGGCCGTGGCGTCGCCGGGGCCGGCGAGGACGGCGCCGCCGAGCACGGCGGCCAGCGCGGCGGCGGTGGCGAGCCAGTGGACCGGGCGGGGACGGGAGTGCGGGTGGGGCGCGGGTCCTGCTGGCTGCACGCTCGCTGACTCCTGTGAGAGACGCGGGGACGAGGATCTTCCGCATCGTGCCACACCGCCGCCCGCCGCGCAGCAGGGGGCCGGGCGCCCGCGTCGCCCAACGACCACGCGCCGCCGCCGAGTTCCGCGTGCTGCGGTACCCGGCGGCGGCGCGCTGAGGTGGTGCGGGCGTCAGCCCTTGTTGGGGCCCTCGTAGTCGTCGCCGTAGGCGCCCTTGGCGGGGCGGCGGCGGCGCATCGGGGGCTCCACGCCGTCGGCGAGACGGCGGGCGGTGACGAGGAAGCCGGTGTGGCCGATCATCCGGTGGTCCGGGCGGACGGCGAGGCCCTCCACGTGCCAGTTGCGGATCATGGACTCCCACGGCTGCGGCTCGGCGAAGCAGCCGATCTCACGGATCGACTCGACCGTCCGCGCGAGCTGGGTGGTGGTCGCCACGTAGCAGCAGAGGATGCCGCCGGGGACGAGCGCCTTGGAGACGGCCTCCAGGCACTCCCACGGGGCCAGCATGTCGAGGACGACCCGGTCGACGTCGGTGTCGGAGAGGTTGTCCTGCAGGTCGCCCACGGTCAGCTGCCAGGCGGGGTGCGGGCCGCCGAAGTAGCGCTCCACGTTCGCCTGCGCGATCTCGGCGAAGTCCGCGCGGCGCTCGTAGGAGTGCAGCATGCCCTGGTCGCCGATGGCGCGCAGCAGGAAGGCGCTGAGCGAGCCGGAGCCCACTCCCGCCTCGACGACGCGCGCGCCGGCGAAGATGTCGGCGAAGGCCAGGATCTGCCCCGCGTCCTTGGGGTAGACCACGGCGGCACCGCGGGGCATGGACAGGACGTAGTCGGGGAGCAGGGGGCGCAGCGCGAGGTAGGCGACGTTTCCCGTGGTACGGACAACACTGCCCTCGGGAGCACCGATCAGCTCGTCGTGCGGGAAGGAACCCTTGTGGGTGTGGAAGTTCTTCCCGGCTTCGAGCGTGAAGGTGTAGTGGCGTCCCTTGGGGTCGGTGAGCTGGACCTGGTCCCCGACCTGGAAGGGCCCGCGACGGCGGGCGGCACCGGTCGGTTCGGACATGTGACCAGCCTACCGGGCCTGCGGAGGGCCGGGCACCACGAGGCTTCAGGAGGAGGGCCGGGCCATGGCCGCGACGAAGGCCCGCTCGACGTCCGCGGCGGACAGCACGCCGTAGACCTCGCCGCTGTCCTCGACGACCAGGTACTCGGTGGCCGGGGTGGCGCGGAGGACCTCCAGGAGCTCCTCGCCGGCGAGCTCCGCGGGCACCCGCATGCCGTCCTTGAGGTCCTGGGCGAGGGTGCCGACGGCGACCCAGGGGCGGCGGTGCTCGGGCACGCCGACGATGGCCGCCTCGCGGACGAGCGCGGCGGGGTGGCCCTGGCCGTCGACGACGACCAGGGCGCGGGCGCCCGCCTCGTTGGCGCGGCGCAGGGCCTCGGAGAGCGGGGTGGCGGCCTCGACGGGGACGGCGCGCCGGGTCAGGGCGCGGGCGCGCAGGGCGGGCAGGTGCTCGCGCAGGCGGGCCATGCGCAGGCTGTTGCCGGCGCCGGTCCAGATGATCGCCGCGAGGATGGCGGCGAGGAGGGCGTCGGTGAGCATGTCGACGCCGCCGAAGTCCTCGGAGTCGCTGCCGCCGAGCCCGCCGCCGTGGGTGAGCAGCGGGAGGCCGACGAGGACGGAGACGGCGAGCGCGCGGCCGACCCAGGCGGCGGCGACGGTGCCGGTCATGGGCTTGCCGCTGATCTTCCAGACCACGGCCCGGAGCATCCGGCCGCCGTCCAGGGGCAGGCCGGGCAGCAGGTTGAAGACGGCGACCAGGAGGTTGGAGACCATCAGTCCGGCGAGCAGGACGCCGGGGACGGACTCGGGCTCGACGGCGAGCAGGCCGAGGTAGAAGGCGCCCGCCAGGAGCAGCGAGAGCAGGGGGCCGACGAAGGCCAGCACGAACTCGCGGCCGGGGGTCTCGCTCTCCTTCTCGATCTCCGAGACGCCGCCGAAGAACTGGAGCTGGATGCGGCGCACGGGAAGCTTGAAGCGCAGGGCGGCGACCGTGTGGGCGAGCTCGTGGACCAGGACGGAGGCGTAGAAGGCGACCGCGAAGAAGAGGGCGACCAGGTAGCGGGCGCGGCCGAGCTCGGGCAGGACGCGGTCGAGCTGGCCGCCGAAGACCCAGGTGATCAGGGCGGCGACCAGGAACCAGCTGGGGGCCACGTAGACGGGCACGCCGAAGGGCCGGCCCATGAGGATGCCGCCGCCGGCCTCCTTCGGACGCTGCGGCCGGCGGTCCCCGGGCCCGGCCGGTCGGCCTGCGCCCCCGCCGCCGGATTGGCCCTGCCCGCTGTTGTCCACGGTGTCCCCTCGTCGGATCCGTTCCCCCCGCACCCGCCTGGTGCGCTGTCACGATCATGCAGTGCGAGGAGGTCTACCGTCGATGGTATGTCGCCGACTGTCAGTGACGGGCCGTAGGGTCTGTGTCATGGATACCGCCACCGACCATTCCGCCGGGCAGGGCAGCGGGCCGGCCGGGGACCGCTCCGCCGCCCCGTCGGGCGCCGTGCCGCCGTCGTCGCTCTCGCCGTCCCGTGCGGCCGATTTCATGCGGTGCCCGTTGCTCTACCGCTTCCGGGTGATCGACCGGCTGCCGGAGAAGCCGAGCCCCGCCGCCACCCGGGGCACGGTGGTGCACGCGGTGCTGGAGCGGCTCTTCGACGCCCCGGCGGCCGAGCGCACGGCCCCCCGGGCGCGCGGGCTGCTGCCGGGCGAGTGGGAGAAGCTGCTGGCGGCCCGGCCGGAGCTGGCGGAGCTGTTCCAGGGGGAGGACGGCACGCACGACGCCCAGCGGCTGGCCGCGTGGCTGGCGGACGCGGAGCGGCTGGTCGACCGCTGGTTCGAGCTGGAGGACCCCACCCGGCTGGAGCCGGCCGAGCGGGAGCTCTTCGTGGAGACGGTCATCGAGGGGGCCGGGGCCACGGGGCTGAAGCTGCGGGGCATCGTCGACCGGCTCGACGTGGCGCCGTCGGGCGATCTGCGGATCGTGGACTACAAGACGGGCAAGGCCCCGGCCCCGCAGTACCGCGGGGACGCCCTGTTCCAGATGATGTTCTACGCGCTGGTGATCTGGCGGCTGCGCGGCCGGGTGCCGCGCCGGCTGCAGCTGGTGTACCTGGGCAGCGGCGACGTGCTGACGTACGACCCGGTCGAGGCCGAGCTGCTGGGGGTGGAGCGCAAGCTGCGCGCCCTGTGGGAGGCGATCTCGCTGGCCACGGAGACCGGCGACTGGCGGCCGCGGCCGACGAAGCTGTGCGGCTGGTGCGACCACCAGGCCGTCTGCCCCGAATTCGGCGGCACTCCCCCGCCGTACCCGCTGCCCCTGCCGGCGCAGCGCGAGGGCGGTGCGACCGGTCCGGATGCCCCGGGCGAAGCGGGTCAGGGCAGAATGGAGCCGGTCTAGCGAAGGAGTTCTCCTGTGGCGATCCGCGTCCTATTGGTCGACGACCAGCCGCTGCTGCGCACCGGCTTCCGCATGATCCTGGAGGCCGAGCAGGACCTGGCGGTCGTCGGGGAGGCCGGGGACGGTCTGCAGGCACTCGACCAGGTCCGCGCGCTGCAGCCCGATGTGGTGCTGATGGACATCCGCATGCCCCGCATGGACGGTGTGGAGGCGACCCGGCAGATCACCGGCCCGGAGCGGAACGGCCCGGCGAAGGTGCTGGTGCTGACGACGTTCGACCTCGACGAGTACGTGGTGGAGGCGCTGCGCGCGGGGGCCAGCGGGTTCCTGCTGAAGGACGCGCCCGCCCATGAGCTGGTCCAGGCGATCCGGGTGGTGGCGGGGGGCGAGGCCATGCTGGCGCCGAGCATCACGCGGCGGCTGCTGGACAAGTACGCCGGGCACCTGCCGTCGGGCGAGGAGCCGCTGCCGGACACGCTCCACACGCTGACCGACCGTGAGGTCGAGGTGCTGAAGCTGGTGGCCCGCGGCCTGTCGAACGCGGAGATCGCGGCGGATCTGTTCGTCAGCGAGACGACGGTCAAGACGCACGTGGGACACGTGCTGACGAAGCTGGGCCTGCGGGACCGGGTGCAGGCCGCGGTCTACGCGTACGAGAGCGGCCTGGTGCGTCCCGGCGCGCAGTGACGGCAGCCTTGTCACCACCACGAACGCCCCGGCGCGCTGCGCGCCGGGGCGTTCGTGGTGTGCGTGGTGTTCCCGCCGGGTCAGGACTCCTTGGCGGCCTTGCTGATCTCCCAGAAACGGAAGACGGTCGAGGCGTCGAGGGTCCACTGGAGACCGGAGATGCGGCTGTTGGCCACGGCGTACTGCTTGCCCTGCCACAGCGGCAGCAGGGGGACCTCGTCGGCGACGGTCTTCTGCAGCCGGATGAAGTCGCTGACGGTCGCCGGGCGGCTGCCCTGGGCGGCCGTGGCCGGAAGGATGCCGGCTATCTCCTTCGACTGGTAGTTGTTGGCGAGGACGTTGTCCTCACCGAAGAACGGCGCGGTGAAGTTGTCCGGGTCCGGGTAGTCGGGGATCCAGCCCTTGACGTAGATGCCGTACTTGCCGGCCTCGATGTCCTTCTCGTACTGCTCCAGCGGGACGCTCTGGACGTCCGCCTCGAAGAGGCCGCTGGCGTTGAGCTGCTTGGCGATCTCCTGGAACTCGGCCACGGTCGCCGGGCCGTAACGGACCGGGGTGGCCCACAGGGTGAGCTTGACCTTGCCGCTGATGCCGGCCGACTTCAGGGCGTCGGCGGCCTTGTCCGGGCGGGGCCGGTCGCCGTACATGTCGAAGAACGGCGTCTTGTGGCCGGTGATACCGCTGGGGACGACGGAGTACAGGGGCTCGGCGGTGCGCCGGTAGACGTCGCGGACGAGCGTGCTGCGGTCGATGAGGTAGGCGATGGCCTTGCGCACGCCGACCTTGCCGACCACCGGGTCCTTGACGTTGAAGACCAGGTGCTGGACCTCGGCACTGGTGCCCTCGACGACCCGGAGGCTGTCCTTGTCACCGACGCCGGCGGCCTCCAGGTCGGCGATGTCCTTCATGGCCAGACCACGGTAGGCGAGGTCGACGTCGCCCTTCTGGACGGCCGCCTTCAGCGCGTCCTGGCTGCCGTGGAAGAACTTCAGCGTCATGCCGCTGTTCTGCACGGTGGCCGGGCCCTGGTAGTCGCCGTTGACCTTGAAGACGGCCTTGTTCTTGTCGAGGGATTCCAGCTTGTAGACGCCGGAGCCGACGGCCTTGCCGTCGTTGCGGAGCTTGTCCGCGGGGTACTCGGTGTGGTCGACGATCGAGCCGGCGCCGGAGGCGATCTTCTGCGGGAAGGTCGCGTCCGGGCGCTTCAGCTGGAAGACGACGGTCGCCTTGTCCGGCGTCTTGATGCTCTGGATCGACGAGAGCAGCGACGCCGCGGGGCCGTTCCTGTCATTGATCTTCAGCGTGCGCCGGAAGGAGAAGGCGACGTCCTCGGAGGTGAGGGCGTTGCCGTTGGTGAACTTCACCCCGTCGCGCAGCTCGCACTGGTAGACCGTGCTGGTCTCGTTCTTGAACTTGCAGCTCTTGGCGACTTCCGGAACGGGCGTGGTGCTGCCCTTGGGGAAGCTCATCAGCGACTGGAAGACGTTGTTGAAGAGCAGCCAGGATCCCGGGTCGTAACCGGATGCCGGGTCGGTGGCGAGCACCTCTTCCGACATACCCATGACCACCGACTGCCCGGTGCCGGCCGCCTTGCCGTCTTCCGATCCGCACCCGCTGAGCAGGGCGGCGGCAAGCCCCGCGCCGAGCGGGGCGGCGAGCCACTGGTCACGTTTCCTCACGTGCGTGTTCCTCACACTTCTTTGTTCGCTGAAGAGACCGTCTGTAGCTGGAGAACTCGTTCTGTGGAGCTGGGTGAAGCTGGTGGAGCTGGTGGTGCGCCGGAGCGGGTGTGCTCCGGGTGGTGCCCGACGGAGGGGTCAGGCGCCGCGGCCGAGCTCCCACGGCTGCAGCTCGGAGGAGGCGTTGAGGGCCCACTCCGCACCGGTGATCTTGCTGCGGACCGCGACGTACTGCTTGCCCTGCCACAGCGGGAGCACCGGGACCTCGTCGGCGACGATCTCCTGGGCCTGCTGGAAGAACTTGGCGGCCCCCTCGCGCTGCGACGCCTGGCGCGACTGGGGAATCAGGTCCTCGATCTTGGAGTTCCGGTAGGCGGAACCGAGGAAGTTGTCCGGGCCGATGAACGGGGCGACGTAGTTGTCGGGGTCCGGGAAGTCGGGGAACCATCCCATGCCGTAGACGGCGTACTTGCCCTTGGCGGCCTCGGGGCGGAAGTCCGCCCACTTCACGCCCTGGATCTTGGCGTTGAACAGGCCGCTGGAGTTCAGCTGCTTCTGCAGCGTCTTGAACGCCTTCTCGGTGCCCTGACCGTAGTGGTCCGTGGTGTACGTGAGGGTGATCGGCACCGGCGCGGTGACGTTGGCGCCGCGCAGGATGGCGCGCGCCCTGTCGACGCTGGGCTCGCCGTACTTGTTGGCGAACGCGTTCTGGTGACCGGTGATGCCGGTGGGCACCAGGGAGTACAGCGGCTCGCTCGTCCGGTTGTAGTTGTCGCGCGTCAGGGCCTGACGGTCAATCAGCTGGGCCATGGCCTGGCGCACCGCCTTGGGCTTCACCGAGGACTCCTCGGTGTTGAAGGCGAGGTAGCTGATCTCCTGGCCGGGCGACTCGATCAGGCGGACGCCCCGGTCCGCGGAGGAGCGCAGCCGGTCGATCTGCTCCGGCAGGATGGCGCGGTTCATGATGTCGATGTCGCCGTCGGTGAGCGCCTTCTCCATCGACGTGGAGTCGTCGAAGAAGCGCATCTCGACCTTGTCGTTCAGCAGCTTCACCGAGCCCTTGTAGTCGGGGTTCTTGGTGAAGGTGGCCTTGACGACGCGGCCGTCCTTCTGCTCGGTCTTGAGCGTGTAGGGGCCGGAGCCGACGGTCTTGAAACCGTTGCCGAGCTTCTTCTCGTCGTAGGACTCGCTGTCGACGATGGCCGCGGCCGGGGTGGCGATCTTCTGCGGGAAGGTGGCGTCGGGCGACTTCAGATGGAAGACGACCTCGCGCCGGCTGGGGGTCTCCACCGTGTCGATGTTGCTGAGCAGGGAGACCGGGCCGTTCTCGAAGTTGATGGCCCGGGCGCGGTCGATGGAGAACTTGACGTCCTCGGCGGTGAGCGCATGACCGTTGGAGAACTTCAGGCCCTCGCGCAGGGTGCAGCGGAACTGCTCGCTGTTGCGGTCGCCGAACGAGCACTTCTCGGCGGCGTCGGCGACGGGCGCGGTGCCGGAGCGGGGCAGGCGCAGGAGCGTCTGGAAGGTGCTGTGGAGCACATTCCAGGCACCGATGTCGTACGCGGCGGCCGGGTCGAAGGGCGCGGGCGCATCGGTGGTCTGCTCGAACCGGTCGGTGGTCCCGACGACGATGGCCTTGGATCCGCCGGCCCCCTCGCTCCCGCCGCAGGCGACGAGCACGGGAGCCAGCAGACCTGCCACGGCGGGCAGGACCATCGTCTTGCGGTTCATTGTCTGGGGCTCTCCCTGTGGTGCGTTCGGCTGCCCGGACCCTACCGATACCTGATGTGCTGGTCATACAGGCAGCCGTGAAGTTCTCGCGAAAAGATTAGTGCGCGCGGCCACCGGCGCCGGAACGGGATGAAGTTGAGGCGATATCACGTGGTGATAACGGAAGGCGAATGTCCGATATCCGGACGCGGGAACGATTCCGACACCTGATCACCAATCGGGACACAAGGGTGGGCTTCGCGCCGTTCGGAGCCGCTTTTCGAGGTGCGCAAGCCGACGCGCGGGCGACGGAACCGGTGACGAACGTCACTTCATTGCCGACGGCCGGGCCCGGGGGAATTCAGCCGTCGTATTCGTCACGGAAAACAATCGCCCAAGCGCTGAGAGTTCTTGGTCATTCGCACTGCACGCTCGGTGCACATGCGGCGATCAGACCGTGATCAGGCCCCGGAGAAAAGAAAGATCGACTTCCTCCAGGGAACCGACGACCGTGCGGCCCGCGGCCGGAGGGATCGGCGCGAGGGAGGGCACGGCCACCACCCGGCAGCCCGCCGCCTCCGCGGCGGTCACGCCCGTCATGGTGTCCTCCACCACGGCACACCGCGCCGGATCCACGCCCAGCCGGGCGGCGGCCAGCAGGTACGGGTCGGGGTGGGGCTTGGTGCGCGCCAGCTCGTCGCCCGCCACGGTCAGGGTGAAGTGCTGGGGACCGAGGGTGTGCAGCACGCGGTCGATGATGCGCCGGTGCGAGGCCGAGACCAGCGCCGTGGGCACCGAGTGGGCGGCGAGCTCCGCCAGCAGCCGCCGGGCGCCCGGCATCAGCGGCACGCCCCGGACGATCAGCTCGGCGAAGCGGGTGTTCAGCAGGGCGCTCAGCTCGGCGAGGGCGATCTTCGCACCGGTGGCCTTGATCAGGAAGGCGGCGCTGCGCGTCATCGGGCCGCCGACCACGACCTCCCGCCACTCCTCCAGCAGCTGGTGGCCCAGCTCGGCGAAGACGGCGACCTCCACCTCCCACCAGAAACCCTCGGTGTCGACCAGGGTGCCGTCCATGTCGAGCAGGACGGCCTGCAGGGCCGGTGCCGCCGAACGGGTGTCGACAGCGGGGATGCTGCTGGTCATCCGCACACCTCCTGAGGGGACGAGAAGGCCGGTCCGCACACCCCTGTGACAGGTGGCGCGAACCGGCCTTCACCGGACCGACAAGTGTACGACCGACCGTTACGGTGCGTCGCGTCGATATTCCGCTGTCCGCGCCGGCGCGCGGGAGCGGCGGGGATCAGCCCTCGTCCTCCGGGCCGTCGTCCTCCTCCGGGCCCTTGCCCGCTCCCCCGTCCTCGTCACGCGCGGGCGGCCGCGGCGGCCGGGTGCGGCCGCTGGACGTGTCGCGCAGGTAGGAGGCGTCCTTGCCGCCCTCGGCCAGGCCCGGCTCCGCCGCCAGGCCGCCCGGCTGGCCCGGCTGCGCGGGCCCCGGCTGGCCGTCCCGGCGGCGCAGGTAGCGCTCGAACTCGCGGGCGATGGCCTCGCCGGACGCCTCCGGCAGGTCGGCGGTGTCCCGCGCCTCCTCCAGCGACTGCACGTACTCGGCGACCTCGCTGTCCTCGGCCGCCAGCTGGTCCACGCCCAGCTGCCAGGCCCGGGCGTCCTCGGGGAGCTCGCCCTGCGGGATGCGCAGGTCGATCAGGTCCTCCAGGCGGTTGAGCAGGGCCAGGGTGGCCTTCGGGTTGGGCGGCTGGGAGACGTAGTGGGGCACGGCGGCCCACAGGCTCACCGCCGGGACGCCGGCGTGGGTGCACGCCTCCTGGAGGATGCCGACGATGCCGGTGGGCCCCTCGTAGCGGGACTCCTCCAGGTCCAGGGTGCGGGCCAGGTCCGGGTCGGAGGTGACGCCGCTGACCGGAACGGGCCGGGTGTGCGGGGTGTCGCCGAGCAGCGAGCCCAGGATCACGACCATCTCCACGCCGAGCTCGTGGGCGAAGCCCAGGATCTCGTTGCAGAACGAGCGCCAGCGCATGCTCGGCTCGATGCCGCGCACCAGGACGAGGTCGCGGGGCGCCCCCTTGCCGCCGGCCCCGCCCGTGCGCACCACGGAAAGCCGGGTGGTCGGCCAGGTGATCTTCCGTACGCCGCCGTCCAGCCAGACCGTGGGCCGGTTGACCTGGAAGTCGTAGTAGTCCTCGGCGTCGAGCGCCGCGAAGACCTCGCCCTTCCACTCCCGGTCCAGGTGCGCGACCGCACTGGACGCGGCGTCACCGGCGTCGTTCCAGCCCTCGAAGGCACAGATCATGACCGGGTCGATCAGCTCGGGAACCCCCTCAAGCTCGATCACCCAGCGCCTCCTTCCGACCGGGGCGCACGGGTGGGCCCGTGGCACCGCCGGTTGCCGTTCCGTGCAGTTGCGGTTGTCTTGCGTGTGCCCCAAGCCTACGACTTCGACGACCCCCGTTCGCAGTCCCTGAGGGGGAGGGACTTTCAGCCACGCACGCCCCATCCGGCGCGGTAGGCACGCCAGTCGGCCTCGGTGGCCGCGAAGTCCACGTAGAGCGCCAGCCCGAACCGCTGCCGGTGCCGGTCCTCGCGGCTCAGCCCGAGGCGGCTGCCGCGCACGGCGGCCGCGGCCGTCTCGGCCCGGCTCTGGTGGCCCCAGTTGTCCGTGTGGTAGAAGGGCACGCCCATCAGCAGGTCCGTGCCCCGGGGGGTGGCCTGCAGGGCCAGGGCGGTCTGGCGGGCCACGTAGCCGCCGTAGAGGTTCTCCCACGGCAGGGCGGTGTCGTAGGACATGACGGCTATCTGGTCGGTGCGGCGGGCGACCTTGCCGAAGTAGTTCTGCGTCCACCACTTCTTGCTGCCCAGCATGCCCGAGGCGCTGTGCATCGAGGGCAGCGGGTCGATCTGCTGGGCGGCGACCGACAGCACGCCGCCGGCCGAACGCACCGCCGGGTGCAGACCGTCCAGGAGGGCGAGGAAGTCCTCGTCGCCGGTGGGCACCGGTTCGACGTCCAGGTGCACGCCCTCGAAGCCGGCCGCCATGACCTGACGGGCGCTGGCCACCACGGCCGCGCGGGCCTGCGCCGAGGCCAGCCGCAGCCCGCCGCCGCCCTCGCGGACCAGCTTGTCGCCCAGCCACGCCTGCACCCGTACGCCCGGCAGCTCGCGGTGCACGGAGTCGATCAGCCAGCGTACGTTGCGGTACGCGGAGGGGGGCAGCGTGCCGTTGTGCTCCAGCGGCCCGGCGTGCACGTACAGGTCGCGCATGCCGGTGTCGCCTATGCGCTGCTTCAGCCGGGCCAGGTCCGCCGCGCCGCGCCGGCCGTCCACCCAGGCGTGGCCGAGCCAGACCGCGTCCCGTCCGCGGGTGACGGCCTCGTCGGCGGGCGCCCCGGCGTACGCGGCCCGCAGCGCGCTGCCCGCCGCCACGACGGGCGTCAGCGCCACCAGGACCAGCGTCAGGGCGATGCGCACCACCAGGCGTTTGCGCGGCAGTCGGCGGCGGATGTTCGGCCGGTTCATGTCGTCCCCCTCTTTCCCTTCGAGGGACGAACACGGCAGCGCATTGGTTGCCTGCCGGAACGCGCGCGGGGGAGGGACGCCCGAGGCGTCCCTCCCCTGTGCGGACCTGCCGACGGATCAGCCGCGGTCGCTGAGCATGTCCTTGACGCGCGTGCGGACGTCCTCGTCGTCCAGGCCGCGGATGGTCAGGGTGGTGCGGCGGCGCAGCACGTCCTCGACCGTCTCGGCCCACTCGTGGTCACGGGCGTAGGCGACCTGGGCCCAGATCTCCGGGCCGTCGGGGTGGATCCGCTCGCCGAGCTCGGGGTTCTCGTTGACCATGCGGGCGATGTCGAAGGACAGCGAGCCGTAGTGCGTGGCCAGGTGACGCGCGGTCAGCGGGTCCATGCGGCTGCCCGGCTCGCGGTCGACGAGCAGGCGGTGGGCGACCGCGTTGGGGTTGGCGACGCCGGGCAGCGGGGTGCGGCGGACCAGGCTGGAGACGGGCTCCATGTCCTCGGTCAGCGGGCTGCCGGGCACCTGGGCCAGCTTCTTCATGACCGTACGGCCGATGTGGCGGTAGGTGGTCCACTTGCCGCCGGCGACGGAGAGCATGCCGCCCTTGCCCTCGGAGACGACGGTCTCGCGCTTGGCCTGGGCCACGTCGCCCGGGCCGCCGGGCAGCACGCGCAGGCCGGCGAAGGCGTACGTCATCAGGTCGCGGTCGAGGTCCGCGTCCTGGATGGAGAAGGCCGCCTCGTCGAGGATCTGCTGGATGTCCTCCTCGGTGGCGCGCACGTCCGCCGGGTCACCCTCGTACTGGGTGTCGGTGGTGCCCAGCAGCAGCTGGTCCTCCCAGGGCAGGGCGAAGGTGATGCGGTACTTGTCGATCGGGGTGGCCATGGCGGCCTTCCACGGCGACTTGCGCTTCATCACGATGTGCGCGCCCTTGGAGAGGCGGATCGACGGCGCGGCGCCCTTGTCTTCCAGCTTCCGCAGGTGGTCCACCCACGGGCCGGTGGCGTTGAGGACGACGCGCGCGTCGATGCCGAACTCGGTGCCGTCGATGCGGTCCTTCAGCTCCGCGCCGGACACCTTGCCGCGCGTGAAGCGCAGGCCGGTGACCTCGGCGTGGTTGAGCACGACGGCGCCGGACTCGACCGCCGCGCGGACCGTCATGACGGCCACGCGGGAGTCGTTCATCTGGTGGTCGTAGTAGACCGCCACGGCCTTGAGGTTGTCCGTGCGCAGGCCGGGGTTGTCGGCCTTGGCCTTGGCCGGGGAGATCACCTTGCCGACGCCGTCGCCGAAGGCGGACAGCGCCGAGTAGGCGAACACACCGGCGCCGAGCTTGGCCGCGCCCACCGGGCCGCCCTTGTAGACGGGCAGGTAGAAGGTGAGCGGGTTGACCAGGTGCGGGGCCACGTCCTTGGCCAGCACCCGGCGCTCGTGGTGGTTCTCCGCGACCAGCTTGACCGCGCCGGTCTGCAGGTAGCGCAGACCGCCGTGGACGAGCTTGGAGGAGGCGGAGGAGGTGGCGCCGGCGAAGTCGCCGGCGTCCACCATGGCGACCCGCAGTCCGGACTGCGCGGCGTGCCAGGCCACCGAAGTGCCCAGGATGCCGCCGCCGATCACCAGGAGGTCGTACGTCGCCTTGGACAGCCGTTCCCGGGTCTCCGCGCGGCCCGGGTTGGTACCGGCAGCCGGGTGCGTTCCCAGGGTCGGAACGCTCTGCGGGGTTGTCATGATTACTCCTCGTCCTCGATCCAGCCCATGGTCCGCTCGACGGCCTTGAGCCAGCTCTTGTACTCGCGGTCACGCGTGTCCGCATCCATGCGGGGGGTCCACTCGGCGGCCCGGCGCCAGTTGGCGCGCAGCGCGTCGGTGTCCGGCCAGAAGCCGACGGCCAGGCCGGCGGCGTAGGCAGCGCCGAGGCAGGTGGTCTCCGCGACCATCGGGCGCACCACGGGGGCGTCCAGGAAGTCCGAGAGCGTCTGCATCAGCAAGTTGTTGGAGGTCATGCCGCCGTCGACCTTGAGTGCGGTCAGCTCGACGCCGGAGTCCTTGGTCATGGCGTCGGTGATCTCGCGGGTCTGCCAGGCGGTGGCCTCAAGCACGGCGCGGGCGATGTGCGCCTTGGTGACGTAACGGGTCAGGCCCGCGATCACACCGCGCGCGTCGGAGCGCCAGTAGGGGGCGAACAGGCCGGAGAAGGCCGGCACGAAGTAGGCGCCGCCGTTGTCCTCGACGGAGCTGGCCAGGGTCTCGATCTCGGCCGCGCTCTTGATGAGGCCCATCTGGTCGCGCATCCACTGCACGAGGGAGCCGGTGACGGCGATGGAGCCCTCGAGGGCGTAGACCGGCTTCTGGTCGCCGATGCGGTAGCCGACGGTGGTCAGCAGGCCGTTGTAGGACTGGACGGGCTCGTCACCGGTGTTCATCAGCATGAACGTGCCGGTGCCGTAGGTGGACTTGGCCTCGCCCTTGTCGTAGCAGGTCTGGCCGAAGAGGGCGGCCTGCTGGTCGCCGAGCGCGGAGGCGACGGGGACGCCCGCCAGGGCGCCGCCCTTGGCGGTGCCGTAGACCTCGGCGGAGGAGCGGATCTCCGGCAGGACGGCGGCCGGGATCTCCATGGAGGAGAGGATGCGCTCGTCCCACTCCAGGGAGCGGAGGTTCATCAGCATGGTGCGGGAGGCGTTGGTGACGTCCGTGACGTGCACGCCGCCCTCGACGCCACCGGTGAGGTTCCAGATGACCCAGGAGTCCATCGTGCCGAAGAGGATGTCGCCGCGCTCGGCGCGCTCGCGCAGGCCCTCGACGTTGTCCAGCAGCCAGCGGACCTTGGGACCGGAGAAGTAGGACGCCAGCGGCAGGCCCGTCTCACGGCGGAAGCGGTCCTGGCCGACGTTGCGGCCGAGCTCCTTGCACAGGGCGTCGGTGCGGGTGTCCTGCCAGACGATGGCGTTGTAGACCGGCTCGCCGGTGTTCTTGTCCCACAGCAGCGTGGTCTCACGCTGGTTGGTGATGCCGATGGCCTTGACGTCGGCGGCGGTGATGCCCGCCTTCTCGACGGCGCCCGCGACGACTTCCTGGACGTTGGTCCAGATCTCCACGGCGTCGTGCTCGACCCAGCCCGGCTTGGGGAAGATCTGCTCGTGCTCCTTCTGGTCGACGGAGACGATGCGGCCGTCGCGGTCGAAGACGATGCAGCGGGAGGAGGTGGTGCCCTGGTCGATCGCCGCGATGAACGGGCCGTGGCCGTGGCTGCCGGTGGTGTCGGTCATGGTGTGTGTGCTCCTGGGAGTCTGAAGGTCTCGGCTGTTGCTGCTCAGAATGCGAGCTTGTGGATGCCTGCGGCCAGAGCGGCGCCGACGAGCGGGCCGACGACCGGCACCCAGGCGTAGCTCCAGTCGGAGCCGCCCTTGTTCGGCAGCGGCAGCAGGGCGTGCACGATGCGGGGGCCGAGGTCACGGGCGGGGTTGATGGCGTAGCCGGTCGGGCCGCCCAGCGAGAGGCCGATGCCGACGACCGCGAGCGCGACCATCAGGGTGCCCGTGCCGCTGACGGCCAGGCCCTTGGTCAGACCCAGGGTGAGGATGAACAGCACCAGGACCGCGGTGGCGATGATCTCGGTGACGAGGTTCTGCACCACGTTGCGGACCTCGGGACCGGTGGAGAAGATGCCCAGCACCGGGCCGGCCTCCGGCGTGGCGGTCTGGTCGACCATGCCCTCGCGGGGGTTGAGCGAGGCGACGAGCTCCGGGTCCGTCAGGTGGGCCTGGAACTGGCCGTAGTAGGTCAGCCAGACCAGCGTGGCGCCGATCATCGCGCCGAGCATCTGGGAGCCGATGTAGAGCGGCACGTCGCTCCACTCGACCGCACCGTCGATGGCCAGGCCCAGGGTGACGGCCGGGTTGAGGTGCGCGCCGGACTTGGTGCCGATGTACGCACCGGCCAGCACGGCGAAGCCCCAGCCGAACGTGATGGCGAGCCATCCCGCGTTCAGTGCCTTGGAACGCTTCAGGGTGACGGCGGCGCACACGCCACCGCCGAGCAGGATCAAAACTGCGGTACCGATGAGCTCACCGGTGAAGATGTCGGAGCTGGACACCCGCGACTCCTTTGTCCTTCGTCCAGGGGAAGGCGAACCCCGGGTCCCTCCGGTGGTCCGCGCCCTCCGTGAGGGCGTTGATCGGTCCCGCGGCAATGCACACCATAGCGAATATTGTCGTCAGGTGTTCGACAATGCCGACCGATGAACGGCAGCTTCCTGCACGGTTAAGGGCGCGTCAAGGGCTCTGTGACCGGAAACTCTCGGCCAATAGGCCGGAAATGTACGTTCGGATACCGACCGGTAACGAGCCGGTCTCGGGGGCCGGGAATCCGGCTCACAACCGACCGGACCACCGGTTTCGCGCGCCGTTTCGCGCACCGGTTCGTGCGCCGTTCCGAGTGCCTCCGGCGCCCGTCGCGGGCGCCCGCCTCAGAAGCGTCCGGCGCCGAGGTCGCGGGAGACCGCCCGCGCGCAGTCACGGACGGCGGCGACGAGCCGCGCCCGGAGCTCGCCGTCCTCGCACACGCGCTCCACGGCGCCGGTGATGCCCACGGCACCCACCGGCATCCGGCGACGGTCGTGGATGGGGGCGGCGACGGACGCCACGCCCGCCCAGGTCTCCTCCACGTCCGCGGCCCAGCCGCGGGCCCGGGTCAGGTCCAGGACGCCTTCGATGTCGGGCAGGGCCGTGACGGTCCGCGGCGTGAACGCCTCCCGGTCGGCCTCGGCGACCTCGGCGTGCGCCACCGGGTCGTAGGCGCAGAGCACCTTGCCCAGCGCGGTGCTGTGCAGCGGCTGCATCGCGCCGACCTCCAGCACCTGGCGGCTGTCGTCGGGGCGGAAGACGTGGTGGATGACGAGGACGCCCTGCTGGTGCAGCACGCCGAGGTACACGCTCTCGCCGCTGGAGCGGGCCAGGTCGTCCGCCCAGACCAGGGCGCGGGCCCGCAGCTCGTGCACGTCGAGGTAGCTGTTGCCCAGCCGCAGCAGCTCGGCACCGAGCTGGTAGCGCCCCGATGCCGGGTCCTGCTCGACGAAGCCCTCCTGCTGCAGCGTCCGCAGGATGCCGTGGGCGGTGCCCTTCGCAAGGCCCAGCGCGGAGGCCACGTCGGACAGGCCGAGCCGCCGCTCGCCACCCGCGAGCAGACGCAGCATGGCCGCCGCCCGTTCGAGCGACTGGATGGTCCGTGCCATCGAGCAACCTCCTTACGCGCCGCCCGGCTGTCTCCGTTCGGCAATGCTGAACACTATCGGCCGATGCCGACCACGGGGTACCTGACAACAGCCACGACCATGATCATCGAGAGTGGCCTCCCTGGCCGAATCCGGGTGGCTGACTCCATGGTGACGGAGCCCCGCGCGCGGCGGTCCGGAGGGTGGGACGCCCCCTCCTTCCGGCGATCCCGCCAGCTACGCTTGCCGCGTACGCCTTCTGCAGGGAGGGCGTAAAGCCGACAGTCGTCGCACACCCGGGAGCACTTCCATGGCCTCGTACACGCCATCGACCCCTCTTTCCGCCCGCGTCGCGCAGTTGCGCGAGGCGCTCGCCACCCGCGTGGTGGTGGCCGACGGGGCGATGGGCACGATGCTCCAGGCGCAGGACCCCAGCCTCGACGACTTCCAGCAGCTCGAAGGCTGCAACGAGGTCCTGAACGTCACCCGCCCCGACATCGTGCGCTCGGTGCACGAGGCGTACTTCGCCGTCGGCGTGGACTGCGTGGAGACCAACACCTTCGGCGCCAACCTCGCCGCCCTGGGCGAGTACGACATCCCCGAGCGCATCGTCGAACTCTCCGAGGCGGGCGCCCGCATCGCCCGCGAGGTCGCCGACGAGTTCGCCGCCGGCGACGGCCGCACCCGCTGGGTGCTGGGCTCGGTCGGGCCCGGCACCAAGCTGCCGACCCTGGGCCACGCCCCCTACGACCGGCTGCGCGACGCCTACCAGCGCAACGTCGAGGGGCTGATGGCGGGCGGCGCCGACGCGATCCTGGTGGAGACCACCCAGGACCTGCTGCAGACCAAGGCGTCCGTCGTCGGCGCCCGGCGCGCGATGGAGGCGGCCGGCGTGGAGCTGCCGCTGCTGGTCCAGGTGACGGTCGAGACGACCGGCACGATGCTGCTGGGCTCCGAGATCGGCGCGGCCCTCACGGCGCTGGAGCCGCTCGGCATCGACATGATCGGCCTGAACTGCGCCACCGGCCCCGCCGAGATGAGCGAGCACCTGCGCTACCTCTCGCGGCACGCCCGCACCCGCGTCTCCGCCATGCCCAACGCCGGCCTGCCGGTCCTGGGCAAGGACGGCGCCCACTACCCGCTCACGCCCGCGGAGCTGGCGGACGCGCACGAGACGTTCGTCCGCGAGTACGGGCTCTCCCTGGTCGGCGGCTGCTGCGGCACCACGCCCGAGCACCTGCGCCAGGTCGTCGAGCGCGTGCGCGGCATGGAGCCGGGCGGGCGCAGCCCGCGCCCCGAGCCGGGCGCCTCCTCGCTCTACCAGACCGTGCCCTTCCGGCAGGACACCTCCTACCTGGCCATCGGCGAGCGGACGAACGCCAACGGCTCGAAGAAGTTCCGGGAGGCCATGCTGGAGGCCCGCTGGGACGACTGCGTCGAGATGGCCCGGGACCAGATCCGCGAGGGTGCGCACCTGCTCGACCTGTGCGTGGACTACGTGGGCCGGGACGGCGTCGCGGACATGTCCGAGATCGCCGGCCGCTTCGCGACCGCCTCCACACTGCCCATCGTGCTGGACTCCACCGAGCCGGCGGTCATCCGGGCGGGGCTGGAGAAGCTGGGCGGCCGGGCCGTGATCAACTCCGTCAACTACGAGGACGGCGACGGGCCCGACTCCCGCTTCGCGAAGATCACCCGGCTGGCGGTGGAGCACGGTGCGGCGCTGATCGCACTGACGATCGACGAAGAGGGCCAGGCCCGTACGCCCGAGCACAAGGTCGCCGTCGCCGAACGGCTGATCGCCGACCTCACCGGGAACTGGGGAGTGCGGGAGTGCGACATCATCGTCGACTGCCTCACCTTCACCATCGCCACCGGCCAGGAGGAGTCGCGGCGCGACGGCATCGCCACCATCGAGGCGATCCGCGAGCTCAAGCGCCGCCACCCGGACGTGCAGACGACGCTGGGCCTGTCCAACATCTCCTTCGGGCTCAACCCCGCCGCGCGCATGGTGCTGAACTCCGTCTTCCTCAACGAGTGCGTCGAGGCGGGCCTGGACTCGGCCATCGTGCACGCGAGCAAGATCCTGCCGATCGCACGGCTGGAGGAGGAGCAGCGCGAGGTCGCCCTCGACCTGATCCACGACCGGCGGCGTGAGGGCTACGACCCGCTGCAGCGGTTCCTGGAGCTGTTCGAGGGCGTGGACACCAAGTCCATGAAGGCCGGCAAGGCCGAGGAGCTGGCCGCCCTGCCGCTGGAGGAGCGGCTGCAGCGCCGCATCATCGACGGCGAGAAGAACGGTCTGGAGGCCGACCTCGACGAGGCCCTGGCCGGACGGCCCGCCCTGGAGATCGTCAACGACACCCTGCTGGAGGGCATGAAGGTCGTCGGCGAGCTCTTCGGCTCGGGCCAGATGCAGCTGCCGTTCGTGCTGCAGTCGGCGGAGGTGATGAAGAGCGCGGTGGCCTATCTGGAGCCGCACATGGAGAAGTCGGACGCCGAGGGCAAGGGGACGATCGTCCTGGCGACGGTGCGCGGCGACGTCCACGACATCGGCAAGAACCTCGTCGACATCATCCTCTCCAACAACGGCTACAACGTCGTCAACCTCGGCATCAAGCAGCCGGTCTCGGCGATCCTGGAGGCCGCCGAGGAGCACAAGGCGGACGTCATCGGGATGTCCGGGCTGCTGGTGAAGTCCACCGTGATCATGAAGGAGAACCTGGAGGAGCTGAACCAGCGCAAGCTGGCGGCGACGTACCCGGTGATCCTGGGCGGCGCGGCGCTGACGCGCGCGTACGTCGAGCAGGACCTGCACGAGATCTACGAGGGCGAGGTGCGGTACGCCCGCGACGCCTTCGAGGGCCTGCGCCTGATGGACGCGCTGATCGCGGTGAAGCGGGGCGTACCGGGGGCCTCGCTGCCGGAGCTCAAGCAGCGGCGGGTGCCCCGGCGCGACGTCGCGGTCTTGGAGGTCGACGAGCCGGAGGGCGCGGTGCGCTCCGACGTCGCCGTCGACAACCGCGTGCCCGAGCCGCCCTTCTGGGGCACCCGGGTCGTCAAGGGCATTCCGCTGAAGGACTACGCGTCCTGGCTGGACGAGGGCGCCCTGTTCAAGGGCCAGTGGGGCCTGAAGCAGGCCCGCGCGGGCGGTCCGACCTACGAGGAGCTGGCCGAGACCGAGGGCAGGCCGCGCCTTCGCGGCCTGCTGGACAAGCTCCACAGGGAGAACCTGCTGGAGGCCGCCGTCGTCTACGGCTACTTCCCGTGCGTGAGCAAGGGCGACGACCTCATCCTCCTGCACGAGGACGGCACGGAGCGCACCCGCTTCACCTTCCCGCGCCAGCGGCGCGGCCGGCGGCTGTGCCTGGCGGACTACTTCCGTCCGGAGGACTCCGGCGAGCGGGACGTCATCGGCCTGCAGGTCGTCACGGTCGGCTCGCGGATCGGCGAGGCCACGGCGGAGCTCTTCGCCTCCGACTCCTACCGCGACTACCTGGAGCTGCACGGCCTGTCCGTGCAGCTGGCCGAGGCCCTCGCCGAGTACTGGCACGCGCGCGTGCGGGCGGAGCTGGGCTTCGGCGGCGAGGACCCGGAGGACGTCGAGGGCATGTTCGCCCTGAAGTACCGTGGCGCCCGCTTCTCCCTCGGCTACGGCGCCTGCCCCGACCTGGAGGACCGGGCCAAGATCGCGGACCTGCTGCAGCCGGAGCGCATCGGCGTCCAGCTGTCGGAGGAGTTCCAGCTCCACCCGGAGCAGTCCACGGACGCGATGGTCCTCCACCACCCGGAGGCGAAGTACTTCAACGCCCGGTAGGCGCGCTGCGGCCGCCCCTCCTGGGGGGCGGCCACTCCGTCACGGGACATCGGCCCAGCGCTGCTCTTCGGGAAGGGCGAGCTGGTCGAGGCGGTACAGCAGACCGGGGTCCGCGTCGCCGCGGGCCCTGATCCGTGGTGCGGCGTGGTGCAGCACCCAGGAGATCAGCTCCGCGTCCGGCCGCGGGTCGACCGTCACCCAGCCCTCGCGGGTGTACGTGAGCGCCGGCGACAGGAGGTCGTCGATCCGGTCCTCCACGAAGTCCAGCAGGTGCGCGTCGGCCACCGGGCCGGTCTCGTTCTCCCAGCGCGCCAGACAGGGCACCGGGGAGCCGTGCGCCTCTTCGCAGAACGCGAAGGTGTCGAGGAGGGTGTGGGCGGGCCGCGGCTCACGCAGGGCGGCGGCCCAGTAGGCGTCGAGGAAGGCGTGCACGGCTTCGGCCTGATGGCCGGGCCACCGCTGCCAAGCGGCGCCACCCAGGCCGAGGCCGTGCGCATCGCTGACGTGCTCCCCTTCCGCCACCAGGGCCGTCAGGCGCGGCAGGACGCGGCGCATCACTGCCGCGTTGTCCGTCCAGTGGCTCGGCACTTCCCGCGCCACGTACCACACGAGTTCGTCCGGGAGCGGGGCATCGGGATCGCGCAGCCACGCGATCTCTTCCTCGCCGTAGCAGAAGAGACACCCGCTCTCCCGCGGGTCGGCCGCCTGCCCGGCGAAGGCTTCGGCGACACGGGCCACGGCGGCGGCCAGTTCGGGGGTGGTGATGGCGTGCACGGGCGTTCCGTCCGGGACTCCGGCCGGCGACGGCCGAAGGGGGTGACGTTACAGGACGCGTCCGCGTCCGGCTCGGCCGGCCGGTCAGCCCAGTCCTCAAGTTGCCACCACCAGTCAGGGAGAAGCGCCCTCGACGGGGATCTCGTAGGCGACTTCCCAACGAGCGTCCGGCACTGCGATGTCGGCCGTCTCGACCGGGCGGCCGTCGGTGTCGTAGTACGTGCGCTCGATCTCGATGATCAGATCACCCAGGCTGATCCCCAGGAGGTTGGCCTGCGCCTGTGTCGCCCGGGCCGGACGGGGCACCTCGACCGCCGTTTCGACCACGACTCCGATGGAACGCATCCGCTCGACCACGCCCATGCCGGCCAAGGGCCCGAGCTCAGGGAGGACGATCGGTGTGTCCCTGGTGATGGCCATGGGCTCCCAGCTCTCCGAGAGTTGCACGGGCTGACCGTCCGCCAGGAACTCGTAGACCGTGCGGACACAAGGGTCACCGGGCTCGATGGCAAGGCGATGGGCGATGCGTTCGGGTGCCGCCACGCGGGCCTCGGAGTGGGACTCCCACGATCCTCGCCGCCCTTGCTCCCGCATGCCGGAACGGAAAGGTGAGTCTTCACGCCGCTCTCGGTGGCGGGACCGGACCATCCGCGAACGCTCGCGGGGCGTGCGCACGTATGTGCCGGATCCGGCACGTCCCTCCAGCAGCCCCTCGACGATGAGGCGTTCCTGCGCCTTCTGCAGCACGTTCGGGCCGACTCCGTACTCGGCGGCCAGCTGAGCGCGGGAGGGGAGCCGGTCCCCCACCGTCCACTCACCGGCGGCAATCCGGCGCCGCAAGTCATGGGCGACGCGCAAGTAGGGCGGTTGTTCTGCGGCCATGGGCTCTCTCCGTGCTGCCCGTGAGGCTGGGGTTGCGGCGGCATTGACAACCTAATGCATCAGGTGGATTCTAATGCATTAGCAATACGTTACGTGATCGACTGCTCACCCGGGGGCATCTGTGTGCATCGCAAAAGCCCAGGCCAAAGCACTGGCCGCGCTCCTTGCGGCAGCAACCGGGTGTACGCCGCGCACCAACGAGACACGTCAACGAATCCGCGTCGAAGTGGACCTCCCACCCGACCTGAGCGAACAGGCCCGACGTGCCGTCATGGTCAGCCTCGTCGAGACGGACCGCTACGGACACGACCGCACCCGGCACGGCGCGGTCGTCTGGGCCGAACTGGACCACAGGAGCAGCACATGAGCCACAACCCGTTCACCCACTGGCTCGCCCGAGCCGCCACCGACCCCCACGCCACCGTCCACCTCTGGGACATGGGCTGCACCGCCCCGCTCCTGACGGGCAGGCGGTGGGACGTGGTGCAGGTGGACTTCGCCCTGGCCACGGCTGCCGTCGCCGAGCTGCGGGCCCAGGGCCACCACGTCGGGCCCTACCTCATGAGCGGCACTGAACGCGCCATGTGGTGGCTGCTTCCACTGGGAGCGGGGCGGGGGTTCGTCACGGAGGAAGGCGTCATCGTCTACCCACCCGGCTGGGCGCTCCTGTCCCCGCCGCCCGGCAAGTACCTCCGCGACCGTGTGTGGGTCCTCCCCGAAGAGGAGGAGGGAGACGGGCAAGGCCCCCGTCTCACCTCCCCCGGCAGCCTGCGCGCCGCGCTCGACGCGGCGGGCCGGGCGCTCGCCCGGAAGGCGGCCGCCCCGGCGCGCTGACGGCGCGGCGCGGGGTGCCGTCCCGGAGGGAGTCCGTCTAGGACGTGATCGCCACCGTCAGAGCCCGGTCCGTCGGCTGGGGCGGTGTCTTCAGCTGGACGACGCCGCCGCGGTCGGCGGGGTCGTACCACCAGCCGCGGTCCGCCTTCTCGAAGGCGTCCTTCGACTCCAGGCGCGGCAGGTCCTGCCCGTTCAGCGTGGCCGTGGCCGGTGCCGTGCGCGTGTGGACGGTGAAGTGGGTCGGGCGCGACGTCTGCTTGCCGCGGTAGTCGCCGGTGAGGGCGCTCAGCTCCAGGGTCACGTCGGCCGCGGACCGCGTCCGTACCGTCAGCTTCTGCTCGGCGTACGCGCCCGACCTGTGGGCCCGCGTCACGCCGTCGTCCTCGTACAGCGTGAACGAAGAAGTCCCCTGCGGGTAGACGTCCCAGGCCACCGGGGAGTCCGGCGTGCGGTCCTCGTAGGAGCGGATGCCGGGCCACATCGGGATGTTCGCGCCGGCCTTCACGAAGAGCGGGAGGGTGTCCAGCGGGGCGCGGTAGCCGTTCACCGTGGTCGGGCCCTCGTACGTGCGGCCCGTCCAGTAGTCGGTCCACTTCCCCCGTGGCAGGTAGATGCCGTCGCGGACCTCCTTGTCCTCGTACACCGGGGCCACGAGGAAGTGTTCACCCGCCAGGAACTCGTACTTCGCCTCCTCCGACGACGCCCGGGGGTCGTCGGGGTACTCCAGCGCCAGCGGGCGCACCGGTCCCACGCCCGTGCGGGTCGCCTCCGCCGCGTAGCTGTACGTGTACGGCAGCAGTGACTCCTTCAGCTTCAGGTACCTGCGGTTGACCGAGGTGTACGGCTCGCCGTACCGCCAGGGCTGCTTGTCGCTCGGCGCCCAGCCGTCCATGGTCATCACCGCCGGCAGGAACGCCTTCCACTGCAGGTCGCGCACGTACGTCTTCGGGCTGCCGCCGAAGATGCCGTCCACGTCGCCCGTCGTGTAGGCCAGGCCCGACATCGTCGCTCCCGCGTACGTGGGGATCTGCCAGCGGATGTACTCCCACGAGCCCTTCTGGTCGCCGGACCACTGGACTCCGCAACGCTGGGCGCCCGACCAGCTCTCGGGGGCCCAGGTGAAGCCGCGGGCGTCGCTGTTGTCCTCGATGCCCTTGTAGGCGTCCTTGCAGCCGTCGAGGGCGAACTTGTAGCCGTCGCCGACCCACGCCACGTCCAGCTTGGCGACCCGCTGGCCGGCCTTCACCTGGTCGGCGAGCTTCGCCAGGCCGTCCTCCGTCCACAGGCCCATCTTCATCCTGCGGTCGCCCAGGCCCTTGTTCACCTCGGCGAGGTTCTCGTACCCGCAGCCGTAGCCGTCGTTGACGAGCATCCAGCCGAGCGGCAGGTCGTGGGCGGTGTAGCCGTCGGCCACCTTCAGCGCGTCCAGCGTGCGGCGCTCGCCGCGGTTCTTGTTGTGCAGGTAGCAGTCCGAGTCGCCGATCTCCAGCCCGTACAGCGGGGGCAGGAAGGGCCTGCCGGTCAGCTTCGTGTAGCGGCCTATGACCTCCTTCGGCGTCGTCCCGGCGACGTAGTAGGCGTCGAAGCGCCGTTCCTGCGCGCTCGTCGTCACCGGGTCGCCGAAGGCGTACGTGTTGGGGGCGTACGTGTTGCGGTAGACGCCGTAGCCGGCCGAGGAGAGGTAGAAGGGCACGGAGTTGGGGTGCCCCCCGTCGTTCCAGTTGTAGTCGACGCCCACCTCGACCGTCCGGCCGCGGTGCGAGGTGTTGCCCCGCCCGTTCTGCATCCCGGCGCCGTAGAACTGCTCGGCCGCGCCCCGCCCGAGGGTCTGCGTGGTGCGGTCCGCGGTCCAGGTCAGGCCCTTGGTCTCGGCCCACAGCCGGGAGCCGTCGGCGCGGTGGAGGGCGAAGCGCAGCGGGTGCTTGTACGCCCGCAGGGTCAGTGCCGGGGTGCTCATCTCGTAGCGGTCCGGCCGCTCCCGCCACCGGGTTCCGGGCGGCGGGCCCTGTGGCAGGACGATGTCCTTGCCGGTGGGGTCGGTGAACGTGCCGTCGGGTGCGAGTTCGATGCGGAAGGTGTCGGCCGACACGAAGCTGACCCGTGCCCGGGCCGGGCCGGCCTGGAGGTGGAAGACGGGGCCGGCCGTGGAGAAGCCGGTGATGTCCCCGACGGTCTGCTCGGCGGCGCCGGCGGCCGGTTCGGCGTGCGCGCCGCCGGCCGCCGGGCCGGCCATGGCCGCCAGGAGCCCGAGGAGGGCGGTGGCGGCCATCGCTCTGAGGCGTCGTGGTGTTCTCATGGTGGCGTGCATAGCGTTCCCGGCGCGGGCGCGCCCATGGACTCACGTGCCGGGTGCGTGGACTTGTGGCATCGGGGAGCAGGAGGCCGCCCCGCGTCAGCGCGGCACCGCCACCGCGTCGTACTGCGTCGTCGGCGTCGGGTCCACGTCGAAGCGGGCGTTGGGCAGGTAGAGGCGGTCGCCGTAGGCGGCCACGGTCGTCGGGATGCGGAAGCGCGGGTCGGTGATGCGCCGGACCGCGCTGCCGCGCCGGCCGCCGGCGTCCAGGTGCAGCACGTCGACGGCGTTCTGCTTCTGCTGGACGACGTAGAGGGTGCGGCCCAGCAGCAGGGCTCCGTCCCCGTCGGGGAGCCTGGTGGTGCCCAGGTCGACGCGGCGCGCGTCGCCGGTGCGCGGGTCCACGCGCAGCAGGCTGCCGCCGTCCTGGTGGACGTTGACGACCAGCAGCGCCCTGCCGTCGGGCGTGGTGGCGATGCCGTTGGAGGTGAAGCCGCCGTCCGGGGCCTCGGCCCATTCGCCCGTCAGGCGCAGCGTCACCACGTCGCGGGCGGGCGGCAGTTCGCCGCGCGGGCCGAGCGGGAGCCCGTAGACCTGGGCGTGGGTGGAGTCGGTGAACCAGGCGGCCCCGGGCGTGAGCACCACGTCGTTGACGAACGTCGCGGCCGCGCCGACCTCGTACGTGGCGAGGATCCGGCCGCTGCGGGTGTCGACGACGCGCAGCCGGCGGGAGGCGCCACCGGCGATGAAGGCGCGGCCGTGGCGGTCGGTCTTCAGGCCGACGGACATGGCGTCGGTGCCGGTGTGCAGGAGGGTGCCGTGCCCGGTGGCGAGGCTCGCCCGGTAGAGGGAGCCGCCGCCGAGCGAACCGAACCAGGCGTACGGGCCGGGGCCGATGGCGATGCCCTCGGGCCGGAAGCCGTCGGGGAGGGCGAAGCGGGTGGGCCAGCGGGCCGGCTCGCCCGGGGCACCGGGAGCCGCCGCGGCCCGGTGCACCGGGCCGAGCGTTCCCGCGGCCGCCGCGGCGCCCAGCACGGCACCCGCCCGGAGGACTCTTCGGCGTGCGAGGGGACCTGTCATGGTGCGCGTCCTTCCGACGAACGGTCACGACGCCGCTCACCCCAGCACAGCGCCGGCCCACGACGCGCCCCCCACGCCGTCATCTCCACAAGCGAAAGGGGGCGCTCCCGCGGAAGACCGCGGAGGCGCCCCCGAGACCGGTGGGGTCAGGACCTCACAGCGCCACGCCCAGCAGTGCGTCGGCCGCGCGGGACACCAGGCCCGGCGCGCCCTCGTCCGTACCGCCGTCGGCGGCCTGAGCCGCGGCCCAGCGGTCGATGGCGGCCAGGGCGGCCGGGGCGTCGAGGTCGTCGGCGAGGGCCCCGCGGACCTCCTCGACCAGCGCGTCCGCGGAGGGGCCGTCGGGGCGGGAGACGGCGGCGCGCCAGCGGGCCAGGCGCTCCTCGGCCTCGGTCAGGACGGAGTCCGTCCACTCCCAGTCGGCGCGGTAGTGGTGGGCCAGCAGCGCGAGGCGGATGGCGGCGGGGTCCACGCCGTCCCGGCGGAGCTTGGAGACGAAGACGAGGTTGCCCTTGGACTTCGACATCTTCTCGCCGTGGAGGGCGACCATGCCGGCGTGCACGTACGTCTTGGCGAAGGGGTGCTCGCCGGTGAGGGCCTGGGCGTGCGAGGCGCCCATCTCGTGGTGCGGGAAGATCAGGTCGGAGCCGCCGCCCTGCACGTCGAAGCCCATGCCGAGGTGGTCCAGGGCGATGGCGACGCACTCGATGTGCCAGCCGGGGCGGCCGGGGCCGAGGGAGGCGCCGTCCCAGCTGGGCTCGCCCGGGCGGGCGGCCATCCACAGCATGGGGTCGACGGGGTTCTTCTTGCCGGGGCGCTCCGGGTCGCCGCCGCGCTCGGCGGACAGCAGGCGCATGGCCTCGGCGTCGAGGCGGGAGACGCCGCCGAAGGAGGGGTCGGAGGCGACGGAGAAGTAGATGTCGCCGTCGAGCTCGTAGGCGGCGCCCGCGTCGCGCAGCCGCTCGACGAGGGGCACGATCTTCGGTATCGACTCCACGGCACCCACGTAGTGGCGGGGCGGGAGCATGCGCAGGGCGGTCATGTCCTCGCGGAAGAGGGCCGTCTCGCGCTCGGCGAGGGCCTCCCAGTCGTCGCCGTTGGCGATCGCCCGCTCCAGCAGCGGGTCGTCCACGTCGGTGACGTTCTGGACGTAGTGAACCTGCCGCTTGGTGTCGAGCCACACGCGCTGCACCAGGTCGAACGCGTTGTAGGTCGCCGCGTGTCCCATGTGGGTGGCGTCGTAGGGCGTGATGCCGCAGACGTAGATACGGGCGACGGGACCGGGGGCGAGGGTCACTCGCTCGCCGGTCGCGGTGTCGTGGATCCGGAGGTCGCGGCCACTGCCGGGCAGGGCGGGAACCTCAGAAGCGGGCCAGGCATGCATGACTTGAGCGTAACCGGATGCACGTTCCGGATACGAACCGGGCGCGGGGGTTGGCCGAAGTTCCGTTCTTGCGCACGCCGTCCGACGTGTGTATTCCCGGGCCCCGGCCCGTAAAGATCACACCGGCGGCCAGGGGATGGCCGGCCACTGGCCGCTCGGCTCGCGGTGGCGCCCCGTTCGCAGCAGCTCCGCGACCCGGCCCCGCAGGGCCTCGATCTCGGCCGGGGTGATGAGCTCGGCCAGCCGCCGGGCCAGGGGCCGCCCGTCGGCCAGATCGGCCGAAAGCCGTCGTAGGGCCGTCAGGGCTTCCCCGGGGAGGGGTTCGCCCGCCCAGCCCCACAGCAGGGTGCGCAGCTTGTCGTCCGCGTTGAACGTCACGCCGTGGTCGATGGCGTAGAGCCGCCCGTCGGCGGAGGGGAGCAGGTGGCCGCCCTTGCGGTCGCCGTTGTTGATCACCGCGTCGAGGACGGCCAGCCGGCGCAGCCGCTCGTCGTCGGCGTGGACCAGCAGGGCGGTGCGGTCCTCGCCGACGTCCGCGAAGCCCACGGCCTTCCAGCCGGGCCCCGGCTCGTCGCCCTCGACCAGGGCCAGCAGCGCCGCCCCGGTCTCCTCGTCCGCCGACGCCTCGATCCACAGCTGGCACATGCCCTGCCCGTAGGGGCCGTCGCGCAGCACCGTGGGCGGGATCAGGCCCCATCCCATGGCCTCGGAGAGCTCGTAGGCGGCGACCTCGCGCTGGGCCAGGGTGCCGTCGGGGAAGTCCCACAGGGGCTGCTCCCCCGCGACGGGCTTGTAGACGCAGGCAGCGCTGACGCCCTCGTACTCGACCGTGCAGTAGAGCACCGCGTTGGACGCCTCGCGCACCTGGCCGCGCACGGTCAGCTCACCCTTGGCCAGCAGCTCGTGGGGCGTCACGCTCCGCGGCGGTATCCGTTCTGGCGCGGACATACGTGTCCCTCCGGGTCGAGCGGCAGGCTGCACAGCGGGCACGGGGGCCGGCCGGCGTTGACGACTTCCAGGGCGCGCTTGGCGAAGGCGCGGGCCATGGTGCCGGTGAGCCGCACGCGGAGCATGGGCGGCCCGTTCACCTCGTCCTGCAGCAGCCGCTCCTCGGCCTCGGCGAGGTCCTCGTCGGTGTCCGCCTCCAGCTCGACGAGGGCCTGTGCCTCCACCACCATGCGCTGGGTCTCGCCGTCCCAGGCCAGGGCCATGGTGCCCACCCGGAACTCCTCCTCGACGGGGGACTCCAGGGGCGCGCTGTCGGCGAACTCGACGGGCGCCACGGCCGGCACCGGGGCGCTGCCGCCGGTGCGCCGCACGACCTCGTCGAGGAGCTCGTCGATGCGCTCGGCGAGCGCCTCCACCTGGGTCTTCTCCAGCGCCACGCTGGTGGTCCGGCCGGCCGCGGTGGCCTGGAGGAAGAAAGTACGGCGGCCCGGCAGCCCGACCGTACCGGCGACGAAGCGGTCCGGAGGGTCATAGAGGAACACCTGACGGGACAACGTCCTGCTCCATGGGGATCGGTGGTCGGAGGGTCGGCGGTCGCGGTGGCGCGCCACGGGTGCGGGCCCGCGGGCGGCGGCCACGGGGCTCCCGCGTCACCACCCTACTGCGCACGACGATCACGGTGCTCCCGCACCACCGCCCACGGCCGCGTCCCCGGCCGCCCCCTCGCGCTCGCCCGTGTGCGGGACGAGCCCGCCGAGGTCCCCGGTGTCGCCGAGGCGCAGCAGATAGGGGCGCAGCCGCGTGTAGCGGATCGCGGTGACCGAGCAGGGGTCGGCGGTGATCCGCTGGAAGTGGTCGAGGTGCAGGCCGAGGGCGTCGGCGACGACCGACTTGATCAGGTCGCCGTGGGTGCACATGAGGTAGACGGCGTCCTCCCCGTGCTCGCGCTCGACGCGCTCGTTCCACTCCCGTACGGCGTCGACCGCACGGGCCTGCATGGCGCGCACGGACTCGCCGCCGGGGAAGGCGGCCGCGGCGGGGTGGCGCTGGACGACCTCCCACAGGGGTTCGCCCGCGAGCTCGGCGAGCTTGCGGCCGGACCAGTCGCCGTAGTGGCACTCGCCGATGCGCTCGTCGGTGTGCAGCGGCAGCTGCGGACGGGCGGCGAGCAGCGGCCGGAGGGTCTCCTCGCAGCGCTGGAGGGGGCTGGTGACGGCGGCGGCGAGCGGGACGCCGGCCAGCCGGGCGGGCAGGGCGGCGGCCTGGGCGGCGCCGCGTTCGTCCAGGGCCACGCCGGGGGTCCAGCCGGCGAGCACTCCCCCGGTGTTGGCGGTGGACCGGCCGTGCCGGACCAGGATCAGCGTGGGCATGACCACCAGCCTACGACCGCCCGGTGCCGGCACGGGGCATGAGAGGGTCGGAGGAAGGGTGGTGCGGGACCGAGGGGGAAGCAGCGGGGGAATCGACAGGGAAGCTACGGGGAAGAGGGACTCGCGTGATCGTGGACTGCGCCATCTACCGGGACGGGCACCGAACCGAGGGGCCCGCCGACTTCAGCGACGCCCTCGACCAGGCGCGCGCGGACGGCAACTCGTTCCTCTGGATCGGGCTGCACGAGCCGACGGAGAAGGAGTTCGAGCTCGTCACCAGCGAGTTCGGGCTGCACCCGCTGGCCGTGGAGGACGCCCTCAACGCCCACCAGCGGCCGAAGCTGGAGGTGTACGACGACTCTCTGTTCATGGTCCTCAAGCCCGTGGTCTACGACGACGACGCGGACACCGTCACCACCGGCGAGCTGATGCTGTTCGTGGGCGACTCCTTCGTGGTGACCGTCCGGCACGGCGAGGGCAGCCCGCTGGCGCGGGTGCGCCGGCGGCTGGAGCAGGACCCGGAGCTGCTGTGCCACGGGGCGACGGCCGTGCTGTACGCGGTGAGCGACGAGGTCGTGGACCAGTACACGGACGTGGCGGCCCTGCTGCAGGCGGACCTCGACGAGCTGGAGGCCGAGGTGTTCGCGCCGGTGGGCGGGGACACCAAGCACACCGCCTCGCGGATCTACTCCTTCAAGCGCCAGGTGGTGGAGTTCCGCCGGGCCACCAGCCCGCTCGCCGAACCGGTGGCGCGGCTGGTGGGGGCGGGCCTGCCGTTCGTCGACGAGCGCTCGCGCCCGTTCTTCCGCGACGTGGGCGACCACCTGACGCGGACGAACGAGGCCGTGGACGGCCTGGACCGGCTGCTGAGCGACATCCTCTCGGCGCACCTGGCGCAGATGGGCGTCCAGCAGAACGACGACATGCGCAAGATCTCCGCGTGGGCGGCGATGGCGGCGGTCCCGACGATGGTCGCCGGGGTGTACGGCATGAACTTCGACCACATGCCCGAACTGCGGCAGACGTGGGGCTATCCGGCGGTGGTGGCGCTGATGGCGGGGCTGGTGTTCTGGCTGTACCGGATGTTCAAGGGGCGCGGCTGGCTGTAGGGCGGCCGGCTGCGCGACGCGGAGTTCAGGCGAACTCGGCGGCGGTGGTCACGGGGCCGCCGAGGGCATCGCGCCGCTCGGGCATGCGCAGGCTGACCATGCGGCGCCAGCCGCCGAGCCGCTCGTAGGCGTGCACCGCGTGGATGCCCGCGGTGAGGGCGGCCGCCTTGGCCCGGGGCCAGCGCAGGATGCGGCCCATGTGGGCCATCACGGCGAGGCTGACGTCCCGGTAGACGTCGATCTCGCCGAGCGCGCTCTCGCGCAGCAGCGCCTGGATCGTCCGGCCGTGCCCGGCGGCGGCCAGGCGCAGCAGTTCCTCGTGGCAGTAGGCGAGGTGGTTGGCCTCGTCGTGGCAGATCATCCGGACGGCCCTGCCGACCTCCGGGTGGTCGCCGAAGTGCTGGGTGAGCATGTCCATCTGCTCGGAGGCGCGTTGCTCGGTGACGCGGCTGTGCGCGAGGTAGGCGACGATGTCCCGTTCCGTCAGCGGTTCCTCGGCGCGCAGCACGGCGTGGGGCAGGCCGATGCCCCGGCGTTCGAGGATCATGGTGTAGTCGGTCTCCGGCGGGACCTCGACGGGTTCGATGCCGCGCCGGTGCATCAGGGCCCGGAAGATGCGGCCGTGCTTGTCCTCGTCCGCACCGTGCCGGGCGATCTTCGGCGCCAGGGCGCGCTGGCTGTCGGGCACGAGGGCCGCGATCCGGCCGTTCTCCCAGCCGCCCTGGGCCTCGCCGCCGGCGGCGATGGAGCAGAAGAGGCGGTAGGACTCGTCGTCGTCCAGGATCTCCTGGAACAGGCTTCTGGCCGTGAGCATGGCCTCACCTCCGTGACCACCGAGTCAAGTGCGCCCCGCGGGGTGCGGCAATCAGAGGGAGCGCGCGCTCGGCCGAACGGGGGATGTCGGGCGGAGATTCGAAGGCGTCCCGGCGCGTAACCACCGGGCCGCCCGGGCGTTGTGTTCGGTGTCGGCCGTGGCGGGGAGGACCACCCCCGAGCCCCCACCACGGCCGCGGATTTCCCCGGGTCAGGCCAGTCCGGCCCGCTCCAGCGCCTCGACGCCGGTGCGCAGGCTCGCGATCCGCTCGTCGAGGGTGAAGCCGGCGGGGGCCAGGGACAGCGTCGTGGCGCCCGCGTCGGCGTACGCCTGCATGCGGTCGGCGATGCGCTCGACGGGGCCGAGCAGGGCGGTGGAGTCGATGAGCTTGCGCGGAATGGCCGCGGCCGCCCCGGCCTTGTCGCCCGCCAGGTACTTCTCCTGGATCTCGGCGGCCTCCTTCTCGTAGCCCATCCGCTGCGCGAGCTTGTTGTAGAAGTTCTGCTTGGCGCTGCCCATGCCACCGACGTAGAGGGCGGTGTACGGGCGGAAGAGGTCGGCGAGCGCGTCGACGTCGTCGCCCACGGCCATGGGGACGGTCGGGACGAGGTCGAAGCCGTCGAGGTCCTTGCCCGCCTTGGCGCGGCCCGCGCGCAGCGCGCCCAGGGTGGTCTCCTCGGCGTGCTCGGGGGCGAAGAAGACGACGAGGGCGCCGTCGGCGAGCTCGCCGGTCTGCTCCAGGTTCTTGGGGCCGATCGCGGCGATGTAGAGCGGGATGCGCTCGCGGACGGGGTGCACGGTCAGCTTGAGGGGCTTGCCGGGGCCGCCGGGCAGCGGCAGCGTCCAGTGGGCGCCCTCGTGGACGACCCGCTCACGGGCCATGGCCTTGCGGACGATCTCGACGTACTCGCGGGTGCGGGCCAGCGGCTTGTCGAACTTCACGCCGTACCAGCCCTCGGAGACCTGGGGGCCGGAGACGCCGAGGCCGAGGCGGAAGCGGCCGCCGGAGAGCGAGTCGAGGGTGGCCGCGGTCATCGCGGTCATCGTGGGCGTGCGGGCGGGGATCTGGAGGATCGCCGAGCCGACGTCGATGCGCTCGGTCTGCGCCGCGACCCAGGACAGCACGGTGGGCGCGTCGGAACCGTACGCCTCGGCGGCCCAGCAGACGGAGTACCCGAGCCGGTCGGCCTCGCGGGCGACGGCGAGATTGTCCGCGTCCATCCCGGCTCCCCAGTAGCCGAGGTTGATTCCGAGCCTCATCCGACCCATCCGGGCACCCCTTACTGATCAGTAACGTCGTCGTTGCGGGGACTCTAGCGCGCCGACCCGGAGTACGTCACCGGCCGGTTCCGTGAGCCCTGCGAAGGCCCGGCGACGCGGCGGGGTGCGAACAGTACCCTCAGCGCTCATGGAACAAAGGCATCTCGGCCGCACCGGCCTGCGGGTCTCCCGGCTCGGGCTCGGCACGCTCACCTGGGGCCGGGACACCGGGGAGCACGAGGCGGCCGAACAGCTCAAGACCTTCTGGGACGCCGGCGGCACCCTCGTGGACACCGCCGACGTCTACGCCGACGGAGGCGCCGAACACCTCCTCGGCCGGCTCCTGGAGGACCTCGTGCCGCGGCGGGACCTCGTCGTCGCGACCAAGGCCGGCAGCGTCCTGGACCCCGACCGCCGCGTCGACTGCTCGCGCGGCCACCTGCTCGCCGCCCTGGACGCCTCGCTGGACCGGCTCGGCACCGACTACGTCGACGTCTGGCAGATCCACGCCTACGACCCCGCGACGCCCGTCGAGGAGACGCTGCAGGCCGTCGACCTCGCCGTCGCCAGCGGCCGGGCCCGCTACGCCGGGGTCGTGGGCTTCTGCGGCTGGCAGCTCGCCCGGGCCGCGACGTGGCAGCTCGCCGCGCCGGGGGTGCGGACGCGGCTGGCCTCGACGCAGATGGAGTACTCGCTGCTGCAGCGCGGCATCGAACGCGAGGTGCTGCCCGCCGCGCTGGACCTGGGCATCGGCGTCCTGCCGTCCTCGCCGCTGGGCCGGGGCGTGCTGACGGGCAAGTACCGCCGCGCCACCCCGGCCGACTCCCGCGGCGCCTGTGAGCACCTGGCCCCCTTCGTCGCCCCCTACCTCGACGATGCGGCCGGCCGCATCGTCGACGCCGTCAGGACCGCCGCCGACGGGCTCGCCGTCACGCCCCTGCAGGTGGCCCTGGCCTGGGTGCGCGACCGTCCCGGGGTCGTCGCCCCGCTCGTCGGCGCCCGCACCGCGCAGCAGCTCACGGAGGCACTGTCAGTGGAGGGCCTTAGTCTTCCGGACGAGATCCGCCAGGCGCTCGACGACGTGTCGGCGCCCGTGCACCGCTATCCCGACCAGGACTGGAGCACCCTGTGACCAACGACCGCGGTCACCTCCCCGCCGACGGCGCCGCCGCCGACCCCGAGGGTGCCGGCGCCCCCGGCAGCCCGGAGCCGGACGGCGCGACGTCCCCGGCCGGAGAGCCGGCCGCCCAGGACGCGCCGGGCGAGCAGCCCGGGGCGCAGGAGGCGGCCGCCGGCAAGCGGTCCGCCGTCGCCGAGGCGCTGGCGGCGGCCGTGAAGGCCGTGGAGAGCGGGGAGCGCGACGCCGCGTCGTTCTTCAACGAGCCGAAGCCCGCGTCCCGGCCGCGCCGGCCCGCGCCGGCCCCCCGGCCCCCGGCCCACCCCGCACCGGCACCCGCTGCCTCCCCGGCGCGGGCGGCGATCCCGCCGAGCGCGGGCCTGGTCGAGGTGCTGGCCGCCGGAGGGGCGCCGGAGCAGCTGGCGGCCCCGGCCGCACAGGCGCTCGGGGAGCACGCCGCCGAGGCCCTGCGGGAGGACCCGTGGCGGCTGCTGGCCGTGCCCGGGGTGCGGCCCGAGCAGGCGGACGGCTTCGCACGGGCCCTGCTGGGGCCGGAGTGCGGGCCGGGCGACGAGCGGCGCGCCCAGGCGCTCGTCGTCTGGCTGCTGGAACGTGCCGCACTGGCCGGGCACACCGTGCTGGAGGCCCCTGCGCTCCGCGCCGAGCTCGCCCGGCGCGCCGTCCCCGACCCGGACGAGGCCCTGCAGGCCGCCATCGCGGAAGGCGCCGTCCTGGTCTTCCAGGAGGGTCAGGACGAGGCCGCGGCGACGGACGACGACGCCGAGGCCCCCGTTGTGCTGCTGCTGGGGCTCGACCGCTACGCCATGGCGGAGGAGAGCCTCGCCGACGGCCTCGCCCGGCTCGCCAACGCGGCCCCGCCCGAGGACGCCCCCGGCTGGGAGCAGGCGGCGGCCGCCGCCCCCTCCCCCTCCGCGGCCGAGCTGATCCGGGCCGCCGCGGCCTGCGGCCTGGTGACGCACAGCGGCGGCGAAGCGGCCCGCGCCGAGCCCGCCGCCCTGGTCACGGCGGCCGCCGGGCTGGGCCTGCGGGCCTGCGCCGCCGCGCACACCGAGGACGGCCGGCGCCGCCTCGCCGAGCTGGGCGTGCCCGAGGCCGTGACCGTCGCCGGCCTGCTCTCCGGCCAGGAGGGTCCCGGGCGTGACGAGGACGGCTCGCTGGCCCTCGACGTGCTGGTCGTCCTGGACGCGCCCCAGCTGGACGTGGAGGGTGCCGCCCTGCTGGTGGAGTCGCTCGCGGACGGCACCCGGCTGGTGCTCAGCGGCGACCCGGGCGTCCTGTGGTCCGCGGGCCCGGGCCGCGTGTTCGCGGACCTGACGGCCTCCCGCGCCTGCCCGTCGGTCGTCTCCCGCACCCCCGACCCGGGCCCCCTCGGGGAGCTCGTCTCGGGCATCGGCATCGGCGAGCTGACCGCGGTGGACGCCCCCGGCAAGGAGGTCGTGATCGTCCCGGTGCGGGAGCCGGCCGAGGCGGTGCACCGCACCGTGCAGCTCGTCGCCGACTCCGTGCCCCGCGCGATCGGCGTGCCCGCCACGGACACCCAGGTGATCACGCCGGGCCACGGCGGGCCCGCCGGCACCCGCGCGCTCAACGCGGCCCTGAAGGAGCGGCTGAACCCCGGCCCCGGCCGGTTCGGCGGCTTCGACCCCGGCGACAGGGTCGCGTACGTCCCCGCCCCCGGCCGCATGGTGCCCGGGACCGTGGCCTCGGCGGACGCCGAGGGGCTGCGGCTGGACTGCGGCGGCACACCTGTCGTCGTCCCGCCGGACCGCGTCGCCGAGCAGGTGCGGCACGGCTGGGCCGTGACCGCCCACCAGGCGGCCGGGACGCGCTGGCCGGCGGCCGTGGTGGTGCTGCCGGGCGACGCCGCGGCAACGCTGACCAGGGCGTGGGTCTACACGGCGTTCAGCCGCGGCGAGCGGCACCTGTCGGTCGTGCACGGCGTGGACCAGGCGCTGCCCCGCGCGGTCGCCGAGGTCCCGGCGACCGCGCGGACCACCCGGCTGCTGCCGCTGCTGCAGGCCCAGGCCCGGACCGCCGGGTGAACGGCGGCCGCCTGCGGGCCCCTTCCGGGCCCGCAGGCGGCCGCGACACCGCAGGTCAGCGCCGGCGCACCCGCGAGGGCCCGTTGCCCGCCCGCCCCTCGTCGCCTCCGGCGTCCTCGCCGTCGAGCTCGCCTTCGTCCTCGTCCTCGCCGTCGTCGCCTTCGTCCTCACCGTCCTCGTCGTCACCGTCTTCGTCCTCGTCGAAGACGGCACTGACGTCGAAGCGGCAGATGACCCGCTGCGGGTCGGCCTGCTCGAAGGGGGTGGACAGCCACTCGCCCGGCTCGGACGGCTCCTCGGCGGCCGACACCCACAGCGTGGAGTCGCCCTCCTCCAGGCCGAACTCCTTGTGCCGGGAGGCGATTTCGTCCGGCTCGTACTCGCCGAAGAGCACCCCGAGGGCGGCGTGGACGCTGCGCCCGACGAGGCCCTCCGCGCCGCCGTGGGTGCCCGGCTCCGTCTCGACGTCGACGTCCGGGTCGAGATCCGCGACGCGCTGCGCCTGGGAGAGCAGCCGCTGGGGCTCGACCACGGCGTAGTCCCTGCGGATCAGCACGCTGAGTGCGCTCGGCTCCTCCGGCCCGGCGTAGGCGGGAAGCGTGTCGTCGCCGGGGATCTCGAAGGGCGTGACCTCGTCGTAGACGTCGTAGAGCAGCTCGTCGTACGCCTCGGCTGTCGCGGCCAGCTCGTTGAACGCGGCGTAGACGGCCGGGTCGTCCTCCCCCGAACGGCGTTCGACGGCGTCGAGGTGGCGGTCCAGAGCGGCTTTGACCGCCTCGGCGGCGGCCCGTACCTCGGCAGCGGTTGGCTGCGCAGCATCAGACATAGTGCAGACGCTATCCGCACCGGGCCCGTTCCCGCACAATAGATGCGATGCCGGAATACGAATTCTGCGATGTGTATGTGCCCCGGGGCGTCTCCCGGAGGGCAGCCACACGCTTGCTGACCGAACACGCCGAGTACGGACACTGGGAGTTGGACCGACTGCGCCTCTACCCCGACGGCAGCCGCAGGGTGCGGCTGCGTCGCAGGATCATCCGACAGATCCGCGCCACCTGGTGACCACCGGGAGTGAACGCACACGGAGCGGGCCCCGCGGCTGCGGGGCCCGCTCCGTGCCGGTCGCTACCGGCTCAGCCGTTACGGCGTGTCAGCCCTGCGCGCCGCGGGAGCGGCGGTAGAGCATCGCGCCACCGAGCAGCAGGCCCGCGCTGGCCGCACCGGCCGCACCGAGCTGGCCGGCACCGGTGTGGGCGAGCTCGGCGGCCTGCTGGGCCACCGTCGCGGGACGGTGCTCGGCGAGGTCGGTGGCAGGACGGTGCGCGTCCTTGACCTCCATGGCCGGCTTGGCGTGGTGACCGCCCGTGCCCGGCGCCCCGGGGTGAGCACCCGGCGCGTCGTGGCCGTGGGCCGGCGGCTTGTGGCCGGGCTTCTCACCGGTGGGCGGGTTGTGGTGCCCGCCCGGGTGGTGGTCGCCGGGCTTGTGCCCGCCCGGGTGGCCCGGCTTGTCGCCGTGCGGCGGCTTGTGGCCCTGGCCCTGGTGGGCCGGACCGTGGCCGTCGTTGACACAGGTGTTGCCGGTGGCGGGGTTGCCGATACCGACGATGTTGACGCTGTTGCCGCAGGCGTTCACCGGGATGCTGACCGGCACCTGGGCGGTGTTGCCCGAGGCCACGCCCGGGGAGTGCGCCGCGGCGCCGTTGGCCAGCGCGCCGCCGTGTCCGCTGCCGCCGTGCCCATGGCCGCCGTGGCCGCCGTTGGCACAGCGGTTGCCCGTCGCGGGGTTGAGCAGTCCGACGACGTTCACGGTGTTGCCGCAGGCGTTCACCGGCACGTGCACCGGCACCTGGACGGTGTTGCCCGAGGCCACGCCCGGGGAGTGCGCCGCGGCGCCGTTGGCGCCCGAATCGGCGTGGGCGTAGCTGCCCGTGACGGCCGCGATGACGCCGCTGGCCGCCGCTACGGTGATCAGGCCCTTCTTGGTGACCTGTCGCATTTTCGTCTTGCCCCTCTGCTGCTTCTTACCATGCGGATTGCGCAAGGGCGTCCATATCCACGCCCTCGCGCGGAAAACCCGGCCAAAGCCCGGCGGCCCCGGAGCGCATGGCATGCGCCCGGAGCCACCACGGGATTCAGCCCCTCACGGGTTGAGAAAACGACGTCACTTGTTGACGCAGGTGTTCCCGAACGTGGGGTTGAGCAGCCCGACGACGTTGATGGTGTTGCCACACAGGTTCACCGGCACAGCCACCGGGACCTGGATGACGTTGCCCGAGACGACGCCGGGAGAATTCACAGCAGCACCCTGGGCGCCCCCGCTGGCGGCGGCGACGCCTGCCCCCGCGAGAACGAGACCACTGGTGGCTGCCGCGGCGGCGACGACCTTCTTGAGCATGGATTCCTCCTTGTTGGCAATGCGGTCCCAGCCGCGGACCGCACACCTGTAACGACGAGGAGGGAGTGGGGCTACGTAAGCAGCAGGGCGTTCACTCTTTCCGGGGAAGAAAGCGCCAGATTCGCACAGCCTGACACTCAATCAGGACTGCGCTCAGCACTGATCCAGGAAGCGGTCGAGCACACGCACACCGAATTTCAGACCATCCACGGGCACGCGCTCGTCCACGCCGTGGAACATTCCGGCGAAGTCCAGCTCGGGCGGCAGCTGCAGCGGCGCGAACCCGAAGCAGCGGATGCCCAGGTCGTCGAAGTGCTTGGCGTCGGTGCCGCCGGAGAGCATGTACGGGATGGCGCGGGCGATCGGGTCCTCGGCCCGCAGCGCCGCCTGCATCGCGTCGACCAGCTTGCCGTCGAAGCCGGTCTCCAGCGCCTTGTCCAGGTGTGAGCGCTCCTCGTCGATCTTCACCCGGGGGCCGAGGATGCGGGCCAGGTCGGCGTGGAACTCCTCCTCGTGCCCCGGCAGGAAGCGCCCGTCGACATGGGCGCTGGCCTGGCCCGGGATCACGTTCACCTTGTACCCCGCATCCAGCATGGTGGGGGCGGCGGAGTTGCGCAGCGTGGCGCCGACCATCTTGGCGATCCCGCCGAGCTTGGCGAGGGTGCCGTCCATGTCCTCGGGGTCCAGCTCAGTGCCGAGCGCGTCGGAGAGCTCGTCCAGGAAGGACCGGACGGTCTTGGTGACCCTGACCGGCCACTCGTACCGACCCAGCCGCCCCACGGCTTCGCACAGCTCCGTGATGGCGTTGTCCTTGTTGGTCATCGAGCCGTGCCCGGCCGTGCCGTCCACGGTGAGCCGCATCCAGTGCATGCCCTTCTGGGCGGTCTCCACCAGATAGAGCCTGAGCTGCTCGTTGACGGTGAAGGAGAAGCCGCCGACCTCGCCGATCGCCTCCGTCACGCCCTCGAAGAGATCCGGATGCCTGTCGACCAGGTGGCGCGCGCCGTACGTGCCGCCCGCCTCCTCGTCCGCGAGGAAGGCGAGCACGATGTCGCGCGGGGGCTTGCGGCCGCTGCGCAGCCTGTCCCGTACGACCGCGAGGGTCATCGCGTCCATGTCCTTCATGTCGACCGCGCCGCGCCCCCACACGCAGCCGTCCGCGATCTCCCCGGAGAACGGGTGGTGCGTCCAGTCCGCGGCGTTGGCCGGCACGACGTCGGTGTGGCCGTGGATGAGCAGCGCGGGCCGGGACGGGTCCTCGCCCTCGATGCGGGCGATGGTGGAGGCCCTCCCCGGGTGCGACTCGAAGATCTGCGGTTCGAGCCCGACCTCGGCGAGCTTCTCGGCCACGTACTCGGCGGCGAGCCGCTCGCCGGGGCCGGAGTGGTCGCCGTAGTTGCTGGTGTCGATCCGGATCAGGTCACGGCAGAGGTCCACGACCTCGCTCTCGGCGTTCTCGGCGTTCCCGCCCGGGCCGGCGGTGGCCGGCTTCGACTCGCTCACGCTGCCTCCTCGTGGTTCGGCTGCCGGGCGGCCGCCGCACGGTGGGCGCGACCCCCGGCGGGGTCCGAAGCCATCCTCCCTCTGCCGTTCGCCCAGCCCAAGGCCGCAATACAGCCGACACGAGCCCGCAACGATCACGGCCGCCCGCGGCGCCGGGGCGTGATCGAGCACCGCCGAATGTTTGGTATTGTTTTCCATGTCGCCGCGGGGAACACCCCGCCAAGACAAACACCTGGTCCGGGTGGCGGAATGGCAGACGCGCTAGCTTGAGGTGCTAGTGCCCTTTATCGGGCGTGGGGGTTCAAGTCCCCCCTCGGACACCAACGAAAAACCCCAGCTCAGCTGGGGTTTTTTGGTTTTCCGGCGGGTCCTCACGCCCCGGGGGGCACATCGGTGAGGATCTCCACCGCGCCGGTGTCGAGCGAGTAGTAGCCGCCGACCACGGCGAGGGCGCCCTTCCGCACGAGCGGGGCGAGGTCCGCGTTGCCGCGCAGGTCGCTGGCGGTCAGCCGGACCTGGGCGCGGGCCATGGTCTCGACCGGGTCGGCGCCCCCCTCCTTGAGCGCCCGCTCGTACGCCGGGCGCAGGGCCCTGACGATCGCCTGAAGGTTCCCGGGCAGCGGCTTGTCCTCGCGCAGCGAGGTATACGCCGCCTTGACGGCGCCGCAGCGCTGGTGCCCGAGGACGAAGATCAGCGGGGTGCCGCCCGTCACGGGTCCGTACTCGACGGATCCCGTGACCACCGGGCCGACGGCCTGGCCGCCCGTGCGCATCACGTACAGGTCGCCGAGGCCGGTGTCGAAGAGCAGCTCGGGCGGCACGCGGGAGTCGATGCAGGAGAGGACCACCCCGAACGGATTCTGCTCCTGGGCCACGAGCTCGCGCCGGGTGGGATCCCGGTCGGGGTGCTGGAGGTCCCCGCTCACCCAGCGCTTGTTGCCGTCCATCAGTCTCGCGAACGCCGCGGAGGGCGTCGTCGGTCTCGCCCCCGGCGAGGGCGGGGTGGACGCCCGGCCGGCCGAGGCGCCGGGCGCGGCGCACCCGGAGAGGGCGGCCGCGGCGGCCGCCAGCCCGCCGGCGAGCAGGGTCCTACGGCCCGGAGCTCTCGTACGGTCCACGGTCGTTCCCCTCGGTGCCGCCGGGCACGTCCGGCTGTTCTGGCCGTGGCGATTGTTCAACGGGCCGGGGTCACCCGGCGGCAGGCGCGAGCGGGCACGGGCCGTTTTGCCTCCGATGGAGCACGACGGGCCGGCGCCCGGGTGGCCGGCCGGACGCGTTGCTCAGTGCGGCTGCAGGTCGCGTACGTGGCCCGACGTGGCCATGCCCGAGGGCATGGCCGGGTGGCGGCCGATGAGGACGATCCCGACGACGATGGCCGCGAGGCCGGCCGCCTGGGCGGCCAGGGCGCCCGGGGTGGTGCGCAGCTGGTCGCCCATGAAGCCGACGCCGCAGGCGATGCCCGCCAGCGGCTGGGCGGCGGTCAGGGCGGGCAGGGACATCCGCAGCGGGGCCGTCTCGAAGGCGCTCTGCACCAGGACCAGCGCCGTCACCCCGAGCACCACCACCGCGTACGGCTGCCAGCTGGTGACCAGGGCGGTCCAGCCCTCCTTCAGCCGGCCGCCGCTGACCCGGGTGAGGGCGTCCTGCACTCCGTAGAGCAGTCCGGCGGCCACGGCCAGCAGCGCGGCCTCCGTGCTCATGCGGACGCGCCTGGCGACGGCGGTGAGCAGCAGCGCCGCGCCGACCATGATGCCGACGACCAGCCAGTGTCTGAGGGGGTCGGTGACGGTGCGGCCGCCGTGCGGGCGGCCGGCGACGATGAAGGCGGCGACCCCGCCGGCGAGCAGCCACAGGCCGCCCCAGCCGGGGGGGCCGAGCGGCTGCTTGGTCTGCCAGCGGGAGAGGGCCATCGCGAAGAGCAGGTTGGTGGCCATCAGCGGTTCGACGAGCGAGATCTCGCCCCGGCCGAGCGCGAGGGCGCCCAGCACCATGCCGCAGACCATGAAGGCGATGCCGGCGAGCCAGCGCGGCATGCGGGCGAGGTCCAGCAGCAGCCGGAGCGAGAGGAAGTCGCTCATGGGGGCCCGCTGCGCGGCGTTCTGCTGGAGGACGAACCCCACACCCAGGCAGCACGCCGCACTCACGGCGAAGGCGAAGACCATCACGTCGCGCACCTCAAGACCGAACGGTCACCGGAGACTTGACCCAAGACGATAGCCGCCGCCCGGGGCGGCATGGCGGCCGAGTACCCCATTCCGGCCTGTTCATCCCCGCGGGCCGTTGACGACCCCGGGAGAATGGCGAACTCTTGTTCGTAGCGCATGCGTACCCACGTCCACCCGGGGAGCCACCCCGCGTCCGCCGGACAACTGGAGCTGACGTAGCGTCATTTGGCATGGCAACAACGGCAAGATCGCCCTTGACTCGGAGCCGTGACTACCGGTTTGCTGTGCGTGATCGAGCACACACGCGCACGGACGCCCCCGTCGGCGTCCGGAGGGGACGTATCGCCGTGGAGGAAGCCCGCAGATGACGCCCCCGCCCCCCTTGGGCCGCCCCCGGAACAAGGACGGGCCGGCCTTCGACCCCGCCCTGGACGACACCGAACTCGCCACCGTCCGCGACGCGCTCGCCCGGGGCCGCTGGGCGGACGCCCGGCTCCTCCTCGCCCGTACCGGCGACGACTGGGACCGCCGAGGCCACCGCCTCGTCGTCCTCTCCGAGGGCCCCACCAGCGCCACCTGGGCCCGTGAGTGGCAGCTCGCCGAGCCCGGCAGCCCCGACGCCGCCGCGCTGCTGGCCTGCGCCACCGTCTTCCGCGCCGTGAGCGGCAAGGACGCCCCGGACACCGCCCGTGGGCTGTGCCTGACCGCCGCGCGGCTCGCCCCCCGCGACCCCACCCCCTGGCTCGGCATCCTCATGCTCGCCCACCGCACCGGCACCGCCGACGAGCGCGTCCGCGCCTTCGACCAGGTGCGCGCCCGGCACCGGGACCACCACCACGCCCACCACCTGATGGCCGCCTGCCTGGCCGAGCACCAGGAGGGCGACCGCGACGACCCGTTGCACGAGGTCTACGACTTCGCCTCCTGGGCGGCCGAGCAGGCCCCCGCCGACTCCCCGCTGGCCGTGCTCCCCGTCGTCGCGCACGCCGAGCGGTACCGCGTCCTCGCCCGCGCGGGGCTCGAACCGGCCGACCCCGCCCGCTCGGGGCACTGGTCCACCCGCCGGGCCCGCCAGGTGATGAAGGCCGCGTTCGACTGGTGGCTCGAATGGGACGTCGACGAGGACACGGCGGACGCGGCCGAGGCGGCGGATGCGGCCGGCGCCGCCCATCCCCGGCGCAAGGTCGACCTCAACTACCTGGCCCACGCCAAGTTGCACGAGGGCCGGCTGGCCGAGGCGGCCGCCCTGCTGACCCGCATCGGGCCGCACGCCACGCACGCCCCCTGGTCCTATCCGTACCGGGACCCCAGGAAGGCGTTCCGGGCCGCACGGCGTGCCGCGCTCGGCACCTCCTGAACCACCGCCGACGCTCCCCCGGGGCGTCCCGCACCGCCCCGCACCACCGCACCGACCACCCGCCCGCTCACCCCCACGGGAAGGACGGCCCCGCCATGCCGACGGGCACCACGAGCGAGATCAGCACGTTCAAGGGCCAGGGAAGACGCCTGCGCGCCGACCGCATAGGAGTGGCAGGACTGCTGCTGTCCGTCGTCGCCGCCAGCGCCCCGCTCATGGTCACGGCCGGGGTGATGCCCACCACCTACGGGACCATGGGCATCGTCGGCCAGCCCCTGCTCTTCGTCATCCTCGGCGCCGTGCTCACCCTCTTCAGCCTCGGCTACGCCGAGATGAGCCGGCACGTCCACAACGCCGGGGCCTTCTACGCCTACATCGCCCGCGGCCTCGGCGGCACGGCGGGCGCCGCCGCCTCCGTCGTCGCCCTCGTCGCCTACAGCGCCATGCAGTTCGCGATCTACGGCATCTTCGGCTTCGAGCTCTCCGGGCTCCTCGACGAGCACCTCGGCGTGCGCCTCGGCTGGTGGGTGCCCGCGCTCGCCGCCGTGGCGGTCGTCGGGGCGCTCGGCTGGCTCAAGATAGACCTCAACGCCAAGGTGCTGGGGGTCCTGCTGCTCGTCGAGTGCGCCATGGTCGTCGCCTTCGACGTCGCCGCCGTCGGCAGCCCCGGCCCGGACGGGGTCTCGCTGCACTCCTTCGACCCCCAGACCCTCACCGGCGCCGGCCTGGGCACCGCGCTGTCGTTCACCATCGCCTCCTTCGTCGGCTTCGAACAGGCCGCCGTCTACGCCGAGGAGACCAGCCGCCCCCAGGTGGCGGTCGCCCGCGTCACGTTCCTCGCCGTCGGCTTCGTCGCCCTGTTCTTCGCCCTCGCCTCCTGGGCGCTGAGCGTGGCCGCCGGGCCCTCACGGATCACCGGGCTGGCGGGGGACGAGGGCCCGAACCTGCTCTTCGCCCTCTCCGAGGACCGGTTCGGCGCCGCGTTCACCGATGTCATGCACCTCTTCTACGTGACCGGCATGTTCGCCGCGATGCTCAGCTTCCACAACGTCGTCGCCCGCTACGCCTTCGCCATGGGCCGCGAGGGCCTGCTGCCCGCCGCCCTCGGCCGGACCTCCCGGGCCAGCGGCGCGCCCGCCTACGGCTCGCTGCTGCAGAGCGCGGTCTCCCTGCTGGCCGTCGCCGTCTTCGCGGTCACCGACGACGGTCCGCACGGCGACCCGACGGCGCCCGTGCAGCGGCTGTTCACCTGGATGGGCAACGTGGGCGCGCTCGGCGTGATCCTCCTCATGGCCACCGCCAGCGCCGCCGTCATCGTCTTCTTCGTCCGGCGCGGTGCCGCCCGCGCGCAGGCCCCGCGCCTGGTGGCCGCCGGGGCGGCCGGGCTGATCCTGCTGGTCATCGTCGGCTACGCGGTCAAGGACTTCGACGTCCTGCTCGGCGCCGACCCCGGCTCGGCGCTCCGCTGGATCCTGCCCGGCATCGTCGGCGCGGCCGTCGTGCTGGGCCTCGGCTACGGGCTGGCGCTCAAGGCCGTACGGCCCGAGGTGCACGCCCGCATCGGGCTCGGGAACGAGGCGTTCCGGCTGGAGGAGGCCGCCCAGGCGGCGGCCGGCACGGCCGGTGGCCCCGCCCGCCCCCACGGCCCCACGACCCAAGGAAAGGTTTCCTCATGACGTGCTGTCACCCGCCCTCCCCCAACTCCCCTGACGCCCCTGCCTCCCCCGACGCCCCTGCTTCCCCGGCGCCGGCGGCCGCACCGGCGCACCCGCTCGACCCGCTGAGCGCCGCCGAGATCGCCGCCGCCCGGCGCGTGCTGGACGAGGCGGGCAGGCTCACCGCCACCACCCGCTTCCCGCTGGTGCTCCTCGACGAGCCGGACCGGCACGCGGCCGCCGCCCACCGGCCGGGCGAACCGTTCGTGCGCCGGCTGCGGATCACCCTCCTCGACACCGCGACCGGCGCCGCCGCCGAGGCGCTCGTCGACGTCACCGGCGGCCTGCTGCTCTCCTGGCGGGAGCTGGACGTGGCCGCCGAGGGACAGCCGCAGGTGATGTTCGAGGAGTACCCGGTCGTCGAGGCGATCGTGAAGGCCGACCCGGGCTGGCGCAAGGCCATGGCCGAGCGCGGGATCGAGGACACGGACCTGGCGATCTGCGCGCCGCTGGCGGCGGGCAGCACCGTCGTCGAGCGGCCGGGCCGCCGGCTGCTGCGCTGCCTGACGTGGCTGCGCTGCGACGCCACCGACAACGCCTGGGCGCACCCGGTGGGCGGGCTGGTGGCCGACGTCGACGTCATCGAGGGGCGCGTGGTGCGCATCACCGACACCGGCGCGGTGCCCGTGCCCGCGGAGTGCGGGCGGTACGAGGCGGAGTTCAACGGGCCGCCGCGCACGGACCTGCGGCCGCTGGAGATCACCCAGCCCGAGGGGCCGTCCTTCCGGCTGGACGGGCCCCTGCTCCGCTGGCAGAACTGGAGCTTCCGCGTCGATTTCAATGCGCGCGAGGGCCTGGTGCTGCACCGCATCGCCTACCGGGACGGCGGACGGGACCGGCCCGTGCTGCACCGCGCCTCCCTGGCCGAGATGGCGGTGGCCTACGGCGAGGCCGAGGAGTCCCGCAACTGGGTGGCGTTCCTCGACGCCGGCGAGTACTCCCTGGGCCGCAACGCCAACGCCCTCCGGCTCGGCTGCGACTGCCTCGGCGAGATCCGCTACCTCGACGCCGTCGTCGCCGACGACCACGGCGACCCGCAGACGCTGCCCAACGCCATCTGCATCCACGAGGAGGACTACGGCCTGCTCTGGAAGCACACCGACATCTTCAACGGCAATGCGGCCGAGAGCCGGCGGGCCCGCCGCCTGGTCGTCTCCTACATCGCCACGGTCGGGAACTACGACTACGGCTTCTACTGGTACTTCCACCAGGACGGCGCCATGGCCTTCGAGGCCAAGTCCACCGGCATCGTGCAGACCTCGGCCGTGGAGCCGGGCGCCGGTTCCCCGCACGGCACGGAGGTCGCGCCGGGGCTCCTCGCGCCGTACCACCAGCACCTGTTCTGCGTACGGCTCGACGTGGCCGTCGACGGGCTCGCCAACACCGTCGAGGAGGTGGACGTCGTCCCCGTGCCGGCCGGGCCGGACAATCCGGGCGGCAACGCCTTCACCACGCGGACGACCGTCGTCGCCGACAGCGCGGACGGCGGGCGGCTGGCCGATCCCCTGGCGGGCCGGCGCTGGCGGATCACCAACCCCGGCTCGCACAACCGCATGGGCCGGCCCGTCGCGTACACGCTGGTCCCCCAGCCGGGGCCGGTGGTGCTGGCGCAGCCCGGCTCGCCGGTGGCCGAGCGCATGGCGTACGGCACCAGGCACCTGTGGGTCACCCGGCACCGGGCCGAGCGGCGTTACCCGGCGGGCGACCACCCCAACCAGCATCCCGGCGGGGCGGGGCTGCCGCAGTGGACGGCGGGGGGCGAGTCGCTGGAGAACACCGAGCTGACCGTCTGGCACACCTTCGGGCCCACGCATCTGCCGCGCCTGGAGGAGTGGCCGGTGATGCCCGTGGAGCCCACCGGCTTCACTCTCAAGCCGACCGGGTTCTTCGACCGCAACCCGACCCTGGACCTGCCGCGGGAGGCGGGCGGCGGCCACGGCGCGGTGTGAGGGCGGTGGCCGGGAGAACGGGGAGGGCGGGGAGGACGCCTCAGGCGTCCAGCGCCTTCCCCACCCGCCGCGAGACGGTGAAGGCGTAGAGGTCCAGGACGCCGGGCGGCTCCGCGAGGCCGGGGCCGCCGGCCCGGACCCACGCGGCGATGTCCGCCAGTGCGTCGTCGTCGTTGACCAGGCCGAGCCAGACGGGCCGGCCCCCGGCCGCCCGGCCCGCCGCCGACGGCTGCACGACGATCACGTTGGCCTGGTCGCAGACGTCCAGGCACTCCGACGCCCGTACGACGGCGGCGCCCCCGAGGGCCTCCCGCAGCCGGGGGATCTGTCCCGCGTGGTCCACCCCCGGCACCTTGGCCGGGTCGCCGCAGCAGCAGCCGCGGCACACGGTGACGCGGCAGGGCGCGGCGGAAGGGGCGGTGCCGCGGCGGCTGTTGGGCAGGCTCTTGGACGTCATCCGGCTGATGATACGCATGATCCACACGGGGGCGGTGGCCTGGTGTTGGATGGGCCGCATGACTGATCAGCAGCCGCTCGGGGCGGACGAGGTGCTGGACGTCGTCGACGAGCACGACCGTGTGGTGGGGCAGGCTCCGCGCAGGGAGGTGTATGCCGGAGGGCTCGTGCACCGCTGTGTGTTCGTCCGGGCGCGGGACGCCCGGGGCCGGACCTTCGTGCACCGGCGCACGGACCGCAAGATCGTCTTTCCCTCGCGGTACGACATGTTCGTGGGCGGCGTCGTCGGGGCGGGCGAGTCCTACGACGAGGCGGCGCTGCGCGAGGCGGAGGAAGAACTGGGCGTGACCGGGCTACCGGCCCCGACGCCGCTGTTCCGCTTCCTGTACGAGGGGCCGGGGGGCCGGTGGTGGTCGGCGGTCTACGAGGTGCGGTGCGACCTGCCGGTCAGGCCGCAGGCGGAGGAGGTCGCGTGGTGGGCGTTCCTCTCCGAGGAGGAACTGGAGGCCCGGCTCCCGGAATGGGACTGGGTCCCGGACGGCCTGGAGGCGTTCGTCCGACTGCGCGACGTTTCCCGGGGCTGACGTTGGGGGGCCGCCGGTCCTCGGCCGACGGCCGCCGGGGCGGACGGTGTCCGCTTGGCTTGGCGGGGCGTCCGGTCGGTCCGGGCCGCAGCACGTCCGGGGCGCGTTTCCCGGGGCTGACGCCCTCGGGGCCCTCGGCCCCCGGCCGACGGGAGCGCGGACGGTGTCCGCCCCGGCCGAGCTGGTCCGGAGCCCGAGGACGCGGCACGTCCGGGCCCGGGGCCCGGCAAGTCGGCCCAGGGCGGGGTAGCGCAGCGGGGCGCGGTCCCGGACGCGAAGGGGATGCGAGGCGCAGCCCTGCGCGCCCGGGCCGGTATCGGCTGCACAGCGCCGCCCTTGTGCGGCAGGGCGCCGTGAGGCGTCTGCTCCGGGCCCGGAAGGACGCCGGGGCGCGGCCCCTGTACGGCAGGGGGCAGCTGGGCGTCAGGCCACCGCCCCTGGAAGGGCTGGGGCGCAGCCCTTCCAGGGGCAGCGGAGCACGGCCCCGGCCCTGGCAGCCGCCGGGGCGCGGCCCCCGGGCGGGAGCCCGCCCCGGAAGGGGCCCCCGGGCACGGCCCCCGGCCCGGCAAGGGCAGCGGTGGGGCGTCCGCCCCGCCCTGGAAGGACGCCGGGGCGCGGCCCGGGAGTCGCAAGGGCCGCGACCGCCAGGCCACCGGGGGCCCCTGGGCCGAGGGCGGCCCCGGGCGGCTGCCCGCCCCGGGCCAGGGCCCCGGGCGTGGCCTCCGCCGGCCCGCGCAAGGGCAGCGGGGTGTCGGTCCCGCCCCGGAAGGCGCCGGGGCTCGGGCCCGGAGCGGCAAGGGTCGCGGCCGTCAGGCCACCGTCACCACGATCTTGCCGCGGGTGTGGCCCTCGGCGCTGAGGCGTTGGGCGTCTGCCGTTTTCTCCAGCGGGAAGACCGCCGCCACCTCGACCGTGAGGACGCCCTGTTCCGCCAGGCGGCTGAGCTCCGTCAGGTCGGCGGCGTCCGGGCGTACCCACAGGAGGCGGCCGCCGAGGGCCGCGACCTCCGGGTCGGCGATGGAGACCAGGCGGGCGCCGGTCGCGGTCACGTCGGGCGAGGTCGTGACGGCCCCGCCGCCGACCAGGTCCAGCACGGCCGTCACACCCTTGGGCGCCAGCGCCCGCACCCGCTCGGCGAGCCCCTCCCCGTAGGTGACGGGCTCGGCGCCCAGCGAGCGCAGGTAGTCGTGGTTGCGCTCGCTCGCGGTGCCGATGACGCGGGCGCCCATGTGGCGGGCGAGCTGGACGGCCATGGAGCCGACGCCGCCGGCGGCCGCGTGGATCAGCACGGTGTCGCCCTTGCCCGCCTGGACGGCCTTGAGGGCCTGGTAGGCGGTGAGGCCGGCCAGCGGGATGCCCGCGGCCTCCTCGAAGGTGAGGCCCGAGGGCTTCGGTGCGAGGGTGCGCACCGGCGCCGCCACGTACTCGGCGAAGGTGCCGCGGGAGAGGAAGTCCTCGCGGACGTAGCCGATGACCTCGTCGCCGACCTGGTACTCGGGGGTGTCCAGGCCCTGGCCGACGACGACGCCGGAGACGTCCCAGCCGGGGATGACGGGGAAGACGGCGTCGAGGTAGGGGTCGAGGCCGCCGGCCTGGGCCTTCCAGTCGACGGGGTTGACGGCGGCCGCCTTGACCTTGATCAGGACGCTGTCCGGGCCGGCCTTGGGCTTGGGCGCCTCGCCGTATTCGAGGACCTCGGGGCCGCCGTAGGTGCGGTAGCTGACAGCCTTCATGGTGCCGACTCCTTGTCTAGCGGTGTTCGGGTTCAGCGTGCGGCGGGTGCGGTTTCAGCGTCGGGTGCGACGCCCCGGGCCGCCACCGCGGCGTCCCGCAGCGCGTGGATCTTCCGCAGGCCCAGCCAGGCCACCAGGGAGACCAGCAGGAAGGCGGTGCCCGCGATGACGAAGGTCAGGGTGAACTGGCTCTCGGCGGGGAGCTTGGGGGCGCCCGGCGGGAGGTGCTCGATGCTCTTGGAGGCGAGGACCGTGGTGATCATCGCGCTGCCGATGGCGCTGCCGGTCGAGCGGGAGATGGAGTTGATGCCGTTGGCTATGCCGGTCTGGTGGTGCGGCACGCTCGCGACGATCACGGCCGGCATGGCGGCGTAGCCGAAGCTGATGGCCGCGCCGACGAAGACGCCGGCGGCGATCACGGCGTAGGCGTGCTCGTGGTCCAGAGCGATCCAGACGAAGCCCACGGTGCCGATGAGCGAGGCGAGCAGCAGGACCAGGCGGGGGCCCTTGTGGCGGACGAGCTGGCCGCCGACGGGGGCGGCGAGCAGCGAGACGATCGTGCTGGGCAGCAGGAACTCGACCGAGGCCCGCAGGACGCTGGCGTCGAAGCCGTAGCCGGTGATCTTCGAGGGCATCTGGACCAGGTACGAGACGCCGATGAAGAGGGCGAAGGAGCCGAAGCCGACGAGCAGGCCGGCGAGGTTGGCGAAGAGCACCGGGCGGTGGGCGAACATCCGCATGTCGACCAGCGGCTCGCGGACCTTGCGCTCGACCAGCGTCCAGAGGGCGGCCATCGCCGCGGCGCCGGCGAAGCAGCCGATCGTGCGGGCGGAGGACCAGCCCCACTCGTGGCCCTGGGTGATGGGCAGCAGGAGCAGGACGAGCGTGCCGGCCAGGGTGAGGGCGCCCAGGACGTCCGTGCGGCCGCCGGTGGTCTCGCGGGTGGCGGGAACGAGCGCGGCGACGGCGATCAGGGCCAGCGTGGCGAGGCCGGTGGCCAGCCAGAAGGCGCTGCGGTAGTCGGGGTCGTCGCCGGAGGTGAGCAGGCCGGTGGCGACGAGGGCCAGGCCGCTGCCGAAGGCGAGGGTGCCGCTGACCATGGCCATGGCGCCGGGCAGCTTGGCCGGGCGGACCTCCTCGCGCAGCACGGACAGCGCGAGCGGGAAGATCGCGGTGGCGGCGCCCTGGAGCACCCGGCCGACGATCAGCCAGAGCAGTGAGTGGGTCACGGCGGCGAGGACGGAGCCCGCGACCATCACGACGAGGACGGCGACCAGGGTCTTCTTCTTGCCGTGCTGGTCGCCGAAGCGGCCGAGCAGCGGGGTGAAGACGGCGGCGGAGAGCAGGGTCGCGGTGGTGACCCAGCTGACGTCGGCGGAGGTGGTCTCCAGGTCGTTCTGGATGAGGCCCAGGATCGGCACGACGAGGGTCTGCATCATCGAGACGACCATGGCGGCCAGGCTCAGGGCGAAGACGATCACCGTCTCGTTCCGGCCGCCGGCCTGTTCTGCGGGCGCGGGCGCGGGCGCTGCGGAGGTCATGGAGGGAGGGGTTCCTTCGGGGTCACTTCGAGTTACTTCACGACATGGATGCTTGAGATCGTCAAGCAACTCGGACCACGGTAGGACCCAATAGTTCACATAGTCAAGTTAATGATTTAAGCCATCAAGCTCTTGAGTACACTTCACCCATGACCGGCACGCACCCCCAGCCCCCGACCAAGGCCCAGCTCCTGGAGCTGGTGGCCGCGCTCGGCACCGCACAGTGGCAGGACTTCGCGGCCGCCGCCGCCCGCCACGGCCTCACCTCCGTCCAGGCCAAGCTGCTGGCCCAGCTCAAGGGCCCGGTCCCGATGCGGGGCCTGGCCACCCTGCTGGTCTGCGACGCCTCCAACGTCACCGGCATCGTGGACCGGCTGGAGGCGCGCGGGCTGGTCCGCCGCGAGCCCGACCCCGCCGACCGCCGGGTGAAGAACGTCGTGGCCACCGAGGAGGGCCATGCGACGATCCGCCGGGTGCGCGCCGAGATGCAGGCCACGCACAGCGCGCTCGACGCGCTGGACGAGGAGGAGCGCACGGTGCTGTACGGGCTCCTGGAGCGGCTCCGCCCCGGCATGGAGCGCCGCGCCTGACCACGGCCGCCGGCCGCAACGCGCCCGCCCTGCAGGCCACGCGCCCGCCGGCCGCCGTATTCTGACGGTCGTTCGGAACGGCCCGCCCCGTGGCGGACGACACGGGAGGCATCCATGACCACGCTCAGCACCGCCGGCGAGGCAGCGGACACCGAGCCGTACACCGTCACCCTCGCACCGGGCGTGCACGCCTACGTCCAGCCCGACGGCGGCTGGTGCCTCAACAACGCCGGCTTCGTGTCCGACGGCGGCCGCACACTGCTGATCGACACGGCGGCCACCGAGCGCCGGGCGCGCCTGCTGCGCGACGCCGTGACCGCGAGCGGCGCCCCGCTGCCGACGATGCTGGTCAACACCCACCACCACGGCGACCACACCTACGGCAACTGCGTGTTCACCCCCGAGGCCACGGTCATCGGGCACGCCGACTGCCGCCGCGAGACCCTCGCCGCGGGCCTGCAGCTCCACCTCGCCTGGCCCGCCGTGGAGTACGGCGACATCGAGGTCACCGCACCCAACCTCACCTACACCGACGCGCTCACCGTCCACGTCGGCGACATCGAGGTCCAGCTGATCCACCCCGGCCCCGCGCACACCGTCGGCGACACGATCGCCTGGCTGCCGCAGCAGGGCATCGTCTTCACCGGCGACCTCGTCTTCAACGGCGGCACGCCCTTCGTCATGATGGGCTCGCTCAGCGGCTCGCTGCACGCCCTGGAGGTCCTGCGCGGCCTCGACGCGCACACCGTGGTGCCCGGCCACGGCCGCGTCACCGACCCCGGCGTCTACGACACCGTCGAGCGCTACCTCCGCTACGTCCAGGAGCTGGCCCGCACCTCCCGCGCCGCCGGTCACACCCCGCTGGAGGCCGCCCGCCGGGCCGACCTGGGCGAGTTCGCCGGCCTGCGCGAGAGCGAGCGCCTGGTGGCCAACCTGCACCGCGCCTACGCCGAGCTCGACGGCCGGCCCGTGGGCACGACGCTCGACCTGCTGCCCGTGCTCGGCGACATGACGCAGATGAACGGCGGGCGGCCCGTGGCCTGCCACGCCTGAGTCCGACGGGGCCGTGTGCCCGCCGCTACTCGCTTTCGCCCTTCCAGAAGACGGTGACGACGGTCCAGCCTCCGTTGCCGAGACCGATGACGACCACCAGCTGGCCCTCGGCCATCCCGATCGAGTAGCGCCAGTTGCCGTTCGGCTGGCAGGTGGCGCTGGGTCGTCTCATGGCCTCCGCGGGGCGGCGGCCCCGCGGTCGCCGATGCGTCCGCCGCGGGGCCGGCGATCACCGCCACCGCCGAGGTGACGAGGCTGAGGGCCAGGAGCCGAAGACGCTGCGAACTCTTCCCGGTGATTCCCTTTTTTTCCGGTGCTGTGCGCGCGGCTCGTCGGCCCGCTGTGGAGAAGCGTGCCCGATGTCGGTCTACGCGCGACCAGAAGATGATCAACTGCGATCGCCGCCGGGGCCGGATGCGCCCTGGACTGCATACCGACTGGTCGGCATCATGATCACGTCAGCAGGCGAAGGGCGTCCGCCGAGCGCGGCCCGACTCCCGTGAACCCGACTCCCGTGAAGGAGTACGCGATGAGCAAGGCCGGCCCCCTGCCGGGGCTCGATCCCCAGAGGTTGCGCGACCACCTGGAGCGTGAGCGCCCGGGGCTGGTGACCGGGCCGCTGGAGGCGGATCTGATCGAAGGCGGGCGCTCCAACCTCACGTACGCGGTGCGGGACTCCGCCGGTGGGCGGTGGGTGGTGCGCCGGCCCCCGCTGGGCCACGTGCTCGCCACCGCGCACGACATGGCCCGCGAGCACCGGGTGATCAGCGCGCTGCGCGACACGGCGGTGCCGGTCCCGCAGGCGCTGCTTCTGTGCGAGGACGAGGAGGTGCTCGGGGCGCCCTTCTACGTGATGGAGTTCGTGCCCGGCACCCCCTATCGCACGGCGGAGCAGCTGACCGCGCTCGGCCCGGGCCGGACGCGGGAGGTGGTGCTGGGGCTCGTCGACACCCTCGTGGAGCTGCACGCCGTGGACCCGGCGGCCGTGGGGCTCGGGGACTTCGGGCGCCCGGAGGGCTTCCTGGAGCGGCAGCTCCGGCGGTGGGGCAAGCAGCTGGCGGCGTCCCGCAGCCGCGAGCTGGCCGGGATCGACGAGCTGCACCGGGCCCTCGGCGCGGCGCTGCCCTCCTCCCCCGCGCCCGCCGTCGTGCACGGCGACTACCGGCTCGACAACGTCCTCGTCGGCGCCGACGACACCGTCCGGGCCGTCCTCGACTGGGAGATGTCCACGCTCGGCGACCCGCTCACCGACCTCGGCCTGCTCGTGATGTACAGCGAGCAGCAGGAGGTCCCGGGCTCGCCCCTGACGGCCACCCGCACGGCCCCCGGCCACCCGGCGCCCGCCGAGCTCGTCGAGCGCTACGCGGCCGGCTCCGGCCGCGACGTCTCGGCGCTGCCCTGGTACACCGCCTTCGCCTACTTCAAGCTCGCCGTGATCCTGGAGGGCATCCACCTGCGCCACACCCTCGGGCAGACCGTGGGCGCGGGCTTCGACCGCATCGGCGAGCTCGTCCCGCTCTTCATCGGCAACGGACTCACCACCCTGCAGGAAGGCTGAGCACCCATGGACTTCGCCTACGACGCCCGGACCGAGGAACTGCGCGGCCGGCTGCTGGCCTTCATGGACGAGCACGTGTACCCGGCGGAGGCCGCCGCCGAGGAGCAGCGGGCCGCGGCCGCCTCGCCCTGGGACGTCCCGCCCGTGGTGGAGGAGCTCAAGGCCGAGGCACGGCGGCGCGGGCTGTGGAACCTGTTCTTCCCCGGTGAGCGGTACGGCGCCGGGCTGACCAACCTCCAGTACGCGCCGCTGGCCGAGATCACCGGCCGCAGCCCCCAGCTGGCCCCCACCGCCCTCAACTGCGCCGCCCCCGACACCGGGAACATGGAGCTGCTGGCCCAGTTCGGCACCGAGGAGCAGCGCCGGCGGTGGCTGGAGCCGCTGCTGGCCGGTGAGATCCGCTCGGCCTTCGCCATGACCGAGCCGGACGTGGCCTCGTCGGACGCCACCAACGTGCAGACGCGGATCGAGCGCGACGGCGACGAGTACGTGATCACCGGCCGCAAGTGGTACATCTCCGGGGCCCTGCACCCCGACTGCCGGATCCTCATCGTCATGGGCAAGACCGACCCGGACGGGCCCGACGTGCGCCGGCAGCAGTCGATGGTGCTGGTCCCCCGCGACACGCCCGGCGTGGAGATCCGGCGGGCCATGCGGGTCTACGGCTACGAGGACCACTACCACGGCGGCCACGCCGAGGTGGTCCTCGACGGCGTCCGCGTCCCGGCCACGCACCTCGTCGGCGAGGAGGGCGGCGGCTTCGCCATCGCCCAGGCCCGGCTCGGCCCCGGCCGGATCCACCACTGCATGCGCCTGATCGGCATGGCCGAGCGGGCCATCGAGCTGATGTGCCGGCGGGCGGCGGCCCGCACGGCCTTCGGCAAGCCGCTCGCCCGCCAGGGGGTGGTGCAGGAGTGGATCGCCGATGCGCGGGTGGCGGTGGAGCAGCTGCGACTGCTGGTGCTCAAGACGGCCTGGCTGATGGACACCGTCGGCAACCGGGGGGCGCACACGGAGATCCAGGCCATCAAGATCGCGACGCCGCGGACGGTGGCGGACATCCTCGACAAGGCGGTGCAGCTGCACGGCGCCGGCGGCGTGGGCCAGGACTTCCCGCTGGCGGAGCTGTGGGCGGCGGCGCGGACGCTGCGCCTGGCGGACGGGCCGGACGAGGTGCACCAGCGGTCGCTGGCCCGGCGGGAGCTGGGACGCCACGCCTGAGGCCGTGGGCGGCCCCCGTGAAGATCCGCCATGTACGGACCTAGGGCCGCAGGGCCCGCAGGAGGAGGTCCGCGAGGTGGTCGGCGACCTGCCGGGCGCTGAGCGGGCCGTCCGGGCGGTACCAGCTGGCGAGGTGGTGGACGGAGCCGAAGTGGTAGTCGACCACCAGGTCGGCGGGGGTCGCCGAGCCGAAGACGCCCGTGCGCTGGCCCTCCTCCACCAGCGCGCGGAACCGCTCGTGGTAGCGGCGCCGTTCGGCCCGCACCTGCTTGAGCTTCTCGGGGCCGAGCTGGTGCATCGACCGGAAGAAGATCTTCGTGTCGTCGAGGTTCTCGATGGTCGTCACGACCACGTCGGCGGCTGCGTCCCGCAGCCGCTGCTCGACGGGGGCGTCGGCGCCCGCGAAGGCGTCGAGCCGCTCCTGCTGCAGGCGCAGGACGCGCCCGTAGACCTCGTGCAGCAGGTCGTCCTTCGAGCCGAAGTAGTGGTAGAGCGCGCCCTTGGTGACCCCCGCCGCCCGGACGATCTCCTGGACGGACGTGCGGTCGTAGCCCTGCTCGGCGAAGAGCCGGGTGGCGGCCGCGATCAGCCGCTGGGGTACGGGCCGTCCGCCGCCCTCCGTCGTGCCGGCCGTCGCCGTCGTGGTCGTCATCGCCACCCGCCTTTCCGTGAGCGGCACACTAACCAGTCGGTATGCCCGCGCGAAAGGGCTTCTCGCACGGGTGAACCGGTTGACGGGAGGCTGGACACGCCCTCTTGACGGCAGGAAGATGCGCGCACATCGGGACCGGCACAGGGGGACGACATGGCGGACGTGGGCGTGGAGCCGTACTGGGAACTGATGTTCGACGCCGAGGGGGACAGGGATCCGGGCGGCCGGGACGCCCTGATACGGGGGGTGGTGGACCGCGGCCTGACCGATCTGGTGATCTTCGCGCACGGCTGGAACAACAGCCGGTCGCTCGCCACCGGCCTCTACCGACGGTTCTTCGCCCCCTTCCCCGCCGTGTTCGCCGAGTGCGGCGACACCACCGCGCGCCTGGGCTACGGCGGGGTGATCTGGCCGTCGATGCGCTTCACCGACGAGCCCGTCCCCGACTTCCCGGACCTCCGCCCCGCGCTGACCGGCGACGGCCCGGCGCTGGAGCCCGGCACGCTGGAGGCGCTGGCGGCGGCCTTCCCCGGCAGCGAGACGCTGCTGGACCGGCTGGCCGAGCTGATCGAGCGGCGGCCCGCGGAGCCCGCACGACTGGAGGAGTTCGCCTCCCTCGTGCGCCGGCTCGTGGGGATGCCCGGTCCGGGGGCGGCCACTGGCACGGAGGACCCCGTTCTCCACGACGTGGATCCGGAGCCGGGCGCGTCCGGGGTGCCGGCGATGCTGACCGAGAACCCGCAGGCGGTCTGCGAGCGCTTCGCCGACGCCGTGGCCCCGCCCGGCTCGGCCCGGGCCGAGCTCTTCGGGAGCCTGGGGCGCCTGTGGAGCGGCGCCCTCGAACTGCTGCGGCAGAGCTCCTACTGGGAGATGAAGCGACGCGCGGGCCAGGTGGGGCAGCAGGGACTCGGCCCGCTCCTCGGGGAGCTCGCCGCGGCGTCCCCCGGCCTGCGGGTGCACCTGGTGGGGCACAGCTTCGGCGGGCGGCTCGTCGCGTTTGCCGTGCGCGGGCTGCCGGAGCGCGCACAGTGCGTGCACTCCCTCGTTCTGCTCCAAGGCGCCTTCTCGCACTACGCCTTCGCGCCCCGCCTGCCCTTCGCCCAGGACCGCTCGGGGGTCCTGAAGGACCTGCACCGCCGGGTCGCCGGGCCCGTGGTGTGCTGCCATTCGCGCCACGACCTGGCGCTGAGCGTGCTCTACCCGCTCGCCTCCCGGTTGTCCGGGGACACGCAGTCCGCGCTGGGCCTCGGCGACCCCCGGTGGGGCGCGATGGGCCACGACGGCGTCCAGGCCGTGACCGGCACCGGAACGCTGGAGCTCGGGCAGGCCCTGGCGGGCCCGCTGCCGGAGACCGGCTGCGTCAACGTCGACGTCGCGGCCGTCGTCCGGCACGGCGGACCGCCCTCCGGGGCCCACAGCGACATCTGCCACGGCGAGCTCGCCCGTCTCGTGCTGGTGGCCGGGCGGCTCGTACGCCCGTCGGTGGACTGAGGATCCGCCACCTTCGCACGGGCCCACATCTGTCGGCCCGATGGGGGTAGCAGAGCGGAAGTCGGCGCGTATCCCCTGCCGCGGGTCCGGATATCCGATGGATCCGATCGGCGGCGGGATACGTCCCTTCCATGTCGATCCGAGTCCGCGCCGCCGGAGGTGGGATGCAGTGGCAGGTTTCAGAGCACTAGCCCGGGAAGTCCGCAATCCACGGAACACCATCGCACTGCGCCGGACGTCCTTGCGCAAATGCCTCGAACGCTTCGCCCCGTACGGGCACCGGGCGACCTGGCGCCACCTGTGCGCCCGCGCCGGCCTCGCCCCCGACGACCGTTCCCCCGACCCCGCCCTGCTCATCGCCGCGCTGGCCGAGCTGGAGGAGGCGCGCGAGGTCTGGCTGGCCTACGAAGCGGAGTTCGCCGGCCGCCGCCGGCGCGAGAAGCACGACGGCATCCGCCAGCCCAGCGCCGTCGACGACTGGCACCGCAACACCTGGGGCGGCTGTGACATCGTGCCGTGCGCGTCCCCCGAGGTGACGCCGGCCGCTCCCCTCGCGGACGTGCTCCGCCGGATGATCAAAGCCATGGAGTCCGCCCCCGGCGATGCCTGCCCCGTGTGCGCCCAGGAACGCATCGAGTGGCGCACGGACCTGGAGCGCTACCCGCTCCAGGGCCCGGTGTGCACGGACTGCGGCATCGTCGTGCCCGTGCCCGTCCTCACCCCCGCCGCGCTCTCCGCGGCCCGGCGGTACACCTTCGCCGAGCGCTACGCGGCGGTGTGAGGCCGCTCCCCGGGGGCGCCCCCGGGGAGCGGCCGGACGCCCGGTGACCGGCCGCGGGAGCGGTGTGCGGCCGTCAGGACGTGCGCTGGCCGTACAGCAGCGAGCCGGTGCCCATACCGCCGAAGCGGTCGTCGGGGTTGGACAGCGCGCACTTGTCCAGCGACAGACAGCCGCAGCCGATGCAGTCGTCCAGGCGGTCGCGCAACGCGCCGAGCTGCCGTATCCGTTCGTCCAGCTCGGTCCGCCAGACCTCGGACAGCCGTGCCCAGTCGGCGCGGTTGGGGGTGCGCTCGTCGGGCAGTTCGGCGAGCGCGTCACGGATCGTGGCGAGCGGGATGCCGACACGCTGGGCGGCGCGGATGAAGGCGACCCGGCGCAGCGCGTCACGGTCGTAGCGGCGCTGGTTGCCGGCCGTGCGACGGCTGCTGATCAGGCCCTTGGTCTCGTAGAAGTGCAGGGCGGAGACGGCTGCGCCGCTGCGCGCGGAGAGCTGTCCGACGGTCAGCTCGTGGATTTTGTTCGAAATCTGCGGCACGGCTCAGACTGTACGTCAGACGCCGGTGGGCAGGGTGCCGTCGTACCCCACCATGCGCAGCACCAGCCCGGCGTGCAACTCGCCGACCTCGTCGGGGGTGCGCTTGCCCTCGACGTTGAACCAGCGGGCGACGTCGATGCACAGGGAGAGCACGGCGAGGGTGGTGCCGCGCACGTCGGGGACGTCGAAGTCGCCGGCGGCGACGCCGTCCTCGATGATGGCGCGCACGGCGGCGTCGGTGTCCCGGCGCATGCCGAGGATCTCCGCGTAGTGCTCCTCGCCGAGCGCGCCGAGCTCGTACTGCACGACCCGCGCGGTGGTGTGGTGCTCGGCGTGCCAGCGCACGAAGCGGCGGACGGCGGCGGCGAGCCGCTCGGCGGGGGTGCCGGCGCCGTCGCGGGCCTGCCGGAGGATGTCGAGGGCGAGGCGGTGGCCGACGCTGCTGATGCGGAAGAGGAGCTCTTCCTTGGTCCGGTAGTGGATGTAGAGCGCGGCAGGGCTCATGCCGGCGCGGCCGGCGATGTCGCGGGTGGTGGTGGCGTGATAGCCGCGCTCGGCGAACGCCTGGACGGCGGCGGTCAGCAGCCTCCGTGCGGCGTCGGGCGTCACGTCGGCCCACTCCTCGGTCCGCTGCGCCTCCGCACCCATGCCGTGCCCCGCTCTCCGGGCCGCTCCGGGCCCCTCGCCGTCGGAAGGACGAACACCATACCCCGAACCTGAGCAAGCGCTTAGGGGGCGTACGGCTCCGGTCCCGGGGGAAGGAATCACCCCATGACCGCTGAGCGCACCCTGCCCGTGGCGGCCACGGTGCTGACCGCCACGGTGGCGGTCTACATCACCCTCGTCGCCTTCGGCAACATCACCGACTTCGGCACCAACCAGGAGTTCGTCCGGCACGTCCTGGCGATGGACACGACCTTCGAGGACGATGACCTGATGTGGCGGGCCGTCACGGACCCCGCGGTCCAGGACGCCGCCTACGTGCTCATCATCGTATGGGAGACGCTGGCCGCCGCCCTGCTGATCGCCGCCACCGTGCTGTGGGTCCGCGGCCTGGGCCGGTCCGGCCCCGGCTACGGCGCGGCCCGGCGTGCCACCACGGTGGGACTGCTGATGCTCATGCTGCTGTTCGGGCTGGGCTTCATCGCCATAGGCGGCGAGTGGTTCGCCATGTGGCAGTCGGCCAAGTGGAACGGACTGCAGGCCGCGCTCCGCACCTTCACGCTCGCCGGCTTCGTGCTGATACTGATCCATCTGCCGTCCCCGCAGTGGCACCGGGACTAGTCCGGGAAGACCACCAGGGCCCGGCCGCCGCGGCCGGCCAGCATCGCCTCGAACGCCTCCGGGATGCCGTCGAGGTCCGTGCGCGCCGTCACCATGCCCGCCAGGTCCAGCCGCCCCGCGCGCACGTGGGCGGCGATGGCGGGCAGGTCCCGGGCCGGGTCGCTGTTGCCGTAGACGCAGCCGTTGAGGGTGCGGCCGAAGTAGAAGAGCTCCAGCGCCGAGAAGGCCACCTGCTGGTCGCGGCCGCCGATGCCGACGACGGTGGTGCGGCCGCCCCGGCGGGTGGAGGTCCATGCGGTGCGAATGGTGCCGGCGTGGCCGACGCACTCGACGGCCACGTCCACGCCGTGGCCGCCGGTCAGCTCCCGGACCGTCCGTGCGGTGTCCTCGGAGGCGACGACGAACGCGGTGGCCCCGGCGGCGCGGGCCAGCGCCTCCTTCTCCGGGGACACGTCCACCGCCACGATCGACGCCGCCCCGGCGATCCGCGCGGCCTGCAGCACGGACAGGCCCACCCCGCCGACGCCGTAGACCGCCACCGTCTCGCCGGCCCGCACCCGGGCGCTGTGGTGCACCGCGCCGTAGCCGGTGAGCACCGCGCAGCCCAGCAGGGCCGCCTCCACCAGCGGGATGCCGTCGGGCAGCGGCAGCACCGCGCTCGCCCGCACCACGGTCTCCTCGGCGAAGACCGCGGTGCCCAGGCCCGGGTAGAGCGCGGAGCCGTCCCGGCGCAGGGTGGCGTACGGGGCGCCGGCACCGGTCGCGGCGTCGGCGCACAGCCAGGGCTCGTCCAGGCCGCAGAAGTGGCAGGAGCGACAGGAGGGCGCCCAGTTGAGGACGACCCGGTCGCCGGGTGCCACCTCGTGCACGCCCTCGCCCACGGCGGTGACGGTGCCCGACCCCTCGTGGCCGAGCACGGCCGGGACCGGCTGGCGCAGGGTGCCGTTGGAGAGCGAGAGGTCGGAGTGGCAGACCCCGGCGGCGGCGAGCCTCACCCGCACCTGCCCCGGGCCGGGGGCGGGCAGGTCGATCTCGGTGATCTCCAGCGGGGCGCCCACGGCGGGCAGGACGGCGGCGCGAACCATGGCGAACCCTTTCTCAGGTCTCTCCGGGCCGGTGCGGACTGTGCGCTCCGGCGGACGGCGGGCGGGGTGGACCGGGCCGGCGGGCCCGGGTTCAGAACTGGAGGGACTTGGTCTGCAGGTACTCGGTCAGACCGTGCACGCCCAGCTCCCGGCCGATCCCCGACTGCTTGTGGCCGCCGAAGGGGGCGAGCAGGTTGAACCGGCCGCCGTTGATGTCGACCTGCCCGGTGTCCATGCGGCGGGCGAAGGCGGCGGCCCGCTCCTCGTCCTGCGCCCACACCGCGCCGGCCAGCCCGTAGACCGTGCCGTTGGCGATGCGCAGGGCCTCCTCCTCGTCCTCGTACTTCATGACGCAGACGACGGGCCCGAAGATCTCCTCCTGGGCGATGGTCATCCCGGGCGTGACGTCGGCGAAGACGGTCGGGCGGACGTAGTAGCCCTTCTCACGGCCCTCCGGGGCCCCGGGCCCGCCCACGACCAGGCGCGCACCCTCCTCGATGCCCCGGGTGACGTAGCCGGTGACCCGCTCGCGCTGCGCCGCGCTGACGAGGGGCCCCAGCCGGGTGGCGGGGTCGGCGGGGTCGCCGGGCACGTAGTCCTGCACGGCCCCGGCGGCGATCCGGACGGCTTCCTCGTAGTGGTCGGCGTGGACCAGCAGCCGCGTCAGGGCGTTGCAGGACTGGCCGGCGTTGCGCATGACGTCGGCGACGGTGGTGGTGACGGCCCGGGTGAGGTCCGCGCCCGGGAGGACGACGCAGGCGGACTTGCCGCCGAGTTCGAGGGCGACCCGCTTGATCGCCGCGCCCGCGGCCGCGGCGACGGATCTGCCGACGGCCGTCGAGCCGGTGAAGGAGACGAGGTCGACGCCCCCGTGCTCGGCCAGTGCCCGGCCGGCGACCTCGCCCAGGCCGGTGACCAGGTTGAACACGCCGGCCGGGAAGCCCGCGTCCGCCACGCACTCGGCGAAGAGCTGTGCGGTCAGCGGCGTGTCCTCGGCGGGCTTGAGGACGACCGTGCAGCCCGCGGCGAGGGCCGGGGCGACCTTGGCGACGATCTGGTGGAGCGGGTAGTTCCAGGGGGTGATCGCAGCGACGACGCCGACCGGCTCGTGCAGGACGGTGGAGTTGCCGATGCGCTCCTCGAACGCGTGCTCCGCGGCCAGCTCGGCGTACGAACCGGCGACGGCGACCGGCACGCCGGCGTGGACGCGCAGGGCGAAGCCGGTGGGCGAGCCGAGCTCGGCGGTGACGGTGGCGGCCACCTCCTCCTGCCGGGCGGCGAGCGCGTCGCGCAGCGCGGCGAGGTACTCGCCGCGCCGGGCGGGCGGGGTGGCGGCCCAGGCCGGCAGGGCCGCACGGGCGGCCCGTACGGCGGCGTCGACGTCCTCGGCGGTGCCCGCCGGGACGACCCCGATGACCTGCTCGTCGGCCGGGTTGACCACCTCGGTCGTGTCACGGCCCGCAGCGGGCCGCCAGCTGCCGTCGATGTACATCCCGTCGTGGGCGATCACAGGTCTTCTCCTCGCGGTGCGGTGCGCTCGGTCGCCCTCGACCCTACCCACCGGTAGGACGAACTGACCAGCAACTGCGTCCCGCTCCGGCCGATTTGGCCGGTCCGTGGGGCGACTCCCGGGCGGTCCCGGACACGACGGCCGCTGATCCATTGACGCGCCCGGCCGGGAATCCTACGGTCTCCCATAGGAATCCACCGGCAGCGGGAGCACGCGATGAGCGGTAGCGGCAACGAGCAGGCGCGGAAGACGGCCGAGGGGCTGACGTATCTGTCCGGCTTCGGCAACGAGCACAGCAGCGAGGCTCTGCCCGGTGCCCTGCCGCACGGGCGCAATTCCCCGCAGCGGGCGCCGCTCGGCCTCTACGCGGAGCAGCTGAGCGGCTCCGCCTTCACCGAGCCCCGCGCCCACAACCTGCGCTCGTGGCTGTACCGCATCCGCCCCTCGGCCGCCCACCCGCCGTTCACCCGGACCGACAACGGCGCCGTGCGCGGCGCGCCCTTCACCGAGACCGTGCCCGACCCCAACCGGCTGCGCTGGGACCCGATGCCGGAGCCCGCCGCGGGCACCGACTTCCTGGCCGGCCTGTGGACCCTGGGCGGCAACGGCGACGCCGCGCAGCGCACGGGCATGGCCGTGCACCTGTACGCCGCCAACGCCTCGATGAGCCGGGTGTTCAGCGACGCCGACGGCGAGCTGCTGATCGTGCCGGAGCGCGGCGGGCTGCTGCTGCGCACCGAATTCGGGCTGCTGCGCGCCGAGCCGGGGCACGTGGCGCTGATCCCGCGCGGCGTGCGCTTCCGGGTGGAGCTGCTGGACGAGCAGGCCCGCGGCTACGTCTGCGAGAACTACGGCAAGCCCTTCGTCCTGCCCGACCTGGGCCCGATCGGCGCGAACGGTCTGGCGAACGCCCGGGACTTCCTGGCTCCGGTGGCGGCCCACGAGGACGTCGAGGGCCCGGTCGAGGTGGTCAACAAGTTCTGCGGCAACCTCTGGACGGCGACCTACGACCACTCGCCGCTGGACGTGGTCGCCTGGCACGGCAACTACGTCCCCTACGTCTACGACCTGCGCCGCTTCAACGTCATCGGCTCGATCAGCTACGACCACCCGGACCCGTCGATCTTCACGGTCCTCACCTCGCCGTCCGACACCCCGGGCCTGGCGGGCGTCGACTTCGTGGTGTTCGCCCCGCGCTGGCTGGTGGGCGAGGACACGTTCCGGCCGCCGTACTTCCACCGGAACGTGATGAGCGAGTACATGGGCCTGATCGAGGGCGCCTACGACGCGAAGACGGCCGGAAAGGGCGGCTTCGTGCCGGGCGGCGGTTCGCTGCACAACATGATGTCGGCGCACGGCCCGGACCGGGACACCTTCGAACGGGCGAGCGCGGCGGAGCTGGCTCCGCAGAAGCTGGACGACGGGCTGGCCTTCATGTTCGAGACGCGCTGGCCGCTGACCCTCACCGGACGGGCGGCGGGGGCCCGTCACCTGCAGACGGGGTACGACGCGGTGTGGCAGGGTCTGCAGCGCCACTTCGACCGCTGACGCCGCAGGAGCCGGAGCCACCGTGACCACCTTCGCCCCCGACTCCCTCGCGCTCAACCGCAAGCTGCCGCTGTGGTACCAGGTCTCCCAGTCGCTGCGCGCCTCCATATTGGGGCGGCGTCCGGACGACCCGCTGCGCCTGCCCACCGAGGAGGCCCTCGCCGAGCACTACGGCGTCAGCGTGCTGACCATGCGGCAGGCGCTGAAGGAGCTGGAGGCGGAGGGGCTGATCAGCCGGCACCGGCGGCGCGGCACCTTCATCGAGCCGAGCGCCCGGCGAGGCTCTCCCGTGCGGCTGCTCGGCTCGGTGGACACGATCGTCGCGCAGCAGTCCGGCGAACGCACGGCGGTGCTGGACCACGGGCCGGTCGCCGTCCCGGCCGACCTGGCCGAGCACTTCCCCGGGATGGAGGAGGCGGTCGCCTACCGGCGGCTGCGCTGCGACGGGACGTCGGGCGAGCCGACGAACTGGGCGGAGAACCTCGTCCGGCCGGAGGTGGCCGAGCGCATCGACGTGGCGGACCTCGCGCGCTGGCCGATGACGAAGGTGCTGCGCGACGCGGTGGGGGTGCGGATCAGCCGCATCACGGACACGGTCGAGGCGCGCCTGGCGGACCCGGAGACGGCCCGTCTCCTGCAGGTGCCGCTGCTGAGCCCGATCCTGCACTACACGGGCGTGACCTACGACGAGTCGGGCCACGCCGTCGACGTGGCCCGTATCCGCTACCGCGGTGACCGCTTCTCGTTCACGGTCACGCTGGACGTGCACTGAGCAAGGCTCGGGGCGGACACGGAACGAAGGAGCGGGGTGTACGCCCCGGCCGGGGGTGCCGTGGGTGTGCCGGATGGCCGGCCCCGGGGAAAAGGGCAGGCCGTGCGGGCCGGGGCCGGGTCAGGCGTGGTTGCCGCCGCTGTGGCTGCCGAAGAGCGAACGGCGCAGCCGCCGCAGCGGGGCGAACAGGGAGACCCGGGCGGTCCGGCTCCGGCTCGCGCCCTTGCCGGCCCGGGCGTGCTCGCGCGAGGTCAGCTCACGCATCAGCACGGTCGCACCCTCGACCTCGCGCTGCGGCAGGGCGGGCCCGCCGAGCACCGCGAGGTGACGGTCGAGGCGCGCGCTCGACGCACCGCTCCCGTAAGTAATGGCAGGCACACGCGGCCTGCTGCGCATTGTTATCTGATCCATGACACTCCCCACCCGTACGAGGCACCCGGCCCAGGCAGGGTAACCCTATCGCCCCATCGCGTCACCCGCGCATCGGCGGGGCCGATTCACCACCCCGTCAAGGGGGTTGACGTGCCTGGCGTGAACCTGACGTCACTGTGCGCGAGTTGACCAGGACAATACGGCACGAGGGTAGGGGCAATCACGCTACGTTGCGGTACATTCACCCCGAATTGCTCTCGGGGGAGGGACACGGCATGGACACGGCTTCCGGCGCCGGACGAGTGCTGGCGGGCCGCTACCGGCTGCTGGGCGAGCTGGGGCGCGGCGGCATGGGCGTGGTATGGCGGGCGCGGGACGAGGTCCTGGGCCGGGAAGTGGCGGTCAAAGAGGTGCGCGCCCCCGCCGGCCTGCCGGATCGTGACGTGCGCCATCTCTACGCCCGGCTGGAGCGCGAGGGGCGCGCGGCGGCGCGCATCTCCCACCGCAACGTCGTCACCGTGCACGACGTGGCCGGTGACGAGGGCCGGCCGTGGATCGTCATGGAACTGGTGCGCGGCATGTCGCTGGCCGACCTGCTGGAAGCGGAGGGCCCCCTGGAGCCGGCGCGGGCGGCGCACATCGGCGCGGAAGTGCTGGCCGCGCTCCGGGGGGCGCACGCCGTGGGCGTGCTGCACCGCGACGTGAAACCGGGAAACGTCCTCATCGCCAACGACGGGCGTGTCGTCCTCTCCGACTTCGGCATCGCGATGATCGAGGGCACGTCGGCGCTGACGGCGACCGGCCAGCTGGTGGGCTCGCCCGAGTACCTGGCGCCCGAGCGCGCCCTCGGGCACCCGCCGGGGCCCGAGTCGGACCTGTGGTCGCTCGGCGTGATGCTCTACGCCGCGGTGGAGGGTGCCTCGCCGTTCCGTCAGGACACGCCGCTGAGCACGCTGCGGGCCGTGGTCGACGCGGAGCTGCCGCCGCCGCGGCGGGCGGGCGCGCTGGCGCCCGTGCTCGACGGGCTGCTGCGCAAGGATCCCGCGCAGCGGATCGGGGTGGACGAGGCCGAGCAGTTCCTGCGGACGGTGGCCGCCGGGGGCGGCCGGCCCGTGGCACCGCCGGGCGGCGGCCACGCCCCGACGGTCGCGGCGCATCCCGCACCCGGGTCCGGGCAGCCGGCACGGGACGGCCGGGGTGCGGGCGGTCCGGCGGGCGCGCCGCAGGGGCGCGCACCGGAGCCCGGGCCGGGCGCGCCCGTCCCCGGCACGCCGGGGCCCGGGCGGCGGGGCAGGTGGGCGCTCGCGGTCGGCGCGCTGGTCACGGGGCTCGCCGCGGCCGGGCTGGTGTGGGCGCTGACCGGCGGGGGCGGCTCGGGCGGCGGCTCGTCGGCGGGCGGCGCCTCGACGGGCGGCGGCAAGGACGCGGCCCCGCAGGACGGCGCCGGGACGTCGGCCCCCTCCTCCTCGGCGGGGTCCGGCCGGGCCGTGGTGACCGTGACGATCGCCGCGCTGCGCGACCGCTATTCCGGGCCCTGCCCGGCCCCGGTGGGCTCCGCGCCCGTCTTCCAGGCGGCCGTCGCCGTCGACCGGACCCCGGTGGACGTCGGCTACCGCTGGGTGACGGGCAGCGGGAGCGTGACGGACGGCGGCTGGAAGACCGTCCGGATCGGGGAGGGCGAGCGGAGCGTGGTGCTCAAGCACACCGAGGTGAGCCACCGCCCGAGCGACCCGGACCAGGACTGGATGGCGCTGGAGGTCAGGAGCCCGCGGCAGCTGACGTCCCGTCGCATTCCGTTCACGGTGTCCTGCACGGCGCCCCCGGCGGGCACGCCGTCCTCGCCCCGGCCGTCCCCGGCCCCGTCCTCGCCCGGGCGTTTGACGCCGGGCCCGTCGGGGGCGTCGGCGACGGGCCCGGGCGGTTACTCCGGTGGGGCGTACGGCTCAGGCCACTGACGAGAAGACGGGCAGGTAGCCGCGCGACTGGCCGGTGGCGGTCGGGTGGTAGGACTCGTCGACGGGGAACGTCACGCTGTTGAGCCAGGAGCTGCCGGAACAGATCTCGTGGCCGCCGAAGGTGGTGTTGACGTCGCCGAAGTCGAAGCCGTGGTCGGCGGCGCGCTTGGCGATGACGGAGTTGATGTGGTCGGCGGCGGCGTTGATGGCCTTCCTCTTGGTGTCGCTCAGACCGACACAGACGCCGCCGGTCCGGTAGAAGCGCGGGTAGCCCATGACGACGACCTGGGCGTGGGGGGCTCTGGAGCTGATGGCGGAGTAGACGCCGTCGAGCTTGGCGGGCAGTTCGTCCTGGATGAAGGCGCGGGCTCTGGCGATGCGGTCCAGGCACGTGCTGTCGGAGTTGAGCACGCAGGTCGACATGGTGTCGGCGAATCCGGCGTCGTTGCCGCCGATGCTGATGCTGACGAGCCCGGTGGAGGCGTTGAGGGGGCCGAGCTGGCCGCTGAGGACATCACCCGTCCGGGCGCCCGAACAGGCGGTGAAGGCGAAGCTCGCGGGGGCGTGCTCGGCGGCCCAGAGGGCGGGGAACGCCTTGGTGCTGCGTTTGCAGCTGCCGCTGGAGGAGTCGTAGCTGCCGGCCCCGACGCCGGCGGTGTAGGAGTCACCGAGGGCGACGTAGGCGGGAGTTGCGCCGCCGTCGTCCGCGTGGGCGGTACCGGCTCCGGTGAGGGCGAGGGCGGCCGTGAGGACCAGCGCGGAGAAAGCACCCGCGCAACGGGACAGTTTCATGGAACCTCCTTTAGCAGGGTTTTCAACTACCTCCGTGGTAGCAGCGACCCTGTGTCACCGGAAGTGTCCATGCCAAAACTGACAACAAGCTGACAACCACCCTGTCAGGGCGGCCAGTTGACGAGCAGTTGACCATATGTCCGACAGTCGGGAGGCGTCACCGACCGTTCATCCGACGGACTGACTCCGGTTGTGCGGGAGTCGCCGAGGGGGGCCTGTTCGCATGGCCTTCACATCTTGACGGGCCCCGCCGACTGCGCGACATTGAAGCCCGGCATCCGGCGCTTCGGGGGGCAAAGTCGCCAATGCAGAGCTTTACAGATCTCACCGGGCTCGATGACGCGAAAGAACCGGGCGAGGGGAGCGAGGATGACGGCCGCGCCGGACGCGGCACGACCGCAGGGGACTCGCTCCCGCTGGCGGCGGGTGCTGCGGCGGCCATCGCGGGGGTGGGCGGCGCGCTGGCTCTCGCCGACGTCACCTCACCACTGCGCGCGCCGTTCACGCTGTTCTTCCTGATCGTGGCGCCCGCGTGCGCCCTGGCGGCCGGCCTGCGCGGCCTCGATCCGCTCAGCCGGGCGGTGGTGGCCACCGGCGGGGCCGTCGCGGTGGACCTGCTCGTCGCCCAGATCATGCTCGCCCTGCACGCCTGGACGGTGCGGGGCGGTGTCGCCGCCGTCGCGGCCGTCAGCGCCGTGCTGCTGCTCCTTTCGTTCCTGATGGCACACGCGCGGCGCCATCGGAGCCGCGCCGCGAGAAGTCGGGCTTCCTGAGGTGGACATCAGCGTGTACCGACCCGGCGAGCTCACCGCGGCCGACCGGGCGGTGTGGTCGGCCCTGCAGGCCAGGGCGGTGGAGGACGGCTCGCCGCAGCTCGCGAATCCTTTCCTCGCCCCGGAGTTCGCCCTCGCCGTCGGCCGCTGCCGGCGCGGGGCGCGGATCGCGGTCGTGCGCGAGGACGGCGAGCCGGTGGCCTTCTTCCCGTTCCAGCGTTCCGCCCTGGGCGTGGGGCGGGCGATCGGGCTGGGGGTCTCGGACGCGCAGGGCCTGGTGCACCGGCCCGGCTTCCAGTGGGACGCCCGCGAGCTGCTGCACGCCTGCGGGCTGTCCCTGTGGGAGTTCGACCACCTGGTGGAGGGGCAGAAGCCCTTCGAGGTGGCGGCCTCCGGCTCGTACGCCTCGCCCGTCATCGACGTCGACCAGGGCTACGACCACTACCTCGCGGCGCTGCGCAAGCAGTCGCCCAAGTTCACCCGCACCACGCTCGCCAAGGAGCGCCGGCTCGGCCGGGACGTCGGCGAGGTGCGGTACGTGCACGACGAGCGCGATCCGGACGCGTTGCGCGTCCTGACCGGCTGGAAATCGGCGCAGTACCGAAGAACAGGGCGCGCGGACCGCTTCGCACGCCCCTGGATATCCCATCTCGTCGAGCAGCTGTTCCACACGCGCACGGAGTCCTTCTCCGGACTGCTGTCGGTGCTCTACGCCGCCGGCCGGCCGGTGGCGGCGCACTTCGGGCTCCGTTCCGGCACGGTGCTGGCGTGCTGGTTCCCCGCGTACGACCCGGAGTTCGCGAAGTACTCCCCCGGCCTGGTGCTGCACCTGCGGATGGCCGCGGGGGCGGCCGCCGACGGGATGGCCTACCTGGACCTGGGGCGGGGAGTGAAGGCGTACAAGGACTCCCTCAAGACCCGGGAGCTCAGCGTCGCGGAGGGCTGGGTGACCCGGCAGCACCCGGTGGCGCTGGGGTACCGGGCGCGGCGGGCGCCGCTGCGGGCGCTGCGCAACACGGTGCTGGCGCGGCCGGAGCTGTTCGAACCGGCCGACCGGCTGCTGAAACGGGTGGGGCGGCTGCGCGCGGGCGGCTGACGGGGACCCGCCCATGACCGCGGCCGACGTCAAGAGGTGAGCCGGTGCGGATGGTTGCATAGGCGCAAAAAACACCAAAGGAGGAGTCTCCGACCCACCTCTTGCCATACGGTCTCAAGCTTCAATACCGTCGTACATCTACCCGCATCGGCCCATCATGTCTGAGCGGCTCCGGGGAGGGCTTCACAAGCGTCGCGATGGTGTCCGGCGCGGGGCGCGGCAGGGGGTGCCGCGCTCGGCCAGTCAGCAGTGCCGAGTCGCGTGCCGCGCGACCGGCGTTACTTGCCAACTCACCCTGTCCGTACGGGCGTCCTTCGCCACCGGGCAAGGCGAGTACCCCCTTTTCGAACCGGACAGACGATCGGACCGCTGGGGCAGGCGGTCCACCGGACGAGAGGGAACGAAGACTCATGAGTGCCTTCCTGCGGCCGGCGGCCGGAGAAGAGGATCCGGAGACATCAGGCCGCTACCGGCCGGTGACCTCGCACTTCGCGATAGCGCCACCGGTCAGCGTCGTCATTCCCGCCATGAACGAGGCGGAGAACCTCCCGTACGTCTTCAAGACCCTGCCGGACTGGATCCACGAAGTGGTCCTGGTCGACGGCAGTTCCACCGACGACACCGTGCGCGTCGCCCGCGACCTGCGGCCCGACGTCAAGGTCGTCGAGCAGCTCGGCAAGGGCAAGGGCGACGCCCTGATCACCGGCTTCGCCGCCTGCACGGGCGACATCATCGTGATGGTCGACGCGGACGGCTCCGCCGACGGCGGCGAGATCGTCAGCTATGTGTCCGCGCTGGTGGGCGGTGCGGACTTCGCCAAGGGCTCCCGCTTCGCCAACGGTGGCGGCACGGACGACATGACGTTCATCCGCAAGCTGGGGAACCGCGTCCTGACCTCCATGGTCAATCACAAGTTCGGCGCCCGCTACACCGACCTGTGCTACGGGTACAACGCGTTCTGGAAGTACTGCCTGGACGAGATAGCCCTGGACTGCGCCGGCTTCGAGGTCGAGACCCTGATGAACATCAGAGTGGTGAAGGCCGGGCTGCGGGTCCAGGAGATTCCCAGCCATGAGTTCGTCCGCATCCACGGCGCGAGCAATCTGCGGGCCGTGCGCGACGGACTGCGTGTGCTGAAGGTGATCCTCCATGAGCGCGGCACCCGCCGCAGCTCCCGCCGCCGGCGGCATCCCCTCGCCGTCGCGCCCACCGCGAGCCGCGGGGAAGTCTCTTGAGCGCTGCACCGACCGGACGGACCGGAACACCGAGCGTCTCGGTGGTCGTCTGTGTCTACACCGAGGACCGCTGGGGCGACATCCTCGCCGCGGTGGCCTCGGTGCGCGACCAGTCGTACCCCGCCCTGGAGACGCTGCTCGTCGTCGACCACAACCCCGTCCTGCTGCGCCGGCTCGCCAAGACCTACGGCGACGACGGCGCCGGCGCGGACCCGCACCGGGTCAGGGTGCTGGCCAACGCCGGGCCGCGGGGCCTGTCGGCCGGCCGCAACACCGGCATCACGGCCTCCTCGGGGGACGTGGTCGCGTTCCTCGACGACGACGCGGTGGCCGAGCGGGACTGGCTGCTGCACTTCGCCGAGGGGTACGCCGACCCGCGGGTGATGGCGGTGGGCGGGCGCACCCAGCCCGTGTGGGCCTCGCGGCGCCGGCCGGCGTGGTTCCCGGAGGAATTCGACTGGATCGTGGGCTGTACGTACCGGGGACTGCCGCCGGGGAAGGTGGCGGTGCGCAACGTCCTCGGCGGGAACGCCTCGTTCCGCAGATCCGCCCTGGAGGCCGTGGGGGGCTTCGCGAGCGGCATCGGGCGCGACGGCCACCGGCTGCCCCTGGGGGGCGAGGAGACGGAGCTGTGCATCCGGCTGACCCGGGCCGTGCCGGACGCCGTCCTGCTGATCGACGACCGTTCGGTCATCCACCACCGGGTGCCGGCGGGCCGCGAGCGGTTCCGCTACTTCCGCACCCGGGCGTACGCCGAGGGGCTCTCCAAGGCCCTGGTGGCGCGCAGCGTGGGGGCCCGGGAGGGGCTGGAGAGCGAGCGCCGCTACACCACGCGCGTCCTGCCGGCCGGTGTCGCGCGCGGGGTGCGCGACGCGCTGCTGGGCCGGGCCGGGGGCGCGGGGCGGGCGGGGGCGATCGTGGCGGGCGTGGCCGCGGCGGCCGGGGGCTACGCCCTGGGCAGCCTGCGGGCGCGCCGGGGCGGCGGCCGCTTCGCGGTGCCGGTGCCCGAGCCGGCCGACGCGCCGCCGCTGCCCCAGGGGGCCGGGGCATGAGCGCGGGCCCGGTGCCGATCCTGATGTACCACGCGGTGGCGCACTCGCCCGCCCGGGCGGCGTACGGGCTGTCGGTCTCGCCGGAGGCGTTCGCCGAACAGATGCGGCTGCTGGCCGACTTCGGCCACACCCCGGTGACGGCCGGCCGGCTGGCCGCCGCCTGGCGCGGGGGCGGGCGGCTGCCCCCCAAGCCGGTGCTGATCACGTTCGACGACGGCTACGAGGGCGTGCACCGCTACGCCCTGCCGGCCCTGGCCGGGCACGGCTTCGCGGCGACGCTGTTCGCGTCCACGGGCTGGCTGCGCGGCGCGCACGAGACCGGGGGCGCGCTCGACCTCATGCTCAGCTGGGACCAGCTCCGGGAGCTGGCCGCGGCGGGAATGGAGATCGGCGGGCACAGCCACACGCACCCGCAGCTCGATCAGCTGACCGACGAGCGACTGTCGTTCGAGGTGCGGCACTGCCGTGACCTTCTGACGGCCGAACTGGGTCACCCACCCGTGTCGTTCGCCTATCCCTACGGCTACTCCAGTCGCCGGGTGCGCGGTACGGTGCGCGCGGCCGGGTTCGGTGTCTCGCTCGCCGTGGGCAACGCGCTGGCCACGCGTCGCCAGGGCCCGTACGCCCTGGAGCGGGTGACCGTGCGCCGTACCACGGGGATCGCCGAGTTCGAACGGCTGGTGGAGGGCCGGGGCCTCGGCCGGCTCTTCGCCGGGGACCGGGTTCTGACCAAGGGGTACGCCGTCGTCCGCCGCAGCCGCAGCGCCATCAGGAAAGCGACCGAAGCCTGTGCCTGACACGTCCGCGCCGATCGAGGAACGCACCGAGGGCAGAGCCGAGGAGCCGGCGTCCCGCCGGCTGCGGCTGCCCGGGCGCGGCGTCGGCAGCCCGCTGTTCCGCAACGCCTTCGCGCTGATGCTCAACACGGGCATCAGCGCCGTCCTGGGGGTGGGGTTCTGGCTGGTCGCCGCCCGTTACTACACCGAGGAGTCGGTGGGTCAGGGCTCGGCGGCCATCGCCGCGATGAAGCTGCTGGCGGGGCTGACGGCGGTGACGCTGACGGGGGCGCTGGCCCGTTTCATCCCGGTGGCGGGGCGGACGACGGGCGCCCTGGTGCTGCGGACGTACGCGGGGAGTTCGGTGCTGGTCGCCGTCGCGGCGGCGGTGTTCCTGGCCACGCTGGACCTCTGGGGTCCCTCCTACCGCTTCCTGCACGGGTGGCTGCCGGGGCTCGGGTTCGTCGCGGCGGTGGTGGCCTGGTCGCTGCTGACCCTGCAGGACGGGGTGCTGACGGGGCTGCGCAGTGCGTTCTGGGTGCCGGTGGGCAACACGGTCTTCTCGGCGGTGAAGCTGGCGCTGCTGGTGGGGCTGGCGGTGACGCTGCCGGTGTCCGGGGTGTTCGTGTCCTGGGTGGTGTCCATCGCGGTGTCGGTGGTGCCGCTGGGCTGGCTGGTGTTCCGGCGGCTGGTGCCCGCACACGTGCGGGCGACCGGGGACAGCGCGCGCCCGGCGTCCCCCCGGGAGATGGGACGTTTTCTCGCCGGGGACTACACCGGGTCGTTGTTCTCCCTGGCCGTGGTCTATCTCGTCCCGGTGATCGTCGCCGCCCAGGTCAGCCCGGCCGACAACGCCTACTTCTACATCACCTCCACCATCGCCGGCACGGTCAACCTGCTGGCGATCAACATGGGTGCCTCGCTGACGGTGGAGGGCTCGCACGACCCGGCGCGGCTGGCGGAGAACTGCCGGGCCGCGCTGCGCCGGATGGCCAGGATCATGGTGCCGGTCTGTGTGCTGCTGTTCCTCCTGGCCCCCTACGTCCTGCGGGTCTTCGGCCGGGGGTACGCGGAGGCGGCGACGCCGCTGCTGCGCTGGTTCGCGGTGGGGGCGGCGCTGCGGGTCGTCATGGAGGTCTACTTCGCGGTGCTGCGGGCGCAGAGCCGGACGGCCGGGCTGGCCTATCTGCAGGGGTTGCTGTGTCTGCTGGTACTGGGGCTGACGGTGGTGCTGCTGCCCCGGATGGGGCTGACGGGCGCGGGCGTCGCGGAGATCTGCAGCCTGACGGTGATCACCGCCATCGCGGCGGTGAAGCTGCGCGGGGTGCTCAGGGCGGCGGCTCCGGTGCCCGCCTCCGGCGCCGACGAGACGCCGCCCGACGGTGACCTGGCGGACCTGGCGGTGCACGGCGACCGGCGGGACGACGGCGCGAAGGAGCATGAGACCCGCTCGCTCGGCACCCGCTGGGCGCTGCGCTCGGCCCTCGATCCCGACACGATCCCGCTGGGCGTGCGGCTGGACATCGACCATCCGGAGCGCCGTCCGGACGTGCGGCCCGGCCCCGAGGTGCCGGAGAGAGGGGCGGAGCAGGCGGAGAAGAAGGCCGCCGGGAAGAAGGCGAAGGAGCCCCCTCTGTCCGCGGCGCTGCCGGTCGCCGCCCCCGTGCGCCGCGTGCGCCGGTGGCGCACGCCGCAGACGGCGGCCCGGCTGGTGCAGGTGCTGCTGGCCGGAGCGCTGGCGCTGTACTGGCTGCCGCTGACGGCCGTGGGCGAGGTGGACCTGGACGGCATGGGCGGCTTCGGGCTGGTGTCCGTGCTGCCGGTGGCGACGCTGCTGGGCGCCGGGCTGCTCGTGGTGTGCTTCGCGGGTGCGCTGTCGCTGCCCCGCCCGCGCCCCTGGCTGCTGCTGACGGTGCTGCTGGTGACGGTGGTGTCGCTGCATGCGGTGCCCGCGCTGCTGGAGGACCGCCCGCGCTTCGCCACGGCCTGGCAGCACCTGGGCTTCCTGGACTTCATCGACCGCACGGGGGTGGCCGCCCCCGACCTCGACGCGCGCTGGAGCTGGCCCGGCTTCTTCGCCCTGGCCGCGTTCGCCGCCCGCGCCTGCGGCGTGCAGGACCTCACCGAGGTGCTGCGCTGGTGGCCGCTGGCCGTCCAGCTGCTCTGCCTGGCACCGCTGTGGCTGCTGATGCGCGCGGTCCGGGCGAGCTGGCGGGCGACGTGGACGGCGCTCTGGCTGTTCGCGCTGTCCGGCTGGGTCGGGCAGGACTACTTCTCCCCCCAGTCCCTCAACTACCTCTTCTACCTGCTGTTCGTGGCCGTCCTGCTGGTGTGGTTCCGCTGGCCGGGCCAGCTGCGCGGCCGGCTGCTGCCCGGCGAGCAGGAGGTCGCGCCGGCCGGCCGCGGCACGCGCGTGGTCCTGCTGGCGCTGGCAATCGTCCTGTTCACCGCCTCGGTCGCCAGCCACCAGCTGACGCCCTTCGTCATGCTGGGTGTCGTCACCGCCCTGGTGCTGGTGCGGCGGCTGTCGCCGACCGGGCTGCCCCTGCTGTGCGGGGTGCTGCTCGTGGTGTGGGTGGGCTTCCTGGCGGAGCCGTACTGGTCGGGTCACTTCGACGACCTCTTCGGCGGGCTGGGATCGCTGGGCGGCAATCTCTCCTCGTCCGTGTCGGGCCGCATCGAGGGCGGCAGCGCCACGCACAAGATGGTGCTCTACGTCCGCGTCGCGCTCGCCGGCGGCGTGCTGGCGTGCGCCGCGCTGGGCTGGTGGCGGCGGCGCCGCGCCGGGCTCGGCGACGTCTGCCTGCCGGTCCTGGCCTGCGTTCCGTTCCTCGCCTTCGGCATGCAGTCCTATGGCGGCGAAGTGGCCCTGCGCGTCTTCCTCTTCGCCCTGCCCGGCGCCTGCGCCCTGGCCGCGCTCGCCTTCTTCCCGCGCCCCGGGGCCCGGCAGGCCCGCGTCTGGCGCGGGCCGCTGGCGGCACTGCTGGCCGGCCTGGTGCTCGTGCTGGGCTTCCTGGTGGCCCGCTGGGGCAACGAGCCGTTCGAGCGCGTCCGCCCCGGCGAGGTCGCGGCCATGGACTACGTCTACCGCCACGACCGGCCGACCGTCCGCCTGCTGTGGCTGAGCGGCAACACCGCCACCGACGTCACCCCCGCCATCCCGTGGGGGGCGCGCGACATGGAGCGCGTGCTGTACGAACCGGCCCTCGCCCCGCGCGACCCCGCTCAGGTGCCCGGCCTGGTGAGCGCCCTGCAGCAGGCCGGCCCCCACGCCTATCTGATGGTGGGCCGCGGGCAGTCGGTCTATCTGGAGCTCAGCGCGGGCTACGCCCCCGACTGGGAGCAGCGGTTGCGGCGCTCCCTCGACGGGCGGCCGGAGCTGCGCCGGGTGCTCAGCAACGAGGACGCGGTCCTCTACGAGCTGAAGGACAAACCCGCCGGCAGTGCGCCCGGGCCGCGGCCGGGCCCCGCCGGGCCGCGGGTGACGTGGACGCCAGTGACGGTGGTCGGTGCGCTGGCGGCGGGCCTGCTGCTGGTGCTGCTGACGGCGCGGGAGCTGGTGCGCGTGGGGGCGCGGCCGGGGGTGCGGCAGCTGCGGTGGTTGCAGGGGACGTTCTGGTTCGCGCTGCCGTTGCTGGCCGTGGTGCTGGGGTCGCTGGTGTGGCGGCTGGTGACGATGTCGTAGCAGGAGCGCAGGCGCGTCAGAACAGCGGCCGGTAGCACAGGGCGGCGACCGCGCGCAGGCCCGGCGCCCGGCGCCCGGGCCGGTGGTGCGGCAGGACGTGGCCGTTCAGGGCGGTGACCCCCGTGTCCGGGTAGGTCAGGCGCGTCCCGCCGTGGCGGTCCCAGGCGGGATCGCTCTCCAGGGCGCCGAGCCGCTCCATGGTGCTGCCGGTCAGCCCGGGGTGGACGTGGAGCGGGCCGACGTCGCCGAAGGCGGTGGTCAGCAGCGTCAGGCCGCACTGCTCGGTGTCGATGTGGAGGAAGACCTCGTCGTCGTCCTCGTAGTAGCCGTACGCGGCGAAGGTGGGGACCAGCAGCCGGCCCGTGAGCGCCCGCGCCGCACCGGTCAGCTCCAGGTGGATCCGGGCCAGCAGCGGGCCGCCGGCGGCGGGGGTGCCCCGGGCGGGCAGGCGGCGGGCCACGACGGGGGTGCGCGGCCCGCGCCGGGGGATCACGGCCGCGGCGTGCCGGGCCCGGCCCTCCGCGGCGATGCGGCCGGCGAGCGCACGGTCCCACAGGCCGGGGAGGCGGACGTGCCCGTGGGCGGCGTAGGAGTGCTGTTCGGCGCGGGTGACGGTGGTCCGGTGCAGCAGCGCTTCGGAGGCGGCGGTCATGGTCAGGAGGTGGTGGCGACGGGCCAGGAGGGCTCGGTGGTGTAGTGGGCCAGCTCACTCACGGCGGGCAGCTGCAGCAGGCCGGCGAAGCTGTAGCCGCCGGCGAGCGGGATCCGCACGCTCTCCCGCAGGTGTGCCTCAATGGCGTCTCTGGCCTCGGGCGCGGCCTTCGCCGTCTCGACGGTCTCCCGGGGCAGGACGTAGTAGTTCTCCTCCGCGTCGACGATGACCAGGGCCTGACTCGCGTTCTCGGGCACAGCGGCTTCCCTTTCGTTCCCGGCGCGGTGGGCGCCGGGGGAAGTCTTTCCGCGTGCCGCGGTGATAACAACAGCCCGGACCCGCCCCGGACGGGTGATTCCCCGGCCGTGTGCACGCCTTCAGAGCCAGCGGACCTCGTAGGCCGCGAGCTCGACCGCACGGCCGTCGACGCGGGTCGCGACCGCCCTGTCCTGGGTGTTGACGACCAGGACCGTGCTGCCGGAGGCCAGTACCTGCACGCGCGCGCGGTCCTCGTCCGGCACGTCGGCCGTGCGGAAGTCGGTGCCCGGCGGGAAGGCTCTGGCGAACCGCGCGAGCAGGTCCAGCATGGGCAACGCCCCTCCCCCGTCGCGCAGTTCGGTGCTGCGCCACAGGCAGCCGGGGCAGTCGGCGCCCTGTTCCTCGGGGTTCCAGTAGAACGCACCGGCCGCCCCCGCCCCCGCCAGGTGCATCATGGCGCTGGCCTGCACGGCGACGCGGTGGGGCTCGGTCCACGTCTTGCGGCCGTCGTGCTCGTCGGCGGGCTCGACGTACCACTCGGCCCACCACACCGGCAGTCCCGTGGTCCGGCCGAGCCACGTGGTGACGTCGGCGAACTTCCGGGTGGCCGCGAACTCGTCGGGGACGGGCCGGCTGCCCGTGCGGGTGTAGCTGGCGCCGTCGACGACGACGAAGTCGGCCCCTTCCTTGTGCTCGTCCCAGTACTCCAGGGCGTCGACGGCCCGTTGGTCCACGGCCCCCCAGGGTCCGTTCACCCGGGAGGCGTTGGCGTCGTCGCCGGGGGCCTCGCTGTCCATGACGACGTACGGCCCGCCGACGAGGGCGTGCCTGTTCCGCTTCTTCAGCTCCTTGTAGACGAGGTTGTAGAGCTCGGTGTACCCCTCGTAGTCCCAGCGCTTCCTCGAATCGTCGTAGAAGCCCTTGAACTCGTTCCAGACGATGAAGTGGCGCACGTCCGGATAGCGCTGGGCGATGACGCCCGCGAGCCGGGCGAAGTCCTTGTAGTGGGCGCGGTCGGGGGCGGTCTCCAGTGACTTCTGCGACCAGTCGGTGTGCTCGCCGCCGCCCTTCATCCAGTCGGGGGCGCAGCACAGCGTGAGGACGGGCGCGGTGCCGGTGCTGCGCATGAGCGCGACGCGCCGGTCCAGGTCGGTGAAGTTGTAACGGCCGCGCCGCGGCTCGGGGTTGTCGGCGCCCCAGCCCATGATGTGCTGGTTCTGCGGCAGGGGTTCGCCGGAGAGGGTCTTGGCGGCGGTGCGGCGGGCGGCGTCCTGGCCGAGGTCCGCGCTGTACTGGGTGTGGGTGAAGCCCCAGCCTATGCGGGCGGCGGCTCCGCCCGGGCGGCCCGGGTCGCCGCCCTGCTGCCGGGCCAGCAGGGACGCGGTGACCAGCGCGGCGAGGGCGAGGGCCGTGGCCGTCAGCAGCGCCACGAGCCGCCACCGCGGCGGCCGCGACCGCCGCCACCACGTCGCCCGCAGCAACGCCCGACCTCCACCATGACGTCCCATCACGGAAAGGGTATCCGTGGCGGAAAGCGTGTGCGGTGGCTTCTCGGCCAACGGGGGCGGAAACGGGGAAAACCCGGGTGCGCCGGGGCGATCCGTGCCGGATCATGGGCGGCATGTGTGCCGACAGGAGTGACGACCGCCCGCCGTCCCCGCTCATCCGGCTGAACGTGGACGCCGACGCCCCGGCCGATGTCATCGACGCCCTCTTCCTCGGACCCTTCTCCCGCGGCGAACAGCCCTACGCCCGGGGCCACTCGATGGAGCGCGTCCGCTCCGGCGCCTCGCTGCTGCCGCCCGAGGCCCGGGTGGTGCGCTCGGCCCGGGACGACGACCGCAGGGCGATCCTCGCCGAGGGCGAGGGCTGGTCGCTGCTGGCGGCCCGCTGGAACCGCAGCGCGGACGTGACGGTGACGGCCGTCAGCGACGAGCTGGCCCGCACGGTGCTGGAGCAGGCGGTGGACGGCGCGGAGGACGACCCCGAGCCGCGGCCCGAGCACGTCACCATGGGCTTCTGGTACCTCTCGCCGCGCCGCGGTCCGCACCGCACGACGCGGCAGATCTCCGCCGGCACCTGGGAGGAGGTCCGGGCCCACTACACGGCGCCGGTGGCCGATGCGATGGACCGGCTGATGAAGGTCACCCCGGACGACATCGCCGGCCGGCTGCTGCTCCTGCACGGCCCGCCGGGCACCGGCAAGACGTCCGCGCTGCGGACGCTGGCACGGTCGTGGCGGGACTGGTGCCAGGTGGACTGCGTGCTGGACCCGGAGCGGCTGCTGAACGACGTCGGTTATCTGATGGACATCGCGATCGGTGAGGACGACGGCTCGGCGAAGGGCGGCCGTTGGCGGCTGCTGCTCCTGGAGGACTGCGACGAGCTGATCCGCGGCGAGGCCCGGCACGCGGCGGGCCAGGCCCTGTCGCGCCTGCTGAATCTGACGGACGGTCTGCTGGGCCAGGGCCGCAACGTCCTGGTGGGCGTCACCACCAACGAGGACCTGGAGCGCCTGCACCCGGCGGTGGTGCGGCCGGGCCGCTGCCTGGCCCGCATCGAGGTGGGCCCGCTGACCCGGCCCGAGGCGGTGGCGTGGCTGGGCCGCGAGGAGGGGGTGGGCCGGCACGGAGCGACGCTGGCGGAGCTCTTCGCCCTGCGGCGGGGGGCCGGCCCGACGTCGGTGCCGGGCCAGCAGGGCGGGGCGGACGCCGGGTTGTACCTGTAGGCGCCGGGCGGTACGGGGGCCTTCAGTCCCCGTACGCCACCCGCAGCGCGTCCTGGGCCGCCGCCAGTGCCGCCTGCCGGTCCAGGCCCAGGCGGTGGGCCCGCTGGGCGTACGCCGCCGCCGCGGCCGCCGCCTCGCGGGCGGCCGTGTCGCCCGGGGCCGCGATGAACGTTCCGTTGCGGCCGCGGGTCTCGATGACCCCGTCCGTCTCCAGCGCACGGTATGCCTTGGCCACCGTGTTCGCCGCCACCCCCAGGTCCTCCGCGAAGCCGCGCACGGTCGGCAGTTTGTAGCCGACGGGGAGCTCGCCGGAGCGGGCCCGGTCGGCGATGCGGGCGCGGATCTGCTCGTAGGGGGGTTCGGTGGCGTCCGGGTCGACGGTCATCTGCAAGGCCATGCCGACCATTGTGCGTCAGGACGCGCGTCGGGACCCTCCTCGCCTATGACGGGATGTCACCCGTGCCGCCGAGGCGCCGGTAGCGCGCACGTCGGTCCGCACGCCGCTCGTTGCGGTCACGCGCCCTGAGAGCGGCCATCTCCGCTCCGGTCACACGGCCGAGGGCCGAGAGGAAGTCGTCGTCGCCTTCCTCCACGATGCGGTCCACGATCCCGTTCGCCACGAGGTCGGCGGAGCGCACCCCCTGGCGCGCGGCCACCTCGTAGGCGCGGTCCGTCGTCCGGTGCAGGATCGCCGACGCCCCTTCGGGCGGCAGCGGCGACAGCCACGCGTGCCGCGCCGCCACGACCCGGTCCGCCGGCAGCAGTGCGAGGGCGGCACCACCGGCCCCCTGCCCCAGCAGCAGGCACAGGGTCGGTGCGGAGAGGTTCACCAGGTCGGCCAGGCAGCGGGCGATCTCCCCGGCGAGCCCGCCCTCCTCGGCCTCGCGCGAGAGCGCGGCGCCGGCGGTGTCCACCACGGTGAGCAGCGGCAGGTCCAGCTCGGCCGCGATGCGCATGCCGCGGCGGGCCGCCCGCAGCCCGGCGGGCCCGAGCGCCTGGCCGGCGGCCGGGTCGGGGTGGCTGCCGCGGTCGTGGCCGAGCACCACGCACGGCGTCCCGCCGACGCGCGCGAGCGCGAGCAGGAGCCCCGGGTCGCGCTCCCCCGCGCCCGTGCCGCTGAGCAGCGTGAGATGGGTGGCGGTGGCGCGCAGGAATTCCCGTACCCCGGGCCGGTCGGGCCGGCGCGAGCGGCGAATGGACTCCTCGGCGGAGGGCACGTCGGGGCGCACCCCGGGCGCGTCCGCCGGTACGGGCCCCGGTGGCCGTACGTCGTCGGCGCACAGCACCGACAGGGCCCGCCCCGCCACCTCCGCCAGCCGCCCGGCCGGCAGCACCGCGTCCACCAGCCCGTTGGCCAGCAGGTTCTCGGCGACCTGGACACCCGGGGGGAATTCCTCGCCGTAGAGCGCCTCGTGGACGCGCGGGCCCAGAAAACCGATGAGGGCGCCCGGTTCGGCGGCGGTGAGGTGACCCAGGGACCCCCACGAGGCGAGCACGCCACCGGTCGTGGGGTGCCGCAGATAGACGAGGTAGGGCAGCCCGGCCGCCTTGTGATCGGTGATGGCGCCCGTGACCTTCACCATCTGCAGGAAGGCGATCGTGCCCTCCTGCATCCGGGTACCGCCCGAGGCGGGGGCCGCCAGCAGCGGCAGCCGCTCGGCGGTGGCCCGCTCCACGGCCCGCACCAGCCGCTCCCCCGCGTCGACGCCGATGGACCCGGCGAGGAAGCGGAACTCGCAGGCCACCAGGGCCACGCGCCGTCCGCGCACCCGCCCCTCACCGGTGATCACCGATTCGTCCAGGCCGGTCAGCTCCCGGGCGGCGAGCAGATCGGCGCGGTACTCCGGGTCGTCCGTGGTCAGCGCGACGGGCTCGTCCCAGCACCGCCAGGTGCCGGGGTCCACGACGGCCAGGAGGAGGTCGAGGGCGGAGGTGCGCTTGCCGGGTCCGGTCATGGGATCACCCTGTCATGTCCGGGCGAGGAGGTCGCCGAAGCCGTCCGACCGGGCCAGTGCCTCCAGCTCGTCGAGCGCCCGCCACGCCGCGTCCGCCGTCTCCGGCTCCCGCCCGGCCAGCCCGCTCTCGGCGAACTCGTCCTCGTCCAGCCGCAGCACGGTGCGCTGGTCGCCGGACAGCCACAGGTCGAGGTCGAGGTCCTCGGCCTCGATGCCGCCCACTGTGACGCGGGCGGGCCGCGCGACGTCGCAGTACCAGCCCTTGAGCCTCCCGTCGGCGCCCCGCACCTCCTTGACGGCGTACCAGCGGTCGCGCCAGTAGTGCTCGGTGAAGACGTCGCCTTCCTCGAACCGCACGAACCCGAAGTCCTTGTCGGCGGCCCCGGCCCAGGGGGCCCTGACGACGACGTGCGTGCCGTCGTCGGCCAGGACCTCCGCCGGATAGCGGACCTTGGTGCGGCCTGCCTTGAGGAGGGAGACGGTCGTGGTGGTGCCGGGAGTGAGGGCGGGCGCGTCGTTCATGATCGCAGCGTCTCCCGGGCCGCGGCCGGACGCCAGCGATTTACCGGAGGGCCGCGGTGAAGGCCACCCAGGCGGCGGGGGTGAAGGCGAGGGCGGGTCCGGTGGGGTTCTTGCTGTCCCGGACCGGGACGATGCCGGGTATGTTGTCGGCGACTTCGAGGCATTGGCCTTCGTTGCCGCCGCTGTAGCTGGACTTGCGCCACTTCGCGCTGGCTCTATCGGGCCTGTTCATGCTTTCCATTCCTCCATCACCTTACGAATCAGAACGAGCGATGCTTTGGGCGAAAGCGCGTCGGCGCGCAGCCGATCGTAAGTTGCGTTCGCGTCGGCCACGGTCCCCGGTGAGTCGATGACCTGGCCGGAGACCGGGTCCTCCACATAGAGGACGTCGGGTTCCTCGCCGCCGAAGCTCATCACGTTGAAGTCCAGATGAGAGGCCGGCGCCCTCGAACCGAACGGAAGCACCTGCAGGGTGACGTGAGGCGACTGACCCGCATCCAGCAGATGCGCCAGTTGCTCGCACATCACCTCTTCGCTGCCGACCATGCGCCGCAGGCACGACTCGTCGAGAACGACCCACAGGAGCGGGGGACTCTCGCGCTCCATGACGTGCCGACGCTTGAGGCGCCGCTCGACCCTTTCAGCGGTCACTTCCAGATCGTCGCGGGGATGTGCCGCCCGGAATACGGCGTGAGCGTAGTCAGCCGTCTGCAGCATGCCCATGATGAGATTCGTGCTGTAGTCAAGAACGACTGTGGCTCGCTCCTCCAGCCTGACGTACGGCACGAACCACTCGGGATAGCCCCGCTGCGCGACGCGCTGCCGCAACCGCGCGAACGTACCCGGCGTGCCGAAAACCCCGTCGCACGCCTTCGCGAACTCGGGGCTGGCCAGCCGCTCCCCCGCCTCCACCTTGGCCACGTACTGCTGCCCGTACTGCGCCACCTCGCCCAGCTCGCTGACTCAGCCCCTTCTCGGTGCGCCAGACGCGCACCTCCGCGCCGAAGTACGCGGCCCACTCGCCGGCTCGCCCATCTCCCGTTCACCCCAGTCGCGTTGGCGTGGCTCCAGACCTGTTGAGCGTAGGTGCGGAGCGCAACCCTGGAAGCGCAAGCAGTGAACATCGCTCGCGTGAGTGAGCGACCGTCCAACAGAGGTTTGCCTCCATGCCCCATACCCCCGAACAGGTCAGCGAAGCACGCACGCGCAAGCGGTGCGAGGAGTGCCAGCGCATCAAGGGCGAGTACTACGCCGCCTCCCGCACGGGCGACCGCGAACGTGCCGCGTACTGGACGACCGCGATGGGCCTCCACCAACGGGAGGCCCACGCGTGAAGCCGCGCCTCTGCGCCCGCCCCCCGGCGGGCCGGCACCAACGGCACGGCGTCGCGACGTGCGGGGCCTGCGGGGTGCGCCGCTTCCGCGACTACGCGGCCCTGCGGTGGCCCGGCAGGGGCCAGCTGGACGTACCGCCCAGGGCCGGCCCCACGGCAAGGGCCACGGGGCCCCTGCTCCTGAGACCCTGAGCCGGCGACGCATCAGTCACCGTTCAGCGTCTGGTGGCGGTAGTCCTTGGGCGGCATGCCGTACGCGGCGCGGAAGGCCCGGCTGAAGTCGGCGGCGCGCGGAAAGCCCCAGCGGTTGGCTATGGCATGGAGAGGGCTGCTGCGCAGACTCGGGTTCGCGAGGTCGCGGCGGATGTGTTCCAGACGCTCATGCCGGATGCGGGCGCCGACCGTGGTGCCCTCCTCCTGGAAGAGCCGGTGCAGATAACTGGTGGAGATGTGGTGGGCCGCGGCGATCACGGGCGGGCTCAGCTGCGGGTCGTGCAGGTGCTGCTGGATGAACTGCTGGATCCGCAGAACGAGGGTCCGCCGACGCGCCTCGGGCGACAGGGAGTCCTCCGCCTCCAGGGCGCTCGCGAGTACGGCACACAGCATGTCCACCACGACCGTGCCCAGCCGGGGGCCGTCGTCCGGCCGGAAGGATCCGGGGTCCAGTGCGAGCCGGGTGATGAGCTGCGAGAAGAGAGCCCCCATTCCCTCCTGGCCCGGTATGCGCCGACGGCTCAGCCGGTTGATTCCCTCCTCGGGCAGCGGCAGCAGCTTCTTCGGTACCAGCAGGCCCGTCCCGAGGACCTGACCGTGGGGGCGATCACTGGCGATCTCCATGCGGTAGGGGCGTGAGGTGTCCCTGAGTGCGATGTCGTACGCCCCGAAGAAAGCCTCGTGGCCGGGCCGGACGACCCGCATGGTCCCCCGCAGGGGCAGCGACAGGTGGTACAGCTCCGGGTCGGACCGGCGGATGAGTTTCGGGGTCCGGTGCAGGGTCATGGACGGGTGCTCCGTCGTCCACAGACGGACGGGGCCGAGGGCCAGCATGCGCTGGACGGCGGGGAAGTCGGCCCTGTGGTCACTGATGATGTCGGCGGGCGCATAGCTCCGGGAGAGGTGCTCGCGCCAGCAGTCGAACCGCTCCTCCGGGGACAGCCCATCGGTCCGGAACTCTGTGTCCAACAGCATGGTCTGTCCGCCTCCGTGGTCTCTTCCGGCCCGGAGGTATCTAACTCCACAATGCGCTGCCGGTGGACGCATTACCAAGCAGGTGTGGAGTCACAGCTAACGACAGCCCGGTCCGCGCACGTGACACTCAGTTGGATTGACCGGCTGATGCGAGGAGCTGAGTGTGTCCAAGTGGCTGCGGGGGGCTGCCGTAGGAACAACGTTGGCGGCGACATTGACCGCTTGCGGAGGCGGGGGCGACGACGGCGGCGGTGACGGACTCGGCGGCCCGGGGAGTGCGTTCCCCGGCGGAAAGCAGTCCGGGCCCGTCCTGAGCAGTGGGCAGCAAGTGGGGCAGGCGCTGCCCTCGCGGGCCGGCACCTCCGGCGGGTGGCTCATGATGGCACCCGACGTGCTCAGCAGCGCCAAGTCCGCCACCACGTGCCGGGAAGCCGCTGGTACGGCCTGCGCCGGTGTGCTGGCCGTAGGCAAGGCCAAGGGCAGCCGATACCAGGGCGCGAAGACTCTCCAGGTCAAGTTCGGCATCTACGCGTTCGACACCGCGGAGAACGCAAAGGTGGCGATGAAGGCCATCGTGAACTCCATCCACCGGGAGGACGGAAAGGACGCGAAGGTACTGAAGGTGGATGCGGGGGCGGACGAGTCCGATGCCGTCGCCGACAGAATGTCCTCGACCGACTTCTCCGATGTGACCATGCGGGTGGGTGGCGTCGTCGTCCGGGTGCACACCCTCGACGTCACCGACACCGCCGAACTGGAGAGTCTCGCCAAGATGCAGGTCGAGCGGATCAAGAGGGTGGCGGCAGGCAAGAACCCCGACGCCTGACACTGCCCGAAGGCGGACGGACACGCCCCGCCCCATGCCCATGTCCACGAGCCGAGGCAGAGCAGTCACGTGATCGGCGGGACAGGTCCTGGCCAGGACAGGTCCTAGCTCACCATCGACGCGCAGTTCGCCGGAGTGGCGTTGGCCGGGTCGAGGGCGTTGGCGGCCTCGTGGAAGGCGACGCGGTCGATCGTGCCGAGGGTCAGGTGCATCGAGATGTCGACCGGGCAGAGGTCCTGGACCACGACGTTGCGGACGTTCGGGCCGGAGAGGAACTGCGTGCGCCAGGGCGTGACGACCTCGTCGTAGCGGGTCGCGATGACGGTGTAGCGGACGCCGGGGACGGTGTCGCCGCCCTCGTTGAGGCGCTTCATGAAGTCCGAGCCGACGACCTGGTCGGTCAGGCCGGGGGCGGTGCCGTCGATCACGCCCCGGGCGCCGGGGACGACGTCCAGCAGCTTGGCGATCCCGGACAGGGTCGTGCCGTGGTTGTTGGGGGCGATGCCCACCAGGGCGCCCACCTTCGTCGCCCCGCCGTTGAACTTCATGTACTGACGGGGGATCATCCCGCCCTGCGAGTGGCCGACGATGTCGACCTTGTCGGCGCCGGTGGCGGCCAGCACCTTGTCGACGTCGACGGCGAGCTGCTCGGCCGACTTCGCGACCGGCCCGAGGCCGTAGAAGGCGGGGATGCCGGGCAGCTTGCCGTAGTCGAAGGAGAAGACGCAGTAGCCCCGGTCGACCAAGTAGGGGGCGAAGGACCACCAGTTGCTGGTCGCGTTCTCCAGCGTGCCGTGCACGAGGACGACGGGCCGCGGATGGGCGGCGGAGGGCTTGCAGGAGAAGTCGTTCCAGCCACTGCGGACGACGTCCGCGCCGCCGGGGGCCGCTGTCGCGGTCCCCGGAACCGCCACCAGCGCAACGGTCAGGGCCAGGGCGGCCCCGAGGGACTTGATCGGTCTCCGGACCAGACGGCGCAGCACCACAGGACTCCTCGCAGGTGGGGGGGTGGGCATGCCCCGGTAGCACCGGGAACGTGTGTTTCCGGCGCATTAACGGGGCGTTACTTACTTGCGAGTAGATTGATCGGTAACTTTTGCTTTCGTCAAGCAAATTGCGAGAAATCGTAAAGAAATGTTCTAGGCCACGTGCAGCGTCGAGGCCGGCCCCACGGCCGCCATGCCGAAGCGCGCCCGCGCCCGGTCGACGGCGGCCTCCACGCGCCGCGCCTTCTCGTCGGCGGAGTCGAAGGTGAGCTGGTGCGCGGCCCGTTGGGCGTCGCACAGCCCCTCCGCGCGCAGCGCCACGGCCCGGACCCTGGCCCGCTGCAGGGCGAGGGCGGCGTGCAGCGCATAGGCCGCGGCGGTCAGGTCGGGGGTGTGGGCGGTCGGTTCGGCGAAGGTCCTGCTACGGGTGGTGCTGGAGCCGTCGGCGTAGCGGACGGTGAGCTTCAGGCCGCAGGCGGCCTGTCCGCTGCCCCGCAGCCGGGCGCCCAGCCCGTCGGCGAGCGCGAGCAGCGCGCGGCGCCGGTGGTCCGGGTCCAGTTCGTCGCCGCCGAAGCGGTGTTCGGCACCCAGGGAGCGGGCCCGGGTGTCCGGGGTGACGGGCGTGGGGTCGAGGCCGCGCGCCCTCTCGTGGACCCGCAGCCCGGTGGCCGGGCCGAGGATGCGCTGCAGCGCGGGGAGCGGCGCTGCGGCGATCCGGCCGATGCTGTCGAGGCCGTACGAGCACAGGGTGCGGGCCGTGGCGGGCCCCACGCCGTACAGCGCGGCGGCGGGCTTGCGGGCCAGGAACGCGGCGACGTCGTCCGGGCCCGCGCCGAGGGTGCGGACCGCTCCGGGGGCGCCGTCCTGTGCGGCCATCCTGGCGAGCATGGGGTTGGCGGCGATGCCGACCGTACAGTCCACGCCGTACCGGGCGAGCGTGCGGACGCGGAGCAACTCCGCGAGTTCGGCCGGGTCGTGACCGAAGTAGCGCACGGCGCCGCGGACGTCCATGAGCGCGGCGTCGGGGGGCAGCGCCTGGACGACGGGCGTCACCTCGGCGAGCAGCGCGAGCAGGCCGTCGTAGGTCTCCTCGTCGAGGGGGCCCGCGCCGACGGCGGGGTGGAAGTGCACGTACAGGACGGGGGATCCGCCCCCGGACCCCCCGTCCTCAATCGCCGGACGGGCTTGATTGCCGCCCGGAACCGCACGGGAGCCGGTCCCGCCGACGGCCGGCGGAGGGACGGGGGAAAGACGGCGCCCGCTCATCGTCCCGCACTCCCCTGGCTCGCGTGCCACAGCTTGCGCCCCGTGGCCGTGCCCCCGCCCGCGGGCTGCAGGTCCGCCCACGGGTGCATGGCGTAGCCGGTGGGCAGGTGGATGCGCCGGTCCGGGGCGGCGCCGGCAGGAGCCGTGCCTGCCGCCAGGACCTCCGCCACCGCCCCCAGTCCGCCCTCCTCCCGGAGCCTGGCGAGCCGTGCCAGGTCCCACGCCGCCGCGCCCACCACGCTCAGGCTGCGCGGGCCGCGGCGCTGGACCACGCCGCGGACGAGCAGCAGCCAGGAGTGGAAGACCGTGTGCGCGCACGCGGGGTGGCTGTCGTCGAAGAAGGCGCAGTCGACCAGGCCCGTGCCGTCGTCGAGGGTGGTGAAGATGACCCGGCGGCCCGAGCGGACCGGCGGGGTCTGGGTGGCGGCCTTGGCACCGGCGACCAGGACGGTCTCGCCGTGCCGGGCGTCGCGCAGCCGCCGGGCCGGGATCGCGCCCAGCTCCGTCAGGAACGCCCGGTGGTCGGACATCAGATGGCGGGAGGTGTCCATGCCGAGGACCTCCAGCTCGGCGCCGAGCCGCTCGTGTGCGTCCAGGTCGGGCAGGCCGACCGGTTCGGCCGCGGCGCTGTCGATCAGCGTGGGCTGGACGACGCCGTCGGGGTCCCGGCGGCCGTGCAGTTCGGCGATGTGCAGCAGGAGGTCCCGGCGGTTGGCGCCGAAGGCGTCCAGCGCACCGACCCGCGCCAGCCGTTCGGCCACCGGCCTGCCGGGCCGGGCGCGCCGCCACAGGTCCTGGAGCGAGGTGTACGGGCCCTGGAGGCGGCCGGTCACGATGCGCTGCGCCTCGGCCCGGGAGATGCCGTGCACCTCGGAGAGGGCGAGGCGGATGCCCCACACACCACCGGACACCAGTTCGATCGAATAGGCCGTGCCCGACCGGTTCACGTCCAGCGGCAGGATCGGCACCCCGCGCCGCCGGGCGTCCGCGAGCAGCAGCCGCTTGGGGTACATCCCGGGGTCGTGGGTGAGCAGCCCGGTGTAGAAGGCCGCCGGGTGGTGGGCCTTGAGCCAGGCCGACTGGTACGTCGGCACGGCGAAGGCCACGGCGTGCGCCTTGCAGAAGCCGTAGCTGCCGAACGCCTCGACGATCTCCCAGGTGCGGCGGACGACCTCCGGCGCATAGCCGTGCTCCTCCGCCTTCTCCGCGAACCAGGCCCGGACCCGGCCCACCTTGGCCGGGTCGGACAGGGCGCGGCGGGTCTCGTCCGCGAAGCCCCGGTCGCAGCCGGTCATGATCCGCAGGATCTCGATGATCTGCTCGTGGAAGACGACCACGCCGTAGGTCTCCCCCAGCGCCCCGGCGAGGTCGGGGTGCGGGTACCGCACGGGGGCGCGTCCGTGCCGGGCCTCGATGAAGGGCCGGACCATGTCGGCCGCGACCGGGCCCGGCCGGAACAGCGAGATGTCGACGACGAGGTCGTGGAAGGTGGCGGGCTGCAGCCTGCCGATCAGGTCCCGCTGCCCGGGCGACTCGATCTGGAAGCAGCCCAGCGTCTCGGCGGAGCGGATCAGCTCGTACGTCGCCCGGTCGCCCGGCGGCACCTGTGCGGGGTCGTCGAGGTCGAGGCGGCGCCCGGTGGCCCGTTCGATCTCCCCCACCGCGTGCGCCATGGCGGACTGCATCCGCACGCCCAGCACGTCGAGCTTGAGCAGTCCGAGCTCCTCCACGTCGTCCTTGTCGAACTGCGACATGGCGAAGCCCTCGCCGCTGGTGGGCACGACGGGGGTGCGGGCGCGCAGCGAGGCGTCCGAGAGCAGCACCCCGCACGGGTGCATGGCGATGCCGCGCGGCAGGGCGTCCAGCGCCTCGACCAGCCCCCACAGCCGGACGTCGGCGAGGCCGTGGGGCCCGGCGGCGACGCCGCGCAGCTCGGGCAGTTCGGCCAGGGCCGCGCGGGCGTCGCGGGCGCGGATGTGCGGGAACGCCTTGGCGAGCCGGTCCACTTCGGCGGGCTCCATGCCGAGGGCGGCGCCCACGTCCCGCACGGCGTGCCGGACGCGGTAGGTCTCGGGCATGGAGACGGTCGCGACCCGCTCCTCGCCGAAGCGGTCGAAGATCGCGCGGTAGACGTCCAGGCGGCGTGCGGACTCCACGTCGATGTCGATGTCGGGCAGCACCTGCCGCTGCACCGACAGGAAGCGCTCCATCAGCAGGCCGTGCGCGACGGGGTCGGCGTGGGCGATGCCGAGCAGGTGGTTGACCAGCGAGCCGGCGCCGGAGCCCCGGGCGGTGACGCGGATGCCGAGGGCCCGGGCGTCGTCGACGACCTGGGCGACGGTGAGGAAGTACGAGGGGAAGCCGCGCCGTTCGATGGTGTCCAGTTCCTCGTCCAGCCGGTCCCAGTAGCGGCGGTCGCGGTCGTGGCCGCGCAGCACCATCGCCCCGGCGCAACGGGAGCGCAGCACGCGGGCGGCGGTGCGGTGGCCGGCGCCGACCAGACGGGGCTCGGGGAAGTGGACGGAGCCCAGGCCCAGGTGGTCCGCGGGGTCGACGAGGCACTCGGCGGCGGTCTCCTCGGTCGTGGCGAGCAGCCGGCGCGCGGCCCCGCGGCGCAGGCCGGCGGCCTCCGCGACCTCTTCGGCGACGGCGGCCATGGCGGCCGGGTCCTTGAGCCAGCGTTCGCCGTCGTCGAGGGCCTCGGGCCGGCGGGGGTCGATGGGCACCAGCCGGCGGGCGGCGTCGAGGACGTCGGCGACGGGCCCCTGGCCGGGGTCGGCGTAGCGGACGGCGTTGGTCAGGAGGGCCCGTACGCGCTGTTCGGCGGCGAAGCCGGCGGTGCGGGCGGCGAGCCGCAGGGAGCCGGGGCCGGTGCCGGTACGGCCGTGCCGGACGACCTCCAGGCGCAGGCCGTCGCCGAACATCTCGCGCCAGGGCTCCAGCAGCCGCGCGGCCCGGTCGGGGCGTCCGGCGGCGAGCGCGCGGCCGACCTCGGAGTCCGGGCCGAGCAGGACGGTCAGCGGGGCGCGGAGGCCGGCGGCGGCCCGGGCCAGGTCGGAGCGGGTCAGCTCGGGGCGCTCGGCGCCGGCCGCATGGGCGGCGGAGACCAGCCCGCACAGCGCGGCCCAGCCGGCCGCGCCGTCGCGGGCGAGGAAGACGGTGCGGGGTGCCGACTCGTCGACGAAGGCCCCGCCGCGCACCGGGGCGCGACGGCGCGTCGTGGGCCCGGGGGCCGGCAGCGGCTCCCGGACGGCCAGGTCCACGCCGAACAGCGGCCGCACCCCGGCCCCGGCGGCGGCCCGGGCGAAGCGGACGGCGCCGGCGAGGCCGTCGCGGTCGGTGAGGGCGAGGGCGTCCATGCCGCGCTCGGCGGCCCGCTCGGCCAGGCGCTCGGGGTGCGTGGCCCCGTAGCGCATCGAGAAGCCCGAGGCGGTGTGCAGGTGTGTGAAGGCCGGACGTCCCGCCATTGCACCTCCTGCCGCTCGCTCCCCCCTGGCCGAAATCCGCCCCTCCTTCTCCACCATAAACCACTTCTCGAACGTCCGTACGAATAGATGTGCGACGACCACCCGGACGGCCCCCACCACCTGCGCCGCCCCACCGGACCCCGCAGGCTGGCGCACATGGCCCACTCCCCCCGCGACGGCACCGGCTTCCTCCAGGAGGTGCGGGACGGGGTGACGGGCCGGGCCGCCCTGCTGGTGACCGGCGTACTCGTGCTGCAGCTCGCGTTCATCGCCTCCTACATCGGCGCCTTCCACAGCCCGAAGCCCCGGGACGTCCCGCTCGGCGTGGTGGCCCCGCGGGAGATCGCGGGCCAGCTGGTGGACCAGCTGGCCGCCCTGCCCGGCGATCCCCTGGACCCGCGCGCGGTCGGCGACGAGGCGGCGGCGCTGCGGCGGATCCACGAGCGCGACCTCGACGCGGCCCTGATCGTCGACGCGCGCGGCACCACCGACACCCTGCTGGTCGCCGGCGGCTCCGGCGCCTCGCTCGCCCAGGCCACCGAGGCGGTCGTCGCCCGCGCCGAACGGGCACAGCAGCGCACCCTGAAGACCATCGACGTGGTCCCGGCGGCCGCCGGCGACTCCCGTGGACTCAGCTCGTTCTACCTGGTCGTGGGCTGGTGCGTGGGCGGCTACCTGTGCGCCGCGATCCTCGCCATCAGCGCGGGCGCCCGCCCCGCGAACACGCACCGGGCCCTGATCCGGCTCGCCGCACTCGCCCTGTACGCCGTCGGCTCGGGACTGCTCGGCGCGGTCGTCGCAGGCCCCGTCCTGGGCGCACTGCCGGGCAGCATCGCCGGCCTGTGGGGCCTGGGCGCACTGGTGGTGTTCGCCGTCGGCGCCCTGACCCTGGCCCTCCAGGGACTCGCGGGCGTCGTCGGCATCGGGCTCGCGATCGCGATCGTGGTGGTGCTGGGCAACCCCAGCGCGGGCGGCGCCTACCCCTACCCCCTGCTGCCGCCCTTCTGGGGCACCATCGGCCCGTTCCTGCCGCCGGGCGCGGGCACCTGGTCCGCCCGGTCCCTCGCCTACTTCCGCGGCAACGCCCTCACCTGCCCCCTGCTGGTGCTGTCCGCCTGGGCCACGGCGGGCACGGCGGCGACGCTCGCGAGCGCCGCGCTCAGGGGCCGGAAGGGGCAGACCGAACGGTCGGTCTGAGCACTCTTCGGCCATTGCTGCGACGACCCGCCCTGGAGGCGGACGCGGTCCGGCCCCGGACCGGACCGCTTTTCGGCCGGGACGGAGGGATACTCCACATCACCCCAGGATCCCTTGGATTCAATGATCAACGCGCCATCGGATCAAGCTTCTTCGGCCACACCTGATGTTTCATCAATGATTTCAAGGCATCATCGCTGGTCAACACTCCTGAAACATTAATTCCCCCCTTTCCCCCACAAGTCGGGCAGCGTCGCGGGCCCTCTGTTTCCCCGGAGTTCCCCGGAGGATCTCCCGCCCATCGAATCCGGCCAGAACCAAGCGCTACTGAGGGTTTTCATGCGACGACTGAAAGTGTTCGATCGGGGTGCGTTCATGCCCGAGTTGGGCCAGACTGCCGTCCGTTATCAGCACCGACGAACAAGGGAGTGTTCGGAATGCGGTACATCACTGGGGGGTTCGCGCTGGGTGCCACGCTGGCACTGGGCGGCCTGGTAGCGGCCGGGACGTCGGCGACCGCCGCGCCCACACCCGCACCCGCGGCACAGACGCAGAGTCTGTACGCGCCCTCGGCCCTCGTGCTGACGATCGGTCAGGGCGACTCGGCGGCGGCCGCGGGCATCCAGCGCGCGGTAACGCTCACCTGCATGCCCAAGGCCGACGGCACCCACCCGAACACGCGGGGCGCCTGCGCCCAGCTGCGCCTGGCCGGCGGCGACTTCGAGAAGGTCACCAAGATCAAGGAGGGTACGGCCTGCACGCGCGAGTGGAACCCCTCCGTCGTCACCGCCGAGGGCGTGTGGGAAGGCCGCCGGGTGAGCTTCGAGCGCACCTTCGCCAACCCGTGTGAGCTCAAGGCGGGCAAGGGCACGGTCTTCGAGTTCTGACCGGCCCGCCCGGCAACGGGCACGAGGCGGCCCCCGGACACCGTGGAGGTGTGTCCGGGGGCCGCCGGTTCATGAGGGGGCGTCAGCCGAGCGCCGCCCCGTACGCCGTGAGGGCCTCGCCCACCGGCTGATAGTAGGTTTCCCCGCCCAGCACACAATTACCACTGCCACCCGAGGTGATTCCCAGCGCCTTGTCACCGGCGAAGAGGGGACCGCCGCTGTCCCCGGGCTCGGCGCAGACGTCGGTCTTGATCAGCCCGGTCACCTGGCCCTCCTGGTAGTTGACCGTGGCGTTCAGACCGGTGACACGGCCGCTGCGGACCCCGGTGGTGGAGCCGCTGCGCTGGACGCCCTCGCCCAGGACCGCGTTCCGGAACCCGGTGATGGCCTGCGCACCGCCGTTGCGCAGGGTCACCGCGCCGGGGTGTGCGACCGACGGGTCGGTGTACTCCGCGATGGCGTAGTCGTGGCCGGGGAAGCCGGCCGCGGCCGTGCGGGCGACCACCCGTCCGCCCTTGGTCTCGGACCAGTCGGTGACGGCGTTGCCGCAGTGTCCGGCCGTCAGGAAGGCGGGCCGTCCGGCCCTGACGACGTTGAACCCGAGCGAACAGCGCGCGGTCGGGCCCCAGACGGCGTCGCCGCCGGCGATGAGCCGGGTGAGCCGGGCGGAGATCCTGTGCACCTCCACCGCCTCGCCGAGAGCGGAGGTGACCGCGGTGAGGCGCGCGAGCTTCGCGCCGGTGACCGTGCTGTCGGCGGTGACGACGACCCGTCCGGCTCTGGGGTCCTCCACCCATGCGGTGCCGGGAATGGCGGCGTGCTCGTTCAGCACCCGCTGGACCACGTCGAGGCGGACGTACGAGGGGCGCAGCCGCCCGGGCAGCGCCTGGGCCTGCTGCGGGGCCAGGGTCACCGCGGTGAGCGCAGCGAGCGCCGCCCCGGCCAGGACGGCGCGAACGGACCTCCAACGGATCTTCAACTCGGCACCTCCAGTGGGGGGTTGGGCCCGGCCACGTACCCGGGCCCGGAGGACGAACGACACAGCCGCACCCCCCGATGGAGGTCGCGTCCATGCCAAGTTGGTCCGTCGAGTGTGCCGATCCGCGGAGGGAGTGCACAAGGGCGACTTCCAGTCGCGCGCATGCCCATGCATGCGCCCCCTCGCGCGCGAAGCGCCGGCTTCTGCGCGAGGGGGCGGTCAGAGGGGCGGAACGGGCCTACGTGCGGCCGGTGTCAGCGGCGCCCGGTTCCTCGTCCGGAGGCGCTTCCTCCTTCGGCGGCACCATCCCGTCCAGGGGCAGCTCCCCGAGCGGGGGCAGCGCCCTGTCCAGGGGCAGTTCCTCGACCGGGGGCGGCGTCATGCCCAGGGGAAGCTCCTCGACCGGGGACGACGCCCCGTCCAAGGGGACCTCCTCGACCGGGGGCGGCGCGCCCGCGCGGTCCGCGGCCGGGCCCGGGGTCTGCGGGGGCTGCGGGCCTTCCGGATGCCCGGCCCGTTCCAGGAACCGCAGCAGCTCCACGGGGAAGGGCAGCACCAGCGTGGAGTTCTTCTCGGCGGCGACGGCGACGATCGTCTGCAGCAGCCTCAGCTGCAGCGCCGACGGCTGGTGCGACATCGTCTGCGCGGCCTCCGCCAGCTTCTTCGACGCCAGCAGCTCCGCGTCCGCGTTGATGACGCGTGCCCGCCGCTCCCGCTCGGCCTCCGCCTGCCGCGACATGGACCGCTTCATGGTCTCCGGCAGCGAGACGTCCTTGATCTCCACCCGGTCGATGTGCACGCCCCAGCCCACGGCCGGGCTGTCGAGCATCAGCTCCAGTCCCTGGTTGAGCTTCTCCCGGTTGGAGAGCAGATCGTCGAGGTCGCTCTTGCCGATGATCGAGCGCAGCGAGGTCTGGGCCATCTGCGAGACCGCGAAGCGGTAGTCCTCGACCTGGATGACGGCCTCGGCCGGGTCGACGACCTTGAAGTAGACGACCGCGTCCACCCGCACGGTCACGTTGTCCCGGGTGATGCCCTCCTGGGCGGGCACGGGCATGGTGACGATCTGCATGTTCACCTTGCGCAGCCGGTCGACGCCCGGGACGATCAGCGTGAAGCCCGGCTGGCGGATCTCGGAGCGCAGCCGGCCCAGCCGCAGCACCACTCCGCGTTCGTACTGCTTGACCACCCGGGCCGCCGCCGCCACGTACACCACGGCTGCCGATCCGGCCGCCACCGCCGCCACCACGAGATCCTCGACCATCACGGCCCCCTGCCGTCGCACGTCGGGCGATATGTCCACGGTATGCCCGGGCCGGAGCGTGGTCGAGCCCCCGGCCCGCAAGGGGCCGGGGGCCTTGTGCTGCTGGCCGCAGGCGTGGGGAAGGGCGGAGCGCGCTCGCGGTCAGACGCCGGGTCCGGTCACGCAGGGGGTCAGAAGATGCTCACCCCGTAAGCGCTGAGCGCCGCGGTGACCGGCTGGAAGAAGGTCGTGCCGCCGGAGCGGCAGTTGCCGCTGCCGCCGGAGGTGAGGCCGAGGGCGGTGGAGCCGGCGAAGAGGGCGCCGCCGCTGTCGCCGGGCTCGGCGCACACGTTGGTCTTGATCAGGCCGCGCACGATCTGGCCGTTGCCGTAGTTGACGGTGGCGTTCAGGCCGGTGACCTTGCCGCCGTGCACCTTGGTCGTGGAGCCGCTGCGCTGGACGTTCTGCCCGACGCTCGCGTTGCCGGCGCCGGTGATGCGCTGGGAGCGGCCGTTGTAGAGGTCGACCTCGCTGGGGTGGGCGATCGAGCCGTTGGTGTACTGCACGATGCCGTAGTCGTTGCCGGGGAAGCTGGTCCCGGTGGTGGGGCCGATGCTCGTGGTGTGCGCGGAGTTGGCGTAGTAGGCCGGCTTGCCCTCGGTGCAGTGCCCGGCGGTCAGGAAGTAATAGGTGTTGCCCTTGCGTACGTTGAACCCCAGCGAGCAGCGCCAGCTCGGCGCGTAGACGGCGTCGCCGCCGGCCAGGAGCGGACGGAAGGTGCCGGGGGTGCGCTCGACGCGTATGGCGTCGGCGGCGGGTCCGGCCTCGCGTCTGATCCTCGCCAGGGCGTCGTCGGAGACGGTCGAGTCGGCGGTCACCACCACGGTGCGGGTGGCCTTGTCCAGGGACCAGGCCGTGCCGGCGACGTCGGCCGACTCCACGGCCGCGCTCGCGGCGGACAGCTGCGCGGCCGAGGGGGCGGCCGCCGGGTCGGCGTGGGCGGTGGTGGCGGCCAGGGCGGAGACGGTGACGAGGCCGGAGACCACGGCGGCCACCGTGGCTCGCCGGGTGCCGGTGCGGGGGGTGGTGCGCTTGATCCTCACGTGGTTCCTCCCGAGTGGGGTCGGGGGCCCGCCGGGTGCGCGGACCCGTGAGGCGCAGCGAAAGGGGCACACCGGATTCCGTTTTCGCCGTGCCCCTGACAAGCGCTGTTCGGGAGTATTCGGGCCCGGCACCACACGGCGCAAGAGCACCTTTCGGACGCGCCCCCGGCGCACGCCGAACGGCCCCGGCGGCTCGTCGGCCGCCGGGGCTCTTCGCCGGGGGGACGCTCCCCGGTCCGCCGCTTCGACGCCTCAGCGCTGCAGGAGGTTCCGCTCCCCCGCCGGCACCTCGACCGGCAGCCTGTTGCCGGGCGGCGGGAAGGGACAGATGAAGTGGTCGGCGAAGGCGCACGGCGGCAGCACCGCGCGGTTGAAGTCCACGGTCACCGTGCCGTCGGGCGCGGGCGGCGGGGGCTTGAGGAAGCGGAAGCGGTAACTGGAGCGGCCGCTGGTGCCGTCGGCGAAGACGGCCCACATCGAGCCGTCGGCCTCCGCCGAGACCTGCAGCGTGTACTCGTCGCCGCCGACGCCGAAAGCCAGTTCGCCGGCGAGGTCCAGGCCCCGCTCACGACCGTCGGCGTTCTCCACCGCGATCGTGCGCTCGCGCTCGTAGGGGCGGAACAGCCCCTCCAGCACCCAGCGGTCGTCGTGGTCGAAGACGTCGATCCCGGCGAACGCCCGGCGCCCGGCGGAGTCCGGGTCGAAGACGCGCACCGCCCACTGTCCCTCGCGGCGCATGACCAGCAGCTTCCGCCCGCCGTGGGCGACCCGGGCGGCGGCCGGCCCGCTGTCGGGGCCGAGCAGCACCTCGCCCTCGCACGGGCGCCCGTCCACCGTCAGTCCGTCTCCCGGGCCGGCGCTCAGCCGTACGCCCCCGGGCTCCTGCGTCCAGCGGCCGGGCACGGCGGGATTGGCCGGAAGTGTTCCGCCCGGGCCATCGGCGAGCCAGTACGTACCCGTCAGCGCGAGCGGCCCGTAGGGCGCCGAGACCGCCTCGTGACGCTGCTCGCGCCACGCCTTCCACCGCTGTTGCGCCTCACTTGTGCTCATGCCGGTCAACCCTTCCACACCGGCAGCGGCAGCCCCCGGTGTTCGCGGAGCGTCGCCCCGTGTACTCCGTGCGGAACGCGCCACGCTCCTGCGGCCCGCAGGGGTACGGGGCCGGCGGGCCCGCGCGGTCATGCGGTCCCCTCGGCGGGCGTGCGGCGACCGGCCGGGCGGGGCAGGCACAGGTGCTCGCGCAGGGTGGCGCCCGGGTAGAAGTTGCGCAGCAGCCCGCGGTGCTGCAGGACGGGCACGGTGCCGTCGACGAGCAGGGCCAGGTCGCGGTCGGGGTCGGCGGGCCGGAAGTGGACGCCGTCGGCCACGCCGTCCGCGTACCAGCCGGCAACGAGGTCGGCGAGGGCGACGGCATCGGCGGCCGTGTACAGCGCGACGGGCAGGGAGGCGAGGAGGACGAGCCGGCCGGCGGGGGCACCGACGTCGCGGCCGTGGGCGAGGGCGCGGCGCCGCAGGTCCGCGCGGGCGGCACGTAACGCCCGGACGGCGCGGGGGTCGTGGGCCCCGGTGCGTACGTAGGCGACGTCGGCGTGACGGGCGGCGGTCTCCCGGGGCCACCGGGCGGTGGCGTCGACGGCGACCACGGGACGGCCCTGCGGGGACCGGGGCACGACGGCGGGGCCGCGCACACCGCAGCCGGTCCCCTCGACGTCGACGCGGTGCGGCGCGTCGCGGTCGACGAAGCGGTGGGAGGCCGCGCCGCGGATCCCTGCGCCGTCCTCCCGGCCGTCCCACAGCCGGGCGACGCCCTCGGCGACCGCCCCCGCCTCCCGCCATGCGGCGGCTGCCTTCGCCTCCCGCTGTGCGGCGTCGGCGGCCGGCACCGCGGCGGTCCAGCCGGCGCGGCCCCGGCTCACCCGGTCGAGGGCGGCCAGGGCGGAGGAGACGTGGAAGGGGCCGGTGTGGGTGGTGGTGACGGTGGGCACCAGGCCGATCCGCTCGGTGGCGGGCGCGACGCGGGCGAGGACCGCGAGCGCGTCGGGTCGCCCCCGTCCGCCGCCGGGCGGACCGAAGGAACCGCCGAGCGTGACGAAGTCGAGGCACCCGCGCTCGGCGAGCCGGGCGGCCTCGGCATACGGCTCGGCCGCGTACGTGCCGGGCCGGTCGAGGGCGACGGCCAGGTGCAGGGGCCGGGTGGGTTCGTGCGCGGGCATGCGAAGGCTCCGTGGATGCAGGGATCGGACACGGGACGTACCGCCTTCGCCCGGCCGCGCCCCTCAGCACAGCCGGAGCCCGAGGCTATGCCGGGGCCACGGCCCACTGTCAACCCTGCTCCTTGGGATGTCCGCATGACGGGCGTTGCGTCTCATGGGAGTTGACGGGGGAAACGGATGGCTGCTCCACTTGTTCCATGCATTCCGGGCAGCGGCTGGTCACCCGCGACCACATCGACTTCGGCCGGGTGTGGTCCGCCTCCTGTACGGGCTGACCCCGCCCCGTCGCCGGCCGCGCACGAGCGCGCGCCCGGCCCCGCTGCCTTCACTCCCGCGGCACTTCAGCCGCACTCCCCTCTCCTCGCGCCTCGTCTTCCCTCAGCAACCGCAGTCACAGCCGCAGTCGCATCCGTCACAGCAACCACCACCGTCTTCTCCACAACACTGGCAGCAGTCACAACAGTTACCGCAGTCACCACAATCACCGCAGTTGTCGCAGCACTTCGCGCACCAGCCCTCGCGCGGCTGTCCGTTCCACGGATCCTGATAGGGGTCCTTGCAGCACACCTGACCGGTGCAGAACAGCCCGGTCCACACGGCACAGCCGGCGATCAGACCGCGCCGCCGCCGCGGCGGCTCCGGCGGCGCGGGCGGCGGCATGTGCGGCGGCGCCCCGAACGCGCCCCGGTGCTCGGCCTGTCCGTGACCGGCCTGTCCGTGCTCGGCCTGTCCGTGACCGGCCTGTCCGTGACCGGTGGCGCAGCCACCTCCGGCGAACGCCCGTTCCACGGACCGCTCCAGCTCGTGCGCCAGCAGGAGGTGCGCGAGCCTGCCCTGCGCCTTGCTCGCGAACTCGACCTCCCGCAGCGCCAGCCGCACGCCGTGCACCGCGTCGTCGCACAGCCGCCGCACCTCGGCGAGGTCGGTGCCGGTGGCCGCCACCGGGTTCCACGCCCCGGTGCGGGCGTCCTCGGCCAGGTCCTCGACGGCGTCCAGCAGGTGGGCGAGCCGCCCGAAGAGCCGGCCGGCCTCCTCCAGCGACGGGCGGTTGTCCGGCTTTCCGGCCAGGACGGCGGTGTAGCCGAAGGCCGCCGCCGTGGCCGTCTCCGTGGGTTCGGTCACGTCCAGCAGCGGTGTGCCGGTGCGCACCAGCGCCTCGACGCCGGCCTGCCGTTCCACCGCGTCGACCAGAACGGCCGTGTCGAATCCGAGTTCCGAGCCCGTACGGGCGCCCGCGCGGTCCCAGGTGGCGGCGACCCGGCGGGCGACGGCCGCCACGGGGCGCCGCGCCAACACGCCGTCGCCGTCGGCGACATGGTCCCGCATCTTGGCGGACGCGAGGACGAGCGAGACGGAGGCGGCCAGCCGCGCGCCCTCGCCCTGCGCGACCGGCGCCGAGCGCATCCCGCGCAACGGGCAGGGTCCCGCGGTGCGCCGCCAGGCGCCGGCCTCCTCGCGCGAGGACTGCGCCTCCACGAGCACCGATATGACCAGGCCGTCATAGTTGGTTGCTATTCGAGCAAACTGCCCGTGATCGCCTTTCAGTGCCAGGCAGAGGCCGCAGAGATGGGCCATCCACTCGGTTCGCATGCCTTCGGACAGCCGGTGACGGCATGGCCTGATGATCCCGAACAAAACGTGCCCCCGTGTGTGGTGTCGATGTGCCCGGGCATCCTATTCACCGGGGACAATCGAGCTGGGCCGGAGCCCGCCCTCCTCGACCCATGCCGCATATGCCCAGGTCCAGCGCCTGCGGCCAGACATCAGGGGTTTCTGACGCACCGCCACCCGCTTTGCACCAGATGCGTCACGAAATCCCCGCATGGCCGCCATCCACTTGGCACATCATCCGCATCATGGACGACCATAGAGGAGCGGGCGGAACACACCGCGTGTGAGAGGAGGCGTCCATGGGATCGGTGCGCAAGGCGAGTGCCTGGCTTGGCCTCGTCGACGACAGCGATGACGAGCGCTACTACGGCGGCTACGAAGAGGACTCGGACGAAGGGCCCGAGACCGGCGACTCCTGGGTGACCAACCCCAAGGTCCGGGTGGCCGACGAGGTCGCGCAGGAACAGGGCACCCGCATCGCCACGGTCACCCCGGACGGCTTCCGGGACGCCCGTGGCATCGGCGAGCTCTTCCGGGCCGGCGTCCCGGTGATCGTCAACCTCACGAGCATGGAGCCCAGCGACGCCAAGCGGGTCGTGGACTTCGCCGCTGGTCTGACCTTCGGCCTGCGCGGCTCCATCGAGCGCGTGGCCAACCGCGTGTTCCTGCTGACCCCCGCCGACTACAAGGTCGTCAGCGGGGAGGGGAACCGCGCGCACGGCGGTTTCTTCAACCAGAGCTAGGTTTTGGGGGCACCTCCCGGCGGTAGCTGGGGGAGGGTGCTCACCGGAAGGCGTCGAGGCCGGTGAGCGCCTTGCCCAGGACCAGCTGATGCATCTCCACGGTGCCCTCGTACGTCAGCACCGATTCCAGGTTGGTGGCGTGCCGCATGACGGGGTACTCCAGCGAGATCCCGTTGGCCCCCAGGATCGTGCGGGCCGTGCGGCAGATCTCGATCGCCTCCCGCACGTTGTTCAGCTTCCCGAAGCTCACCTGCTCCGGCCGCAGCGTCCCCGCGTCCATCCGCCGCCCCAGGTGGTGGGCCAGCAGCACGCCCTTGTGCAGCTCGACCGCCATGTCCGCCAGCTTGGCCTGCGTCAGCTGGAAGCCGCCGAGGGGCCTGCCGAACTGCTCGCGCGTGCGGGCGTAGTCGAGGGCCGTCTCGAAGCAGGTGCGGGCGGCACCCATGGCGCCCCAGACGATGCCGTAGCGCGCGTGGTTCAGACAGCCCAGCGGACCGCGCAGCCCGGTGGCCTCCGGCAGCACGGCGTCCGCGGGCAGCCGCACCTCGTCCATCACCAGCTCGCTGGTGACCGAGGCGCGCAGCGACCACTTGTGGTGGATGTCGGGGGCCGAGAAGCCGGGGCTGTCCGTGGGGACGACGAATCCCCTGATCCCCTCGTCGGTGCGGGCCCAGACGACGGCCACCCCGGCCACCGAGCCGTTGGTGATCCACATCTTGCGGCCGGTCAGCACCCAGTCACCGCCCGCCCCGCGCTTGGCGTAGGTCCGCATGCCGCCGGGGTCCGAGCCGTGGTCGGGCTCCGTCAGCCCGAAGCAGCCGATGGTCTCGCCGGCCGCCATGCCGGGCAGCCAGCGCTGCTTCTGCTCCTCGGAGCCGAAGCGGTGGATGGCGTACATCGCCAGGGAGCCCTGCACGGAGACCAGGGAGCGGATGCCGGAGTCGGCCGCCTCCACCTCCAGGCAGGCCAGTCCGTACTGGACGGCGGTCGCGCCCGCGCAGCCGTAGCCGGTGAGCTGCATGCCGAGGGCGCCCATGGCGCCCAGTTCGCGGGCGAGTTCGCGGACGGGGGCCTCGCCGCGCTCGTACCACTCGGCGACGTGGGGCAGCACGCGGTCGGCGGCCCACCGCCGCATGGTGTCCCGCACCGCCCGGTCCTCGTCGGTGAGGAGGTCGTCGAGGCCCAGCGGATCAAGCGGGTCGAACACGGTGGCCTCCGGCGCGGCATGGGGGGTGATCGTCGGTCACCCCCGACGCTACGACCGGGTAACCCCCGGCGTCCAGACCCGGTTTCCCCTGCCGCCGGGACGGCTCAGGCCGCGGGCTCCCCGGAGTCCATCGTCCGCGGCAGGCGCAGCGCGGCCAGTGCGCCCAGCAGCAGCAGTCCGGCGCTGACCGCCAGCGTGACGTGCAGCCCGTGGACGAAGGAGTCGCGGGCCGCGCTCCGCAGGGCGGCGCCCGCCGGGCCGCCCAGGCGGTCCGCGATGTCGTACGCCTCGCCCAGGGAGTGCCGGGCGTCGCGGCCCGCGGCACTGGGAACGCCGGGCACCGCAGCCACCCGGGGCGCGTACGCGGCGTTCATGACGCTGCCGAGCAGCGCGATGCCGATGCCCGCGCCGAGCTGGTAGGAGGTCTCGCCGATCGCCGCGGCGCCGCCGGCGGAGCGGGCCGGGGCCTCGCTCAGCATGGACTCGTACGCCCCGAACAGGGTGGTCTCCAGGCCGAAGCCGAGCAGGACGAAGCCGGCGACGAGGGCGACGGGCCGGTCCTCCCGGCCCATCACGGTCAGCGAGAGCACGGCCATGGCGGTCAGGACGAATCCGGTGGCGACCATGGCGCGCGGCCCGAAGCGGTGGAGCACCCGGGAGCCCGCCAGCCCCGCCGCCATCGCGGCGAGCGTGAGCGGTAGCAGCCGCAGGCCCGTCTCCAGCGGGGTGAGCCCCAGCACGAGCTGCAGGTACTGGGCGGCGACGAGCTCCAGGCCGACCAGCGCCAGCATGGCCAGCACGATGCAGCCGACGGAGGTGCCGAAGGCGGGCCGGGCGAACAGTGTCAGGTCGACCAGCGGATGGGTGCGCCGGCGCTGGCGGCGTACGAAGAGGACGAGGAGGGCGGTGCCGAGCCCCGCCGGGACGACCGTGCCGAGCGAGAGCGCCGCGTCGCCGACGTGCTTCACGCCGTAGACGACGCCGAACAGGCCGAACGCCGCCATCAGCGCGCCGAGCACGTCCCAGGGGCCGTCGCGCTCACCGGTCGACTCCGGGAGCAGCCAGCGCCCGACCGGGAGGCTGACCGCCATGAGCGGGAGGTTGATGAGGAAGACCGAGCCCCACCAGAAGTGCTCCAGCAGGAAGCCGCCGAGCAGCGGGCCGACGGCCGCGCCCACGGCGGCGACCGCGCTCCAGACGCCGATGGCCACGGCGCGCTCCCGCCGGTCGGGGAAGACCTGCCGGAGGATGGAGAGCGTCGCCGGCATGATCATCGCACCGCCGACGCCGAGCAGCGCCCGGGCGCCGATGAGGATCTCGGGGGTCGTGGCGAGGGCGGCCGTCGCGGAGGCCACGCCGAAGAGGGCGTAGCCCAGCAGCAGCACGCGGCGGCGGCCGACGCGGTCGCCGAGGGTGCCGAAGAGGATGAGGAGCGAGGCGCAGACGAGCGGGTAGACGTCGACGATCCACAGCAGCTGTATCGCACCGGGGCGCAGGTCCTCGGTGACGGCGGGGACGGCGACGTGCAGCACGGTGGCGTCGACGGCGACCAGGAGCAGGCTGACGCAGAGGACGACGAGCACGGTCCAGCGGTTCGCGCTCGCGCCACCGTGGCGGTTCGCGCGGCGCGGCCGGGGCCGCTGCCGGGGAACGCCGACCGGCCGTCGGGGGCCGGCGGTGGTCGTCCCGGACATCCACACCTCCGTATCGTGCGCTCGCGGCCGCCGCGGGCCTTGGGTTCGTGAGAGGCCCCGGCGGAGTCGAGGGGCGAGTGAGTCGACAGCGTACGCGAGTCCCACCGGATGCCACGTGGCCCGCCTCACGTCGCGGTGCTGGGACAATCGACCGGTGACCTCTCTTGCTCCCTCTCCCGGCACGGCCCGCGACGCCGACGCCCCGCCGCGCGCCGCCGCGGCCGGGGCCGCGCTGCGCCGGGCCGCCCCCGCCCTGCTGCTGTACGCGGCGGTGCGGGCGCTGGGCGTCGTGGCGCTGGCACTGTGGGGGCTCGCGGACGGCAAGGGGGCCCGGCACCTGCTCTCGGCGCGCTGGGACTCCCTCTGGTACGCCCGCATCGCCGAGCAGGGCTACGGCTACACGCTGCACCTTCCCGGCGGCAAGGTCCACTCCGACATGGCCTTCTTCCCCCTGCTCCCGTGGCTGGAGCGGGGCCTGTCGGCCCTCTTCCCGCTCTCGGCGGGCGACGCCGGGCTGGTGGTCGCGGCCGTCGCGTCGCTGGCCGCGGCGTGGGGGATCTTCGCGGTCGGCGACCACCTGTACGGGCGGCGGACGGGCGTGGCGCTCGTGGTGCTGTGGGCGGCGCTGCCGGTCGGCGTGGTGCAGTCGATGGCGTACTCGGAGTCCCTCTTCACGGCGCTGGCGGCGTGGAGCGTCTACGCCGTGCTGACCGGCCGGTGGGCGGCGGCGGGCGCGCTGGCGGCGCTGGCGGGACTGACGCGGCCGGTGGGCGCGGCGGTGGTCGCGGCCGTGTGGATCACGGCGGCGGTGGCGGTGCTGCGGGCCCGCCGCCGGCCGGGCGGGCCACCGCTCCCCCTCGGCCGCATGCTGCCGGGCGTGGCGCTCGCCCCCCTGGGGTGGCTCGCGTACGTCGCCTGGGTGGGCGCGCGCACCGGGAGCGTCACCGGCTACCTCGACGTGCAGGGCGGCTGGGGCAACGGCTTCGACGGCGGGCTGGCCTTCGGCTCCTTCATCGGGGAGCGGCTGGCGGGCCCCGCCTTCCCGGCCGGTCTCGGGCTGCTGGCCGGGGTGGTCCTGGTGGGCCTGCTGTACCGGGCGGGGGTGCGGCAGGGCCAGCCGCTGCCGCTCCTCGTCCTCTCGGGCACGGTCCTGCTGCTGGCGCTGACCGCCAAGGGCTACTTCGGCTCCAAGCCGCGCCTGATGATGCCCGCCTTCCCGCTGCTGCTCCCCCTGGCCGCGGCGCTGGTCCGGCTACGGACGGTGCACGCGGTGACGGTGGTCACCTTCGTTGCGCTTGCGTCGGCCGTATACGGCGCGTTCTGGCTGCACGGCTCCGGACCGCCATGATCGTATTTACGACGCCTCCGGCGGGACGGCGGCGAACGCGGCGAAACCGCTCGGACAATCGCCGATAAACGGCTTCGTACGGAATGGAATTCAAGCGCCCCGGACCTTTGGCCCGGGGCGCTGACGATTGTTTAGCTGATTCTTATTCCGCCGCTTCAAACCTGGGCCCGCGCCACGATTGAGACGCATTCCACATCACATCGTCATCACAAAGGGCCCCGATCGGCCTAAGCCTCCCGTCACGCAATGTAACGTCGATTGAGTGCATACCCATGACGAGCTCGCCCCGGCGGACGAGCACCCGACCAGCCCCGTGCGGCCGCGGATGACCCGGACCCGCCTGGGCATCTTCGCCGCGACGTGCGTGGTCTACGCGGCGATCGTGGTCGGCGTGGTCACCACGTCCTGGCCGGTGCGGTTCGACTGGCAGGTGATGCTCTTCCGGCCTTACAAGCAGTGGCCGGAGATCCACACCTTCCTCGACTACTTCATAGTCCTGGGCCAGCGCGGTCCGACCGCGGTGGCCGTGGCCGCCTGGCTGGGGTGGTGCACCTACAAGTACAAGACCCTGCGCCCGCTGCTGGTGCTGGGCACGTCGCTGCTGCTGCTCAACGTGACCGTGGGCGCCGCCAAGCTCGGCATGGGCCGGCTCGGGCCGCACTACGCGACGGCGGTCGGCTCGAACGAGATGTTCGCCGGCGGCGACATATTCCCCTCCGGCCACACCGCGAACGCCGTGGTGACCTGGGGCGTCCTGGCCTACCTGGCCACCACGCCGCGCGCCCGCCGGATCGCCTCGGTGGCCGCCGCGATGCTGGCGCTGGGCGTGGGGATGACCACCGTCTACCTGGGCACGCACTGGATGAGCGATGTGACCCTGGGCTGGACCGCGGGCCTGCTGGTCCTGCTCGTCCTGCCCTGGTTCGAGCCGCTCATGGCCCGCGCCGAGGTCTGGCTGCTGGCCCTGGGCCGGCGCCTGTCCGAGCGCCGTGCGCCCGCCGCGGCCCCGGCCGCGCCGCACGCACCGGTCCCGCTGGGCGCCCCGCGCGGCCCGGCCGACGACGAACTGCCCGTCCGGGAGCCGGTGGGCGCCAGCAGCCGCCCGGGCGGAACCGCGCTGCGCGTCCCCGACGGCAGACCGCACCTGCCGCCGCGGCCGCACACCGCCCGCTCGGAGCGGACGCCGGTCACCCCCACCGGCAGCCGCCGCCCGCCGCACGCCGACCGGGCACCGCGCACCTCGCCGCTGGGCCCGAACGCGGGCCGCGGCCGGCCCACCGGGAACTGACGGCCCGGCACCGGCCGCACGGCTCGTGGGTGTGGGAGAGGGCGGCCCCGGAGTTCTCCGGGGCCGCCCTCTCCCACACCCACGAGCGGCGTCCGCCCGCCGGGGTCAGCCCTTCCAGCAGCGCAGCACCGAGCCGTGCCCGACCTCGAAGTTCAGCCGGCCGGCCCGGTACTCCAGGGTGACGATCGCGCCGGGCGGCAGCGCCCGCACGTCCGTCCAGCCGCGGGCCCGGGCGCGGGCGGCGGCGGCTTCGGCGGGGAGGCCGACGTAGCCCTCCGGGTCGTCGTCGGGGTCTGCGGGCAGGTGCGGAAGAGGTGCCATGACAGCCACCGTAGGCGGCCGCGCGCGGCCGCGGAAGCCACCGGCGGCGAGGCCCGCTGCATGCCGGGGTCCGCGTCCGGTCCGCCACTGGTCACACTTCTGTCACAGAAGTCCCGCCCGGGGTTTGCCCGGGAACGCATCACCCGTACGGGCCTTCCGCATTCTCCCCACTCCGCCCGCAAAACCGGTGAACAGAATTCACCATTCCCTTCCGGAACAGCCTCGATAACCCTCCCGAGTTCGCCTTGCATTCGACGGCACGGCCCTTTCGGATGGCGATCCGGCACGGCCCGGCAGAATGGCGCGGCCCCGCGCCCGGGCACCCCGGGACTTACCCGGAATATAAAGTTCCGGCATCTCACGCCGGCCCGGTGACGACCTGTTTGACGGGGCGTCGGTGGAGGCACTCTCGCGCGGCCCCGCCCCGGCGGAGCATCATGGCGATGCCCGAGGAACCCGTGTGCACACGGAACCCCGTGTGAGCCGACAGCGAGGGGACACGGATGGGGACCGAGACCGCGGCGGCCGCCGCAGCGGGTCCGGCCGGGGCCCGGCGGCCCGGCCGGATCATCGTGGACTGGCTGACGACCACCGACCACAAGAAGATCGGGCACCTCTACCTGATCACCTCGTTCGGCTTCTTCCTCGCCGCCGGCCTGCTCGCCATGCTGATGCGCGCCGAGCTGGCCCGCCCGGGCCTGCAACTGATGACCAACGAGCAGTTCAACGAGGCGTTCACCGCCCACGGCACGATCATGCTGCTGCTGTTCGCCACCCCCGCCTTCGCGGGCTTCGCCAACGCGATCATGCCGCTGCAGATCGGCTCGCCGGACGTGGCGTTTCCCCGCCTGAACATGTTCTCGTACTGGCTGTACCTCTTCGGCGGCCTCATCGTGGTGGCCAGCCTGCTGATGCCGCAGGGCGGCGCGACGTTCGGCTGGACCGGCTACGCGCCGCTCAGCGGCCTGTCCCGGTCACCGGGGATCGGCGCCGACATGTGGATCATGGGGCTGGCGCTGTCCGGCTTCGGCACGATCCTGGGTGCGGTCAACTTCCTGACCACCGTCATCGGCATGCGCGCCCCCGGGATGACGATGTTCCGGATGCCGGTGTTCACCTGGAACGTGCTGTTCACCTCGATCCTGATCCTGCTGGCCTTCCCCGTGCTGGCGGCCGCGCTGCTCTGCCTGGAGGCGGACCGGCGGTTCGGGGCCCTGGTCTTCGAGCCCGAGTGGGGCGGCGCGCTGCTGTGGCAGCACCTGTTCTGGTTCTTCGGCCACCCCGAGGTCTACATCATCGCCCTGCCGTTCTTCGGCATCATCACCGAGATCATCCCGGTGTTCTCCCGGAAGCCGATCTTCGGCTACCTGACGCTGATCGGGGCGACCATGTCCATCACCGCCCTGTCGGTGGTGGTCTGGGCGCACCACATGTTCGCGACGGGCGCGGTGCTGCTGCCCTTCTTCTCCTTCATGTCGTTCCTGATCGCCGTGCCCACCGGGGTGAAGTTCTTCAACTGGATCGGCACGATGTGGAAGGGCTCGCTGTCCTTCGAGACGCCCATGCTGTGGGCGGTCGGCTTCCTGGTGAGCTTCCTGTTCGGCGGCCTGACCGGAGTGATCCTGGCGTCGCCGCCGCTGGACTTCCACGTCACGGACACCTACTTCGTCGTCGCCCACTTCCACTACGTGGTCTTCGGCACGGTGGTGTTCGCGACGTTCGCCGGCTTCTACTTCTGGTGGCCGAAGTTCACGGGGAAGATGCTCGACGAGCGCCTGGGCAAGGTGCACTTCTGGACGCTGTTCGCCGGCTTCCACACCACGTTCCTGGTCCAGCACTGGCTGGGCGCCGAGGGCATGCCGCGCCGCTACGCCGACTACCTGGCGGCCGACGGCTTCACGGCGCTCAACACGCTCTCCACCATCGGCGCCTTCCTGCTGGGCCTGTCGAACCTGCCGTTCTTCTACAACATCTGGAAGACCGCGCGGTACGGCCGGCAGGTCTCGTCGGACGACCCGTGGGGGTACGGGCGTTCCCTGGAGTGGGCGACCTCCTGCCCGCCGCCCCGCCACAACTTCGTCGCCCTGCCCCGGATCCGCTCGGAGTCCCCCGCCTTCGACCTGCACCACCCGGAGGTGGAGCGGCGGGAACGGCCGCATCCCACGGCCGAACCCGCCGCGCAGTGACGATCGCGGGGCCGCCCGGTCCTAGCGGGCGGCCACCGGCGGCCGCTCGTCGACCCGGATGGAGAGGTCGTTGTCGACGGTGTAGTACGGGCTCACCCGGGCAGGCGCGTACGCGGCGGAGAAGGACTTCGCCGGGTAGGTGAAGATCTGCTTCTTGTCGGCGACGTCGTCGAGGATGCGGGCGATGCGGACCGGCTCCGTCCCCTCGCCGCCCGGACCGCGCAGCCACAGGTCCCACACGTCCAGCCCGCCCCGCCACTCCTCGCACAGCTCGGCGTAGGAGAAGGCGAAGGTGAAGTCCTGGCCGTCCACGGTGACCTCCGCGGTGCGCACCAGGTTGGCATCGCGGCGGCAACGGGCCTCGACGACGGCCCCCGCCAGCCACGCGGCGGGGTCCTCGACGCGGTAGAGGCTGCCGTGGCCGGTTATGCCGCTCTCCCCGACGAGCACGTCCCCCGCCTCGGCGTGCGGGGCGCGCAGCCAGCTGCGCAGCGAGAGGTTGCCGTGCTTGGTCGCGTACGGGATGCGGACGGCGAGCGGCGAGGTGCTGGGACCGGGCTTGCGGTCGACCAGGGAGCGCAGGTCGGCGAGGCCGGGCAGCAGCCGCTGCGGGGTGGCCTCGCCGCAGGCCACGTGGACGTCCCAGCGGCCCTCGGGGAGGGCGACCGTGCTGGGCAGGACGGCCCGCACCCGGCCGGCGCCGCTGGGCGCGAGCGGCAGACGGACCTCGTCCTCGCTCCCGCCCGCCGCGCCGCCGCGGCGGCGCAGCACGAGCGCGGCGGACCAGTGGGCGGCCGCTTCGGCGCTGCCGGGGGCGTCGAGGTCGAAGGTCAGCCCGCCCGCGGAGTCCGCGATGCAGTCGGCGCTGGGGTTCTCCGCGCCGAAGGCCAGGGGAGGGGCAGACACGTCGGTGCACTCCTCGGAGGTGGTGGTCGAAGGGGTCGGCACGGTGGGCCGGGTCGGTCGCGTCACGCCGCACGCACCCTTCGCAGGGCGGAGCGACTGCGGTCCTTGGCCTGGAAGGCGCTGCTGAGCAGGGCACCGCGGGTGCGGTGCAGCGAGCCGCGCAGCGTGCCGCGGGAGAGCAGGTCGGTGAAGAGCGTCTCGTAGTGGCCGGCCACCCGGTCCGGGTCGAACCGCGCGGAGCTCTCCAGGGCCTGCCGGCCCATGCGGGCGCGCAGTTCGTCGTCGTTGATGAGCCGCAGCAGGCCGGCGGCGACGGCGTCGGGCTTGCCCACGGGCACGAGCAGCCCGTCGACGCCGTCGTCGATGATCTCGGAGGGGCCGTGCGGGCAGTCGGTGGAGACCACCGGCAGCCCGCAGCGCATGGCCTCGACGATGGTCATGCCGAAGGACTCCAGGCTGGAGGTGACCGCGCCGATGGAGCCCTTGGCCCACTCCGGCTCCAGCGGATGGGCGGGGCCCATGAGGTAGACGTGGTTGTAGAGGCCGAGCTTGTCGATGAGGGCCCGCAGCTTGGCGCGCTCGGCCCCGGCGCCGTAGATCCGCAGCCGCCAGTCGGGGCGCTGGGCGGCGACCGTCGCGAAGGCCCGGATCAGCACGTCGTAGCGCTTGACGGGGGCGAGCCGCCCGGCGGCGATCACCCATTTGCCCGTGCCGTCGGCGGGGGCGAGGCCCGGGGCGGGGACGCTGTTGGGCACGGCCTCGACGCGCACGCCGGGCAGCCTCATCAGCTTGCGGTACGTCGCCGCGTCGGCCTCGGTCACGGTGGTGACCGCGTCGAGGCGCGGATAGTGCGTGCGCAGCGTCAGCTTCAGCCGCGGGGAGTGGGTGCCCAGCGTCAGGTGCTCCTGGCCGACGCGTACCGGGCCGCGCCGGGCCTGCTGGGCGATGTGCACGTTGAGGCCCGGGCGGGTGCCCACGACCACGTCGCAGTCCAGGCTCCGCAGGTGCTCGGCGATCCGCCGGTCGGTCAGCGCGCTGTACTGCTTGTAGCGGCCCTCGGCGGCGGGGAAGACCGTCGCCGGGCGCTCGTAGTCGGGGTCGTCGCCCTCGTAGCCGGGGCTGTTCTTGCGCAGGTCGACCAGGTGGCGCAGCCGCACCGTGGGGCTGGGCGTGAAGACCGGCTCCTCGCGGTGGCGGAAGACGGAGACGATCTCCACGTCGTGCTGCTCGGCGAGGGTGCTCGCGAGGTTGTACGTGGTGCGGATCGTGCCGCCGATTCCGTACGCGTTGTGAATCAGGAATGAGATGTGCATTCGTCCCCATGCAGCCGGTATGCCGCGGACAGTCCTGGTAGCCCGCCTCCACTGAGAGGTTAGACCGTGGGGCGGTCCCCGGGGTTGGCCTTGATCACCAAGTCGTTCTTCAACAGATGGCGAATCGGTAGCGGATCCGGGAACTTTTCCCGGGCGTGACCCAGGCCATGGATCATCCGTTGTCTCCTTACGAGCCGGGATACGCCCCGGCTCACCACGCACCAGGTTCGACACCACGTTCGAGGGAGACCCCGTGCCGCGCATGCTCGACGTCAGCGACGAGGTACGCGCCGAGATCGGCGCCGAAGAGGCGGAGCGACTGCTGGGCGGCGACAGCGCCCCGGGGCTCTACGACTGCACCTCCTGCCGCACCCCCGGCCACACGGAGAAGGAGCGCACCAGCACGGTGCTGTTCGTCGGCGACGAGACGGCGGTGCTGGCCTTCGCGCACGCCGCCTGCATCCCCTCCCAGGTGGTGCCGGTCTCCGAGGAGCAGCTGCAGGGGGCCGTGCGCTCCATCACCGGCGGGGGCGAGGGCGAGGTGCCGCTGCAGGCCGAGCTCGGGGTGACGAGCGGACTCGTCCTGGTCGGCGGGGACGTGCACCCGGCGCTGGTCGTCGAGCCGCTGCAGGCGATCGCCCGGCCGGGCACGACCGGGCCCGTGGACGTGTTCCTCGACCTGCTCACCGAGCAGGGCTTCGCGCCCGTCACCGACCTCGACCAGGCGCCGCCGTCGCTCCCGGGCTGGTCGGTGCTGGTGGCCGTGGGCAAGCTGCACGCCGTGCTGCAGCCGCCGGTCGGCGGGGCCGCGCCCCAGGCGTGGTGGCAGGCGCACCAGGCGATGCAGGTGGCCGACGAATGGCGGGCCGCCGTCAACAAGACCCGGCAGGTGCTGGTCTACTGCGCCCCGGTCGGCACGATCGGCGCGCAGCCGCGGGAGGACCTGATGCGCGAGGCGCTGGACCGGGCGGCCGCCGGCGGCCGGCTCGTCGGTGCGGCCATGCCGTTGGCGGGCACATGAGCGGCGAGTTGCGCCCCGTCGCGCACCCCACGGGCATGGTCCCGGCGAGCCATTCGTACCCGGGACCGCATCCGACGGGGCGCGAGGTCGTTGGCAGGGATGTGTACTCATACGAACCCGCCGCACGGACCTCGTACCCGAACCACATCCCCGGCATGCGGCCACCCCGCGATGCCTCCGCGGAGGGCCACCCCGACTCGGTCACCCCGATCTACGACGCCCTCTGCTCCGAGTACCGCCGTTCCTTCCGGGCCCTTCCCGGGGACCGGTCGGGCGAGGAGGACCTGAGGTTCAAGGGCTTCGGCCCGCAGCACAGCGGGTACGGTCCCGCCGGGCAGCTCACGGGGCAGCCGGGATACCCGGGGCCGTCGGGGTACAACGCGGTCTGGGAGTCGTACTACGGCAGCCGGCGGGGCGGTCAGCTGCCCGCGCTGCCGCCCGCCCCGCGCGACGGCCGCGGACGCGGCTTCTGACGTTCCCACCGGCCGGACCTCCTCCGGCCCGCTTCCACGACGAAGCCCCGGACCCCGGCGGGATCCGGGGCTGCCCGGCGTTCGCGTCGGACCGTACCTGCCCGGGGGCACCCCCCGGACCCCCGGCCGACCCCGGGGAACCGCCCTACTTCTTGCGCCCGCGCTTCTCGCGCACCCGCACCGACAGGTGGATCGGCGTGCCCTCGAAACCGAACTCCTCGCGCAGCCGGCGCTCGACGAAGCGGCGGTAGCCCGCCTCCAGGAAGCCGGAGGCGAAGAGCACGAAGCGCGGCGGACGGGTGCCCGCCTGGGTGCCGAAGAGGATGCGGGGCTGCTTGCCGCCGCGGATCGGGTGCGGGTGGGCGGCCACCAGCTCGCCGAGGAACGCGTTCAGGCGGCCGGTGGGGACGCGCGTCTCCCAGCCCGCCAGCGCCGTCTCGATCGCCGGGACGAGCTTCTCCATGTGCCGGCCCGTCATCGCCGAGACGTTGACCCGCGGGGCCCAGGCGACCTGCTGGAGCTCGGTCTCGATCTCCCGCTCCAGGTAGTAGCGGCGCTCCTCGTCGAGGGTGTCCCACTTGTTGTAGGCGATGACCATCGCACGGCCGGCCTCGACGGCCATCGTGATGATCCGCTGGTCCTGGACGGAGATGGTCTCGCTCGCGTCGATCAGGATGACCGCGAGCTCGGCCTTCTCGACCGCCGCGGCGGTACGGAGAGAGGCGTAGTAGTCCGCGCCCTCCTGGAGGTGGACGCGCTTGCGGATGCCGGCGGTGTCCACGAACTTCCAGGTGGTGCCGCCCAGCTCGATGAGCTCGTCGACCGGGTCACGGGTGGTGCCGGCCAGCTCGTTGACGACGACCCGCTCCTCGCCCGCGACCTTGTTCAGCAGGGAGGACTTGCCGACGTTCGGCCGGCCGATCAGCGCGATGCGGCGGGGGCCGCCGACGACGTTGCCGAAGGTCTGGGCGGGGGCCTCGGGCAGCGCCTTGAGCACCTCGTCGAGCATGTCACCGGTGCCGCGGCCGTGCAGCGCGGAGACCGGCATCGGCTCGCCCAGGCCCAGCGACCACAGCATGGCGGCGTCGGCCTCGGAGGAGGGGCCGTCGACCTTGTTGGCGCACAGCACGACGGGCTTGCCCGCACGGCGCAGCAGCTTGACGACGGCCTCGTCGGTGTCGGTGGCGCCGACGGTGGCGTCCACGACGAAGACCACCGCGTCGGCGGCCTCGATCGCGTACTCGGCCTGGGCGGCGACGGACGCGTCGATGCCGAGCACGTCCTGCTCCCAGCCGCCGGTGTCGACGACCTTGAAGCGACGCCCGGCCCATTCGGCCTCGTAGGTGACGCGGTCGCGGGTCACGCCCGGCCGGTCCTCGACGACGGCCTCGCGGCGGCCGATGATGCGGTTCACCAGCGTCGACTTGCCGACGTTGGGGCGGCCGACGACGGCGAGGACGGGGAGCGGGCCGTGCCCGGCCTCGCCGATCGCACCCTCGACCTCCTCGGCGTCGAAGCCCTCCTGCGCCGCGAGCTCCATGAACTCCGCGTACTCGGCGTCGCCAAGCTCACCGTGCTCGTCGCCGGAGTGGATCTGGTCGTTCATGAAGTCAATTCCTCGTTCTTCGTCATCGGCGGACCGCCTCTGCGGGCCACTACTCAAGTCTCGGTCAGCGGCCGGTCAGCCGCTTGGCGTCCGTCAGGTGCGCGCCCAGGTGCTCCTGGATGCGCACGGTCGCCTCGTCCAGCGCCTTGCGGGTCCTCCTGCCGCTGCCGTCGCCGGCCTCGAAGGGGTCCCCGAAGACCACGTCCACTCCGCTGCGCAGGGGCGGCAGCCCCTTGACGACGCGTCCGCGCCGGTCGCCGCTGCCCAGGACCGCCACCGGCACGACCGGGGCCCCGGACCGCAGGGCGAAGTAGGCCAGGCCCGCGCGGAGCGAGGCGAAGTCGCCCTCGCCCCGGGTGCCCTCGGGGAAGATCCCGAGCACGTCGCCCCGCTGCAGGACCTCCAGCGCGCCCGTGACGGCGTTGCGGTCGGCGCCCGTGCGGTCCACCTCCAGCTGGCCGATGAAGCGCAGGAAGGGCCCGAGCGGGCCCACGAACGCCTCCTTCTTGACCAGGAAGTGCACGGGCCGGGGCGCGGTGCCCATCAGCATCGGGCCGTCGATGTTGTGGGTGTGGTTGACGGCCAGGATGCAGGGCCCCGCGGCGGGCACCCGCCAGGCGCCCAGCACACGCGGCTTCCACAGCCCGTACATCAGGCCGATGCCGATCCGCCGCCCGACGGCGGCACCGGAGGAGGTCACGCGGACCGCTTCTCCTCTACGAGCGTGACCACGCACTCGATGACCTGGTCCAGCGTGAGCTCGGTGGTGTCCACCTCGATCGCGTCGGCGGCCTTGGCCAGCGGGGAGGTCTTGCGGCCGGAGTCGGCGGCGTCCCGCTTGACGAGCGCGGCCCGGGTGGCGGCCAGGTCGGTGGCCTCCTTGCCCTTGAGCTCGCCGCTGCGGCGGGCGGCGCGCGCCTCGGGCGAAGCGGTCAGATAGATCTTGAGGTCCGCGTCCGGGAGGACGGTGGTGCCGATGTCCCGGCCCTCGACGACGATGCCGTGCGGCGCCTCGGCGGCGATGGCCCGCTGCAGCTCGGTCAGCCGGGTGCGCACCTCCGGCACCGCGCTGACGGCGCTGACCGCGGCGGTGACCTCCTGGGTGCGGATGGGCGCCGCGGCGTCGGCACCGTCGACCGCGATGGTCGGCGCGGACGGGTCGGTGCCGGAGACGATCTCCGGCTTGGCGGCGGCGTCGGCCACGGCCGCGGCGTCGTTGACGTCGATGCCGTTGCTCAGCATCCACCAGGTGATCGCCCGGTACTGGGCGCCGGTGTCCAGGTAACGCAGGCCGAGCTTGGCGGCCACGGCCTTGGACGTGCTGGACTTGCCCGTGCCGGAAGGGCCGTCGATGCCGACGATGACAGCTGCCGGGGCGGTCCGGGCGGCGGTTTCCACGGTGTCTGAGACCTTCCTTGTGCACGGGGCAGGGCGTACGAGCCCTATCAGGCCCACCCAAGGTTACTGGCTCACCGGACCGCCCCGCGCAGCCGTGCGGTTCCGGCGGCTACTGGCGGACCGCCCAGCCCTGGTCGCGCAGGGTCGCGATCAGCCCGGCGGCGGCCGAGGGCTCGACCATCAGCTGGATCAGACCGGCCTGCTGGCCGGTGGCGTGCTCGATGCGGACGTCCTCGACGTTGACGCCCGCCCGGCCGGCGTCGGCGAAGATCCGGGCCAGCTCGCCGGGCTGGTCGCCGATGAGGACGGTCACGCTCTCGTACGCCGTCGGGGCCGCGCCGTGCTTGCCGGGGACCCGGGAGCGGCCCGCGTTGCCGCGGCGCAGCACGTCCTCGATGTCCGCCGCGCCGCCGATGCGCTGGTCCTCGTCCGCGGAGTCCAGGGCGCGCAGGGCGCGCACGGTCTCGTCGAGGTCGGCCGCGACGGCCGCCAGGACGTCGGCGACGGGGCCGGGGTTGGCGGAGAGGATGTCGATCCACATGCGCGGGTCGGAGGCCGCGATGCGGGTGACGTCGCGGATGCCCTGGCCGCACAGGCGCACGGCCGTCTCGTCGGCCTCCTTCAGACGGGCGGCGACCATGCTGGAGAGCAGCTGGGGGGTGTGCGAGACGAGCGCGACAGCCCGGTCGTGGGCGTCGGCGTCCATGACGACGGGGACCGCGCGGCACAGGGCGACGAGTTCGAGGGCGATGTTGAGCACCTCGGTGTCGGTGGCCGGGGTGGGGGTGAGCACCCAGGGCCGGCCCTCGAAGAGGTCGGCGGTGGCCGCCAGGGGGCCGGAGCGCTCCCGGCCGGCCATCGGGTGGGTGCCGAGGTACCCGCTCAGGTCGCAGCCGAGCTCCTCCAGCTCGCGGCGCGGGCCGCCCTTGACGCTGGCGACGTCCAGATAGGCGCGGGCGAGGCCGCCCCCGATCGCCTTCGCCAGGGTGCCGGCGACGTGCGCGGGCGGCACGGCGACGACGACCAGGTCCACGGGCCCCTCGGGCAGCTGGTCCGTGCCGGCGCCGCGGGCGGCGGCCGTACGGGCCTGGGCGGGGTCGTGGTCCGTCAGGTGCACCTGGATGCCGCGGCCGGCCAGGGCGAGGGCGACGGACGTGCCGATCAGTCCGGTTCCGATGACAAGGGCGGTTTTCACGGCCCCAGCCTAGTCAGCCCGCCCCCCGGGACGGGCGGGGCCCTCGTCGGGTAGAACCATGCCCATGATCTTTCACGTGGTGCCCCTGGACGACTGGCTGACCGTGCCGGACCGCCCCTACTCCCCCGCGTCCCTCGCCGAGGAGGGCTTCATCCACTGCTCCCCCGACGAGGCGACCACGCTCGCGGTGGCGACGGCGTACTACCGCGACGTGCCGGGCCCGCTGATGGCCCTGCTGATCGACGAGCACAAGCTGGACGTGATGGTCCGCTGGGAGGCCGCCGAGCCGGCGCCGCCGCCCGGGGTGAGCCCGGACGTCCTCTTCCCGCACGTGTTCGGGCGGATCACCCGTGACGCGGTGGAGGGGATGATGGAGATCCAGCGCGACGAGGAGGGCCGGGCGACGGGCCTGGCCCTCTGGTCGTAGGCCGTCGGACGGGCTGCGGCGCGCAGCCCGTCCGGCGGAGGTCCTACAGCTCGACCTCGCGCATGAGCATGCCGACCTCGGTGTTGGTCAGGCGGCGCAGCCAGCCGGACTTCTGGTCGCCCAGGGCGATCGGGCCGAAGGCCGTGCGGACGAGCTTCTCGACCGGGAAGCCGGCCTCGGCCAGCATGCGGCGGACGATGTGCTTGCGGCCCTCGTGGAGGGTGACCTCGACCAGGTAGTTCTTGCCGGTCTGCTGGATGACGCGGAAGTTGTCCGCGCGGGCCCAGCCGTCCTCCAGCTCGATGCCGCTCTTGAGCTGCTTGCCGATGTCGCGCGGCAGCGGCCCGGTGATGGCGGCCAGGTACGTCTTCTGCACGCCGTACCGCGGGTGGGTCAGGCGGTGGGCCAGCTCACCGTGGTTGGTGAGCAGGATGATGCCCTCGGTCTCCGTGTCGAGGCGGCCGACGTGGAAGAGCCGGGTCTCGCGGTTGGTGACGTAGTCGCCGAGGCACTGGCGGCCGTCGGGGTCCTCCATGGTGGAGACGACGCCGGCCGGCTTGTTGAGCGCGAAGAAGAGGTAGGACTGGGTGGCGACGGTCAGGCCGTCGACCTTGATCTCGTCCTTCTCGGGGTCGACGCGCAGGCCCTGCTCGGTGACGATCCGGCCGTTGACCTCGACGCGGGCCATCTCGATCAGCTCTTCGCACGCGCGGCGCGAGCCCATGCCGGCCCGGGCCAGCACCTTCTGCAGGCGCTCGCCCTCCTGCTCGGCGCCGGGGAAGGTCTTGGGGGTCTTCACCTGCGGCTTGTTGTGCCGCTCCCGGTTGCGCTCCTCGATCTTGGCGTCGAGCTCGCGCGAGCGGGAGGGGGCGTAGCCGTGGCCGCGGGCGGGCCCGCTGCTGCGGCCGCCGGAGCCGGCCGTGGAGCTCCGCTTGGGGCCGCCCTTGGCACCGCCGCGGGCCGCCGCGCCGCGGCCGCTCGTGGGGCCGCTCTGACGGCCGCTGGTGGCGCCGCCGCGGGTGCGCTCGGCGTCGGGGCCCACGTCGTAGCGGCGCTCCTCGGGGCGCGGACGGCGCGGACGCTCCTGCTGCCGGTCGTCGCGGCGGTCGTCGCGCCGGTCCCCGCCGCGGCGGTCCTCGTAACGACCGCCCTCGGAGCGACCGCCGCCGTAGCCGCCACCGCCGGAGCGGCCGCCGCCGCCGTAGCTCCCGCCACCGGAGCGGCCGCCGCTCTCGGGGCGTCCGCCGCCGGAACGGCCGCCGCCCGCGCGCCCGCCCCCGGACGCCGGACGGGAAGACCCTGCCCGACCGCCCCGGTCGTCCCGGTTGCCGCTTCCGCTGTTCCTGCCGCTGCTTCGCATCAAAGTTCCGTCTTGTCGTCTGCGTCGGTGTCCGGTGCGTCCGGATCGAACGACGGCACACCTTCCTGAGTGTCGCCCTCGATCGCTTCCGCCTCGGGGAGGAAGGGGGCGAGCTCCGGGAGCTCGTCCAGGCCGCGCAGGCCCATGCGCTCCAGAAAGTAATTCGTCGTCCTGTACAGGATCGCACCTGTTTCGGGTTCCGTCCCCGCCTCCTCCACCAGACCGCGCTGGAGGAGGGTGCGCATGACGCCGTCGCAGTTCACGCCGCGGACGGCCGAGACCCGCGAACGGCTGACCGGCTGACGGTACGCGACGACGGCCAGGGTCTCCAGCGCGGCCTGGGTCAGGCGGGTCTGCTGCCCGTCGAGGACGAACGCCTCGACGGCGTCCGCGTACGCGGCGCGGGTGAAGAAGCGCCAGCCCCCCGCCACCTGCCGCAGGTCGAATCCGCGGCCCTGGACGGTGTACTCGTCGGACAGCTCCAGCAGGGCCCGGTCGATGTCGCGGCGCGGCCGGCCGAGGACCTGGGCGAGGTGCTCGGCGGTGGCGGGCTCGTCGACGACCATGAGGACGGCCTCCAGGGCCGGCTTGAGGTCGTGCTCCGCGACGGCCGGGGTCCCGGCGAGGACCTCCCGGCCCGGGTGCGTCTCTTCGCCGGCCCCGCTCGTGGGCCCGGTCGTGGTCTCGCTCACGGTGCGTTCTCCTCCGGCTCCGTCTCAGGCTCGGTCTCCGGCTCGCGGTCGAACTCGTCGGTCACCACCGGCGTCGCGTCCTCCGCGCCCGTCCAGCGGACCGTCAGGGCCCCCAGGGCCTCTTCCTGGTCCAGGACGACCACCCGCTCGCGGTAGAGCTCCAGAAGGGCCAGGAAACGCGCCACGACGGTCAGCGTGTCCGGGGCGTCCTCGGCGAGCTGCCCGAACGTCACCTCGCCCGAGGACCGCAGCCGGGCCACCACGACCTCGGCCTGCTCGCGGACGCTGACCAGCGGTGCGTGGATGTGGTCGACGTAGACCTGGGGTGCCGGCTTGGGCCGCATCGCCTTGACCGCCAGCTCCGCGAGCCGCTCGGGGCCGATACCCAGGACGACCTCGGGCAGCAGCTCGGCGTGGTGCGGCTCCAGGCCGACCGTCCGCGGGTGGCGGCGGCCCTCGGCGGCCAGCCGGTCGCTGAAGATCTCCGCGATCCGCTTGTACGCACGGTATTGCAGCAGCCGTGCGAACAGCAGGTCACGGGCCTCCAGCAGGGCGAGGTCCGCCTCGTCCTCCACCTCGGCGGCGGGCAGCAGCCGGACCGCCTTGAGGTCCAGGAGGGTGGCGGCGACGACCAGGAACTCGGTCGTCTGGTCCAGGTCGAAGTCCGGCCCCATGGCCCGGATGTGGGCCATGAACTCGTCGGTGACCTTGGACAGGGCCACCTCGGTGACGTCCAGCTTGTGCTTGGCGATCAGCTGCAGGAGCAGGTCGAACGGGCCTTCGAAGTTGTCCAGCCGGACGGTGAACCGGCCGTCGCCCTCCTCGCCGGACGCCTTCCCCGGCTGCTCCGGCTGCTGCTCCCGCTCCCCCGCGGCGTCCTCGGCGGGCGGCGTCGGCTGCCCGCCCGGGCCGCGGCCCAGGGGACGGCGGGCCGGCGGGGAGGCGGCTGGGGGCATGGGGGTTTCCAGGGTGCGGGGCGGAACGGGCCGTACGGCCCGGGGGCTCGGTACGGCAGGAGGCTAGCGGGGAGGCGCTCAGCGGCCGCGCAGGCGCCGCACGAGGATGCTCGCGTCGCCGCGCTGCTCCAGGTCGGCCAGGACGACGGCGACGGCCTCCCGGACGATGCGGCCGCGGTCGACCGCGAGGCCGTGCTCGCCGCGCAGCACCAGCCGGGCGTGCTCCAGGTCCATGAGCTCCTCGGCGGAGACATAGACGGTGATCTTCTCGTCGTGGCGCTCACGGCCGCTGGGCCGGCGGTTGGCGGTGCGCCCGCGCCGCTTGACGGGGGCGGTGGGCTCGGCCGTACGGGCGGCAGCGGCGCGGTCACGCCCGTCCGCGGCGCGGCGCTCGGCCTCCGGCTCCTGGGCGGCGGCCGCCGGGGCGGCCGTGCCGCGCCCGTCCCGCTCCGCGGTCTTGCCCGACCGCTCGCCGTCGGGCGCGTCACCCGGCCCGGGCACCCTGGGCTGCTGCGCCTCGGCGCCTGCCTTCCGGCGCGGGGACGAGGACTGCAGCCCCATGCCGCCGGTGGTCCGGAACAGTTCGTCGGCACCGGGCAGACTCACTCGGCGTGACACCGGGCGAGCACCTCCCTGGCCAGCTGACGGTAGGCGGCGGCGCCCACGGAGTTGGACGCGTACGTGGTGATCGGCTCGCCCGCGACGGTGGTCTCGGGGAAGCGCACCGTACGGCCGATGACGGTGTGGTAGACGTGGTCGTCGAACGCCTCGACCACGCGCGCGAGGACCTCGCGGCTGTGCACCGTGCGCGAGTCGTACATCGTGGCGAGGATGCCGTCGAGCTCCAGCTCCGGGTTGAGCCGCTCCTGGACCTTCTCGATGGTCTCGGTGAGCAGCGCCACGCCGCGCAGCGCGAAGAACTCGCATTCCAGCGGCACGATCACCTTGTGAGCCGCCGTCAGGGCGTTGACGGTGAGCAGGCCGAGCGAGGGCTGACAGTCGATCACGATGTAGTCGTAGTCCGACATCAGCGGCTTCAGGGCCCGCTGGAGGGTGGACTCGCGCGCGACCTCGCTGACGAGCTGGACCTCGGCCGCCGACAAGTCGATATTGCTGGGCAGCAGGTCCATGTTGGGGACGGCCGTCTTCAGCAGCACCTCGTCGGCCGACATGCCCCGCTCCATGAGCAGGTTGTAGACCGTCAGGTCCAGCTCCATCGGGTTGACCCCGAGGCCGACGGAGAGCGCGCCCTGGGGGTCGAAGTCGACCAGCAGGACCCGGCGGCCGTACTCCGCGAGCGCGGCACCCAGGTTGATGGTCGAGGTGGTCTTGCCGACCCCGCCCTTCTGGTTGCACATCGCAATGATCTTGGCCGGGCCGTGGTCGGTCAGCGGTCCGGGGATGGGGAAGTACGGCAGGGGACGCCCGGTGGGGCCGATGCGCTCGCGGCGCTGGCGGGCGGCGTCGGGTGCGAGGGTCGCCGCGTACTCGGGGTCGGGCTCGTACTCCGCGTCGGGGTCGTAGAAGTGCCCGTCCGGCACTTGCTCGTAGTCGGCGAGACGGGTGGACTCCGCCCCGCCCCGGTCGCCGGCCATGGCGTTCACGTGTTGACCGTCCATGCTCTGGTGGGCTGTCGTCATGTTCTGGATGTCCTGCTGGGCTGCGAAGGTGTGGACAGCGACGGAGCCGACAGCTTGGAGTCCCACGGGACTCTGGCCCAGCGCAGGCATTCCTGGGTGACCACCCCCGGGAGCAAATGTCGACTCATTCACAAGTCGTCCTACCTCCTTGGTGACCAGGAAACATCTAGATACGTCAGCGTGGCACCATGCCGACGGTTGGCGACTCTATGGCGTGTCGGCGGTCCGCAGCAACACAATCCGCCGGAGACGGCACGATGTGTCGGCAATCGAACACCCTTCTGTCAAGGGTGTACGGCGGATAACCCGGAAGAATCACGGGCGGGTCAAAGGGCGGCAAAACACCCGGCCGGGCCTTGCTCGGCAAGGCCCGGCCGGGTGCGTGCTCTTCTGGGTCCGTCGGTCGTCGGCTCAGCCGAGCAGGGTGCTCAGTTCGACGTGCGGCAGGCTGTGCGCCTCGGCGACGGGGCCGTAAACGACCTGACCCTCATGCGTGTTGAGGCCCTTGGCGAGCGCGGCGTCGCGACGCAGCGCCTCCTGCCAGCCGCGGTTGGCCAGCTCCACGATGTAGGGCAGCGTGGCGTTGGTCAGCGCGTAGGTGGAGGTGTTCGGCACCGCGCCCGGCATGTTGGCGACGCAGTAGAAGACGGAGTCGTGGACCTGGAAGGTCGGCTCCGCGTGGGTGGTGGGACGGGAGTCCTCGAAGCAGCCGCCCTGGTCGATCGCAATGTCGACAAGGACACTTCCGGGCTTCATCTTGGCGACGAGCTCGTTGGTCACCAGCTTGGGGGCCTTGGCGCCCGGGATCAGGACGGCGCCGATGACCAGGTCGGCCTCGACGACGGCCTTCTCCAGCTCGTAGGCGTTGGAGACGATCGTCTGCACCTTGGTGCCGAAGACCTTGTCGGCCTCGCGGAGCTTGTTGATGTCACGGTCGAGCAGGGTCACGTGGAAGCCCATGCCGACGGCGATCTGCGCGGCGTTCCAGCCGGAGACGCCGCCGCCGATGACGACGGCCTTGCCCGCGTGGGTGCCCGGGACGCCGCCCGGCAGCACGCCGCGGCCGCCGGCCGAGCGCATCAGGTGGTAGGCGCCGACCTGCGGGGCCAGCCGGCCCGCGACCTCGGACATCGGGGCGAGCAGCGGGAGCGCGCGGTTGGCGAGCTCGACGGTCTCGTACGCGATGGCGGTGGTGCCGGACTCCAGCAGGGCGTCCGTGCACTCGCGGGAGGCGGCGAGGTGCAGGTAGGTGAAGAGGGTCTGGCCCTTGCGGAGGCGGTGGTACTCCTCCGCGATCGGCTCCTTGACCTTCAGGAGCAGGTCAGCGGTGGCCCAGACGTCGTCGGCGGTGTCCAGGATGGCGGCACCGGCCTCGACGTACTCGGCGTCGGTGATGGAGGAGCCGAGACCGGCTCCCTTCTCGACGAAGACCTGGTGGCCGTTGCGCGCCAGCTCATGCACGCCGGCGGGCGTGATGGCCACGCGGAACTCGTTGTTCTTGACCTCGCGGGGGATACCGACCTTCACGTCGATCACGGTCCTTGTATCAGAGAATGACAGGCTAATCCTGATATGCCGGGCACACCAGAGCAGACCGCGTCGATCGCGGCGTTGCCAGTCTAATGAAGGATTGCGCGCTGTCTAGCCTTGCAATGCACCAATCTTTGCGCGAACCGCCACTGATTTCTTAGGTCGAAGATCCGGTACCCTGCCGGGCCCCCTCCACCGCACCTATCGCACCTGCACCGGCGGCCCCTCTCCGGCGGACGCCTCCCGCCGCTGCACGGACGGCTCCGGCACCGGCTGCGCCTCCCCCAGCAGCCGCTCCGCCGACTGCCGGTGCTCCACCGCCGAGGCGGGGTCGCCGAGGCGCTCCAGGGTGTCCGCCAGCCGCAGCCGCACGCCCGCCTCCAGCCGCGGGTCGCCCGCGGCCTTGGCACACTCCACCGCCTCCAGGCACGTGCGCAGCGCCTCGCGCGGCCGCCCCGCGTGCTCCAGCACCCGGGCCGCCTCGCTCAGCGCCCGGGCGTGCCCGGGCTGGTCGCGCAGCCGGCGGCAGGCCGCGGCCGCCGCCCGCCAGTCGCGCAACGCCTCCGCCCACTGGCCGGCATAGCCGTGCACCGCGCCCAGCCGCCCGTACAGCCGCGCCTCGTCGGCGAGTTCACCCCGCGTCAGACGCAACTCCAGCCCCCGCCGGTACCAGTCGGCCGCCCGCTGCCAGTCGCCCAGCCCCTGGTGCGCGGCCGCGATGGATTCCAGCGCCCGGCTGATGGCGTACGGGTCGCCCGCCTCCCGCGCCGACTGCAGTGCCTGGCGGTAGCGGTCGAGCGCCTCCCCGGTCCGTCCGGCCCGGGCGTCCAGGTCGCCGAGGTTCAGCAGGGCCGCGGCCTTCTCCAGCGGCATCTCGCAGCGCCGCGCCACGTCGAGGACGAGCTGGTGCAGCCCGTACAGCTCCGGTGCCGCCGCCTCCGCGCCCAGGTGCGCCGTCAGGGCCCGGGTCAGCGCGGAGACCAGCCGCCGGGCGAGGGTGTCGAGCCTGCCGTCCTCCACGGCCAGCCGGGCGGCGGCCAGCAGGGCCGGCAGCCGGGCCAGCAGCCACTCCTCGGCGGCGGCCGGGGAGGGGAAGCGCAGCGGGCGGGGCAGCTGCTCGATCCGCCGGCGCACCGCCGGGTCGTCCCGTTCGGTGGCGGCCCGGCAGGAGTGCAGCTGGCGCACGGTGCGCTCCAGCATCCGGGCGCGCGCCAGCTCGATCTCCGCGGGCCGCTCCTGCGCCTGCAGCAGCGCGCCCAGCAGCGGCGCCAGGCAGCCGGGCACCCGGTACTGCGGCGGCAGCGCGCCCGAGGCGCCCTCGGGGGCCTCCGCGCGCAGCAGCCCCCGGGTCGTGAGGTCCTCCAGCAGCGACTGGGCCGTCGACAGCGAGGAGCCGGCCAGCGCGGAAGCGGTGTGGGCGTCGAGCAGCCCGGCCGGGGCCAGCGCGAGGAGGTGCAGGGTGCGGGCGGCGGGCGGCGGCAGCGCCTCGTAGGCGAGGTGGAAGGCCCGGGCCAGTGGCCGGCCGGTGCCGCCCTGGTCCGGGGCGGCGGCCGGCAGCTCGCGCAGCCGCTTGGCCACGTCCACGACCGTCATCTTGGAGCGGGCGGCCAGCCAGCCGCCGACCAGGACCAGGGCGGCGGGCTGGCCGCCGCACTCCTCGACCACCGTGCTCGCCGCCACCGGGTCGCAGGTGATGCGGGTGGGGCCCGCGTACCACTCCAGCAGGTCGACGGCGGCGACCGCGTCCAGGCCGCCGAGGGTGCACGGCCGCACGTCGGGCACACCGGTCAGCGGCCCGCGCGAGACGGCGACGACGAGGCAGTCGGGCTCGTCCGGCAGCAGCGGGTCCACCTGCTCGGCGCCGGCCGCGTCGTCCAGGATCAGCAGCACGCGCCGGCCGTCCAGGGCGGAGCGCAGCGCCTGGGTGAGCTCGTCCTCCTCGGCGCCCGCCGGCACGGGGGCGCCGAGCTCGGCGAGCAGCGCCCTGGCGGTCCGTTCGGTGGGGACGGGCGCCCCGTCGGCGCCGGTGAGGCGGGCGCGGAGTACTCCGTCCGGGTACTCCCCGGCGAGCCGGCGGGCCAGCGCCTCGGCGAGGGTGGTGCGGCCGGAGCCCGGGCGGCCGGCGATGAGCAGCACCCGGCTGCGCGGTGTCTTGCGGCCCGAGAGGGTGTCCAGGCCGGCCCGGACGATGTCCTCGCGCAGTTCCTTGAGCTCGCGCAGCCGCCCGACGAACGGCTGCGGGCCGAAGGCCGTCGCGGGTGCGGCCGGTTGACGGGGGCTCATCCCCCCGCTCGGGGCGGGCAGCCGCCGCTCGGGCGGGGCCGCCGCCGGTCCGCCGGTCTCCACCGTCCGCTCCGCCACGGGTCCACTCCCGTTCCACCTGCACTGCACGCACGAGCCCGCCGCGGCCGCGGTCGGGAACGTATCGAGCCTAGTTCACCGCCCGCCGCGCTCCGGGGAACGCACACCGGCCATGCTGAAGATCACCTATTCGGGTTGCATGACGGTCGGACCGGCCGGGCCTGCCCGAGGTGGCCCCGGGGCCTGCCCGGGGTGGGGTCCGGGAGGGGTCCCGGAGGGGTCGTCAGACCTCGAAGGGGCGGGCCGGCCAGGGAGCCTCCGCCGGGCGCAGCGCGTCCAGGCCGTCGCCGGCCAGCGCCGCCATGACCGAAAGCACGCCGACGACCAGGCAGTTGTTGTGGAGCTCGCCCTTGAGGACGCCGCGCCCCAGCAGCGCCAGGGGGACCCGGGTGACCTCCATGTCGAGCTCCTCGTGCTCGACATCGAAGCGCTCCCCCTCGACGTCGGAGATGCCCCGGGCCAGGAAGATCCGGACGGCCTCGTCGCAGCCGCCCGGCGTGGTGTAGACGTCGGTCAGCACCCGCCAGTCCTCGGCCTTGACGTGCGCCTCCTCGTAGAGCTCGCGCTGGGCGGCGTGCAGCGGGTTCTCGCCGGGGACGTCGAGCAGCCCGGCCGGGATCTCCCACAGCCGCTGCCGCACCGGGTGGCGGTACTGGCTCACCACGATCACCCGGTCCTGGTCGTCGAGGGCGACGACGGCGACCGAGCCCGGGTGCACCTGGTAGTCGCGGGTGACGGCGGAGCCGTCCGGCATCACCACGGTGTCCGTGCGGACACTCGTCTTGTTGCCGGTGAACGGCGTACTGGTGGCATTGACCTGCCACTCCTCGGCGGTGTCCTGGATGGGTGCATGCGCCATGGGTGTCCTCCCGCGAAACTCCAGCAAAACGGCAACCGGGGTGAGCCCCTCCCTCACGGGAGGCGCTCACCCCGGTCCACCGTATAGGTCAGCCCTGCTGGCGCTGCACGGCCGCCTTCACCAGGCCCGCGAAGAGCGGGTGCGGGCGGGTCGGGCGGGAGCGCAGCTCCGGGTGGGCCTGGGTGGCCACCAGGTAGGGGTGGACCTCGCGCGGGTACTCGACGTACTCCACCAGCTTGTTGTCCGGCGAGGTGCCGGAGAAGACGATGCCGGCCTTCTTCTCCAGCTCACCGCGGTAGGCGTTGTTCACCTCGTAGCGGTGGCGGTGGCGCTCCTCCACATAGGGCTCGTTGTCGTAGACCTCGCGGACGATGGAGCCCTCGGCCAGCTTGGCCGGGTACATGCCCAGGCGCATCGTTCCGCCCATGTCGCCCTCACCGGCGACGATGTCCATCTGCTCGGCCATCGTGGAGATGACCGGGTGGGCGGTGGCCGGGTCGAACTCGGTGGAGTTGGCGCCCTCGATGCCGGCCAGGTTGCGGGCGGCCTCGATGACCACGCACTGCAGGCCCAGGCAGAGGCCCAGCAGCGGGACCTTGTTCTCACGGGCGTAGGTGATGGCGCCGACCTTGCCGTTGACGCCGCGGTCGCCGAAGCCGCCGGGGATGCAGATCGCGTCGACGTCGGAGAGCTGCTGCTTGGCGCCCGCCGGGGTCTTGCAGTCGTCGGAGGCGACCCACTTGACCTTCACCTTGGCGCGGTTGGCGAAGCCGCCCGCGCGGATGGCCTCGGTCACCGACAGGTAGGCGTCCGGCAGGTCGATGTACTTGCCGACCAGCGCGACCGTGACCTCGTGCGAGGGGTTGTGGACGCGGTCCAGCAGGTCCTCCCACTGGGTCCAGTTCACGTCGCGGAAGGGCAGGTCCAGCTTGCGCACGACGTAGGCGTCCAGGCCCTCGGTGTGCAGCACCTTGGGGATGTCGTAGATCGACGGGGCGTCGATCGCGGCGACCACCGCGTCCTCGTCGACGTCGCACATCAGCGAGATCTTGCGCTTGATGGCGGTGGGCACCTCGCGGTCGGCGCGCAGCACGATCGCGTCGGGCTGGATGCCGATGTTGCGCAGCGCGGCCACCGAGTGCTGGGTGGGCTTGGTCTTCAGCTCGCCGGAGGGGCCGATGTAGGGCAGCAGCGAGATGTGCACGACGAAGACGTTGTCGCGGCCGACCTCGTGGCGGACCTGGCGGACGGTCTCCAGGAAGGGCAGCGACTCGATGTCGCCGACGGTGCCGCCGACCTCGGTGATGACGACGTCGACGTCCTCGGTCGCCATGCGCCGGATGCGGTGCTTGATCTCGTTGGTGATGTGCGGGATGACCTGCACGGTGTCGCCCAGGTACTCACCGCGGCGCTCCTTGGCGATCACCGTGGAGTACACCTGGCCGGTGGTGACGTTCGCGGAACCGTCGAGGTCGACGTCGAGGAAGCGCTCGTAGTGGCCGATGTCCAGGTCGGTCTCGGCGCCGTCGTTGGTGACGAACACCTCGCCGTGCTGGAAGGGGTTCATCGTGCCCGGGTCGACGTTCAGGTAGGGGTCGAGCTTCTGCATCGTCACCCGCAGACCCCGGGCCTTGAGCAGCGCGCCCAGGCTGGAGGCGGTCAGGCCCTTGCCGAGCGAAGAGGCGACACCCCCGGTGACGAAGAGGTGCTTGGTCGTCGTGGGCTTAGCTGCAATGGCCAAAGGGGGGCTCCCGTGGTCGCGAGTGAGGGTGCGTGCCGGCGGTCACCCGGTGATTTCCGGGGGTGCCGTCGCTGCGGTTGGGGGGTCTTGCGCCCACCGGTCCACGGGGTACCAGGGTATCAGCGCCCACGGCCGGGCGCGTCCGGTGACGCGGTGCGACGGCCCCGCCGACCGTGCGTCACGGACGTGTCACCGGGCGCGTCCCGGGTACGCATCAGGCCACCCATTCGGCACAGATTCCCCCACCAACCGTCGCGCGTGTCCCAACTCGTCGTCGTATCCTGCTCGGACACACGCAGCGAGCCGGCCGGCACGGCACCATCCCGCCCTCCCCCAGCCACCCCCTGGGAGGGGCTCTCCCCGGAACAGAGCTCGTCGAAGATCGCATTGACCGTCAAAGGGCCCCGCAGGGTCCTGGATGCCGTTCGACCCCTGAAGGGGTCCTGGATGCCGTTCGACTGGAGATGACGTGGCCGGGCGTATCGAGGATTACGCACTCATCGGCGACATGCAGACCGCCGCCCTGGTCTGCCGGGACGGTACGGCCGACTGGCTGTGCCTGCCCCGATTCGATTCGCACGCCGCGTTCGCCGGACTGCTCGGCACGGAGGAACACGGCTACTGGCGCATCGGCCCCGCGCACCCCTCGGGGGCGGCACCGCCGCAGGCCGACCGCCGCCGCTACCGCGGCGACTCCCTCGTCCTGGAGTCCGAGTGGGACACCCCGCGCGGCACGGTCCGCATCATCGACTTCATGCCGCCGCGCGACGGTGCCCCGCAGCTGATCCGGATCGTGGAGGGCGTCAGCGGCCGGGTGCCCATGCGCTCCGCGCTGCGCATGCGCTTCTCCTACGGGCGGGTCGTGCCCTGGGTGCACAAGGTGGGCGACCGCACGGTGGCCGTCGCGGGCCCCGACTCCGTGTGGCTGGACACCACCGCCGACACCTTCGGCAAGGACCTCACCACCTACTCCGACTTCACCGTCTCCCCCGGCGATCGCGTCGCCTTCACCATCAGCTGGCAGCCCTCGCACGGCGAGCCGCCCGCCCTGCCCGACCCCGAGGGCTCGCTGGAGGCCACGGAGGAGTTCTGGCGCGAGTGGGTCGGCCACTGTACGTACCACGGCCCCTACCGGGACGCCGTGGTCCGCTCGCTGATCACCCTCAAGGCGCTGACGTACGCGCCCACCGGCGGCATCGTCGCCGCCCCCACCACGTCCCTGCCGGAGGAGATCGGCGGCGTCCGCAACTGGGACTACCGCTACACCTGGCTGCGGGACGCCGCGATCACCCTCTCCTCGCTGCTGCGCACCGGCTACCGCGAGGAGGCCCGCGCCTGGCGCGAGTGGCTGCTGCGCGCCGTCGCCGGCGACCCCGAGAACCTGCAGATCATGTACGGCATCGCCGGCGAGCGCGAGCTCGGCGAGGCCGAGCTGCCCTGGCTGCCCGGCTACGAGAACTCCGGCCCGGTCCGGGTCGGCAACGGTGCCGCCGGCCAGCTCCAGCTCGACGTCTACGGCGAGGTCACCGAGGCCCTGCACCTGGCGCACATGACGGGCCTGGCCCGCAACGACTACGCCTCCCTGCTCCAGCTGCGGCTCATCGGCTACCTGGAGGACCACTGGACCGAGCCCGACGAGGGCATCTGGGAGGTGCGCGGCCCCCGCCGCCACTTCGTCCACTCCAAGGTCATGGCCTGGGTCGCCGTCGACCGCACCATCAAGCTCATCGAGTCCGGCGACGTGGACGGCCCGCTGGAGCGCTGGCGCGAGCTGCGCGACGACATCCACCGGGACGTGTGCGAGAAGGGCTACGACAAGGAGCGCAACACCTTCACCCAGTCCTACGGCTCCCAGGAGCTGGACGCCTCCCTGCTGCTCATCCCGCAGATGGGCTTCCTGCCGCCCGACGACAAGCGCGTCATCGGCACCATCGAGGCCATCCAGCGGGAGCTGTCGACCCCCGACGGCTTCGTGCTGCGCTACCCGACCGCCGGCGAGGACGCGGGCGTGGACGGGCTCGCCGGCGACGAAGGCGCCTTCCTGGCCTGCTCGTTCTGGCTCGCCGACGACCTGGCCATGATCGGCCGCGTCGAGGAGGCCCGCGAGCTGTTCGAGAAGCTGCTGAACCTGCGCAACGACCTGGGCCTGCTCGCGGAGGAGTGGGACTCCCGCCTGCAGCGGCAGGTGGGCAACTTCCCGCAGGCGTTCAGCCACGTGCCGCTCATCGACACCGCCCTGCGCCTGACCGCGTCGAGCGCCTTCGGCGGCTAGCCCGGCCGTCTCCCGCCCTCCGTCAGCGCCTGCGGAGGACGAAGTACAGCGCCAGGGCGCCCGAGGGGGCCACGAGCACGGCTGCGGCGGCATTGAGACCGCCGTAGCCGTAGTCGCCGAGCACCGTGCCGGAGAACGCGCCGCCGGCCGCTCCCACCAGGTTCATCGCGGTGTCGGACAGCCCTTCCACCTCCGGGCGGTGCGCGGCGCCGACCGACTCGCCCAGCAGCGTCGACCCGGCGACGGTCACGCACGACCAGCCCACGCCCAGCAGGAAGAGGCCCGCCGTCACCGGCCACTGCCGGCTCCCCGCCGTGCCGGCGAGCAGCGTGGCGGTGACGAGGACCGCCTGGCCCAGCAGGATCACCGGCACCCGGCCCAGCCGGTCGGCCGCCTTGCCCACCAGCGGCGACAGCGCGTACATCCCGGCGATGTGCACGCTGATGGTGAAGCCGATGATGCTCAGCGAGGCCCCGTGGTGCGCGAGGTGGACGGGCGTCATCGACATCACCGCCACCATCACGCCGTGCCCGAGGACCAGCGCCGTCAGGCCCGTCAGGGCGGCGGGCGACGCGCCGACGTGCCGCATCGCCGCGCGCATGCGGGCCGCGAAGCCCTCCCCGTCCGGGCCGGCCGCGTGCGCGGCGTGCCCGGTCCCGGCCGACAGCAGCGGATCGGGGCGCAGCAGGGTGTGGACGACCGCCCATCCCAGGACGAACGCCACCACGGAGAAGACGAACGTGCCGGCCGGCCCGGGCAGGCCGAGCGGGCGGGCCACCGCCTCGCCCGGGCCGCTGAGGTTGGGGCCGAGGACGCTGCCCACGGTCGTCGACCAGACCACGAGCGAGAGCGCGCCCGCCCGGGCCCCGGGCTCGGCCAGGTCGGTGGCCGCGTAGCGCGACTGCAGGTTGGCCGCCGTGGCCGCGCCGATCAGCAGCATGCCGAGCAGCACCGGCGGGTACGCGCCGAGCCGGGCGGCGATCAGCACGACGACCGCGCCCGCGGCGGCCACCAGCCAGCCGGTGCCGAGCCCCGCCCTGCGGCCCCGGGCGCGGGACAGCGCGGCGAGCGGCACCGCCAGCAGTGCGGCGCCCAGCGTGATGAGGGTGGTGGACAGGCCCGCGAGCGACTGCGAGCCCGTCAGCCGCTCGACGAGCAGCCCGCCCGAGGAGAGCATCGAGCCCATGCCGAGGCCGGCCACGATCTGGGCCGCGATCAGGACCCGCAGCGTGCGCCGCTGCACGGCGGCGCGGTCGGGGCCCGCGAGGACGCCCGGGGAGGTGTCCGTGCGTATGCCGGAGGGCGGGGACGGGGGCGAGGCGGCTGACGTCATGCGGGACAGGGTAGGGGCGGGGCGGCCTGTAGGTTCGCGCCCATGGAACCGCCGCTGCCGCCCGCCCCTCCGCAGGGCGCCATCACCGTCGCCCGGGCCCTCGAACTGCCCGCCCTGCGCCGGGGCCTGCCCGAGGTGATGACCGGCGCCGACCGGCTGCACCGGCCGGTGCGCTGGGTGCACGCGGGCGAAGCGCCGAACATCGCCGCCCTCCTCAAGGGCGGCGAGCTGCTGCTGACCACCGGGCTGGGGGTCGGCGACCGCCCCGCCGAGCAGCGGGCGTTCGTGCGGGGGCTCGCCGAGCGGGGCATCGCGGCGCTCGTCGTCGAGCTGGGCGCGCGCTTCACCACGCTGCCGGCGGCGGTGGTGGACACGGCCCGTTCGTGCGGCCTGCCCCTGGTGCAGCTGCACCGGGAGGTGCCGTTCGTCGCGGTCACCGAGGAGATCCACACCGAGCTGGTCAACGAGCACTACGCACTGCTGCGCCGGGCCGAGGAGGTGCACCGGCGCTGCACGGAGGTCCTGCTGGGCGGGGGCGGCGTGCCCGAGGTGCTGCGGCTGTTCGCCGGCTTCACGGGCAATCCCGTCTTCCTGGAAGCCTCCGACGGGAGGCTGCTGTACGCGGCCGGCCCCGAGCCCGCCCCGCCGGGTGCGGCCGATCCCCTGCAGGTGTGGGACGGGCTGCGGGCGGCGGGTCTGCCGGGCCGCGTCGTCACGGACGTCCCCGGCACCGGGCCCGGGCCGGGCGCGGTCCGGGCCCGGCTGTCCGTCCTGCCCGTCAACGCGCCGCTCGCGCCCGTGCACCGGATCGCCGCGGACCGGGCGGCGGGGCTGCTGGCGGTGGTGCTGCTGCAGGCCCGGCAGGAGGAGGAGCTGGCCGCGCGCGGCCGCGGCGACTTCCTCACCGACCTCGCCGAGGACCGGCTGGACGCGGCCGACGCCGCCGCGCAGGCCCGGGTGCTGGGCTTCCGGCCGGGGCCCGGCCCGCTGCTGCCGGTGGTGATGCGGCCGGCCGGCGACCTGGTGCCGGCCCCCGACAGCTGGACGGCGCTGGCCGGGGCCGTCCACCGGGAGCTGGCCGGGGTGGGGGCGCCGGTACTGCTGGGGGTACGACTGCCGGAGGGGCGGGTTCCGCTGCTGGTGGGGCTGCGGGAGGACGAGGAACGGGCCGCGGTGGCCGACCGGGTGGCGGCCGCGCTGCGGGCGGGGGCGGAGCGTGCGTCGTGCCGGCCGCCGGTGGTGGTCGTCGGCGCGCCGGCGACGTGGCGGACGGCCGGAGCCGGCCTGCGGCACGCGGCCGAGGCGGCGGGGGCCGTGGCGGCCGCGGGCCAGGGCCTTCCCGACCGCCCCTGGCACGACGTGCGGCGGCTGGACGTGGACGTCCTGCTGTGGCGGCTGCGCTCGCACGGGGACCTGGCGGCGTTCGTGGAACGCGCCCTCGGGCCGTTGCTGGCCCACGACGCGACGTCCCGGCCGCCGCTGCTGCCGACGCTGGAGACGTACCTGGCCCACGCGGGCCGCAAGGCGGAGACGGCGCGGGAACTGCACCTGAACCGGCAGACGCTGTACGACAGGCTGGGACGGATCGGGAAGCTGCTCGGCACGGACCTGGAGGACCCGGAGGCGGTGCTGTCCCTGGGGCTGGCGCTGCGGGCCCGGCGGCACGTGGGGTGAGGCGGGTGGGGTGGGGGTGCGGTTCGTTGTCCGGGCGGGGCCGGGGCGGGAGGGGACGGACCCTTCTGGGGGCTGCATTATTTACGGCAACGGCACCTGGTTCGGGTGCTCCGTACGCCGCCGCAAATAACGCGTCACGCCCCCTGCCAGGGTCCATCCCCTCCCGCCCCGGCCCCTCCCGCCGG
>NZ_BMVB01000003.1:216793-466806 GCF_014650495.1 Streptomyces cinnamoneus | reverse complement strand
GCCAACATCACCGCGTCCTGCAACTACGCGGCCGACAAGTACGGCTCGATGGACAACGTCAACTCCGCGTACTGATCGACCGACAGACAGCACACGCCACACCCTCGGGGCGGCAGCATCCGCAAGGACGCTGCCGCCCCGAGGCCGTTCCGTTGCGAGTCGGCCGGCCCGTGCCCGCCGACGAGGAGGGGCGAACGCTGGGTAGAGTGTCGCCGCCAAACAGAACGTCGCAGGTGAGCAGGTCGGAGACATGGGCATATTCGAGCGGGTCAAGACGCTGGGCGATGCGGTGGGCACGGCCGCCACCACCCTCGGCAAGGACGTCGCACAGGCCGTACAGCGCGGCGTCGACGCGGGCCGCGCCGGCACCAACGCCTCCGGTGACTGGGTGGTCTCCGTGCTCCGCTCCCTGCCCGCGCCCGCCGCACCCACCCCCGTGGAGTGGGAGTTCTCGCTGGGCGCCCTCGTCTGCCGCCACCCCCGCATCCCCGCCGTCACCGCGAAGGCACTGCGCCCCCTGGACGGCATCGGCTCCCTGCGCTTCGGTCCCGAGTCGGTCGGTTTCGACGGCGAGGACATCCCGTGGTCGAAGGTGGTCCACCTCCAGCTGCACGACGCGTTCAGCGCCATGACCACGGAGGCACTGGACGCCGAGATCGACCGGGTCCGGGACCTGCTGCCCATGCTCCCGGGCCGCAAGTGGGTGGTCACGAAGGTCGTCGAGGGCCTCGCCTCCGTCATGCTGGCCGCGCTGGAGCAGGCGGCCGAACAGCGGCTGGAGACCGTCGCCGTGGCCTGCGAGATCACCTATCGGGGTGCGCTCGGAATGAAGAAGACACTGCGGGCCAACCTGTTCACCACCGCCCTGCTGGCCCACGAGGCGGACGTCATGCGCAGCCTCGTGCTCACCGCCCAGGCCCAGGGCGTCCCCGTGCTTCCCGCGGAAGCACCCCAGGCGGGAACACGCACCGCAGAGCGCGTCCGCGCCCTGCGCGCCCGCACCGACTCGGTGACGGCCCAGCTGCGCGCCGACCAGGGCGCGGAGGATCCCGCCCTGCCCGCCGCGCCGTCGGCGCCGGCTCTTCCCTCCGCCCCGTGGCCGGCGCCGGAATCCAGGCCGTAGCGACCGCCGCAGGCAGGCGTCGCAGACATCCGCCACCGACGATCCGTCACGAACACCCCACAGGCGTCCTGACGCACGTACGCGTCAGGACGTGAACCGGAAGGAGCCGGCCCCGTGCACGCGGCAGCCGAGGACGAGATGCACGACGAGTTCTTCCCGCTCGTCCCGGCGCCGGAGGACGGTGCTCGCTGGCAGGCGCCCACCGACCTGGAGCAGTACCTGTACAAGCTCTGCCGGGCGGACAACGCCTACGCCTACCTGCGCACCCTCGCCATCGAGGGCGTCTACTACCCGGTGCGCCTCGACGAAGCGCGTGCGGCCGGTGACGACGCCCACCCCATGCTGACCAACGAGACGCCCGACGGGCTCACCGTGGCCCAGGTCTACACGGCCGGCCTGCTGCCGCGGCCGCATCCGTTCCTCGTCTACGAGTACGCGACCCTCGGCGCGCTCGAACGGATCGTGCCCGAGGGGGTGGACGTCCTCGCCGTCAACGCGGCCACGCCGTGCGAGCAGTACTTCCTGATCAGCGATGAGGAACGGGAGGTCTGGCTGGACCTCCATCACGAGCTGTTCTCCTCCGACGCGCTGATGGACCGTGTGGTCACGCGCCGCACCGGCGCCCCGGCCCCCGGACCGCTGCTGCACGGCCTGGCCTGCGGGGCACACCTGTGCTTCGCCAACGGCGACGCGTGGAACACCCTCCACTGGCACGGCATGGGCTACCGGGGCGAGGTCGAACGGATCGCGGACAGCTGGAACGTGCACGGCCGTGAGGACTGGTCGAGCATCCAGAACCGGCTGCTCGACCACGAGGTGAGCCCCTGGTACTGGGACTTCGTCCTCGGGGCCCGCAACGAACTCCAGCGCATCCGGGGCGGCGGCCGCGTGGAGACCGAGCAGTGGCGCGACACCGTGGAACGGACCCTGCGCGCCCGTGCCCAGGAGACCGGCACCCCCACGCACGACCCCGACTTCGACGACTTCGTGGCGCACCTGCGGTCCCTGGTGGGCACGGTCCTGCGGTACGAGGCCCGCTTCCGTGCCGACGGCCTGCTGCCGCCCGACGGCCACGTCCGCACGGTCGCCGCCTGGGACGTCGGCCGCGGCTCCAAGATGGCCCGCTGGGGACGCGGCGCCCGGTACGCCACGGAGGCCGAGATGCACGCGGCGATCGAGCGCGCCAGCGCCGCCGCGCAGGCCGCGTACGAGACGTGGGAGGAGTTCTCCGCCGGCTACGTCCTCGGGCGGTGCCTGCACTTCGACGACGAGGAGTTCGGCCCCTGGTACGCAGAGGTCCTCACGGCACACCGGGCCCTGACCACCGACCCGGAGAGCCCCTGGCTGACCGTGCCGTTCAGGGACCGCGACCGGAACGGGGCGGACGGGCCCGGGCGCCGCCCCGCCTAGCCGGAGCCCGCGCGCAGGCGACGTGACGGCGCCCGTCTGCCGTCTCACGTCGCTGCGTGTGCGCCGGCCTCCGCCATGTGGGCCACGAGCGCGTCGGCGACCACTGCGGTGGTGCCGGGCGTGAGCATGTGGCCCATGCCCTGAACCATCATCAGCCGTGCCCCCGCGATCTGCTCCGCTATGAGCCGGCCGTGGCCCGGCTTGGCGGGCTCCGCGGTCCCCTCGACGACGAGCGTGGGCGCGGTCACGCGCACCAGGGCGCCCGTGGGCTCGCAGGTCAGGTCGGCCATGCCGGCGAGCCGGTGGTTGGCGACGGTCCTGGGGTCGCGGGTGCGGTCGAAGATCCGCTCCTGGAGGCGGCGCTGGGCGTCCTCGTCGAAGGGCAGCTCGTCGCCGTGGAGGACGCGGGCCGCCTCGATCTGGAAGTCGACGGCCGCGGCCCGGGTGGCGGGCGGCGGGCTCACCGCCGCCGTGCGGAAGAACTCGGTGAACGCCGGGAGCGGTTCCGGCAGGCTGCCCTCGGGCTGGGGCTCTCCCATGAGCGCCCGCACGATGACCTCTCCCTCCCGGCTGCCCAGCGGCGACGAGCCCACCACGGTGAGACTGTCGACCCGGCCGGGGTGGTCGACGGCGATCCACTGGGCGATGAGCCCGCCCGCGGAGTGGCCCACGAGGTGGGCCGATGCGATGCCGAGCGCGTCGAGCAGCCCCACGGCGTCGTCCTTGAGGGTCGCCCAGGTGTAGGGGTGCTGCTCGAAGTCACGGGCCGTCGACCGGCCCATGTCGCGGTGGTCGTAACGGATCACCCGGTGTCCCGCCGCGGCGAGCCTGCCGACGAACTCGTCGGGCCAGAGCACCGCCTGGCTCATCGAGCCCGCGATGAGCAGCACCGGCGGGTGGGACGGGTCGCCGAACTCCTCCGTCCACAGCTCGACGTCGCCCACCTGGATCATGCGTGCTCCGGTCGTCATACCTGTTCCTCTTCCTGTTGCTGCTGTTTCTCCCGCGCCCCCTGCCCGTGTGGCGCGGCGACAGGCAGAACTCTGCCGTGACCGCCCGCCCGGGCCATCCGTAGGACCACTGGTGACATCACTGGTGGCAGCACGGGCATGGCCACGGGCCTCACTGCAGCAGCCGTGCCAGTTCGGTGCGGGAGGTGATGCCGAGCTTCGGATAGACCTTGTACAGGTGGTACTCGACGGTCCGGGGGCTCAGGAACAGCCGGGCCGCCACGTCCCTGTTGCTCGCCCCGTCGGCGACGAGCCGGGCGATCCGCAGCTCCTGGGAGGTGAGGGCCGCCAGGGCATCGGGCCCCGCCGGCTCGACGGACTCGCCCGCCGCCCGCAGCTCGCCCCGGGCCCGGCCCTCCCAGGGCGCGGCCCCCAGACGGTGGAAGGTCTCCGCGGCCTGCCGCAGGTAGGGGCGCGCGGCGCCCGCCCGGCGGTCGCGGCGGAGCCGCTCGCCGAGCAGGAGCGCGGTGCGGGCCCGGTCGTAGGCGGCGCCGTCGTCGTCGGCCAGCAGCTCCACGGCCTCCTGCAGGAGCGCCGCCGCTGCGGCGTCGTCGTCGGTCACGAGAGCCCGGCACCGGACGAGCAGCGCCCGCGCCCGGGCCGAGGAGGAACGGGCCGACCACTGCTCCAGGAAGCCGGCCCCCTCCCGCGCGGCCGCCGGGTCCCCCGCGGCGACGGCGGCTTCCACCCGGTCCGCCACCGAGCCCCACGCGACGATGGGATGACCGGTCCCCGGCCCCGCCGTGACCAGGGACGCCAGGCGTTCGTGCGCCCGGTCGAACCGGCCGAGGCCGAGGTCGAGCAGGCCGAGCGCGTACGTGGCCACGCCGGCCCGCAGGCCCAGCCGGTGCGGAATGGCGATGACCAGCGCTTCGTGCGCGTAGCGGCGGCAGTCGTCCTCCTGGCCGCGCACGGCGGCGCAGACGGCGAGGTTGGCCAGGTGAGCCGCGACGGAGTTGTCGAGTCCCGTCTCCCGGGCCAGGGCGAGGCCCTCCTCGGACAGGGCGGCGCTGAGCGCGAACCCGCTGTTCATGCGCTCGGCGGTGGCCGCGTTCTCCAGGACGACGGGCAGGGTGCCGACCATGCCGGACACCCGGGCGACCCGCCCGGCACGAGCACCGTGGTCGCCGGCGGCGCCGCTCTCGCCGAGGAGGCTGGCGGCCGCCGCCGCCCACAGCAGCGCAGCGGCCTGCCCGCCGAAGGCGGCGGCGCCGTCGCCGACGCCGGCCAGACCGTCCAGCGCACCTCTCAGCAGGCGGGCGCCGCGCTCTGCTTCTCCGCCGTGCAGGGCACCCATGCCGGCCAGAACGCCGTGGAGGAAGGCGTCCGCCGGCTCCTCCGCGGGCCCGTGCAGCCGTTCCAGGTCCTCGACGCGCCGTCCGATGTGCACGGCTGCCCCGGTGTCGCCCACCGTGGAGGCGGCCTCGGCCGCGTCGGCCAGCAAGGCGAGGACCGTCCTGCGGACCGCACCGGTGGGCTCGGCCATGGCCCGGTCCGCGGCGGCCAGGAAGATGCGCTGGGCCTCGGCGGCATCACCCGAGGACAGCTCGAACCGCCCGTCGAGCTGTGCGACGTCGGCCAGCAGCGCGGGATCCCGCGCGAGCTCCCGGGCCGCAGCGAGGGCGGTGCGCGCCTGACCGGCATGGCCCCCGAGCCACGCGGCGACGGCCGTGTCCTTGAAACGGCGGGCCCTGGTCGCGGGATCCGGGGTCAGCTCCGCGGCCCACGCCCACGTCCGGGCGGCGTCCGCGTAACCGCCCCGGGCGCGGGCCCGTTCCGCGACGGCGGCAAGGCCGGCGGCGACGCCTTCCTCCGGCCCGGTCGCCGCCTCGGCCCGGTGGCGGGCACTGCGCTCCCACTCGTCCCGCTCGTCGAGCAGCGCGGCCAGCTGACCGTGCACCGCACGCCGCGCCGCGGGGCTCGCGCCCGCGTACACGGCGGAACGCAGCAGCGGATGACGGAAGGTGATCTGTGCGGGGCCCATGCCGATGACCCCGGCCGCCTCGGCGGCGTACAGGGCGTCCGCTCCGGCGCCCAGCCGCTCGGCAGCCTCCCGGATCAGCAGCGGATCACCCCGCCCTTCCAGCGCGGCGACGAGCAGGACGAGGCGTACGGCCTCCGGCAGTTGGGCCACCTGCTTCCCGAAGACCGCTGCGACGCCGTCCCCCGCGGGCAGCGGATCCGGCAGCGGCGCCCGGCCCGTCAGCTGCTCGGTGCTCAGGAGTGCGGCCGTCTCGCGCAGGGCCAGCGGATTGCCGCCCGTGGCGGCCGTGACGAGCTCGACGACGTGCGGCGCCGGCGTCACCGCCGCGCGGGCGGCGAGCACCTCGCCCGCACTCCCGGCGTCCAGGCCCCCGATCTCCCGTGTCCGCAGACCGCGCAGGGCCTGCCGGGCCGCGCCGGTGTCCCGGGTGCCGATCAGCAGCCCCACGCCGTGACCGCCGAACCGGCGCGCGGCGAACAACAGGGCGTCGGCCGACGCCTGGTCGACCCACTGGAAGTCGTCGACGACGCAGAGCAGCCCCTGGGGTGCCGCGGCTTCGACCAGGAGCGAGAGGACGCCCGCCGACACCAGGAACCGGTCCACCTCGGCCGCCGGCTCCGCCAGCCCGAGGACCGTGCGCACGGCCTGCCGCTGGGCGTCGGGCAGCGTCTCCACCAGACCCGCGACCGGATGCAGCAACTGGTGCAGGGTGGCGAACGCCATCCCGGACTCGGGCTCCACGCCGGTGGCCGACAGCACGCGTGCGGGAGCGGCCTCCTCGGCCGCGTGCCGCAGCAGCGTGGACTTGCCCGCACCGGGCTCCCCGCGCAGCACCAGTGCCCGGCCGGAGCCGGCCCGTATCTCCGCCAGCATCCGGCCGAGCTCGGCGCGTTCGCCGGTGCGGCCGGTGATCTGATCGGCTGTCATGGTCGCTGCGCCCCTGGTCGTGCACGGGCACGACACTGCGCCGCCCCCTCGGCGCGGCCGACTGTACCCGGCGTGCGCAGGACGGACCGGCCGAGGGGGGAAGAAGGCGGAGGTCAGGGGCGGCGACTGTGCGCGCCCGGCGTGCACCCGAAGGCGCGCCGGAAGACATCGATGAAGGCGCTGGCGGAGGACCAGCCGCAGCGGTGGGCGACGGCGGTGACCGGTTCGTCGTCGGCCAGCATCCGCAACGCGTGGTAGAGGCGGAGCTGGGTGCGCCACTGGGGGAAGGTCATGCCCAGTTCGCGGCGGAAGAGACGGCTGAGGGTGCGCTCACCCGCTCCCACGTGGTTGCCGAGGGCGGCCAGGGTGCGGGGGTCCGCCGGGTCGTGGTGCAGGAGGTCGCAGACCGCCCGCAGACGCGGGTCGGTGGGGGAGGGCAGCTGCAGCGGCTGCTGCGGGGACGCGCGGAGCTGGTCGAGCAGGACGGCGCGCAGACGGCGGCGCTCGGGGCTGTCGTCGTGGGGGCCGCGGGTGGAGGCGAGGAGCAGTTCGCGCAGCAGGGGGCTGACGGCCAGGACGGTGGGGGCGTCCAGGCCCAGGGGGTTGACGGAGGCGGGCAGGCCGAGCAGGTGGAGGTCGAGGTGGCCGTGGGCGCGGTGGGCGTGGACGCATCCCGCCGGTATCCACAGGGCACGGGTGCCGGGCGCGAACCACGTGCCGGCGTCGGTGGTGACCGCCAGCACGCCGGAGCCCGCGTAGACGATCTGGTGGTCGTCGTGGCGGTGCGCATCGATGCTCTCGCCCGCGGCCATCGTCCGGGTGCTGGTGGGAGCCTGCGGAGTGTGGCGGATAACCGGCATACGTTGGCACTTTATCGGAAGCGTGCCCGAGCGGCCCGTGCGGACGATGGAGGGGTGCCGAAGAACCGGAACCCCCGTACCAGACCCGTCGTGTTGCTGTCCCTGGGGCATGCCTGCGTGGACGTCTACCAGGGGGCGGTGGCCGCCCTGGTGCCCTTCTTCGTCGCCGAGCGGGACTACACCTACGCCGCGGTCTCCGGCCTCGTCCTGGCGGCCACCCTGCTGTCCTCGGTCGTACAGCCGCTGTTCGGGGCGCTCACCGACAGGTGGGCCATGCCGTGGCTGCTGCCCGTGAGCACCCTGGTCGGCGGAGCCGGCGTCGCCCTGGCCGGTGTCGGCGCCTCCCGGACCGTCACCCTGATGATGGTCGCCGTGTCCGGGATCGGCGTCGCCGCCTACCACCCGGAAGCCGCGCGCGTGGCCCGCGTCGCGAGCAGGGGCAGTCACACCGCGATGGGCTGGTTCTCCCTGGGCGGCAACCTCGGCTTCGCCACCGCGCCCCTGGCGGTCTCCGCCGTCGTCGCCACCGGCGGACTGCACGCCTCTCCGCTGCTGTTCGTCCCGGCCCTGGCCGGCGCGGCCCTGTGCGTGGCCGCCCTGCGCGCGGTCAGGGCCACGACCGAGGTGGCGGCCGGCACGGCGGCAGGACCGGAGGGCAGGGACGACTGGCCGTCCTTCGTCAAACTGTCCGGAGCCGTCGTCTGCCGGTCGGTCGTCTTCGTCGGCCTGAGCACGTTCGTCTCCCTGTACGTGCGCCAGCGGACCGGGGGCGGTGACGTCGCCGGCACGGCCGCGCTGTTCGTGCTCTACCTCGGCGGCGCAGTGGGCACCGTGGCCGGAGGGAGGCTCGCCACCCGCTTCGGCCGCATCCCGGTCGTGCAGTGGTCCTACGCCCTGACCGTGATCGCCGTCGCGGGAGTCGTCTTCGTCCCCGGCCCGCCGCTCTACCTGTTCGTCGCCCTCACCTCGGCCGGCTTGTACGTGCCGTTCTCCCTGCACGTCACCCTCGGCCAGGACTACCTGCCCCGCCGCGTGGGCACCGCGGGGGGCGTCACCCTGGGCCTGACCGTCAGCATCGGCGGCATCGCCAGCCCCCTCCTCGGAGCGCTCGCAGACGCCACCTCCCTGCAGACCGCCCTCGCCCCCCTGACCGTCCTCCCGGCCCTCGGCTGGCTGCTCCTGCGCACCCTCCACGAACCCGACCGGCTCGAAGGGCCCACGGCCGACCGGCGGCCGGACCGACTGGCGAGTGCCGGCTAGCCCCGGCCGGCCGTGCGGGCCCGTACGACCAGGTCGTGCAAGGCGTCGTACACGTCGTCGGCCGGGCTCTGCGGGAGCGCGGAGAGGGCCTGGGCCTCGTCGAGTTCCGCGTGGAGCGCCTCGACGTCGGCGCACACGCGCGCCATGTCCACGATCTCCTCGGCCGGCCCGTGTTCCGCCGCGGCCTTCGCGGTGATGAGGTCGGGCACGTAGGCGGGGGCCCCGACCAGGCCGAGCAGGCTGGGCAGGTGGGCGACGACCTCGCCGCTGCGCATCAGGTGAATGCCCGTGAGGAGCACCCGCAGGGTGTAGAGCAGGGGCTTGAGCTCGCGCTGCTTGTCGAAGAGCCGCCACTGGGTGACCGCGAAGCCGCGGTAATGGTGGGCGTGGTTGCGGGTCAGCACACCCGGCGCGAGAGCGGCCAGCTCCGCGTGCACCTGCGTGGTGTGCACGACGAGCGGCGAGAGCAGCTGCTCCAGGACGTAGCCGTTGCGGCGCAGCATCAGCCGTGCGAACTTGCGCAGGTCGTGCGTGACGAGGTCCATCTCCACCCCGTCGCGGTCACCCATCCGCGTCAGGGTCTCCTCGCCGTCCCGCAGCCCGATCAGATCGCCGACCGGCAGCAGGTGCACGCCACGCAGGTCCACGTCCGAGTCGCGCGACGGGAAGCCGTACAGGTGTGCCCCGGAGACGGTGGCGAAGACCAGGGGGTGCGTCTGCTGCGCGAGGACGGGGGACAGATCGACGGTGGGCAGACCGGCCTCCCGCAGGTGAGCGGCGGTCGTGGGACGTATGTTCTCGGTGTTCACGCCCAGCAGTCTCGCAAAGCCCACGGAGGCCGTCGTCGGTGGGCGTGTCGGCGTTCTCCGGCCAAAGAGTGACGCGAACACGTCACAGCTCTGCCGGGAGAGGCCGCTGCGGCACCGGATGCTGTCAGAGTCCGGTGCGGCGCCCCGTCCCGAGGGCGCCGGTGGAGAACGACTCGACGAAAGGATCCTTTCGTGGGGAAGAAGATCACCACTCTGCTCGCCGCCGCCGCGCTCACCACCGTGACGCTCGCCGGCCAGGCGATCGCGGCGCCCGCCGGCCACGCCGCCACCACGGGCGGGGCGGCCGCGACGAGCGTCACGGCGACCCGGACGATCCATGCTCCGTTCACCCTGGAAAGAGGCCGGTCGGTCAGCTCCGACACGGCCAGACTCGTCATGCAGACCGACGGCAACCTCGTCATCTACGACGAGTTCAACGTGGCGCGCTGGGCCACCGGCACGGTGAACCGCGGATGGCGGACCGTCTTCCAGCAGGACGGCAACCTCGTCGTCTACACCCGCTCGGGCCAGGCGGTCTGGGCGTCGAACACCGCCGGCCGCCCCGGCTCGCGGCTGGTCATCCAGGACGACGGGAACGTCGTCATCTACGACGGCAGCCGCGCGGTCTGGGCCTCCGGCACGAATCACTGATCCGCCGGTCCCGACGGGCCGGGTCCCCCAGGGGCCCGGCCCCGTACATCACCACCCCACCGGCATCGAGCGCGGGCCACGCACCAGCATCTCCGTCTTCCAGACGATGTCACCGGCCGGCCGGATGCCCGGCAGGTGCAGGACGAGGGCCCGCAGGGCCTCCTGGAGCTCGACGCGGGCGAGGGACGCCCCCAGGCAGTGGTGGACGCCGTGGCCGAACCCCAGGTGCTGATTGCCCTCCCGGCCGAGGTCGAGTGCATCGGGGGAGGAGAAGCGCAGCGCATCGCGGTTGGCGGACCCCACCGACACCAGAACCGGCTCGCCCGCCCGCACCAACGTACCGCCCACCTCGACGTCCTCCGTCGCGTAGCGAGCCATGGCCGCCGCCATGCCCAACGGCACGAAGCGCAGCAACTCCTCCACCGCCGCCGGGACGAGAGCGGGATCCTTGCGGAGCCGGGCCCACTCGTCGGGATGGTCGAGGAGGGTGCACACGAAGTTGGGGATCTGGGTGGCGGTGGTCTCGTGACCGGCGACCAGGATCCCCACGCACAGGTCGACCAGCTCCGGCTCCGACAGCCGGTCGTCCTTGTCGCGGGCCTCGATCAAGGCCGTCATCAGGTCGTCCGCGGGCCGGGCGCGATGCCCGGCGATCAGCCCGGCCATGTACGCGCGTAACTCCTCACGGCTGGCGTCCGCTTCCTCGGCCGTGAGCGAGCTGGTGGACAGGGCGTCGTCGCTCCACGTGCGGAAGAGCGGACGGTCCTCCTCGGGCACCCCGAGCAGACGGCAGATCACGGAGACGGGGACGGGCAGCGCGTAGTCCTCGACCAGGTCGGCGGGCGGGCCCGCCGCCACCATGTCGTCCAGCAGCCCTTCGGCCAGCGCGCGGATGCCGGGGCGCAGCCGCTCCATCCGCTGCACGGTGAACGCCTTCATCACCAGCGTGCGCAGCCGGGTGTGGTCGGGCGGATCCATGGAGAGGATGCCGCTGTTGGACCGGCCGGGCGACTGCCGGGGCTCGTCGTGACCGGCTGCGGCCGCGCGGCTGAACCGCCGGTCGCCCAGGACGAGCCTGGCGTCCGCGTAGCGGGTGACGAGCCAGGCCGGCTCCCCGAACGGCAGCCGGACGCGCCGCAGCCCCTCGCCGCGCCGCGCCTCGTCGTACTGCCCGGACAGGGCCAGACCGATGGCCTCGTTGAAGGGATAGGCGGTGGGCTCGCTGTGGGAGGTGGACATCCGGACCCCTTTTTCCCTCGCGTCGGCGGTGTAAGCACCTGCTTACAAGGACCGTAGGACGGGGTAGGAACGACGTCAACGGGGCCTGACGGCCGACGGCTCGGACGCCGTGGCGCGTGCCGGCCGGCCCGTGAGGAGGAACGGGATGACCGCAGAGAAGGCAGAGAAGCCGGTGCGCCGACGCGACGCCGACGCCACCCGCCGGTCCCTGGTCGAGGCGGCGGCGGAGCTCTTCGCCGAACGCGGCTACGACCGGACGACCGTGCGCGCGATAGCCGCCCGGGCCGGCGTCAACCAGGCTCTGCTCTTCCGCTACTTCGGCTCGAAGACCGCTCTCTTCGGCGAAGTGGTGGCGATGGACGGACGCCGCCAGTTGAGGGAGACGCCGGCCGAGCGACTGCTGGAGACCGCCCTGCGGAACCTCCTCGCGCCGGCCGGTGACGCGCCGCCCGGGGACCGCTCCCTGGAGGTCTTCCTGCGCTCGGTCGGCGGCGACGACGAGGCCGCCCGGACGAGCCGGCGCCTGACCGAGGAATACACCGGCGTGCTGGCCGGCCTCACCCGTGCGGAGGACGCCGAGCTGCGCTCCGCCCTCGTCCTGGCCTGGCTCCTCGGCATCGGCCTCACCCGCGTCGTGGTGCGCCAGGAGCCCCTGGCCGGCGCCGACCCGGAGCACGTCTGCCGCCTGATGCTGACCGCGGCCCGCACGCTCCTGGAACACCTGCCCGTCGAATGACACGAGCGGCACCGGGCCCGGACATGCGGGCACCCTGCCACCCGGCGGGCGCCGGGCGGCAGGGTGACGGAGGGGTCAGGAGGCGGCGGCGAAGGCGGCTTCCAGGCGCGGGACGTAGTCCACGAGGTCCTGGGCCCAGCAGCCGTACGTGTGGCCGCCCTTGCACGCGCTGCCCCAGCCGGCGCCGTTGCCGTAGTCGACGAAGTGGTACGGGTACTTGAGGGCGTCCAGACGGTCCTTGGTGTGCTGTGCCGCCGACTGGACCCAGAATTCGGCGTCGCTGGGATTACCGGCGCCGTTGCCCGTGTAGAGCGCGATGCCCATGCCCGCCAGCACGCCCATGTGGGTGGAGGGGTCCACCGCGTTCCAGCGCCAGTCGGCGTTCAGCACCGGGTACGGGGAGCCGAAGACCGCGTCGCTGGACACCGTGGGCCCGAAGTTGAGGGCGCAGTCGGGGGAGCTGGAGCCGCACAGGGGCGCCCCGACGTTGGTGAGCGTGGCGACGACGGCGGCGCGCATGACGAGGTGGTCCACCGAGAAGTCGCTGGCACCGGAGAACGACGCGACCTGGCTGAACAGGCCCGGATGGTTCTGGGCGTAGTGCAGGGCGCCGAACCCGCCCATCGAGATGCCGCCGACGGCCCGCCCCTGCTTGGTCGCGAGGGTGCGGAGGTTGGCGTCGATGAACGGGATCACCTGGTTGATGTGGAAGTTCTCCCAGTTCTGCGCCCCGGCCGCCGTCTTCTGGTCGAGCCAGTTGGTGTACCAGCCCCGCCGGCCGCCGTCCGGTATGACCGTGATCATCGACTTGGCCGCGGTGAGGGCGGGGTAGGCCAGGTAGGGGTTGCCCGGGTCGTCGGACGCGCCGTGCAGCAGGTAGAACACCGGGTACCGCTTGGTCGGCTCGGCCGCGTAGTCGCTGGGCAGCAGGATCCGGATGCGGTGCGGTCCGGCGACCTGACCCGTGTTGACGGTGACCACGAAGTTGGTGGGGGTGCCGGTCGCCGCGCCGACCTGCGTCAGGCCGAAGCCGTCGGCCATGGGTGGCGGGGCGGGGTCGTCGGCGTGTGCGGAGGGCGAGCCCACCATGAGGACGGCGGCGGCCAAAGCGGTGGCCACTGCCTTCGCACGCAGGAGCCAGGAGGGCAGGACTGATCTCATCAGTTGTCCTTGGGGGTGGACTGGTTGCCATCGGACCGGTCGTGTTCATCCGGCTCCGACAATCTCTCGCAGCACCCCTGCCGACGCCATAGTGGACCTTGGCGCACATGAGCCACTGGCGCAGGTGCGCCAGCCGCCCGTAGGCTCCGGGAGTCGGCCGGCTCGACCGGCACCACACGGCGAGGGGGGCCTCGTGCACGACGTGTTGGACCCTGATTCCGACCGGGGGCGGGTCTACCGCTCTCTGGTCGGTCATCCGCGCGCGCAGATCGGCGCGTTGGCCGTCCGCGTCGGCCTGACCGAGGCCGTCACGACGGCCGTGCTGGAGGAACTCGCGGCCGAGGACATCGTCGTGACGACGGATCCCGGGGGCCGGGCCTGGGAGGCGTTACCGCCCGCGCAGGTCGTCGAAGCGATGCTGCAGCGCGAGGCCGCCCGGCGGGCGGCGTTACGACAGGCCGGCGCGGAGCTGGAGCGGCTCTACCGGTTCGCCAGAAAGGACGCCGGTCACTACGGCGCGCTGGAGGTCGTCGAGGACATCGCGCGCGTCCTGGCCGTCAGCCGACAGCTCCAGCAGTCCGCACGCCACCAGGTCCGGGTCATCGACGTGCCACCGTACTCCGGAACCTCGGACCACTACCTGGACCAGGAGACCCTGCAACGCGAACGGATGGCCTCCGGGGTCGTCTACCGCACCATCTACCACGGATCCGTGTGCGAGGACCCGATCGCGGGTCCCAACATGGCGCGCATGGTCGAGGCCGGGGAACAGGCGAGGACACTGGACGACCCGCCCCTGAAGCTCGCCATCAGCGACGACGAGCTGGCCGTCGTGACCCTCGCCGCCGACGACCACTCCGGCGTCGTCTCCCTCCTGATACGCCCGTCCGGCCTCTTCCTGGCCCTGTCGAACGTCTTCGAGTCCCTGTGGCGGCTGGCCGTTCCCCTGTCGGTGGCGGGGAACGACGCGCAGATCGACGCCCGGGACCGTCAGATCCTCACCATGATGGCCGGCGGTGCCACGGACGACGCCATCGCCCGGCGCCTGGGCCTGGGCCGCCGCACCGTGGTGCGCCGGGTCTCCACACTCCTGGCCAGGCTGGGCGCCACCACCCGCTTCCAGGCCGGAGTCCAGGCGGCCCGGCGCGGCTGGCTCTGAACGGGCCGCGGAGGCAGCCGCTCTCCGGAGTGGGGAGCCGGGCCCGGCCGGACCCGTCACCCCGAGGGGCTAGTGCTGCGGCGGCACGGGCACGGGCACGGACGCCGTGACCCGGTGCAGGTGCACGACGACGTCGAAGGCGCGGCCGAGCGCGAGCGGCGGCGTCGGGTCGTTGGGGTACCGCCCCGGAACGACGAAGGTCGGGCGCGCCGTGTCCAGCCAGCCGGCCACGGCCGGATCGCGGCGGGCCGCGCGCAGGTCGACGTAGAAGTCGCGGTGGCGCACCCGGTCGAGGGTGTACTCGTTGCTTCCGGGCGCGGCGGGGCCGACGCTGTAGGTTCCCGACGCGCCCGTCGCCGTCTTGGCGCGGTAGTCGCCGCCGTGGAAGGAGGTCCCGACGGCGAGGTAGTCGCGGCCCGCGAGCTCGCGCAGGTCCGCGCCCATGGTGACCGGGTAGTACGCGGGCACCGCGGACTCGTAGGAGACGTGCCCGTTGTGGGCCGAGACCACGATCCGCTCGCCGGTCTGCCGCTGCCACCACACGGCGGTCTCCGCCATGGTCCGGTCGCGGTGGCGGCTCGCGGCCTCCGCCTGGGCCGGGTCGCTCCAGTCCACGGTGTACTCCGTGGCCATGTGCGAGAGGATCCGGGCCTCCTGCAGCACCCAGGGATCCTGCTTCCCGGCCTGGGACAGCAGCTGGTACGAGGCCTCCGCGTCCTTCGCGATCGCCTTCCGCCCGGCGAGCGGCAGGGCGTTGTACGCGGCCATGCGCGCGGCCACCCCGGTGGGCAGGGCGCGCAGTGCGGCGTAGCGGCGGCGGAGTTCGGGCATGAGGGCGGGCTCGTTGGCCTCCGCCCAGGTGAGGATGCGCTCGTACTGCTCCGGGTCGGCGTCGGAGAAGTCCATGCCCACGACGCGGATCTTGTGTGAGCCGGTGCGGTTGTGCTCCCGCATCCACTCGAACAGCCGGGCGAGTTCCTCCGTGTCGAGCAGGGAGTACCCGTCCTGGAACTCCTCACGCATGATCTGCCGGGCATCGCCCTTGCCGGTGAGGAGGTAGGTGTTCAGGCGGGTGGCCGCCGACCAGCTGATCTCCATGGCGTAGGCGGAGAAGCCTTCGCGCCGGACCAGCTCCCTCAGCAGCCGGTCCTTCACGGTGAACAGTTCCTTCGAGCCGTGCGACGCCTCGCCGATGCCGACGATGGTCGCGCCCCTGGTCATCGAGGCGAACGCGGCCAGGTCGCCGCCGGGGCCGCCGGGCTCGGCGGTGCGCAGCGGGTGCGCGTACCGCTCCAGCCGGGTCACCACGTCGTGGTCCGGGGTCTGGGCCCGGGCCGGGAGGGCGGGGGACGGACCGGCCTGCGGACCGGCCGCAGCCGCGGTGGCGGCGGCCGGCCCGAGAAGTGCCGTGAGAGCGAGCGCCGCAGCCATGGCGCGACGTATATGTCGGTGCGTCATACAGGAAGTTATACCCGGCGTCTTCCGGGAGTCGTGGGGAAGCCGGTGCGCTCGGTGCGAGGACCCCGGTGCTCCCGCGTCAGCCGATCCTCACCTTGAGGATGCGGCCGGACGCCTCGACGACGAAGAGCTCGCGCTGCGGGTCGTGGCTGCCGAACGCGTGGGGGACCCGGACGCTGGTGGGCATCCGCAGCCCGCTGACCAGGACGCAGGACCGGCCGGTCGCCGGGTTCAGGCGCAGGAGTTCGCCGCTGCGGAAGCCGGCGACCACCAGGTCGCCACCGAAGGAGGTGAGGTCGTCGAGGAACTTGATGTCCAGCGGGTTCGTACTGAGGTTGGCGACCGTGGTGTGGTGCGCCGGGTCGTTCAGGGGGATGCGGACGACGGGGGACGCGGTGTTGAGGAGAACGCTCGCGTACAGCTGGTCGCCGATGATCTCCAGGCCGTTGGTGCCGAAGACGTTCGCCTTCTTCGTCCACTCCTCGTCCCTGGTGCCGTCCGGCCGGAACTTCAGGATCCCGGTGGCCAGTTCACGGCTGACGTAGAAGTTCCCGGCGGCGTCGATGGCGAGCCCGTTGATGCCGGTCACTCCGTCGACGACCTTCTCCGGCTCCGGCCGGTCGGCGTTCGGGTCGAACCGCATGATGCCGCCGTGCGGCGTCAGGGGATTGACCCCGAAGTTGACGTACATCTTCCCGTCGGGGCCGCGCCGGATGCCGCCGGGCCCGGGGACCGGGAAGCTGGCCGTCAGCCTCCCGTCGGCGGCGTATCCCTCGACCCGGTGCTTGGTCACGTGCGAGACCCAGAGCCTGCCCCGGCCGTCGAACTCCATGTTCTCGCGCCAGTCGAGCAGCGGTATGCCGCCCTCCCGGAACACCTCCACGCTCGCGCGCTCCGGACACGACACCGGGGCGGCGGCACGCGACGGCGCGGCGGTGGCGCTCGTCGCCCACGGCCCGCCAAGTGCCAGGCCGGCCAAGAGACTTCCTGTCAATGCTAAGGAACGAATACGCATGCGCACCGTTGTACCGTCCTGTCCCTCTTCCCACCAGTCACGTGCCTGCGTGGCAGACGGCTTCGACGTTGTTGCCGTCGGGATCGCGGACGAAGGCTCCGTAGTACGACGCGTGGTACTCGGGCCACAGCCGGGGAGCGTGCAGGGACTCGGCGCCGGCGGCCACCGCGGCGGCGTGGAACGCATCGACGGCGGCGCGGTCGGCTGCCGCGAACGCGAGGTGCAACTCGCGCGCCGGGCCGTCGTCGTCGGCGGGAACGAGCCAGAGCGTGTGCCCACTGGTGCCGTAGCCGATGTTCTCGCCGTACGTCTTGGTGCGCCGGCCGCCGAGCGGCGCGAGGGCGGCATCGTAGAACAGGGCGCTGGCGGCAACGTCCCTTACCTGGACAGCGATGTGATCGATCATGATGCCAGCCTGCCACGGCCGGCACGGTCCCTCCAGGGCGTTGCGCGATGGGCCCCGCTTCCGGGAGTCACCGGGAGCGGGGCCCTGTCGGGACGGTCCGTCGGCGTCGCGACGGCCCTACGGTGTCACCAGCGGTCTATGCCCATCGTCTTCGCCGCACTGTGGATCGCGTTGTAGTGCGGAATCGACATGTCGGACTTCTTGTCCTTCGGCGGCAGCTTGCGGTCGGTCTGCCGGAACTCGTCCCGCGCTGCGGCCAGCAAGCTGGTCCCGTAGCTGACCGGCACGTCGTCCTTGCCGTGAATGGGGTGCGACTTGGCCGCGGTCTGACTCCCGGCGTTGGCCAGGATGCTGCGCGCCTGGTTGTAGGCCGCCGGCTTGATGGTCTTGGGGTTCGCCAGCACATGGGCGCTGGAGGCCGTGTGCCCGTTGCCGACGCCGACGGCGGCGGAGGCGGGCGCAACGGCCACGGCGATGGCTCCGGTCGCTACCGCCGCAGCCAGCCCTGCTCGGGTGATGAACTTCATGGTGACAGGCCCCTTCTCGTTCGGTGCGGGTGGATCTGCGCAGTTGGTGCGGTACCGAGTAGTAGCCAATCACGGTCATGTCGGTGCATCAGTGAAGACAGGACATTTTGCTCCCCCGTGCGACCTGCGGGCTTACTGGGCCGACGCGCGGCGCGACCGCGGGAAGGCCGGACGCGGCCGTGTCATATTCGGCTGGTATGCGGCGCATCAGTGTGATGGGACTGTTACGAGTGTTGCCCCATTCTTCGGGATAAGGCACCCTGCGCGGCATGCGTCATCCGGTGAACGGCCCGAACCGGGTGTTACCGGCGTCGGGCGTGCCGGCCGCGGCCGTGTCGGAACAACGCGTTCAGGAACCGGAAGCAACCGCGAGGGGCCGGGGCCGGGGGCGGACCGTCCTGCGCCGGCGGAGGTGTCGGCCGCCGGCAGTCGTCCCCGTCCGACGGCCAGGACGGGAGGGAATCGGCGGGCCGTCCCTCCACGTCGGAGGCCGTGCTGGTCGTGTACGGGGACGGAAGGAGCAGCAGGTCGCCGCCGTACGGGTCGGGGGCCTTGACGGGTGGGACGCCGTACGGCGGGAGCGCTTCCGCGTACTCGTGGCCGTAGTCGTAGCTGTAGCCGTCGCTGTAGGGGGTGACGGTGACGTCGTAAGCGGTGTCGCCCCACCTGCTCGTGGCGAAGCCGTCCCAGTCGAACACGGAGACAGCAGGCCCGGTGGGAGGGCGGAGGTGCTCGGCGGCTGAGGCGACGGCGGCGTCGGCGACGGTGGCGGCGGCTTCGTGGAGGGTGGCCTGCTCGGCCAGCCGGCGCAGGGACTCGTCGCGCTGGCTGCGCATGTCGAGCACGAGGTCCTCGGTGGCGGAGAGCTTGCCCGCCAGTTCCTCGCTGCGGTGCTCCTGCGCCACGAGCTCGGCCCGCACGGCCCGCTCGGCGTCCTGGGCGAGGCGTTTGTCGTGGCGCTCCTTGGCCAGTTCGCTCTCCAGCCACCTGTTGAGGTGCACCTGGACCTGATGCCGTTGGTGCGCGAGGGCGGCCTCGTCGGCGGCGCGCTCCGTGACGGCCTGCATCTTCTGTGCGCACTCGGCTGCCGTGCCGTGCCCGTGCCGTCGCTCCAGAAGGTGCAGCCTGCGTTCGACGACGGTGCGGAAGTCGCGTTCGGCATCGCAGCGTTCCCGGATCATGCACGCCTCGTACTGCTCCGGGGCCTGGGCCCGGAGCGCGTCGTAGTACGACTGCATGAGGAGCCGGCGTTCTTCCGGCGCGAGAGCGTGTCCGTCCCGGGCGAGGAGATCCAAGAGCCCCTCCAGCTCGTGCTGGTGCGGGAGGCGGGTGCCGCTGCCGATGGCCCTCAGCGCGGCCGGGGTGAGGACGTCCGTCCGCAGGGCCGGCAGCAGCTCGTCCAGGCGCCGGCTGATGACGTGGACGTCACCGCCCAGCGGTCGGAAGACCTTCCGCCGCATGACGGCGGCGAACTCCTGTACGTGCGAGGGCAGGGCGGCCCTCGTCCGCTCCTCGTCCGCTTCGTGCCACAGCAGGGCGAAGCGGGGCCAGGACTCCTCGGCCGCCGGCGCCTGCTCGTCCATGCTCGTACGACGGTGGAGCAGACAGCAGATGACGCGCTTGAACGTCTCCAGCGGGGCGAGTCGGCTGCACGTGATCACATCGGAGACGGTGGTGTGCGATACGGACGCGTCGGGGTCCGCCATGGCGCTGACATCGGCGGCGAGCTTGTGGTAGGACCGCTTGCCGGCGGCTTCGTGCAGTGCCTGCACCTCGGCGTGCAGCCTGGTCAGGGCGCTGCCCGACCCTTGCCCAACCGGAGTGTGAGCGGGCATGGCGGGCATGGCCGGGGCTCTCCCTGCTGTCAGATCCTGTCAGAGAACCGCAATGCTGCCGCCCCTCCACCGCCCATGGCGATGATGCGACAAGCCTTTCACCCGTACGAGTGCGTTAGGCACGTCGGAACGTGGTGTCGACTGGTGAGAGCCGGTTGGTGCTCCGCCGCCGGCTTCGCACGACCGGGCCGCCGCAGACCGCTTGGGCAGCAGGGACGGCGGCCCGGTCCCCACCCGCAAGGGGGTACGTTGCATCCTAGGAAGCAGCGTCTTCAGCACACCGTTCCTGTTCAAACCCACCACCGGACGGCACAAGTGCGCTACCGTGCGCGCTGCCTTCTGCTCCTGTCGGCCCTCGTCGCGGCACTGACCCTCACGGGCCCGGCCGAAGCGGCCCCGCACGACGTGCCGGCCGCGCGCACCGCGGCGGCCTTTGCGCACCCCGCTCCGTCGGTCTCCGCCTCACCGGTCCGGGAGCCGTCCCCGCAGCCGGCGGATCTGAGCGCCGCCGGTCTCCTGCGGGCCAGTCTGCCCGGCTTCCTCGCGGGCCTGGCCTCCGGGACCGTCCTGGCCGTCGGCGGATGGATCGTCAAGAGACTGACGCGCCGCCGTTCGGCACCGTAGCCCGCCAGTCGGTCGCCTCCCGGCCGGCGGGGCCGGGAGGCGACCACTTCTCCTGACGTTCACGCGATCCCCCCATGAATGCGTTTATCCAGAAGACGATCCGGCATCGATCCGGCATTGATCCGGCGTATATCCAGCGTAGAAAAGCGATCCCTAACGTGGTGTTTGTCGCCGGGGAGAAGCCCGGGGCCGCCGCCGGAGACGGGGGCGCATGGGCACAGCTTATTGCCCGGGCAAGAACCGAGATTCCCGAGAGGAGGGACGCGATGAATCTGGCTCAGATCGACGCTTACTGTTTGGCCGACCCGGTGTTCTTCGATGCGCCGCAGCGCATCCAGGACGAGGACTCCCGCTGGACGCCGCCGCCGGTGGGCGACGGCACCCGGTCGGAGGACGCCGAGGACGTGTGGGTGCGGGTGTTCTTCGACCGGCCGCTGCCGACGCAGGGCTGGAAGATCCACATATCGGCCGCCGCCGACGCCGCCCAGGACATCCTCGACGCGACCGCCGCCGTCTGCACCTCCCGCCGCGTGACCTTCAAGTACCTGCGCAGCGGCCGACTGCTGTCGGCGTTCAACTCCAAGTACGCCCACCGTGGTTCCTCGGGGAAGTTCATCACCGTCTACCCCGCCCACGACGGGGAGCTGAAGGCGCTGCTGGACGACCTCACGGCCGCACTGGACGGGCAGCAAGGTCCCTACATCCTGTCCGACCTGCGCTGGAGCGACAGCAGCCCGGTGTTCGTGCGCTACGGGGCGTTCGCCGCGCAGTGGACCCACGACGGGGGCGACGTTCCCGTCATGGCCATCGTCCGGCCGGACGGAACAGCGGTTCACGACCCGCGTACCGCCGCGTTCACCCCTCCCGGCTGGGCACCGGTGCCCGACTTCATCCAGGACCGCATCGAACGGTTCACGGTGACCAGCCGCGTCGACCTGCCCTACGAGATCGTGCGACCGCTGCACTTCTCCAACGGAGGCGGGGTCTACCTGGCCAAGGACCCCGCAAGCGGGGACCAGGTCGTGCTGAAGGAAGCACGGCCCCTGGCCGGGCTCGACGCGGAAGGACTCGACGCCGTCGGCCGGCTGCAACGGGAGCACCGCATGCTCACCGCGCTGGCCGGAACCGGCCTCGTACCGCGCGTGCTGGGCTACGAGACCTACTGGGAGCACCACTTCCTGGTCCAGGAGTACATCGACGGCGACTCGCTGGCGAAGGCCACCGTGCTGCGCCTGCCGCTGGTGCGTTCCGACGCCACGCCGGATGCGTACGAGGAGTACACCCGCTGGGCGCTCGGCATCCTCGACAAGGTCGCCGCGGCGATGGCCGTCGTCCACCGCGAGGGGATCGTCTTCGGCGACCTGCACCCGAACAACATCATCGTGCGCCCCGACGACACCGTCACCTTCATCGACCTGGAAGCCGCCCACCCGGTCGGCGAGCGGCGCACCGGTCTCCTGGGCGCACCCGGATTCGCGGCGCCCGCCCACGTCACCGGCACGGACATCGACGCCTACGGCCTGGCCGCCCTGCGACTGGGCCAGTTCATCCCGCTGGGAGCACTGGCAGGGCTCGATCCGTCCAAGCCCGAACAACTCGCACGATGGGCACACGAACTCTTCCCCCTGCCCGCCGACCACGCCCATGACGCCGCCGGCGCCATGACGGCGATCGCCCGGACCACCGCACCGGCACCACACGGTCCGGACCCGGTCGGCAAGGACTGGGAGGAGAACCGGGCACGGCTCGTCGCGGCGATCACCGGCTCGGCCACCCCCTACCGGGGCGACCGGCTCTTCCCCAACGACCCCGAGGGATCACGGGAAGGCGGTGGCACCAGTCTCTCCCACGGCGCTGCGGGCGTCCTGTACGCCCTGCACGCCACCGGCCACGCCGTCGACCCCGCATGGACCGACTGGCTCACCACCACAACCCTGCGGAACATCGCCACCGCACCCGTCGGCTTGTTCAACGGCTCCTGCGGGGTGGCCACCGTCCTCGATCTCCTCGGACGGCACGACGAAGCCACCGGCATCCTGGACCGGGCCCTCGCCCGCACCGCCGAGCCGACCAGCCTCGGCCTGCTGACCGGACTGCCCGGCACGGGCCTGGCCGTCCTCGGGTTCCACGGCCGCACCGGCGACAGCGCCTACCTCGACCACGCCCGGCGCATCGCCGACCGCGTCGAAGCCGCACTCGCCCGCCCGACCGGCCCACGCCCGGGCGCGGGCCTCACGACCGGGGCAGCCGGATCCGCCCTGTTCCTCGCCCGCCTCCACGAACGAACCGGCGAGAACGGCTACCTCGACCTGGCCGACAAGGCGTTGCGCCGTGACCTCGAACAGTGCGAGGACACCGACGGCTCCCTGCAGGTCAACGACGGCTGGCGGTCCGTGCTCTACCTCGGCACCGGATCCACCGGCATCGGACTCGCTCTGGCGGCCTTCCTCCAGCACCGCGCCGACGCGGGCTTCACCGAGGCCCTCGGCGCGATCCGGAAGGCGGCACGCTGTCAGTTCACGGTGTTCCCCGGCCTGTTCGACGGCCGCGCCGGACTGCTGTACTTCCTCACGGCCGCCGGCCAGGACGAGGCCGACGACACCGCGCTCCGAGGCCACCTGCGCGACCTGTGGCGGCACGCCGTCCCCCACGGCGACGGCCTCGCCTTCCCCGGACAGCACCTGGTCCGGCTCTCGATGGACCTCGCCACCGGATCGGCCGGCGTGCTCCTGGCGATGGACGCCGCCCACCGCCGCACCGATCATCTCCTCCCCCTGCTCGGCGGTCCGGCACCGACCACCGCCGCCTAAAGCCTGCTGGGCCGATCCCGGCTCAGTGAAACCCCCCTACGAAAGGGAACCATCATGTCCATCCTGAACCTTCAGCAGCTTGAGATCGCCGAGGAGAACGAGGTTCTGCTGATGAGCAGCGCCAGCTTCCAGTGCCACAACACCAGCTTCGTGGGCTAATAAGCCGGCTCGTTTCTCATCACTGAAATCCACCGACGAAAGGGAACAACGATCATGTCTATCCTGAACCTTCAGCAGCTTGAGATCGCCGAGGAGAACGAGGTTCTGCTGATGAGCAGCGCCAGCTTCCAGTGCCACAACACCAGCTTCGTGGGCTAATAAGCCGGCTGATCTGGAACAGTGACGGTCCGTTCGCGGATCTGGACAGGCTGCGGGGCACTGCCCCGCAGCCTGTCCCGCTTGTGTGCAACCCAGGTCACGTCCTAGCGCCGCGGCCGCCAGCGCGGACCGGCGAAGCGTTGGAGGGCTGCTGCGAGGTCCGCCGGGACGGCGTCGACGACGGACAGGGGAAGGATGAAGAACCAGCCGTCGTGGCCGCGGAAGTACCGGGCCGGCTCGGGCGCGCCGGGGCGCAGCCGGACGTGCAGGGCGTAGATCTTGCTGTCCTTCTTGCGGTGGATGAGCTTGCGCACGGCGACGTCCTCCACGTCCGCCCACGCCAGCCGGTGCCGGCGGCGCCCCATGGTGAACGCGACGCTCTCCGCCGTCATGTGCAACTCCAGCAGCCGCGGCGGCATCAGCCAGCCGAGCAGCATGATCAGCACGCCGAAGCCGCAGCAGACGACTGCGGACAGCAGTGCCCTCGGCCAGTGGCCCTCCACACCGAAGCGGATGAACGCCATGGCGGCGAAGACCAGGAGCGACGGCCAGTGGGCGATGCGGAGCTGGCGCCGGCGGCTCCGGGCCGTGAACGTGTGCTCGTCGGCGTGGACCGTCCAGCCCTTGCGCGAGGACAGCGCGGACCGCTCCGCGTCGGCGACCAGGTCGCGAAATCCCGTGCCGGCCGTGGACGTGCCGGCCGTGGACGTGCTCGCCGGGGACGCGCCTGCCGCACGGGGCGACGGCTCGACGGGCTGCAGGGGCCGGCCGTGGACGGCGGGCGAGTACGACGCCGCGTGCGCCGGAGCCCCGGCAGCCAAGTGCTCCTGGAGCCGCAGGTGACGGAACCGGTAGACACCCCCGCTGCGCTGCAGCAAGCCCCCGTGGTGGGCGTCGCGCAGGAACTCCATCAGCGACCAGGGCACCCGCCCCACGGTCGCCAGGCATCCCTTCGCCATCAGCCAGCGGCTCCACGAACTCATCAGCAGCAGCATCGCCGAGGCGCCGAACCAGCCGGCGACGGCCCGTGCCAGACCGTCGTCGAACGTCCCGTTGCCGTACCAGCCCAGCGCTCCCTGCCCGATCCCGATCGCCACGGCGACCGTGCCCAGGGACAGTAGGGCGGCCGTGCGCTCGCTGCCCAGCACCTCGTCGGGCGTGCTCGCGTCCTCGGTGTCCGCGGGGGCGGCGATCGTGACCATGAGCAGGGGACCCACGACGGTGCTGCAGAGGGCCATCACCAGATAGGGCCGCGGATCGTGCGTTCCCAGAGCCATCGAGGTGAACAACCCGGCCGGGAGGACGACCACCGCGGACGCCTTCAGGGCCCGCCCCACGGAGGCGGCGCGGCCCGCCGAGCGCAGGGCCGCACCGATGCGGAACGGGTTGGCGCGCCGGCGCGGTTGCCCCCGCTTGAAGCCGAACCACACCTCCACGGCGATCCACACGCCCATGGTGTGGATCAGGCCGCCGCTCACGGCGAGCTCCAGGCCCCATCTCGTGGTGAACCCCGCGAAGGTTCCCGGCCGGGCGTCGGCTCTCTGGTGGTCCACGAACCAGCCGCCGGCCGTCGTGGCGACCTGTGACAGGGCGAGGCACACCACGAGGAGCGTGAGCGGCGTCATGAGGCGCACCAGGAGCGTGCGGTGCAGGTCCCACCAGGCCAGCTCGGTGGTACGGCGGCGGGAGAGGTGGCCCGCGAGACAGGAGAGCCAGTGCCGGGCACGCCGGTGGTTCCACTGCCGCGGGGCGTGCAAGCGGTCCGGAGCGTGGGGCTGCTGGGTGAACACCGCCGGAATGATCAGGTCGAGCAGGTGCTTCTCCACCTGCTCCCGGGAGGGGAACGGCCGGCGCACCAGGTCCAGCGGGTCGGCGGGCGGTGTGCGGAAGCCCTGCCGGGCCAGCCAGATCATCAACGGACTCGACAGGGCCTGCGCGACGGGACCGTCCGGCTGCCGGTCCACCGCGTCGAGCATCAGCTTCCATCTGCGGCGGGTCTGCGGCGCGGCGGAGTGCAGCAGATAGGCGGTGGCCTCCGCCAGCCCGACAGGCCGGGCCTCGATCACCGCGGCCCCCGCGATGGCCGCCCCCGTCCCCTCGCCCGCGCGGTACTCCCGGGTGCGGGACGTCAGGACGATCGCGTCCTCGTCGCCGAGGGCACGGTCGATCTCGCGCACCACCGCAGAACGCCGGTGCTGGGGCAGTTCGTCGAGCCCGTCGAGAACGGGAAGGATCCGCCGGTCCTGGACCAGCCGCGCCGCAGGATGCCTGCCGTCGACACGCGGCAGACCGGGATGGTCCTCGGCGATCCGCCGGGCCAGCCAGGCACGGAAGTGCTCGCGGTCCGGATCCCAGGATTCCAGGGTGAGGACGACGGGAACGGGAGACGTCTCACCGCCGCGCCCGTCCCCGGGCCGTGCGCATGGCCCAGGGGCGCCCGGTAAGCCCGGCGCGCCCGGTATTCGCCTCGCCCCCGGCAGGCAGCGTTCCACCAGCTCCAGCGTCAGCAGCACCGACAGCGTCGACTTGCCCGCGCCCGGTGCACCGAGCACCACCAGACGGCGGCGGGCCAGGCTGAGGAAGGTGTCCGCCATCCTCGCGATCTGAGAGCCGTGCTGCCGGCCGGAGTCCTCCTGACCGTCGTGCGGCGCGCCGTGCCGTGGCCCGGGCCACGATGCCTGCCAGTGCACGGACAAGGGCTCGGCCGATGCCAGGTCCCAGGCAGTGAGCTCCGCCGTCCACTGGGCGCGGATGCTGCGGGCCAGGGCCCACGCGGCACGCTCCAACGGCTCGGCGCCGGGCGGTAGGTGCACGCTGACGTTGCCGTGGACGTGCCCGATCTGCAGTACGTATTCCGCCGTGCCCTGCATGACGTTGTGGATACGTGACTCGTCTGCCATGACGGCATTGTGGGCCAGGATGACGCCTGATTCCCCTGTGTTGCACGGCACTTGGTGGGGCGATGTCCCCAACGGCCGTAACAGAACCGGGCGAACGTTCCAAGAAGGGCACTGCTTTCGTCGTCGGCGTCAGGACAGGGTGCCGACTACACCCTCCCGGGGGACCCGTCCCAACACGACTGGGTGATCGGGGGATTGGGACGTTTCCTGCATTCGCATTCCGCGTAACCTCCCGGAGGGATGACGAGGTCATGCACGGCTCCGGTGACGGCGCCGCACGCGCCGGGGTGGTCCGATGAGGGCCGGTCGTCATCGAGTCATCCCACAGGGAGGGAGCAACGATGGGATCCGCCGTGACGTTCGCGGAGCTGGGCCGCCTCTTCGGAGAGGAATTGCCTCCGCGGACGGTGCTGTCGAGCTTGTCGCCGGCAGGCGCCGATCACCCGTTGGAACCCATGCTGGTGAGGACGGAGCACGGTACGACCGTGCTCTATGCCTGCCAGTACCGACAGGATGCGGCCAGCCCCGGTCTTCTCGCCGCACTGGGATTGGCACCCAGTACCCCGGGGCACACCACGACGTGCATTCCCGCGGCCGTCTCCCGCCACTGACCGCCATTCGTCAAGGATGGCCGCTCGGATTACTGACCTGGGAATCCGAGAGCACAAGACCAGCGAGTGCGGAAACCAGAGAAAGGGAATGGAATGGAAAACGCCATCAGCTTCGAAGAGCTCGACGCCATCGCGGGAGAGGTGCTGCCGGAGCGCACCGTCATGGGCATCGTGGCCACTCCGTTCAACGCCCTCAGCGCCGGCCCCGACGGCGGCGCCGGCGCCGGCAGCGCCAGCAGCAGCTCCGCGGCGAACGCGGGCGGCGGCGTGTACGCCCCGGCCCCGAGCGACCACGGCACCACCATCCTGTCGTCCTGCCAGTCCATCGACCGGCAGGGGACACCGGGTCTGCTGGGCTCTCTCGGCCTGGGCTCCGAGAACCCTGCCAACAGCCTGACCTGCACCCCCGCGGCCGTCTCTAGCCACTGATCCCCTAGCGGACCGCCGAACGCGCCCGGCGGGGGAGGGCCGCTCCTTGGGCCCTTCCCCGCCGCGACGCGAGCCGTCGTCCGCCCCCACCTCCTGGAGAGCGCCCATGTCCCTGCCCTCCGCCTCGCGCACCGGCGAAGCCGGGCCGGCACCGGGGCGACGGCCGGCCCCGGCCGACCGGACGGGGGAGCCCGCTCTGGTGCCCGGCACCGAGCTGGTCGGCGAGTTCGAGGACTCCGGATACCGCGAGCCACCCCAGCTGGTCTGCCGTCCCGACGGTCAGCTCGTACGCCTTCCCACCCTGCTCTACCAGGTCGTCAGGGCCCTGGACGCCCGGCGCCAGGGCCGGGACGACCGGTCACCGCCCGACCGTGAACCGGTCATGGCCCGCGTCGCGGCCGAACTCAGCCGGGAAACGGGCCGGCAGTTCACCACGGAACACGTCGCCTTCCTCATCGACGAGAAACTCGCCCCGCTCGGCGTCACCAGCCACAGCGACGGCTCGCCGCCGCCCCCGACCCCCGGAAGCGACCCGTTCCTCGCGTTCCGGTACCGGATGGCGGTGCTGCCGGAGCGCATCACCTGGATCGTCTCCGGGCTCTTCGCCTGGCTCTTCCGCCCGGTGCTGGTCGTCCTCACCGTCGGTGCGTTCCTGGCGGGCGAGGCGTGGCTGTGGACGACACAGGAGACCGGCGCCGCACTGCAGGACGTGCTCACCTCCCCGGCGAACATCCTCCTCGTCGTCCTCCTGGCCATCGCCTCCTGCGCTTTCCACGAATTCGGCCATGGCGCAGCGTGCCGTTACGGAGGGGTGCGGCCCGGTGCCATGGGATGCGGCATCTATCTGGTCTGGCCCGCCTTCTACACGGACATCACCCACTCCTACCGGCTGGGCCGTGCGGGACGCATCCGGGCCGACCTGGGCGGCGTCTACTTCAACGCGCTGTTCGTCCTCGGTCTGCTGGCGCTCTATGGGGCAACCGGATTCGGGCCGCTCCTGGTGGCGATCCTCTCCGTCAACCTGGAAATCATCCAACAGCTGCTGCCCACGCTCCGGTTCGACGGCTACTACATCGTCGCGGACCTGGTCGGCATTCCGGACCTCTTCACCTACATCGCCCCCATCCTCAAGCGGGTCCTGCTGCGGCAACCGCAGGACGACCGGCTCCGGTCCCTCAAACGGTGGCCCCAGATCGTGGTCGCCGTCTGGGTCATGTGCCTGGTCCCCGTGCTCGTTCTGCAACTGGGCATGCTGGTCCTCAATCTTCCGCAATTGCTCCGGGCCGACTGGCAGAAGGTCAACCTGCTGATCGAGAACGCCGGTGCATCGGGCAACTACGCCCTCGGCATGACGTCGGCATGCCTCCAGATCCTGCTGCTCGCTCTTCCGCTCGCAGGCATCACGCTCGTGCTGGCGGGGCTGTCGCGTTCCCTCATCCGCTTCGCCTTCCGGCGCAAGAGCGCCGGTGGGGACGACCGCACCGTCCGGTCGGTGTCGTCGGTGTAGACCTGCGTGGATACGATCAAGGAGGTGAGGGCAGCCGGAAGCGAGTGCCTCGGGCCACGTGCCCTCCGCACCGCTGTCCCGCAAGGAGACCGACATGACCGACTGGATCACCACGCCGATCGAGCCCCACATCCTGCGCGGCGCCCTCGACGTGGAACGCACCGCGCACGGCGTACTGCCGCACCGGCTGCCCGCCCGGGCCCGAAAACAGTTCCCCGACGACGCCATCGCCATGGCCGAGACCAAGCCCTCCGGCGTGCGCCTGGCCTTCCGGACCCGGGCCACCGTCGTCGAGCTGGACGTGCTTCCCACGAAGATCGTCTACAAGGGCCTGCCCGGACCGCAGGACGGCGTGTACGACCTCCTGGTCGACGGCCGCAAGACCGCCCAGGCCACCGCGGCCGGCGGGAACGTCCGCACCCTCGACATGGCCACCGGGGCCGCGGCCACCACTCCCGGTCCGCCCGGCACCGTCCGGTTCGCCGAGCTGTCCGACGGCGAGAAGGACGTGGAGATCTGGCTGCCGCACGCGGAGACGACCGAGCTGATCGCCCTGCGCACCGACGCCCCGGTCGAGGACGCCGTGGACCGCGGTCGCAGGGTGTGGCTGCACCACGGCAGTTCCATCAGCCACGGCTCCTCCGCCGACAGCCCGACCGGGATCTGGCCGGCGCTGGCCGCCGCCCGGGGCGGCGTGGAACTGGTCAACCTGGGCCTGGGCGGCAACGCCCTCCTCGACCCCTTCATCGCGCGCACGATGCGGGACACCCCCGCGGACCTGATCAGCATCAAGATCGGCATCAACCTGGTCAACACCGACCTGATGCGCCTGCGCGCCTTCGCCCCGGCGGTCCACGGCTTCCTCGACACCATCCGCGAGGGGCACCCCACCACGCCGTTGCTGGTCGTCTCGCCCGTTCTCTGCCCCCTCCAGGAGGACACCCCGGGCCCCCTCGCACCGGACTTCGAGGGCGGGAGCATGCGCTTCCGGGCCATGGGCGACCCCTCGGACCCCTCACGGCTGACCCTCAACGTCATCCGGGCCGAGCTCTCCCGCATCACCGCCCAACGGGCGGACGAGGACCCGAACCTGCACTACCTCGACGGACGCTCGCTCTACGGCGAAGCGGACTTCGCCGAACTGCCGCTGCCCGACGGGCTCCACCCGGACACCGCCGGTCACCGCCGCATCGGCGAACGCTTCGCCGAGTGCGTCTTCGGCGCCGGCGGCCCGTTCGCCGCGGACACCGGTCGGTGAGCCGGAGCCGGGCCGCGAGCGCCGGCCGGACCCGTCCCGGCCCCCGGGTCAGGAGGTGAGGCGCTGCCGTTCGCGGTCCGGCCAGTCGGGCAGGCTCATCAGGGGCGGCAGTTCCGCCGTCCGGGCGGCGCGCGGGACGACCTCGCCCGGACGGTCGCCGGGCGTCATGACCACGCTGCCCCAGTGCTCGGGGAGCTCGCCGCCCAGGGCGCGGAACTCCGTCCGCAGGGCCACGTACAGGAGCTCGAACGCCTGCAACGAGATGTGGGCCCAGTTCCCTTTGACGTGTTCCTTGTAGCGGAGGTCGACCTGGCCGATGGCCGCGGCGCCGTGCCGGCGGCTGATCTGGTCGAGGATGCTGAACTCCGTGCCCCAGCCCACGGGGAAGACCAGCTCGGCCAGCGTCGAGCGCCGCGTGGCGTGCTCCCCGCTGAGGGGCTGGCGCATGCCGGCCAGTTCCGGGTGCAGCAGGGACAGCACCGGGCGGGCCATGGCCTCGGTGGTGCGACCTCCCTCGTAACGGTCGTAGAAGGCCCGCACGTGCTGGAGGGAGGCGTCGCGCAACAGCGGCCCGACCAGCCGGGAGACCTTGGTGGAGTCGAACTTCAGGTGGTCGCCGTCGATGAAGACGACGATGTCGCCCTCGCTGGCCCAGATGCCCTTCCACATGACCGAGCCCTTGCCGGAGTCCGGGATGTCGGCGACGGGCCCGGCCGTCGAGAAGCCGATCAGCCGGGCGCCGGCCCGGGCCGCGCGCTCGGCCGTGTCGTCGGTGGAGTCGTGATTGACGACCAGGACCTCGTCGACGGCGCCGACGGTCACGAGGTCCTCGACGACCGGTGCCACCACCCCCTCGATGGTCGCGCCGCAGTTGCGGGCCGGGATGACGACGGAGACGCGCAGGGGAGCCCCGGTGGCCGTCGTGCAGGCCCGCTTGGCGGCGGCGAGCTCAAGGGGACGGTCCATGCCGGACCTGAGGAAGGTCTTGATCGTCACTGTGCCCAGTCCCTCGTCGTTCCCATGCGACTCACCTCCCACAACGACCGTAAGCGGCGTGACAGCGCATCGATAGGCGCGCGCACCCATCCGGATGGAACCCGGGCGGCGTGCCCCCGGCTACCCCAGGCCCAGCGCCGGAGCGACCGTGCTGACCTTGGTGAAGACGGAGACCGGGTACTGGTCGTCGCAGTACTTGTTGCCCGTCGAGACGATGCCGATCAGGACGCCGTCGGCGACGAGCGGGCCGCCCGAGTCACCCGGGCAGATGCTGTCGGTCCGGCCCTTCGCGGACGTGCCGCAGACCTTCAAGGCGGGGTCGGTGGTGTTGGAGAACGGCTCGCAGGCCGCAAGCGGAGAGAGGGCGAGCGTGGCCTTCCTGAGCGTCCGGCCCTGGGTGGTGCCGTCGGTGTGGCCCCAGCCGTAGACGGTGGCGGTGCGCCCGGTGGCGTACAGCGCGGCGTCCTTCTCCGTCGCGACGCGCAGCGGCTTGTACGGGAGCTCCTTGTCCAGGGTGAGGACGGCCGCGTCGTGGACGAGGTCGGTGGTGTACTGCGGGTCCAGCTCGATGGCGGTGATGCGCCGCACCTGGCCGGCCGTCGACAGCCGGTCGGTGCGGCCGCCGACCACGGTCATCGCCGAAGGGCGGGCGGCGTTCGTCACGCAGTGCGCGGCCGTGAGCACCTTGGCGGGGGCGACGAGGGTGCCGCCGCACCACGCGCTGTCCTTGCCCTCCGGCGCGTCCGGGTTCTTGATCATCACGATGAACGGTGCGGCCTGGGCCGTGGTGGCCGAGCCCTGGTGCACGGCGGCGGCCGGCGTGGCGGCGACGCCGGTGACGGCCAGGAGGCCGGCGGCGGTCAGGAGGGCGGCGGTGAGGCGGCGCTCGGGCTTGGACATGAGGGATCCCCGCTGTCTGTCGGTGTGGTGCCGGTGGGTCCGGCCGATCTGGCCACGACCCTGCCCCGGGGACCGTCCCGGCTGCCAGAGGGGACGGCCGATGCGGGAAGCCGGAACGTTCTACGGCACCTCACCTGCGGAAACGGACGATCCTGGAACGCCCGGACGGGACGGCGACCGCGTCGGTCCGTGCAGGACGGTGCGGACCGTACGGTCCCCGGTCTCCTCGACCCACAGGCCGAGGAGACCCAGGGGGGCCCGGGCCCGTCGCGGGCGTCGACCGGTCAGTGACGCGGTGCCTTGTCCGGGCCGGGCGCCGGGACGGGATCCGGCTCGGGTTCGGGGCTGGGCGGCCGGGGGAGCGGAGCGGGATCCGGTGGGGTCTGGGCCCGGGGTGCCCGGCTGTCGGCTCCGGCCGGCTCGGTCGCTGTGCGCATGGGGTTCTCCTGTCGGAGCACGGGCCGCCGCCCCGGCCATGGGTCACAGCGGTGGCCGTCCTGTTCCCCACCAGGCTGGGCCTCCCGCCGCGGCCGCGCCACCCGTCACCGTCCGGGAGGGTCTGTCGAGCGGCGGGCGACGTCAGGAAGCGACCGATCTCGCGGGCCACGGTTGCGGGCTCGTCGAGCATGGACAGCACGTACGCGCCGGGCACCTCGGCGTACCGTGCCGCGGGCAGCAGCTCGGCCGACGGCGGCCGTGCTCGGGCGGCATCACACGATCGTCGGGCGACCGGGCAGGCCGGGCGGGAAGTTGCCGAAGCACCGGCGGCCCGGGCCGGCGGTCCGGAGCTACACGCAGAGCTTCTGCTCCCGCACCCACTCGGCGAGGATCTCGGCGCAGCCGTCCACGGAGTCGCGCCACGTGCGGTCGGCCCCGGCCCCGGCCTCGTCGCTGACGTGCTTGATCAGGCGGAGGGGGACGCCCTCGCGGTGGGCGACGGTGGCGAGCGCGTAGCCCTCCATGTCGACCAGGTCGGCCTGCTCGGCCAGGCGGGCGCGGGCGTCGGGGTCGGAGACGAACAGGTCACCGGTGGCCAGGGTCGGCCCGTCGGCACTGTTGAGGGTGACGGGCGCGCCGTACGTGCGGCCGGTGAGCGCCTGCAGGACGGGGGTGTCGAGGTCGTGCTGGATCACCTTGGCCACCTCGTGGATGCCCTCCCAGCCCGGGCGGAGGGCGCCGGCGGTGCCGAGGTTGATGATCTCGGAGGGCCGCTCGCCCCGGGCCAGCACCGTGGCCAGCGCGGCCGTCGCGTTGACCTTGCCTATGCCGGTGAGGAGGACGGGGAGATCGCCGTCGAGATGGGCGGCCTCCTCCCGGACGGCCACGACGAGCAGGGGGCGGTTGGGGTCGATCGTTCCGAGTAGACGCATGCGATCATGCTATTGACCCCGGAGGGCGAGCGGTGACCGGGTGCGGGTGACGCTTTAGGATCTTGTGGTCGGAGACCACGGGAGGAGCACGTTGCTGTGACGGGGCCGGCTGACCATCTGCCGCCGATGCCGGTGGCGGCGCCGCCTTGGTCGGCGCCGAGCGACATCGAGCAAGCGCTGCACGAGGCGAAGACGCGCGGCGACTGGCCCGCGTACTTCGACGTGCTGGCCGGCACCGACCTGTTCATGGTCGTCGCGCGCGCGAGCGCCGACGCCCACCCCGACTCGGTCGTCTTCACCCCGTCCTGGAACCCGCAGGCCCACATCGCCTGCCTGGCGGTCTTCACCGAGGGCATGCTGCCGGCGCCCGCCGAGGACCCGGTCTTCCAGGGGTACTCCCTGGGCTGGTACGCCCGGGTGTGGGAGGACCGCGACCCGCCGTTCCTCGTCGTCAACCCGGGCAGCCCCTGCGAGGGCGTCCTCCCGGCCACCCCCGCGCACCGGGCCGTGTGGCACCAGCACGCCGAACGCCTGACGACCGGCGACAGCTGCTGCAACCGGGTGCACGGGCGGCTGCGCGCCCTGCACGTGGGCGGCCCGCTGCACGGCCCCGTCGCGCACGGCCTCGCCTGCGGAGCACATCTGTCCGTCCGCAACGGGGAGCTCTGGAACGCCCTGGCCTACCACGGCGGGGGCTACCGCCACGAAAGGCGGCGGCTGGAGGACTCGTGGGGGGTCACCGGCCGGCAGGGCTGGCTGAATGCCCAGGAACAGCTGCTGAAGGCGGACATGGTCAGCGGCGTCTGGGAGTTCACCCTGGGCATCCGGCGCTCCCTCGCCCGCGACTTCGCGGGCCACGTCGACCTGGAGTACTGGCGCAACGCGGCCGAGCGCGTGATCCGGCAGCGGTCCGACCGGTCGGGCGATGTGGAGATCACACCCGAGGGCGTCACCACCGTCGAGGCTCCCGACGCGGCGGAGGTGGAGTCGCAGGTCACCGGCGTACGGAAGCTGATCGGCCGGATAGCCCGCTACGAGGCCCGCTTCCGCGCGGACGGGGTCCTGCCCGAGGGAGCCTTCGTGCGCACGGCGCAAGCATGGGACTACGGGCGGGCCTCCGGCATGGCCCGTTGGGGGCTGGGCGCGCGCTACTGCACCCTGCCGGAGGCCGAGCAGGCCGTGCTGCGCGCCGGCCGTGCGGCCCGGGCGAACTACCGCTCGTGGGAGGAGTTCTCCGCCGCCTTCATCCTCGGACGCTGCCTCCACTTCGACGAGGAGGAGTTCGGTCCCTGGTACACGGACATGCTCGCCGCGCACCAGGTCCTCAGCACCGACCCCGCCAGCCCTTGGCTCAACATCCCCTGGAAGTAGCGGCTCGCCCGGGCACGCGGGTCACGGTCCCTCGCCCCAGATCTTCCGGTAGGCGGCGCGGTAGCCGGGCGGGTCCCAGGTCGTGTGCCCGGCGCTGTTCGCGGCGGTAGCGATGTGCACGGGGGTGACGTAGTCGCTGGCCGGTTCGCCGGAGAAGGCGCGGTTGAATTCGTCGACGATCTGCCAGCCCTGTGCGGAGAGCGGCTCGGGAACGGTGGCCGCCTGGAACTGGCCGCCGTTGATGCGCTGGAAGGCGGAGGGATCGCCGTCGCCCGCGCCGATGTTGAAGGGGGCCGCGGTGCCCTTCCTGCGTGCTGCGCGCAGGGCCGGGGCGGCGTCGGCGAAGTACACGTCGTTGATGGCGACGGAGTGGGTCCACCGGTCCCCGAAGCGGGACAGGAGCGAGGAGACCGCCTGGGGGGTGCGGCTGCTCGTGTCCGGGATCGGGATGTTCTCCTCGTCCAGGACCTTCACGCCGGAACACGTGGCGAGCCCCTTCTTGATGAGCTCGGACTTGTTCCTGGCGAACGGGATGGAGGCGTCGGTGAAGACGACGGCCCCGGCCGTGCCGTGGGAGTGCGCGATGATCCAGTCCGAGCTGGCCTTCGCGACGTCCTCGACCCTGGTGGTGACGTTGGTGAAGAGCTCGGGGTCCTTGCTCGGGCCGGGGGAGCCGACGGCGTGCCAGCCGATGAGCGGGATGCGGTCCGCATGGGCCTTCGCGACCTGCTGGGACGTCAGCCGGGGGTCGAAGCCGCCGATGACGATGCCGGACGGCCGGAGGGCGATGGCCTGGCTGAAGGCCGCCTGGATGCCGGCGGGGGTGCCCTGGCCGTCGATCACCCGGGCGTTCCAGCCGATGGCCCGTGCGGCTTCCTGCACGCCCTGGGCGGTGCCCGCGACGCCGGGGTTGACCATGGTCTGCGCGACGTAGACGACGGACTTGCCGGGAACGGCCCGAGGCCCCCCGGCGGGAGCGCTCCCCCCTGCGGGATCGCTCTTCTCGGCCTGCCGGACGGCCGCTTCGGCCCTGGCCAGGGCGGCCGGGCAGCCGGCCCGGGCCGGCGCTGCGGAGGAGGGCGCCGCACCGGTCGAGGCACCGCGCTCGCAGCCGACGAGGAGGCCGGCCGCCAGGGCCAGCACGGCCGTGCCGAGGGGTGCGGTCGTGCGGCGTGCGCGCCCGGGCGGTGGTGCAGGGGAGGCGGACGGCCGGGTCACGGGGTGACCCTGGGCAGGTCGTGGAGGGACCGGGAGGGTTCCGCCCGCCGTTGCCGCAGTTGCCGGCGGGCCTCGTAGCCGGCCAGGCCGACGGCGATGAGCAGGGTGGTGCCGTTGAACAGCGGGGTGACCCAGAACTGGGCGCCGAGCTGGCCGATGCCGGCGAGGCCGATGGCGAGGACGGTGACGGCGACGAGGGTGCCCAGGGCGTTGGCCCGGCCGGGCCTGATCGCGGTGGAGCCGAGCAGGGCGCCGACGAAGGCGGGGAGCAGGTAGTCCATGCCGACGCTGGGGTTGCCGATCTGCTGCTGGGCGGCGAGCAGGACACCGGCGATGCCGACGACCAGGCCCGAGCCGGTGAAGGCGTGGACGACGTAGCGCCGGGAGGGGATGCCGACCAGGTCGGCGGCGCGGGGGTTGGACCCGATGACGTACAGGTACCTGCCGAGCGGCAGCCGCTCCAGGAGCAGCCACAACGCGGCGGTGAGGGCGAGGACGTAGAAGGCGGACACCGGCAGGCCGAGGAACCGGGAGTCGTAGAGGGCGGTGAAGCCGGCCGGCAGGCCGTCGGGGCCGGGGACGATGCGGGCCCCACCGGTGATCCAGCCGGTGAAGGCGTACATGATGCTGCCGGTGCCGAGGGTGGCGATGAAGGAGTCGATCCTCGCGAATTCGACGACGACGCCGTTGACGGCGCCGACGACCGCCCCGCCGAGGACCACGGCGAGGCAGGCGAGTGGCCAGGGCCAGCCTTCCGCGACGACGAGCTGCATCGTCATGACGTGGGCGAGTCCGAGACCGTAGCCGATGGACAGGTCGAACTTGCCGGTGGCGATGGGGATCGTCGCGCCGAGCGCGAGGAGGGCGGGGATCGACTGGCTGGAGAGGACGGCGGAGACGTTGTCCAGCGTCGGGAAGGTGTCCGGCAGGGCGAGGGAGAAGGCCAGGAAGAGCAGGGCGGTGAGGCCCAGGAGGCCGTAGGCGCCGACGAGGTGCCCGAACCGGCGGCTCAGCGGCGGACGCTCACGCGCGGGACGCGCAGGGTGGGGCCGGGGCGAGGAGGACGACGGGGAGGGCGGGGTCATCGTCCGGACGTCCCGGTGACGGCGGGCATGGCCGAGGCGGCGCGGGCGAGCGCGGTGACGGTGAGGGCGTCGCCGCTCAGCTCCACCGTCATGGTCCCGCGGACGAACACCAGGGCTCGATGGCACACGTGGGCGATCTCCTCGAAGTCGGTGGAGAGGAGCAGGACGGCCACTCCGCCGGCCAGCGCGTCCTGGAGCAGGCGGTAGATCGCCGCCTTGGCGCCGACGTCCACTCCGGCGGTCGGCTCCTCCAGGATCAGCAGGCGCCGGCTCAGCCTGAGCCACCGGCCGATCATGACCTTCTGCTGGTTGCCGCCGGACAGGGTGGCGATCGGCGCCTCGCTGTCCGGCGGGTGCACCGAGAACCGCTCGATCAGGCCGGTGGCCTCGGCGCGCTCGCGCCCGGGGCTGATCCAGTGGGTGGCGTGCAGGGCGCCCGCTTTGGGGTTGGCCAGGAAGTTCTCGCGCACGGTGAGCTCGGCGGCGCAGCCCTCGTCCTGGCGGTTGCTGGTGACGAAGCCGGTGCCCGCGCCGACGGCGTTCGTGACCGTGCCCGGCCGGTACGGCCGTCCGTCGAGGAGGGCCCGTCCGGCGAGGATCGGCAGGGAACCGGCGAGGGCGCGGCCCAGCTCCATGTGCCCGGCGCCGGTGAGGCCGACCATGCCGAGGATCTCGCCGGCGTGCAGCTGCAGGCTGACCGGCGCGGTGTTCTCGGTCCGCACGCCGTCGAGGACGAGGACGGCCGGGCCCGGGGCGGGAGGCGTGATGCGGTAGTTGTCCGGTTCGCGGCCCACGATGTCGTGCACCAGCCGGGCGGGGCCGTAGCCGGCGAGCGGGCCGTGGCTGACGATGCGGCCGTCGCGCAGGACGGCGAAGGTGTCGGCGACCTTGTGCACCTCGTCGAGCCGGTGGGTGACGAAGACGATGGCGTGGCCGTGGTCGCGCAGGGTGTGCAGCACGTCGAAGAGCCGGGCGCAGTCCGCGGCCGGGAGGCTGGCGGTCGGCTCGTCCAGGACGATCAGTTCGGCCCGGGTGCACAGCGCGCGGGCGATGGCCACGAGGGAGCGTTCGGCTCGCGTGAGGTCGGCGACGGCCGTGTCCGGGTCGAGGTGCGCGGCGACGATGCCCAGGGCCGCGGCGCACTGCCGGCGGGTCCGCCGCCAGGAGACCAGTCCCGCCCGCCGCGGGTACCCGGTGCCCAGGGCGATGTTCTCGGCGACCGTCATCCACTCCACCAGGCCCAGGTCCTGATGGATGAAGGACATGGTGCGGGTGGCCGCCTCGCTGCCGAGCGGATGCCCGGCCACGGTCACCCCGCCCTCGTCCGCGTGGTGGACGCCCGCGAGCACCTTGATGAGGGTGGACTTCCCGGCACCGTTGGGGCCGAGCAGGGCCAGGACGCTGCCGTGGTCGATGTCGAGGTCGACCGCGTCGAGCGCGAGGGTGCCGCCGAACCGCTTGGTGAGTCCGCGGATGCGGACGAGGGGCTCCGGGCCACGGCCTGGGGGAGGGGCGATGTCGGGGGTGTGGTGCACGGACTTCTCCGGGAGTGGGCTGTCCGGGCCGTCAGGGGACCAGCTGGTGCATATCCGTCATTTCTGCCATGCTACGGCCCGCTCCGCCCCGACGCCGGATGGGCCGTCAGATCGCCGGAATGTCGTCGATGTCCTCGAAGGACAGCTCGGCGAGGCCGGACTTCCCACCGGGCACCTCCAGGGGGCACTCGGCCCAGATGACCTTGCCCCCCGGGGTGTAGCGGGTGCCCCAGGACTGGGAGAGCTGCGCGACGAGGAACAGGCCCCGGCCTCCCTCGTCCGTGGTGGCCGCGTGGCGCAGGTGCGGGGCGGTGCTGCTGGCGTCGGCGACCTCGCAGGTCAGGGTGCGGTCGTAGAGCAGGCGCACCTGGATGGGACCGGAGGCGTACCGGACGGCGTTGGTGACCAGCTCGCTGAGCAGCAGCTCGGTGGAGAAACTGATCTCCTCCAGCCCCCACTCCGTCAACTTGCGGGTGACGGCCGAGCGCACGGAGGACACGAGCGCCGGATCGGCGGGCAGGTCCCAGGTGGCGATCCGGTGGGGATCCAGGACGTGGGTGCGGGCCACGAGCAGGGCGATGTCGTCGTCGGGGTGCTCGGGCACCACGCCCTCGACGACCGCCCGGCAGGTCTCCTCGGGCGGCCGGTTCGGGTGGGCCAGGGCGCGGCGCAGCTGCTCCAGGGCCTCGTCGAAATCGCGGTCGCGGTCCTCGATGAGGCCGTCCGTGTACAGCACGAGCTGGCTGCCCTCGGCGAGGTGGAACGCGGCGGTCTCGAAGGGGAGGCCGCCCAGCCCCAGGGGCGGGCCGGCCGGCAGGTCGGGGAAGGTGACGGTGCCGTCGGGGCGGACCAGCGCGGGCGGGCAGTGGCCGGCCCGGGCCATGGTGCACTCCTGCGACGTGGGGTCGTAGATGGCGTACAGGCAGGTCGCGCCGATGATGCCGGTGATCCCGGTGAACGGGTCGTCGCCGCACTCCTCCCGGTCCAGGCGGCCCACGAGGTTGTCGAGGTGGGTGAGGACTTCGTCCGGGGGGAGGTCCAGCTCGGCGAAGTTGCGTGCGGCGGTGCGCAGCCGGCCCATGGTGGCGGCGGCGTGCAGCCCGTGGCCGACGACGTCCCCCACGACGAGCGCGACGCGGGCGCTGGAGAGGGGAATGACGTCGAACCAGTCCCCGCCGACCCCGGACTCGGCGGGCATGTAGCGGTGCGCGACCTCGACGGCGTTCTGCTCGGGGAAGCCCTGCGGCAGCAGGCTGCGCTGCAGGGCGAGGACCATGGCGTGCTCGCGGGTGTAACGGCGTGCGTTGTCGATGCAGATGGCCGCGCGCGTGGCGAGTTCCTGGGCCAGCGAACGGTCGTCGTCCCCGAAGGGGGCGGGGTCCTGCGCCCGGTAGAAGCTCGCTATGCCCAGGGCGATGCCGCGGGCGAGGAGCGGGACGGCGATGAGGGAGTGGACGTTGTGGGAGAGGATCCGCTGGGCGGCCGAGCGGTCCTGGGAGACCCAGCCCGCGGCGGACCTCAGGTCGGGTTCCAGTACGGTCCGCCCGCTGGTCAGGCAGCGAAGCTGAGGGGTGGTCGGCCGGAGGTGCACCCGCTCCCCGGCGGGGTAGAAGGGACAGTCGTCGCGAATGCCGTGGACCACCGTGCGGTGGAGGTCCTTGGTGGGGTCGGTCGGTTCGTCACCCCGCAGTACCGCTTCGGGGAGGTCGATCGTGACGAAGTCGGCCAGGCGCGGGACGGCCATCTCGGCGAGTTCCCGGGCGGTGCGGCTCACGTCCAGGGTGGTGCCGATGCGGGTGCTGGCCTCGGACAGCAGCTCCAGGCGGCGCCGGGCCGCGACGGCGTACGCTCCCACCCCGGGCTCGCCCACCAGCACGAGTTGGCCGGCTGCCGCGTCGGCCGCACGGTCGGCGGCGCCGGGGAGTGCAGGAGCCCCGGGCCCGTGGGCCGTCGCGGCGGACCGGCCGGGTGCCGCCGTGCCGGGAGGGACGCCGCGCAGCTGCGCGGCGTCGGCCGGGGCCTGCTGCCCGAGGAGGCCCGGAGGGGCGTCGGCCGGGGCGGAGAAGGTCAGACGCTGCCGGCCCGAGGGGAGGATCGCCTCGATGACGACGCCCTCCACCCCGGAGGCACTGGTCACCGGGCGACTCAGCAAGGTGACCCGCCGGTCGCCGGGCAGGACCACCTCGACGGCGGCCCGCCGGCCCGAGGAGATCAGCTCGGTGGCCTTCTCCTTGAGGATCATCTGGTCACGCCAGCCCAGCCCGCTCGTGGTGAGCCCGCCCAGCTGCCCGTCGCCGGCCGGGACGCGGCGCCTGGCGTCGAGGTACGCCTGCAGCAGGGCGCGTTCCCGTGCCGAACTCTGCTCCAGCAGCCGCGCTTCGATGGCACTGGCCGCCTTGCGGATCACGATGTCGAGCGCCCCGTCCACATCGGTGTACGGGTAGCCGAAGCAGAGGACCCCCTCGATACGGCCGCTGAGCAGGTCCCTGATGGGAGTCGCCGAGCAGGCGTTCGACTGGGAGCGTTCGGCGAAGTGTTCGGCGCCGTAGACGTTGATGTGCCGCCGCTCCGCGAGCGCGAGGCCGATGCCGTTCGTCCCGCCGAACTTCTCGGCGAAGATGAAGCCCGGGACGCTCTGGATCGCGGCCAGATGCCTGACCTGGGAGGTGTCGCCGAAACGGCGCTGCAGCACCGCCCCGCGGCCGTCGGCGAGGGCCACGTTCATGTTCCTGCCCGCGAACCTGGCCTGCAGCCGGTCCAGGACGGGAGCCGCCGCGCGGACGAGACGCCCCTCCAGGTCGAGGTCCTGGGTGAAGGGCAGTTCGCACCCGTCGGGCGTCAGGCCCAGGGACTGGGAGCGCTGCCACGAATCGAGGATCTGGCTCCGTACCGTCCCCTCGACCGTCCCCCCGCGAAGGAACTGTTCACGGGCGAGCACGGGGCCGATGTCCTCTGCCACGAGCCCCATCCGGATCACTTCCCTCATCGGTACGCGCGCCCCTGGCCGCCACACCTGCGCCGGGCAGCTGCACTGTTGTTCCATTTTAGAACTTTGCTCACATAGCGGAACCGGGCACGGACGGCCGACCATCGCTACGGTCCGTCACAGGACCGCGACCGGAGTGACGGGCGAGCCCGTACCGCCCGGGATGTTCAGCGGGGCCACCAGGAACAGGAACGCGTGGCGGCCCGCCTCGGCGCAGGCGGCGGACAGTGCTTCCAGGTCGAGGTTGTCCAGCAGCGGCACACCCATCGCGGCGACCGCGAGGGCGTGGACGGGGGAGTGCACGCCCTCGACCGGCGAGGGGCGCACGTCGCTGTCGCCGTCGCCGCCGAGCAGGGCGATGCCGCGTTCCGCCAGCAGGGGCACGGAATCCGCGTGGAGGCCCGCGCACGCCGCGTCGGCGTCCCAGGCGCCCCGCTCCCGGCGGCGACGGAACCGGCCGACCCGCAGCAGCACCGCGTCGCCCTCGCCGATGTCCACGCCGAGCGCCGCCTCCGCGGCGACGATGTCCTCGGCGTGCACGGCCTCTCCCGGCTCCAGCCAGGCGCGCCCCTGAACGGCGGGCAGGTCGAGGAGCACCCCCCTGGTCACCAGGGGACCGAGGGTCGCGACGTCGCCGAAGCGGGCGCCGCCGGCGCCGACCAGCTCCCGCGCCGCACCGCCGTCGTAGAGCCGGCCGCGCAGGGCGACGTGGGAGAGCGCGTCCAGATGGCTGACGCTCTTGCCGTGGTAGTCGGCGCCGATGAAGTCCTTGTGGGTGGTGGGATCGGGAGCCTCGACGTCGCCGAGGTCGGACATGTAGTGCAGGGCGGGCCTGCGGTTGTCCGGCCCGCTCGCGGTGTCCCACGGCCGCGCCATCGGGACGACGACCCCGGACCGGACCAGGGAGGCGGCCTGCCGGACGCGGTCCGCGGTCACCCGGTTCCAGGCCCCCCGGCCGGCGTCCGCCCACCGGCCCCACGTACGGACCCTCGCGAAGAGGGCGTCGAACTCCTCGCGGGAGACGGCCGGGCCGTTGCGGACACCGGCCGGCGGGGGAGTGGGGTCATCGGTGGAGTGGCCGCTCGCCATGCGTCAGACGCTAACGCCCGGCCGGCGCGCCTGCGCGTCGGCCGGGCGAGCGGTGTCACTCCTGGCGGGGTGGGCGATGTCATTCCTGATGGCCTGCGGTCGCCTCCGGATGCACGCTGTCGCGGAGGACGCGCAGGCTGGCGAGGAAGGCCGGGAGCTGTTCGGGCGTCAGCAGGCCGGTGTACCAGCGCTCGATCGTGGCCAGGTAGTCCGGCAGGAGCTGCACGAGCCGGTCCGCGCCCTCGTCGGTCAGCACCGCGTAGGTGCTGCGGCGGTCTCCGGGGAAGGACTCGCGGCGCACCAGGCCGGTGCGCTGCAGGCGGTCGACGACGCGCGTGATGCCGCTCGTGGACAGGGACGTCTGGGCGGCCAGGTCGCCCAGACGCAGGCGTTGCCCGGGGGAGCGGCTCAGCCGCATCAAGGCGTTGAGGTCCAGTGACGACACGCCGTTCTCGTCCAGCACGGGCTGCAGTTTGGCGCTGAGCCCGGCATGGGCTTCCAGCAGGAGCCCCATCGCCGTGAGGCGGGGGTCGGTGAAGAGTTCCTCGGTGTCCACGTCCCGAACCCTACCCGAGACACTTGATGCGCGGATAGTTGACGCGAGGAATATCTCCGTGTAGTTATTTGCCTCAGCGATATTCCTCGCATCAACTAACTAGCTCTTGGAGAGTCGAGTCCCATGGCATCTCAGATGTTCGCGATCACCCAGCGTTCCTTCGGCGGCCCCGAGGTGCTGCACGGCACGCAGGCCGAGCGCCCGCAGGCCGGCCCGGGCGAGGTGCTGGTCCGGGTGCGTGCGGCGGGCGTGAACCCGGTCGACTCGGCCGTCCGCGCCGGGCGTTTCCCCCTGTTCACCGAGCCGCCCTTCGCCCTGGGCTGGGACGTCGCGGGCGAGGTCGTGGCGGTGGGCGAGGGAGTCACCCGGTTCGAGGTGGGGGCCGAGGTGTACGGCATGCCGCGGTTCCCGGAGGCCGCAGGTGCCTACGCCGAGTACGTCGTGGCCCCGGCCGGGCAACTCGCCCTCAAGCCCGCCGCACTGACGATGGCGGAGGCCGGCGCCCTGCCGCTGGCCGGGCTGACGGCCTGGCAGGCGCTGGTGGGCATCGCCCGGATCGAGGCCGGGCAGCGCGTGCTGATCCACGCGGCGGCGGGCGGTGTCGGTCATCTCGCCGTGCAGATCGCCAAGGCCCGCGGAGCCCACGTCATCGCCACGGCACGGGCGGACAACCACGCGTTCGTGACGTCACTGGGCGCGGACGAGGTGATCGATTACACGACGACGGACTTCGCGACCGCTGCCGGCCCGGTGGACGTCGTCCTCGACCTGGTCGGCGGCGAGTACGCCCCGCGCTCCGTGCGCACGCTCCGGCCCGGCGGTCTGCTCGTCACCACGGTCGGTCACCACCCTGGGATGACCGCCGAGGAGGCGGAGCAGCAGGGCGTCCGCTTCGAGACCGTGTTCGTCCAGCCCTCCGGCCCGGACCTGGAGAGCCTCGGCGAGCTGGCCGAGGCGCGGAAGCTCCGCGTCCACGTCGGACGGGAGCTTCCCCTCGCGGCCGCGGCCGAGGCCCATGAGCTCGGTGAGGCCGGCCGCGCCAAGGGCAAGACCGTCCTCATCCCCTGACGGTCCTCATTCCCCGGCGAGATTCCCCGGCGAGCCGGTCCCCTCGGGGGAGGACCGGCTCGCCGGGCGGGCGGATCAGGCCGACCGGCGGCGGCGCACGTACAGGACGCCCGCCCCCAGCGTTGCCAGGACGAACGCGCCGGAGGCGCCGGAGGCGAGGGGGACCCAGGAGCGGGACGGCGCGGCGGGCGCGGCCTGTTCCCCGGCCCGCGCCCCGGCCTTTGCTTCCGCCTGGCCCTCGGCTTGTGCCGTGGCCGGGGCGTAGCCGCCGGCGAGGCCCTTGCGGTCGTAGGACGAACCGGGCAGCTTGTCGCCGTAGCGCTTGGTGACGAGCTGTTGGTACGCCGCCAGGGTGATGCGCGGCTTGCCCTGCAGGGCCACCTCGGCCTCCTTGTTGAGGGGCTCGACGGTGCCGCTGCCGCTCAGCCGGTACCAGGCGTGGATCTGCGGCTCCATGAAGGTCTGTGCCTGGTCGGTGCCGCGTTCGGCGGCGCTGATGTCCGTGTCGCCGTCGCGGATGCCCGCCAGTTGCCAGCTCTGGCCACTGCCCTGCCCGCGGGCGAGCAGGACGGCGGCCTGGTGGCCGTTGGCGGCCGAGACGCGCGAGGCGAGGTAGGAGAGGCGCAGGGCGGACCCGGCGGTGGCCTTGGTCCTGCCCGTGACGAACTCGGGCGCGAGCTCGTAGAGGGGGACGGGCTTCTTGAGGTCGAAGCCGGGTGCGGCGCCGGCGGCCTGGGGGTTCTGCACGAGGCCGCGCGGGGCGCCGGCCGTGCCGCCGTCCGCGCCGGCGGCCGGAGTACGGCGCTCGGCGGACGTCAGGAACCGGGAGACGGTGTCGTGGACCTGGCCGGAGCGCAGCACCTGCTGGGCGGCGGTCACATCGGCCGGGGCAGGGGCGGCCGGCCCGTCGGCGGCCCGTGCGGGCACGCTCGCGCAGAGCGTGACGGCGGTGGCGGCGGCGAGCAGGGCGGCGGAGCGTCTGGTCGTACGGGTGCGGTTCATGCTCATGATGTCTCGTCTCCTAGCCGTGGATGCCGATGCGCGAGTGGGTCCACCGGAAGGAGTTGTTTCCGGCGTAGGTGTTGTAGTTCCACCAGGTGTAGGTCTGGGTGCTGGGCCAGGGGTCGCCGACCGCGACCATGTTGCTGGCGCTGTCGTAGCCGTAGATGACGTTCATGTGGCCGCCGCCGGAGGTCCAGCCGATGCGGACGGCGAACGGCCGCCCGTTCGCGATCTCGCTCTGGGTCTCGCCGAAGGAGGCGTTGCGCCACAGGTCGGTGCCGCTGTTGCGGAAGCCCATGTTGCGGAGGCCGTTGGCCATGTCGCCGAGCGTGGCGGGCTGGTTGTTGCAGTCCAGACCACCGTTGTTCTGGGCGGCCAGGCGGCAGAAGTCGTACTGGTTGTACTGGGTGTAGCCCCAGTAGTTGGCGATGGTCAGACCGGAGGCGTCCCAGCACCACTGGTCCCGGACCTGCTTCTGCATGCCGATGTTGAGGATCTTCTGCCCGGTGGGGCGGGAGGTGTCGCAGACCGGCAGGCCGCCGGTGTCCTCGCGGATGAACGCGTCGGCGAGGTAGTAGGTGCCGGACCAGATCCAGCGGGAGTTGTTCTCGACGACGTCGCCGGTGGTGCGACAGGCCATGGGAATGCGGTCGCCGACCCGGGAGGTGCCGGTGATGCCGGCGGAAAGGGACGGCGCGGAGCGCTGGTTGACGGTGCTGAAGTTGCCCTGCCCGCCGACGACCGTGCCGGAGACGACGGCCTGGGCCTGCGGGGCGATGCTCAGCAGCAACCCGCCGGACAGCGCGGTGGCCATGGTGGTCAGAAGCGCCTTCCTGCCCCTTCTGCGCCCTGGCGCATGAGCCGGTGTGCGGGTTGATATACGGGTTGACCTGCGGAATCTCTGCATGGGGGGTTCCTCTTTTGCTGCTGTGCCGTGGTGCTGCTCTGTCCGATGCGGCCGATGCCGCTGATTCAGGGGCGGTGGGCCCGGCGGCGCCGCAGGAGCCAGAAGGCGGCGATGCCGCCTGCGCCGGCGACCACCGCGACGGCGCCGAGAGCCACCGCTCCGGGCGCCGGCCCGTCCTCGGACGCGGTCCGCGGGGACCCGGCGGCCGCGGCCGTGTGCGCGGACGGGTCCGCCGCGGCCGGCGAAGCGGGGGCGGGTGCCGTGCTGCGCTGCGGCGCGACCGGGCCCGCCGGTGCGGGGGGGCCCGTGAGGGACGCGGGCGTCACCTCGGCCCGTTCCTCGGCGCGGCCGAGCGCCGGGAAGGCCGTCTGGGCCGTGAGCGTCCACTGGCCGGCGGGCAGGGCCTCGCTCGTGGTGAAGGTTCCGGGCTCTCCGGGAACCGGTACGAACCGCCAGGGGCCGAGCGTGGTGCCGTCGGCCGAGGTCGCGGTGATGGTGCCGGCGACCTTCTCGCTCACCGGGTGGCCGTCGTCCTCCCAGGTCGCCTTGGTGGTGGGATGGCCGGCGACGACGCCCGTGACGGTCAGATGGATGGTGTCGCCGTGGGCGTGCGCCGCCGTCCCGGACCCCAGGACGAGCAGGCCCGCGAGGGCGGCGGCCGCTGCCGTGAAGCGGCGATCGGGCATGAGGTGGTGACTCCGGTGTGTGGGGGTGTGCGGGGAAGGGGGAGGCGGGAAGGACGGCAGGGGCTCCCGCACGGCGGCCCCTGCCGTCGAGGAGTGGTTCAGGAGGCTTTCTGCAGGGCCCAGGTCTGGTAGCCGGAGCTGTCCGGCTTCTGGAGTTCGAGCAGCCACGCCCCGTAGTACGGCCGCTTGCCGACGCTCAGGACGAGCGAACCGTCGCCCGCCGCGAGGTGCAGGCCGTCACCGGAGCGCGTCAGCTTCCACTGCTGGGCGGCGTCGCCGGAGCAGGGCCGTTGCGCGACCCACTGGCCGGGGCTCGGAGCGCCGCCGAGCTGCAGGCACTTGCCGGACACCGCCGAGCGCAGCCGCACGCTGCCGCGACCGTTGTCGTCGAGGTACCACTGCTGGGGCGTGAAGCCGTTGGGCTGGGAACCGACGAGGACGGTGCCGTCCGCGGTCTTGCCGCCCCAGATCTCGGCCGCCAGTCCGGTGTGCCCGTTGGTCAGCGTGTACCGGGTGTCGGGCTTGGTGGTGGTGCTGCTCACGGGCGGGGTGTGGAACGTCACCGCACGGCCGGGCTTGGCGTCGCGTCCGGCCTGGTCGCGGACCGCGACGGCGATCGTGTAGTCGGTGTCGGGCCGCAGGTGGTGGATCCGCGCCGAGTTGGGCTGGACCCACGCCAGGTGGCTGCCGTTGAGCAGCAGCTGGTACCAGGCTGCGGAGGGCGCCGCGGGCCAGCTGACCACGGCCGAGTCGGACGTCAGCTGTCCGACGACGGGCACGGGGCCGGTCGACGGTCCGGTGCTGCCGGTCGGCTTGGGCGTGGGCGTGGGCGTCGGGTTGGGGCCGGGGTCGGGCCGCGTGCCGTTGCCGGTCATCAGGAACTGGTTGTTCGCGACGTTCCAGTGCGTGGCCAGGTAACTGCCGGGCTGCGGACTGGTGTGGAAGTAGTCGTCGTGGTTGCAGTCCAGACGCTCGTCGTGGCCCCGCTCGGTGCAGACGTTGCGCATGGCGGGGTAGTACGGCGCGTCCGAGTAGCACATGACGTCCCACTCGTCGGTGCAGTGCGCGGCGCGGCTGGTGTTCGGGGCGCTGTTGTTCACCGCGCCGAGGTTGTGCCCCAGTTCGTGCGCGGCGGTGGAGCCGCCCCAGCATCCGGCGTCCGTACGTCCGTAGGAGGGACCGAAGTTGCTGAGATTGCTGGGGCCGGGGCGCTCGTCACCGTTGAAGGTGCCGATGCCGCAGTACACCTTGGCGTCCGCGAAAATCATGTACTTGCGGTCGCGCCGGTCGAAACCCTTCGCCGCGAGCGCCGAGTTCATCGCGCTGAACTCCGACAGTGCGGAGTTCGGCACCTCGACGTTGAGCACGGACGGGGTGCAGTCGGCGCCGGTGACGAACCGGATGTGCCGTACGCCGCCGGTCTCCTGCGCGCTGGCGAAGTAGATGGTGTCGGCGTCGGCGGCCCACTTGCGGAACGAGCCCAGGTATTCGGCGTACCGGTCGTTGCCGGGAGCGTGCGCGTACACCACCTGCACGCGGTTGCCGGTGGTCCCGTCACCGTCGCACTGCACGGTCTGGCCGGAGGGCGCCGCCTTTCCGCCCGAGGTGCCCGGGGTGGGGGCCGGGGCGGCGGGTGGCGTCTTGGCGGCGGCGCTGCCGGCCTGGCGGGCGTCGACGGTGGCCGTGGTGCCGGCGGAGGGCTGCCCCGGGGACGCCTTCTCGGTGTCCGTGGCCGGGCGCTCCGGTGATGCGGCCGTGTCCTGGGTCTTCACGGCGGGCGGGGTGTCCTTGGCGATGTCCACGCCCTTGGGCGGCTTGTCGGGACCGTGCGTGCACCGGCCGTCGGTGGTCCGCAGGACACCGGCGCAGCGGTCGCCCTTGGGCGCGGGGTCCAGGCCCTTGTAGACGAGGCCCTGCGCACGGTCGTCGTTGGGTATTCGGGTCACCGGCTCCGGCGTCTTGTCGTGCGCGGGTGCCGGAGCCGGACCGTCGGCCGTCGCCTGTGCGGCGACGGTCCCGGGCCGGGACGACTCGTGGTCGAAGACGCCGCCGAGCACCGCCGCACCGGCCAGTGCTCCCGCTGTGACGGCCACCGCCGCGACGAACATGCCGCGTTTTCGTCGCCGTTGCCGAACCTGTCTTCTGCGTCCAGGCAAAGCCACTCCTCATTTCTGTGGGGGAGTTGTGGGGGTGGCCGGAAGTGTGCCAGAGCAGACGCTCCGTCAGACAGGGGCGTTTAGTGCGGCGTATTCGGGTGCATGCTTCAGGGAGATGAACGCGCGGCGGCGGAAGTGAAGTTCAAGTCCCCTTATTTTAAGGTTACTTGAATGGGCGGCCAGGAAAGGTCCATCCCAATGAGTGGCGATCCCCGCGGCCCTGCTTAATAAGATCGTTACCTCGGAATGACTGATTCCGATTGTGTGCAATTGCACAGCGTGGTGGGGTTATCACCCCTTGATCATCTTCTTGGGGAATTCTTTGAAGTAACCCGCGAGTAACTCAAGGGAGACGCGTGGGCCGCAATTCCGGCCGACCCGGGCAATCCCGGCCCCGGCCTGTCCGGGCCCGATGAGAGGGACGGGAGAGCCCCACGGCACCCCGCATACGCCGACGGCCGGCGGGTGGCCGTGGGCGGCACCGGATGCCGGAAGGCATCGGTTGCCGCACCACCGCCACCCGCCGGCCGCTGTGCCGGTTCGGGCGGGTCTGTCCGGATCAGGCCATCGGGGCCGGGTAGGTCGGGTACTCCACCCCGGAGACGTGCTGGACGACGCGGATGACCTGGCAGGAGTAGCCGAACTCGTTGTCGTACCAGAGGTAGAGGATGGCGTTGTCGCCGTCGACCTTGGTGGCGCCGGCGTCGACGATCGAGGCGTGGCGCGAGCCGACGAAGTCCATGGACACGGCGTCGGGGGCGGTGGTGAAGTCGATCTGGCGCTTCAGCGGCGAGTTCAGCGAGACGTCGCGGAGGTACTCGAGGACCTCCTCGCGGGTGGTCTCGCGCCCGAGCCGCAGGCTGAGGATCGCGATCGAGACGTCCGGCACGGGGACGCGGATCGAGCTGCCGGTGATCGGCGCCTTGAGGTCCGGCAGGGCCTTGGCGACGGCGGAGGCGGCGCCGGTCTCCGTGATGACCATGTTGAGCGGCGCGGAACGACCGCGGCGGTCGGCCTTGTGGTAGTTGTCCAGAAGGTTCTGGTCGTTGGTGAACGAGTGGACGGTCTCCACGTGGCCGCGCAGCACGCCGTACTCGTCGTCCATGGCCTTCAGCGGCGGGACGATGGCGTTGGTGGTGCAGGAGGCGCAGGACAGGATCTGCTCGTCCGGCTTGATCGTGTCGTGGTTGACGCCGTGGACGATGTTGGGGACGTCGCCCTTGCCCGGAGCGGTCAGGACGACCTTGTCGATGCCGGGACGGAGGTGCTTCGACAGGCCCTCGCGGTCGCGCCACTTGCCGGTGTTGTCGATGAGGATGGCGTTGTCGATGCCGTACGCCGTGTAGTCGACCTCGGACGGGTCGTTGGCGTAGATCACCTTGATCTCGTTGCCGTTGGCGACGATCGTGCTGGTCGCCTCGTCGACGGTGATCGTGCCCTGGAACTGGCCGTGGATGGAGTCGCGGCGCAGCAGGGAGGCGCGCTTGACGATGTCCTGGTCGCCGCCCTGGCGGACCACGATGGCGCGCAGGCGCAGACCGTTGCCGGAGCCGGCCTTCTCGATGAGCAGGCGGGCGACGAGGCGGCCGATGCGGCCGAAGCCGTAGAGGACGACGTCGCGCGACTCGCGGCGCTCGATCTTGTTGGCGCCCGTGGCGCCGGCGACGGCCTCGGCGGTGAATTCCTCCACCGAAAGACCGCGGTCGTCGGTCTTGTACGTCGCGGCGAGCATGCCGATGTCGATCTGGGAAGGGCCGAGATCGAGAGTGGTGAGAGCCTGCAGGAACGGGAGGGTCTCGGTGACCGAGAGCTCCTCGCCGGCTATCTGCCGGGCGAACCGGTGGGTCTTGAGAATGCTGACCACCGACTTGTTCACCAGGGAGCGGCTGTGAAGGAGGACCGTTACGTCCCGCTCCCGCTGCAGCTTCCCGATGATCGGGATCATCGACTCCGCGATCTCCTCGCGGTTCTTCCAGTTAGTGAACGCGTCTTCGTTGACAGTCACAGGCTTATCTCTCGATCGAGCTAGGCGGTGCTCATATGCTAACCCCACGCCGCTTTGATCAATCGAGCGGTGCCCCTGGGTGGGGTGCCGCGCTCCGAGGTCGGCTGCGTAAGGGGGGCGGGGATCGGGGGCCGCGAGGGGAAAGAATGCCCCGGTTTGACGCCTTTCGCCCCGATGTGGCCTTGCGTGATCTTCATCGATCACGGCTCTGATGTGATCCGCGTCAAGCGGCACGACGAGCCACCGCCGGGGGCCGGGGCCGGCGATGCTCGCGCGGCGCTCGTCCGTGACCGCCGAGCGGCCCCGCCGGGTCTCGCACGGCTGGGCGCCCTGACGGCGGCGCGCCGCGCTCTCTCCTCCCGGACAGCCGGCCGCAGCCCCGGCGCCAGGGCCGCAGCGGGTGCGCGGTGAGCTCGGGCCCCGGGCCCGTAGGCGGCTGTCGCCCGAGGGCAGCTGACTGTCCGTCGGCGGACGGGGCACCGGGCGTGCGGAGTCGAAAGGCCCGTGGTGCAGGATGACTTCTCGCGCCGGGTCATCTTCACGGTCCGGCGCGATCGTGATTTCTCGGAACAGGCAGGTACAAGGTGACGCATCGTTACTCCGGGCTTACGGCGGCGCTCGGCGCCGGCGCTCCGGTCTCCGGGAGCGAGAGGGGACGCCGGTGAACCGCGATCTGACGGCGCACGACGTCATCGTCGCCGGCATCGCCCTGGCCGCCGGCCTGGCCGCGGCCCTCGTGCTGCGGGTCATCCTGCGCTGGCTCGCCGAACGCGCCCGCAGGACCAAGTGGGCCGGGGACGACATCATCGTCGACTTCCTGCGCACGCTCGCCCCCTGGTGCGCGGTGGCGGGCGGTGTGGCCTCGGCGGCCGCGGCCCTGCCGCTGACCCGCTCGGTGGGCCACGTCGTCAACGAGATCCTGACGACGCTGGTCATCTTCACCGCGACGGTCGCCGCCGCCCGGGTGGTCGGTGAGCTGGTGCGGTCCGTGGCGCAGTCCCGGTCGGGTGTGGCCGGTTCGGCCACCATCTTCGTCAACATCACGCGCATCGCGGTCATGGCGATGGGCTTCCTCATAGTCCTGCAGACCCTGGGCATATCCATAGCCCCGCTGCTCACCGCCCTGGGCGTGGGCGGTCTCGCGATCGCCCTCGCGCTGAAGGACACGCTGGCCAACCTGTTCGCCGGCGTGCACATCCTCGTCTCGAAGACGGTCCAGCCCGGCGACTACATCCGGCTCAGCACCGGTGAGGAGGGCTACGTCGTCGACGTCAACTGGCGCAACACGGTGGTGGAGCAGCTCAACAACAACCGGGTCATCATCCCCAACGCCAAGCTCGCCGGCACGAACATGACCAACTTCACCCGGCCCGAGCAGAAGCTGTCGGTCACGTTGCAGGTGGGCGTCGCCTATGACAGCGACCTGGAGCACGTCGAGCGGGTCACGGTCGAGGTCGCCGAAAGCGTGATGAAGGAGGTGGCCGGCGCGGTCGCCGACCACGAGCCGGCCGTCCGGTTCCACACCTTCGGGGACTCGCGGATCGGCTTCACCGTGATCCTCGGGGTCGGCGAGTTCAGCGACAAGTGGCGCATCAAGCACGAGTTCATCAAGCGCCTGCACCAGCGGTACCGCACCGAGGGCATCCGCATCCCCGCGCCGGCGCGGGCCGTGTCCGTGCAGCAGAGCGCGGAGGCCCTGATCCCGCACCCCCGCGTCTCCCTCGACGCCCTGCCGGACAGCCCCGCAGCGACCGGCTGAGTGCCGTTCCCGCCCGTCACATGGCGTCGTCTCGCGCAGGGCTCTCCGGGACGGCGTCATGGGCGGGCGGCCCGTAGGAACGCCTGCCGGCCACGTACCACCAGACGGTCGCCAGCAGCAGGACGGCGGCCAGGGCGACGGGGGCGTAGTTGAAGCTCCGGGACGTCACGGGGTAGCTCTGCGGGAGCAGGAAGAGCACGGTCACGAACGCCACCCACAGCACGGCGATCCAGCCGACGAGCGTGCCCCGGCTGCCGAGCGTCCACGGGCCGGGCCGGAAGGCGCGGCGATGGCGCAGCCTCAGGTAGATGGGGACGGCGTAGGCAGGGGTGATGCCGATGACGTTGATGGCCGTGATCGCCCCGTACGCCGTGGGGCTGTAGAGGGAGGGCAGGGCGAGGACGCCGGCGACGGCGACCGACAGCCACACGGCCGGGCGCGGGGTGCCGGTACGGGCGTCGACCCGGCGCCAGGTACGGGAGCCGGGCAGGGCGCCGTCGCGCGAGAAGGCGAAGATCATGCGGGAGCACGCGGCGACCTCGGCGTTGCCGCAGAACAGCTGGGCGACGACGACGATCAGCAGCAGCGCCTCGGCGGCGGAGGTGCCGAGCGCGTCGAGGAAGATCTGGGCGGGCGGCACGCCGGTGCCGGAGTTCCGGGTCCCGGCGTAGTCCTGGATGGCGAAGGTCAGACCGGCCAGCAGGAGGAGCCCCGCACCCCACGACCACGCGATGGCGTGCATGATGCCGCGAGGCGCGTTGGTCCGGGCCCCGGTCGTCTCCTCGGACAGATGGGCGGAGGCGTCGTAGCCGCTGAAGGTGTACTGCGCGAGCAGCAGACCGATGAGGACCACGTACCACTGCGCGCTCCACCCGGTGTCGTTGACGAACGTGCCGAAGACGAAGGACGGCGACTGGTGGTGGCTCGGTACGAGGGTCAGCGCGCCCACGATGACGGTGACGCAGGCCAGATGCCACCAGACGCTGACCGAGTTGAGGACGCTGACGAGCCGCACGCCGAAGAGGTTCAGAACGGCGTGCAGCGCGAGGATGCACAGGAAGATCACGAACGTGGAGCGGGGCGTGGGGACGAAGCCCCACTGGAGGCCGGCGAAGGCACCGGCGAACTGGGCGGCCCCGTAGTCGATGCCGGCGATGGCCCCCAGCAGCCCCAGCAGGTTCAGCCAGCCCGTGTACCAGCCCCAGCGCCGTCCTCCGAGGCGGTCGGCCATGTAGTAGAGGGCGCCGCTGGTCGGGTAGGCGCTGGTGACCTCGGCGAGACCCGCGCCGACGAACAGCACCATCGCACCGACCGCGATCCAGCCCCACAGCATCACGGCCGGCCCGCCGGTGGCCAGCCCGAAGCCGTAGAGCGTCATGCAGCCGGAGAGGACCGAGATCACGGAGAAGGAGATGGCGAAGTTTCCGTGCCGCCCCATGCGCCGCGTCAGCTGGGGCCGGTACCCCAGCTGACGTAAGAAGGCGTCGTCCGACGGGGCGTCCTGTAACGATCGGCGGGCGGCACTGGACGATCTCGGGCCGAACACGGCAGTGACCTCCTGGGTGCGGAATCCGGATTCCGTCGCCCTGTGGGGGCGACGGAGTGACGGTGCGCGTCCGGCCGCGGCGGAGTGCCCGTCACCGAGCCCCCGCCGCAGCCCTTGGAACGTCTAACAGGACGATTGCGGCCTCTCCCGGCCGGCTGCGTCGAGCAGGAGTTTCGCGGCCACCGCCGCACCGTCGGTGCGGATCGTGCCGGCCACGGCGGTCGCTCGTGCGCGGGTCCCGGGGGTCAGGGCCGTGGTGAGGGCGGCCGACAGGGAGTCGACGGTCGGGGCCGGACCGTCGTGTGCCGCACCGATGCCCAGCTCGGCCACCCGGGCGGCCCAGTACGGCTGGTCCACGATCTGGGGCACCACCACCTGCGGCGCGCCGGCCCGGGCGGCCGTCGTCGTGGTGCCCGCGCCGCCGTGGTGCACGACGGCGGCCACCCGGCCGAACAGCGCCTGCTGGTTGACCTCCCCGACGACGTGGCAGTCGTCCCGGTCGTCGATCGGGGCCAGGCCGGCCCAGCCGCGAGCGAGAAGGACCCGGTGGCCCTGCGCGCGGACCGCCTCGATGGCCACCCGGGCCAGGTCCGTCGAGAGGTGCACGGCCATGCTGCCGAAGCCCACGTACACCGGCGGTGCGCCGGCGTCCAGGAACGCCTCCAACTCGGCCGGGAGCGGGCGTTCGTCCGGCAGGATCCACGCCCCGGTCTGGACGAGGTCGAGCTCCGTCATCGCCTGCCACGGGCCCAGGACCGGGTCGGCCGCCAGCCACGGCCGGTCGGTGAAGACGTGGTCACGGACGTTGTCCACCGGCGGCAGGCCGATCGCCGCCCGGTGGCGGTTGAGCGCCTCCCCGTACAACGCGTTCACGCGCTGGGCGTCCTGCTCCCACAGCACCTTGTGGTCGGTCTCCTCCCGCGGGGACGGGGTGCCCGGCCGCGGCCCCGGACGGAAGTGCCGCGACGGCAGTCCGAACGGATGGAAGCACGCGTACACGTAGGGGATGCCCAGTTTCTCGGCCACCGCGCGTGCGCCGGCCGGCATCAGGCCGGTGGCCAGCAGCGCGTCGCTCCCCTCGGCCGCCGCGGTGAGCGTTTCGAACCGCGCGGCGACCAACTCGGGCGCGAGCCGGAAGGCGTCCTGCGCCGTCGGCGGCCTCTTCCCGGTCACCACCGAACGCACCGACGGACCGAGCGGCACCAACTCCACGCCGACACCGGCCAGCAGCGCCGCGAACTCCTCGTCCGGAGGCGCGCACACCTGCGCCTCCGCACCGAGTTCCCGCAACCGCACCGCGAGTGCGGCCAGCGGTTCGACGTCCCCGCGTGAGCCCCACGTCGACAACACCACACGCATGTCGTAAATCCCCGTTTCTGCAGGTCCTGGCCTCGGCCGACCATGCTGGGGCACGACCCGGGTCTTGCCGCAAGCCCCCCGGTGCGCTATAGGTTGAGAAGGGCAGGGAGGAGAACTCCCTGCCTTTGCCCTGTGTCGTGTGTCAGCTCAGATGGCGGGCGAAGAACCGCAGCGAGCTGTCCACTTCGAACGCCGGCACCTCCCCGTGCCTGCCGGGGTTGGCGTGCAGGGTTTTCTCAGCCGAGGCCAAGGCGTCGAACAGCGCCAGGCTTTCGTCCCGCGGAACCATCTGGTCGTCCCACTGGACGAGGAACTGCACCGGCACGGTGATCCGCTCGGCGTCCTCGGCCAGCCCGTGCACGCCGAGCAGGCCCAGCTCCGCGGCGCGGATCCGCGGCTCCGCGGCGATGAGCGGGATGCCGAGGCCGCAGCCCATCGACATGCCGCAGTAACCCACCGGGCCGACGCCGACCCGGTCGAGGCGCTGGACCGCAGTCAGGACCGCCTGCCAGTCCGCGACGGCCTGACCGGCCAGATGGTGGTGCACGCCGGCGACCAGTGCGCCCGGACTCTCGCCGGCGGCCATGCCGGCCCGCATCCGGGCCGCTATCCGGCCGAACTCCTCGTCCTGGGGCCGGTCGCCGTGGTGGGGCGCGTCGATCGCGACGACCGCGAAACCCTCGGCGGCGTAGCGGCGTGCGCGGGACACCGTGCCGGGGGCCGTCTTGTGCTGCCCGCCGCCGTGGCCCAGCAGAATCAGGGGACGAGTACCGCAGGCGCCTTCCGGCGTCCACAGCACGCCGGGGATCTCGTCGAGGGTGAAGAACTGTTCGGTGACGCCGTCCGACGACGTCTGGGAGGTGAAGCGCATCAGCGTTTCAAGCCTTTCGGGAATGCCTTGTGCGGGCGCTCCCTAGGCCATGCAGAAGAGGGAGCCCCGACGCGTCACAGTGTTGATCGGACTCACCTCCTCGAATGTGCAGTGGTGCACGGCGACGCCGAAGCTATCACAAAGATCATTACGCGTCCCCGGCGTCAGGGGTGGATGCTCAGGTGGGTGAAGGCCGTGGTGTGACGGATGCCTCCGGCCAGCACGCAGTCCGTCGGCAGGCTCGCGGGGAGCGTCTGGATGACCTTCCTGGCGGTGGATCCCTTGCCGCGGCCGGAGATGACGACGCCGTCGAGCACCGCGGTGTTGACGCCCAGGAGCCGGGCGGACGGGCCGCTCCTGTAGGCGATCACCGAGGTGGAGCCGTCGGCGTAGCGCAGCTTTTCCCGGGACCGGTTGGAGGCGAGGAGCAGGCATGTTGCGGTCGTCGTGCCCTCGGTGTGGTACTGCGCAGTGATCCTGTGACCGGCCGGGTCGGCGCAGTGGTAGACCCCGTCGACGGTGACCGAGGTGGGTGCGGAGGAAAGGCCGAGCCCTCCGTACGTGATGTTCTCTCTGCCCGTGCAATCGAGCGGGGCAGGGGCGTGTGCCTGGCCGGCCGGGGCCCACGTGGTGGTCACTGCGACCAGGGCGAGGGAACACAGAGCGATCCGGACGCCGCGCTTACCGATCATCATGGGTCACCCTTCGGTCTGCTTCACGGCGCTGGGAACGGCGCCTTCTCCGGTCATCTCGCTACCCTCCGGCACCGGGGTTCCACCGGGTTCCCGCCGCCTCACCGAAGCACTGCCGACCACAGCGCCGCAGCACGCGCCTCCTTCACCCGGTGCGGTCCCGGGCGCCCCCTCGCAGCGGCTTCACGCCCTGTGCGCGCGCGACGGCGCGCGCCATGGTGAAGGGCTGTTCCACCGGCCGGAGCCCCGGCCCTGCGGAGGTGAGGGACTTGTGACCAGTGACGCGATCCCGCCGGGTCCGCAGGTGGCTTCCGTCGCGGTGGCCGCGCCACCGCACCGGCACCGCCAGCAGGACATCGCCGCCGTGTTCAGCGAAGCGTTCCTGTCCGCCGGCACCGCGGTGCGCCGGCAGTTCACCGGCATCGCCGCCCACACCGGCATCGAGTACCGCAACCTGTCCCTGCCCCTGGCCGAGTACCGTCGCCGGCGCAGCTTCACCGAGTACAACGAGGTGTGGGCCGCCACCGCCGCCCGGGTGGGACAGGAGGCCCTGACCCGAGCCCTCGCGGCGGCCCGCGTGCAACCGGAGGACGTCGGAGCCATCGTCAGCACGACCGCCACGGGCGCCTCGATCCCCTCCTTCGACGCCGGCCTCGTCCAGACCGTCGGCCTCCCGCGGGACGTCACCCGGATCCCCATGCTCGGCCTGGGGTGCGCCGGCGGGGCCGCAGGTCTCGCGCGAGTCCACGACTACCTGAGGGCCTTCCCGGACCGGGTGGCCGTCCTGGTGTCCGTCGAGCTGTGCTCGCTGGACTTCCAGTGCACGGACACCTCGCCACCCAATCTCGTGGCGACCAGCCTCTTCGGTGACGCCGGCGCCGCCGTCGTGGCCTTCGGCGCCCACCGCGCCCAGGCGGCCCCCGGCCCGGCCCTGCTGGCCACCCACAGCTTCCTCCATCCCGGCACCGAGCACCTCATGGGCATGCGCGTGGGCAGCAACGGCTTCGCCGTCTTCCTCTCCCCGGACACGCCCGACGTCATCGAGAAGCACCTCCCGGACGAGGTGCACGCCTTCCTCGCCGACCACCACGTGACCACCCGGTCCATCGCCACCTGGGTCGTCCACCCCGGCGGCCCGAAGATCATCGACGCGGTGTGCCGCTCCCTCGGCCTGTCGCCCGCCGCACTCACGCACACACGCGCCTCGCTGGCCGAACACGGCAACATCTCCTCCGCCTCCGTCCTCGACGTCCTCCGCAGAACCATGTCCACACCTCCCGGCCCGGCTCCCGGATCCCACGGTGTGCTCATGGCCTTCGGCCCCGGCTTCACCGTCGAGCTTCTCCTCCTCCGCTGGTGAGTACCCGGTGAGCACCTGGTGAGGCCGCGAGGGGTACGAGGTGCTCGTTGCACCCATGGAGTGGAGCCTGCTCCCCACAGGGAGTAGTGCAAGCCTGTTGCGCCGAGTACGACCCAGCGGCTGCTTTAAGGATGGGCACATGCCACTGCCCGCCCTGCCCCCGCTGCGCCTTCTGGCCCGTCGCATCGTCCCCGCCGTACTGGCCGCTCACGCCGTACTGGCCGCCGTCGCCCCCGCATCCGCTGCGCAGACGACCACCGGCTGCACACCGGCCGCCTGTGGTTCGGTCATCGTCGCCCCCCTCTCCCAGGCGCCCCCGGACAAAGGCCCCTGCACCAGCCCGGAACCCGTCGTGTGCATGATCCGCAGCGAGACGCCGAAGGAGCGCAGGGTCTCCCGTGAACAGCGGATCCGCTACCACGGGCTGCTGGAGGACATGGAGCGCAAGGCGTGCAGGATGCGGGCCCGAGGGCGCTCGGAGGAGGACATCGCCCGCACGCTGGTCCAGATGCGCAACGACGCCAAGGACATCGTCCGCGCCGGCATGACCCCGCAACAGGTCGCGGAGCTGGAGGCGCGCAACCAGGCGAAGTACGGCAACCCTCTCGGCCCGACGGCAGACCAGCTGTACGCCAAGTACGGTTCCTGGGAAGAGGTCAGTGCCGCCGCCACGCGCACGAGCGAGGCCGTGGACCACGAGCTCGGCCTGGAATTCCGCCACTGCTCCTGCGACGCCCTCCGGGCGGCCTGACACCGGTCGGAGACCGGCGGCCGAGGGCCGGAAAAGTGTTTGACGCCCGTCGGCCTCCGGCGATCGGATGGCCGCCCATGAGCACAGGGCAGATGCATCCCGGCCGGCACCCCATCGACGAGGACCTCGTGCGGCGGCTGATCGAGGGGCAGTTCCCGCAGTGGGCGGGGCAGACGGTCGAGCGGTTTCCGTCCGGTGGCACCGTCAACGCCATGTACCGCCTCGGCGACGACAGGGTCGTCCGGCTGCCGCTGGTACAGGGCGGAGCCGGGGACGTACTGGCGGAGCGGGAGTGGCTGCCCCGCCTCGGGGCCCGGCTGCCCACGGCCGTCCCCGAGGTGCTCGGGGCGGGGGAGCCCGCCGAGGGATATCCGTGGCCGTGGTCGGTGTACCGGTGGATGGCGGGGGAGACCCCCGAGGCGGGGGCGCTGAGCGAGCCCGTGCTGCTGGCCGGGGACCTTGCCGGGTTCGTGGCGGCCATGCGGAGCATCACCCTGCCGGGGGCGCCGCGGGCCCACCGCGGCGGCCCGCTCGCCTCGCTCGACGCGTCGACCAGGGCGGCGATCGAGGAACTGCGCGGGATCCCGCAGGAGGGCGTCGACTGCGATGCCGTTGCCGCTGTGTGGGAGGACGCGCTGCAGGCCCCGGCCTGGGACGGGCCGCCGGTGTGGCTGCACGCCGATCTGATGCCGGGCAATCTGCTGGTGGACGGCGGCAGGCTGACGTCGGTGATCGACTTCGGGTGCATGGGAGTGGGCGATCCGGCCTGCGACCTGTTCCCCGCGTGGAACCTCCTGCCCGCCGGAGCGAGAGGGGTCTTCCGCGAGGCGCTCGGCGTGGACGACGCGACCTGGAGCCGCGGCCGGGGCCGGACGCTCTCGCAGGCGCTGATCGCCCTGCCGTACTACCGGAAGACGAACCCGGCGATGGCGGACAACGCCCGGCACGTGATCCGGGCGGTGCTGGGAGAACGCCAGGCACGGCGGCAGCGGTGAAGGCGCCGGTTCGCGGTTCCGGCGGCCGGGGAGAGGGCCTCACGGGTGTGCGGTGCGGTGGAGGAGAAGGTAGCCGGCCGCCCGGGCGGTGATGCCGTAGCCGTGGGTACGGGCTTCCTCGATCAGCCGGGCCTGGTCGGCTTCGCCGATCGGCCAGCCCGTCGGGGGCACGGTGTCGAGCATGAGCCACTGTGGGTCGGGGCGGCTCCCGGAGAAGCCGAACACCGAGACCGTGGTGCGGTTGGCCAGCTGGGGAGCCAGGCGGTTGGACGCGCCGACGGTGGCCCCGTCCGGGATCAGGTGCATGATCCGGTGGGCGGTGGCGACACGCGGGGCGGTGCGCCAGGTGCCGGGGCGTGCGAGCTGGAAGAGTGGGAAGAGGGGCAGGAGCAGGGCGGAGACGAGCGCGGTGACGATCAGGCTGTACCGCCTCGCGCGCCGGTCCCGCGTGCCTTGCCGATCCCGCCCGTCGCTACCGTCCCGCTGGTCCCGCCCGTTGCGCGTACCGGCCGGGCGCCGGGTGAGGGCGTCCACGTATGCGGCGAAGACGATCGGCATGAGCACGGCGCTGTAGTGGAAGCCGGTGCCCCAGAAGAGGGGGTTGCCGGAGGTGAACCGCCAGCCGAGGGTGGGCACGACGGCCCAGAGCAGCGGTGAGCGCACGGCGAGGAACGCGGTCGGGGCGAGCAGGAGGATCAGGGTGAGGACCTTGTCCCCGGGCGCGAACAGGCCGAGCGTGTACCTGTACACCTGGCCGGTCGCACCGGAAGGCGTTCCGGCGGGCGCGGAGAGCATGCCCAGATAGGTGAAGTCCCCCTGCCGGAAGGCCGGGACGACCACCAGCACCTCCAGGAGCGTGCCGGCGAGGCCGGCCACGGCGAGGGCGGCGCCCAGCCGGCGGCCCCCGCGCCAGGCGATGAGGGCGCCGGTCACCGCGACGGTCAGCCCCAGGTCTTCCTTGACGAGCAGCAGGGGCAGCGCCCACAGTGCCGCGGCCCGCAGGCGGCCCTGGCCGAGCGCCGTCAGGGAGAACGCCAGGAGCGGGACGGCGAAGCAGACCTCGTGGAAGTCGAAGCCCACGGCGGAGGCGATGCCCCAGGACAGGCCGTACCCCAGCCCGATCACCACGGCCGGCCTCGTCCCCAGGTCGCGCTGCGCCCACCGGGTGAGGGGCACGACGGCCACGGCCATCAGGGCGGCCTGGGCCAGCAGCAGGACGAGCGGTGAAGGCCAGAGGCGGTAGAACGGCGCCAGGGTCGCCAGGATGGGAGAGAAATGGTCGCCCAGTTCCTGGAAGCCGGGACCCTTGAGCTCCACGACGGGCAGGTGTCCGTGGGCGTAGGAGCGGACGGTCTGCTCGAAGATGCCCAGGTCGTAACCCGCCGTCAGCATCCGCTGCTGGCGGCGGACCGACACTGCCGCGTACACCGCGAAGAGCAGGAGGCCCAGGAGCAAGCTCAGCCGGAGGCTCCCGGCCCGGTCCGGGCCGGCCCCGGTGGCCGTCGCCGAGCGGTGCCGGTGGATCAGACGCGGCACTGCGGCTCGTGGAGGCGTCATGAGCCCTCCGGGTGGCGGGGTCGACCGTGCGCGGAGCCGGGGGTGCCCGTGTACGTCGTGTTCAGGGCCGGACGGTCCGGCCCTCCACGATCATCATCGACCCGTCCCGGGCCCGCTACCGGCGCCGACCCGGGTGGGTGGCCGCGTACTCCGCCGCACCGCTGTGAAACGCTGCACCGAGATGCCCGGCAGGCCGGATCGCCGGGCCGGAAGCCAGGAAGCGCGGCGAAAGACACATGTCGAATCATTCGGGTCGTTCGAACTGGGCGTCTGCCCCTGCGGCCCACCGTGATGCCATCGAGGCGGAGACCGCCAGGTTCGTGGAGGTGGTCAAGGGCGCAGACCTGGCGGCCCCGGTGCCCGGCTGCCCGGGCTGGACGCTCGTGGACCTGGTCCGGCACGCCGGCAGCGTGCAGCGCTGGTTCTCCGTATTGCTGCGGCAGCTCGTCCAGGAGGCTCCGCGGAGCCGTGACGTCGACCTGCAGCTGCCGGCTCACGAGGACGGCTACGCCGACTGGCTCGCGGCGAGTGCGGCCGAGGCCCGGAGCGTCTTCGCGGTCACCGACCCGGACGCCCCGATGTGGGCGTGGGGCGCCGACCAGCATGCGAGGTTCTGGGTGCGGCGGATGCTGTTCGAGACCCTGGTCCACCGGGCCGACGCGGAGCTCGCGCTGGGACTGCGACCGGTGATCGACCGCGACCTCGCGACCGACGGTGTGGACGAGTTCCTGGTCAACCTGCCCTTCGCCGCGTTCTTCGCCCCCAAGGTCGCCGACCTCCGGGGTGACGGCGAAACGGTGCGCTTCCGCTGCACCGACACCGACGGCGACTGGCTGGTCCGTCTCCGGCCCGACGGCTTCGGCATCGACGGTATCGACGGGGGCGACGAGGGCGCCGCAGACGTCGCGGATGCTGCGGACGCCGCCGTGCAGGGAACGGCCGGGGACCTGCTTCTCCTCATGTACGGCCGTCTCGACCGGCGTTCGGACGCCTTCGAGGTCCGGGGGGACGAGGAGCTGCTGACGCGCTGGTTCGCCAACTCGGCGTTCTGAGGCCGGCTTCGCACACGGGCGGCCACGGGACGACGCCGAGTGGCCGCCCCACCCGATCGCTCCCACCCGGTCGCCCCCGCCCGATCGGCTACCCCGCGCGCCGCGTGATCAGCGCCTCCAGGCCGTCCAGGATCCGCTCCAGGCCGAAGGCCAGGGCCTGGTCCTGGGCGAGGGGCTCGGCCGCAGAGGCCATGGCGGACAGCAGGGACGGGTAGCCGTCGCCATGTTTCCGCATCACCTCGCCCAGAGCCGCCATGAGTTGGGCCTCGGGCCCTTCCGCGCCGGTCGCGCGTGACTGGAGGGCGATGCCGCGGACGTGGCTGGTCAGCAGGACCACCGCGTCCAGGCGCTCGGCGCCCGTGAGCCCCGTTCCGTCCAGCGCGGCCAGCGCGTGCTCCATCCAGGACAGCTCGTTCGGCCCCATGAGGCGCGGCCCGACCGTTGCGTCCAGCAGCCAGGGGTGGCGGGCGAAGACCCCGGCGAGGGCGCGGGACCAGCCCGTCAGACGGGCGCGCCAGTCGCCGGCCGCGGGTTCCGGCGCAGCGGCGATCGCCGTCTCCACCATCAGCGCGACGAGCTCCGCCCTGCCCGGGACGTAGCGGTACAGCGACATCTTCGTCTTCCCGAGCTGCTCCGCCAGCCGCTGCATCGACAGGGCGGACAGGCCCTCCGCGTCGGCGATCGTGACGCCCGCGCGGGCGATGCCGTCGAGGGTCAGCGCCGGCTTGGGGCCGCGCTTGGGCTGGGGATGCGGGCCCCAGAGCAGCCGCATCACGTCGTCGGCCATGACCTCTCCTCTTGTCTTCTTGCGGGAATCCAAAACTGTGTCTACCGTACACAATCAAGAAACAGTGTCCGCCGGACGCAGTTATTGAAGGGGTGGGTCCCATGGGCGAGAAGGTTCTGATCTCGGGTGCGAGCATCGCCGGTCCGGCGCTGGCGTACTGGCTCGGCCGCCACGGCTTCGACGTGACGGTCGTCGAGCTGGCCCCGGGCCTGCGCGAAGGCGGGCAGGCCGTCGACTTCCGCGGTGACACGCACCTGACCGTGCTGGAGCGCATGGGCGTGCTCGACGCCCTCCGGCGGATCCAGACCGGTGGCAGCCCCATGGTCTGCGTCGACGAGCGGGGGAAGACCCGGCTGCGCCTGCCCGCCGACTTCGCCGGCGGCGACATCGAGGTGCTGCGCGGCGACCTCGCCCGCGTCCTCTATGAACACAGCCTGCCGTACGCCGACTACCTCTTCGGCGACTCCGTCACCGAGCTCCGGCAGGACGCCGACGGCGTCCACGTCCGGTTCCGCAGCGGCCGGACCGGCACCTTCGACCTCGTCGTCGGCGCCGACGGGCTGCACTCCACCGTCCGCCGTCTCGCCTTCGGGCCGGAGGACGACTACGTCAGCCACCTCGGCTACTACGCGGCCACCTGGAGCCTGCCCAACCACACGGGCCTCGGCTTCGGCGAGGGGTCCGTCGGCGTCAACGTGCCCGGGCGCTTCGCCAGCGTCGGCACCGACAACCGGAATCCGGAGACGGCCCGCGCCTTCTTCGTCTTCGCCGCCGACCGGCTGACGTACGACCGCCACGACCAGGAGCAGCAGAAGGCGATCGTCGCCGAGGCGTTCGCGGGGGTCGGGTGGGACGTTCCGCGGCTCCTGGAGACCTTGAAGGGTGCGGACGAGCTGTACTTCGACTCCATCAGCCGGTCCGACGTGCCCCGCTGGTCCAACGGCCGGGTCGCCCTCATCGGCGACGCGGCCTGCGGAGCCACCATCGGCGGCATGGGGACGGGCACCGCCGTCGTCGCCGCGTACGTACTCGCCGGCGAACTGGCGGCGGCCGACGGGGACCACGCCCTTGCCTTCGCCCGCTACGAGGATCTCCTGCGGGAGTACGCCCAGGGCTGTCAGAAGGGCGGCGACCGCACCGGTAAGTTCCTCGCCCCGGGCCGGCTGGGAATCCGCATCCGCAACTGGATGCTGAGCCGGCCCCGCGTCCTCGACTGGATGCTGGAGGAAGGCAGGAAGGTCACCGGCATCGACCTCCCCGACTACGGGGACCCCGGGGCTGCCGGGTGCGGGCTGCGGGCCGGAGCCGGAGCCGGAGCCGGAGTCGAGGTCGGGGCCGGGGCTAGCTCTGCACCTCGCTCACCCAGGCCGTGAGGCCCGCCACGAACCCGTCCCGCTGGGTGGGCGTCAGGCCGTCCAGGGCGCGCAGCAGGGGTTCGCCGCGCAGGGCGACGAAGGTTTCGAGCGGCCGGCGGTACGACTCGGCCAGGGACACCAGGATCCGGCGGCGGTTCGCCGGGTCCTCGGTGCGCTCCACGATCCCGGCCCGGCTCAGGCCGCCGACCAGCTCGCTGGCGGTGGGCACCGACACGTGGAGCCGTCGGGCGATCTCGCTCACGGTCAGCGGCTCTCCGGCCATCAGCTGCGGCAGTACGGCACCGTGGCGCGGCGTCAGCCCGTGCGTCTCCATCGCGTCGCGCAGGGGTGCCGGCATGAGTCCCCGCACGACTGCACTGCGGAAGTACGGCTCCAGGAGCGGCACAAGGCCGACGATGCGGGCTTCGTCCGCGGTCGGGGTCCGGGGCGTCTTCCCGGTCTCGTGGGTGTCGTGCATACTACGAGTGTAGATGCTTTGGATATCCAAACTATTTGGATAGTCGAAAGGTGGTCTCTCGATGCCGTCGCTCAGCTACCGCGATGCGGTCAACGACGCACTGGAACGGATGGAAGACCTCGGGTACGAGCGGGGGAAGGGGGTCGACGTCGCCAATCACGGGCCGATGGGCGCCGAGGCGCTGGCCCTGCTCGGCCAGGAGGACGCGGTGGCCCGGTGGGTGGGGCGCTACCGGCGGGCGATGGAACACCACGAACCGCCCGCCGCCCGCTTCGGCCTCGACCCCGCGGACGAATCCTCCTGGCGTTCCGCGCTGGGGGAGTTCCACCGGGCCGGCGACTGGGAACTGCTCTTCGCCCGTGAGCTCGCCGAGGCGCACTGGCGCGAGGTCCTGGTCCGCTGGTGGCCGCGCCTGCTTCCGGGTCTCTTCGCCGGCCTGACGCACGGCCTGATCCGAACCGCCCACGCGGTGCGTGGACTGTACGCCGCGGGCGAGAAGCCGGAACCCCTCCAGCTGGCCGAATTGTCACGTGGGCTGGCGTACTGGGCCGCCCGCTACGCCGAGCTGCCCGGGCAGCCGCGGCTGCGTGGTTCCTACGGGCTGCCCGCCGCGGTCGCCGCGCTGCCCCGCATGCCGCAGGAGGGTGGCCTCGGTCCGGAAGGGGCCCGCCGGCGCCTGGACTCCCTTGCCCAGGTGCCCGCCTACGGCGACTCCTTGCAGTGGCTGGCCCCCGAGCAGGCGCCGCGCCTGCTGAGCGAGATGACGGCCCAGTTCGCCGACGTCTACCTCGGCCACCCCGAGGTGCCCCCGGTGCCGCTCATCCACGGCGTGACCGCGCCGGCGGCCGTACGCATCCTGTTCCCGCACCTGCCGGAGGCACTGCACGTGCCGACCCTGGCCCGGCTGTGGCAGGTGCAGGCGGCCTTGCTGCTGACCTTCACCGTCGACCGGCGCGACGAGGGCACGACGGCCTGGCGATCGGAGGTTCCCGACCTGCCCCCGATCGGCGAACTGGGCGCCCGGGCCGCCGAACACGGCGACGAGCACGTCATCAAGTTCACCGAGGCGTGCCTGCGCGAGTACGCGCTGAAGCCCGACCCGCGCTATCCGGCGGCCGCATACGCGGCGCTGCGGCGCATCACCCCGCTCGACGCCGGGGGTGGTGTCGGGGGCTGGAGCCGGACCGCGCCCTAGTCGCACGGCAGCATTGCCACCGCCGCCACCATCAACTTAGGCTTACCTAAGTAATGGTGGCGGTGGTGCGCGTGCGTCGTGCGCTCCTGCCGCGCCATGCCGCGCGCCGGGACGCGGCGCGAGACGGGCCACTGCGGAAGGGGCTGCACATGACCAGCGCGAAGCGTGACACGGGACATGACGCGACACCGGTGGGCTGGGCGGAGCGGGCCGCCGTGATGCAACTGGCCTTCGGGCAGATGGGGACGTACGTCCTGGGCACGGCCGTACGCCTGGGAGTCTTCGAGCAGGTGGGCGAGGGCGAGCGCACGGTCGCCGATCTCGCCCGCGTGCTCGGCACCCAGCCCCAGGCCACGCACCGCCTGCTGCGTGCACTGGCCGGCCTGCAGCTGCTCACCGAGACCGCACCCGGCACCTTCGCCACCACTCCGGCGGGCGATCTGCTGCGCTCCGGGGTCCCCGGCACGCTGGTGTCGGTCGCCCGGGTGTTCACCGATCCTTCGATGACGCGCGGCTGGGACTTCCTGGAGCAGAGCGTCCGGACCGGAGAGGTCGGATTCGAGGCGGCCTTCGGCACGGACTTCTTCAGCTACCTCAAGGAACGGCCCGAGCTGTCCGCGGAGTTCAACGCGGCGATGGGCCAGGCCACGCAGGTCGTGGCCGAAGTGCTCCCTGCACACTACGACTTCGGCCGCTTCGGGACCGTCGTGGACGTGGGCGGAGGCGACGGAACGCTCCTGGCCGCCGTCCTTCGCGCACACCCCGGGCCCCGGGGCGTCGTCTACGACACCGCGGAGGGACTCGCCCAGGCCCCCGCCCTGCTCGCCGACGGGAAACTCGCCGACCGCATCACCCTCACGGTCGGCGACTTCTTCGCGTCCGCTCCGGCCGGCGGCGACCTCTACCTGCTCAAGAGCGTGGTCCACGACTGGAACGACGAGCAGTGCGTCACCATTCTCCGGAACATCAGGGAGGTCATCCCCGACCACGGCTCCCTGGTGCTGGTCGAACCGGTCCTGCCGGCCGTCGTATCGGCCGAAACCCACGCCCTGACCTACCTCAGCGACCTCAACATGCTCGTGAACCTCGGCGGCAGGGAACGCACCGCGGACGACTTCGCCGGCCTGTGCACCGCGGCGGGCTTCACGCTCGACACCATCACCCCGCTGCCCCAGCCGAACGTCTTCCACCTCATCGAGGCGAAGCCGTCCTGAGTGGAGGGGTGTGGGCGTCCCGGTGCCGCTGTGCGACACCGGGACGGATGCACGAGCCACCCGGCCTGCGGCGGGGCCGGTCAGGGGCCGGTGTCGCCGGGGTGGGAGCAGAGCCCGCCGCGGTAGGTGCTGTCGTACCAGGCTCCCGTCGCGTCGAAGTCCAGGTTGGTGCGGCCCGGGCCGACGCAGCGGTGGTAGTCGCCGCGTGGCCACCGCTTGACCTGGATCCAGACGTTGGTGTCGTTGGCGCAGTGCTCGTAGAAGGCGCGTTCGCCGCCGGTGCCCTTGTTCCAGCCGCAGGCGTTGATCCTGTCGGGGGCCGCGCTCGCCGGCGCGGCCACCGCACAGGCCAGCGCACCGGCCAGCGCGAACGCGGCCAGGCCGAGCCGGGGGCCGCGGCGGGCGAACCTGGTGAATGATGAATCTTGAGCCTTCATGTCTCTTCTTCCTCTCGACCGAGGGAGGCGGTTGATGCCTTCGACGCCAGACTGGCCCGTATGCGCGCATCGCGGCCAGAGGCTTCGAAGGTGGTCGAAGAGGGAGAAAAGTATTACCGCGCTACGCCTTGCGGAGGCGGTCGATGATGCCGTCGAGATCGCGCGTGAACATGTAGTCGCGGACGAAGTGGCCGCCGGGCTCTTCGTGCCACTCGTGCGGGATGCCGGCGTTGCCGAGGAGGCCGCGGAACTCCCGCTGACCGGCCAGCACCTGGGTCTCGTTGGCCCTGTCGAACCAGTTGACCGGGTCGGGACTGGTTCCGGCCACGAGGAAGACCCGCTTGTTCCGGTAGCTCTCGATGCGCTCGACCGGGTTGTCGGCGCTGACCCTGGCCTGGTCCCACAGCGGCGCGCCGTAGACGGTGCCGCCACCCAGGTCCGCGGCCGCGGACGACAGGTTGGCCCAGTGGACGACGAGGCCGGAGTCGCGGCGCAGGCTGGCCGGGCCGGAATGCGCGCTCACGGACGCGAAGTGGCCGTAGTACTTGGCCGCGTACTTCAGCGCGCCGAAGCCGCCCATCGAGAACCCGGAGACGGCACGGCCGTCGTATTCGGCGTACGTCCGGAAGTTCGCCTCGATCCAGGGGAGCAGCTGGGCGATGTGGAAGGTCTCCCAGTTCCGCGGGCCGGTGCGGGAGCTGACCGGATTGGAGTACCAGCCGGCCCGGCCGCCGTCGGGCATCACGACGATGATCGGCTTGCCGGCCGTCCAGGCGCGGATGCCCTTGCGGTCGAAGTCGATGAAGTCCTCGGCGCCGCCGTGGAACAGGTAGAGGACGGGGTAGGTGCGGCCACTGGTGTGGTAGTCGTCCGGGAGCAGGACGTTGACGCCGGGGTTCCAGCCGATCGCGTCCGTCGCGAACCGGTAGTACCACATGCGGGGGTCGTTCTCGTTGCGGTCCACGATGCGCAGCCCGAAGCCGTCGCCGGCCGCACTGGCCGCCGATGCCGCGGCGACGACGCTCCCGCCGCCGAGAGCCATGGCCGCGGAGATTCCGCCGACGGCCTTCAAGACGCCTCTACGCGTGGGACGGTGCTCGCTCACCATGACCTCCTGGTCGGAACGTTCGGAAGGTGGGAAAGTGCGGAAAGTGATGACCTGGACTCGTGCGCGACGGTAGCCACGGCCGATGAAGGAACGATGACCCGACGCCGGGTGCGACGCCATGAACTCATGGCTCAAGGGGGAGTGACGACGTGAGCGGCAGGGAGCTGGTCTTCGGTCTCTACGCGGACGAGGCCGGCATGGAGTGGGTCCGCAACACCGTGAGGTCCGCGGCGGCCTCGCGCGGTGTCCGTGTGGTGCGCTGGGAGGAGAACGGGATCCCGGAGCCGGACGCGCGGGTGGAGGACCTGTACGAGGACCTGGCGGAGCAGTGGTCGTGCGAGCACCCGGGGGAGGACCCGGCGGGGCGGCGGCCGGTGGAGCTGCGCATCGGCTTGGCCTGCTCCCTGCGGATGTGGCGGTCACTGCGCAAGACAGTGCTACGGCGACTGTGTCCGCCGGACGGCACGCCCCACGTCTGCCGGGTCCCCTGGGCCGCCATGTGACGCGCCGGCGTCCACGGTCGGCCGGAAAGCGCCCCCGGAGGGCGCGTCGGCACGCTGTGCGGGGCGACACAGTGGCTGTACCGTGCCCAGCGTTTCCCATCGGCATGGGCTCCGTTCCCGAGCAGGAAAGGGCATTCGATGAGAAAAAGACACAGACGCATCGGCCGACTGGTCAGCGCCCTCGTGGCGTCGGCCTCGGCCGTGATGCTGCTGGGCACGGCCCCGACCCCCGCGACCGCCGCGAACCGGGTCGGCGTCACCGTCTTCGGTTCCTCCATAGCAGCAGCCCGCAACGCCGACGGGCGCCTGGAGCTCTTCGGCACCAACAGCGGTGACGGCGTCTTCCACCGCTACCAGACCCGTGCGGGCGGCTCGTGGTCGCCCTGGGCGCAGTTCGACGGCGCGCTGCGCGCCGTGGCCGCCGAGACCAACGCCGACGGCCGCATGGAGCTGTTCGGCGTGAACGGCGCCGGGAACATCTACCACCGCTGGCAGACCCCCGATTCCAGCACCCCGTGGTCCAACTGGGAGCAGCTCGACGGGCTGCTGACGTCCGTCGCCGTGGCCCGCAACGCGGACGGACGGCTCGAACTCTTCGGCACCAACAGCGTCGGGAACATCTTCCACCGCTGGCAGACGGCCATCGGCGGCCCCTGGTCGGGCTGGGAACAGATCGAGGGCGGCCTGACCCAGGTCGCCGCGGAAGCCAACGCCGACGGCCGCATCGAGCTCTTCGGCGTCAACAGCGCCGGATCGGTCTACCACAAGTGGCAGACCGCCCTCGGCGGGCGCTGGTCGGCCTGGGAGCAGCTCGACGGCCAGCTGACGTCCATCGCCGCGGCCCGCAACGCGGACGGACGCCTGGAGATCTTCGGCACGAACAGCGCCGACGCCGTCTACCACCGCTGGCAGACCGCCATCGGCGGCCCCTGGTCGGGCTGGGCGCAGTTCGACGGCGCGCTGAGCCAGGTCGCCGCCGAGACCAACGCCGACGGCCGCATCGAGCTCTTCGGCGTCAACAGCGGCGGCTACCCCTACCACCGCCGGCAGGCGGCCATCGGCGGCCCGTGGTCCGGCTGGGAGCTGTTCGACGGCCTGCTCAGGCCCTGATCAGGCCCCTGGTCCAAGGCGAAGACCTCCTACGGGCCGCCGGCCCGGGAGGTCTTCGCACGTCGTTGAACCGCGCCCCGGAGCGCCCGGCGCGACCAGGGCCTCCGGCCGCGCCGGACGGAGGGACGGAGCATGGACACGCACACGGACCCCGTCCCCCTGCACCGGCTGCAGGTCCCCCTCCCGCAAGTGCCGCCGTTCGCCATGGGTTCCTTCGACTCCCTCGGCCCCGACTCCCGCGCCGGCTATCCCCACCGGCACACGTTCTACGAGATCGTCTACGTCACCGGCGGTTCCGGGGCCCACGTCATCGACCTCGTCCGCCGGCCACTGAGCCCGCCCCACCTGTGCTTCCTGCTGCCCGGCCAAGTGCACTACTGGGAGCGGACGAACGACCTGCGCGGCGTGCTGATGCTGTTCACCGAGGACTTCCTGCTGGCCCGTCCCGGCGACCGGCAGCTCCTTCGCGCCCTCGGCGAGCGGTCCTGGCTGCACCTGACCGACGGCCCCGCCGCACCCGCCGCCCCGGGCGACGACCGCTGCGGCATCGGCTCGCTGGTCCGGTCCATGCACCAGGAGTACACCGCCAAGGGCGACGGCTACATCTCCGTCCTGGAGGCGTACCTGCACATCCTCCTCGTCCGGGCGCTGCGTCTGCCCGCCGTACGGGAGCCCGGCACGGCACCGGGCCGGGCCGCGGAGGTCTCCCGGGAGTTCGGGCTGCTCCTGACCGAGACCGCGGGGGCCGAGGGGACCGTCGGGGCCTACGCGGCACGTCTGGGCGTTTCGGTCGGCTACCTGAACGAGGTGGTGAAGCAGGCGACCGGACGGACCCCCGGCGAACTGGTGCGCGCGGCACGGACCCTGGAGGCGAAGCGGCTGCTGACGGGTTCGAGCCTGGGCGTGGGCCAGGTCGCGCGGCGGGTGGGCTTCACCGACCCCGCGTACTTCTGCCGCTTCTTCCGGCGGGAGACGGGGGTCAGCCCGGGAGCCTTCCGGCGCACGGCGGCAACGGCCGGGGGGCAGGACGCGCCCGCGACCCGCGGGAATCACCACGTTCACTGAACGGAGTCCATCGATCCGCCCGGCCGCCCTCCCTAGGTTCGTCCACGAGCCACTCACCCCCAGGAGGCCGACCATGGCGGACGAGCACACCCACACCGGCGACCCCGTACCCCCGGGGCGGCACCCGTTCAGCCGCAAGACGCTGCTCAAGGCGGCACTCGTCGCGGTGCCCATGCCCGCGCTGCTCGGCAGTGGCGTGGCCCTCGCGCGGGACCACGGCCCGTCGGACGCGCCCCTCGCCCCGACGCCGGTCTGCGACGACGGGGACGACCCGACGCCGTCACAGATCGAGGGCCCGTACTTCAAGCCGAACTCCCCCCAACGCGCCTCCCTGCTCGAACCCGGGACGCGGGGCACCCGGCTCACGGTCGGCGGCTTCGTCTTCGGACTGACCTGCCGCCCGGTCGCCCGCGCCCTGCTGGACTTCTGGCAGGCGGACGCGACAGGTGCCTACGACAACCGGGGATTCGGGCTGAGAGGGCACCAGTACACCGACGCGCGCGGGGCGTTCACCCTGACGACGATCGTCCCCGGCCTCTACCCGGGCCGCACCCGGCACCTGCACGTCAAGGTCCAGGCGCCCGGTGGCCCCGTCCTCACCACCCAGCTCTACTTCCCCGGCGAGCCCCGCAACAACACCGATCCGATCTTCCATCCGGCGCTGCTGATGAACGTCCGTCAGGCCGGCCCCGCGCTGCAGGCGACGTTCGACTTCGTCATCGGCGGAAGCCGCACGTAGCCGGCCGTGCCCGGCCACGGCCCGGTGCGGGTGCCGTCCCGCCGGACGACCGCCGCCCGCCCCGGGACGTACGGGGCGGGCGGCGGCGTGCGGGGTCAGTGGCAGCGGCCACCGGGTGCCGCCTCGCGGTGGCGGGCCACCGCACGGCGCAGGGCCCGGTCGACGGCGGGCAGCGCGTCGGCGACGTCCGTGTGGAGGACGTACTCCACCGTGGCCACGGTGTGCAGGCCCTGGACGAGGAAGGTGTACTCCCGGTCCCTCTCCAGCAGCAGGACGATCGGTTTGCCGAACGCGCTGGCCCAGCCCACCTCGATGTGCGTGCCGGGGGAGGCCGGGCAGCCGGGCAGGGCGACGAACGCGTCGGCCTTGCGGATCTCCTCCTGGTCGATGCGGGTGCACTCCTCCGGGCGCATGAGTTCCGCCCCCCACGCCTCCCGGCGGTGGGCGTTGTGGACGGAGAGCCCCTGCGCCTCGAAGTGTTTGATCAGGGTGTCGAAGGGGGCCCGGGCATCGCCGGGCATCTCCCCGGTGGCCGGGTCCAGGAGCTGGAGGAAGGGACCGGCGAGGAAGACCGAGCGGATGCCCGGCCCCTCCGCCGCACCGGGGCCGGCGCCGGTACTCGATTCGGTGGTCATCGGTCAGTCAGTCCTCGTCCTTGTCGTCAGTCCTCGCGGAAGCGCTGTCAGTCCTTGCGGAAGCACTGGATGTAGGCGTCGCCGCTCGTGCCGTGCGTGTACTCGGTGGTCTCGTACGCGACGTACGGGTGACGCTCGACGCGGATGCTGCGGAAGTGCGGCAGGTACTGCCAGCGCAGCTCCGGCCTGGTGCTGAAGAACGGGATGAACACCCCGCCGGGGCGCAGCACGCGCACGACCTCCGGCATGGTCCTCGCCCAGAGCTCCTTGTCCGTCCAGACGTCCATGTCCAGGGCCGGGTCGAAGAACATGCCGTCGATGCTCTCCGACGGCAGCTCGAAGACGCGCCGGAAGAAGTCGCCGCGCTCGATGGAGAGGGTGCCGGGCAGTTCCGGATGGCGGGCGCGGAAGAGGTCCTCGACCTCGTCGAAGAGCTCCAGCACCGTGTGGCTGCGCGTGGTGGGGTTGCCCGCGATGCGCAGGGCGGACAGCCCGAGGCCCAGCCCCACTTCGTAGAAGTCGTGGCCGTACTCGCACAGCATGTCGGCGCTCGCCCACATCAGGTCGCGCTCCCAGGCCTGCATGGCCTGTTCGCCGCCGATGCTCAAGGTCACCTCGCCGTCGTTCTCGACGAGCTCGATGGGGGGTGTGGTCTGGTTCTGCATGACAACCGTCCTTCGATCGGATGGATGGTGCCGGTGCTGCTGTCTTCACGTGCTGCGCGGGACGACTCCGAAGTGGCGCCGGGCGGTGGAGACGGCGAGGTCCTGCACGGCGAAGACCGTGAAGTAGTACGCCTGCGGCGCGGTCCCGGCCGCGAACCGCACCCGGAACGTCACGTCCCGGGGACGGTCGGCCGTGCCCCGGACCTTCACCGTGCGCGGCTCGACCACGGTGTCGTCGCGCAGGTAGGTCGGGACGAACAGGCCGAGCCGCACGGGACCGGGCCGGGACGCGGTGAGCTCGGCGCGCACCTCCAGCACGCCGCCCTGCTCCACCTCGTCGTCCGCGTGGGCCAGAAGGGCGGGCGCCCCGGGCACCCGGAACGTGACGTCACCGCAGCGCATGCAGACCGCGCACGTGGTGTCCAGGACGTACGGGAGCAGACCGCGCCGGGTGAACTCCTGTGCGGGCCGCCCGCAGTGACAGGTCACCTCGCGCACCCGTGGGTCGAGGGAGCTGCGGTCGCCGAAGTAGGCCGGATAGTTCATGATCTCGTTCTCGGGGTTCTCCGCGACCTGCTCGGTGACGGCGTGGTCGAGGGACTGCAGGTCCGCCGTGAGCGAAGCGAGGATCTCGTCGGGCGACTGGTCGGCGAGATGCGTGGGCCGGGCCGCCCAGAGGTCCACCTTGCGGGCGAGCTTCGTCAGCCGCGGGCGCAGCGCATGGTTGTGGGGCAGCAGCTCGGAGGCGAGCAGGGCGGTGAGCCGCCGGCCCACGGTGATCAGCAGCGGGTCGGGCCGGTGGTCGGCCGGCCGGGGCGCGGGAGGCGCTTGTCCCCCTTCGCCGTCCGGCATGCCGAAGCGCATGAACGCCGGGTACGGGTGCGACCCGGCCAGACTGGCGTTGAGGGTGTCGACGGAGTCCGCACCGGTGAGGGCGGCGCGCATCCACGCCACGTTCTCCGGCCGGTCGGAATCGTGGACGGACACGGCGGAGACGACCGTGCGGGCGGGGCCGTCGAGGGCGTTGAGCAGCAGCTGGTACTTGGGGTCGTAGAGCGCGAGGTCGGCGAGCGGGCCGCTGTTGCAGGCGCTGAGGACCACCTCCGCGGCCTCCACGCGGTGGAGGGGGACCAGCTTGTCCTCGGGCTTGTAGCACGGCAGCCCGTACGCGCAGCGGGGACCGAGGAGGCCCGGGACGGCGGGGACGGCGGGGTTGAGCCCGCAGATGGTGAACTCGCCGAGGTTGACGCTGTCGTCCTTGCCGTGGCCCTGGAAGACCACCCTGCGCCACCGGGTGCCGAGGATCTCGCCCTGGATGTCGGTCCGCTCGAAGTCACGGTCGTCGAAGACCCGCACGCCGGGCAGGTGGGGTGGGCGGTCGGTGTCGGTGAACAGGCCCAGCGCGTCCACCTCCTGCCTGGCGAAGGCGTACTGCTTGGCCACGTTCCAGGCCACCGAGGCGCCGTCGCGCCCGCTCAGCAGGGTCAGCGCGTGCCCGGCACCGCGGTAGGTGGCCAGCAGCAGCGCCCGTACGGGGGAGAGGTTGAGGCGGTCGTAGCGGCCGACGACGAGCAGCGTCCCGGGGTGGCGGTCGTGGAAGGAGGCCGCATCGTCGAGCTCCTTCTCGTCCACCCACCGGCGGGCGAACGGACCGGCCAGCTCTGCCACGCCCCCCGGCAGGTCCTCGGCCCCGAGCACGACACCCAGGTCCAGGGGCGCGGGCGTGCGGAGGCCGTCGTAGAGCCCGTTCGCCGCGGCCACGCCGGAGACGAGATCGGCACGGCCGTCGACCGGTACGGGAACGGGCGTCCGGCCGGGGGCCGCCAGGAATTCCGCAACGGCATCGGAGAACCGGTCGAGGGCGACCGGGCGGAACACTCCGGGCCCCGGTACGGCGGACGACCGCTGGTGCCGCTGGTCGCTGACGGCAGGGTTCATGGGGAGACACCTCGTGTTCGTGCGCTGACCCGGGGCCGGCCCGAGCGCGGGCCGGCGCGGGAGGGGGAGGGACGGGAAGGAGGGGAACGGGCAGGACCGGAGGGCCGGCAAGGCGGTGGGGCCCTGGCGGGCCGGCGGCCGCTCACGCCGCGTGCTCCGCCGCGACGACCGCACCGCGGCCCAGCAACTCCCGGCAGGCGAAGGCCAGAGCCGCTCCGGCCGCGGCCACCACCGCCGCCAGCGCGAACACTCCGCGCGGTCCGGCCGGATCCATCAGCAGCCCGCCCGCCTGCTGCCCCAGGGCGTCGCCCACCACGGTGGCCAGGGAGGCCCAGGTGAACGCCTCCGTCAGCAACCGGCTGTCGGCGACCCGGCTGACCAGGGTCATCTCACTGGCCGACACCAGGGCGATGGGCACACTGCCCACCGCCAGTGCCACACCCAGCGTCAGCTCGGACACGGCCAGCAGAGGCAGTGCCGTCCCCACGGCATAGGCCGACACCAGCCGCGGGAACCTCCGGTGCACCGCCACCTCCGACTGCGAGCGCCCCAGCCACAGGGCCCCCACCGCACTGCCGACGCCCCAGCAGGCGTATACGACACCCGTGCTGCCCGGCGATCCGTGGTCGTCGACGAACGCCGGAATGGCCAGCGTCATCAGCCCGATGGGCACCGCGCACACGGCCATCACTCCCGTGAGCGCCAGCATGGCCGGCTCCCGGAGAGGCCCCAGCAGGTGGTGCGGACCGTCGTCCGGCCGCGCGCCCTTCTCCCGGGGCTCCGAGGGAAGCCGGCTCATGGCGAGCCCCAGCGCTCCGACGCCGCCGATCGTCGCCACCGTCGCCAGGGCGAGCCCGGCGGACCCCGGGAGCATCAGGGCCGCCAGCATCAGCGGCGCACCGATCACGAGAACCTCGGTGAGCAGGGCCTCCCACAAGTAGGCGATCTCCCGCTCGTCGTCACGGAGCGGCAGCCGCGCCCACAGCGAGCGCATGCACGCGTTGGCGGGGGGCAGGGCCACGCCGGCGACGACGGCACCGACCGGCTGCGCCCAGTCGCCCGGCCGGGTGACCCCCACCAGCAGGCCCAGCGCCGACGGATAGACCAGCCCGGTCGCGACGAGCACCGGCCGCCGGCCCCTGCGGTCGACGTACCGTGCGACGAGGGGACTGCCGGCCGCCATGCCCAGGGTGTACAGCGCGGCCACCAGCCCGGCCTGTGCGTAACTGCCGCCCTGTTCCCGGACCACCAGCACCACGGCCAGCGACATGAGGTACACGGGCAGCCGGGAGACCACGCTCCAGCAGGCCGCCCCCACCACATGATGGCGCGTCAGCAGATTGATGAACCGGCGGGGCAACCCGTTCGTCACTGTCTCGGTCTCCGTTCGCTGGCGGTGCGGTCCGGCCGGGCACGGGGGTCACGGGTGCGCGGCGCCGGCCTCCCGGGGCCGCACGCTGGGCGCCACATCGATGGTGAAGGCGCCGAGGACCTCGCGCATGCGGTGCTCCACCTCGCCGATCGATGTGCCTGTCACATGGACGTACCCGGACGCGTTGTGCGAGGCGCGGCGTGCCGCGACCGCGTCACCGACGCCCACCTTGAGAACGGCGTCGACGACCCCGGGGATGCGCAACAGCTCCTCCCTGGGGGTGATGGCGCGGACGACGCCCGAGCCGGGCAGGGGGAGCAGCAGGTCGCCCGCGCAGCGGCGCTCACCGTACCGGAGGCGGGGGCGCCGGCCGAGGTAGACGTCGAGCGTGGCACCGAAGACGTCGAAGCCGTAGGCGTGCCCGTGGTTGGCGGTGATCTCGCAGCCCGCCAGCCGCACGCCGATCTCGCCCGCGTACACCGTGCCGTCGATCACGAAGAACTCCATGTGCACATAGCCGTGGTCCAGGCCCATGCCGGTGGCGATGCGCTGGAGCATGCCCCGCAGGTCCACGGGCGGGCCCTCGCCGGTGGCCACGCTGATGTTGGCGTTCATCGCACCGTCGACGATGTCCAGCGGACGGCACGGCATGGCGCTGGGCCAGGCGTCCAGCACCTCCCCGTCGTGGACGAGCGCGCACACCTCCCACTCGGTGCCGCCCAGGTACTCCTCGACCATCCACTCCCGCGTGCCGAAGACGGCCCGGTCCAGGCAGGTCGGCCCGGCCAGCCGGAAGGTGTCCACACAGGCGAAGGAGTCCACGGGCTTCAGGACCAGGGGCCAGCCGCACACCGCCGCGAACCGTTCGACGTCGGCCGCGTCCGTCACGCGCGCGTACCGGGCGGTGCGCAGCCCCACTTCCCGGAACTTGTCCTTCATGGCAGCCTTGTCCCGCACCCACGTCACCTGTCGTTCCGTCAGGTGCGGCAGGCCGGCCAGCGCCGCGAACCGCTGGGCGACGGCCTGCCGGGGCTCCGAGGGATTGCAGAAGCGGCCGGGCCGGGCGGGCAGTGCGGCCGCCCACTGCGTGTAGCGCCGGGCCTCCTCCTCCAGCGGCACGCCTTCGCGCACCCAGAACGCCGGCAGGTGCGCGGTCTCGCGCAGGTAGTCGTCCGGCAGGTCCCGGCGCACCTCGGCGAAGCGCAGCAGGACCAGCCGGCCGGCCAGGGCCCCGGCCGCGTAGCGGGTGAAGGTGCAGGGCCGGTCGTCGGCCATCAGCAGGACCGGGGCGCTCCCGTTCATACGGCCTCCAGGGTCTGGCGCAGGGTCTTGACGGCCAGGACCTGGTCCTGTTCGGAGAGCTCCGGCGACAAGGGCACGCACAGGGTGCGGCCGAGCAGGTCCCGGGTGCGGGCGAACCCGTCGCGGCTGAGCATCAGGGGCCGGTCGGGGGCGAGGCTCCAGGGGAAGCCGTCGGCGTAGAGGGAGCGCCGGCCGGTGATCACCGGGTGTTCCGGCAGGAGGTACTTGCCGAGGGTCCAGTTGGCGATGCCGCGCGCGGTGAGCGCGGCGACGGCCGCGTCGCGCAGTTCCCGGCTCTCCCAGCGGAAGCGCAGGCTGATCTTCACGTCCCCCGCGGCCCTCGGCAGGACCGTGAGGTCCGTGCGGTCCGGCAGGTCGTCCATGGCGATGGCGTACTGCCGCTCCAGGCCGGCGAGCAGCTCGTCGAGGTGGCGGAACTGCTGGAACTGGATGGCCGCCACGCCCTCGCTGGTGACGAAGTTCTCCCCGTAGTGGGCGTCCGCGTTCCACGTCGGGTAGCAGCCGGGCACCCGGGCGGACCCGTGGTCGTGGTAGCAGCGCATGGTCGCCCACGCGGCGGGGTCGCCGGTGACGAGCAGTCCGCCCTCGCCCGAGGTGAGCACCTTGTTGTGGTGGAAGCTGAACGTGCCGGCGTACCCGGCCGTCCCGGCGTGCCGGCCGTCGGGGAAGGAGGCGCCCAGGGCCTGGGCGCAGTCCTCGACGACGTACGGCACGCCTTCCGGCAGCCGGGCCACCGTCCCTTCCATGTGGGCGACGATCACCCGCTCGGTGCCGGGCGGCAGCAGCGCGGGGTCGAGGGAGAGGGAGTCGTCGACGTCGACGAGCACCGGGACCAGCCCGCTGGAGAGGACCGCCCCCGCCACCGCGACGAAGGTGACCGCCGGGATGTGCACGAGGTCGCCGGTGCGCGGCCGGGTGGAGATCAGCGCCAGCCGGAGGGCCTCGGTGCCGTTGTGCAGGGCCAGGACGTGCCGGGCGCCCAGGCGCTCGGCGACCCGGCGCTCCAGCCGGGAGGCGATGGACTCGCCCTCCGTCTGGTAGCGGAAGAGCACGGCGTGCTCGATCGCCTCGCGCAGCTCGTGCATGTCCGACCAGTCGAGGTAGTTGGCCCCGTAGGGCAGGAATCGCTGTCCCAGGCGCTTGTCGAGACTCATGGCGTATCAGGCTCCGTGATCGGGTACGCGGCGGCGTCGACGACCATCTCCTGGCCCCGGTAGTTGCGCAGCAGCAGGCCGTCGGGGTGGGGGGTGAAGTACGGCTGGGCGATGGGGATCTTGCCGATCATCGTGGTGAGGACGTACTGCGGCACCCCGAACCCGGTGATGTGGCCCTGCAGGCCCTCCATGATCTCCCAGCCCTTCTCCACGGAGGTCATGAAGTGCGAGACACCGGTGACGTTGTCGCAGTGGTAGAGGTAGTAGGGACGGACGCGGATGCGCAGCAGCTCCGTCATCAGCGTGCGCATCGTGGTGACGTCGTCGTTGATCCCGCGCAGCAGCACGGTCTGGTTGCCCACCGGGATGCCGTGGCGCAGCAGGCGGTCCACGGCGGCGGCGGACTCCGCGGTGATCTCCTTGGGATGGTTGAAGTGCGTGTTCAGCCACACCGGGTGGTGGCGCGCGAGCATCTCGCACAGGCCGTCGGTGATGCGCTGCGGCAGCAGCACGGGGAACCTGCTGCCGATGCGGATGATCTCCACGCTCGGGATCGCCCGCAGCCCGGAGACGATCTCCTCCAGCCGGGCGTCCTGGTACGACAGCGGGTCGCCGCCGGTGAGCAGCACGTCCCGGATCTCCGGGTGGTCGGCGATGTAGCGCAGGTCCTCGTCGAAGGACCCGCCCTCGTCGTCACGGAAGTAGGTGCCGGACACGTCGGTGGTGTGGAACTTGCGGGTGCAGTGCCGGCAGTAGACCGGGCACGCCTCGGTGATCAGCATGATCACCCGGTCCGGGTACTTGTGCACGACCCGGTTGGTCTTGCGGTAGTACATGTCCCCGACCGGGTCGACCTCGGAGCCGGGGAATTCCGTCAGCTCGCCCGGCGCGGGCACGGCCTGCAGCCGGACCGGGCAGGTGGGGTCGTCGGGGTCCATCAGGGACGCGTAGTACGGGGTGATGCTCCACCGGTACTTGCCGGCCGACCCGGCGACGGCCTTCTCCTCGTCGGGAGTGAGGCGGATCCAGCGCCGGGCCTTGCCGAGGGTGTTGATGCGTTTGCGCATGTGCCAGCGCCAGTCGTCCCACTCCGCCGCGGGGATGCGGGGCCGGAAGCCGGCGGGGTCTGCGGGCGCGTCGTGTTCGCCGGGTGTGCCGGACATGGCGGCTCCAGTGTCGACAGGCGATCGGTGACTCGAAGGAGGGGCGGCACCCCGGTCCACCGGTGGGTGGTCCTCGGGGCAGCGCGTTCACGGCGGGGCGAGCGAGAGCTGACGGACGCTGCGGGCGATGCGCTGGGCACCGCGGAGGTCGTCCGCGGCGGGTTCCGCCGCACGCCACAGCGCCTCGGGCGGGGGCGGCTCCGGCAGGGGGCCGCGGCCGTCGGCCACGGGCACCGGCACCACCCGGCTCACGCGCCCGGCCAGGGCTCTCTGTGCCTCGCCCAGTGGCGGCAGGAAACAGACGGGGGCGTGCCGCGCCCGGGCCAGCCCCACCGCCGCCAGCGTCGGGGAGGCCAGGAAGACCTCGCCGGCGGCGTGCAGCGCGTCGACGTCCACGTCGGCGGCACGGCTCAGCCGCGCCTCCCCGGGTGCGCCGAGGCCCCGGAGGGCGGAACGGACGGCGGCGAGCCCGGTGTCGCACACCACGTCGCAGTGTCCCGCCCGGTCCGTCGCCGCCCGGACCAGCGCCTGCAGCGGTCCGTCGGTGAACGCCCGCGCCTCGCCGCCGGGAACGCCCCACAGCGACAGGAGCAGCAGGGCGCCCGTACGGCTGCGGTCCCTGGCCGTGCGCGCGGGCGCGAGCGTCCCGGCGGCCCGGACGCCCGGCCCCGGCGGCCCGGGGGCCGGCAGCCAGCCGGGACGGTGCAGCCATCGCACCGCCCGGCCGGCCGCACCGGGCCTGCCGGGGTCCCGTTCGCCGGAGAAGAGGTGCACCACCGGTACGCCCAGGGCCAGCAGCCGCTCGGTGGCCGCCTCGTCGTCGCAGACCAGGGCTGCGTCCGGCGGAGCACCGGCGGACGCCTCGGTGGTGACGGCGAGTTCGCCGAGGTGCGCGGCGACGCGACGACGGGCGAGCAGGGAGTCCAGCTCGTCGTCCCGCGACACCAGCAGCACCCGCTGCCGTGCCGGGCCGGACCCCGGCGGCACCGCTGCGCGGCGGCCGGCGCCGTGGGTGCTCCGCCCGGCCCCCGGGCGGCTGCCGGAGGGCGGCGGGGCGTCCGCGCCGCCGGGGGTCAGTACCGCCACGGCGGCACCGTCCCGAGCCGGGCGATGTCGTCGCTGTATCCCGCGGCCGTCGTGGAGCAGCCCGAACACAGCTCGGGCCCGTGGGCGCGGAAGAAACCGGCGTGCGCCCGGAAGACGGGCGTGTCGAGCGCCACCGCGCCGTTCTCCCGCAACGGGGCACCGCCTGCCGGGCCGTGACCGGCCTCGCGGTGCGGCAGGCAGCTGCAGGCGTACATCCGCCCGAACCGCCCGTCGAGGTAGATGACGTCGTCCACGACGTGACACAGCGGCCGGGAGGCGCGCGGGGTCAGGGACTCGGTGAAGTACCGTTCCCGCTCCTCCTCGGTGTCCCCGTAGAACCGCTTGCCCAGGGGGACCAGGACGGTGTGCGGATCGGCGTCGTAGAGGGGGTCGCACACCTCCCGCACGTGGGAGGGGTCGGGGTAGGTGATGGTGCGGTCCAGCTTCAGGGCGGACAGCTCCCACTGCACCACGCCCGCTTCGGTGAGGACCTTCTGCAGCTGTGGCATCTCCGTGTAGTTGTGCGGCCCGACCACGGTGTTGACCCTCGGCAGCACGCCGAGCGCCGCGGCGGCGCGCAGCCCGGTCAGCCCGTTGTCGAACATGCCGGGGGAGCGGCGGTAGACGTCGTGGGTCGCTCCCGAGGCGCCGTCCAGGCTGACGATCACCTGGGCCAGGCCGGCTGCGGCGAGCCGTTCCGCCATCCTCGGCAGCATCATCCCGTTCGTGATGAGGGACATCCGCATGCCCGCCGCCGTGCCCCTGCGCACCAGCTCCACGACGTCCCGGTGCATCAGCGGCTCGCCCCCGGTGAAGCGCACGTACCGCACCCCGGCCGCAACGGCCTCGGGCAGCAGCTCGTCGAGGTCCTCGACGGAGAAGCGGTACGCGTCGCGGGAGAGCGCGAACTCGCACATGAAACAGTCGGCGTTGCAGGCTTCCAGGATCCTGATGAAGAGGTAGCGGTGACGCTCACGCATCGCGGCGGGGCCTTTCGGGTCGTTCACGGCAAGGGAAAAACGACCGACCGGGGCTGGCCCGGGGCGGACGGGTGCGGGCGTCAGGCGCCCGGGGCCGGCGTCCGCCCCACTATGGCCAGCAGCGCGTCGGCCACCTGGGCCGCGCCGCCGGTGCCGACGGCCGCGGTGAGAGCACCCCAGTCGGCGCCTCGCTCCGCCCGGCGCAGCGCGGCCAGGACGGCGGCGCGCAGGCCGGCCGTCCCGGGCGAGCCGTCCGCTCTCGCGGCCATGCGGCCGATGCCGCCGTAGATCAGCTCCAGGGCGTGGTCCTCGCCCTTCGCGCGCAGCCCGAGCGCCTCCTCCTCCCGGAAGACGCCCCCGGACCAGGCCACCCGTACGTCGGCGCCGACGGCCCGGCTGTGGGAGCGGCCGTTGAAGATCTGGCTGAGGTTCTGCGGCGGCAGGCAGACCGTGGGCACCCCCAGCCGGCCCGCCTCCAGCAGGGTGGTGAGTCCCGGAGAGGCGAGGAGGACGTCGCAGCGGGTCAGTTCGGACAGGAACCTGCTGTGGGGGAGCGGCCCCGCCGTGACCCGCAGCCCCGCAGGGGGACGCTCGACGAGGCCGGCGAGGAGGCCGGCCGGGAGGTTGCCGGCCAGGTGGGCCTCCTGCACGCCGTGGTCGGCCAGCGCGTCGAGGGCGGCGGGGACGACGACGCGTGGGTACGCCGTCCAGTCGGGGAGGCGGGGGGCGCCCAGGCCGCCCAGGCTGATCAGGGCCTTGCGCCAGGGCCGCGTGCCGGCCGTGCGGGGCGTCGTGGAGCAGGGGGCCGGGGAACCGGAGGGGACGCCGGCCGGGGGAGCGCCGATGACCGCCTCGACCCAGCGCAGCGACGCAACGGACGCCAGGATGCCCTCGCACTCGGGGGGAAGGCCGATGCACTGCTGGGCGCAGTAGACGGTCGCGTCCAGCGGCAGCGCCGCACGGTCCCCCTCGGTCCACAGGAAGGGCAGGCTGTCCACGAACACCGTCGGCACACCGGCCGCCTGCAGCGCCCTCGCGACCGCGCCGTCCAGGACGACCACGGCCGCCCGCACCCTGTGCGACCGCACGATCCGCCCGACGGCGGCACGCCGCTCGGCCGCAGCGTCCGGCAGGTCGTACCAGCGCTCGACGGAGTGCTCGGCCAGCAGGGGACGGCCGAGTCCGGAGGCGAGTCCGGTGAACCGCAGCGGCAGCCGTGCACGCTCGCGCAGCGCGGCGAGGACCGCGCTCAGCTTCCCCGAGCTGCCCCAGCCGAACTCCGCCCCCGCGAGGGCGACGGTGACGGGCTCGCGGCGGGGTACCGGCACCGGGAGAACGGCGGCCGGCCACAGGGCCGGCGGTCGTACGTCGGGAACACGGCGCATCGGTGCCTTTCCGGTTTCCTCGGGCGGGCGGCTGCCCGTCGGGCGAACGAAGGACGGACGCGCCGCGGAGAGCGGGAGCGGACGCGCTGCGAGCGAAAGGTGCCGGGGCCAACGTTCACGCATGCGTCCCCGCCGCACAAGGGCCCTATCGGCAGATTCCAGTCAGCAGAGGATGAGTCAGCTGACAGTAGATAAGTACGTTAAATCCTCTTTTAGTTGTCTCGGTGGCATGGGGCGCGAGGCCCGGGACGGCTCGTGTCGTATGAGGCGTCAGTGACGAGGGCGGGGGGCGCCGGGCCATGGCGTGCGCCGGGGGCGTGCATCCCGGCGAATGCCAACGGAGTGGCCTTAATGAGCCGGAGCCGGGCTTCCTGTGGCTAGGCTGCCCGCATGGGCTACCTAGAGGCCGGCGCCCTCGCCCACACCCTGGCCGACGGGCGCGAGCTGTTCCGTGACGTGTCCTTCCGCGTGCCGGGAGGCGAGACCGTCGCCCTGATCGGTGACAACGGCGCGGGCAAGACCACCCTCCTGCGCATGCTCTCGGGAGCACTGCCCGTCCCGCAGGGCACCGTGCGCCGCCAGGGGGCCGTTGCGGTCATGCCCCAGTTCATCGGCAGCGTCCGCGACGGCCGGACCGTGCGCGACCTGCTGCTGTCCGTGGCACCCCCGCCCCAGCAGGCGGCCGCGGCCGCCGTCGACGCGGCCGAACTCGCGCTCATGGAGAACGACGACGAGGCCGCCCAGCTGCGCTACGCCGAAGTCCTCACCTCCTGGGGGGAGGCCGGCGGCTACGAGTGCGAGGTGCTCTGGGACACCGTCACGGTCGCCGCCCTCGGCCTGCCCTTCTCCACCGCCCAGCACCGCGACGTCGCCACGCTCTCCGGCGGCGAGCAGAAGCGCCTCGTCCTGGAGGCGCTCCTGCGCGGCCCGGCCGAACTGCTCCTGCTGGACGAGCCGGACAACTACCTCGACGTCCCCGGCAAGCGCTGGCTGGAGGAACAGCTCCTGCGCACGCGCAAGGGCGTCCTGCTCGTCACCCATGACCGGGAGGTGCTGAGCCGCACGGCCACCCAGGTCGTCACCCTCGAAGGAGGTTCGGCCTGGACCCACGGAGGCGGCTTCGCGACCTGGCACACCGCCCGCGAGGCCCGCTGGGAACGGGTGGCGGAACTGCGGCGTCGCTGGAGCGAGAAGCACGACCAGCTCAAGGAACTCGTCCGCACCCTGCGGCAGCAGGCGTCGATCAGCGACGAGATGGCCTCCCGCTACCACGCCGCCCAGACCAGGCTGGCGAAGTACGAGGCGGCCGGCCCCCCACCGGCCCCGCCCCGGACCCAGCGCGTCGCCCCCGCCCTGCGCGGCGGCCGCACCGGCCTCAGGGCGATCACCTGCCGGAACCTCGAACTGACCGGCCTCATGCGCCCCTTCGACCTGGAGGTCTTCTTCGGCGACCGCGTCTGCGTCCTGGGCTCCAACGGCTCGGGCAAGAGTCACTTCCTGCGCCTGCTGGACGAGTCGGCCGACGACGCCCCGCCCACCGTCGGGCACTCCGGCGCATGCCGCCTGGGCGCCCGCGTACGTCCCGGGCTGTTCGCCCAGACCCACCGGCACCCGGAGTGGACGGGTCGCACCCCCGCCGACATCCTCGGCCGCGGCGACGGCGACCGGCAGGGGGTGGACCTGCAGGACGCCATGTCGGCCCTGAGCCGCTACGGGCTCGCCGGCGCCGGCCGGCAGCCCTTCGAGACCCTCTCCGGCGGGCAGCAGGCCAGGTTCCAGATCCTCCTCCTGGAACTGGCCGGCGCCACGCTCCTGCTCCTCGACGAGCCCACCGACAACCTGGACCTGATCTCGGCCGAGGCCCTGGAACAGGCCCTGAACGCCTTCACCGGCACGGTCGTCGCCGTCACCCACGACCGCTGGTTCGCCCGTGCCTTCAGCCGCTACCTGGTCTTCCGGGAGGACGGCCGGGTCGTGGAGACCGCCGAACCCGTCTGGGACGAGGGGCGCGTGGTGCGCGCCCGGGGGTGAGAGGACGGCTTCAGCGCCAGGCGGTCGTTCCCTTCGCCATCGAGGGCCCGGGCCGTTCCGGTGGGGCGGCGGGCGCGGCGAGGCGCCCCGTGCGGTGCAGCCCGTGGAGCGCCGCGGCGCAGGCGAGCCCGAGGGCGAGGAGCGCGAGCCAGGGGAGGGCGGCGGCTCCGGCGGCGCGGGCGGCGTCGAGTGCCGCGCCGGTGAGGAGGTTTCCGAGAGTGATGCCGATTCCGCAGATGGTGTTGTAGAGCCCGTAGTGGGTGGCCACCAGGCGGCCGCCGGAGAGCCGGACGATGGTGTCCATCTCGAAGGGGTAGGCGATCATCGTTCCCAGAGCCAGCAGGAGTGCGGCGAGGCACGGCGGCACGGCGGCGAGCAGCCACAGGCCGGGCCCGCCGGCCGGTACGGGCACGGCGGTGGCCAGGAGCAGGGGCACGAACGCCGCGCCCATGGTGAGCAGTCCCCTGCCGAGGGCCCGGCCCGGTTCCCTGCGGGCCTTGCACCAGGCGGTGACCTTGGTCTGGAAGAGGATCGTGCTCAGCCCCGAGACCGCGAAGAGGGCGGCGACGGCCGCGGTGCCGAACGTGCCGTCGCCGCCCAGCCGCCGTACCTCCAGGGGCAGGGCGAGGTAGACCTGGAAGGACAGCACGTACGAGCCGGTCATGGCTGCGGAGAACAGCAGGAAGGGCCGGTTGGCCAGGATGCCGCGCCACTGGGCCCGCAGGCCCTCCGCACCGGGGCCGGCGTCCTCCGTTCCGGCGCCCCGCCGGGCGGGCAGGGAACGGATCTGCACGAGGCTCAGCAGCGCGAAGATGCCGGCGGCGGTCAGGCAGGTGATGCGGAAGCCGACGCCGGTGAGGGCCATGCCTGCCAGCGGCCCGAGCAGGATGCCGGCCTGGTAGAAGACGTTGAACAGCGCGAAGGCTTCCACGCGGCGTTCGCCGGCGTCGGTGGCCAGGTAGGCCCGCACGGCCGGGTTGAACAGGGCGCCCGCGAGACCGGTGGCGGCGGAGGCGGCCAGCAGGGCGGGGAGCGAGTCGACGAGGCCGAGGGCCGCGAAGCCCGCCGTCCGCAGGAGACAGCCGGTGACGATCAGTGGTTTGTAGCCGAACCGGTCGGCCAGGGCGCCGCCGGCCAGGAACATGCCCTGCTGGCTGAAGTTGCGCACGCCCAGCACGAGTCCGACGAGCCATCCGGCCAGGCCGAGCGTTCCGGACAGGTGCGCGGCCAGGTAGGGCATCAGCATGTAGAAGCCGAGGTTGATGGTGAACTGGTTGACCATCAGCAGTTGGACGCTGCGGGGATGGGAGCGTATCTGCGTGAGGGTGTTGTTCACTTCGGACGCTCCTGCGTGCCCGTCCCGGCGGGGGCGCGGTCGCTCCGGGCGTCGTCGTCGGCCGGTGTGGTGCCGGTGAGGGTGAGCGGGTCGACGACGTCGGTGCAGCGTGTCCAGCGGGTGACTTCCTTCTCGTCGAGCCGGCCGACCACCTCCGGTTCGGACGCGGGCGGCTGGTCGAGCAGACCGTGGGCGGCGCAGTAGTCGTCGTCGTAGACGGTGCCGAGGTAGCGCTGCGGGCCGTCGGGGAAGACCGCCGCGATGCGGGTGTCCGCGGGCAGCGTGCGGGCCAGCCAGCCGGCGACCAGGGCGACCGCGCCGACGCTCCAGCCGCCGGTGGCGTAATGGGACGCCGCCAACTGGCGGCAGGTCCACACGGACTCGGCGGGGGCGACCCAGTGGATCTCGGAGAACTGGTCGTACGCGACGTTGCGGGGGTGGATGCTCGAACCGAGGCCGCGCATCAGCCGGGGCCGCGCGGGCTGGCCGAAGATGGTCGAGCCGATGGTGTCGACGCCGACGAGTTGCAGGCCGGGGAAGAGCTGGCGCAGCACGCGCGAGACGCCGGCGGAGTGGCCGCCGGTGCCGACGCTGCACACGAGCACGTCGATGTGGCCGAGCTGGGAGGCCAGTTCGAGGGCGAGGGGCGTGTAGGCGGTGGTGTTGTCCGGGTTGTTGTACTGGTCGGGGGACCACGATCCGGGGTGCCGGGCCAGGAGCCGGGCGACGCGGTCGCGGCGGGCCTGCTGCCAGCCGCCGGTGGGGTGGGGCTCGGAGACGACGTTCACCTGGGCGCCGTAGGCGGTCAGCAGCCGGGTCATCGACCGCTCCAGGCCGGGATCGGTGACGACCGTGACCGGGTGGCCGTGGACCATGCCGGCCAGCGCGAGGCCCAGCCCGAGGGTGCCGCTGCTGGATTCGACGATCCGGCCGCCGGGGCGCAGGTCACCGCGGGCGCGGGCTCGTTCGACCATGTGCAGCCCGGGGCGGTCCTTGATGCCGCCGGGGTTGAAGCCCTCCAGCTTCGCCCAGAACCCGCGGCCGGCAGGGGCCAGCGGCTCGGCCACCCGCAGCACGGGGGTGTTCCCCACCAGTGCGGACATGTCCTGCGCGCGGGCGGATCCCGTGGGGGAGGAGGCAGCAGGGATTGCAGAATGCATGGTTGTCGCTTTCGCTCGATGAGTGTCGGAGGGGGAGTGCTCATCTCGCGCCGGCCCGACCGGGAGAGGACCGTGCTCTCGGGGTGGTCGACGGCGCGGCGGTTACGCCGTGGCCGGTGCGTACGGCACGGCGGACAGGTGTCGGCGCCGGCAATCCGGGCACGCCCGGCCGGCTACGCGCAGGGCGTCGGGCGGTCGGTGAGAGCTTCGTGCGCCGGTTGCGGCAGGTGAGCGGGCCTAGATCCGCAGGACCGTCGAGCCGCCTGTCGTCGGCGGGTGCTCCATGGCGTCACCGGCCCCGGTCGTGCCCGTCACCGACGGATGCGGCGGCGCGGAGACGCCTCGGCACGACAGGCAGGAGAGGGGGAGGCCGACGCCGTGCTGCGGCTGGCCGGACATGCAGGTCTGTGCGGTGTGGCCGGGCTCGTGACCGTCATGCCCCTGGACGCCGCAGCGGTCCCCGGCCGCGTCGCCGGTCGCACCGCCGCTCGTGGGCTGCACCGGCCCGGACGGCCCGGGGCCGTCCGGGGCCGGGGCCTGGAAGGACGACGCGGCCGAGAGCGCGGAGACATGGCCTTCGGCGGATTCCGCACTCAGCCCGTGGGTGTAGAGCAGCCCCAGAAGCAACGCGGCCCACCACAGCATGCGCCGCGGACCCACCCGGGACGAGCGGGAGCGCAGCACACAGGAGGTGGGCCGGGCTGTGACCATGCCGTGATCGTACGGCTTTTCGTGTGGCCTGCCTATAGGGATGGCGGCCAGGGGACGCGGGTGGCGCAGGTGGCGGGCACTCGCTTGCGCGTTCGCTGCTGTTAAGGTAAGCCTTACCTACTCCGTATCGACATCGATCACCCTCTGGGGGACTCCGTGACGACTGCAGTTGCCGCTTCCGGAACGGTTGCCGTTCCCGGGGCAGCCGGCCGCGTGGACGTCCTCCGGGAGACCTACGCGCGGTTGACGGACGTGCTGCAGCCCCTCGTCCGCCTGGACGTGACGTCCCGGGCGCACGGTGCACAGGTCACCGGCGAGCGGCTCGTCCAGGACGCAACCCTTAGGGAGTGGCTCGTCGACATGGCGGGCCGGCGGATCGCCGACGACCACGGGGTGACGCCCCGTCGGGACGTCGCGGCCCTGGACGTGCTGCACCAGTACGCCTTCCTGGCCACGTCGGCCATGAGCGGGCCGTGGTTCCTGGAGCGGCGCGTGCCGTGGGTCGGGCCGGACGGCATCGGGTACGACGCGGCGTCGGGCTCCCTCACCGTCTCCCCCTCCTACATCAGCTGCCTGCCCGACGACCCGGCCGCCGGGCTGCCCGGCGTCCGCGTCGTCGCGGACGAGGAGCAGCTGCGCACGGTGCTGCGCCACGCCGTCGCCCACCACCTCGGACCGGTCCTGGAGGAGTTCCGGCCATTGCTGCGCCGGGGGCCCCGCGCGGTGTGGGGCCTGGCGACCGACGAGCTCGCCGAGAGCGTCTGGTACGTGGGCCGGATGACCGGCCAGGAGCGCCGTGCGGTGGAGGCGGCGAACGTGCTGCTGCCGGGCCGCACCGCGCCCTTCGTGGGCGTGGCCGGCTTCCGGCCCGCTGCGGACGCGGCCGAGGCGGCGACGGGCGAGGCCGCCCGCACCCGGAACACCTGCTGCATGTGGTACACGCTCGGCCCGGAGAAGGTCTGCGTCACCTGCCCGCGCCGCAAGCAGGGCTAGAGCGGGCGCTCCACGGGCAGCGCGGGCCGCCGGGGGGCGGGAGCGGAGAGCCGGTCGGCTCCCTGTGGCACGGGAACCGCGGCGAAGATGGCGTCCTGCTGTTCCTGGAGCTCCTTGGCCCGTTCGGGAGTGGTGCCGGGCAGGCGCTGCTCCTCGTACAGCTTGTGCGTGACCTCCTGGGCGTACTTGCTCGCCGGAGTGTGGAACTGGACCTCGAAGAGGTGCCCGGAGAAGGGTGCCTTCCAGGCCGAGTTGATCCCCTTGTAGCCCTTGGGCCGGCCCCACGTGTTGGACCACTTGGCGCTGTCGTTGCCCCATACGGACAGCAGGTGCGAGGCCGTGGCGACGCCGGTGGCGTAGCGGCCGTCGGGCCACTGCAGGGTGTAGCGCACCGAGTCCTTGATGTCGGCCAGGGCCTCGTTCACGCTCTGCCCCTGATGTTCCTTCAGGGACGTGGCGACCTTGCGCTTGAGCGAGTCCGGCGACTTCAGGCGGTGGTCGAAGCCGACCAGCTCGGCCGAGCTGAGCCGCGCGGCGGCCCGCACCTGGGGGCTGATGGCACGCTCGGCCTTCCTGGCCTGCGCCACGAACGCGTCGACGCGGGCGTTGTCCGCGGCGTTCAGCTCCAGACCGCCCTCGCCGTGCCAGCCGCCCCCGTCGTCGGCCCGGCCGGCCTTGCCCACCTTGTCGGTGAGGGATGCCGCCGTCTGTACGGCCGCGGCCTGGGCGCCGGGAGCCGTGCCCAGGCCGAGTGCCAGGGCGAGCGCGGCCGCGGCCACGGTGCGGGACGTCAAGGTGCCGACGTTCATGGGCGTTCTCGTTCCTCTCCCCAAGGGCGGTCCCGCGTGCTGTCCTCGCGGGGCTGACCGCATCCGGTGACTATTCCACCGGCTGGATCAACGGACCACTGCGTCCAGAGGGAACGGCTGGGTGGCCTGCGTCTTCCGGCCAGGTGCGGTGAGCGTGGGGTAGTCGGTGTAACCGGTGGCTCCGCCCACGTACATCGTGTACTTGTCGCGCACCGGGTTGAGGGGCGCGTCGACGCGGAGGCGTTCGACGAGGTCGGGGTTGGCGAGGAAGCCACGGCCCAGGGAGATCAGGTCGGCCCCCGCGTCCAGCAGGCGTTCCCCGGCGCTGCGTCCGCCGTCGGCGGGCAGCGGGGCCGGCCAGCCCAGGTCCGGGTTGGCCATCAGGACGCCGGGCCAGGCGTCGCGGACCGTGGCGAAGAGAGGGTTGGCGGGGTTGGCGAATTCGAGGTGGAGGTAGGCCAGGTCCATGTCCGCGAGGGCTTCGAGGAGTGCGGGGTAGAGGTGCCGGGTGTCGCCTTCCTCGATGCCGTTGACGGTGTTGGCCGGAGAGATGCGCACGCCCACCCGCTCGGGGCCTATCGCATCGGCCACGGCGCGGGTCACCTCCACCGCGAAGCGGATGCGGTTCGCCACCGGGCCGCCGTAGCCGTCGGTGCGGTGATTGGTGTTGCGTGCCATGAACTGGTGGAGGAGCTGCCCGTTGGCGGCGTGCACCTCCACGCCGGCGAAGCCCGCCGCGACGGCGTTGCGGGCGGCCCGGGCGAAGTCGGCGACCGTGGACCGGATGTCCAGTGCGGTCATCTCGCGAGGCGTGACGGAGGGCACGCGCCCGTCGGGGGTGTGGATCGTCTCCGGGAGCGGAACGGGGGAGGGCGCAACGGGAGTCAGTCCGCTGGTGAGCGGGTGGCCGATCCGGCCCCCGTGCTGGAGCTGCAGGAACATCCTGCCGCCCGCCGAGCGCACCGCCTCGGTCACGCCCCGCCACCCGGCCACGTGCGCCGGGCTGTGGATCGCGGGGATATGGGGGTAGGTCTGGCCCACGGCGTTCGGCGTGGTGCCCTCGGCGATGATCAGGCCGGCCGAGGCGCGCTGTGCGTAGTACGCGGTCATGAGGGACCCGGGGACGCCGTCGGCCCCGGCCCGGTTCCGGGTGAGCGGTGCCATGACCAGGCGGTTGGGCAGGTGGAGGGGGCCGAGGCGGGTGGGCTGGAAGAGGCTGGAGTCTACGGTCGTCTGCGTCATGCCCGTACCGTAGGAACTGACACAGGTGTCAGGTTCAAGTGCGGGGCGCGGCGGATGCGGCCGGGCCGCACGGACGAGGGGGACGGATGCGGATCGGAGAACTGGCCGAGCGCACGGGCGTGAGCGAACGCTCACTGCGCTATTACGAGAAGCAGGGACTGCTCACGGCCGAGCGGACCCCGGGCGGTCACCGCGAGTTCGGCGAGTGGGCCGTCGACCGGGTCATCCGCATCCAGGCCCTCTTCGCCGCAGGCCTGAGCAGTACGAAGATCGGGCAGTTGCTCCCCTGCATGCGGGACGCGGACGGGGGGCCGTCCGCGCGGGCGACGGGACGGCTCGTCGCCGAACTGGCCGAGGAACGCGAGCGGATGGACCTGCTGATCAGGGACCTGATCCGCTCCCGGGACGTCCTGGACGAGGCGATCGGCATGGCGGCCCGGCCTCATGAGGAGCTCGTCGGACCCTGAGCCCGGCCCCGCCCTCCCACGTCACCGTGCGCGCCCCGGAAGCATCTCCGCAGGCAATCCCCGCAGGCATCACCGGAACGCACCCCTCCGTATAAGTGGCCGAATCTGCTCTGGCAAGATCGTGCACCGCATCGTGCATCCGGCCGCCCGGGCGACCCGCTTCGGCCGGGCACGGGGAACAACCAACGGGGAAAGAGAGAAGAGACGCGCGCGTGGACTCGTGCCGTCCCGGCGACCGTGGGTGCCCTGGCGCTCACCCTGGCGCTGACCGGCTGTAACGATTCGGGTTCCGGGAAGAAGAGCCACGGCGGCTCCAGCTCCGGTTCGTCCGGCTCCCGTTCCGACGCGAAGGCGAAGGACGAGAAGAAGACCTACCGCCTGGGCGAGGCCAGCCCGGAGCAGGAAAGCGCCAAGCAGGCGTCCGACGGGGCCAAGTTCACCGTCACGCCGACCAAGGTGGAGACCGGCACCAAGGCCGACATGGACAACTCCGGCCTCAAGAAGGACGACGAGAAGGACGGCGCGAAGATCCCCGTCTACGTCTGGTCGACGCTCACCCACAAGAGCGGCAAGCCCATGGAGCTCGGCGACATGGACGACGACCTGGTCGTCCGCACCGACAAGGGCCAGCGCACCCGTGCCCTCATCGTCATCATGGGCGAGGCGAAGTGGCCCAACTGCCCGGCGACGGACCGCAGCAAGCAGATGAACCCGGGCCAGTCGGCGGAGGTCTGCACCGCCTTCCTCATCCCGGAGGGCCAGAAGGCGGCAGCGGTGGAGGTGACCCGCGGCTGGTACAAGGAGCCGCTGGAGTGGCCGGTCGCTTCCTGACCGACCGTCGCCCCCGGCGCGGGAAGGCCGGCCGCTCCCTCCCGGGAGCGGCCGGCCTTCCGGTTCTCGCACCGCCTCGTCGCGAGGCGTGGCGCGGCCGGTGCCGTCAGGCGCGGGCGGCGTCGACGTCGTACGTCTTGGCGACGTCGTCGAGGACCGAGTTGGCGCCGTAGAGGCCCACGGCGAGCATCCAGGTGATGTCGTTGGCCTCGTGGACCTGGCCCTTGAGCTGCTTCCAGAGCGGGTTGGCCTGGAACTTCTCCTGGCTCTTCTTCGAGGCGCCCTGCGGGTCGGGGTAGGCGGTGACGAAAATGTCGTCCGCGTCGACCTTCTTGATCTGCTCCTCGGAGATGTCGGCGTTGAAGCCGGTGCCCTTGGCGTCCTCGGGCTTGCCGAAGCCGAGGTCCTTCACGATGACACCGATGTAGGTGTCCTCCTTGTACAGGCGCGTCGGGCCGTCGACGAAGCGGACGACGGAGACGGAGGGGTTGGAACCCTTCTTCTTGCGGACGGCCTCGCCGACCGCCTTGGCGCGCTTGTCGAAGGCGGCGACCTTCTCGTCGGCGAGCTGCTCCTTGCCGAGCGCCTTGCCGACGAGCTTGAGGTTGTCCTTCCACGTCGCGCCGGTGTCCTCGGTGAAGACGGTGGGCGCGATGCCCGACAGCTGCTTGTACAGCTTCTCGTGACGGACCTTCGCGGAGAGGATCAGGTCCGGCTTGAGAGCCTGGATCTTCTCCAGGCTGGGCTCTTCGAGCATGCCGACCGGCTTGGCCTTGCCGCCGTACTTGGCCGCGTCGTCACCGAAGTAGGCGGGCAGCTTCTCGTCGGGGGAGGCGAAGGTCGTGTAGCCGACGACCTCCGACTGCAGGGCCAGCGTGGCGTCGACGAACGTCATGTCCAGCGCCACCACGCGCTTCGGAGCCTTCTTCAACTCCGTCTTGCCCATGGCGTGGTCGATGGTGCGCGGGAACGCAGCGCCGACGGCGGACGAGGACTTGTCGCCCTTGTCGTCCGTATCCTTGTCCGAGCCGCCGCCACAGGCGGCGGTGGCGAGCAAGCCTGCGGTGACAGCGACGGCTCCGACAGTGCGGCTGAAACGACTGAGCCACTTGGCTCTCATCGGCGAGGTCCCTTCATCTGTTCGCGTTGTGCGCCATAAGGATAGGCTCACCTAAGTGGCCAAAATTCGCCGTGGAGGGGATCGTGATCGAAGCGCTACCTGCGCCACCCGTAAAAAAGGGGAGGATGCAGCAGGTTGCGTCCGAAAGGGCAAGAAAACGGCGAATATGGACATTCGTCTTGGTGGGGCTGCTCGCCCTGGCGGTGCTGCTCAGCATCGGGCTGGGCGCCCAGCCGCTCGGCCCGGGCCAGATCTGGCACGGACTGTGGAGCGCCTCCGGCACCGAAGGGGACGTCATCGTCCGCTCGCTGCGCCTGCCCAGGACCGTGACCGCCCTCGTCGCCGGTCTCGCGCTGGGCGCCGCGGGAGCCCTGATGCAGGGGCACACCCGTAACCCCATCGCCGACCCCGTCCTCCTCGGCATCAGCGCCGGCGCGGGCATGGGCGTCGTGGCGTCCCTCTTCCTGATCGGCGTCAGCAGCCTGTACGGCTATGTGTGGTTCGGATTCCTCGGGGCCGCGCTCGCCGGCACCTTGGTGTACGCGGTGGGCGCGCTCACCCGCGGCGGTGCCACGCCCGTGACCCTCGCCCTGGCCGGCGCCGCCGTCCACGCCCTGTTCACGGCGCTCACCGCCGGCATGGTGCTCTTCGACCGGCAGGCCCTGGAGACCTACCGCTTCTGGACGGTGGGCTCGGTCAGCGGACAGCCCCTCGGCCTCACCCTGCAGGCCCTGCCGTTCATCGCGGTCGGACTGGCACTGGCCGCGCTGAACACCCCCGGCCTGAACGCGCTCTCGCTCGGCGAGGACGTGGCCCGGATGCTCGGCGTGCGCATCGGGCTGAACCGGGCGCTGGGCATGGCGGCCATCACGCTGCTGACCGGCACGGCGGTGGCCGTGTGCGGGCCCATCGGGTTCGTCGGCCTGGTCGGCACGCACATCGCCCGGTACCTCTCCGGGCCCGACTACCGCTGGATCGTGGCCCAGGCCGCGCTGATCGGCGCGACCCTCATGCTCACGGCGGACACCCTCGGGCGGCTGGTGGCCCGCCCCGGGGAGCTGCAGGTGGGCATCATGCTGGCGCTCATCGGCGCGCCGGTCTTCATCCAGCTCGTACGCCGCCGCCAGGCGGTGAGGATATGAGCGACACCTCGACACGGAACGGCGCGCCCGGGGCCGTCGTCCCCGGGCGCATTCCCCTGCGGGCCGGGCCCGTCTCCCTGGTGTGGCGCCCGCGCACCCTGTTCGTTCCGCTGCTGACGCTCGGCGTCCTCTTCCTCGGGGTGCTCGTCAACTGCGGCCGCGGTGACATCGACATCCCGGTCGGCGACGTGGCCCAGGCCCTCTTCGGCGGCGGGGACGAAGGCAACCGCATGGTGGTGACGGAGCTGCGCCTGCCCCGCTCGGTGACGGGCCTGCTCGTCGGCGCCGCGCTGGCGCTGGCCGGGGCCGTCATCCAGGGACTCGCCCGCAACCCCCTCGCGAGCCCGGACATCCTGGGCATCACGGCGGGTTCGGGCGTCGGCGCGGTGACCGTCATCGTCTTCGGCGGCGCCTACGGCGGCGTCGGCGGCACCCTCGCCAGCGTCGGCATCCCCACCGCCGCGATGGCGGGCGGACTGCTGGCGGCCGTGGCCGTCTACGCGCTGGCCGTGCGGCGCGGCCTGTCCGGCTACCGCGTGCTGCTGGTGGGCGTGGGCGTCAACGCCATCCTCACCAGCGTGCTGTCGTGGCTGCTGCTCAAGGCCGACATCGTCGACGCCGGGCGTGCGCTGTTGTGGCTCAACGGCAGCCTCAACGGCGCCTCGTGGGACACCCTGCAGCCGGTCATGTGGACGCTGCTGGTGCTCATGCCCGTGGCCCTGCTGCTCTCCTTCCCCTTCGGCGCGCTCGTCTTCGACGACGACACCGCCCGCGGCCTCGGCGTCCGCATGACGGCGACCCGGGTGGCGCTGCTGTTCACGGCCGTGCTGCTGACCGCCGCCGCGACCGCCGCCGCGGGGCCGATCGCCTTCGTGGCGCTGGCCTGCCCGCAGCTCGCGGTCCGGCTGCTGCGCACGGGCACGCCGCCGCTGCTCGCCTCCGCGCTGATCGGCGCGGCGGTCACGGTCTGGGCCGACGTGCTCGGGCGCACCGCCTTCGGAAACATCGAACTGCCCGTCGGCGTCCTCACCGCCGCACTGGGTGCCCCGTACCTGCTGTACTTGCTCATTCGGAGCGGAAGGGCCCGCACGTCATGACCGAGACCACCCGTACCCCGTCCGCGGCACCGCAGGACGCCGGCGCCGTGCGCCCCGAGGTGCGGTTGCGCGCCGAGGGGCTGACGCTCTCCTACGGAGAGCGGACGGTCGTGCGCGAGCTCGACCTCGACATCACCAACGGCACGGTCACGGCCATCATCGGGCCGAACGGCTGTGGCAAGTCCACGCTCCTGCGGGCCTTCGGGCGGCTGATGAAGCCCACCGCGGGGACCGTCCTGCTCGACGGCCGGCCCATCCACGGCATCCCCACGCGCGAGGTCGCCGAACGCGTGGGCCTGCTCCCGCAGTCGCCGGCGGCCCCCGAGGGGCTGAGCGTCGCCGACCTGGTGGCGCGCGGACGGCACCCGCACCAGAGCTGGTACCGGCGGTGGTCCTCGGACGACGAGGCGGCCGTCGAGCAGGCCCTGCGCGCCACGGGGATGTTCGAGCTGGCGGAGCGGACGCTGGACGAGCTGTCCGGCGGACAGCGGCAGCGCGCCTGGATCGCGATGGCGCTCGCCCAGGAGACCGAGCTGCTGCTGCTGGACGAGCCGACCAACCACCTCGACCTGGCGCACCAGATCGAGGTCCTGGACCTCGTGCGCGAGCTGCACCTGACGACGGGCCGCACCGTGGTCGTGGTGCTGCACGACCTCTCGCTCGCGGCGCGGTACGCCGACCGGCTGGTGGCGATGAAGGACGGGCGGGTGGTCGCCCAGGGCGCGCCGTCCGAGGTGCTCACCGAGGACCTGGTGGCGGAGGTCTTCGGGCTGCGCGCCCGGGTCCGGCTCGACGAGGAGACGGGCTCCCCGCTCGTCATTCCGCTGAGCCGGCACGGGGCCAAGGCGGCTGACGGGGCGTGAGGTCCTGCGGGGCCGGGGCGGTGCACGCAGGGTGAGAGTTGCACACGGCAGGCAATAGGTTAGCCTTACCTAAGTCGGTGGGTGGCGAGAAAGCACCTCCCCCCACCGGGCTTCACTCTGCCCGCCCAGCTCCGCTCGTGACCGAAGGATCCCACCATGCTGCGTGCTCGTCTCCTCGACCGACAGGCGCAACGTGAGTCCGCTGCCCGCACCTACGCCCGGTCCATCCCGGTGGCGCCCGTCGCCGCCTCCGGCGCCGAGGTGACCGGAGCCGACGGCCGTACGTACCTCGACTGTCTCTCCGGTGCGGGCACCCTCGCCCTCGGCCACAACCACCCGGACGTCGTCGCCGCGTTGCAGGACGTCATCGGCTCCGGCGCCCCGCTGCACGCCCTCGACATGATCACCCCGCAGAAGGACGCCTTCAGCGAGGAACTGCTCAAGCGGCTCCCCGGCACGCTGCACAACAACGCCAAGCTCCACTTCTGCAGCCCGGCCGGCACCGACGCCGTCGAGGCGGCGCTCAAGCTGGCCCGCAACGCCACCGGCCGCCAGGGCATCTTCGCCTTCACCGGCGCCTACCACGGCATGACGCTCGGCGCGTCCTCGGTGTCCGGCCCCGGCCGGATGCGCCGCGGCTCGGCCGAGTTCGGGCCGGCCGAGACTCAGCCCGTGACCCGGCTGCCCTACCCGTACGGCTACCGCTGCCCGTTCGGCGTCGGCGCCGACGAGGCGGGCGTGCTCTCCGCCCGCCTGATGGAGAGCTACATCACCGACCCCAGCAGCGGCGTCGGCAAGCCCGCCGCCGTCATCCTCGAAGTCATCCAGGGCGAAGGCGGCGTCGTGCCCGGCCCCGACGCGTGGCTGCGCGAGGTGCGCCGCATCACCGCCGAGCACGGCATCCTCCTCATCATCGACGAGGTGCAGACCGGCATCGGCCGCACCGGCGACTTCTGGGCCTGCGAGCGCGCCGGCGTCACCCCCGACATCCTCGTCACCTCCAAGGCCGTGGGCGGCGGCCTGCCGCTGGCGCTCATCGCCTACCGCCCCGACCTCGACACCTGGCAGCCGGGCGACCACACCGGCACCTTCCGGGGCAACACCCTGGCCATGGTCGCCGGCGAGGTCACCCTGCGGACCATAGCCGAGCAGCAACTGGCCGAGCACGCCGCCAAGCTGGGCGAGCGGATCCGCGCCGGCCTGCGCGAGCTGGCCGCCGACCACCCGCAGATCGCCGAGGTCCGCGGCCGCGGCCTGATGATCGGCGCCGAGCTCGTCGACCCCGCCGCCGAGCCGGACGCCCTCGGCTCCCGCCCCGGCAACCCGGCGTTCGCCCGCTCCCTGCAGCAGGCGTGCCTGGAGCGCGGCCTCATCCTCGAACTCGGCGGCCGCGGCGACACCGTGCTGCGCCTGCTGCCCCCGCTGGTCCTCACCGACGAGCAGGCCGACGCCGTGCTGAACCGCATCGCCGATGCGCTGTCCGCCGTCGCCGCGGAGCGTGCCGCATGAGCCAGGCCCCCCGCCCCGACGCCGTCGCCGACCCCGCGTCCCCGCACGCCCTGCGCCGGCTGACCTCCGTCGCGCTCGACGCCCTGGCCGACGGCGCCGCCGCCCGCGGCGGCCCGCTGCCGGCCGGCGGCCCGGACACGGTCGCCGCCCGCACCCGCGCCCTGTGCGCACCCGTCCTGCCCGACGAGGGCGTGGGCGCGGAAAACGCCCTCTACGGCATCGCCCGCGCGGCCGCCGAGGGCGCCGCCGACCCCTCCGACCCGCACTGCGTGGCCCACCTGCACTGCCCGCCGCTCGCGGTCGCCGCGGCGGCGGACCTGGTCGCCTCCGCGCTCAACCCGTCGATGGACTCCTGGGACCAGGCGCCCGCCGCCGCGGTCATCGAGGAGGAGGTCACCGCCGCCCTCGCGCACCTGGTGTACGCGGGCCGCCCGGAGCCCGACGCGGTCATCACCAGCGGCGGTACCGAATCCAACCTGGTCGCCCTGCTCCTGGCCCGGGAGCGGGCCCGCGCCACCGGCGCCCGGGCACTGCAGGTGTTCGTCGGCGCCAACGCGCACCACAGCGTGCGCAGGGCCGCGTGGATGCTCGGCCTGCCCACCCCGGTCGTCGTGGACTGCCCCGGCGGCCGGATGAGCCCGGCGGCACTGGACCGGGCGCTGGCCGACTGCGGCCCGGGCCCCGCCCTGGTCGTCGCCACGGCCGGCACCACGGACGAGGGCCTCATCGACCCGCTGCCCGAACTCGCCGACGTGGCGCGCACGCACGGCGCCGAGCTGCACGTCGATGCGGCCTACGGCGGACCCCTGCTCTTCAGCGAGCGGCTCGCGCCCCGCCTGGCCGGCATCGAGCACGCGGTGTCGGTCACGTACGACCTGCACAAGCTGGGCTGGCAGCCGGTCGCCGCCGGGGTGCTCGCGGTCGCCGACGCCGCCCTGCTGGAGCCGCTGTCGCTGACCGCGGACTACCTCAACGCCGACGACGACACCGAGGCCGGCCTGCCCGACCTGCTCGGCCGCTCCATCCGCACCTCGCGCCGCCCCGACGTCCTGAAGATCGCGGCGACCCTGCGCGCCCTCGGCCGACGGGGCATGGGCGCCACGGTGGAGCACTGCGTCGGGACCGCCGCGGAGTTCGCCCGCGCCGTCGACGACCACCCGGCGCTGCGCCTGCGGGCCGGCAGCCCCGGCATCAGCACCGTGCTGTTCCGGCCGGTGGCCGCCGACGCGCTGCCCCGCGAGGCGGGCGACGAGCTCGTCGCCGCCGTCCGGCGGGACCTGCTCGCCGAGGGACGGGCCGTCCTGGGCCGCGCCCTGGTGGCCGACGCCGACGGCACCCCTCGCCTGTGGCTGAAGGTGACGCTCCTTCACCCGCGCACCACCGCGGACGACCTGGGCGACCTCCTCAAGCTCGTCACCGAGCGGGCCGAGGCCCCCACGGCGGCCGGCATCGGCGGCTAGCGGTTCCGGGCGCGGCTTGGAATGCCGCCGGGAATGATTTAGCTTAGCCTCGCCTAACTAGTCGGGGGTGTCCGGTCGCACACAGGTGCGCCGGGCACCCCCGGGCCGCCCCGAGGGGAACCATGAACACCATCGCCATCGACGGCGGCACCGCCGTCATATCCAGACCGGACGCCCCGGCCCTGCGCGTCGAGCGTCACGACGGCCCGGCCGCCGCCGACCGCCTCCCGCTCTGGGTGGGCGCCTACGAGGACGTCTACGCCCACGCCCTCGACCTCAGCGACCACAACGACCCGCCGATCGCCGAGCGCCTGGAGCGCCACTGCGCCCGCCCCGGCTTCGAGCTCGTCGCCGCCTTCGACGAGGACCGCGTCGCCGGCCTCGTCTACGGCTACACCCTGCCCGAGGACTCCCTGTGGTGGGAGGGCCTCGCCCCCGCGCCCGACCCGGAGTTCGTCCGCGAACACCCCGGACGCACCGTCGGCGTCTGCGAACTCCTCGTCGGCGTGGACTGGCGCCGCGACGGCATCGGCGGCAGCCTCCTCAACGCCTTCCTCGCGCAGCGCCCCGAGGAGCGGGCCGCCGCCCTGGTCGCCGACGGCAACGCCGTCGTCCTCGGCCGCTACTCCGGCTACGGGTTCACCCCCGTCGGCACCATGGAGCCCTACCCCGGCTGGCGCCCGCACACCATGATCGTGCGCCCGCTGCGCCAGGGCTGACCCCGCAGGCCCCCGCACCGAACGTCCCTCCCCAGCAGCAAGGCAGCCGCCGTGTCCATAGAACTCCCGCCGTCCGCAGCGCCCCGCTCCGCCCACCCGCAGGACACCCTCCCCGCACACGTGCAGCGCCGGCTCCTCGAACTCGCCGGGACCGGAACCCCGGTGGCCGCCTACCTCTACGACGGTGACGTCGCCGCGGCCCGCGCCCGCGAGCTGCGCGCGGCCCTGCCCGCATGGGCGGCCGTCCACTACGCCGTCAAGGCCAACTCCTTCCCCGGCATCGTCGAGGCCCTCGCCCCGCACGTCGACGGCTTCGAGGTCGCCTCGCTGTCCGAACTCGCCCTCGCCACCGCCGCCAAGCCCACCGCGCCCGGCACCATGACGCCCGTCCTCGCGGCGGGCCCGGCGAAGTCCGTGCCCGTCCTGACCGGCCTGGTCGAGGCGGGCGCCGAGGCCATCAACGCCGAGAGCCCCCTGGAGCTGCACCGCATCAGCCGCATCGCCCAGGACCGCGGCACCACCGCCCGCGTCGCGCTGCGCGTCAACCCGGCCGAGATCCCCGTCACCGGCTCCCTCCACATGGGCGGCGCGGCCTCCCAGTTCGGCATCCCCGAGCCCGACGTCGCCGACGCCGTCCGCATCGCCCAGAGCCTGCCGGCGATCGACCTCATCGGCTTCCACATCCACGCCGCCTCCAACAACCTCGACGCCGAAACCCACGCGGCCTACGTGCGCTGGTGCCTGGAGTGGAGCGCCGCCACCGCCGCCCGGCACGGCATCGACCTCCGCCACATCGACGTCGGCGGCGGCATCGGCGTCGACTTCGAGGGGGACTTCCACGGCGAGAAGCCGTTCGACACCGTCCGCTTCGGCGAGCTCATGGCCGCCCTCGAACCCCCGGCCGGCGTCAAGGTCGCCTTCGAACCCGGACGCTTCCTCGTCGCCGACTGCGGCTGGTACGCCGCCGAGGTCACCGACGTCAAGCACTCCTACGGGCAGTCGTTCGCCGCCCTGCGCGGCGGCATCAACCACTTCCAGCTCCCCACCTCCTGGGACATCGTCCACAACGTCGCCGTCCTGCCCGTCGACACCTGGCCGCAGGACTGCCCGCGCCCCGAGGCCGCGGACGCCCGCGTCACGTTCGTCGGCGAGCTGTGCACCCCCGAGGACACCCTGCTGCGCGACGTCCGCGTCGACCGCGTCCGCGCCGGCGACATCGCCGTCTTCCCCTACGCGGGCTCCTACGGCTGGGAGTTCGCCATGCACTCCTTCCTCGGCCACCCCGTCGCCGACCGCATCCTGCTCTGAGCCGGGCCCCGAGCCCCGCCCGCACCCCGGAGTCCCCCGATGACCCACTCGACGCAGCCGCCCGCGGCCGCCGCCCCCGCCGGCCGACCCGACCCCCTTGACCACCCCGACGTGCTGCGCGCCGCCGACTCGGCGGCCACCGAGACGCTGCTGCGCGCCTACGTCCGGGAGACCGCCACCGACGTCCCCGCCGCCGGCCACGACCTGCAGCTCGACTTCCCCGCCAGCGGGCTGCGCCTGGGCGTGCCGGTCCGCTACCGCTCGGCCACCGGCTGGCACCGCTTCGGCGACCCGGTCGTCCTCGGCACGGGCCGGGACGTCCCCCCGCCCGCCGACGTCACGCTCGTCGCCTCGGCGGCCGTCCGCGAGTCCACCACCGGCCGCGGACACCCCGCCCACCTGGGCACCGACGCCGCCGGCCGGGTCCTGAACTCCGCCGGCCGCGTCGCCGCCCACCTGGCCGCCCGCCGCGCCGAGGGCGACGGCACCACCGGCCCCACCCCCCACCTCGACGCCGAACAGGCCCTCCTGCTCGGCCACCCCTTCCACCCGGCGCCCAAGAGCCGCGAGGAAGCGACCGAGAGGGAACTCGCGGCCTACTCGCCCGAGCTGCGGGGATCGTTCGCCCTGCACTGGTTCGCCGCCCACCCCGACATCGTGGTGGGGGAGAGCTGGGACGGCCGCCCGGTCGCCGACCTGCTGCGCCCGGCCGCCGCCGGCCTCGACCTGCCCGCGGGCACCGTGCCCGTCCCCGCCCACCCCTGGCAGGCCCGGGACGTCCTCGACCGGCCGGAGGTGCGGCAGCTCATCGAGGACGGCCTGCTCACCCCCCTCGGCCCCGCCGGCGCCCCCTGGTACCCGACGTCCTCGGTACGCACCGTCCACCGCCCCGGCGCCGACGTGATGCTCAAGCTCTCCCTCGGCATGCGCATCACCAACTCCCGCCGCAACAACCTCCGCGGCGAGATGCGCCTCGGCGTCAGCGCGGCCCGGCTGCTCGCCGCCGGCCCCGCCGACTGGCTGCGCGCCGAACACCCCGACTTCGCGATCCTCCGCGACTTCGCCTGGATCTCCGCCGGCGCCTCCGGCGCCGAGACCGGGCTGGAGACCGCCGTCCGCGACAACCCCTTCCACGGCGGCGACCGCGAAGGACTGTGCGTCGCCGGCCTGCTGGCCGAACGCACCGGCCCCGGCGACGGATCGGCCCCCCGCCACCGCTCGCTGCTCGCCGAAGCGGTGGCCCGCGCCGCGCACACCCACGCCACGTCGGTCGCCGAGGCCGCCGCCCGCTGGCTGGAGCGCTACCTCGACGTCCTCGCCGTCCCCCTCGTCCGGCTCCAGGCCCGCTACGGCATCGCCCTCGAACCGCACCACCAGAACACCCTCGTCGCCCTCGGCGAGGACGGCCTGCCCGCCGCCGGCTGGTACCGCGACAGCCAGGGCTACTACCTCGCCGAGTCCCGCGCCGCCGACATCGAGCGCCTCCTGCCCGGCGCCACCGACGACGTCGAGCTCGTCTTCGCCGACGCCTTCGTCGACGAACGCGTGGGCTACTACCTCTACATCAGCAACCTGCTCGGCCTCGTCGGCGCGCTCGGCGCCCAGGGCCTGGCCGACGAGCGGGACCTCCTGCGCGTGCTGCGCACCCGGCTGGAGCGGCTGCGCGCCGCCGAGCCCGGCGCGAAGGGCCTGCTGGACCTGCTGCTCGACACCCCGGTGCTGCGCTGCAAGGGCAACTACCTCACCTGCGTGGACGGGCTCGACGAACTCGTCGGCGACGTGCACACGCAGTCCGTCTACATCGACCTTCCCAACCCCCTCGCGGAGGCCCTGCGTTGAGCGCCCAGACCCCCTATGACCTCGTCGGCGTCGGCATCGGCCCGTTCAACCTCTCGCTGGCCGCCCTCGCGGACGGCGTCGCGGACCTGAACGCCCTCTTCCTCGACGCGAAGCCCGCCTTCTCCTGGCACCCCGGCCTGCTCATGGAGGGCACCACCCTGCAGGTGCCCTTCCTCGCCGACCTCGTGACCATGGCCGACCCCACCAGCCCCTGGTCGTACCTGAACTACCTGCGGTCCCACGGCCGGATGTTCCCGTTCTTCTTCTCCGAGCGCTTCCTCATCCCGCGCCGCGAGTACGACCACTACTGCCGCTGGGTCGCCGAGAGCCTGCCCTCCTGCCGCTTCGACGCCCGCGTCACCGCCGTCGAGTGGGACGAGGGCGCCGACGCCTTCGCCGTGACCCACCACTCGGCCGACGGCACCACCACCCGCGTCCTGGCCCGCCAGGTCGTCCTCGGCGTCGGCACCACCCCGGTGGTGCCCGAGCCGCTGCGCCCCCTGCTGACCGGCGAGCACCACGGCCGGGTGCTGCACAGCGCCGACTACCGCACCCACCGCGAGGCCCTCGCCGCCGCCGACGACGTCACCGTCATCGGGGCCGGCCAGTCCGGCGCCGAGGTCGTCCTGGACCTCATCCGCCGCCAGGACGGCCAGGGCCTCGGCGGCCCGTTCACCCGCTGGCTCGCCCGCACCCCCGCGTTCGCGCCGATGGAGTACTCCAAGATCGGCCTGGAGCACTTCACACCGGACTACATCCGCTACTTCCGCGGCCTGTCCGAGGAGCGCCGCGAGCAGCTCGTGCGCGAGCAGTGGCAGCTGTACAAGGGCGTCAGTGCCGACACCCTCGGCGCGATCCACGACGAGCTGTACGAGCGCACCATCGGCGGCGGCCGCCCCCGCGCGGACCTGCACCCGGGCGTCGAACTGCGCGCCGTCGAGACGGACGGCGACGGATACGTGCTGACGTGCCGTCACAGCCCGCAGGACAGCGAGTTCACCTTCCGCACGTCGGCGATCGTCGCAGCCACCGGCTACGCCGCCGTCCGCCCCGCCTTCCTCGACGCCATGGCAGACCTGGTGGACTGGGACGACCGGCAGCGCTACCGCGTCGACGGCGACTACCGGGTCGCCCTCGACCCGCGCGTCGGCGGCACCCTCTACGTCCAGAACGCCGAGATGCACACCCACGGCGTCGGCGCCCCGGACCTCACCCTCGGCGCCTGGCGCGCAGCCAAGATCCTCAACGCGGTGTGCGGCAGCGCCGTACTGCCCGTACCGGAGCAGGCCGCCTGGACGACCTTCGGCGCCCCCGGCACCGCCCCCGCGCCCGCCGCCGCGGAGCTGCGACCCAACCCGATCGGAACCCTCCGGTGACCGCGGCCCGGCAGGCCGGGGGAGCGGCACCCGCGCGATCGGGCCTGCCACTGCGGGCCGTCCTGATCGCCGTGATCGCGCTCTACCTGATCGCCGAGACCGCACTGGCCCCCTTCCTCCCCCAGCTCTTCGAGCGCCTCTACGGCGTCGACGACCCGGGGGCGACGGGCCTGTACCTGTGGATCTGCCGCATCGTGGGGCTGATCGCGCTCCCGCTGTGGGGGCTGGCGGCCCGCCGCCGGCCCCTGCACCAGCTCGTGGTCACCGGACTGTGCTCGGCGGCCGTCGTCGACGTCGTCCTCGGCTTCGCCCCGGGCTACGCCGCCTTCACCGCGCTGTCGGCGGCCTCCGTGGCCGCCAACGCCTCGCTGCTGCTCGCCTACCCGGCCTTCATCGCCGAGCACACCCGCAAGGCGGCCGCGGAGCAGAACGACGCCGAGCACGCCGAACTGGCCGCGGTGCGTTCCATCGTCCTCGTCTTCCACGTCGCGGCGGTCGCGGCGACCCTGGTGGGCGCGGGCGTGCTCGCCCTGCCCGACCCGCGGCTGGGCGTCTCGGCGTTCGCCGTCGTCGACGTGATCCTCGCCGTCCTCATCCTGCGCGTCCTGCGCCGGCTGCCGGCCGGGGAGAAGGAGGAGCCGGGGCCCGCGCCGGCCCGGACCGCCGGACCGCGCCGCAGCCGCTGGCTGCTGCTGGCGCAGGCCGCGCTGATCGGCGTCGCCTTCGACTTCGCGCTCGCCGTGGCCCGTCCGTTCTTCACCGAGTTCGCCGAGGACCTGGGCAGCGGCTCCCTGGGCGGCGCCGTGCTGTTCTTCCTGCCCAGCGTGGGCGCGCTGGCGACACTGCCGCTGGCACGCCGCTGCCACGACCGGTTCGGCCGCCGGCTGCTGCCGGTGTCGGCCCTGGTCTGCGCGGCCGGGTTCCTGTGGCAGTACGCCGCCGACGGCCTGCCCGCGCTCGTCAGCGGCCGGCTGCTGGCCGGCCTGGGGCTGGGACTCGCCCAGGTGGCCGTGGAGATGCGGATGTTCCAGACCACCGGCACGGAAGGCCCCGCCTTCACCGCCGTGGAGACCGTACGCTCCGCCGGCCTGCTCGCCGCCCCCCTGATCTCGGCGGCCGTCGTCTCCCACGACCTCGCCCTGCCGCTGACGGTCGCCGCCGCGGCCCTGGCCTGCGTCGCCGTGGCCTCCCTCGCGACGGCCCCGGCCCTCGCCGCCCCGGGCCCCGCGCCCCTTCCCCCCGCCCCCGAACCGATCCCCGTCACCGTCCCCGCCGACGCACCCGTGTACGCCAAGGAGTACGACCGATGAACCGCGCCACCCGAGACACCTGGGCCGAGGCAGGACGACGACTGCTGGTCAAGGCCGTCGAGGAGTTCGCCTACGAGGAGCTGCTGACGCCGCGGCCCGACGCGGCGGCCGGCGCCGACGCGTACCGCCTCGACTTCGCCGACGGCGTCCACTGGACCTTCCGTGCCACCCGCGGCACCTTCGCCACCTGGCGCCTCGCCGGCACGCCCGTACGCCACCCGGCCCCCGCCGACGGCGACGCCGGCCCCGAGCGGTTCCTGCTCGACGCCCGGGCCGTGCTCGGCTGGGACGGCCCCACCACCGCCGAGGTGCTGCGCGAGCTGACCGCCACCCGCCGCGCCGACGCACAGGCCCTCACCCGGGCCCTGCCCGCCGCCCGCCTCGCCGACCTGGACCACCTCGACCTGGAGGCCCACCAGGACGGGCACCCCTGCATGCTGCTCAACAAGGGCCGCCTCGGCTTCTCCGCCGCCGACTCGGCCGCGTACGCCCCCGAGACCGCCGACGCCGTCCACCTGATCTGGGCCGCCGTCCACACCGGCCTCGCCACCTACGCGGGCGTCCCGGGCCTGGACGCCGAGACCCTCCTGAAGGAGGAGCTCGACGACGACGTCCGCGAGCGCTTCGCCGCCACGCTGGAGACGGCCTGCGCCGACGGCCCCCACGCCCCGTCCGACTTCGCGTGGCTGCCGGTGCACCCCTTCCACTGGGACGAGGCCGTCGAGACCCTCTTCGCCTCCTACCTCGCCGACGGCCGCATCGTCCGGCTCGGCGAGAGCCCGGACCGCTACCGCCCGCTGCAGTCGATCCGCACCCTCGCCAACCTCGACCACCCGCACCGCCGCAACGTCAAGGTGCCCCTGCTCATCCGCAACACCCTGGTGTGGCGCGGCCTGAAGACCGAGCCCACGCACGCCGCCCCGGACGTCAGCGCCTGGCTGCACGGCATCCGCGCGAACGACCCGTTCCTGAGCGAGGAGCTGCGCTTCCACCCGCTCGGCGAGGTCGCCGCCGTCTCCGTGGCCCACCCCCTCTACGACGCGGTGACGGACGCCCCGTACCGCTTCCACGAGCTGCTGGGCGCCGTCTGGCGCGAGCCCGTGGGCGCCCTGCTCGGCGACGGCGAACAGGCCCGCACCATGGCCGCCCTGCTGAAGACCGGCTCCGACGGCCGCGCGCTCGTCAGCGAACTCGTGGAGCGCTCCGGCCTGACGGCCGAGAAGTGGCTGGGGACGTTCTTCGCCGCCCTGCTGCCCGGCCTGCTCCACTACCTCTACCGCTACGGCACCGCCTTCTGCCCGCACGGTGAGAACACCGTCGTCCTCTACGACGCGAACGACACCCCGATCGGCATCGCGGTCAAGGACTTCGCCGAGGACGTCAACCTCCTGCCCGGCGACCACCCCGAATACGCGGACCTGACCGAGCGCGCCGACCGCATCCTGCTCCGCTGGCCCGCCCACGAGCTCGCCCACTCCCTGCTCAGCGCCGTCTTCGCCGGACACTTCCGCTTCTTCGCACCGCTGGTCGCCGAGCACCTGGACGTGCCCGAGGACACCTTCTGGGCCATGGTCCGCGCCGAGATCGAGCGCTACCACGCCCGCTTCCCGGAGCTCGCCGACCGCTTCGACGGCTTCGGCCTCCTCGCACCCGACTTCGACCGGGTCGCCCTCAACCGCGAGCAGCTGCTCGGCGGCGGCTTCCACGACCGCGCCGAGAAGGACGAGGGCTTCGACGTCGTCCACGGCCGCGTCGCCAACCCCCTCGCCACCGCCGCTTTTGAGGAGGAGAAGTGATGACGGAGACCACCCCCTTCGACCGGCTGCGGGCCGAGGCCGAGGCCGGCCGCCTGGAAGAGGTCGTCGTCGCCGTCCCCGACCTGCAGGGCCGGCTCCAGGGCAGCCGCCTGGCGGCGCCCTACTTCCTCGACGAGGCCGCCGCGAACGGCTTCAACGCCTGCGTCTACCTGCTCGCCACCGACGCCGAGATGAACACCGGCCCCGGCTACGCCATCGACGCCTGGCAGAGCGGCTTCGGCGACTTCGTGCTGCGCCCCGACCCCGGCACGGTGCGCATGCCCGGCTGGGACCAGGGCACGGCCTTCGTCCTGGCCGACGCCACCTGGCCCGGCGGCGAGCCCGTACGCGTCGCCCCGCGCCGCATCCTCCGCGAACAGCTCGACCGGCTCGCCGGCCACGGCCTGACCGCCTTCGCCGGCACCGAGCTGGAGTTCCTGGTCTTCAACGACACGTACGCCCAGGCATGGGACCGCCGCTACCACGGCCTGGAGCCCGCCACCCGCTACAACGTCGACTACTCCCTCCAGGGCCTCTCCGGCGTCGAACCCCTCGTGCGCCGCATACGCCGCGAGATGACCCGGGCCGGACTGCGCATGGAGACCGCGCGCGGGGAGGTCCACCCGGGTCAGTACGAGATCGTCTTCCGCTACGACGAGGCGATGACGACCTGCGACAACCACGTCTTCTTCAAGAACGGCGTCAAGCAGCTCGCCGCGGAGGAGGGCAAGGCCGTCACCTTCATGCCGAAGTTCGACGAGGGCGAGGGCAACTCCTGCCACATCCACCTCTCGCTGCGCGGCACCGACGGTTCGGCCGTCCTCGCCGACCCGGCGGCCGAGGACGGCATGTCCGACCTCATGCGGCACTTCATCGCCGGACAGCTCGCCTGCTTGGCCGACTTCACGCTGCTGATGGCGCCCAACGTCAACTCGTACAAGCGGCTGCGCCCCGGGGCGTTCGCCCCGACGGGCATCGGCTGGGGCCGCGACAACCGCACCTGCCCCGTCCGCGTCGTCGGCTCCGGCCACTCCCTGCGCATCGAGCACCGCGTCCCGGGCGGCGACGCCAACCCCTACCTGGCCATGGCGGCCACCGTGGCCGCCGGTCTCTACGGCATCGAGAACGAACTCCCGCTCCCGGCGCCCCACGAGTCCAACGCCCTGGCCGACCCCTCCGTCCCCCGCCTGCCGAGCACGCTCACGGCGGCGCTGCACCGGTGGGAGAACAGCGCCTTCGCGGCCAAGGTCTTCGGCTCCGACGTCGTCGGCCACATCGCCCAGGCGGCACGGACCGAACTGGAGGCGTTCGAGAGCGCGGTCACGGACTGGGAGCGGGTGCGGGGCTTCGAGCGTCTGTGAGGTGACAGGGCCCCCGGGGCGCTGCGGCCGGTCCCGACTCCGGCCCACGGCGCCCCGGGGGCTTTTTCGGACCCGGAAGCGGACCGATTCCATCCGCCGACGCCGGGCCGCCGCCAGGTCGAGTCCGTCAGCGATTTCATCGTGCCTTAAACGCCTCTCGTAAGGATCACCGTGCCCCGGGCGGCCGTCCGGCCTCCCGGGGCCGTGGCGCAGCGAGCGCCGCGTTGGTGCCGCAGCCGCAGGCTGCCGGAGCGTGAGGAAGCACGTGGAATTCACCGACATGGCCGGCCTGAGCGTCCGGCCGGGGACGCTGACCGTCTGGCGCCCGGTAGCCGTCGACGAGCACCCCGCGTCCTGGAGGGCGGACGCGCGGCCCGCCTCCCACGCGCAGGAGGCGCACGTCACCCAGTGGCCGGCGGCGCCCCGCCCCTCGCCCTCCTGGATCGCGACGGCCTTCGAGCTCCCCGGGCCCCTGAGCACCGAGGCGCTGGAGACCGCGCTGCTGCTGTGGATCGACCGGCACGAGTCGCTGCGCAGCCACCTCGTCCCCGACGGGACGGGCCTGCGCCGCACCACGCTGGCACCGGGAGCGGCGGCCGTCCGGGGGTCGGTGGTCGGCACCTACCTCAGCGGTGACGCGCTGGCGCACCGCATCGAGGAGCTGTTCGACCGTGAAGCCGTGCCGCCGGGCTGGCCCTCGTACCTCTTCGCGACCGTGACGCACCCCGAGGCCACCACCCTCTACCTGGGCTGCGACCACTCCAACGTGGACGGCTACTCCATGGCCCTCGCCGCGTACGAGATACGCCGTCTGTACGAGGCCGCGCTGCACGGGATGCGGCTGGAGCTGGCCGAGGTGGGCAGCTTCCCGGACTTCGCCGCGCGCGAGCGGCAGGCGGCGGAGCTGGTGGGCGGCGACCACGAGACGGTGGTCCGGTGGCGCGCGTTCATGGAGGCGACCGGCGGGCGCATGCCGGACTTCCCCGCACCGGTCGAGGCGGACGAGGCCGGGTCCGCCCCCCAGCACAACGGCCTGGAGTGGCTGCTCGACGCCGACGAGGCGGCCGCCTTCGGCGCCCTCTGCCGCCGCGCCGGCGGGAGTTTCTGCGCCGGGCTGCTGGCCTGCCTGGCCATGGCGGCCGACGTGCAGGGCGAAGTCGCCCGCAGACGGGGGAGCTTCAGCACCCTCATGCCGTTCCACACGCGCAACCAGGCGCAGTGGACCTGGTCCGTGGGGTGGTACGTGGGACTGGCGCCCCTGCGGTTCGCGGCCCGCGCCGAGGACGGCTTCGCCGCCCTGACGGGGCGCGCCATGGCGGCGCTGCAGGAGGCCCGGCCGATGGCGGAGGTACCGGTCGCCAGGGTCACGGAGCTGCTCGGAGCGCCGGTGGAACCACGGTTCGTCGTCTCGTACATGGACTTCCGGCACGTACCCGGGGCCCGGCAGTGGACCGACTGGAAGGCCGCCATGGTGCGCAGTCACCGGATCCATCCGCACGAGGTCTACCTGTGGATCAACCGCACGCACGAGGGGGCCTACGTGAGTTTCCGCCACCCCCGTACGGAGCAGGCCGAAAAGGCGGTTCTGCGCTACGTCGAGGACGTCCGCCGGACCATGGCGGACGTCCTCGGCGGCCAGGAGGCGGCCGCATGAGGATGATCGAGATAACGGGCTACGCTCCCCGGCCCGGCGAACTGATCGGGTTCCGGCCCGTCGCCGGGGCCGTCGCCGCCGCGGCCACCGCGCCGGTGCACCCGGCCCCGCCCTCGCACCTGCAGGAGAACCACATCCGCCGGATCCTGGCCAACCGGGCCGCCGGCCGGGCCCAGTCCTCCTGGGTCGGCGTCGCCTTCGACGTACCGGGCCGGCTCGACACCGCCGCCATGGCCAGGGCCTTCGGCACGTGGGTGCGGCGCCATCCGACGCTGCTCACCTGGTTCACGCCGGACGGCGACCTGTTGCAGCGGCGCGCCGTCCCTGCCGAGGTCTTCGCCGTGGAGCCCGTCCCGCTCGGCACGTACGGCTCCGGCACGGACGTCAGGGACCGGCTGTGGCAGCACATCGCCTCGGGGACGAGCCCCTTGAGCTGGCCGTCCTTCGTGGCGGGCGCGGTACTGCGGGACGAGGGCGACACGTCGACCGTCTGGTTCGGAGTCGACCACAGCCACTCCGACGGGTACTCCGCAACCCTGGTCTTCGCGGAGCTGCGCGCCCTGTACGAGGCCGAGCGCTCCGGCGGTGAGGCCCTCCTGCCGCCCGTCGACTCCTACGTCGACTACTGCGTCCAGGACCGCGAACGCGCCGCGCTGATCGGGGCCGACGACCCCGGCGTGCGCCGCTGGGTGGACTTCTACCGCGCCGGACCGCCCCCCGGATTCCCGCTGGACCTCGGCACGGAGCCGGGCGCCGGCCACCCCGGCGTCCCGGTCGAAAGGGAACTCTTCGACGCCGCGGAGGCGGAGGCGTTCTCGGAGGTGTGCAAGCGCCTGGGGGCCGGGTTCATGGCCGGGGTGCTTGCCTCGCTCGCCGTCACCGGACACGACCTCGGCGGCGTCGAACGCTACCGGGGGCTGAGCGTCGTCCACACCCGGACGGAGCGGCGCTGGCAGCGTACCCAGGGATGGCTCGTCAACCTGATCCCGGTCGAGTTCCCGGCCGCGGACGGCTTCGGGAAGGCCGTCATCGAGGCGCAGGAGGCCCTCGCGACCGCGAGGGAGGCAGCAGGAGTGACACCGATGCGGGTCATGGAACTGGCACCCGAGCTGGCCGGCACCGTACAGCCCGGCACCGCGGCCGCGTACCCCATGGTCTCCTACCTGGACGGCCGGCACGTGCCGGGCTCACGCGACTGGGCCGCCGCGGACTACAACGGCCTGGAGGGCCCCGGCACCAGCGGGGAGGTGAACCTGTGGGTCAACCGCCTGTGGGACCGCACCTACGTCAAGACCCGCTACCCGGACACCCCCGCAGCCCGGCGCAACGTGCCCCGCTTCCTGAACCATCTGCGCGATGTGCTCCGCACGGTGGCGCGGACGGGAGACACCGTGACACGACTGTGACCGGAAGCGTGGCTTCCGCCACAGCCCGTCGTGGTCCGCTCTGATCTGCTGGGGCAGATGCGCCGCGCTCCCCTCTCCCTTCCCGCCCTCATGGCCGGCGTCCTCCTGCTTGCGGGGTGCGGATCGGAAGGGGCCGGGTCGCACAGCGGCGGCCCGGAGCGCCCACAGGTGCCCGGCTCCCCCAACCGTCCTGACGGTTCGTCCTGCGGGGCCGGGTCCGCCGGCGGCGCGTCCGTCCCGCCGGGAGACCCCTCCGAACGGGAGAAGGACGGGGTCAGGATCACCGGTGTGAGCCGGGGCGCAGGTCACTGCGCCGAGTTCGAACTCACCAACCACGAGGCCGGACCGTTCACCTACACGATCACCTTCACCTTCCTGTCGGGTGCCGGAGAGGCGCTGGCGAGCCAGAAGGAGACGGTCCCGTCCGTCGGGCCCGGCCGGACCGTGAAACGCGCCGTCACCATGAGCGGTACGGGCCCGCTGCCCTCCGGCACGCGCGGGCCGGCCCGGGTGAAGATCGCCGAAGTGAGGAGCGTCCCCACCGGCGAAGCATCCTCCCGGGGCGGCCCCTGCCCGCCCTCGGGAGTCCGCGTGTACGCCGATGACGGCGATGCCGCCATGGGACTCCGCGTCGTGGGCATCCACCTGGAGAACTGCGGAAGCGGTACGACACGGCTCAACGGCTACCCCCGGCTCCAACTCCTCGACAAGGCCCACCAGCCCGTCGACGGCGTGACGATCCTCCAGGGCGGCGGCTCCATCGCCACCGGCACCGGAGCCGACGGCGCCCCTCAGCCGCTGGCCCTGGAGCCGGGCGAGCGCGCCCACGCCACCCTGGTCTGGCGCAACACCGTCGAGGGCGGCGCCGGCGACCCCGTGAACGCCCCGTACGTGAGGGTGCGGGCGACGCCCGGCGACGCCCCGGTGATGGTGATCCCGGAGCTCGACCTGGGTACGACGGGGAGACTCGGCACCGGTCCCTGGAAGAAGGACGGGACGAAGCCGCCGGGACGTCCGTAAGAGGGCCCTCGCCGGCGTGGAGACGGCTTTGGCCCGCGTCGTGTCACGACTCGCTGCGGAGCCCTTCGACGAAGGTGTCGACCACCGCGGCCTGCGTGTCCGCGGGGAACCGCTGAGGGTCGAACAGGGCCTGGACCACCAAGCCGTGGACGAAGGCGACGGCCGCCGCGGCGAGGTGGTCGACATCGGCGGTGGCCGGGATCTCGCCGAGCGTGCGCGCGGCTTCCAGGTGGGGGCGGAGTGCGGCGCGCATGCGGACGTAGCGCTCTCCCTGGTCGGCGCAGAGGCCCTCGTCGGCCAGGGCCAGATCCCATGAGCTGACCCAGATCCGGTTGCGTGCGGTGTTGTCCCGGCCGATCGGCAGGGTGTCCAGCAGGACGACGCGGAGCGCGGCCAACCCCTCCTGAGGGCGGGCGCGTCGGGGGCGGTCGGCGCTGCTCTTCTCCAGGAGTTCGAGAGCGTGGACGACCAGAGCGCGTTTGGTCGGGAAGTAGTGCATGAGCAGTCCGGTGGAGACGTCCATCTCGGCCGCCACGGCGCGCAGCGTCAGGCCGCCGAACCCCTTCGCGGCCAGCACGCGCCACACGGCTTGCGAGACGTCCCCACGGCGGGCTTCGTGATCGACAGGAGCAGGTGCCATGGGGCTAGGATACGTACCGAACGCTCGTTATGTATCTCGATCGCAGACGGAGGACCACGTGTTCGCCCTACCGCTCGACGACAACGCCCAGCTGCGCCCCCTGGAGACTTGGCAGGCCCAGGAGTTCCTCGACCACATGGATCGAGCGCGGCCCACGGTGGACCCCTGGATCCCGTGGGCGACGCGCAGCACCGACCTGGAGTCCGCGACCGCCGTCCTCCAGGGCTACGCCGACAACCAGGCCAAGGACGCGGCCCGCATCTACGGAATCTGGCTGGACGACGTGCTGGTGGGCGGCGTCATGTTCCCGCACTTCGACGCCGCCCTGGGCGTCTGTGAGGTCGGCTGCTGGCTGGAGGCGGCGGGGGAGGGCCGCGGACTGGTGTACCGCGCGAGCCGCATATTGATCGACTGGGCCTTCCGGGAGCGCGGAATGAGCCGCGTGGAGTGGCGGACCACCCCCGCCAACCAGCGCAGCATCGAGGCGGCGCGCCGCCTCGGGATGACCCGCGACGGCGTGTTGCGCCAGGCGTACCCGTACCGGGGAGTCCGGCACGACAAGGAGGTCTGGTCCGTCCTCGCCGAGGAATGGCGCGGCTGAAGCGGTACCGCGTGGTCAGGGGCGGGGCCGGATGCCACGTGAGTGCGTGACCCGGCCCGTCAGGAGGCGCCGGCGCGTCGGTGGCGGCGCGTTCCTGGGCGGCAGGAAGAGCCAGACCAGCACCGCTCCCGCCAGCGTGATCCCGGCTGCCGTCAGTGAGGTGACCCGCATGGCCGAGACGAAGGCGTCGACGGCCCGTTCGGCGAGGGCGTCGCCCCTGATCCCGAGGCCGTCGGCGACGGTGAGCGCACCGGCGACCGACTCCTCGGCGAGCGGGCGCAGCGCGGGCGGCACGGGGCGGAGGTGACCGTGGACGCCGCTGCGGTACTGGGAGGCGAGGAGGGAGCCGAGGACGGCGACACCGAGTGCTCCGCCCACTTGCCGGAGGGAATTGACCAGGGCGGCGCCCGCACCGGCCGTGCGGGTGGGCATCGCCGCCATGGCGGAGGCGGTTGCGGCGGGCATGACGTAGCCCATGGCACTGCCCATGAGGAAGAAGAGCGCCTCGCACTGCCACAGGGGCGAGTGCTGGTCGAGGGCGCTCACACCGAGGAAGGTCACGGCCGTCATCACGAGCCCGGCCGTGCACACGGTGCGCACGCCGAGGCGGCGGGCCAGAGCGGTGCTGTGCGGGGAGAAGGCGAGCTGGGCGACGGCGAGGGGCAGGAGGCAGCAGCCGGCCTGCAAGGAGGAGTAGCCGCGCGCGCTCTGGAGGTAGAAGATCATGTAGAAGGACGAGCCGAGCAGGCCGAAGAAGACCACGGTGATGGCGCCGACGGCTGCGGAGAAGCGGGCGCGGCGGAAGCAGCGCAGGTCCATCGCGGGGTGGGTGCTGCGGCGTTCCCACAGGACGAAGGCGGTCAGCAGGGCGAGGCCGCCCAGGGTGCCTGCCCACACGCGCGGTGAGGTCCAGTCGTCGAGTTCGCCGCCTTCGATGATGCCCAGGACGAGCAGGCCGAGGCCCGTGACGCACAGCAGCACGCCGACCGGGTCGAAGCGCCGGGGTGCGGGGTCGGCGGATTCGGGCACCACGAGAGCGACGGCCACGGCCCCCACGAGCACGATGGGGAGGTTGATCAGGAAGAGGGAGCCCCACCAGTAGTGCTCCAGCAGCAGCCCGCCGGTGACCGGCCCGATGGCCACGGCGAGGCCGGCCGATGCGGCCCACACGCCGATGGCCTTGGGGCGTTCGGCGGGCGGGAAGACATGGGTGATGACGGCGAGGGTGGCGGGTACGACCAGCGCGGCGCCGATGCCCATGCCGCCGCGGTAGAGGATGAGCTGGCGCGCGTCGGGGGCGTAGGCCGAGGCGGCGGAGAAGGCGCCGAAGACCAGCAGCCCGGCCAGGAGGGCGCGCTTGCGGCCGAAGCGGTCGGCGGCGAGCCCGGCCGTGATCAGGAGGGTGGCGAAGACGAGGGTGTAGGAGTCGACGGACCACTGCAGGTCACCGGAGGACGCGCCGAGTCCGTCGGGTGCGGGGAGGGCGAGCGTGCGCAGCGCCACGCTGATGATGGACGTGTCGAGGACCGTGAGCACCAGGCTGACGACCAGACAGGCCAGGATCCGCCACCGGTGCGGGTCGGCCGTGGGCTTCGCCAGCATGAGGTCGTCGCGCTCGTTCTGTAACACGGACTCCGCATCTCCCCCCCGGCCGGGCGGCCCGTCGCCACGACAACGGTAGGCACATGCGAAAAACAGATCAAGTACGCCTAAAAATGGGATAAGCATCCTTTCTGGGATCGCTTGACGGCGCGCCGCCCCGGTCGGGACTGTTGGTGACGGCGCACCGCAGGGAGCACACCGCAGGGGGGCGAAGAGCGCGCAGGCGTGCCGCGGCCCTCCAGCGCTGTGCATCCACTGCTGTGCGTCCGTGACACCCCTGTGCCGATCGGAGGGCCTGCACTCTGAATGCGCCGTCGTCTTCCCCGCCCCCCTCGCCCGGGCCGTCCTTCGAGGACATCCGCACGGTCGTCAACGACCTGGTGCCCTTCCAGAAGTTCGCTGGTGTCGAGGTCACGGACCTCGCCGACGGCCGTGCCGTCGCCGCGCTGCCGGAAGGCGGCGACACCCTCAACCACGTGGGCACCCAGCACGCCGCCGCCCTCTTCCTCGTGGCCGAGGCCGCCGCGGGGTCGGCTCTCGCCGGCGCACTGAGGGAACGCATCACCGGCATCTCCTTCGTCCTGCGGCAGTCGGCGATCTCCTACGACAAGAAGGCCGGGGGGACGATCCGGTCGGTGGCCACCGTGGTGGACGCACACCTGCCGGCACGGGTCGCCGGGCTCGCCGCCGGCGAGCGGTTCGAGGCCGTGGCGCGGTCCCTCCTCCACAACGCCCAGGGGGAGACCGTGGCCGAAGCCGTGTTCACCTACCACTGCCGCGTGCTGGCCGCATGACGCAACGCCGCACGCACGAAGGGAAGAAGAGCCCGGTGAGCTCCCTGGAACGGTACGACCTGCCGGCCGCGAAGATCCCCAAGCGCTGGTACAACGTCCTCCCCGACCTGCCCCGCGTCCCCGACGACGTCCTCGACCCGGACACCGGGAAGCCGGTCGGGCAGGAGTTCATGGAGCAGCTGCTGCCCAAGGCCCTCGTCGCCCAGGAGACCTCCCTGGAGCGCTGGATCGCCATCCCCGAGGACGTCCGCGCGGCCTACCGCCTCTGGCGGCCGACCCCCCTCTACCGGGCCCACGCCCTCGAACGCCACCTGGACACGCCCGCGGAGATCTACTTCAAGTACGAGGGGGCCAGCCCCTCCGGCTCGCACAAGCTCAACTCCGCCCTGGCGCAGGCGTACTACGCCCGGCTGGAGGGCTGCGACCGGCTCGTGACGGACACCGGCGCCGGCCAGTGGGGCAGCGCCCTGTCCATGGCGTGCAGCGTGTTCGGCATCAAGGCGCTCGTCTACATGGTCCGTGCCAGCTACGAAGGCAAGCCCTACCGGCGGCACTTCATGGAGACCTTCGGCCAGCAGGTGCTGCCCAGCCCGGGCCCGCACACCGAGTTCGGCCGCACCCTGCTCAAGCAGGACCCCGACCACCCCGGCTCCGAGGCCACCGCGGTGACCGAAGCGCTGGAGACCGTCCGGCAGAACCCCGGCGACCGCTTCTCCATGGGCGCCTTCGCCGGCCACGTCCTGCTCCACCAGACCGTCGTCGGCCTGGAGACCCGCGAACAGCTGGAGGAGCTCGGCAAGCACCCCGACTTCCTCGTCGCCTCCGTCGGCTGCGGCAGCAACATGGGCGGGTTCGCCTTCCCCTTCGTCGGCGACAAGCTCGCCGGGCAGGACATCACCATCCTCGCCGCCGAACCGGCCGCCTGCCCCACCCTGACCAGCGGCACGTACCGCTACGACTTCGCGGACGCCGGCGGCCTGGGCCCCATGGTCCGCACCTACACGCTCGGCCACGAGTTCGTCCCGCCGCCCATCCACTCCGGCGGTCTGCGCTACCACGGCGCCGCCCCGCTCGTCGGCCTCGCCCGGCACGAGGGGCTCCTCCAGTCGCGGGCCTACGCGCAGAAGGCGGTCTTCGAGGCGGGCACGCTCTTCGCCCGGCTGCACGGTCTGCTGCCCGCGCCCGAGACCGCACACGCCATCCGGGCCGCCATGGACCTGGCCGTGGAGTGCCGCGAGCGGCGCCGCCCCGCCGTCATCGTCTTCTGCTACAGCGGCCACGGGCTCCTCGACCTCGGGGCCTACGGCTCGTACCACGCCGGGGAGATGGCGGACGCGGAGCCGTACGAGACGACCCCCGCGGACGACCCCGGCCCCGGCCCCTGCCCCGCCGCCGTCCAGGCCGGGAGGTGACGTGATGTACACCTACGACCAGTACATCGACGGCAGGGACCGGCCGGGTGCGGCCTGGACGTACTGCCTGGACGCCGGCGCCTTCCTGACCGACCCGCGGGAGACCTTCGGCCGCAAGCGCCGCCTGGAACGGGCGGGCGGCCACGGCCCCGGGGACGACCTGAGCGGGATCACCGGCCGGATGGCGCTCAGCGGGCCCGACGACATCGCCGACGCCCTGCGCGCCGCACACGCGGCCCGCCGCGAGTGGGCCCGCACCGACCTCGACACCCGCATGGAACTCGGCCCGCGGCTCCACGCGGCCCTCAAGGCCCGCCACGACGAGCTGCTGTCCCTCCTGATCTCCGAGGGACACCCGCGCCGCCTGGCCGAGTGGGAGATCGCCGGCATGCTCACGGGCAGCAGCAAGGAGACCGTCTCCTTCTACCGCAGCCAGCTGGAGCAGCACTTCGACAGCACCGGCCGCTCCCTGTCCCTGCTGCGCAAGCCCGACGGGGTGGTGTGCCTCAACCCGCCGCAGAACGCGGCCGCGTCCAACTCGTTCCTGGGCACGGCCGCTCTCGGCGCCGGCAACACCCTGGTCGTCAAGGCCCCGCGCACCGCCCCCCTCGGCGTCGCGTTCATCTACCGGGAACTGGTCGCCCCCGTCCTCGACGAGCTGGGAGCGCCACCCGGCACCGTCAACCTGGTCTCCGGCGCCACCCGGCCGATGCTGCGCCAGTGGCTGGCCAGCCCGTACACCGACGACATCATGTTCTTCGGCGACAGCGCCACCGGCCTGGAATTCGGCACCGAATGCGTCACGCACGGCAAGAAGCCCGTTCTGGAACTGTCCGGCAACGACGTCCTGGTGGTGTGGAACGACGCCGACCTGGAGGGCGCGGTCGAGGCGCTCACCGAGTGCTTCTACGGCTCCGGGCAGATCTGCATGGTGCCCAAGTGCGCCGTCGTCCACCCGGACGTCGCCGACGCCCTCCTGGAGGAGCTGACCGCCCGCTGCGGTGCCCTGCGCCCCGGCTACCCCGACGACCCCAACGTCCTGCTCAGCCCGGTACTGAAGACCGGCGCCTTCCACGAGGCGCTCGCCGACGCCGAACGCCACGGCTGCACCGTCCTGTGCGGCGGCCGCCGGGTGGACGTGATGGGCGAGCCGTCGCCGACCGGGGCCTTCGTGGAACCCACCGTGGTCCGGGTGGACGGACTGCGCGACGCCCGCCGCATCCGGGCCGTGCGCGAGGAGACCTTCTTCCCGCTGCTCCCGGTCGTCGTGCCCGACGAACGCGACGACACCCGCGAACTCCTCGACTCCGTCATCGACTTCGTCAACGACAACGAGTACGGGCTGCGCAACTCCCTGTGGTCCGGCGACGAGAAGGTCATCACCGCGTTCGTCCGCCAGGTCACCAACGCCGGCCTGCTGAAGGTCAACGACTCCCACATCGGCTTCGTCCCCTACCTCGGCACGCACGGCGGCACCGGCCGCACCGGCGGCCCGTACGGCGAGCTGAACTACCCCATCCTGCGCACCTCCCACCTGCAAGGGGTCTCCGTACGGACGGACGGTTCCCGCCCTGCCCCCGCATGACCCGGGCCGCCTCCCACCCCGCGCAACCGAAGGAAGGACCCGATGCCCACCCCCTGCGACCAGGAGCAGCCGGCGCGCGCCGCGCAGCGGCGGTGGAGGCGGCCGCGCCGCCCGGACCGGCTGACCGCCCGGCTCGCCGGAACGGTCGGCCGCCGCAGGGTGGTCGTCACCGGTGCCTCCGGCGCCATCGGCGGGCAGCTGGCGGTGCTGCTGGGACAGGCCGGTGCCGATCTCGTCCTGCTGGGCCGGAACAGGACGGCGCTGGCCGAGACCGCCCGCCGTACCGAAGAGGCCGGCGGCACGGCGCGCGTCTGTCCCGTCGACCTCACCGACCCCGCGGCCGTCGCCCGCTTCGCCGACCGGCTGACCGCCGAGTGCGGCGCCGCCGACGTCCTGGTCAACAACGCGGGACGCTCCATCCGGCGCGGCGCCGTCAACGCCCTGGACCGCGCGCACGACTACCGCAGGATGATGGCCGTCAACTACTTCGGCGCGGTGGACCTCACCCTGCGTCTGCTGCCCGGCATGCACGAGCGCGGCCACGGCCACATCGTCAACGTCGCCACGATCGGACGGCAGCTCGGCATGGGCCGCTTCACCGCCTACAACCCGTCCAAGGCGGCACTGGAGGCGTTCGGCCAGTCGCTCGGCGCGGAGCTGCGCCGCGAGGGCATCCGGGTCAGCACCGTGCACCTGCCGCTGGTCCGCACCCCGATGAGCGCCCCCACCACCGCGTTCGCCCGGCTGCCCGCCCTCGACGCCCGGCAGGCCGCCCGCATGATCGGCACCGCACTGGTCACCGGCACCCCCCGGGTCTCCACCCCGCTGGGCACCCTCGGCGAACTCCTCGGTGTCGTGGCCCCCCGCGCCCTGCTGGCGCTCGCCGCCCTGGAATACCGCTACCTGCCCGAATCCCCCGGTGCCGCGCGCAACCCCGCACGCACGACGGGGAGGGACGCCTGATGAGCGAACGGCCCCCGCACGCCGACGCCCTCCGCCGCGCCCTGGACGCGCCCACCGTGGCCGACGCCTTCGACCTGACCGCCGACGCCGTCGCCGACCACCCCGCACTGCGCGGACCGGACGGACAGCACTACACCTGGGGCGCCTACCGGTCCGCCGCACGGCGGTGCGCCGCCGGGCTGGCCCGGCTCGGCCTGCGGCCCGGGGACACCCTCGGGCTGCTGCTGGGCAACCGGCCCGAATTCCACATCGTGGACGCGGCCGCGATGACGATCGGGGTGACCACCTGCTCGCTCTACCCCACCGCCCCCCAGGAGGAACTGCGCCACCAGGCCGACGACTCGCGCATGAGCGTCCTGGTGTGCGACGCGGCCGGACGGGAGCAGGCCCAAGACCTCCTGCGCGACTGCCCCGGGCTGCGGGAGACGGTCACCGTCGGCGGCCCGCACGGCCTCGGCGCACTCCTCGACGCCCCCGGGTCCCACCCGTACCGCCACCGGGTCCGGCCCGACGACATCCTGACCGTCGTCTACACCTCCGGGACCACCGGAGCGCCCAAGGGAGCCGAGCTCACCCACGGCGCGGTGCGCGCCACCGGGCGGGCCTTCCTGGAACGGGTGCCGCTCCCGGCCGGCAGCCGGCTCGTCTCCTACCTGCCCATGGCGCACATCGCCGAGCGCTGCTGCTCGCACTACCTGCCCATGGTGCTCGGCGCCGACGTCACCTGCTGCCCCGAGGCGGACCGCCTCTTCTCCGTGCTGCCCCGGGTGCGGCCGCACTGGCTGTTCTCCGTCCCCCGCATGTGGGAGAAGCTGCGCACGCGCCTGCTCGCCGAACTCGCCACCGCACCCGAGGACTTCCGGCGCGGGGCTCTGCGGGCCCTGGAACTCGGCGAGGCCCTGGCCCACGGCGAGGACGCGGCCCACGGCGAGGACGCGGCCGTGCGCGCCGAGTACGCGCGGCTGGAGGCCGGCCACCTGGCGCCCGTCCGCACCCTGCTGGGGCTGGACGAAGCACGGTTCGTCCATGTGGGCGCGGCGCCGGTCGCCCCCGCCACGATGGCCTTCCTGCGCGCCCTCGGCCTGCCCGCCGGCGAGATCTGGGGCATGACCGAACTGTGCGCGGCCGCCTGCGTGACCGTCTCCGGACGGCACCGGATGGGCTGGATCGGACCACCCCTGCCCGGTGTCGAGCTGCGCACCGCCGACGACGGCGAGGTGCTCGTCCGCGGCGCCACCACCATGCGCGGCTACCGCGGCCGGCCCCGGGAGACCGCCGAGGTCCTCGACGCCGAGGGCTGGGTGCACACCGGGGACCTCGGCGAGGTGGCGGACGACGGCGCGCTGCGCATCACCGGCCGCAAGAAGGACCTCATCGTCAACGCCTACGGCAAGAACATGTCGCCCGCCCGGATCGAGGAACGGATCGGTCACGGCGAACCCCTCATCGACCAGGTGTTTGTGATCGGCGACGGCCGCCCGTACAACACCGCTCTCATCACCCTCGTCGCCCTCGGCAGCGGCAGCGGCAGCGGGAGCAGCGACACCGACACCGACACCGACCGGATCCGCCGCGCCGTGGCCCACGGCAACCGGCACCTGTCCCGCCCCGAACGGGTCCGGCGCTTCGCCGTCGTCGAGAACACCTGGACACCGCACTCCGGGCTGGTCACGCCCACCCTGAAGATGCGGCGCCGGGCCATCGGCCGGCACTACCGCGACCTCATCGACACCCTCTACGCCGGCGGCGGCCTGACCCCCCTGGAGGACTGACCATGTGCCCCCCGGCACCCACCTCCCGCTCCGCCCCGCCCGTCGCCGCCACGGCCGCCCGGCTGGGCGAGCGACTGGCCGGCAGCGGCCCGCAGGCCACGCCCCGGGCGCCGTTCACCCTGGACGCCATCGCCTGCCTGCCCACCGCCACGCCCGGCGACGTCGCCCTGGCCTGTGAGCGGGCCCGCGCCGCGCAATGCTCCTGGGCCGCGCGGGACGCGAGCGAACGGGCCCGTGTCCTGGGACGCGTGCACGACCTGTTGCTGGACCGGCGGCGCGAGGCCATGGACCTGCTGCAGTGGGAGACCGGCAAGGCCCGGGCCCACGCCTTCGAGGAGGTCGTCGACGCCGCCGGCGTGTGCCGCCACTACGCGCGCCGCGCCCCGAAGTTACTCGCCCCGCGCCGCCTGCCCGGCGCGCTGCCGCTGCTGACGACCGTGCGCGAACTGCGGCACCCCAAGGGCGTCGTGGCCGTCATCACCCCGTGGAACTATCCGCTCAGCCTGAGCGTCACCGACGTCGTCCCCGCCCTGCTCGCGGGCAACGCCGTCGTCCACAAGCCCGACACCCAGACCGCGTGCACCGCCCTGTGGGCGCGCGCGGTGTGCGCCGAGGCAGGGTTGCCGGAGCAGCTGTGGCAGATCGTCGTCGGCGAACCGGCCGACGTCGGGCCCGCGCTGGTGGCGGGCGCCGACCACCTGGCCTTCACCGGCTCGACGGCGGCGGGCAGGGTGCTGGGCCGCATGGCAGCGGACCGGATCATCGGCTCCATGCTCGAACTGGGCGGCAAGAACGCCCTGGTGGTCCTCGCCGACGCCGACGTCGAACGGGCCGCGGCCGGCGCCGTGCGGGCCTGCTTCACCAGCGCCGGACAGCTGTGCATGGCGGCCGAACGGATCCTCGTCCACGCCGGTGTCCACGACCGCTTCCTCGACCGTTTCCTGGACCGCGTCGCCACCCTGCGCCTCTCCGCCGCGTTCGACTTCGGCGCCGACATGGGCTCGCTCACCACCCACCGCCAGCTCGACCGCGTCACCTCCCACATCGGCGAGGCCCTGGACAAGGGGGCCCGCCTGCTGAGCGGCGGCCACGCACGCCCCGACATCGGACCGCTCTTCCACGAGCCGACCGTCCTGGCCGACGTCGCCCCCGGCACGGCCGTCCACGACGAGGAGACCTTCGGCCCTGTGGTGTCCGTCCGCCCCTTCCACGACGACGAGGAGGCGGTCGCGCTGGCCAACGACGGCCCGTACGGCCTGAACGCCAGCGTCTGGAGCCGCAGCCCGGCCCGGGCCGCCGCGCTCGCCGCCCGGCTGTCGGCCGGCACCGTCAACATCAACGAGGGCTTCCGCACCGCCTACGTCTCCTACGCGGCCCCCATGGGCGGCCGCGGCCACTCCGGGACCGGCCACCGGCACGGCAGCGGGGGCCTGCGGCAGTACACCGACCGTCAAGTCGTCGCCCGCGCCCGGGCCGAGTTGTTCGACCCCCGTCCGGGCGCCGATCCCGAGCGGCACACCGAGCGGCTGACCGCACTGCGCCGGACGATGACGAGGCTGGGACTGGGATGACGCACTTCAGCTGCTTCCTGGCCGGCGGGAACGCGATGGTGGCCTCCTGCGCCGAACTGCTCCTGGACCGCGGCCACCGGGTGCTCGGCGTGGTGTCCGCCGACGCCGGCGTCCGCGACTGGGCCACCCGCAGCGGGCTGCCCGTGACCGGGTTCGGACCGGAGCTGGAGGAACGGCTCGCCGCCGAGCCGTTCGACCACCTCTTCAGCGTCGCCAACCTGCGCATGCTGCCACGGCGCGTCCTGGAGCTGCCGCGGGGCCTGCCGGTCAACTTCCACGACGGTCCGCTGCCCCGGCACGCCGGTGTGCACGCCACCACGTGGGCGCTCCTGCAGGGCGAGGCCGTCCACGGCGTCAGCTGGCACGTGATGACGGAGGAGGCCGACAGCGGCGACGTGCTGGCCTCCCGCGAGGTCCCGGTGGCGCCGGGGGAGACCAGCGCGACGCTCAACGTGAAGTGCCTGGAGGCGGGCATCGACGCCTTCGCCGAGCTGGCCGACGCGCTGGCGGCCGGCCGCGTGCGGCGTCGGCCCCAGGAGCTCGCGCGACGCACCTTCCACGGCCGCCACGAACGGCCGCCCGGCGGCGGCCTCCTGTGCTGGGACCGGCCCGCGGAAGCCCTGGACGCCGCCGTCCGCGCCCGCGACTTCGGGCCGCACGCCAACACGTTCGGCACGGCCAAGGCCCTCCTCGGCGACCGCCCCGCCATCGTCAGCGGACTGACCATGTGCCCCAGCCGCTCGGGACGGCCTCCCGGCACGGTCCTCGCCACGCCGGACAGCGGCACCGTCACCGTCGCCACGGCCGGCCACGACGTACGGCTGACCACGCTCACCACCCCACTCGGCGCACCCGCCCCGCACGCGCTGCGGCCCGGGGACGTGCTCCCGGTCCCGGACGCCGCCCTGCTGGACGCCGCCGGCCGTGCCGAGGCGGCGAGCCTGCGCGACGAGCCGCACTGGGTGAGGCGGCTCTCCTCGCTGGAGCCCGCCGACCTGCCCCACCGCGCCGACGGCGGCCCAGCCGAGGCCGACGTGCCCGTCCCCGACGGCGCACGGGACCCCCACTGGCTGCTGGCGGCCCTCCTCGCCTTCCTCGTCCGCGTCGGCGTCACCCCCGGCACCGACGTACGACTGCGATCGGCCGGCCCGGGCACCGGCCACCCGGCCGTCGACGCGCTCTACGCGGACTGGATACCCCTGCGCATACCGCCGCTGGACGGGCGCGGCATCACGGCACTGCGGGACCACGCGGTCCGGGAGACGTCCGGCCGCGCGCCGTTCCCGCACGACCTGTGGACCCGGCACCGCCGGCTGCGCACGGCCGCCCGGGAACTGCCCATCACCCTGGAGATCACCGACGACGGCCCCGCCGAGGCCCCACCCGGCACCGCACTGCTGATCCGCATCCCCCGCAGGACGGGCCCCTGCCGGTGGGTGGGCCCCGCCGGCCCGCTCGCCGCATACGCCGCCGCCTACCTGCGCGCGCTCGACCGGGCACCCGACAGCGATCCCGCCGCCATCCCGCTGGGCACCGACAAGGCCCGGCGCGCCATGGCCGCCTGGAACGACACCACCGCCGACCTCCCGCCCGGCACCACCGTCCACCGCATGGTCGCCCGGCAGGCCCGGCTGCGCCCCGGCGCCCCCGCCGTGACCTGCGCCGGGCAGACCCTCACCTACGGCGAACTCGACCGCCTGTCCTCGGCCTGCGCCGGACACCTGCGGGCCCGCGGCGTGGGGACCGGGCAACGGGTCGCCGTCCACCTGGACCGCACCACCGACCTGACGGTCGCTCTCCTCGGCATCATGAAGTCCGGCGCCGCCTACGTGCCGCTGGACCCCCTCTACCCGCCCGCCCGCATCGCCACCATGGTCACCGACGCCGCGCCCGCCCTGCTCGTCACCGAGGAGCGCCTGGCCGGCACCCTGCCCACGACGGACGCCGACATCCTGATCCTGGACCGGGAGCGGGCCGCCGTCGAGGCCGCCGCGCCCGAGGACGGCATCGACGTCCGGCCGGAGACGGACGCGTACGTCATCTTCACCTCCGGCTCCACCGGCCGCCCCAAAGGCGTGCGGATCAGCCACCGGGCCCTGGCCAACTTCGTGCGCGCGATGGCCCTGACGCCCGGCTTCACCACCGGGGAGCGGCTGCTCGCCCTCACCACGCCCTGCTTCGACATCGCCGGCCTGGAGCTCTACGTCCCCCTGGCCACCGGCGGACAGGTCGAGCTCGCCCCGGCGGAGACGGCGGCCGACGGCTTCCGGCTGCGCACCCTGCTGGAGCGCTGCCGCCCCACCACCGTGCAGGCCACGCCCGCCACCTGGCGCATGCTGCTCGACGCCGGCTGGCAGGGACAGCCGCCCGGCGCACCGCTGCGGATGCTGTGCGGGGGCGAGGCACTGCCGCCGGACCTCGCCCGGGACCTGCTCGCCCGGGGCGGCAGCCTGTGGAACCTCTACGGACCCACGGAAACCACGATCTGGTCCGCGGCCGCCGAAGTGCTGCCGGGCAGGCGCCCCCTGATCGGGCCGCCGGTCGCCAACACCCGCTTCCACGTCCTGGACCCCGGGCGGCGGCCGCTGCCGCCCGGGGTGCCCGGCGAGCTGTACATCGGCGGGGCGGGCGTGGCCTCCGGCTACCTGAACCGGCCGGACCTGACGGCCGAGCGGTTCCTGACCGTGCCCCAGGACCCCGGGACCGTCTACCGCACCGGCGATCTCGTCCGCCAACGCCCCGACGGACACCTGGAGTTCCTCGGCAGGGCGGACGGACAGGTCAAGGTGCGCGGCCACCGGGTCGAGACCGGCGAGGTCGAGACCGCGCTGCGCGGCCACCCCGCGGTGGACCGGGCCGTGGTCGCCGTGCGCGACGGGCGGCTGGTCGGCTACGTCGTCCCGCGCGGAACCCCGGCCACCGCCGGCGAGCTGCGTGCCCACCTGGCCGCCTGCCTGCCCGGCTACATGATCCCCTCGGTGTTCGCGACGCTGGAGAGCATCCCGCTCACCGCCAACGGCAAGACCGACCGTGCCGCCCTGCCCGCCCCCGCACCACGCCCTGTGGAGGCCGGGCCGCACGCTGCGGGGACCGGGCCGCCCGGCCGCCGCGAACGGCTCGTCGCCGAGATCTGGCGGGACGTGCTGCAACGGGACCGGGTCGGCGTCGACGACAACTTCTTCGAGGTCGGCGGCGACTCCCTGCTGCTGATGCGCGTCATGGCCCGGCTACGGGAACGGACGCGGCAGCCGCTGACCCGCGTGGAGATGTTCATGTACCCGACGATCCGCTCGCTGGCACGCCGCCTGGACGACCCCGGCCCACCACCGGCGGAGCCGGCACGCCGCCCGGCCGGCCGCGCGGCGTTGGGCGAGCTGCGCCGGCGCCGCCACCACTGACCGCCGACGAACCGCAACCGGACAGGGAAGGGGGAAACGGACGTGCGCGTGTGTACCGTCTGTGCCCTGAAGGAGAACCACCCGGGCATCCTGCTCGGTGACGACGGGGTGTGCAGCCTGTGCACGCTGGACTTCGCCGGCGAACTGATGGAGAACTTCACCTACACGAACCGGGTCTTCCAGGAATTCACCCGCAGCGGCCCCAATCCGCACGGCGACCACGACTGCCTGTTCATGTACAGCGGCGGCAAGGACAGCACCTACATGCTGGACAAGTTCGTCAACGCATACGGCAAGCGCGTCCTCTCCTACACCTTCGACGTCCCCTTCGAGAGCACGCACGCCGCGGAGAACATCCGGCTGGCCAGGGAACGGATCCCCGCCACCTACGTCGTCGACTCCGACGACGACACCATCAAGGCGATGATGCGGGAGGTCTTCAACCGGACACCGGCCAAACCCGGCACGTACCTGGACGAGAAGCTGCCCTGCGTCTCGTGCCGCTCCTTCTTCGTCATCCGGGCCGTCCTCCACGCCTTCCGCCACCGCATCCCCTACGTCGTGCTGTGCGCCGACCCGCAGCAGATCCTCACCATGGAGTCCGACGTGCGGGAGGTGGTCCGCGGCTTCTACCGGACCTTCGGGCGGCGGATGACCGGGGAGCTGTTCCGGGGCGAGCTGGAGGAGATGCTCTTCGCCGACGACGGCGAACTGCCCCGGATCGTCTTCCCGTACATCGCCCTGCGCTACGCCTACGACCCGGACCGCATCGTCACCGAGCTCAAGGAGAAGGGGCTGTACGCCTCGTCGCCGATGGAGACGCACTGCACCCTCTTCCCGCTGCTGAACTACTACTCCTTCACCAACTGGGACTGCATGTTCTACAAGCTGAACGCGGCCAGCCAACGACGTTCGGAACGGCGCAACGAGAACCACCGGCGCTCCACGTTCAGCATCACCTTCCCGCGCGCGGCCGACCTCCCCCTGATCGAGGAACGGCTGAAGCGGGTCGTCCTCGACATCGCGGGGAGTCGCGGTGACCCTGCCGCCCAGGAACGCGAACTCGTCGTCCTCTTCACGCGGCTGGGCGCCTCCGACGACGCGGCGCGCTTCGTGGCCCGCGGCTTCCTCACCATGCGCACGACCGCGACGGACCTGGGCATCACCCTGCGGAGCACGGGGGCGCGGGCATGACCGACTGCGATGTGGCGATCGTCGGAATGGCCTGCCGGTTCCCCGGGGCCCCCACCGTGGAGGCGTTCTGGGACCTCCTGCGGGAGGGCCGGGAGAGCGTGCGCTTCCCCACCGAGGACGAACTGCCGGCAGCGGGGGCCGGGCCGGCGCGCCCGGGGTTCGTCCGGGCGGTCCAGGGCATCGAGGGCGTCGAGCTGTTCGACGCCGCCCACTTCACGATCCCCGACGACGAGGCCGAGATCCTCGACCCCCAGCACCGGCACTTCCTGGAGTGCGCACTCGCCGCGCTGGAGGACGCCGGTTACGACCCGGGCACCCACCCCGGAGAGATCGGCGTCTTCGCCGGCGCCGGCATGAACACCTACCTGCCGGGCAACCTCGCCGACCGCTACGCCACCGGGTCCTCGCTCGGCCGCTACCGGCTCATGCTCGCCAACGACAAGGACTACCTCGCCACCCGTGTCTGCTACAAGCTCGACCTGCGCGGCCCCGGCATCACCGTCGGCACCGCCTGCTCCACCTCGCTGGTCGCCGTGCACCTGGCCTGTCTGAGCCTGCTCGCGGGGGAGTGCGGCATGGCCCTGGCCGGCGCGGTCCACCTGCGGATGCCGCAGGACGAGGGCCATGTGCACCAGAAAGGGATGATCTTCTCGCCCGACGGGCACTGCCGGGCCTTCGACGCCGACGCGCGCGGCACCGTGCTCGGCAGCGGCGTCGGCGTCGTCCTCCTCAAGCGGCTCGACGAGGCGGTGGCCGACGGCGACACCGTGCACGCCGTGATCAAGGGGACGGCGGTGACGAACGACGGTGCGGCCAAGACCGGTTTCACCGCACCCGGCGTCGAACGCCAGGCGGCAACGGTCCGCGAGGCCCAGCGCGTCGCCGGCTGCCCGCCGGAGACGATCGGCTACGTCGAGGCGCACGGCACCGGGACCCCGCTCGGCGACCCCATCGAAGTCGCCGCCCTCAACCGGGCGTTCGGGCCCGTCGGAAACCCGGCGTCCGGGGCCACCGGAGCGGGCTGCACCGTCCTCGGCTCGGTCAAGACCAACATCGGGCACCTCGACGTCGCCGCGGGCATGGCCGGACTGATCAAGACGGCGCTGATGCTCCGCCACTGCACCCTCGTGCCCAGCCTCCACTTCCGCACCCCCCACCCCGACATCGACTTCGCCGCGGGCCCCTTCCGGGTCGGCACCGAGACCGTGCCCTGGCCGGACGGGGACGGGCCCCGGCGGGCCGGCGTCAGCTCGTTCGGCGTCGGCGGCACCAACGCGCACGTGGTTCTGGAGGAGCCGCCCGCCCCCGTGACCACCCCCGCCCCGCGAGCGGCCGAGCCGCTGCTGCTCTCCGCCCGCACCCCCGAGGCCCTCGCCCGCGCCACCGGCAACCTGGCACGCCACCTGCGCCGCCGCCCCGGCCTCGCCCTGGACGCGGTCACGTACACCCTGGCCGCCGGCCGCCACCACCACGTCCACCGGCGGGCCGCGGTCTGCACCGACACCGGCGACGCGGCGCTCTCGCTGGCCATCCTGGACCCCGAGCGGGTGTGGACCGGACGCAGCGACCAGAGCCCCGACGGCTTCGCCCTCGTCCTCCCCGGCACCCCCGCCACTCACGGCGCCGCGGAACTCTACGCCGGACTGGACGACTTCCGGCACGTCGTGGACTCCTGCGCCGCGACGCTCGGGACCGACCCCGACGCCGTCCTGGCCGACGACGCCCTGGCCGCGTTCGTCGTCCCCTACGCACTGGCCCGGATCTGCCGCGCGTGGGGTGTACGGCCCGCCGCGGTCGTCGGCTGGGGCACCGGACGGACCGTCGCCGGCTGCCTCGCCGGAGTGCTCGCAGCCGACGACGCGCTGGCCCTGAGCGCCGGGCGCCCTGTCCTCCCCTCGTGCGCCGCACCGGACATCCCTGTGAGCCACGGCGCGCGCTGGCTGCGGCCCGACGAGGCGACGGACCCGGAGACCTGGACCCGGCCCGCCACCGGCGAAGGGGACCGGCCGACGACGGACACCCTGCTGAAGGAGGACGGGCTGGCCCCCCTCACGCTCGACCTCACCGGCCGTGACGCCGCGCACGTCCTGCTGGAGACCCTCGCCCGGGCCTGGACCCAGGGCGCCGACATCCGCTGGGAACGCTGGTACGGTCACGGCCGGCGACGCCGGGTGCCCCTGCCCACCTACCCCTACGAACGGCGCCGCCACTGGGCCGAACCGCCCTCCCGGCGCACCGGGCCCACCGGCCACCCCGACGACCTGCGCCGCCGCGTCGAGGAGGCCGACCCCGCCGAACGCAGCGCAATCCTCCAGGACTTCCTGCGCCGGCAGACCGGCCGCCTCCTCGAACCGGAGGACGGCCGGCAGGACGGCCGGCCGGGCGACCGGCTCCCCGGCGTCGACGACAACCTCTTCCACCTCGGAGCCGACTCCCTCGTCCTCATCGACATCGTTGCCACCCTCGGCACCGCCCTGGGCCGCAGCCCCTCCTCCTCGTCCTTCTCGTTCGACGACCCGCCCACCCTCCGCGGCCTCGCCGACCGGGTCGCCGCGTCCTGGCGGAAGGGATGAACGACGCCGTGACCGGCTGGCCCATCGCCGGCACCGGCGCCGTCAGCAGCGTCGGCGCCACGACCGCCGAGGTCTTCACCGCCTTGTGCGCCGGACGCGGAGCACCGCGCCCGGTACGGGCCTTCGACACCGCCCGGCTGCGCACCCGCCACGCCTACGAGATCACCGACCCACCGCAGCAGCCCGCGGCCTGGCTCTGCCGTGCCGTCGCCGAAGCCCTCGCCCAGGCGGGGATGCCCGACGACCTCTGCGACGTACCCGTCCTGGTCGGCACCGCCCTGCGCGACCTGCGAGGGGCCGAACGCGACTGGACGGAGGGCCGTTCCGCCCCGCCCGACCCGCACTTCGGCCGGATCCTGCGGGACCGCTTCGGGGCCTGCGACACCCACACCTTCGCCGGCGCTTGCTCCGCCTCGTTGTACGCGCTGGCACTCGCCGCCGACCTGCTCGCCGCCGGGCGCGCGGACACGGTCGTGGTGGCCGGCGTCGACACCATCACCGCCAGCATGTACGCCCTGCTCGACCGCGCCCAGCCAGGCGCGCCCCGAGAGGTCCGCCCCTTCGACCGCGACAGCGGCGGCCAGTTGCTCGGCGACGGCGCCGCCGCCGTCGTCCTGCGCCGCCCCGGCACGGCCCCGGCCCGCGCGGTGCTGCACTCGGTCGGCCTGTACTGCGATGCGGGCCACGTCACCGCGCCCTCCGCCGACGGGCTCGCCGCCGCCCAGCGCCAGGCCCACGACCGCGCCGGGATCACAGCCCGGGACGTCGGCCTCGTCCTCGCCCAGGGCACGGGATCCCCCCACAACGACCGGGCCGAGGCACAGGCCCTGGCCCGTGTCTTCGGCCCGGAGGGAGACGGTCCGCTGATTGCCGCCGTCGAGGGCATGACCGGCCACACCTCCGGCTGCTCGGGGCTGCTCAACACCGTGCTCGCCGTCGAGTGCCTGCGGCATGGACGGACACCCCCCGTCGTCGGTCTCCGCGACCCCATCGAAGCGGCCGCCGGGCTGCGCTTCAGCACGGGAGGACGAGTCGAACCGACGTATGCACAGGTGAACTCCTTCGGCTTCGGCGGGGTCAACGCCGTCGCCGTCCTCGGCAGGGCGGCGTGAGGCCCGTGGCGGATCCGGTGGTCACCGGGACCGGCGTAGCGCTCCCCGGCGCGCGGTGCGCAGCCGACCTGCTCGCACTGACGTACGGATCGGCCCGGCCGGTGCCCGAGCCGTGGCCTTCCCGCGACCGGGACACGCGGTTCAAGGACCGTGCGACCCGGCTCGCCCTCATGGCGGGCGAGGCCGCGCTGACCGCTGCGGGACTGCTCGACGCCGGCGGCCCGACGGTGCCGGGGGAGGAGGTCGGCGTCATCGTCAGTTCCAACCTGGGCACCCTGGACACGGTGTGCCGGGTGACCGAGACCCTCGACCGGGACGGCCCGGCGGCCCTGCGCGTGGTGAACCTCCCCAACGCCTGCAGCAACGCCACCGCCTCCAGCGTGGCCATCCGCTTCGCCCTGCACGGCATCAACCTCACGCTCTGCAACGGCGCCACGTCCGGGCTGGACGCACTCGGCTGGGCAGCGCTCGCCCTCGCCACCGCAAGGGCCCGGCGGCTGCTGGTGATCGGCGTGGAACCCGCCGGTCCCGCGGCACGGCACTGCGCCGGCGCATCAGGAACGCTGGACGGCGCGGCAGCGCTCGTCCTGGAGTCCGCGGACGCCGCGGCCGGGCGTGGTCGCGCGACCCTCACCGGCTACGCCAGGCGCACGAACGCGGACGCGGCGATCGCAGCGGCCGCGGCCGCTGCGGGGCCGGCAGGCCGGGCCACCGGCTGCGGGCTGTGGCTGCCGCCGCAGGAGGGGGCGATCGGCGTGGGCGCCGTGTGCCACCCCGATACGCCGGAAGACCGGGCAGCCAGGGCCGCCCGGGCACCCCGGCCGGGGTTTGATCCCGGGCGCCGGGACCGCGACACGGAGGGGGACAGCCACCACCCGGACGGGATCGGCTACGCCACGGTCTGCGACCTCGGCCGGGCCCTCCCGCCGGCCTCCGGCGCCTTCGGGGTGCTCCAGTGCGTCGCGGCCACCGCCTGGATCACCGCCGGTACGCCCGCCGGTGTCCCGCCCACCGCGCTGGCCGTGGCCGGCGGCGGCCGCGCGGACGACGCGGCAGCGGCTCTTCTGCTCTCCGCCGCACACCACGCCGGCGCACCCGACGAAGGAGAAGAATGACGCAAGTCCTGATCACCGGAGCAGGAGCGGTGTCCTGCCTCGGTGCCGGGGTGGAAGCCATGTGGCAGGCCCTGTGCGCCGCCCCCGGCAGCCGCCCCCTGCGAGCGGCCGACCCCGGCGCCCGGATGCCGCTGCCCCTGGTCTACCGGGCCCCGGTCGGCACCGGACCCGGTGGCCGCGCGTCACGCCTGGCCGTCATGGCGGCCCGGGAGGCCGTCGGCGACGCCGGGCTCGACGACACCGACCACGCGCGGAGCGCGGTGGTCATCGGCACGGGCGGCGGGAACGCCGACCACTGGGAACGACCGCTGGACCCCGGGCGCACCGACACCACGCCCTTCCCGGTCGCCTCGGCGGTGGCCGCCGCACTGGGGGCGGGCGGCGGCGCGACGTGCGTCAGCAACGCCTGCTCGGCCGGCGGCTTCGCCCTCGCCATCGCGGTGGACATGATCCGCTCCGGGGAGGCCGACGTCGTCCTCGCCGGGGGAGCGGAGGCGTACAGCCGGGTCGGGCTCGGCTGCTTCAACCGCATGCGCGCCGTCGATCCGCACGCCTGCCGGCCGTTCCACCGCGACCGGGCCGGCACCATCCTGGGCGAAGGCGCCGCCGTCCTCGTCCTGGAGTCGGCCGGCCACGCCCGGCGGCGTGGAGCGGCGCGTCACTACGCGACGCTGGCGGGCTCGGGCTGGAGCTGCGACGCCCACCACCTGACCGCACCCGGACCGGACGGTGCCCAGATCCGGCGCGCCATGACGGCCGCACTGACCGACGCCGGGGCACCGGCGGATGCGGTGGGCTGCGTCGTACCGCACGGCACGGGCACGCGGCTGAACGACGTCGTCGAGAGCGAGGCCCTCGGCGCCGTCTTCGGCGAACGGCTCGCCCGGCTGCCCCTCTACAGCCTCAAGGCGCTGACCGGTCACACCGCGGGGGCCGCCGGCGCCCTCGGTGTCCTCACGGCCGCCCTCATCCTCGACCGCCGCACCGTACCGCCCAACGTGCCGCTCGGCGCGGAACAGGACGCCCAGTGCCCGGTCAGCCTGCCGCAGGAAGTGCCGGTCCCCTTGGTCGGACGCCATGCCATGGCCAACGCCTTCGCGTTCGGGGGCAACAACGTGTCGTTGGTTCTGGAAGGGCGGACGCCGTGAACCCCGACGACCTGGTGGTGACCGGCATCGGCGTCGTCTCGCCCCGCGGCTGCGACCCGGCCGCACTCGACCTGGACGGCACCGCCCCTGCCGACGACTCCTGGTTCGACGCCACGGCCGAACTCGGCGCCCGCGGCTACAAGTACGTTCCTCCGGCGGGCCGTTACCTGCTCGCCGCCACCCGCAGGGCCGTCGCCGACGCGGGCGACCCGCTGGCCGGAGTGCCGGAGGGTGAGCGCGGCATGGCCCTCGGCACCAACAGCGGCATCGCCGCGCTCATCGACGCCATGGACGCCACCATCACCGACGCCGGTGCGGAGCGGCTCAGCCCGGCGACCGCCCCGTACTTCTCCATCAACACCCTGGCGGGCCGGGTGGCCATGGACCACGGGGTCAAGGGCTGGAACCTCACGCTCACCTCACCGCGCACGGCCGGGATGGAGACGCTGCTCGCCGGCGCACGAGCGGTCGCCGCGGGGCGTTCCGCCGTCCTGCTGGCCGGTTCCACCGAAGCCCCTCTCCCCGTCCACCACCCCGGCCACGCCCTCTCCGAAGCCGGCGCGGCCGTGCTCTTCCTCGAACCCCGCGCCGCGGCCGCCGCCCGCGGCGCGACGCCCTACGGCACCTGCCGCACCGCCACGTTCTTCCTCACCACCGCAGAACGGACCGTGCACGAGGCACTCGCCCGACTCGTCGAGGACGCCGGCGCACCGGACGGCACCACCTTGCCGGCCCGCCTGATCTGCGACCCCTGCCCGGCGGGCACGGCCCTCGCCGGCCACCTGCGCCGTCTGGGCGTCCCCGCCGACATCGTCCCGCCGGGCGCCGGAACCCTCCTGCCGTTCCTGCACCTCACCCGGGGCCTCGCCCGTCCCGGCCCCCCGCACCTGGTCGCCGCCGCGAGCTCCGACGGTGCCTGCGCCCTGACCCTGGTCCAGCCCCTGCCGACTCCACGACCCCGAGCATCCGAACAGGAGCCACGATGAACGCCGAGAGCACCACCGTCGACCTTGAGCAGCTGCGTGCCGCCATCGCCGAGGTCCTCGAACTCGACCCTGCGGAGGTCACCGACGACGCCCACTTCGTCCGGGACCTGGGCGGCGACTCCTTGCTGGCCCTGGAGATGCAGATCGTCCTGGAAACGCAGTACGGCGTCCGGCTGACGGAGGACGACCTGGGCGAGGCGACGTCGCTGCGCGGCATGTACGAGTTGGTCCTGAAGAAGACCGCAGCCGGCTGACGGCGGAAGGGGGACGGACGTTCGCCGCCTCAGCCCGGTGACCGCCGCCGGAACGCGCGTCCCTCAAGGGGACGCGCGTCGGTGTGCAGCGTGCGGGTGCTGCTGCCTCAGGGGGCGGCGGTGCCGATCACTTGTCGCAGTCGATGTCGTTCCACCACCAGTGGTTCAGCTCGCGCCAGGTGTCCTTGCCGATGATGCCGTCGGACGCCAGCCCGGCGCACTGCTGGAACGCCTTGGTCGCGTTCTTGGTGTCGGTTCCGAAGACGCCGTCCACCACGACGTGCCGCTTCAGCACGCTGTCCAGCTGGCACTGGGCCTGCTTGACCGCCGCGCCTCTGGAACCGACCGAGAGGGTCGGTTCGTCGTCGGTGTGGTTGCATGCGTAGCGCGGGACGCCCGCAGGGGCCTGCGAGGATGCCTGGGCCTGGGTGGCGATCCCCCCGAGCCCCAGGAACGCGGTGGCGGCCACGATCCCCGCCGCCCTGACCGTACGTGTCAACTGCATGACGTTCTCCTCTGTGTCACGTGCCGGACTGGTCGTTCGTGCGGTTGCGCGGACCCAGCTTGCGGGCCGTGGCCACGCGACGTCGTCCTCATTCGGTCGTCGGCGAAACACCGCCGGATCCCCTGCACGGAGAGAGGGGTACCGAGCGCACCTGCGGCGACAAAACGTACAATGTTGCCTATAACGGAACTGCATCCAATAAAACGGTTAAAAATTGATGCCTATAGTATGGCGGGTGTTTTCGCGATCAAACTGCAGAATTAAGTTCGCCGCGTGGCGTCGACCACGGGCGATCCTGTGGGCCACGGCGGGTGTGGCGGCCCTCGGACTCCTCATCGCGCTGGAGATCGCCGCGCGTCGCTACGGCGGCGCGCCGGGGCCGATGACCAACCAGGCGAAAGAGGTGATATTCGCCCCCAAACCGGGGCCGCTGTACGGCGGCATGGCGTTGATGATGGTGGTGCTCACCTGGCGGCAACGGTTCATCGCAGCCGGTGCCGCGATCGGCATCGACGTCGTCTTCGTTCTGGTGCGGTGGGCGGTCGGCGCCGACATGACCGAAGGCCGGTACTTCGGCAACGGCGCGCTGTGGGTGATGCTGGGCTGTGCGGTCATCGCTGTCACGCGCCGCACCGGACGGGAACGCGTCCTGCTGCTGAAGGGCGTGGGGCTGGGCCTGCTCCTGGTGGCCGCCCGCAAAGCCGGCGACACCTGGCTCCTCATCACGTCGAAGACACGCCCGACGGTGCTCGACCCGTACGTGGCGACCGCCGACCACGCGCTGGGCAACCCGTCGTGGCTGGCGGGCCGGATCCTCAAGGCCACCGGCCCGATCGGCGACCATCTTCTCGGCGTGATCTACGCGCAGCTTGCGGTGGCCGCGGTCGTCGTCGCGCTGTACCAGCTGCGCAACGTGGCGGCCGAGCGCCGCTTCCCCAGCCACTACCTGGTGCGCACCTTTCTGGTGATCGGCGTCCTCGGGCCGGCCATCTACATGGTCTTCCCGGTGGTCGGACCGGTCTTCGCCTACGGGCCGGGCGCCTCCGGCACCGGCGGCGTGCACTGGGCGGTGGCCAACCTGTGGCCCAACACGCCGCCGCCGATCAACGTTCCGCATCCGGTGATCTACGACGACATCACCCCACGCAACTGCATGCCCAGCCTGCACACGGCCTGGGCCACCGCGATCTTCATCCACACCCGCAAGGGCCCGCGAATCCTGCGATGCGCAGGGGCGTTCTGGCTGATCGCCACCCTCAGTGCAACGCTGGGCTTCGGCTACCACTACGGCGTGGATCTCCTTGCCGGGGTGGTGTTCGCGCTCACGATCGAGGCGGGTCTGCGTTCGCTCGACCGTGGCTGGGACCGGTCGGGAACCCGGCTGGTCGCCTACGGCGCGACGGTCTTCGCTGCGCTCCTGGCGTCGTACCGCTATCTGCCGGTGGAGATGGCCGAGCATCCGTGGGTGTCCGGCCCCCTGCTCCTTCTGGCGATGAGCTCAGTGATCTACGGCTACGTGCGGACCACCCAACGGTGGGAGCAGAACGCGCCGAAGGCCGCACCGGCACGGCAACCGGAACCGCAACCCGAACTGGTTTGAGTCACGGTGCCGAGGCCAGGTCTTACGCCGTGCCTTCCGGGTGGCCGCCCGGAAGGCACGGAGCGGGTGGACTCGCCTGCCCGTCAATGGGTGTACAGCCACCAGTAATAGCGGTACTTGTCGTTGTTGTATTCACGCTTGCACCGGTAATCGCTCCAGGTGCCGTGGCTCTTGCCCTCCTTGCCGGCCTTCTGGCAGGAGTTCTCGTCGTCGTAGGAGCCGCGCTTGTCCCAGTGGCCCTTCGACAGGTCGTCGTCCTGCGGGCTTGAGGCGCTGCTGGCCGGGCTGGGGGACTCCTCCGACGGAGCTGCGACGGCCGCCCCCGCCGTTCCGGCCATCAGCAGCCCCGCGGTGACCGCCGCCACCACCGGCGCGAGGCGGAAGGTCCTCGATTTCATGAGGTTTCCCTCTCTCTTTGGCATCTTCCCTGATGGTGGCCGCGGAACGCAGCCTCCGGAAGGCCGGTGCCCGGGCGTGCGGGAGCGGGATCCCCGGGTCGTCCCGCGCGGGCGGGCCTGAACTTCACGCGGCGTGAGGAGGCAGGGCTGCCACATGACAACCTCTGCTTCCGCCTCGAAGGCCAAGGCCAAGGCCCGAGCCAGGACCAGGGCCATGCTGCCGACGCTGTGAGCGGAGCCATATGCCGGGGGAGTGCCCGTCTGCGATCATGCGCCGATGGGAGCGGGAGGCGAGCACGCACGGCTGTGGACCGCGGCCGGCAGCCCGCAGGTGGAGCTGCTGGCCGCCCGTTTCGAGCGCTTCGCCTTCGACCGGCACAGCCACGAGCAGCTCTCCGTCGGCGTCATCGAGCACGGCGCGGAGGGACTGCACGTGGCCGGCGGCAAGGTCGTCGTCCCGGCCGGGCACCTGGTGATCCTCAACCCCGGGCAGGTGCACACCGGTTTCGCCGCCGCGGAGTCCGGCTGGCGGTATCGGATGTTCTACTTCGACACCGCCATGGTCGACGAGCTGGCCCACGAACACCTGGGCGCCCGGGACGTCTGGTTCCCGGAGACGGCCGTGCGGGACGCCGGGCTGTTCTCCCGGCTGCGGTGCGCCCACCGGGAACAGGAGCGCGCCGCCGACCCCCTCACCGCCGAGTCCCTGCTGATCGGTGGCCTCGGCGCGGTGCTGCGCCGGCACGCCCGTACCGGCCGGGTGTCCGTCGCGGGGGCTCCGCGGGGCGTGCGCCGTGGACCGGATCTGGCCCGGCAGTTGCTGCACGACCGGTGGACCGAGCCCGTCACCGTCGCCGAGCTCAGCGCCGCCGCGGGCATGCCGCGGGCCTCGCTCATCGCCGCGTTCCGCCAGGCGTACGGGTTGCCGCCGCACGCCTATCTGCTGCGGCTGCGCGCCAACCGGGCCCGCCGCCTGCTGCTGGCCGGACAGCGGCCGGCCGAGGTGGCGGCCGCCACGGGCTTCGCCGACCAGGCGCACCTCACCCGTATCTGCAAGCGCTACTTCGGGGTGACGCCGGGGGCCATCCGCCCCTGAGCCTCGTGGCGTCGCCCGGTGATCGTTCCGCGACTTTCGTTCAAGACCGCCGCCCGCCCGCGCCGCCAGGCTGTGCCGCAGCCGTACGGCGAGAGAAGACGAAAGGCGGCTCGAACACATGGTGTGGGCAATAGCGGTGTCCCCGCTCGTCATGGTGCTGGGAATGATCACCGGGCTGCGCCGGCCGGCGCACTGGGCGGCGATCGCAGGCGCCGCGCTGGCGGCGGTGCTGATCTGGTGGCTGCCGGACTTCACGCTGCCGGGCGACGAGCTGGCCACGGGGGCCGGGGGAGCCGGCCTGCTGGTGCTGAACGCCGCCGCGGTGATGCTGCCCGGCGTCTACCTCAGTCAGGTGCTCACCCGCCGGGAGGTGCACCGGTCGCTGCAGGAGTGGGTGCGCGGCCTGCCGCTGCCGGGACCCGCGAAGATCGCCCTGGTGGTGGCGGGCATCGCCCCCACGGTGGAGTCGCTCACCGGCTTCGGGGTGTCGCTGCTCGTCACCGTGCCCGTCCTGCTCGCCCTCGCACCGGCTCCGACCGCCCTGCGGCAGGCCATGCTCGGCATGAACATCATGCCGTGGGGCACCCTCGGTCTCGCCACCGTCATCGGCGCCACGCTCACGGGGACGGGGGTGTCCGCTCTGGGCACCGCCACAGCGGTCACCAGCGCCCTCGTCTTTCCGCTGGTGACCGTGTGGGCCGCGCTACTGGCCCGTCCGCAGCGCCGGTTCCGCACCGCCGCCGTGGCCGCGGCTGCGGGCGGGGCGCTCTCGCTCGGGCTCCTGGCACTCGACGCGGCGGGCGTGGTCCAGCCGGCGGGTGTCATGGCCGGGCTGCTCACCACGGGCATCGGGCTGACGCTCTGCGCCGTCCGCCGGTCCCGCTCCGGCGGCGCGGAGCCCGCCGGCCGGCTGCTGCCGCCACGCGCGGTGCTGCACGCCTACGGCCTCGTCCTCGGCGGCATCGCCCTCACCCGCGCGGCAACGGCCGCCGGAGTCCCTGCCGTGGCACTGCACGCGGGCAACGCGAGCTTCGCGCTCCTCACGTCACCGGGCCTGCCGCTGCTGGCCGCCGCCCTGCTCCTGGACCGCGGGCGCCCGAACGGCCAGGACGCCCGCGCCGCGCTGACGCGCGTCGGCCGGCCGCTGCTCGCCCTGACCGGGTTCGTCACCCTCGGCCGGCTGATGGCCGACAGCGGCATGATCGGGGAGCTGGGCACGGCGGTCGCCGGGGCGCCGCCGCTGGTCATCGCGATGGCCGCACCCGCGCTCGGCATGCTCGGCGGCTTCATCACCGGCTCGAACGTCGGCGGCAACGCGATGATGATGCCGCTTCAGGAGCGGCTCGCCCCGAGCGGCGCCGGACTCGATACGTGGTTCGCTGCCTTGCAGAACAGCGCGGCGGGCCACACCGTCTTCACCTCACTACCGATGATCATGCTGATCCTGGCGGTGGCCGGCGACCGGGCGAAGAGCGGCGGCGTCTCGGAGCACACCCTCCTGCGCTTCGGCCTCAAGGTGGCGGCCGCGGTCTATGCGGCTCTGGCGGCGACGGCGGTGGTCATCGTCTCCTGCGCGTGACCACCGGGTCGGTGCGCCTGTCAGGAACCTGCCATGCGCCTTGTGGGGCCTGGTACCGGAGATCAAGATGGGCGTCTGTAACGGCTGCATGAATGGAATGTTTACCGGAACAGGCACCCACGGGGGGTATCTGCATGGTCGTCGATGTCCGTGAGGTCGCTCGGGCCTACCTGCGTCGCGTCAATTGGGGGAGCGGGGTCTTACACGCGGGATTCGAGGCTTCCGATATACCGGAAGAGCTGGTCCGGAAGATAGCCGGCCGTTTCCACGAGCAGCCGCACCGGCCCAACGACCCCGAAGCCCGGGACCAGTACCTGCAGATGGCCGACGAGGCGAGGGCTCAGCTCTCCTGCATGACCGACATGGGAATCAAGGTCCGCCTCTACCCGCACCCCGGGCAGCCCTACGGCACGTCCCGGGAGCTCTGCGACGCCCTCGACGCGGGAAAGGACCTGTACGTCTACCCCACCGAGCACGGGCACGGGCCGGCGGGGTACGAGGACCCGGACAACCCGCTCCTGCTGCGGTCGGGCGTCGAGATCGACGGTGCCCGCGCCCTCCACAACGACGTTTTGCGGGCCACGCACGACTACTTCGGACATTATCTGGCCCGGGCCCCGTTCAACCTCCCGGGCGAGCTGTCCGTGGCCTACGCGCATCTGGGGATGTTTTCCCCCGAGGTGCACGGAGCGGTGCTCAACGAGTTTGTCGGGCAGATTTCGTGGTTCTATTACGGACCGCACATTCTCCGGGCGGACGGTTCCGTTCCACGCTGTGGTGACGACGACTGGATCCCTCCCTCGGAGCGCCCGTTCGCGGATCAGAAAGTCAATCTCATGCCGTCCGAATGGGTTGCGGAATTCCTGGAGTGGGGTCGTGCCCAGAGCACTGCGCACGACGTCGTGGAACGTTGCGAGGAGTTGGTATGAGTCCGCGTCCGAGGATCCTCGACGGAGGTACGGCGACCGGCCTGCAGGCGGCCGGCATCGCCATCGCCGAGCCCTGGCTCACCAGCGCGGCGCTGCGCGACGCAGCGGGCACGGACGCGCTGGTGGGCGTCCACGCACAGTTCCTGCGCACCGGCAGCGACGTCCTCACCGCCAACACCTTCCGCGCCAACACCCGGGCCCTGTCCCGCATGGGCGTGGCGGAGAACGAGCACGCCGACTACGTCCACCGGGCCGTGGACTGCGCCGTACGGGCCCGCCGGGACGCCGCCGCGCCGCACGCCCTGGTAGCCGCCTCGGTCGCCCCCGTGGAGGACTGCTACACCCCGGCGCTCGCCCCGGACCAGGACACCCTGCGGCGCGAACACCGGTGGATGGCCGGCGTCCTGGCGGACTCGGAGGCCGATCTCATCCTGGTCGAGACGCAGTGCACCCGCCGGGAGGCGGTGATCGCCGTCGAGGCCGCCGCCGAGCGCGGGCTGACGGCCTGGGTCAGCTTCGTCGTCACCGCCGAGGCGACGCTCCCCGACGGCGACGCGCTCCGGGACGCGGCACGGGCCTGCGTCGAGGCGGGCGCGAGCGCCGTGTCCGTCAACTGCCTGCCCCACGCGGCCGTTCCCCGCGCCCTGGAACTGCTCGGCGGCCTCGGCGTGACCGTGGGCGTCTACCCCAACCTGGAGGACCGCGCGGCGCTCGACGAGTGGGAGCACAGCACGCACAGCCTGCCCCCGGCCCTGTCGCCCGCCGCCTTCGCCGACCTGGCACACGGCTGGGCCACCGAGTTCGAGCTCGGCTTCGTCGGCGGCTGCTGCGGAACCGCACCCGAGCACATCAGCGCCCTGGCCGCCAGGCGTCCCGCGGGGGCGACTTCGTGATATTCCTCGCGCGTGGCCCGGACGATCACCTCGGCTACGCTTCCCGGGGCGGGGAGGCCCCCGCCCCGGCGTGGTGGGGCCGGGTGCACGCGGCAGAGGGAGGGGTGGCGTGGTGACGCTCAGGGAGTACGCCACGGCGGACGGCCTGTCCGCCGGCTACTGGAGCGCCGGTCCGGAGGACCCCAGGGCCTCGGCCGCATGGCTCACCGCGAACCGGTGGCCCCAGGACGGCGTGCACTTCCTGGAGGTCCCTGCCGCCGGCGCGGCCTGCGCGGTGCGCACCCAGGACGACCACGCCGGCTTCCCCCGCATGAACTGCACCGACATCGTGGCCGGTACGGGCCGCGATGTGGCACAGCCGGAGGCGGAGCTGGCGCAGGCCCGGGCCGAGGGGCTGCGCCAGCTGAACGTCTGCGCCCTCGGCTACGGCCAGTCCGTCTTCCCCGCGCACGTTCCCGCGAACGCGGCGGAGTCCGGCCCATCGGCGGACGGCGCGGACTTCGACGGCTTCGACGCGTCGGCGGACGGTGCGGGCGACGCGGCGCCGGGTGCCGCGGGCCCCGCCCTCGACGCGGGTGCCCTGGTCACCGCTCTCGAAGAGCACGCGGAGTCCCGGGGACGGCTGCTCACCTTCCTCCACCTCGACGAGGCCGACCCGGTGCTGCCGGTCCTGAGGGAACGCGGCTGGCACGTGGGCATCACCGACCAGTACTTCCTGATCGAGGACACCGGCGCTGACGAGGCCGGCTACCTTGCCCGCTTCCCTGCGGACCGACGCCGCCGGCTGCGGCGGGAGTTGGCCTCCCTCGACGAGGCCGGCGCGACAGCCGAGATCCACCGGGGCGACACGGTGACCGACGAGATCCAGCAGGAGGTCGCCCGGCTGGAAGCGTGCGCGGACGAAAAGCACGGCATCCCCGGCGATCCGGCCCGCCTGTTGCGCGTCAACGAACGACTGCGTACCGCCCTCGGCTCCCGCTACGGTGTGGCGCTGGTCCGTGACCGTACCGGCCGGGCCGTCGCGAGCGCCACCCTGGCCCTGGGCACCCGCGACGTCCTGCTGCGCATGGTCGGGCTCGGCCCGGGCAGCGAGGAGACCGGCGCCTACTTCCACGTCGCCTACCACCTGCCCATGCGACTGGCCCGCAGCACGGGAGCGACCCGGGTCCTGCTCGGCCCCGGCAGCGGCACCCCCAAACTGCGCAGGGGGGCCACGGCGAAGCCGTTGCTGAGCGCCGTACCGCCCGGCGCCGCCGCGCACGGCGCACTGCTGCGCCGTACGGATGCGGCCTTCGCCGCCCGCCCCTGACGGCCCCTGGCCAGGGGACCGGCCCGGCGCGCGTGACCCTGTGAACCGGCGATCGTCCCGCCGACGCCGACCGTCCCGGGCCCGCCACGGCCTTCCGGACCCCACCCGTTCCATTCCGCCCCTCCTGCCACCCCTGAAGGATCGAGGTCGCCGTGCACCAACCTCCCACCGTCCTGATCATCGGCATCGGACCGTTGCGTGAACGATTCTTCGCAGCGGCGGAACGCAGGGGCGTCGACACGATCCTGGTGGACGAGACCGCCTACTCCCGCTACGACCGCCTGGCCACCGAGAACCACGCCTGGCGCCTGACGGACCACCAGGACCCCGGACCCGACCTGCACTTGCTGGACTCGCTCGCCGGCCGGGTGGACGGCGTGCTGGCCCTGACCGACTGGGGCACCCGCATCGCCGCCCGGCTCGCGAAGGAATGGGGCCTGCCCGGCGCCGGCACGGCCGTGGCCGACGGCCTGGCCCACAAGGCCGACGTCCGCCGCCGCCTGGCCGGCACCGGGGCCGAACTGCCCTTCGCCCTCACCGCGGACGCCGACGAGGCCGCGGAACTCCTGCGTTCCGCACCGTCCGGCGCCGTCATCGTCAAGCCCGTCGACGGCGCGGCCAGCCTCGGCGTCCGCCGGGTGTCCGACCCGTCCGGGCTCGCCGACGCGATAGCGGCCGTGAGGAACACGACGGGTCAGCCGCAGGCCCTCGTCGAGCACTTCGTGCCGGGGCCCGAGGTGTCCCTGGAGGCCGTCGTCTCGGGCGGACGCGTACGGTTCGTGGGAGTCACCGAGAAGACCTGCGCCGCACCGCCGTCGTTCGTGGAGACCCGGCACGTGATCGACCCCGCCGCCCAGGAGCGGCTGGCCCCCTCGGCGACCCGCTTCGTCGAGACCGTGGTGACGGCCTTGGACATCGACAGCGCCGTGCTGCACCTGGAGGCCAAGCACGACGGCGACCGCTGGCACCTGATCGAGGCGGCCTTCCGTCCCGCCGGCGGGCTGATCAGCGACGTGCTGCTGCGGGCCACCGGGCTGGACCTGTACGACGCCGCGCTCTCGATCGCCCTCGGCGACCAGGACCCCGCGCGCCCCCGCACGGAGCGGACGCCGCAGGTGGCGGCGGTGGAGTTCGTGGCCGCCACCGGCACCGTCGCCGACGCCCCCACGATGGCGGGTGTGCGCGACGGGCTGCCGCTCGTCTCGCACGCCGAACGCCTGCTGCCGCCCGGCACGACCCTGGGCGGCGTGGACGCCAACTGGTGGCGGGCAGGCTACGTCCTGGGCAGCGGACCCGACCGCGGCGAGCTGCTGGCACAGCTGTCCGAGGCCAACTCCCGGCTGCTCGGCCTCCTCGGCCTGACCAGGGTGCCCGACGCGTGAGCAGCACGAGTCAGGCACCGCTGCCCCGGCTCATGGTGTCGGCGATGGTCGTCGACGCGGTGGGTTCGGGGATGTTCATGCCGTTCGCGCTGCTGTACTTCGTACGGGTGCAGCACCTGGGCGTCGGAACGGTCGGCACCACGCTCACAGTGGCGAACCTCGTGCTGATCCTGGCGAGCGCCCCCCTGGGACGCCTGGTGCAGACGTACGGCTCGATGCGCTCGCTGATCGCGGGCAACGCCCTGCGTGCCCCGCTGTTCGTCCTCTACGCGCTGACCCTGCCCGCCCCCGTGGCCGTGGGCGCGCTGGTGCTGTCCGCCGTCCTGGACAAGGCGGTGTGGGTCTCCCTCGGCGCCACCATCGCCCGACTGGCGCGCGGCCCCCAGGCGCGACGGGCGTTCAGCACCGTGGGCTGGGCCCGGAACATCGGGCTGTGCCTGGGGTCCCTGGCCGGCGGCGCACTGGCCTCGGCCCAGAGCGCCACCGGCCTCCGCGTGATCGTGCTGATCAACGCGGTCAGCTTCGCCGTCACCGCGGCGGCGCTGCTGCGACTGCGTGGACAGGCCGACGCCGTGGCACCGGCTGCCCGGGAGAAGACCGCCCGGGACGACGCCGCCCGGGACAAGGCCGAGCGGGAGCCGGAGTCGGCTGGTGGCGGTGGCGCCCTGCAGGTGCTGCGCCTGCCGGGGTTCGCGCTGCTGAGCGCCGCCAAGACCTGCTTCGCGGTGTGCGCCACGGTCGTGTCGATGTTCACCGGCCTGTACCTCGTGGACCACGCCGGTCTGGACGGCTGGGCGGCGGGGACGGTGCTGGCGGTGAACGGCGGACTCGTCGTGCTGTTGCAGCAGTCGCTGGTCAAGCGCACCGCGGACCGTCCCGCGCCGCGGATGATGCTCGCCGGCGGCGCCCTGTACGCCGTGTCCGGCCTCGGCTTCGCGCTGATCGCCCCCCTGGGGGACACGGTGCTGCCCGCGGTCACACTGGCCGTCGCGCTCGTCGCGATGACGCTCTACACGCTCGGCGAGATCGTGATCGCCCCGGCCAGCGACGGCTACGCCGCGGACCTCGCGGAACCCGGCTCGGAGGCGACCTGCATGTCGGTCTATCAGGCGTCCTGGTCCCTCGCCTCGGTGGCCGTCCCGGTCGCCGGCTCCTGGTTGCTGGTCGCCTCGGCCTCCGCGATCTGGATCGCCTTCACCGCCGTGGCCCTGCTGGGCACCGTCCTCAGCGCCCTCCTCGCCCGCACCCGGGCACCGGCGCCCGCGCCGGCCTGACCGCCCGGCCGTGCCGCTACGGGGCACGGCCGGTCACCTCCGCCACCCCGGTCACCTTCGCTGCTGCGGTCCCCCGGACGGGCGGACGGGCTCAGTTCCCCGTCGGCTGCGTGCCGCCCCTCGCCCGGGCGGCCGCGCCGCCCGTAGCCGGTCGCTCCCCACGGCCTGCACACCGACGCACCACGGCCGTCGGCAGTGCCGGCAGGGAGGCGGCCCGGCCGGGCGTCGCGTCCGTCCCGGCATGCCGCCACCGCCGGACGGGAGTATGGTCCGAATGAGGACGGTGGAGCCGCGCTCACCAGGCGTAGCACGCCGTCCGCCACGACCCGCGTCCGGTGCTGCCGCGGGCGCGAGTGCGGGCCGGCGACGGCAACCGCAGGGCGTCCGGCGCAGGGTGTCCGGTCCGCTGCGCCCGGCTCCGCCCGCGCCGGCGGAGCCCCCGGCCGGTGAGGAGCTCCTCTGTGACTGGGCGCGGTGAGCAGCCGGGTGCGACGGATCCCCTGGGCGAGGCGCTGGCGACCGCAGTGCACCGCACGGGAGCCATGGCCGGGAGCGTCTACGTGCTGGACCCGGAGGAACCGGTCCTGAGCCTGGTGGTGATGTGCGGGACCGCGGTCGACGCCGCCGAGCCCTGGTGGCGGATGCCCCTGGCCGCCCAGGCCCCGCTGCCGGAGTCGGTACGGGAGGAACGCCTGGTGTGGGTGGGCTGCCAGGAGGACATGGCCCGCCGCTACCCGCGCGCCGCGATGGCCTTCCCTTTCCAGCTCGCGATGGCCGCCACCCCGCTCAGGGGCGTCAGCCGCTGCTGGGGAGCGCTGGTGCTGCTGTGGCCGCCCAGCCGTCCGGACCACCTCACCCTTCGCCGGCGCGGGCACATCGTCTTCAGCGCCCGGCGCATCGCCCGCGTTCTGGACGAAGCCGCGCAGCCGCCGGCCATACCGGAACGGCCCCGTCTGGTGCCCGTGCACCATCCCGACGCCGGACCGGGACGCTCCGCACGCGCGGTCTCCGGCTTCGTCGAACGTCTTCCCCTCGGTGCCCTCGCCCTGGATCTGGAAGGCCGTGTCTCCTTCGCCAACGCCGCCGCTGTCGAACTGCTGGGCCGGTCCGCCGAACAGCTGCTGGGCACCCTGCCCTGGCAGTCCCTTCCCTGGCTGGACACCCCCGACTGGGCGGACACCTACCGCACGGCCGTCAGCAGCCGTGAACCGCTCGCCATGACGGTCCTCCGCCCACCGGACCGCCGGCTCGATTTCCGTCTCTACGCGGACGACAGCGGTGTGAGCGTCCTCATCACTCCGTCCCCCACCGCCGCCCAGCCGGGCCGGCAGTCCCCCGATGCGCCGCCGGCCGGTACCCCCTCCACGGGCAGGATCTACCGCCTGATGCACCTGGCCGCCGCACTCACCGAGACCGTGAGCGTGCAGGACGTCATCGACCTGACCGCCGATCAGGTGCTGCCCGCCTTCGGTGCCCGCGGCATGATCATGTCCACCGCAGAAGCCGGCCGGCTGCGGGCCATCGGTCACCGCGGCTACGACTCCGACGTCATCGCGCACCTGGAGGGCCTGCCCATCGACGCCGACCTGACCCCCGTCGGCCGCGCCCTGGTCACCGGCGCCCCCTCCTTCTTCGCCAACCGCGAGGAACTGACCCGCAGCTATCCCGGGGCGCCCCAGATCAGTGACAAGCAGGCATGGGCGATCCTCCCGCTGATCACCTCCGGACACCCCATCGGCTGCTGCGTCCTCGCCTACGACCATCCCCACGTCTTCACCGCCGGTGAACGCTCCGTCCTCACGCCCCTGGCGGGCCTGATCGCCCAGGCACTGGACCGCGCCCGCCTCTACGACGCCAAGCACAACCTCGCCCACGCCCTTCAGCAGACCCTCCTGCCCCACACCCTGCCCACCATGAACGGGCTCGACGTCGCGGCCCGCTATCTGCCCGGCAGTTACGGCATCGAGGTGGGCGGCGATTTCTACGACCTCATCCGCCTCACCGACACCACCGCCGCCGCGGTCATCGGCGACGTACAGGGCCACGACGTGACAGCCGCCGCCCTCATGGGGCAGGTCCGCACCGCCGTCCACTCCCACGCCACCGCCGGCGCGACCCCCGACGAGGTCCTCACCCGCACCGACCGCGACCTCGCCGACCTGGACGCGGGCCGTTTCGCCACCTGCCTCTACGCCCACCTCGACCTCGCCCGCCACCAGGCGGTCCTCGCCAGCGCCGGGCATCCGCCCCCGCTCCTGCGACCTCCGGGAGGGCAGGGGCACGTCGTCGACATCGACCCCGGTCCACCGCTGGGATTCGGCCTCGGGGCGTCCTACCCGGTCACCACCGTGTCCGTGCCCGTCGGGGCCGTCCTCGCCCTCTACACCGACGGCCTCGTGGAAATCCCCGGCACCGACATCGGCCGGACCACCGCCGACCTCGCCCGGCACCTCACGGCCTCCGGCGACCTGGCCCTCCACCACCTCATCGACAGCCTCGTCCAGCACACCCGCCCCACCGGCCGGCACGCCGACGACATCGCCCTGCTCCTGCTCCAGCCCACGAACGGGGCGACCGACCCCCGATGACCGGCCGGACCGGATGCGTTGGAGGGCTCAGTCGTCGAGCAGCCGCCCTGCGGTGAGGGCGAGCCCGGCCCGTACCAGCCCGGTGGGCTCCAGGTGCGAACGCCTAGAGTGACGATATGGGTAACGTTTTCGGGGGCGGGGAGCTGGACCTCTCCATGAGCAACGGCGGAACGGCGGTGTTCGTCGAGGTGCTGACGCTTGCGGTGTCCGATCTCGTGGAGGAGCCGTGGGACTTCCGGTTCGCCGCCCTCCTCGCCCTCCAGGACCAGAGCTGCATGGGCCGGGGAGTCGTCGGGTTCGACCTCGAAGAGGTCGACTGGGGCGCGTCGTCCGGGGAACGGGCGAGGAACAAGGCGTTCGTCCTGCGCGTCATCGACCTCGCCCTGAGTGAGCACCGGTGGGACGAACTGACCTACGATCCCCCCTTCGCCGCCGACTACCTGCGCACGTTCAGGACGATCGTCGAGGCGTTCGACCCGGCGCTCCACGACAGCTCGGCCCACCGCTTCCCCGGACCGGAAGAAGCGGCGATGGCGTCGTGCGTACAGCACCGGGTCCTCACCGGGATGCCGCACTGGGAGGTGTGCGTCTTCTGCAGCGGGTAGCTCCCCTCAGAGCCGGTGCACCTGCGCGGCTTCCTGAATCCAGTGCCAGTCGACCGGCGCCCACTGCTTCTTCAGGGCCGTGCGCTCCTTGGCGTAGCCACGCAGTGCCGCTTCGACTGCCTGCCCCAGGTCGCCGAGGTCGTCGGGTATGGGCACGCGCAGGATCAGGTGCTGCTTCTTGTGGACGAGGAGCAGTTCGCCGGCGGGCGAGCAGGACATCAGGGTGAAGCGGGTCAGGGGCTTGAAGGTCTTGGTCCCGGCGTCCAGCTTCGCCCGTAGTTGCCCGCTCCTGTTCCAGGCGTAGAGTCCGTAGCGGTTGAGGTGGAAGGCGTGGCCGCGGCCCGGGTCGGCGACCACGGTGAAGCAGAAGCCGGTGAAGGGGCTGTCGCGCCACAGGTCCATTCCGTGCAGGCGTCCGGTCATCTCGCCCTGGTCGTTGAGCAGGGCGAAGACGAACGGCTGGCCCCGGCTTCCGCCACGGAACGTACGGGCGAAGACCGGAACGACGAAGAGGTCGTCGGAGAGCGGTGCGGGTCGGCCGAGCCGGGACTGGTCCCAGGCGAAGCGGTTCGTCTCCGGCGCCAGGAGCTCCGTGAGCGAGGGCCTCGGCCGGTTCTCCAGGCCCACCGGCTCCCCCTGGAACAGCACCTGCGGTCGCAGGTCGGCCTCGGTCTGGTGGGCCGGCCGGGGATCGAGCGAGGCGATCGCCCGCACGGTCGGCTTGGAATGCGCGCCCAGGGCGCCGCCGTCCGCCAGCCCGACGATGTTGGCGATGCTGTTGCCGTAGCGGTGGACCCCGTACTCCGTGGTCACGCACAGCAGGTGGCCCGACGGAGTGACGTTGATCGAACTGGCGAAGTGATCACCCGGCACCAACTTGTCCGAGTAATTCCGCCCGGGCGTCGCATAGGTGGCCGTGACGGCACTCAGATCCGGCGCCATCAGCGTGGTGCAGTCCGGATGGGCGTTCACCGAGAGCGTCCCGTCCGGCAGGACGCACAGGGTCATGTCGTTGCCGTTGGCCACGGCCGACGGCGTGCCGTCCGGCAGCGACGAGCAGCAGAGCGCGGTCGCCAGCGGGACACCCTCCGGCGAGTAGCGGGTGATGAGCCGGTACCCGAAGTTCGCCACGGCCGGATCCTCTTCGTCCCTACTGACGTTCCACGTGTGGCGGTACACCCCGTACAGCGCGTACGTATCGCCGGACGGGGCGACCACGACGTCGTACGCCTCGACTCCCCATCCGGTCGAGTAGAGCGCGGACAGGTCGATGCGGTGGTGCTCCACGAGGGATGCGGGCAGGGGCAGCGGAAGCGTGTGCAGCATGGCGACATTCTCTGTGGACCCACTGACAGTCGGCCGTCCCCGTGCCCCGGCCTCACGCCGCCGCCCCGTCGAACGCCCGCCGGGCCGCGTCAACGGGCCGGTAGGGCCCGGGGATTCGTGGTGCAGCGGCCGTGCCACCGCCCCTGATATGTCGTTGGTTTGTTACGGCGGTAGCGGGACCGCACGTCCGTTGCATGGATGGCGTATGCCACTGGAGTAACAAACGGTCAGCATGCGACAGTTGTGATCAGATGCTGAGCGTCTTTGTCCGTACTCAGTGGTCACTTCATGTGTTTTCCGCCGCGCTGGATACACCCTGCGCATTACGTTCCGTAGCGATGGCGATTCGGCGCGTCGACCGGGTAGCTTCGACCGCAAAGAAAACGCAAGGAGACCCCGGGCGGCAGCCAACCAGATCCGGGGTCCCTCACTGCAATGATCGGAGGACACATGTGTCCCGACCGTGGACGGTTTTGTTGCCGGGTAAAGCATCGCTTCCGTCGCCTTGAAGCTAGCATGGCCGCGCCCTGGGGCGGGAAAACCTGGCGGGCCAGTGTTTTTGAGGTCATGGGGCATGCGCCCCGGTTCGTCGCCGTCCCCGTCCTGCCCATCGTCTTGGTGGCAGGCGTCTCCTCCGGGACCGGCGGCGCCGACCTGTTCGGTGTGCTGATGGCTCTGGCCGGCGGTATGACCTGGCGCTACCGGCTGTTTTCCGTCACCACGCCTGTCTGAATCCGGTCCGTCGTCGTCGCAGTGGTGCCGGTCCGATGGGGGCGGGCCGGCACCACCACAGGCTCCGGGCACGACTGCGGAACATGCTCCTTTCCGGCACGCCGGACAGCCTTTACGGCCGCCGAGCGAGCGAGAAGCGCACTGTTCCGGGCTGAAAACCGCACAGCGAGTCCCTCGGAAGAGGTATCCCCATTGACGATCTCTCCAGGTCCGGGTCCGTCCTGCACCCGTTGCCGATCCTGCAACGCCGAGCTCTCCTACAGCGGGCGCGGCCGTCCCAAGACGTACTGCAACCGCTCGTGCGCCCGCCGCAAGGACAGGCCGCCGCCCGCCGTCCCGCAGTACGACATCGTGCGCCGCACCCTCATGGAAGGCGTGCACCAGGTGACCGGGGCACTGCTCGACGCAGAGTTCCAGCAGCAGAGCGACCTGACGGGCCGTCTCGCAGGGGCCAGGACCCTCTGGGAACGCATCGAAGCCTACGAGGCCATCATCGTCCGGCAGATGCGCGCCGAAGGAAAACCATGGGACGAGATCGCCCACGTCCACGGCATCAGCCCCTCGACGGCCCGCCGCCGCTGGGCGGCAGGCCGCACCGATCGCCTCATCCAGCGCCTCAGGACCATTGCGCCGGCGCCCGAGCCCGTGCATCCCGTGCATCCCGTGCACCCCGTCCATCCCGTGCCCCGGCAGCCCGTGCTTCCCAGGCAGCGACGCGACCTGGCCGAGACCGCCGGTACCGATCCCGGCGCTCCACCGGGGACCCACCACCCCGGCCCCGCCCCACGCGAAGAACCCCCCGGTCTGTCCAGTCGTCAGAAGCTGGCCCGCGCGCTGTCCCACCTTCAGCGCTCCAGCGACATTCCCTTACGCGAACTGGCGGACCTGGCGGACATCTCCGCCTCCTACGTCTCCCGCATCCTCTCCGCGGAGCGGCTCCCTTCGTGGAAGGTGACGCGAAAGCTGGTCCTCGCCTGTGACGGCGACCCCGCCGCCATCCGCACCTTGTGGAGCGCCGCCCGGGGCGTGACCACCACCGGAAAGATCCACCCCGACGACGCGGCCGCCGCCCTCCACGCCGCGCTTCGCGGTCTGCACCTCTCGGCCCGCAAACCGGACCCCGACACCATCCGTGTGCTGAGCGGCGACACCCTCAGCACGTGCGAGATCACGCAAGCCCTGGAGGGAAAAGCCGTGCCCGACTGGCAACAGCTCGGCAGCCTGGTACTCGCTCTCGACGGCCGCCCCGCCGACATCCGCCCCCTGTGGAACGCCGCCCACCGCGGCACCACCACCTCGACCCACGCATCCGATTCCCTGCCCAGCCCGCCCGGCACACCGCTGCACGCCTTCTCCTCGGCCAACGGCTGACGCGATCACCACCCAACCCCGGCTCCAGCCCCGACCCAACCCCGACTCCAGCCCCGCAGAGCACCCGGAGGGGAGACGAACATGACGCGCCCCACCACCTCACACCACCCACACCTCCTGGCGACGAACACGAGCGTGAACGCGAACGCGAACGCGAACGCGAACGCGAGCACGGGCGCAGGCGCTAGCACGGGCGCGAGCGTCAACCCGCTCCCCAGCCCCGGCGGCCCCCGGCTGCCGCTCGACTTCACGGCCTTCCACGAACTGTGCTCCGTGCCCTACCGGCACTTCACGTGCCTCCGTCTGGCCGACCCGGACGCCGCCGAGGCCACCGTCTGCCGTGCCTTCGCCGACCTGGCCCACCAATGGGCGCGCGTCCTGCGATGCCCCCGGCCGGCCGCTGTCGCCTGGCAGCTGCTGTCCGCCCACATAGCCGAAGCCCTGGTTCAGCAAGGTGCCGCCCTTCCTCCGACCGTGGCCCGCACTCTCTACGCCCTCATGCCCGAACACCAGGCCGACCTCGTCCTGCTCCGTCACCTCCAAGGGCTCTCCTGCGAAGCCATAGCCGAGCTCGTGGGCCGCGAGCCGGCCGACGTGGCCTACCAGCTGAAGGCGGCCCACCGTTGCCTGGCCGTCCGGCGTCTCCTCACCGAATCCCGCTCGGCACAAAGAGACTTGCCCGGCCACCACGAGTGAAGCAACCTATGCGCAGTGGCTGTACGGGCATCGCTCACGGGGGAATGAGGAATCGCCTTGCGCAAGCTCACGTACTTCATCGCCTGCTCGATCGACGGATTCATCGGCGACCCGAGCGGTGACGCCTCGTCCATGTACGCGTTCGTGACCGAGGAGTTCCTGGAATTCCTCAAGACGGAGTACCCGGAGACCATCTCGGTCGAGGGCCGCCGGATCCTCGGTGTCGACGACGCGGAGAACCAGCAGTTCGACACGGTAATCCAGGGACGCGGCAGCTACCGGCTCGCCCTGGACGCCGACATCACCAGCCCCTACGCGCACCTGCGCGAGTACGTGGCGTCGCGGACGCTCAAGGAGTCGCCCGATGCGAACGTCACGATCCTCTCCGAGAACGTGGTGGGTGCGGTGCGCGCGCTGAAGGCGGAGGACGGCGGGCTCGGCATCTGGCTCTGCGGAGGCTCCCGGCTCGCAGGCGAGCTGCTCGACGAGATCGACGAACTGGTGATCAAGACCTACCCGCAGGTGTACGGCTCGGGCATGCCGATGTTCGATTCGGACTTCGCGGTCACCGACTTCACGCTGGATTCGGTCCGCGCCTTCGACAACGGCGTGCTGGTGAGGAAGTACGTCCGTAAGCGGTAGCCCCGGCTGCCCCTGCCTCGACGGAGGACCGGCGAGAGCCGCCCGCGCGCCTCTGCCCGGTACCCGCCCGGCCGTGTGATCGTCGTTGTCACCACGACGGCCGGCGTCCGAGGCGCCGAACCGGAGGATTCCGTGCCAGCCCTGCTCTCCGCACTGTTCGCCCTGTTGACAGCCGTGGCCAACGCCACGGGTACGGTGCTGCAGCGGATTGCCGCGCGCACCGTACCCCCGGGAGACGCCTTCAGCGTCCGACTGGTGAGGCACCTGGTCCACAGCCCGGCGTGGCTCGGCGGCATCGCCGTGATCGTGGGCGCCGCGGCCTGCCAGGCGCTGGCCCTCAACCTCGGCTCGCTCTCACTCGTCCAGCCCATCCTGGTGACCGAGCTGCCCTTCACCCTCCTCATCGCCTGCGCGTTCTCCCGGCGGCGGCTGCCCGCGGCCGGCTGGGCCGCGTCCCTCCTGGTGGCCTTCGGGCTGGGCCTGGCGCTGGCGGCCGCCGCACCCTCCGGCGGTCACAGCCACGTCTCCGCCGGCATGTGGGTCCTGACCCTGACCTCGACGGCAGGCGCAATGACCGTGTGCGTCGTCGCTGCCCTGCCGAGACCGCGGGGCATGGCACGCGCCGCGCTCTTCAGCTCCGCCTCGGCCATCGGCTACGCCCTGACGGCGACCTTGATGTCGTCCGCCACCGACATCTTCGAACAGCAGGGAGCCGACGCCTTCTTCACCTCGTGGCAGACCTACGGATTCGTCGCTTCCGGGGCGATGGCGCTGTTCCTGCTCGCCAACGCGATGGAATCCGGGCCGCTGGTGGCCTCCCAGCCCGCCCTGACCCTGGGGGAGGCGCTGGTCAGTCTGGCCCTGGGCATGCTCGTCTACGGCGAGCGGGTACGCACCGGCTGGTGGCTGGTCCCGGAAGGCGTGGGCGCCGTGATGGTCACGTGGGGCATCCTGATCCTGCCCGGAGTCGACATGGAGAGCCGCGAGCCGTCGGCGACCTGACTCACAGGTCACTCACCTCCCGTCCCCTCACGTCACTCACTCAATCTCAATCACTCACCAGAGCCTTCACCGCCGCCACGAAGTCCTCGGTGCTGGGATGCGTGGGGTGCGCCGGACGGACGAGGTAGACGGTGGCCGCTGGTGCGTCGCTGACGCGGACGTACCGCACGCCCGGATGGGTGCGGCACTCCACGGTGCCTTCGGCGGCGATGCCGACGGCCCCGCCGACGGCGACGGCGTTGAGCCACTCGTCGACGTCGTGCACCTCGGTGCCGGCCGTCGGCCGTTCCTCGGGCCCCCACAGTTCCGGCCCCGACGTGCTCACTGCGCGCCACGTCACCAGCGTTTCGCCGGCCAGCTCGGCCAGGCCGACTTCCCGTCGCCCGGCCAGCGGATGGTCGTCGGGGAGCGCGGCGAAGCGGTCCTCCCGGTAGAGGGCCTCGGCGCGCAGCCGCGGGTCGCCCGGGTCCGCGCGGACCACCGCCACGTCCACGGCCCCGGTGGCCAGACCCGCCGTGCTCTCGTCCTGCCGGCGCAGCTCCAGCGGGACCTGCGGGTGGTCACGCTGCCAGGACCGCAGCAGCGGAGTCGTGGACCGCCCCAGCAGGGCGCAGTTGTAGCCCAGGCGCAGGGGCCGGGCTACGGCTGCGGCGTCGGCCAGGGCGGCATCGACGTGGGCGAGGATGGCCCGCCCGTGGTCGTACAGCGTCCGCCCGGCCTCGGTGAGGGCCGTACGGCGGGACGCTCCCGTGGACCCGCGGTCCACCAGGCGGGTGCCGACGCGCTGCTCCAACTGGGCCAGGGTCCGGGAGAGGGCCGGTTGCGTGATGTGCAGCAGGGCGGCCGCCGCGGTGACGGTGCCCTCGTCGGCGATGGCCACCAGGGCCCTGAGATGCCGCAGTTCCACGTCCATGCGTGGGAAGCATAGTCCCTGACCAGAAGGCATTTCCGGACGGGTGAGCGGGTCCGTACGGTCGGAGATGCGACGGCCGGTGAGGCCGTGGCACACCCCTCACGCTCCGGTCGGCGAAGTTCGCACCGGTGCGGCGAAGCAACGAAAGGGAACCCCTGTGAAGATCCTCCTCATCGGCGCCTCCGGCACCATCGGCAGTGCCGTTCACACCACCCTCATCGAGCGCGGCCACGAGGTGGTGACCGTCGGCCGCACCAGCGGCGACATCCGCCTCGACGTCTCCGACCCGGAGGCCGTCGGCCGGCTCTACGAGCGGACGGGCATGCTGGACGCGGTGGCGGTCGCGGCCGGCGACGCCGTCTTCGGGCCGCTGGACGCTCTCACCCACGACGACTTCACCACCACGCTGCGCGGCAAGGCGCTGAGCCAGCTGGAACTCGTCCGCCGAGGAACCTCCCACGTCGCACCGCGCGGCTCGTTCACGCTGGTCACCGGTGTGCTCACGCACGAACCCGTGCCCGGCGCGGCGGCCGCCGTGGCGGCGAACGGCGCAGTGGAGGCGTTCGTACGGGCGGCGGCGATGGAGCTGGCGCCGCAGCGGGTGAACGCAGTGAGCCCCGGCCTCGTCGAGGAGAGCGCCGCCGCGTACGAGGGAGTGTTCCCCGGCATGGAGCCGGTACCCGCGGCCCGGGTGGCGACGGCCTACGTGCGGGCGATCGAGGGAGCAACGACGGGGCAGGTGCTGCGAGTGGGGCACTAGCCCAGGTCACCGCGGCCCGGAGGTGCCTTCCGGCAGGTGGAAAACAGGTGTCCTGGCAAGCGCAGTTCCACGATCATGGGATCGGACACCGACCCGTAGCACCTGAGGAATTGCCCGCCCATGCCTGTACCTGCCGACCCCACCGCTCTCCATCCGATGCCCGAGCAGCCCCGGGTGGTGCTGCTCAGGCCGCTGGTGAAGTCCCCGTTGATCGAGGTCGGGGAGTACTCCTACTACGACGACCCGGACGACGCGACCGCGTTCGAGACCCGCAACGTGCTCTACCACTACGGGCCCGAGAAGCTGGTCATCGGCAAGTTCTGCGCACTGGGTACGGGGGTGCGGTTCATCATGAACGGCGCCAACCACCGTATGGACGGCCCCTCGACCTTCCCCTTCCCCACGATGGGCGGCTCGTGGTCCGAGCACTTCGACCTGCTCACCGGCCTGCCGAATCGGGGGGACACCGTCGTCGGCAACGACGTCTGGTTCGGCTACGGCGCGACGGTGATGCCCGGCGTGCGCATCGGACACGGCGCGATCATCGGCTCCGGCGCGGTGGTCACCACCGACGTACCGGATTACGGGATCGTCGGCGGTAACCCCGCCCGTCTCATCCGTACCCGGTACAGCGAAGAGGACGTTGCCCGGCTTTTGGCGGTGGCCTGGTGGGACTGGTCTGCCGAGCACATCACCGAGCATGTACGGACGATCATGTCGGGCAGCATCACCGACCTGGAAGCCGCCGCTCCGGGCACGCCTCACGCCTGACGCGGGGTTCCCTGCGGGACGCCACGGCTCGGTCCTGCTTGTAGGAACGGGGCATGACTACTGCATGCCTTGACCCCATGGATCGTCTGATGGCCGAGCGAGCGTCTGATCGTCGAGTTCGTCCGTGAGCTCGACCTGGGTGACCCGGGTGCGGTGGCCGGACTGTTCACGACTGACGGCGTCTGGGAGTGGCCCGAAGGCGACCGCAGGGTTGAGGGTCGTGACGCATTGCGGGCGTACTTCGGCTCGCGTCCTGCCGACCGGCTCTCGCGCCGTACATGCACCAACATTCTGGTGAGCGTCACGTCCCCGTCGACAGCCACGGCGACCTCCTACCGGTGGGGCACTACGAGGACACTTTCCGGAAGGTCGACGGCCGGTGGCTTCTCGCCACCCGCACCACGTTCCTGGCCTTCGCCGGACCGACGGAGCGTCTCGGATCGGCCGACAAGGCGTAGCGCGCCGTGCAGACGGCCGAACAGGGTGTTTCCCTAGGCCGCTCCCGTTACTGTCGCAGGGCGGAGAGGGCCTGAGGGGGCCTGGGATCCGAGTGCGCCCGGCCGGGCAGTGGCGCCTTCGCGCCAACCTGCCCGGCCGGGCGTCGTGCGTCTGCCGCTCCCGGTGCCGCGACGATAACCTTCGCCTGGTTCGCGCCCCGGCACCCGGGGCGCACCGGTTCAGTACGGCTCCTGGTCCGTGTACTTCCGTCCATCGACGAAGACAAAGGGGACACATGAAGTCGCACTTCCGCTTGCCCGGAATCCTGGCTGCCACCGCGGCACTGCTCCTCACCTCAGGTGTGACCGCGGCCTCTGCGAGCACACCGCAGGACACCGCCAAGCCGGAAAGACGCACGCAGAACGGGGCCGACAGCTACGGCTGGGTCCGCAACGCCAACAGCGCCCACTGCCTGGCCGTGCCGGGCGCCAGCACGGACAACGGCAAGGGGCTCATCCAGTGGGGCTGCGGTACCTGGCGTGACCACTACTGGCAGTTCGAGTACGCCTTCTCCAGCGGCGGGATGAGCTACTACCGCGTGCGCAACTACAACAGCGGCCAGTGCCTGGCGGTCCCGGGCGCCAGCACCACCGCCGGCACCCAGGTCATCCAGTGGCCGTGCGGCACGTGGCCCGACCACTACTGGGGCATCGAGTACACGAACAAGGGCAAGCGGCTCGTGAACTGGAACAGCAGGCAGTGCCTGGCCGTTCCCGGCGCGAGCACCGCGCAGGGCGAGAAGGTCATCCAGTGGCCCTGCGGCACGTGGGCCGACCACTACTGGAACTTCTGAGGCACGGTCCGAAGCGGCCTGACAGCGCGCACAGGCGTGCTCTGCGGGGGACGATGGCCCCCCGAGACGTCCTCAGGGCCGCGTCAGGGCAGGGTCAGGGCCGTCCCGGATGAGCAGGTGATCTCGGCGCGGGAGGCTTGGGAGCGTTCGTTCCCCCCTGATCGGAGTCACCATGCGCTGCTCATCGGCCCTGACCCTGGCCGCCGCGACCGTCGTATCGCTGGCCTTGACGGCGGGCGTGTCCGCAGAGGCCACGCCCGCCGTGCGCACACCTGCGAAGCTGGACAGCGCAGCGCTGCGCGAGGCGGTCGCAGTGCACCCGGGCGACGGCATGGCCGGTGCCGTGGCCCAGGTGTACAAGTCCGGGCAGACCTGGCGGGGCGCGTCCGGGGACGTCGTGACCGGCAAGCGGGTCACACCCGACGCGCGCTTCCGGATCGGCAGCGTCGCCAAGCCGATGGAAGCGGTCATCCTGCTGCAGCTCTCCGCCGAGGGCCGAGTGAACCTCGACTTAACCGTGCAGCACTACCTGCCCGGCCTGCTGCCGGACACCTTCGATGACATCACCGTGCGGCAGTTGCTCAACCACACCAGCGGCCTGCCCCAGGACTTCGACGGCGCTCCCGCACCGTCCCAGGACGAGGTCGTCGAAGGCCGTTTCGGCTTCTACACCTTCGACCAGGTCATTCAGCAGACGCTGCGGCCCGAGGGCCGCCACTGGCCGGGCCCGAGATTCGCACCCGGCAGCAAGCAGGAGTACAACTCCCTCGGCTACCGCATCGCCGGTGAGCTCATCGAGAAACTCACCGGCCGCTCGTTCCAACAAGCGGTGACCACCCGCATCCTGGCGCCTCTGAAGATGAAGGAAACGTCCGCCTCGACCCGCACCGCGCGGATACCGGGCCCGTACGTGCCCGGATACGTGCCGACCGGCAAGGGCGAGCGGGTCGACGTCAACGAACAGGGCGGCCTCCCGACCAGCATGATCTCCACGACCGCCGATCTCGACCGCTTCATGACGGGTCTCCTCAGTGGCCGCCTCCTGGGCCCTGCCCAGGCCGCCGAGCTGTTCGCCGTCCCGCGCGACGGGAACGGCAAGCCGCTGCCCTACGCGGACGGCTCCCATTGCAACACCGGTCCCGCGAAGGGCTCCGCCTGCTTCAGCACGGTCCTGATGTCCGTTCCGCTGCCGGACGGCTCGGTGATGTGGGGCAAGACGGGAGGCGACCTCGGCTACCGCAGCGCTGCCTTCGCCACGCCGGACCTGAACCGCCGCGTCGTCTACGGCTACGGCACAGCCGCTCTCGACGGCGGCGGCGCGCCTGGCATAGCCACCCGCCTCATCGCGGCGGTCAGTGCCGGCTGAGGCTGCTGGTGCAGTGCCGGCTCCCGGCTCCGAATCTGACCGACATTGCGCTTTCTCGATAGCCCTCTGGCAAGTGAACATTGCATGTGCACATCAGCTGGGATCGCTCGCAGTACGGCAACGACTGGCAGGGTGCCAGAGCCTGAAGCAGAGAGGTGACTCAGTGAGAGATCAGGCAGCGTTCGGATCCAGTGCATTCGGGAAGGCCCTCGTCGCGCTACTGATGGCCTTCCTCGGGCTCATGGCAGCGCCCAGCGCCTGGGCCGCAACCGGGCCGGCCGGCGGAAGTGCCGGTGCGGACTTCTCGGCGCAGGCCAGGAGCCTCGGGCTGAGCAACGCTCAGGCCAGTGACCTGCAAGACCGGGTGGACGCCTACCTGGCCAAGACGCACGGAACGCAGGTGGCTGCGAACAAGATTGCCCTGGACCGCGGCGGAGTGCTGCTGCTCACGCTGCCCGGGGAGGAACGGGCTCGTGACCTCGACGCCAAGGGTGACGCCCTCACGACGGCGCTCGCGCCCTGCCCGTACACCTACGTGTGTGCCTATAGCGGCCAGAACTTCACGGGCGACGAGCTGCGCCTTTTCACCTGCAATTACCCGGTCCGCATCTATTGGAACGGAACCGGGTCGTGGATCAACAACCAGCGATCCACCCTGTACGCCAGGTTCTACGACAGCAGTTACAGGGTCGGCTGGACCTCACCCGGTGGGTACAGCGAGGACCGCGCGGCCCCCTGGGGCTGGGTTTGGTGGCTCAGCCCCTGCTAGGAGCAGCAGGCCGGTCACCTGATCGCGGAATGACCGCGGAATGACCGCGGAATGACCGCGGAATACCGTGGAATTTCCGGGGAATTGAGCGGGGGCCGGGCCATAGGCCGGTTCGCCGCCGCTGGACAGTAAGACCGGCACGGAGAGCCGGCACGGCGCCGGGAAGCGGTGCCGTGCCGGTTGTGGGGCCGGGCGGGTCAGCTGAAGCTCACCGAGCTGGCCTGGTCGTTCATGGCGTCGCCGACATACGGCACGGCGCCGCTGTAGGTCTGGCTGAAGCCGAGGAAGTTGCTGTGCTGGTACAGGATGACGTTGCACTGGCCGGAGGCGACGGAGCTGATCCGGTCGTTCCAGTCGTACAGGTTCCCGAACTCGGAGTAGCGCGTGCAGCCGCGGCTGCCCAGCAAGGCGACCGATCCGCCGCCGAAGTCCTTGTCGCCGTAGATCGTGCCGAGCACGGACGAGGCGTTCATCGCGAGCTTGGCTCCGTGCTCGCCGCGCGGACCGCTGAGGCGTTCCTGGAACTTGGTGTCCCGCACGGCGGCCCGGATGTCGTTCGGGGCGTCGGTGACACGGCCGCCGGTGGCGAAGGCGACGGACTCTCTGTAGGTGGAGAAGCAGGACTTGGTGCCGTTGTCGGTGTCGACCACGCAGTGCCGGCTCGTCGTGGCGCGGGCGGAACCGGCATCCTGGGCGAGGGCGGGCGTGGAGACTGCGGCCAGGGTGGCCAAGGTGCCCAGGCCGAGGGCGACGAGGGTGCGTGCGGGCTTCATGGGGTTCCTCCCTGAGGAGAGTGCTGGGGCCGGCGCCGGTACGGGCGGTGGCCGTTGTGGCCACGTCGCAGACACTGCCGTCCTCCGTTCACCGCGGGATAAACGGTGGTGCTGGCGCTCGTCGACCGGCCAGCAAGTGGCGGATCTGCTGAGCGTCCTGGTGCGACCGGAGCCGCTCGAAGAGGTCCAGGGCACCGCGCAGGCAGGCATCGGCTCGGGCGTGCTGTCCCAGGTGGGGGAGGCTGCGGCCGAGGGTCCTGAGCAGGCCGCCCTCCAGCATGGCGCTGACACGGCGGGCCAGCGGCAGGAACGTCTCCGCGGTGTGCGCCGCGAGCGCGTACTGCCCCTCCTCGGCCTGCAGTTCGGCGATCAGATTGCCGGACGCGGCCTCGAAGGAGGACACGTTCAGGGCGCGGAAGAGGACCAGGCCCTCATCGGCCCTCCGCAGGGCCTCCTCCCGGACGTCGCACAGACGCAGGACCCGGGCCAGGTAGTACAGCCCGATGGCCTTGGACACCGATTCCCGTCCGCCGACCAGCCGGGCGCCGCGCTCGGCGGCCGCCCGTGCCTCGGTCAGGTGACCCTGCCGGGCGTAGTTGAAGGCCAGTTCGCCCAGTGCAGTGCCCTCGGCGGTCGCCGCACCCAGGGCACGGAAGAGCCGCACCGACGCCTCCCCGTGCACGACCGCCGCGTCGAAACGGCCGTGGACCCGGGCGTTGGCACACAGCGTGAGATGTGCCGAGGCGCGTAGCCGTACACCCGCTTGCCCGTCGCTGAGCTCCAGACTGCGGGTGAGTTCGGACTCCGCCTCGGGGAAGGAGTTGGCGTGCCACAGGGCGTTCCCCCGTACGTACCGTGCCAGGGCCTCGGACGGCCGGTCGCCGCGCCGCGCGGCGACCTCGGCGACCTGCTGGGCCTGTTCCGTCACCGCCGTGAGATGAGCGATGCCGGAGAGCACGGTGTTCAGGCGGTCGATCAGGTCCGCGGCCTGGGACAGCGGCAAGGTGTCGTCGGCGCAGGCGCGGGCGATCAGCATCCGCTGCAGGGCCGTTTCCTCCCGCATCCAGTCCGTGGCCTCCTGGGCGGTCCCGAAGGCGAGCCCGGGTGAGGCCACCGCGACGTCGATGAGCGTGCGTTCGCCGGGCTCCGTCGAATGCGCGACCGCGTCGGCGTTGCGGGCCGTGGCCAGAGCGAAGTCCAGGAGTCCGGCGACGGCCCGGGCCGTCGTGCCGGGGGAGTCCTCCCGGGTGCTCCTCGCCCGGGCGAAGGCGCGTACCAAGTCGTGGAAGTGGTAGCGGTCCAAGCGGTGCGACTCCAGCAGATTGAGCTCCACGAGGGATTCGAGGAGCTCCTCGGCCTCGTCGGTGCCGAGACCCAGGAGGGCGGCCGCGCTCGGCAGGGCGAGGTCGGGTACGTCCACCACGGACAGCAGCCGGAACGCGCGCGCCTGACCGGCGGTGAGGGTGGCGTAGGAGAGCTCGAACGCGGCCTCCACGGCGGTCTCCCCGGTGCGCAGTTCATCCAGGCGTCCGCGTTCGTCGGTCAGGCACCGGACCATGTCCACGAGCGTCCGGCCGGGTTCCGCCGCCAGGCGGGAGGCGACGATCCGCAGGGCGAGGGGCAGGAAGCCACAGGCGGCCGCGAGGGCGGCGGCCGCTTCGGGATCGTCGTCCACGGCGCGGTCGCCGACGGTCCGCCGGAGGAGGTCGAGCGCCTCCGCCAGGGGCATGACGTCCAGCCGCAGGTGGCGGGCCCCGGGCAGCCCGGTGAGCCAGGCGCGGCTGGTCACCAGGACGGTGCAGCCGGCTGCACCGGGTATCAGCGGCCTGAGCTGTTCGCAGGACGCCGCGTTGTCCAGCAGCAGGAGCATCCGGCGCTCGGCCAGCAGCGAGCGGTAGCGCGCCACGCGCTCCTCGGCGTCCTCGGGAATGTCCTCGTCGGCGGTGCCCAGCTCCCGCAGGAATCCCTCCAGTACGGCGTGCGGTTGCAGCGGCTCGGCGTCGGCGCCGCGCAGGTCGGCGTACAGGCGGCCGTCCGGGAAGGCGTCGACGAGCCCGTGGGCGGTGTGGACCGCGAGCGTGGTCTTCCCGACGCCCGCCATGCCGTTGACCGCCGAGATCACCACGGCCGCGGTGTCCGGCCGCGTGAGGCTCTCGGTGAGCTCCCGGACCTGCTCCGTACGCCCGGTGAAGCCGCCGACGGCGGAGGGGAACGCGTGGCCACCCGGAGGCTTGGGCTGGGGATCGGTCGCGGGAAGCCGCAGTGACGGGTCCGAGCACAGGATCCGCCGGTGCAGCGCGGCCAGTTCCGCGCACGGCCCGCGCTGCCCCGGCGGCACGTGCCCGAGCTCGGCGGACAGGTACCGCCGGGTGTCCTCGTAGACGCCCAACGCCTCGGCCTGGCGGCCGGAACGGTACAAGGCCAGCATCTGCACCGCGCGCAGCCGCTGGCTCGCCGGGTACTCCATGACCAGGGCACCCGCCTCCGCCGCGAGCCGCGGTCGGTCACCGAGCTCGGCGTCGAGTTCGAGCCGGGCCTCCAGCAGCGCCTGCCGCACCCCTGCGAAGCGTGCCCTCAGAGCGCCGGCGTGGGGACCGCGCAGGCCGGCCAGCGGCTCGCCCGTCCACAAGGCAAGGGCTTCCGAGAGGACCTCGCGGGCCTGCTCGGCCGGGCCGCCCGCGGCCCGGACCTCTCCGGCCCGCGCCAGCGCACGCTCGAAGGCCCAGGCGTCCACCGCCCGGGCGGGCACCCGCAACGCATAGCCGTCGCCGACCGTGACGAGCACCGGCTCGGGGGTGTGCCGGGCCAGGGCACGGCGGAGCCGCCAGATGTGGGTACGGGCCGAGTGCTCCGCCCGGGCGGGCCGGTCGCCCTCGTCCCACACGCCGTCGACGAGCAACGGCAGCGCCACCGTGCGCCCGGCGGCGGCCAGCAGGACCGCGAGGACCTCGCGCGTCCTGGGCGGGCCGAGGTCGACCGTCACACCGTCGTACCGGGCCCGCACCGGGCCGAGCAGGGTGAACTCGAACCCCGGGTCGCGGTCCTTCACCGGGCTGCGGACCCGCAGGGGAACTGGAGGCCGAGGCCCGCCGACCAGAGCCTGATCACGTACGGGGCCTCGCTGTTGGGCATCGTCAGGATCGACATGTCGCCGTCGGGCCGTACGGTGAGTCTGGTGACCGGGAGGTGGAGGCAGTCCGCGCCTCCGGTGCGGCTCTCCCACAGGACGCCGCCGTCCTTCGCCGTGACGACGAGGTTGCCGTCGGCCCGCATCACGGCCCGGTTGCCTTCGCCGGTGGTGCCGGAGCGCCAGCGCGGTTGCGGACCCGCGCCGTCGCCGCCGGCCGTGTAGAGGACGAGGTCGCCGTCGCCCTGCATGACGAGGTGGGCGTCGCCGGTGCCGAGTCGGTCCCCCGGGGACAGGGACTCGCCGCTGGAGAGGGTGGCCGCGGCGTTTCCGTCGGTGGTACGGGCCGCAGCCATGTCGCCGGTGGCCAGCAGCCCTGTCGTCGCGAGTACGGCCGAGGCGGCGATGGCCGCTGCGCGGGTGGTGGCCCTGCGGTTCGTTCTCGTCGTCATGGTGAGCCCTTTCCGATCGTGGTGCGTGCTCTTGCGTGCTGGGCTCGACGATCGGTGACGCCGATATATAAGCAATCAATGGTTCATAAACGAAAAAGTCGTTCGCCCTGCAGGTCGGCCGTCAGGCCACGTGCACCCGTGTGCTCACGGACCGTCAGCACGCGGGGGAGGGGCGTCCGGAACGAATTCTCGATCGAATCGCTGCTTTTTTGTTATGCGGCGGCCTCCCTCGGGTCTCCCAAGTGCCGGGACGCCACAGTGGCGCGGCAGGAACGAGGTGAGCGGAGCGTGACGGAAACGCATGTGACGGGCATGGTCGAGGCGGCGCAGGCAGGGGACGCGGCGGCGCGCGAGGAACTCGTCGCGGCCTGCCTGCCCCTGATCTACAACATCGTCGGCCGCGCCCTGAACGGGCACGCGGACGTCGACGACGTGGTGCAGGAGACCATGATCCGGATGGTCAGCGGCCTCGACGGGCTGCGCGACCCCGGCCGTTTCCGTTCGTGGCTCGTGGCGATCGCGGTCAACCAGATACGCCGGCACTGGCGCACCGAGCGCCACGACGCGCCCGTCACAGGACTGCAGGAGGCGGACGACGTGCACGACCCCGACGCGGACTTCGTGGGGCTGACGATCGTCCGGTTGAGCCTGGAGGGCCAGCGCCGGCAGGCCGCCGAGGCCACCCGCTGGCTCGACGAGGACGAGCGGGCCGTGCTGTCCCTGTGGTGGCTGGAGGCCGCGGGCGAGATCACGCGCACCGAGGTCGCTGCGGCGCTGGAGCTGTCGCCCCAGCACACCGCCGTCCGCGTCCAGCGCATCAAGGGCCAGTTGGAGACGGCGCGGGCCGTTGTCCGCGCCCTTTCCACGGCCCCGCGCTGCAGAGACCTGGCCGACGTCCTCGCCCCGTGGGACGGAGTGCCCTCCCCGCTGTGGCGCAAGCGCATCGCACGGCACGCACGCGGCTGCCCCGAGTGCGGGGGTCACCGGTCCGCCCTGGTCCCGGCCGAGGGATTGCTCGCGGGCCTCGGGCTGGTGCCCGTCGCCGCCGCGCTGGCCGACCGGGTCACTGCCGCCCTGCGCGTCGCCCCCACCGCCTGCGAGGCTTCCGAGCCGGCGGACACGGAGGCGGACGCGTCCACGGAAGGCGACGCGTCCCCGGGGCCGGACGGGCAACCGGACCTGGATCCGGATACGGACCCGGATACGGACCCGGACCCGGGTACGGACCTGGACCCCGGTACGGGACCGGACGCCGGAGCGGCCGGGCGCTCGCGCGCGGTCGCGAAACCCGTCGTGACGGGTGCCGTTCTCGCGGCCGTCGTCGGTGGCATCCTCGCCGGCTGCGACTACGTCACCACCGCGCCCGGCGACGCCGGCCGGCGCGAAGTGAGCGCCCCGGCCCGGACCGCCGCAGCCACCCCCGCCCCGTCGCGGCCCGCGCCGGCACAGCCCGCGCGCGGGGACGACACCCTGGCCGCGGACCGCTCCGCAGCCGCCGGCCGTGGTGCCGTACGGACGGCGGAACCCGCCACCGCGACCCCGCCGCCGTCAGCCACTTCAGCCATCTCGCCCACATCACCCACGCCCGCCACACCTCCCACGTCCGCCACGTCCGCCGCGCCCCGGCCGACCAGGCTTGCCGGCGAGCCGCACGAGCCGCGCGAACCGGTCGATGGCATCGAGCGCGAGGTCGTCCGCCTGGTCAACGCCGAGCGGGAACGGCGGGGTTGTTGCCCCCTGCGGCGCAGTGCCGAGATGACCGCTGCCGCGCGAGGGCACTCCACCCCGCCCGGCCGGTACGTCGGCCCTGACCACTGGGGCTTCTCGGGCGTGGCCACGGTCGGCGGCCGGCCCAGCGCCGCCGCGGTCGTGTCCGCGTGGATGGGGACGCCCGGCGGCCGCCAGGCGGTGCTCGACTGCTCGCGCACCGAGTTCGGCGTACGCGTCGACGTCACCGTCGGTGCCGGCGGCCCGCACTGGGACCAGGCCTTCACCATCCGCTGAGCCCTTCCCGGCCGTGCCGGCCCTCCCGGCCCCCGCGCCCCTTCCGGCCCCCGCGGCCACCCGCACCCCCTGAGCCACTGCCAGACCCGCCCGGACACCGTGACCTGTTCCGTCATGTCGCGGACACCCCCACCCCTGCCACAGCGGGCCCGGCGGTACCCGGGGCCTCACCGGCCCCACGCAGCACCGACGACCCTCCACACCGATGGGACTGCACCATGAGCACACACGCTCGCAAGAAACCCACCTCCCACCGCCGGAGCAGAACCCGGCGCCGGATAGGCGTCGCGGCGGCCTCCACGGCGGTCGCCGCCGCGCTCGCCGCGGGCCTCATCAGCATGGTGTCGGCGTCGACGCCGGACGACGCGCCGGCCGAGGCCAAGAACGTCGCCGCCGCACAGCCGGTGCACCGGACCGCGCCGGAGCCGCTGAAGAAGACGCCCAAGGCCGACACGGGCCGCGGCCTGGTCTACAAGGGCCTCGACCCGGCGCCCAAGGGCGACCCGTGCGTCGGCGTCTACCGGGTCTCCGACGCCCGCCTGTGCACCCACGGCCCGGACGCTCCCCCCAAGGGCATCGACATCACCAAGGACACCGCGCCCGTCGCCAAGGCCGCCGACAAGCCGGAGCTGACCGGCGACGGCAAGCAGGCGCCCGCCGCCGGCGAGGCCCTGCCGGGCACGACGCCCGCCCTCGACGCCCGCACCGGCAACAGCGTCGCCGCCGCCGGCCGCACCCCGGCCGGCCCGAACGCACCCGGGGGTGCGCGGACCCTCTGCGAGGGCGACGGCTCCACCGGCAACCGCGTCCAGGTGCTGTACGTCCACGGGCCCGGCCGGGACCGGTTCGGCCAGTACGCGGCCTCGTTCAAGCAGTGGGCCGCGGAGACGGACGTCATCTACAACGCGAGCGCCAAGGAGACCGGCGGCGAGCGGCACGTCCGCTACGTCACCGAGGCCGACTGCACCCCCTCCGTGCTGAACGTGGAGCTCACCGACGGCGCCCTCGCCGAGTTCGGCGCCATGAACAACGCCCTGGCCGCGAAGGGATTCAACCGCCGCGACCGCAAGTACATGATCTTCGCCGACGCCCAGGTCTACTGCGGCATCGGCACGTTCAACGGCGACGAGCGCCCGGGCCCGGACAACCTGAGCAACTTCGGCCCGTCCTACGGCCGCACCGACTCCGGCTGCTGGGGCGGCAGCACGCCCGCCCACGAGCTCGGCCACAACCTCGGCGCGGTCAACAACAGTGCCCCGCACACCAGCAAGGCCGCGCACTGCGTCGACGAGTGGGACATCATGTGCTACTCGGACGCGCCGTACTACCCCACGATGCAGACGATCTGCCCCGACCGGGCCAATGACGACCGTCTGGACTGCGGGCACGACGACTACTTCCACACCAATCCGAAGCCGGGCAGCTACCTGGCCACGCACTGGAACATCGCCAACAACCGCTTCCTGATCGCCGGCGGCGGTTCCACCGACCCGAACCCCAGCCCCACGCCCACCCCGAACCCCACCGGGACCCCCGACCCCGGCCCGTCCACCGGGCCCGCGGCGCAGGTCACCCAGATCACCCCGGACTCGGCCCTGGTCAGCTGGCCTGCGGTCGCCTCGGCCGCCGGCTACGACCTGCTGCTCAACGGCAAGAAGTACGCGGACGTCAAGGACGCCTCCGTCCGGCTCGTCGGCCTCACTCCCGACACGGCCTACAAGGTGACCGTCTCCGCGCGCGCCAAGGACGGCAAGGTCTCGGCCCCCGGCCGCGCCGCTTCCTTCCGCACCCTGGCCGCCGGCACCGGCACGACCAAGCCGGGCGGCAAGTTCCTGCTGGTCAACAGCCTCACCGGCCAGGCGGCCGACCTGTGGGGGAGCTCCACCGCGAACGGCACCGTCGCCATCGCCTACCAGCGGCACGGCTACGCCAACCAGCAGTGGACCTTCGAGGACGCCGGCAGCGGTGCCGTGCGCGTGAAGTCCGTCCAGTCCGGCAAGTGCCTGCAGCCGGGCAACGACGGCCGGGCGACGGCCGGCCAGTACGTGGCCCAGCAGCCGTGTGGCGGTGCGTCCGCCCAGAAGTGGAAGCTGACCTCCAACGGCGGCTCGTACGTCCTCCAGCCGCAGGGGTCCTCCCTGACGCTCGGCATCAGCAAGCGCTGGTACTACGGCGGCTACCTGCTCGAACTGCAGGAGCCGAACAAGCAGGGCTACCAGAACTGGACCCTGGCCAAGGCATCCTGACGGCCTGACCAGCACCCCGGAACGGGGCCGGCGACCGCGACCCTCACCCCACCCCCACCGCGGTCGCCGGCCCTCTCCCGTGGCCCTCCGCGCCCTCCCCCTACGCCCGAGGAGTACCTGATGACCTTCCGCCCCGCAGCACTCGCCCCGGCAGCCGGGCTGATCGCCGCCCTGACCGTGCTGGGCACGGCTGCCCCGGCCGCAGCGCACGGCGACACCATCCACTTCACCGTCACCGGCGACCGCCCCGACGGCCACGTACGGGCCGTCGCCGCCTGGGACAACGACGACGACCCCGTGGACGAGCCGGTCGCGGGCACCCTGACCGCCCAGGACCCCAACGGCGTCACGCGCGGGCCCTGGCCACTCGTCCGCGTCGAGGGCGCCAAGGCCACGTACACCACCCGCGAGACGCTCACCCCGGGCACCTGGAAGATCACCGTCCACTGTGGTTTCCCCGACCTGGGCCACGGTGAGGCCACCGTGAACGTCCCCGCCCTCACCGAAGGCCCCCCGGCCGCGTCACCGTCCGCCGAGCGGACGACCCCGTCGCCCGCGCCCCGGACCGGCGCCGCGGCCGCCACCGCCGACGACACGGAGAGCGCCGACGAGGCCGGCGGGAGCGTCACCGCGAAGGTGGTGACGGCGGCGGCCGTCGTGGCCGCCGCCGCGACGGCCGCCGCCCTCGTACTGCGCTCGCGCCGCACCCGCAAGCGCAGCTGACCGCCGGCACCCCTGGTGACGTGCGTCAACACGCCCCTGGGCACGTCATGCAGCCGCCCACAGGCCAACGGCCCCCGGCCCCGGCCCTGGTGCCGGGGGGGCGAACATCAGAGCCGCAGGGCCTGTACGCCCCCGGAGGACAGCCCGTACAGGACGTCTGATGCGACAAGCGGGTCGTCCATGACGGAAGAAACGCCGGGCAACCGCCAGCGAGGCTTCCCGGTGCGGGCGTCGTAGGACCACCAAGCCGAGTCATGCGTCACGATCACGTCGTCGCCGACGACCTCGGGGGCCGACCAGCACGCCTCCGTGCGGTCCACACGCCACAGTTCCTTGCCGCTGTCCACGGACAGCGCCAGCACGTAGCCGCGCTTGCTGCTCATGCTGAAGAGGCTGTCGGAGCCGAAGCCTTCCCCCGAGGCGACGAAGAGGCGGCTGTCGCGCTGGGTGACGACCGGGCGGCAGTAGCCCTTGGCCACGGTTCGCCGCCAGCGCAGGTCACCGTTCGTGGCGTTGTACGCGGCGAGATCACCGCGGTAGGTGCACACGTACACGCAGCCCCCGTCCCCGGCAGCGGTGATCACCCCGTCCATGGCGGGCGCCCGCCACCGCCGCTCGCCCGTTTCCGTGTCGTACGCACAGAGCCGGTGCTCCTCGTCGAGCAGGTAGACGGTGCCGCCGTCCGGCGCGACGGCGATGGTCTCCTCGCTCCCGGAGGCCGGGGCCTGCCAGCGCGCTTCGCCGGTGAGAGGGTCCAGTGCGCCTACGGAGCGGGCGTCGTCGGGGGAGCCGGCGGGCTTACCGGTACGGGCGAGGAGGAGCTGCCGTCGGGGCAGCGGCTGGAAGATCCCGGAGGCCGGGGCAGTCCAGCGCGTCTGCCCGGTGGCGGCGTCCAGGCCGCACAGAACGCCGGGCGCGGTGGGCGCCTCGTCGTCGGTGTTGCGGTGCAGGTGGACACAGACGGTGGAGCCGAGCACCACCGGCCGGTCGGGCGTCCCCGTGCCGAGCGGCCCGGCGGACCACACCGGCTCTCCGTCGTCGGCCCGGTGGGCCCGGACGACGCCGCTGCGGCTGACGACGTAAACGGTGCCACCGGCAACAGCGAGCGGGCCGGCCTCCCACGCTTCCGCGTTCACCCGCACACTCCAACGCCTGCGCCCGTCGGCGGCGTCCAGCGAGAGAAGGCCGGCGGGGGAGTCCGTGACGGCGTAGAGGTGGTGGCCGTCGCCGGCGAGACCGAACTGCAGCCGGCCGTCGAAGGTCCACAGCGCGCTCCGCTGCGGTGGCGCGTCGACGTCCTTGTCCCGGAAGACGTTCCACCCCGCGTAGCCGCCGGCGCCGAGGACCCCGGCCGTCGCGGTGAGCAGGAAGGCCCGCCGCGACGGGCGACTGCTGTTCGAATTCATGAGCACGCTCGGTAACGTACAACGGGGCGACGAGTGTTCCGTCGTGCCCGGGGTCGGCTCAGCCGAAGATGCGGAGGTTCTCGTCGACCCAGTCGCGCAGAGTCAGTGGGGCGCTTCCGGTGAGCTTCTCGACGGAGTCGGAGATCTTCCAGTCCCAGGCGGCCGACTGGCGCTTGGGCTCCAGCAGGGCTTCGAGGCGGGGACCGCCCCAGCCCAGGCGGTCGAACTCCGCCTGGGTCTCGGCCCGGGTGCGCTCGACGACCCGGACCTCTTCGCCGAGTGCAGCGCCGACGATCTCGCCCTGACGCCGCGGACGGCGGGGGCCGCAGACCACGCAATCGCGCATCACGCCGGGCCACCGTGCCGGTGTGGCTAGCCTGACGGCATGGAAGCAATCCTGGTCAGCGCGTGTCTGCGCGGCGTGCCGTGCCGGTTCGACGGACGTCACAAGGCGTCGTCGGAGATCGAGGAGGCAGTGGCCGGCCGCGAGGTCGTCTCCTTCTGCCCGGAGGTCGCGGGCGGGCTCGCAACTCCGCGACGGCCGGCGGAGCTGGTGGGTGGCGACGGGCACGACGTGCTCGACGGGACGGCGCGGGTCGTCGAGGACACCGGGCGCGACGTGACGGCCGAGTTCGTGGACGGAGCACGGCGCGCACTCGCGGCGGCACGGAACGGAGGCTGCACAGACGCGCTGTTGATGCCGCGCAGTCCCTCGTGCGGACGGGGCGTGGTGTACGACGGGTCGTTCGCCGGGGAGCTGATGCCGGGGGACGGGGTGACGGCGGCGCTGCTTGAGCGGAACGGGATCGCCGTTCGACCCGCACCCGGAGTGTGAAGCCGCCCCTCCCGGCGATCCACCGGGAGAGGGCGTGAAGACATGAGGGCTTCAGGACACCCTGATCTCAAGGTGCTTGATCTTGCCGTCGGTGTCGAGGCGGGCGACGTCCTGCCCGGCGAGAGCGAAGACCGCACCGGTCTGGCGACGCCCGGCGACAGCCCATGAGGCCGCGAGCCCGTCCGGGGCCCGGGTGACGGTCCATACGTGCTTCAGCTCGGCGTTGCGGGAGAAGAAGCCGCGGAAGAAGTCCGTGATGGCGACGGTGCCGTCCACCGCGGCCACCCCGTTGGGCTCGACGGTGGCGTCGGGTGCGAAGAGGGCGATCAACTCGGCGAAGGCATGCTCGTCGTTGCCGGCGACGTCGGACAGTTCGAAGTAGCGGTCCAGGATGGTGGGCACGACAACTCATTTCGACGATTGGCTAACTGTCTAAGTGACCGTAGCATGTCGGCATGAGCCGCCTTCACCACCCCGGACCCGACGAGATCGACCTGATCTCCGTGCTGCACGCGCTCGCCGACCCGGTACGCCTGTCGATCGTCACGGCCCTCGCGGACGGGCAGGAGCACCCCTGTGGGGGCTTCGACTGCGGCATCACCAAGGCGAGCCTGTCCCACCACTTCCGGGTCCTGCGTGAGTCGGGTGTGACCACGACCCGGCAAGAAGGCAAGCACCGGTTGATCTCGCTCCGGCATGCCGACCTGGAGCACCGCTTCCCCGGCTTGATCGATCCGCTCATCCGCGCTGCCGGACCCACCCCTCCGGCCGCCTGACCGACGAATGCCGGGAGGAACGAGGGCGGAGGGCTTGACCTCAAGTGCGCTTGAGGCAGGAGGGTTCTCGTCATGAACGCCGATGACATGCACCGAACGGTGCAGACCCTCACCGACCGGGCAGAGATCACTGACCTGATGGACCGCTACCTGCGCTCCCTGGACGACGGGGTTTTCGACGAGGAGTGGGCTCGTACGTTCCACACTGAGGACGTCACTGCGGACATGCCCATTGGCACTGTTCACGGTCGCGATGCCTTGCTGGACCACGTCAGCCGCGGGATGGCCATGTTCGACCGGACGGTGCACCTGAGCACCAACGCCGTCATCGAGATCGACGGCGACCGGGCTACTGTCCGTAGCGCCCAGCTGAGCACCCATGTTCTGGCAGACGGCTCGGAGAGCGTCTTCATCTCCGCCGGACATGCCGACAACGAACTGCTCAGGACGGCCAACGGGTGGCGAATCTCGGCTTCGGCTCTCCGCGTGGTGTGGACCCAGGGCACCCCGCCGCGGCTCCCGGACGTCGCGGCAGCCGGCTGACAGGCTTGATGCATGGCAGGCCGGAACACGAGCCGCACTCACTGACAGTGGGCCCGTCGGCGGGCCGGCGTCGAGCGCCGCCCCGTCCTCCAGGGCGTCTGAGATCCTGGAAGCAGAGGAAGGTCACGCGGACCGTCTGGCCGTCCTGAGCCGTGGACCGGGAGGAGCGTGCAGTGAGCGAGCGTGAGCGCGGCGTCGCGGACTTCGAATCGTGGGCCGATCGGCAGATCAGGGAAGCCGAGCGGCGCGGCGACTTCCGGAACCTCCCCGGGTTCGGCAAGCCACTGCCCGGCATCGATCAGCCCTACGACGAGGACTGGTGGATCAAGGCGAAGATGCGCCGCGAGAACATCTCCTTCCTGCCCCCGGCCCTCGTCCTGCGCAAGGAGGCGGAGGACGCCTTTGCCGCCGCGGTGGCGGCCAGGACGGAGGGGGAAGCGCGACGGATCGTCGGCGAGATCAACGACAAGATCGCTGCAGCCCTGCGCAGGCCGCCGCCCGGCCCGGCGCTGCATCTCGCCCCCTTCGACATCGACACCGTCCTTGCCGCTCGGCGCGATCAGCGCCGCGGCGGCTCGTAAGTGCCGGCCCGGTCGGGGCGTGCCAGGTCCATCGCCCTGGCGCGGTCGCGCGTTTCGAGGGCATCGATGAGCGCCGCGCAGTGGGCGTAGCGGTCCTGGAGCGAGCCATCCGCGTCAGGCCCGGCCAGGGGCAGGAGCGTTGCGAACAGGGAACGCAGCAGTGCGTTGGGGCTGACGGCCACCAGCCGGCTGCGCAGCCGGTGGTCGGCGGCGGCGAAGGCGACCGGGTCGGAGTCGCGGGCCGCTGCGGCCAGTTTGGCCAGTTCACGTCGCAGGTCGGCGATATCGGCCGGTGAGGCGTGCCAGAGGGCATCCTCGACGAGGAGCGGGCTCAGGGCGTCACGGATGCGCCGGGCCTCCTCGGCACGCACGCCGTCCGTCGGATGTGCGTCCAGGGCCAGAACGGAGTTGCCCAGGCGGCGCATGGGTGACTGTTCGGCGGCGAAGAGTCCGCCGCCCGGGCCCGGGCGTACGGTGACGAGCCCGCGGGACTGCAACAGCCGCAGGGTCTCGTTGAACGTACCGGCCGACACCCCGCACGCCGTGCGCAGCTCATCCTTGGTGCCCAGGCGCTGACCCGGCTCCGTCCGCTCGATCATCTCGGCGATCCGCTCGGCCGCGACCTCGGCGCGGGAGAGCGCGGTGCGTTCCCATTCGGCGCGCCGCAGCGCGGGCGGCTCCACGCCCTCATGCGTCTTGTGCATCTCATGCGTCTCGTGCGGCCCAAGGTCACTGTTCCTGGCCTGTTGGGCCGGCTTGACCGGCCCGGCAGGCTCCGCGGCTCCGGCCGGAAGACCTCTGCCCCTGCTGTCACGTGCGGCGTGCTGCACTCCGCCCCCTCGATCGATCCTCGTCCGTATTGATTATGACGAATATCCTCCCACCTCTTGACGTCTGAGGGAACCCATCTGCATGATCATCCTAATCATCATGATGAATAGAGGGGGCGGCGTGATGAAGACGAACGAGACAGCCCAAGCGGCAGTCGGCGAACAGGACTTCAGGGATCTGATGGCCGGGGTCTGCGCCCCGGTGACCGTCGTGACCGCCACCGAAAACGGCACGCCCCACGGAGCCACCGTCAGCGCCTTCGCGTCCCTGTCCCTGCGTCCGCCGATGGTCTCGGTGGCCCTGGACCGCACGTCACGCCTGCTGGCCCGCATCCAGAGGACCGGGCGGTTCGCCGTGAACGTGCTCGGCGCGGGACAGCAAGCGCTCGCACTGCGTTTCGCCCGCCACGCGGCCGACCGCTTCGCCGGCATTCGGTGGGAGTACGAGCACGCCCTGCCGCGGCTGCACGGCGCGCCGGGCCGGCTCGTGTGCGAGCTCGCCTCGGTGGCCGAGGGCGGCGACCATCTCCTGCTGCTGGGCGCGGTCGTTCACGCCCGTACCAGGACTGCGGCCCCGCTGGTCTACGGCCACCGCGCCTTCGGCACGCACTCCGCATTCACCGCCGACGAACAGCCGACCGCCGCCCCGTTGCGATGAGTTGCCCTGCTCTTCGTCGCCCTTCACCCCCAGCCCTTCACCTGTCCGACTCTGTGGAGACAGACATGACCATCACCAGCCGTTCCGTCCCGGCCGCCACCTCCACGGCCGTCCCCGACCGCGCCGAGCTGGTGGCGCGAGCCACCGCGCTGCAGCCGCTGTTGCGTGAACACGCCGCCAGGATCGAGGCGGACCGCAAAGTGACCGACGAGGTGATCGACGCCCTGACCGATGCGGGGCTGTTCAAGCTGACCGTGGCCCGTCGCTTCGGCGGACACGAGTCCGACATGCGCACCCTGCTGGACGTGTCGGCCGCGATCGCGGAGGGCGACGGCTCCACGGGATGGGTGACGGCCGTGGTCAACACCTGCAACTGGCTGGCCGGCCTGTTCCCCGTCGAGGCCCAGGAGGAGGTCTTCGGCGCCGACCCCGACGCGCGGGTCACCGGTGTCTTCACCCCCGCCGCCATCACCAACCGCAAGGTCGAGGGCGGCTGGCGGATGTCCGGCCGCTGGTACTACAACTCCGGTGCGTGGCACTCCACGTGGGCCGTGCTGGGCATACCGCTGACCGGCGAGAGCGGCGAGGTGGTCGACCAGGCGATGGTCCTGGTACCGCGTACGGACCTGGAGATGCAGGACGTCTGGCACGTCGCCGGAATGCGCGGTACCGGCAGCAACTGCCTGATGGCCGAGGACGTCTTCGTGCCCGGGCACCGCGTCATCTCCGTGCCGCGCGCCATTGACGGCGAGCTGCCCGCGGTGCACGGGCCGACGGGCCTGTTCCGCTCGCCGCTCTCGCCGCTCCTCGCCCTGGGCCTCGTCGGCCCCCAAGTGGGCATGGCGCGCGCCGCGCTGAAGCTGGTCACCGAGAAGACCGCGACGAAGCCGATCTCGTACACCTACTACGAGACGCAGGCCGAGTCGGTGGCCGTGCAACTCCAGGTCGCCGAGGCCGCCCTGCAGATCGACACCGCACAGCTGCATCTGTACCGGGCCGCCGCGGACATCGACGAGGCCGCCGCCCGCGGCGGGGAACTCGACGTGCTGACCCGCGCCCGGGTCCGGGCGGACAGCGGGCACGCCGTCAAGAACGTCCTTGAGGCCCTCAACACTCTGCTCGACGTGCACGGTGGCGGCGCCTTCGCCGACGCGAATCCGCTGCAGCGGATCTGGCGGGACGCGAGCATCGCCGGACGGCACGCGGTCGCCACGCCTGCGGTCGGCATGGAGATCTACGGCAAGCTGCTGCTGGGCGTGGACGAGCGGATCACGCCGTTCGTGTGAGCAGAGCGTGTGGGCAGAGTCAGCGCTGCCGGGCCTGGGGTGTGGTGAGGGCGTCGAGCAGGCCGGGGAACGCCTCGTCCATGTCGGCACGGCGCAGCGCGTTCATCCTGGCGGTTCCGACGTAGTACTGGCGGATCAGACCCGCTTCGCGCAGCACTTTGAAGTGATGGGTGGCGGTGGACTTGCTGACCGCAATGGCGAAGGCACCACAGGCGACGTCCGAGTCGGCGGCGCTCAACTGCGTGACGATGCTGCGGCGTACGGGGTCGACGAGAGCCTCCAGTACCTGCTGCAAGGCGAATTGCGCCACCTGTGGGTGCGGCGGTGTACGTTCCATGCCCTCATAGTACGACCGTCATCAAAGTTTGACGACGGTCGTACTTATGGGTCATGGTGGGACCGTGCTCACGACGAGCAACGTACGAGCAATCAGGGGGAGTCGGCATGGCAAGGACGGTGCAGTTCCACGAGACCGGTGGACCCGAGGTGCTCCGACTGGAGGACCTTGAGACCGGTGAGCCGGGGCCGGGCGAGGTGCGCATCCGGGTGGATGCGATCGGCGTCAACAGGGCCGAGGCGCTGTTCCGCAGCGGTCAGTACATCGAGCCGGTCAAGCACCTGCCCGCCAGGCTCGGCAACGAGGCCGCCGGCGTGATCGAGGCCGTAGGCCCTGAGGTCACCGGCTTCGAGAAGGGGCAGGCCGTCAGCGTCATACCCAACTTCTCCCACAACGACTACGGCGTCTACGCCGAGCGCGCCGTCGTCCCGGCGACCGCGCTCCTGCCTCGCCCCGAGGGAGTGGACGCCGTCTCCGGCGCGGCGGTGTGGATGCCCTACCTCACCGCCTACGGAGCGATGGTGGAAGTCGGCGGGATGCGGGCGGGCGACGTCGCCGCCATCACCGCGGCCTCCAGCAGCGTCGGCCTTGCCGCGATCCACACGGCCAACCGCATCGGTGCCACCCCGATCGCCATCACCCGTACCCGCGCCAAGAAGCAGCAACTGCTCGACGAGGGCGCGGCCGAAGTGATCGTCTCGGACGAGGAGGACGTGGCCGGCCGCCTGCTGGAGCTGACCGGCGGCAAGGGCGCCGAATACGTCTTCGACGCCGTCGCCGGCCCCGGAGCGAAGGAACTGGCCCGTGCCGTGGCCGCTGACGGAACCCTGCTGCTGTGGGGCGCGCAGAGCGGGCAGCCGACCCCATACCCCGGGTTCGACCTGGGCATGCCCGCACTGAACATGCGCACCTACACCATGCTGGAGATCACCAGAGACCCCCGGCGCATGCACCGCGCCACCGCGTTCATCACCTCCGGGCTGCGCACGGGTGCCCTGCGCCCGGTCGTGGACCGTCTCTTCCCGCTGGAAGACGTCGTGCAGGCCCACCGGTACATGGAGTCCAACGCCCAGTTCGGCAAGATCGTCGTCACCGTAGCCCACTGACACCGACATCCCCACCGCCCGTGAGCCGCCGCGGACGGGGGCGGTGGTTCGCCGCTTCAGCGTGTTCGTCCACCATGACGATGTTCTTCACGCCTCTCGTGCCGCACTTCAGGGCCGCTGCCCACTTCCGGCAGCTGTGGTGCCGGATGGTGTCGTCGTCGGTGCAGCCAGACGTACAGCAGCAGGCAGGGAAGCAGAAGTCCGACGGCGGTGAGGGAGACGAACGCCGTGAAGCTGCTGATGTGACTGGTCAGCCAGTCGAAGTTCTGCCCGAAGAAGCCGACCACGAAGGACAGCGGGAGGAACACGGTCGCGAGGACGGTGAGCCGTTCCACCGTGGCGCTCTGCCGCAGATTGATCTTGTTCTGCTCGACGGAGATCACCGCGATGTTCGCTTCGAGGACGGTGGTCAGGAGGTCCCGCTGGGCGGCGACCTCCTCGTTGACCAGCAGCAGGTGGTCGTGCACGTCACGGAAGTACGGCAGGAGCTCGGCTGCCGTCCTGCCGGGTTGCAGCCGTCGGGAGAGCACGGCCAGGAGCGGGTGCACGGCGCGGTAGAAGTCGGTGGCCTCGCGGCGGAGGGAGTAGATCCGCTCGGTCGGAGCAACCGCCCCGGAGAACACCGTGGCCTCGATCTGCTCGATGTCGTGTTCGAGTTCCGTGACGACCGGCGCATAGCTGTCGACGACCTGGTCGAGGATCGCCCACAGCGTCGAGCCGCTGCCGGTCCGCAACAGCTCCGGGCGGCGTTCGAGCCGGCTGCGGGCACCGTGCAGCTCGCTGGCGATGCCGTGACGGACCGTGATCACGAAGTGTTCGGCGAGGAAGATGCTGATCTCGCCGGTGTCGATCTCCTCGCGCTCGTCGTCGTAGCGCGCGGTGCGCAGGATGATCAGCTCGGTGCCGTCCTCGTACTGCTCGGCCTTCGGCCGCAGATGGAAGGCCCGGGCGTCCTCGACGGCCAGTTCGTGCAGCCCGAAGCACTCGCGCACCGTGGCGAGCTCTTCGGGGCCCGGCTCGAACATGCCCAGCCAGACGAACCCGCCCTGCGCGCAGCGCGCGGCCGCTTGCTCCAAGGGCATCGCGCCCTCGTGCTGCCGGCGCCCGTCGCGGTAGTGCGCGCAGTCGACGATCACGGTCCTCCACCTCCCGTCCAGCCGGCGTGCTGCACCACCCGGCACCCGCCGAGGGCGCAACACGCCACACACGCCTCACAGGAGCACATACTCCTACGTCGACGCCGTGGTGACGGGACAGTGGGCAGTCGTCGGCGTGCGGCGTGTCTGCCGAGCCGGTGTCCGCCGTACGGTCGTGGGCGGGGCGGGGCCGGCCCCGTGCCCGGCCCCGCCCTGCTCAACCCCCACCGCCCGGCACACCCGCTGACGACCCCTACTTGTCGGCGGTGAGCTTGCCCGCCACGCCCCAGCTGTCGGTGGGTACCTCGTGGATCCAGACCTGCACGGCCTCGGCCGGAATGTTCAGCGAGTCCACGAACGCGTCGGTGACGCGGGCGACCAGCTCGCGCTTGAGCTCGATGTCGCGGGGGCCCTGCTGGATGGTGACGATGGGCATGACGTGCTCCTCGGTCCCGGGCGTCGCACCGGCCGATCCGGTGCGTTTCGCTGCCGGGAACAGTTCACCGCGCGGGGGCGGGGCCGACCCAGACCCGAATCGCTCTCGCAGCGATCACGATTACTGATCGCTCCTGGTCAGCGGCCTGTCAGAGCCGTCAGAAGAAGATCGAGCAGGGGAGACGAGGCGCCGGAGCGGACCGCGAGTTCGACGGGCAGCCTCAGCCCGGGGGAGGCGAAGGGCACGAAGGCGACCCGGGGCGCCTGCACGCGCCGGGCGTTGCCGTCGTAGACCACCGTCCACATGGGGGAGCCCGAGCCGATCGCGGCGAGGGCGTCCTGGAGGCTGCTGGTCGCCGGGCCGGCAACGGGCGTGAAACCGGCCCGCTGGCAGCCGTCGAGGACGAGGTCGACGAGCGAGGGATGGTTGCGGTGCTCGGTGAGGCACAGTGGCAGTCCGGCGAGGTCGGTGAGCGAGACGCTCGGCCGTCCCGCGAGCGGGTGCCGGGAGGGTACGGCCGCCACGAGCTCCTCCTCCCACAGCGGGTGACGGACGGTCTCGGGAGAGCTGCTCCCCACCGGCCGGGCACCCCGGACGAAGGCGGCGTCGAGCCGCCCGTCGGCGAGCTGCGCGAACCGTTCCCGTACGGGGAGCGAGAGCAGTTCCACCCGCACGTCCGGGGCGTGCCGGGCGAAGTCGTCGAAGAGCCGGTCGAGTCTGTCCCCGAGTCCGGTGACGGTGCCGAGCCTGAAGACGCCGCTCCGGCCATGGGCGAGCTGCGCGGCCACCGACCGGGCCGCGCTCTCCGCTGCCAGGACGGACCGTGCGGCGGGCAGGAACGCCTCCCCGGCCGCGGTGAGCCGGACCGTTCGGGGCGTCCGGTCGAAGAGTTCGACCCTTAGCTCGCGCTCCAGCCGCCGAATCTGCTGACTGACGGCGGGCTGGCCGATCACCAGCCGCTCCGCCGCCCGCCCGAAGTGCAGTTCTTCTGCGACGGTCACGAAGTAGCGCAGCTGTCGCAGTTCCATGGTGCCCCCCTGTGGGTACGCGTGGGTCTCTTCCGGCCCTCGCCGGCCCCTTCCGGTCGATCTTGCCGGAGCTGCGCGGGGCGTCCCCGCCCGGGCCCCGCCGCCCGGCGCCGGATGCGATCGGGTGCGGCCGGAAGGGCCGAAGAGGGGCTCCGGTCGGACACCGGGACGGGACGGCTGCGTCACACGGCGAGGCCCTCAAGGACCTCGGCGCCCGGCAGCTGGGCGAGGGCCCGGCCGGGAAGGATCAGTTTGCCCCGGCGGCGGCCGCTGCCGACGAGGACGAACGGGGTGGCGGCGACCGCCGCGTCGATCAGGAGCGGCCAGCCGTCCGGCAGACCGATGGGGGTGATGCCGCCGTACTCCATGCCCGTCGCCCCGACTGCCGTGTCCATGGGGGCGAAGGACGCCTTCCGGGCCCCGAGGTGCTTGCGGACGGTGCTGTTGACGTCCACGCGGGTGCTGGCCAGGGCGAGGCAGGCGGCCAGGGTCGTTCGACCACCCCGCTTCGCGGCGACCACCACGCAGTTGGCGGAGACCTCCAACGGCACGTCGTAGGCCGCGCTGAACGCCGCGGTGTCGGCCTGCTCGGGGTCGCCGTCCACGTAGAGCACGGAACGGGCGGCCTCCGGCGCGTCCCAGCTCTTGAGCGCGGCGGCCACCGGCTCGGCGAGAACGTCGGGGATGTCCAGGGCCCGGTCGACGGCTACGAAGGCACCGAACGGGAGAGTGGGGCGATCGGTCATGGACCGACTCTAACGACCGAGAGGCAGGCTTCCCGCCCGGTGCCCTTCACCACCCCGCGGAGCCCCCGCCCGGGAACCTTCGCCGAGCCCCGCCGGTGGCCCGTACCGCTCACCGGCGGGGTTCGTACGGCTGCCGGTCAGCCGTCGGCGTGTCCGGGCCCTTCCTCCACCGCCAGGGGCGGTACCGGGCGGGGGCTCCCCTCGGCGTCGACGGCGACGAACGTCAGGCGGCCGGTGGCCACTTCGGCCGTCGGACCCGAGGCGTTCCAACGCTCTGCGGTCACGCGGACCGCCACCGTCATCGACGTGCGGCCGGCACGCTCCAGCTCGGCGTGTGCGCTGAGGAGGTCGCCGGCACGGACCGGGGCGAGGAACGTCATCCGGTCGACGGACACGGTCACGGCCGGCCCGTCGGCATGCCGACCGGCCGCGGCCGCCACCGCGTCGTCGATCAGCTTCATGACGACACCGCTGTGGATGGTGCCGTAGAGGTTGGTGTCGTGCTCGCTCATGATGTGGGCGAGGGTCACGCGGGACTCCGCCGTGCCCTTGGCGGCACGGACCCGGAGGACAGGGGTACCGGTGTCCGGGGTGTCGATCGTCACGTCAACTCTCCTTCGCGAGTCGAGGATCGGCCTCGGTGCACGCGAGGACGCGAGGGAACGGCCCGGTCCGCCCGTGCCGTCGCCGACCCGCCCAGGAGGTCACCGAGTGCTCCGCGTGCGACCGCCGCACGCGGGCAGCGGCAGGTCTTCGGACTCGCGGGCGTCTCTCGTGGGACACGAGCTGTCTACTGGCCGTCGCTTCCCAGGCCCTTCGGGACCCAGTGCTGATGACGGCGGTCGTTCCCGCTCACCGCTGCGGGGCAGTCCCGGATTCCCACCGGGTTCCCTCTTGCGACGCGCCCCGCCTGGCGGGCGGGTGCGAACCAGCTGCGTGATCAGCGTAACCGCCGTTGGAACGCCCTCCCCATGTGGTGGTTCTCAAGGAAGAAGAAGGAAGAAGAAGGACAAGGGCCGCGGCCCCGTGCGACGTCACCGCCCGCAGCGCCCCGTCCGTCGTTCAGAAGTAGTCCTCCGGGCCCGACCCTGCCCTGACGGTGTCGAGGGTGAAGCAGTGGAATCCGCCCGCGAACAGGCGCCGGTGACGGTGGCGGACCGGGACGACGGTGAACCCGCGCGTCTCCAGGGCCTTCACCAGGCGGGGTGCCTGGGAGTTGACGATCACGGTGGACTCGTCGAGGGAGAGCACGTTCATGTCGATGTAGAGGCCGGTGAGGGGCAGGTCCTGGGCTCCGTAGGAGGGGAACTCCCTGAGGTCGGGTTCGGGCACGTAGATCGTGTCCCAGCGCCTGAGCGGCTCGGGAAGGTGATCGAGGACGTGGGGGCCGCGCAGCAGGAGCGTGCCGGGACGCAAGGGCAGGACCTGGGTGTCGATGTGGTTGTTGTCCAGCCCCCGCATGAGGTGGACGCGGAACCGCTCGCCGAGGTGACGGCCGAGCCAGCGGGCGCCCAGCGCATGGTGCGCGGCGGAGACGTTCACCAGCAGGTCACGACCCAGGCGCAGGCATTGCGCCGCGTCGAACATCATCTCCACCCCTCCCCCCGCGCCCGTGTCGGCTCCCGCCATGCCGCCGTCGACGGGCAACGCGTGACCAGGGTCCATCGCCCGGTCGTGGGCCCGGGTGAGGTCGAAGGACGTGTCGGCCATGACGGGACGGGGCATCGACGTCCAGCGCGCCCCGCGCTCGAAGTAGTGGGCGAAGACCGGCTTCAGCAGGTCGTTCTCGAAGTAGCGGGCCCGTACCTGGGGAGCCGTTTCCACGATCTCGTCGCCCAGGATGATGGCCTGGTCGCGGATGTTGAGCGCGGGAGTGGTGGTGCTGCGCCATGCGGGGGTGCGGATCTCGGACGTGCCCCGGCGGGCGCGGGGCCGGTGGACGGTGACACCGGCCTGCTGCAGTGCGGTGACCAGTTCCTCGACGTCCTCGCACAGCTCCTCGGTGTAGCGGGCTGCGATCGGCATGGTGCGCTGCCCGGCGAAGTCGTCGAACGCTGTGAAGAACAGCCGGAACGACAGGTCGAGTTCGTGCGCGTCGTATCCGGCTGCCGATCCGACGACCACCTCCCGTAGGGGAGACCACTCGTCGAAGCTGTTGACACCCATTCCACCCCCGCTGAAGGTCGGCGCCGTCCGGAACGGACCGCTGCCGGCGATTTCCCGGCCTCCCCGTCTCTCCCCATCCCGGCCGGGTCACACACCGCACCTTCCACGGCGTGGCACGGCCGCCGCCGCGGCCGACGTCTGCTGTGCCGCGGCCACCTCCCGCAGGCCCCGGACCTGCTCGGATCCCGGCCTCCGCCCCCGACCGGTACGCCCGCGCCCTTGCCCTCATCGGTCGGAGCCCTCATCGGCCGGAGCCCTCATCGGTCGGATGACCGATGTGCGCGGCCCCCTGCAGAGCGCACAGTGTTGTCGGCCGCCGCGGGCCCCCACCACGGCGGCCGCCCTGACAGCTCAAGAGGAGGACACCGCCTTGCCCGGCACCCCGGCAGATCTCGTCTTCGTCGACGGCTCGGTCCTGACCGTCGACTCCCACTTCACCGTCGCCTCCGCCCTGGCCGTCACCGACGGTCTCGTCAGCGCCGTCGGTGACCGGGCAGCGGTCATGGCGCACGCCGGCCCCGCAACCCGCGTGGTCGACCTCAAGGGCGGCACCCTCCTGCCCGGCATCAACGACTCCCACCTGCACGGCTGTGCCTTCGGGATGACCAAGCCGCCGCTGTCCGTCGACGTTGCCCACCCTGCCGTACGGTCGGTGGCCGACGTGGCCGAGGCGGTACGGAAGGCAGCCGAACAGACCCCGGCAGGGGAGTGGATCACCGGCCACGGGTGGGACGCCGGGTACCTCGCCGAATGCGTTGCCGCCCCCTCCCGGCAGCCCACCCGCCAGGACCTCGACGCCGTCAGCCCGGACCACCCCGTCCTGCTGTACTCCGCCACCGGCCACGCCACTTGGGTCAACTCCGCGGCGCTCGCGCGGGCCGGAGTGGACGACAACACCCCGGCCCCGCCTGGTTCGGTCATCGTCACCGACGCGGCGGGAGAGCCCACCGGCCTCCTCCTGGAGGGTGCCCAGGACCTCGTCCACCGGGCGCTGCCCGCCCTCTCCCCGGAGGTGCGGGCCGACGCCATCAGGGCCACCCTGCGCGACCTGGCCCGGCTCGGCATCACGAGCTACACCGAGCCCGGCCTCGGCCCCGGCGGAGACGCCCTGATGCGCGGCGCCCTGGCCCACAGCACGCTCGACGTCTACCGGCGCCTGGTGGCCGACGGCGAACTGACCGCGCGCGTCAGCGTGCTGCTCCTGCCCACCGGCATGACGAGCACAGCCGAGGACTTCGTCCGGGCGCTGGCCGCCATGGACGAGGCCCCGTCCACCGACCCCCGCCGTCTGAACGTCGTCGGCGTCAAGCTGTTCGCCGACGGTATCCCGGTCAACAGGACGTCCTGGATGCACGAGCCGTACGTCGGCGGAGGCTGCGGCTCCCTGTGCGTCGGCGGGGACACCGACGAGGCACGCGTCGAACAGATCGCGGAGATGATCCGGTACACCCACGCCGCCGGATACCAGGCCGGCGTCCACGTCACGGGGGACCGGGCCATCGACACGGTCGTCGACGCCTTCGCCGCCGCGACCGCCGCCCACCCCCGGCCCGACGCCCGGCACTACGTCATCCACGGCGACTTCCTCAGCGCCCGCAGCATGCGCAAGCTGGCCGCGCACGGCTTCGGCGTCAACATGAACCCGACCATCAAGTGGACCATCGCCGACATCGAGGAGGAGTTCGTCGGCCCGGAAAGGGCCGCGTACGAATGGCCCTACCGGGACGCGATCGACGCCGGCGTCACCGTCACCAGTGGCTCCGACGCGCCCGTCACCCTCCCCGACTGGCGGCAGGGCGTCTCCACGATGATGCTGCGCGAGTCCAAGGCCAGCGGCCGCGTCAGCGGCCCCGACCAGCGCATCCGGCTCGCCGAGGCCATCCGCACCTACACCGTCGACGCGGCCTGGCAGGACTTCGCCGAGGAATGGAAGGGCTCGCTGGAGGTGGGCAAGGTCGCCGACCTGTGCGTCGTCGCGGGCGACCTGCTGACGGCCGACCCGCACGACATCCCGGGCATGCCCGTGGTGTTCACCGCCGTCGGCGGCGAGGTCGTGCACGACGAACTCGCCGTTTGACCCTTCTCCACCGGATGATCATGCTGAACGGATGACAGCGAACCAGAGCACGGCGGACGTGCTGAGCGCCGCCCTGCACGTCCGGGAGGCCGCGCGCCACGCCGTCGACGGCACCGGCGGTGCGGACTCCGTCCTCACCGCACTGTCCGCGGTGATCGACTACGACCACGCGTCGCTGTCCCGGTGGGATCCGCTGCGCGGCCGCCACCTGACGCTGGCCGGCAGCTACCCGGCCGGCGCCACCCGGTACATCGAGAACCGGCTCCACGACGACCCCGGCTTCTCGCTCATCCGCCACTCGGTGGACACCACGCGCTGGTGGCACGACGTGCCCGGGCCGGTGCGGCGGACCTCCACCGGGTTCCACGAGGTCCTCGAACCCCTGGGCGTCGAGGACGGCGTGGCCCAGTGCCTGTTCGCCGCCGACGGCAGGTACGTGGGGATCCTCAACGTCAGCACCACCCGCACCCGGTGCGACCAGCCGGCCGTCCGGGCCGTGATGACCCTGCTGGGGGAGTGCCTGGCAGCCGTCACCGACCCGCTGCTCGGACCCCGCTCCTCCGGCGGCCCCGCCCGGAACGGCGACGCCTCCGCCCTCTCCCCGCGTGAACTGGAAGTCCTGGCGGAACTCACCCAGGGCCGGACCAACCGGCAGATCGCCGACCGCCTCTTCCTCAGCCCCCGCACGGTCGCCACCCACATCGAGCACATCCTCGCCAAGCTCGACGTCCCCAACCGCGCGGCCGCGGCGGGGCGTGCCGTCGCCTGGGGCCTGGAGCCCGCTTCCTGACCGCTCCAGGTGGTGGCCGGAGACGGAGGACACGGGTGAGGCGGTCCGCCAGGGCGGCTCAGCGGACGGTTTCCCGTCCGAGTTCTCCGGCCCAGGCCAGCAGTTCGGGTGCGGCCAGGCTGGTGCCCAGCCAATCGTGGTCGAGGCCGGTTCCGGGAAGGGACGGGACGACGGCCACGTAGAGCCCGGCAGCGCGTGCGGAGGCGATGCCCGTGGCCGAGTCCTCAAAGGCGACGGACCGTTGCGGAGCCACGCCGAGCGCTGCGCACGCCGTGAGGTAGAGGTCCGGCGCGGGCTTGGGGGAGTGCACCTCGTCGGCTGCGAACGAGTGGGGGAAGCAGTCGGCGAGGCCGGCCGATCCCAGTGCCGTGTCCAGGAGTTCCCGCGGGCTGTTGCTGGCGACGGCTACGGGGACGGCCGCCCGGCACGCGCGCACCAGCTCGATCGCCCCGGGGAGCGCCTTGGCGCCCCCGGCCAGTTCGTCGCGGACCCTTCTGAGGAGCTCGGCGGCGATCTCCGTACCGGCTCCGGGCCGCCCGAAGTAGTGGGCCATCGCCTCCCCGGCGGCTTCCACGGTACGGCCGATGACCAGGGCCTTCTGCGCGGGGCCGAAGGGGTGACCGTGTGCTGCGAAGATCGCTGCTTCCGCCACGGTCCAGCAGTCTTCGGTGTTGACCAGCAGGCCGTCGCAGTCGAAGACCACGGCCTCCGTGCCGGTGGGGAGCGAGCGCATGAGCGTTCCCTTCCGCTCGGGTGGTGCAAGGTTGCCCGCTCGGCGGCTGCCGGAGCAGGTGATCATGAACGATCACCCTAGGGCGGGAGTCATGGAACTTCCACGTTCCTGCCCGCAATCGGGCAGGAAATCGATTGTTTGGTCTTTGTTCAGTCGCTCAGCCTGCCGGCGGCCCCGCTCCCCACCAGGTTGCGCCTCCCCGGTCCCGTGGTTCGATGGAAACCGGGCCGTATGACGTCCGCGCTCCCCTTCCCTTCCCTTTGCCGAGACACCCGGAGGGAGGAGGGGCGATGACGAAGGTGGTCCGGCGTCCGCCCGGCAAGGAGCGGCCGGGCAGGGTTCCCGTGGCAGGACTGCGGCTGCGCCGGTCGGCGGCCCGCGTCCGGTGTGCGGTGCAGTCGTTCCGGCACGGCCTGACGCTTCGCCGGGAGGTGCGCCGGGAGCGCACCCGGCCCGCGAAGTGGCGTCGCTGGGGTTCCTACACCAGCTTCGCGCGGGCGCTGTCCATAGCGGCCGGCCTGCTCGTGCTCGCCTGGTGCGTCGAGGGGCTCTACGGCGTCTTCCACGGCACGACCGCGTTCGAGAAGTGGATCACCCAGACTACGGGGCTGGACGCCATCCTGCGCTTCGTGGGGCCCGTCCTCACCGCCGGAGCCGCCGCCACCGTCTTCCTGTTCGTCTGGTACGGATACACGAAACACCGGTACCTCACCAGAGCCCGCAGAAGTCCCCACACCCTGGTCCCCACGGCCGGGCCGAACACCGGCCAGGTCGTCGGGCGCCAGGAGATCGCCCAGGTCATCGCCGAACGGCTGCGGGACCGCGCCACGCGACGGCCGTATCTGCTGGTCGGCGGGGTGGGCACCGGGAAGACCGCGGTGATGGTGCAGCTCACCCAGCTGCTGGCCCGGCAGGGCGCCGTGCCCGTGCCCGTCCGGCTGCGGGACGCCGCCGGACAGACCGACCTCAACTTCGAGGAGATGGCCAAGCGGCGCTTCGCCGAGGAGGCCCCGCAGGGCATCCTGGCCCGCAGCAAGAACGACAAGGTCTGGCAGCAGCTGCTCGCGGACGACAAACCGGTCGTCATCGCCGACGGGCTGGAGGAGGCCCTGCTGGACGAGCAGCTCCAGGACGACCGGGACAACATCATCCGACGGGCGATCGACCGGGCGTACGAGGAGAAGCTGCCCCTGGTCATCGCCTCGCGCCCGCACAGCCCCCTGGAGGGGACCCGTGCTGCGATCATCGAACTGGAGCCGTTGAGCGAGGAGGCGGCGCTGCACTTCGTGGAGGCGCAGGCCCCCGAGGCCGACGAGCGCCGTCTCGACTGGATCGTCGAGACGGCAGAGGTGACCGAGTCGCCGCTCTACCTGCAGATCGCGCGGGAACTCCACGACCACGGCGTGCTCGAACGCGACCGTCCGCAGACCGACCCGCGGCGGCTCGACACCCGCAGCTGGGACCGCTCCACGCTGCGGCTGTGGCTGCTGGAGACCTGGGAACGGGCGTTGGCGGAAGGGCGGCTGCGCCACGAGGTGGTCCTGTCGCCGCAGGACCGCCGCGACACCATCGAGGTCGTCTCCGCGCTGGCCTGCGTGGGGCTGCTCCAGGACAAGCTGGAGGTCGGCTTCACGGACCTGCTGGGCGAGCATGCCCGTCCCGCCCCGGTGCACCGGGCCGGGGCCGAGGCCGAACGCCTGTGGAAGCGGGTCCGCGACTTCGATCCGACCGGCAGACGCGGGAACGCCCTGTCCGAGTGGCAGCGCGAGCAGATCTGGAGCTCGCTGTGCGGGCGGGTCAGCAGCGAGGAGAGGCGGTCACTGCTCGGCGGGACCGTCGGTCAGCGCCAGGCCGCGCTCGCCCGGTGCGTGGCCAACGCGGACGCGCTGCGCCTGGTCGAGGGCTTCGAGAAGAAGGTGCGCTTCCCGCACAGCATCCTCCAGGTGTACTTCGGCTTCCGCGCGCTCCACGACCTCGGGGAGAGCCGCGCGAACGAACTGGTCGACCAGGCCCTGCAACCACCCGGCCCGGGCCGCGAGCTGCTCATCGCCCTGGTGCTGCTCTCCCGGCGGTGCGCGGCCGAGGCGGAGGCCCCCGAGGCCGGTGTCACGGCGGCGGTGAAGAAGGACCTCCAGCAGCGGTACCGGCGCCTGACGCTGAACGGCCGGCCCCTCGCCCTGCGGCTGTGCCGCGCAGCCGGCCGACGCACGGACCCCAAGGCCCTGGACATCTACGCGGCCGCCCTGGAGATCGGGAGCGTGGCGGAGCCGGAGCAGCTGGACGAGATCACGGACATGCTCCTCGAACGCTGGCACGGCATCAAGGGCGACGCACGGACGCTCGACGAGGCGAAGCTCGGCTGCGTGAAGCAGCTGGGCGCGGCCTTGCGCACGGCAGCGGGCAGGGCCGACACCACGCCGCTGTACCAGAAGCTCTTCAAGCTCGGCGTCACGGAGACCTCGTACTCCCTCCGCATGGCCGTTTCCCAGGAGTTCGGGAACGGCGGGGACTCGGCGTACGCGGTGATCCGCCCCTGGATCCACGACATCAACCGGGACCCCATGGAGGAGTACGCCCACCGGATCGACGTCGCCGACGAGGCGCAGAGGCGGCGCTTCGACGCGTGGGCGGCCGACATGCAGAAGGCGGCGCGGACGGATGGCTCGTCCCCGGCGGCGCACGAGGAACGCGTGGCCCGGCTGTACCGTGCGCGGCACGCCATCGTCCAGGAGTACCGGCGACAGCGGGTGGACATGTGGCGGGAGTTCGTCATGCGGGCCTGGGTGCTGCCGATGCTCCTGGGCTCCGTGAGCGACGGGCTGCGGGACGAGGCCCGCAACCGTCTCATGCTGTGGCTGCGGCATCTCGACCCGAAGTACACCGAGGGAAGCCCCGACCTGCCGCTGTCCCTGGAGAACGCGTTGGCGCAGGGCTTCAAGTACGCGGCCAACCGCCGCAAGAGGCATCCGTTCACCTACCCGGGTGGCCGGGCGGACCTCATCCGGCAGGCGGAGACCATGCTCCGGCAGACGCGGTGCTGGTACGCGCAGCTGTGCCTGCTCCACGCCCTGTGCCTGTGGGAGCTTCCGGACACCGCCGCCCGCCACAAGGGGCTCGACGGGCAGGGCCGGCAGCGTGCCGAGAGAAGTGCCGGGGGGAACGGCCTGGTGGAGTCCCCCGGCGAGACGCGCCCCACCACAGCGGTGCAGAGCGTGGAACGGTGGCTGTCCATGGCCGGTACGAACCACACCGTCACCCCCAACGCGGTGGTCGACGGCAGGGCGCCGCGCCAGCCCCTGCACCCGTTCGTCGCGGAGGCGGGCGATCTGGCGGCGCTGGCCCTGGAGACCAGGAGACCGGACCGGTTCCTGTGGATCGACGAGAAGGGCGTCGCCGACACCATCGGCTCCCGCAGCAGCGGCCGGCAACGCTACCGGAAGCACAATCTGTGGGTCCCGCCCTCGACCGGCTGGAGCGCCCTGGACGCGCGCGCCCAGCGGTTGGTCGCCGATGTGCTCGTCATGCTCAACCTCATCGAGCGCGACGGACACCCGGACGAGGTCGAGGACCGCCTGGCCGCCTCCAGCAGGCCGGGCACGGGGCTGCCTCCCTGCATGACGACCGACCGCACCCCGCTGCACCCGGAGCTGACCGCCGGCTCCTCGGGGCCGCCGGCACCGGGCACCACCTGCCTGCCCAGCTGCGTCTTCCAGCTCTGCCCGTACCCACCGCGTGGCACCCGGCCCCGCTCCGAGATCCGGGAGCCCTTCTGCCGTCAGCAACAGGCCCTGCTCCGCCGCCGGGTCCGCAGAAGGACCCCCGACTGGGCCGGCATGCGCGCTCCTGAACTCCACGGCTTCTGGGAGACGATGGCCCATCGACTGCGCGGCTGAGCGCCGCCCCCTCGCGGACTTCTGGACTTCCGGACTTCGCAGTCCTAGGCGCGCCAAGCGGCTGCCCGGATGACGTGCGTGGCGATCTCCTGCACCGACCGGCCGTCCGTCGGAATGCGGACGGTGCCCGCTGGGGCCTCGTCCTCCAGGCGCCGTCGCATGTGCAGGCTCCGTTCGATGTGGGGGCCGAGCTGTGACCCGATCTCCCGTTGGGCGAGCCGTTGTCTCACGGTGGCGTCGTCAGCCGTGAGCAGCACGCAGGTGGCTCTCACCTCGTCACCGCCCATGGCGCGACTGACCATGGGCCCTTCGAGGATGCTCACCGTGTTGGTGTAGATCAGTCGACGCTGACCGAGAGCCGCGTAGTTGGCCCAGACCGCCGCGATGTTCCGTTCGGTGATCGCTGAGCGGTGAGGGTCACCGGCGGGGGCGGGATGGATCTGGTCCATGAAGTCGCCCTCGATCAAACAGTGCGCTGTGCCCTTCCTCTGCAAGGCTGCGGACACTTCCCAGGAGACGGTCGTCTTCCCGACACCTGCACCGCCACCGATGAGCAACAGTTCGTAGGAAGTCATGGTTGGTCAGCATGGCAGAGCCCACGCTGGCCCATGGGCAGGGCGGAGCCAGGTCGTCGCGGAGCTGCTCCTTGATGACTCCAGGTACAAGCCCTCCAGCTTGGCCTCCTGGCCGCCGGACGTCTTGCCGGACGCGGGGTGATGTTCTTCAGGGTCGGCCAGAACGACAGTTGCTCGTCCTGGTGGTGGTGGCCTTGTGCATCGCGTTCATGGCGTACAGCAGCGGCCGGGGATGAAGGGGGGCGGGGGCCCGGTGCCCTGCGCCGTGCGGCTGCGGACGGTGCTACGGGACTGCCGCCCCCGACCGCCCCGACCCCCTGGCCGAAACCGCGTTCTGGCCGTGCCCCGCCCCCGTCGCGCATAACGGTGGTTCACGGCATCGACGAGGAGGGCGCTCATGCCGACCACGGATGACCAGCGGGTGACCGACCAGCGTTCCCCGTACGAGCGCGTCGCCGCGGACCTGCGGGACGAGATCCTCTCCGGAACGGTGCACCCGGGCACCGCCCTGTCCTGGGACGGGCTCCGGCACCGCTTCGGCGTCCCGCCGGACGAGCTGGGGCGAGCCTTGGAGGTGCTGCGCGGCGAGGGACTGGTGAGCGGTGGCACAGGTGGGACGCCCGAGATGCCGGAGATGACGGTGCTGGGCCACCGGCAGCGCACGATGCGCCCGTCGCGCAGCGTCGCCCCGGCTGCGCCGGGCGAGCCCTACCGCTGGGTCACCGAGGCGCGTCGCCGCGGGGTGCGGGCCCGGAGCTCGATACTCGACGTCACGGTCGTGGAGCCGGCCCCGGTCCCGGTGGCCCGGGCACTGGAACTGCCCGAGGACGGGCCGGTGGTGCTGCGCTCCCAACTGCTGACGTTCGACGACGAGCCGGCAGGGCTGGTCAAGTCCTACTTCCCGCCGGAGATCGCGCGCGGAACGGCACTGATGGAACGCCTCCGGATCCGCGGCGGGACGCCGACGCTGCTGGCCCGGCTGGGCCACCCACCACGGCGGTGCGTGGACTCGGTCTCGGCCCGTGTTCCCACGCAGGAGCAGCATGCGCTGCTGAGGCTTCCGGACGGGACACCTGTGTTGCGAACGTTTCGCGTCGTGTACTCCGACGGTGATCGTCCGGTCGAGGTGAACGACACGGTGGAGGCGGGGCACCTGTACGAGCTGCAGTACGAGTTCACGCAGGCGCCGTGAGCAGGGTGGTTCCAGAAGGCTGCCGGGCGGCAGCTCGTGCTCGGTGTGGGCGTGCACCTGGTGCGGGCCCAGGCCCAAGGGCGGTCCCGGTTCGGCGTGCAGGGGCCGGGCCGGCGCGCCCCCGGGCGGTCAGGCGCGGAGGAACGCCTCCAGGGCGGTTGCGAAGGCCACCGGGATTTCGTACATCGGGTAGTGGCCCGAGTTGGCCAGGACTTCCAGATCGGCCTGCGGGTAGTGGGCCAGCCAGGTGCCGCGCATCGCCTCGGCGGTCAGGGCGAGGTCGTGCTCACCGACGAAGACCTTCACCGGGAGGGAGCTGCCGGCCACCTTGGCTGCGAAGTCCTGGGTGGTCCACTCGGCCAGGTAGGAAGCGAACGCCTCCGGCCGGGAGCCGGCCACGGAACGGGCCGTCATCGCGTCCAGCCACCGGCCGCACGCCCGGTGCCCCGTGACCAGGTCGAGGATGGCCCGCCGGTTGGCGGGACTCTGCGCCGCGCCGTGGAAGAGGTCGTACGCGTCCCCCTCCAGCGAGTAGGCACTGGCCGGAACCGGCGTCACACCGACCAGCCTGCGCACCCGGCGCGGCGCCTCGGCCAGGACGCGCTGCGCCGCCTTGCCGCCCATCGAGTGCCCGACCAGGGAGAAGGTGTCCCAGCCCAGCTGGTCGGCGAGGGCGAGCGCGTCCGCGGCGATCTCGGCGAGGGTGAACTCGCCTGCCACTTCCCGCCGGTCGCCGTAGCCGCGGTAGTCGAGGAAGGCGTAGCCGAAGGCATCCGGGTCCAGGTGGTCGAGGAACTGGCCCCAGGCCGCGCTGGTGCCGAACCAGTCGTGCAGGACCAGGACCTTGTGCGCGCCGGTGCCGATGGTGCGATGGCTGATCGTCATACGAGCTCCTGTCGGATGGAGTGACGGCCGTTACCTTCCCAACGGGCGCGGCACTACTCCGCTCCACCCGCCCGGCCGCACCACCCGACAGATCACGCCGTCCGTGCGGCAGCGCCGCCCTGCTTGCGGTACTGGCCGGGCGCCACCCCGTACTCCCGCTTGAACGCCTTGGCGAAGGCGAACTCCGAGGCGTAACCCGTACGTTCGGCGACGGCGCGCAGCGGGTCGTCGGTCTTCCGCAGGAGCGTGCCTGCCGTCGTCATGCGCCACCAGGTGAGATAGGCCAGCGGGGGCTGGCCGACCAGAGCGGTGAAGCGGCGGGCGAACGCGGCGCGGGACAGGCCCGCCCGGGCGCCGAGTTCCTCGACCGTCCAAGGCCTGGCCGGCGCCTCGTGGATGGCGTGCAGGGCAGTGTTGACGGCCGGATCGTTCAGGGCTGCCGCCCATCCCGTCGGCCCCTCCGGCCGCTCGGCCAGCCACCAGGTGCGCAGCAGATACAGCAAGAGCGTGTCGAGGAGCGCGGGCACGACGGCATCGGAGCCGGGCTGGGGGTCGGACAGTTCGGCCCCCAGCAGATCCACGGCGGAGCGCAGCCGGTCGGTGACGCCCACGCGGGCGGGGAGGTGGATGAACGGCGGCAGGTCGGTGAGCAGTGGATGCGCCCGCGCCTTGTCGAGCCGATAGGCGCCGCACAGCATGAGGGTGTCGTCGCCGTGGACGGGCCCGCGGTGGCGGAGCGTGGGCCAGGAGCCGTCCGGCTGCAGGAGGGCGTCCTCCAATGGGGTTCCGGGCCGGTCGGCGAGCCCGTGCCCGTATCCGTGGGCCAGGAAGACGACGTCGCCGGGGCCCAGCCGGACGGGTTCGGCACCCTCGGGCGGCAGCAGCCACGCCGACCCCTGCAGCACCACGTGGAATCCGGCGCCGTCGGAGGCCGGGAAACGCACGCCCCAGGGCGCGTGCTTGACCGTGCGCGAGGAGTGGGGGCGTCCGGTGCGCATTGCAGCGATCGCATCGCTCAGTACGTCCATGACGGCACCGTACAGCAGGACCAGCAAGACGATCGGACATGAAGAGGAGCGTTGGTGACATGGATCGTCTTCCGTCGGGTGCGTACGGTCTCTCTCATGACAACTTCCTCTGCATACACGGCAGTCACAGTCACCAAGGCCGTTCTCTTCCACGAGCTCGGCGGACCCGAGGTCCTGAAGGTCGAGGACGTGACACTGGCCGGCCCCGGTCCCGGCGAGATCCTCTTCCGCGTCGAGGCCATCGGCCTCAACCGCGCCGAGGCCCTCTTCCGCGCGGGCTCCTACTACTACCAGCCGACGCTGCCCGGCTCCCGGCTCGGCTACGAAGCGGCCGGCGTGGTCGAGGCGGTGGGCGACGGCGTGAGCGCCTTCGCGCCCGGCGACGCGGTGATGGCCGCGGCCAACTTCGACTTCGGAGTCCACGGGGTGTACGGCGAACGCATCGTCCTGCCCCAGGAGTCGGTGGTGCGCCGGCCCGCCGGAGTGGACGCGGTGACGTCCGCGGCGGTGTGGCTCACGTACTCGACGGCGTACGGCGGCATGGTGGAGACGGGCGGGCTGGCCCCCGGCGACCACGTGGTGATCACGGGCGCCTCCAGCGGCGTCGGTACGGCCGCGATCCAGACGGCCCTGCGGGTGGGCGCGACCCCCATCGCCACCACACGCGGCGAGGCCAAGCGGCAGCAGTTGCTGGAACTCGGCGCGGCCCACGTGATCACCACCGACACCCAGGACCTGGTGCAGGAGGTCAGACGGATCACCGCAGGCCAGGGCGCGCGGCTCGCCTTCGACGCGGTGGGCGGCCCCGGCTTCGCGACCCTCGGCGACGCGCTCGTGCCGGGCGGTACGGCGGTCGTCTACGGCACGCTGGACCGGCGCCCCGTCGAGCTGTCGCTGAACTGGCCGCTCACCGTCCACGCGTACTCCAACGGAGCCCGAACCCGCGACGAGTCCTACCGCCACCGCGCCGCCGCCTTCATCGGCACGGGCCTGGAGAGCGGCGCACTGGCACCCGTCGTCGCCGAGACCTTCGACGGCCTGGAACGCATCACCGACGCCCACCGCCTGATGGAGTCCAACACCCACACCGGCAAGATCGTGGTGAAGGTGTGACCCCCGGCCACGCGACGTGAACCACCGGCCCCGCCCCGGGGAAGGGCGGAGCGACCGGCGGCTACCGCCGCCGCGTCGATAACCTGGCGGCGTGACACGCGTGCGACAGTCCGCTGATCCGCCTGCCGCGCGGAACCGGAGTCCGCGCGGCCCGGGCGCTCCTCGACCGCCTGCGTGAGGCCCTGCCGATCAGCCCCTTGAGGCGCTGACGTCTCGTTGGCGAAGGTCGGTGGGCCCAGCTCGGTACACGCCGGACTTCCGGTAGTGCCAGGCCGCCACGCCCCAGCACGTACCGAAGAGCAGCCAGTACGGAGACCAGAGCAGGAGGTCCCAATGCGCTTGGAAGCGCGCGAGGTCCTCGTGGGCGGGCGGTACGGAAGCACGGCCGGTCAGCAGGCGCAGGTCTCCGGCAAAGCCGTAGCCCAGGAGGCCGACTGCTCGCGCGGTCATGAACGCACACCCGGCCCAGGAGCCGGCGAGCAGCGCCACGCGGCGGAACCTTCCGTGGGGCCCGAAGCGGCCGGACAGATGGAGGGCAGCCGCCATGCCGACCAGCGCCAGCGCGACGGACGCCCAACTCCCGGCGACCGTGCCCGGGGTGCCGTTCAGCAGGTCGTCCCGGGCATCCGCAGGCAGCGGGGTCTCCCGCATCAGGAACTGGCCGCCGAGTGCCCAGCCGAGCTTCATCGCGCCGTAGGCGAAGGCGCACCCGAAGGCGATGTGGGCAGCAGCCGCTGCGGGGCCACGGCGGCTGCGTCGAGCGGTCACGGGCGTGCCTCCGCCACTGCGCCGGCGTGAGGACGGCTACGCAGGCAGTACGACACCAGCACCACGATCCACGCCGCGATACCGACGCCGCCCGCCACCGCCTCGTAGGCGGAGCCCCAGCCGAGATGCGCCAGGTCGAGGTCCGCGCGCTGCAGGGTGATCAACCCTCCCAGCAACTGGAGCACCGTGGCGAGTGCCAGCGCGCACAGCAGCGCCCAGCGCGGGATGCGCGCTCCCCAGTGCGTGATGGTCGACCATGGCACCAATGCCGCGACGATACCCAGCGCAGCATTGCCCGCCTGAGCCCATCCCGGGTGCTCGAACTGCGCCTGTACGTGTGCGGGTGCGGGATGACCGGGCATACCGATCTCCCCGCGCGCCGCCATGTACACCTTCTGCCCCGCGTACACCAACGAACCGGCCACGGTCAGCCACACCGCCACCCGGACACGGAACCCCGCGGGCGCCGGCCGGGCCGGCCGGAGCAGTGTGCGGCGGATCAAGGTCATAAGGGCCGTCGGTTCAACTCTCATGGAGGCCATGCTGTCCGGCTCCGGAGCCGACCACTTCCTGCCGTAGAACCAACACGCTCCACCGAGCGGACGAACATCGCATCCACCTGAAGGGCTACAAGTACCCTGCGGGGAATGGCTGGGGTCTGATCAGCTGATGCCATGGAAGCCATAGGGACAAGCGCTGTAGCGGTCGGGGGCACGCTCATGGGTGCCGTGATCACGCACTTCTTCCAGCGTCTCGCGTCCAGACGCAGTGAGCTGTTCGCGCGGTCCGAAGCGCTCCGGCAGGAGCGCATCGCCACGTACAGTTCGTTCGCCGCAGCGGCGGAGGACTACCGCCATGGCCAGGCGGACCGCTGGTACCGCAAGCAGCAGGATCCGGACGGAGAATCCTTCATCACGGCACGTGATGAAGCGCACCGCCTCCGAGCAGCGACACGGCAAGTGCTCTATCGGGTCAAGCTGCTCACTGATGACCGGGAAGTGACCCTGGCTGCCGAGCGGGCCTATCAGTGCACACGGGATGTATCGACCGCACGGGACCAAGCGGAGCGGGACGCACTGGACGTCCGGGCGAGACGCGCAATTGAGGCGTTCGTAGCCCATGCGTCACTACTGGTCCGGTGAACTGTTCCGGATCTTCCAAGATGGCAACCGTGGCCGCAGTGCGGCCACGGGACAATTCGGGTCTTGGGCCGGGTCGCGGATGTGGCGGGCCCGAAGGGTAATCGTGCGCTCAGCCGGTGAGCGTCACGCAGGGAAGGCCGACACTCGCGCCACCGCGGAAGCCTTCCGCGCACAGCCGGGTGCCCGCTGGAAAGTGGCGTTGGGGGTATGCCTGGTCGCGGTAGGTCCGGAACGCGGCGACGTTCTCGGTCTTCGTCCTCGCGCTCCAACCGTTCGTGGTCCACACACGTGCGGAAATCGTGTGGGGCTGGTTGGTGTTGACGACCGACACCTCCACCCTGCCCAGGTACGTCCCCGTGTCGTACGTCTCGATGCAGACCGAATGGTTGCACCACTTGCCGGCTGCCGCGGCGGGCGGCCCAGCGGCGAAGACGATGCCGATCGCTGCAGCCGTTGCCGAAACAGCTGTGATGATCTTCCGAAGAGCAGTCATATCTTGATCAACGAAGGCTCGGACCCTTCGTTACGCCGGGCCGCTCACCACGATCTTCGTAGGGGGTTAGCCCTACCCGGAGCCGGGCGGCTAGCAGGATCGTTGCGGGCAGTCGCAGCCGGACATGCTGGGTCCGGCACTTACCGCTGGTTTCCCCACGACTCCCAAGGATCTGACTCATGCATCAGCAGGCATGGCAAAGGTTTCGTTCTCCCAGGCAGCAGCGAAGTGGTCGGCGCAGAACCGTGCCGGCCGCGGTCGCGGTGGCCGTCGGCGTCATGGCGATGGGTGCTCTGGCGCCGCCCGCGGCGTTCGCCGCCGCCAGGCCGGACACCGTTCAGCAGGGCCTGAACGCGCTGGTGCACTCCGACGGTCTGCCCGCAGCGTTGGCGAGCGTCAAGGACCGCGAGGGCCGTATGCGTCACTACACCGCAGGGGTCGGCGACCTGGCCACCGGCGCGAAGGTGCCCAAGGACGGGCAGGTGCGCATCGGCAGTAACACCAAGACGTTCACCGCGGTGGTCGTGTTGCAACTGGTCGGTGAAGGGAAAGTCGGCCTCGACGCCACGGTCGACACCTATCTGCCGGGCCTTGTCCGCGGAGAGGGGATCGACGGACGCCACATCACCGTCCGTCAGCTCCTGCAGCACACCAGTGGACTTCCCAACTACACCAAGTACCTCGGTGACGACGTCCGGTACTACGACCCCCGCGAGCTCGTCGACATGGCGCTCCAGCACAAGGCCGGATTCGACCCCGGGACGAAATGGGAGTACAGCAACACGAATTACGTGCTGGCCGGTCTGATCGTCCAGAAGGTCACCGGCCGCTCCCTCGCCGAGGAGATGGAACAGCGCATCATCAAGCGCATCGGGTTGCGCCACACCTACTTCCCCGCCCGCGGTGACGCGACCATCCGAGAGCCCCATCCCCAGGGCTACTACCAGGATTCAGCAGGCGCGCCTCTGCGCGACGTCACGGAAATGGACCCCTCCTGGGGCTGGGCGGCAGGTCAGATGATCTCCACCAACTCCGACCTCGACCGGTTCTTCACCGCGCTCCTGGCCGGGCGTCTCCTCCCGGCGGCCCAACTCGCCCAGATGCGCACCACCGTCCCCGCTGAATACTTCGGCTCCGGCGTCCGCTACGGACTGGGGCTCGTGAGCAGGCCGCTGTCGTGCGGCGGTGTGTACTGGGGCCATGGCGGTAGCCTCCCGGGATACGAGACCCGGGGCGGAGCCACCGACGACGGACGCGCCGCCAACGTCGCGGTGACCGTCCAGCCGGCCGACGAAGCGGTCATGAAGCGTGTCGAGGGTGTCGTGGACACGGCTCTGTGCCGCTGAATCGCGCCTGACTGCCCTGCACAGCGCCGCCGTATTGTGAGGAGGTCGTCCGTCTCCGGCGGACGACCTCCAGCGGCGACAAAAAACAAAAGGCAAGGAGCGCCCGCTCCTTGCCACTCTCAACATATATCGCACCCGGGGCCTTGCCGCAAGGCCCCGGTCGTGCGGCAGAATCTCCGTTCGAAGCCAGGACCTGCGGAAATCGGGGTTTCGTGCAGCTGGCCGGTATCCAATCTCGTGTGAATGGGCGTTTGATGATTGATGTGATCGTGGTCGGCAGCGGACCGACCGGCTTGATGCTGGCCGGCGAGTTGCGGCTGCACGGCGTGCACGTGGTCGTGCTGGAGAAGCTGGCCGCGCCGCCCGAGGAGTCCCGCGGGCAGGGTCTGCACGCGCGCAGCGTCGAGATGATGGACCAGCGCGGCCTGCTGGACCGGTTCCTGGCGGTCAGTGAGAAGTTCAGCGTCGGCGGGCTCTTCGGCGGCATCATGAAGCCGTGGCCGGACACGTTGGACACCGCGCACCCGTACGGCGTGGCCACCCCGCAGCCGGTCACCGAACGGCTGCTCAACGAGCGTGCCCTCGAACTCGGTACCGAGATCCGGCGCGGCTGCGAAGTGGTCGCGCTGAGCCAGGACGACGACGGGGTGACCGTCGAGCTGGCGGACGGCACGCAGCTGCGCTCGCGCTACCTCGTCGGGTGCGACGGCGGCCGCAGCCTGGTGCGCAAGCAGCTCGGCGTCGGTTTCCCCGGCGAGCCCGCCAAGGTCGAGACGCTGCTGGGGCACATGGAGGTGACCGAGGACCCGGAGACGGTTGCCGCCGTCGTCGCGGAGGTCAACAAGACCCAACTGCGGTTCGGCGCCGTCCCCCTCGGGGACGGGCTGTTCCGCATCATCGTGCCCGCCGACGGGGTGGCCGAGGACCGTACGGTCCCGCCGACCCTCGAAGAGTTCAAGCAGCAGCTGCGGGCCTTCTCGGGCACCGACTTCGGCGTGCACTCGCCGCGCTGGCTCTCCCGGTTCGGCGACGCCACCCGACAGGCCGAGCGCTACCGGGTCGGCCGGGTGCTGCTGGCCGGCGACGCGGCCCACATCCACCCGCCGACCGGCGGGCAGGGCCTCAACCTCGGCGTGCAGGACGCGTTCAACCTCGGCTGGAAGCTGGCCGCCGCGGTCGACGGCTGGGCGCCGGAGGGGCTGCTGGACAGCTACCACGCCGAACGGCACCCGGTGGGCGCCCGCGTGCTGGAGAACACCCGCGCGCAGATCACGCTGCTGGGGACCGATCCGGGTGCGACCGCGCTGCGGGAGCTGTTCGCGAAGCTGATGGACTTCGAGGACGTGAACCGGTACGTGACCGAGATGATCACCGCTGTCGGGGTCCGCTACGACTTCGGCGAGGGCCACGAACTGCTCGGCCGGCGCATGCGGGACGTGAAGCTGAAGCAGGGCCGCCTCTACGAGCTGATGCACGGCGGCCGCGGGCTGCTGCTCGACCAGACCGGCCGGCTCTCGGTGGAGGGCTGGGCCGACCGGGTCGACCACGTCGTCGACGCCGGCGAGGAACTGGACGTGCCCGCGGTGCTGCTGCGGCCGGACGGCCACGTGGCGTGGGCCGGTGAAGACCAGCAGGAGCTGCTCGGCCAGCTGTCCAGGTGGTTCGGTGCTGCCGCCGGCTGAACGCGCAGCTGCGGCCCGCGAAGGGCGGGCCGCTGTGTCGGGGGCCGCGACAGCGTGGCGACGATCCAAGCCGAGCAGGCCGAGTGCGTCGAGCAGGCGGTAGGGAGCGTCAGGTCCGCGCGTGCCCGTACCGAGCACTGAGCGGTGCGAGGTCCGGCTCGCCGAACCGGTCGCGCAGGGCGTGGAACGCGGCGACCTTTTCCGTGCCGAACCGGCCCACGTGCGCGGCATAGGCGTCGAAGGAGAGGAAGGCCGGGGGAGTGGTCTTGGTGTGGAACTTGTCCGCGTACATCACCAGCTGCTCCTCGCCGGTCTCCGCCACGTAGTCGGCCACCGGCAGGGGCAGCCCCTGCCGCTCGACGTCGTGCCGCGTGAGCCCGACGCCGGTGTGGCAGGAGCAGAAGCGACGCAGCCGCTCGGGGAAGCCCTCCTGGCGGAGGATCTCGTCCCCGAGCACCCCGTGGCGGATGTAGGCGTCGGGCAGGCGCCGGCCCGCGTCGTCGTAGAGCCGGTAGACGCCGATGTCGTGGAGGAGGGCACCCGCGCGGACGAGGGCGGCGTCCAGCCGGTGGCCGCCTGCAGCCAGCAGCTGCTCCGCGACCTGCCAGACGATCTCGCAGTGCGTGTACACGAGGTCGAGCACCTCGCGCGTCGGCGCGTACTTCTCGTGCAGCGCGCGTATGTCGTCGACCGTCGGCAGCATCACGGCGGGAGCGTAGCAAGCCGCCGATACGCCCCCGTGGACAGGGAACGGCCGAGGGCCCCGGCGACGCCGGGGCCCTCCCTTCCGTTGTGCGCGGCGCGGCGTGCCCGAGAGCGTGCGTCAGACCTCCGCGACGGCTTCCAGCGGGCTCAGGGCGGCGGCCCGGCGGGCCGGGACGGCGGCCGCGACCGCGCCGATCGCGAGGGACAGCAGGCACACGAGGAGCAGCGTCCCCCAGGGCAGCGCCAGGGAGTACTGCTCCATCGCGCCGTTGGCCAGCGAGCCGACGGCCCAGGCACCGAACAGGCCGCCCGCCAGACCGAGGAGGGTGCCGAGCGCGGCGACGGTCACCGACTCCAGGCGGATCATCCGGCGGATGCCGGCGCGGTCCATGCCGATGGCGCGCAGGACGCCGATCTCACGGGTGCGTTCGGCGACCGACATGGCCATGGTGTTCACGATGCCGAGCGCGCCGATCACGACGCCGATGGCGAGCAATCCGTACATCACGTTCAGCAGGTCGGCCATGGTGCCGGCGGCCTCCTGGACGAGCTGCTTCCGGTCCTGCACCTTCAGGAGCGGGCTGTTGCCCACGGCGGTGCGCAGCCGCTTCTCGGTGGCCTTCGAGACCGTGCCGCCGTCGGTGCGGACGAGGATCCGCTGGACGGAGCCCGGCTTGAAGCTGCCCTTCGCGACCTCGGTACGGGCACCGAGCGCGTCGTGGGCGATGGGATTGTCCTTGTAGACGCCCACGACGGTGTACTGCGTGAAGCCCTGGTCCAGGCCGATGCGGGCGTCGAGTCGGCCGCCCGTGCTCACGCCGTTCTCCCGGGCGACGGTGCTGGAGACGGCGATCCGGCCCGGTCCCAGATCCTTGACCGAGCCGCTGACGAAGTCGAGCTTCATGACGGCGTTCACGGTGTCGGGGTCGACCCCGAAGACGTCCCGGACACCACCGCCGATGAACAGGGTGGAGTCCGTGACGGCGGTCGCGGTCCGCACCCCGGCGGTGTCGGCCACCCGCCGTACGGCGGCCGGATCGATGCCGGTCGTGGCGGTGCGGGAGCTGATCACGTAGTCGGCGCCGAGCCCGGCCGCGGTCTGGCGGTCGAGGGCCTGCGCGCTGGAGTTCCCGATGACGGCGAGCCCGGCGACGAGGGCAGTGCTGATCATCAGGGTGGCGGCGGTGGCCGCGGTGCGCCGCGGGTCGCGCAGTGCGTTCTCGCGGGCGAGATGTCCGGTGATCCCGAAGCGGCCGGTCAGCCGTCCGGTCAGCCGGATCACGGGGGCGGCGATCAGCGGCGCCAGCACGATCAGGGCGGCGACGAGGACGGCGCAGCCGAGCATCGCGCTCTGCAGGTTCTCCTCCGAGGCGTCCTTCGCCCCCGAGAGCGAGATCAGCCGGCCGGCGCCGAGGACGAGGAGGGCGAGGCCCGCCGCGCCGCGGATCCGGGACCGGGTGGCGGAGGGCGGTTGTCCGGCCGTGCGCATCGCCTCGACGGGCGCGACCTTCGCCGCCCTGCGGGACGGCAGCCACGCGGCGAGCACGGTGACGCCCACGCCCACGCCGAGCGCCGCCACGATCGAGCGCGGGCCGATCACCAGGGGGCCGTGGGGCAGTGTGTTCCCGCCGGTGCTCAGGACGTCGGGCAGCACCGAGGCGATGCCGAGGCCGAGCAGGAAACCGGCCGCCGATGCGACGAGGCCGACCAGGAGGGCCTCCAGGAGGATGGAGCGGGACACCTGGCGGCGCGAGGCGCCGATCGCCCGCAGCAGAGCGATCTCACGGGTGCGCCGCGCCACGAGCATGGTGAAGGTGTTGATGATGAGGAACGAGCCGATGAACAGCGAGACCCCGGCGAAGACCATCGGCAGCTTCTCGTAGCCCCGGGTCAGGGTGTCGACGAGGACGGCCTGCTGGCCAGCCTGGGCGGCGCCGGTGGTGGCCTCGGCCCGGCCTGCCGGGAGTACGGCGGTGACCCGGCGGGAGAGCTCGAACTGGTCGGTGCCGGGCGCGGCGGACAGGTCGATGCCGGTGTAGTGGCCCGGGGACGCGAAGAGCCGCTGGCCGGTCGCCTTGTCGAACAGGGCGAGGGTGCCGCCAGCGGTCACCCGGGTGTCCTTGGTGGTGACGATGCCGACGAGTCGCTTGGTCATGACCGGGCCGTCGGTGGCCAGCGTGACCGAGTCGCCGATGCGGAGACGGCCGGCGGCCGCGGTGCCGCTGTCCACGGCGAGTTCATCGCCGTTCGCCGGGGCGTGGCCCTTGAGCAGGGGGTAGCGGCTGTCCTTGCCGTCCTTGCCCGGTACGTAGGCTGCGGCCAGGTTCGCCCCCGCCTTGACCCGCAGCGGCGTGCCGTCCGCCGCGTTCAGGGCGGCCGAGCCGTCGGCCGACGGGCGTACGGCGGCGACACCGGGCACGGCGGCCAGTTTCCGTACGAGCGCGTCGTCGAGCACGCCGGTCTGCTGGTCGGCGGGGCTCCCGGACGGGGACTCCTTCGCGGTCACGGTGACGGCGATGCCGGCGAAGTTCTTCGACGCGGCGGCGCGGTGGGCCGCGGCGGTGGAGTCTGCGAAGACGAGGGTGCCGCTGACGAACGCGACGCCCAGGCAGACCGCGAGGACCGTCATGGCCTGACGGGCCTTGTGCGCCAGGACGTTGCGCAGAGCTGTTCTCAGCATGAGGAGCTTTCGGGGACGTGGGCTCGACGGATGCGAGCGGGTGGCGGAAGGCGGAAGGCGGGTGGTGGCGGGCCGGTCCTGGGACGAGGGCGGTCAGCTGGTGCGGGAGCGGGGGTCGAGAGCCTTCATCCGGTCCAGGACCCGGTCCGGGGTGGGGCGCGTCATCTCGTCGGCCAGGCGGCCGTCGGAGAGGAAGACCACGCGGTCGGCGTAGCCGGCGGCGACGGGGTCGTGGGTGACCATGACCACGGTCTGGCCGAGCTCGCGCACCGAGTCGCGCAGGAAGCCGAGGACCTCGGCCCCGGCACGGGAGTCGAGGTTGCCGGTGGGCTCGTCGCCGAAGATGATCGCGGGGCGTGAGGCCAGGGCGCGGGCGACCGCGACGCGCTGCTGCTGCCCGCCGGACAGCTGTGCGGGACGGTGGTCGAGGCGCTGGGAGAGGCCGACCATGGAGATCACGCGGTCCAGCCACTGCTGGTCGGGGCGGCGTCCGGCGATGGTCAGCGGCAGCGTGATGTTCTCCAGGGCGGTCAGCGTCGGCAGCAGGTTGAACGCCTGGAAGATGAAGCCGATCCGGTCGCGGCGCAGCTGGGTGAGCTGCCGGTCGTCGAGCGTGCCGAGTTCGGTGGTGCCGATGCGCACGGAGCCGGAGCTGGGCGATTCGAGCCCGGCGGCGCAGTGCATCAGGGTGGACTTGCCGCAGCCGGAGGGGCCCATGATCGCGGTGAACTCGCCCTCGCGGAAGCCGATGCCGACCCGGTCCAGGGCCACGACCTGGGTGTCGCCGCTGCCGTAGACCTTCGTCAGGTCGGTGGCGGCGGCCGCGATCCCGGGCGTCGTGTGCAGCGCGTGCAACGCGTGGGGGGCAAAGGGATCGACGGTCACAGGGACTCCTCTTCGGGTGCGGGAAGGTGCACTCCGAAGGGTGTCGGGGGAACGTATCGGGGCCCCGGTCTGCTGTGTATCGGCGCCCGCGCTGCTGTGCGGCAGTTCTGTAGCGGCCGTTGTGCAGGGGGGGATGGACGAGGCGCGGGCCGGTCGGGGCCGGGGCCGCGGTCAGGCCGGCAGGCGCAGGGTGGCGACGGCGCCGCCGTCGGGGGCATTGTCGAGGCGCAGCTCGGCGCCGAGGAGCCGGGCCTGTCCCAGGGCGATGGTCAGGCCCAGGCCGTGGCCCGAGCCGCGCTCCGCCGCGCCCGTGTGGAACCGGCGCGGGCCGTGGAGCAGCAGGTCCGCCGGGAAGCCGGGGCCGTGGTCACGCACGACGACCGTACGGCCCTCGACGCTGACCTGCACCGGGGTTTCCCCGTGCCGGTGGGCGTTGACGACGAGGTTGCTGACGATCCGCTCCAGGCGGCGCGGGTCGGTCTCCACGGTCGCGGCATCCTCTGCGCCTGTGCCTGTGCCTGTGCCTGTGCCTGCGTCTGTGCCTGCGTGTGCGTGCTGCGTGCCGGCGACGGTGACCTCGGTGTCGAGGCCGGTGCGCACCACGGCGTCGGCGACGACCGCGCCGAGCGGGACGTGGGCATGGACCGGCTGTTCGGCGCCCGCGTCCAGCCGGGAGATCTCCAGCAGGTCCTCGACCAGGCCGCGCAGGTCGCGCACCCGGGCCCGGAGCAGGTCCTCCGTCTCACCGGGCGGCAGCAGGTCGGCGGCCGCCAGCAGACCGCCGACGGGGGTGCGCAGCTCGTGGGCCACGTCCGCGGTGAACTGGCGCTCGATGCGCAGCCGACGGCCGAGGCTGTCGGCCATGAGGTCGACGGTGGCGGCGATGTCGGCCACCTCGTCGTGGCCCTTGGTGGGCCCGGTCCGGGCGTCGAGGTCCCCGGCGGAGATCCGGCCCGCGGTCTCGGAGACCCGCCGCAGCCGGCGGGCGAGCAGCCCGGCACCGTAGGCCGCCAGGGGCACGGCCGCTGCGAGCGCGACCAGCGAGGCCACCATCATGCTCATGTCGAGCCGGCGCAGGGTGTGGAGCTGCGGGCTCATGTTGACCCGGACGGCCAGCACCCGGCTGCCCGGGCCGCCGGTCCGCTGGGCGGCCCAGACGCTCGGACCCAGATTTCCCTCGACGTGCTCGTCGTAGGCCGTGTGCCGGTCGTCGTCGGCCGGGTGACGCAGTACGGCGGGCAGAGCGGCCGGATCGAGCTCGGCACCGTCCGCCAGCGTTCCGGTGCGACGGTAGACGTCCATGGCCGAGTACACGCTGTTGAACGCCTGTGCTTCGGCCCGGTCGCGGATGTCCTGCGCGGTCCACACGTGCACCAGCACGCCCACCGCCACCGCCACCAGGCACGCTGTGGCCGCGGCCAGGGCGGCGATCTTCCAGCGCAGGGACGCGCGGGCCGGCCGCGGCCGGTGGAACGGGCGCACCGGCCTCAGCGCCTGAGCTTGTAGCCGAAGCCGCGGACCGTCTCGATCCGCTCCCGCCCCAGCTTCCTGCGCAGCCGCTGCACGCACAGGTCCACGACCCGGCTGTCGCCGTCCCAGCCGTAGTCCCAGACGTCGCGCAGCAGGGTGTGCCGGTCGAGGACGACGCCGGGGTGGGCGGCGAACTCAAGGAGCAGCTTCAGCTCGGTCGGGGTCAGCGCCACCGGGCTCCCGGAGAGGAACACCTCCATGCCGGCGGTGTCGATGGTCAGGTCCCCGAAGGCCAGCACTTGCACCTCGGACGCCGGCCCGTCGACCGTGGCCTGCCCGGGTGCCGGGACGGGTGCGTAGGTCGCCCGTCGCAGCAGCGAGCGGATGCGGGCCACGAGCACGTAGGTGTCCACGGGCTTGACCACGTAGTCGTCCGCTCCGGCCTCCAGGCCGGCGACGACATCGAGCCCGTCGCCGCGGGCGGACATCATCAGGACGGGCACCAGGCTGGTCTCCCGGACCCTGCGGCACAGGCCGATCCCGTCCAGGCCGGGCAGCATCACGTCCAGGATCAGGAGGTCGAAGCTCTCGTCGCGAAAGAACTCAAGCCCGGCCAGACCGTCGGCCGCGGCCTTCACCTCGTAGCCGTAGCGTTCGAGGGCGACGGCGAAGGACCGGCGCATCAGGTCGTCGTCCTCGACCAGCAGGACGCGAACGGCGGGCGGCGAGGCCCCGGCCGGGGCGGACGAGGACACGGGCGGATGACTCCTGTTCGGACGGTCCGGGTGGGATGACGATCCCGGCTGCACGCGCAGCCGGCGACCGCCGCGACCTGCGGGGAACGATACGGCAGACACCGGGCGCGGCGACCGTGTCGCACGGTCGTCGGGGGCCCGCGTACTGATCCGATGGGCAACCGAGCGCTGCCTGATACGGAGCGGATACAAAACCCGCCCAGGGCGGCGTGCCCCTCCGGGAAGTGCGGGAAGTCCGGGACAGCCGGCCGGCTGCCGGCCCTCAGCCGGACAGCCGCGACTGCAGCAGTCGCTTGTCCGGCTTGCCCGCGGCCGTCAGCGGAATGGTGGGCACCAGGTGCAGGGCGTCGGGAGCGTAGAGGCGCCCCTTGCGGGTGGTGACGAAGTCCCGGATCTCCTCCAGCGAGGGCTGCTGTCCGGCGGCGGGCACCACCGCGGCGTGGACGTGTTCCAGGGACTCCTGGTCCCGGCTGCCGAAGACCGCGCACTGGGCGACGCCGGGATGGCTCAGCAGCAGCTCCTCCAACTCCGCCGGATAGACGTGGCCCCCGACGACCACGATCATCTCCTTGATCCGGTCCACGATGTAGAGGTAGCCGTCCTCGTCGAGGTAGCCGACGTCACCGGTGTGCACCCAGCCGTCCCGGAGCACCTCGGCGGTCAGGTCCGGCCGCTTCCAGTAGCCGTGCATCACATAGGGCGAGCGCACCTGCACTTCGCCCCACTCCCCGGCCGGCAGGGTGGTGCCGTCGGCGTCCCGGACGGCGATCTCCACGCCGGGCAGGGCCCGGCCGACCGTCAGCTGCCCGCCGGGACCGGTCACCTCCTGGTCACCGGGGCCCGCTTCGGTGATGTGCTGCGCCTCGGCCTGCCCGTACAAACCGTAGAGCACGGGCCCCAGGGCTGCGGCCGCCTGTCGCAGCCTGGCCGGTGAGGCGGCGGTGCCGCCGTAGGTGACCCGGCGCAGGCTGGACAGATCGGCGCCGGGCAGGCCCGGGTGATCCAGCAGCTGGTAGAGCAGGGGCGGCAACAGCCACGTGAGGGTGATGCGCTCGCGCTCGATCGTGTCCAGTACGTCCCCGGGCTCGAAGCCGTGCCGCAGGACCACCGAACCGCCCTGGTAGAGCGTCACGTCGGTGAAGATGCCGGCGAGGTGGGCGAGCGACGTGCAGGCCAGGTAGCGGGGCGGGTCGCCGGCACCGGTGAGCCACTGGTCCAGGCTTCGCCGGTAGGAGCCGTGGGTCATCTGGATGCCCTTGGGGATTCCGGTGGTGCCGCCGGTGTGCCGGATGCACCAGTCGTCGTCCGGGCCCACCAGGCCGCCCATCGGCCGCACCGGGCGCCGGGCGGCCGCGGCGAGCACGTCCTCGGCGAAGCCGCTCGGGCCCAGGGAGAGCATCGGGGGTACATCGGGGAGCTGCAGCAGCTCCTCGGCGGTGGCGTGCCGCTGGTCGTCCACCAGCAGGAGGGAGCAGTCCACGCTCGCCATGATGGCGGCCATGGTCGGCGGGCTCATGCCCTCGTAGAGGCCGACCACCCGGGCACCGGCCACATTGGCGGCGTAGCGGGCGACGACGGCCTCGGCGGTGTTGCCGGTGAGCAGGGTGACCGTGGTGCCGCGGCCCGTGCCGCGCTCCGCCAGCTCGCCGGCGAGCCGGTGGACCTGGTCCCGGAACTCCGCCGCGCTGATCACCAGCCCCTCGGCAGTGGTGATGACCGTCCGACGCGGCGCGGCGGACAGCACGTCGAGGACGGCCTCCGCATAGCTGCTGAAACCGCCTTCCGTAGCGGCGTGTCGCTGGCTCATCGCTGTTCTCCCTTGCCGGAACCCGCTGGATGCTGGACGCCCTCGACGCTAGTGCCGCTCGATCATGCCTTCCACGACCGGTTGCGCCATGTGCTCATGACCCATGAGGCATGAGTCGTTCCACGGCCAGGCGGCGGAAGTCCTGGGCAGCGGGGGAGAGGTAGGCGTCCCGGCGCCACACGAGGGTCAGCGTGCGGTGACAGTCCGGGGCGTCCAGCCGCAGCCAGGCCACCGGGCTGCGCTCGCCGAGGGTCCGCCGGGCGACCTCCGGCATCAGGCCGATGCCCAGCCCGGCGCCGATCAGCTCCGGGGTGGCGGCGGCTTCGTCGCCCTCGCAGACCACCTGCGGCGTCAGCCCCTCGCGGGCGAAGAGCCGCTCCAGCAGCGCACGCTGCCAGTGGCCGGTGCGTGTGCTGACGAACTCCTCGCAGGCCAGCTCGCCCACCGCGACACGCTCCCGGCCGGCCAGCGGATGCCCGGGCGGGACGGCCAGCAGCACCTCCTCCCGCAGGAGTTCCACCGAGCACAGTTCAGGCCCGGCCAGCGGCTGGGAGGCGAGCGCGAAGTCCACCTCGCCGGAGCGCAGGTGGCGTCGCATCGAGTCCACAGGGGCCTGGAACAGGTGCACCCTCACCCCGGGGCGGTGCGTGCGGAAGGCAGCCAGCACCCCGGCCAGCTGAGGCAGGGTCTCGGCGGCCACGGCGACCCGGCCCGGGCCGGCACCGGCGGCATCGGACATCTCGCGCCGGGCGTCGTCGAGTTCGGCCAGCGCCCGCTCGACCCGGCGCAGGAAAGCCGCACCGTGCTCGTTGAGCCGTATGCGGCGGCCTTGGCGGTCGAAGAGCGGAACGCCGAGTTCGGATTCCAGCCGGATGATGGTCCGGCTCACCGACGGCTGGGCGACCCGGAGTTCCTCCGCGGCCCGGCTGATGTGCTGGTGACGGGCCACGGCCTGGAAATAGCGCAGCGACAGAAGATCCATGAGGGCAGTCTCGCCACTGATCAGCCGACGACGACCTCCAGGCCGCCGGTCTCCGTGATGCGGACGGTGACAGCGGTGAGGTCGGCGGCCACGGCATCCGCCTTCAGCTCCTCCTCGAGGTGCGTTGTGGTCAGAGCGATGGTGGCCATGCCGGCTGCCCGCGCGGCCTCAAGGCCGACCGGTGCGTCCTCGACGACGATGCAGCGGGCGGGATCCACCCCGAGCCGCTCGGCGGCGACGAGGAACGGCGCCGGATGGGGTTTGTGCTCGGGGGCATCCTCCACGGCGATCAGGCATTCCGGGGTGATGCCGGCCCGGGTGAGGCGCGCCATGGCCACCCGCCGGGTGCCGGATGTCACGACGGCCCAGCGGTCCGAAGGCAGCGAGGCCAGCAGCTCGACGGCACCGGGAACCGGCGTGACTCCGCTCGCGGCGGCGACCTCGGCGTCCTCAAGGCGCCGGAGGGCCTCGGGGACCTGACCGGCCGGGAGGAGATCGCCTGCGATCGCGGCGGCCGGGCGGCCGTGGAACCCGACGCGAAGGACGTCCTCAGGGGTCAGGCCGTACGACTCGACCCACCGGGTCCACGCCGGAACGACCGTGCGGACCGAGTGGACCAGCGTTTCGTCGCTGTCGAACAACAGGGCGTCTGCCGAAAAATGCATACCGGGAAGCGTATATGGGTTCGAATGGCGGCAGGTTGCGGACGTGGTGGCCGGCCGCACGCCACTCAGCCGCGACCGTTCAGTGCGGCCACAGCTGGAGCAGCCACTCCTCCGTGCCGTGGAAGTGGGTCTCTCCCGCCGCGTGCCGGAGCCGTGCCGCCTCGCGGCCCCGGCTCGCGGCACGCAGCCGGTAGGTGCCGGGGCCGCCGAGGTCGACGGGATCCCCCGCCGGGCGGCCGTCCCATTCCTCGACCCGCACGATGCCGCTGTCGTGCAGGCGGAACTCGACCGTCTCCAGCGTGTCCCAGTCACCCGGCGACGCGGGCGGTTCCCCGGACCACGCTTCCAGCCGGACCCGGGGCCGGAAGTCGGTGCTGCCGCACCGGAAGACGGCTCCGCCCGGTCCCCGGACGACGGTCCAGCGCTTGGGCGCGGCTCCGCAGGCGCTCTGCGGATCCGCACCGTCCTCCACGCCCCTCAGCAGAAAGGTGAAGTACGCGATGCGCGGCTGGACGTCACGGGTCGCGAACGGTTCGGTGGGAGGCGGCACGGCCGTCACCGGATCTCCCTCCAGCGGTCAGCTCCTGATGTGGACGTAGAACGGGTCGCTGTCGAGGATACGGTCCAGCTTGTAGAACTCGGCGATCTTCTCGCCGCCCTTGCGGTTGTCCTCGGCCGGAATGGCCTTGACCGCGTAGTTGAGGTGCGCCGGGTTCGCCCCCGCGCTCTGATAGGTCGAGGCGAACGGGTACTCGTCGCACTGCAGACCGCGCTGGGCGTAGCCGGGCCAGTAGCGCTCGCAGGCGGCGCGGACGCGGGTGCGGCTGCGGTCCTGCGTGGCCTGGTCGTAGTAGTTCCGCGTCAGCGGCTCACCGCTGCTGGGGGCACCGGGAACGTCCTTGGCCGCGTAGACGGGCATGGTGCGCCTCGGGCGGAACTGCGCGTCGCGGATGTTGCCCGCGGTCTGCCGCACCTCGCGGTCGCGGATGCTGATGCTGCTCATGACGGGGATGACGACGTCGAAGACGCAGGCGCTGCTGCGGCCGGGGATGTAGGTCGCGCTGTCGCAACGGAAGCCGCCGCGCCCGGTGGTGAGGGACTTCGTGCGGCTGCCCTGGATGCCGGTGAAGGACTGGGTGATGTTGTAGTACGCCCGCTTGTCCGGCGAAGCGCCCTCGTGCGCGGTGTTGAACCAGTGGTACGAGGCGTTGAACCGCTGCCATTCGGCGAGCGTGTCGGTGCGGCCGTTGCCGGTCTCGGCGTTGCAGTGCGGGGAGCCGGTCAGGTTGTCGCAGCTGATGCCGTGACGGAGGCGGAGCCCGCTGACGTCGCCCTTGACCTCGATCTTGTCCAGCAGAGTGCCGTAGTAGATCCGGCGCTGGTTGTCGTAGCCCTGGCCTATGGTGGTGGCGCGGAACGTGAAGGATCCGACGGGGTAGCACCCGAAGATCCAGCACCGCTGCTTGTAGAGGGTCTGCGTGGTCCCCTGGCAGTGGAAGAAGTGGTCGATCGTCCAGCCGTAGGTGCGGTACGTCTTGTCGTTCCCCATGCAGACGTTGATGTCCGGCGTGGCGCGGCGGATGCCGACGCCGCCCTCTGCTTCTCCGCTTCGCCCGCCCTGCTGGGCGAGCGTGCGCGCCGTGCGGCCCTCGCGTTCCAGCGCGTGCAGTGTGACCGCGGCGTCCATGCGTTCCTGGACGTCCTGGGGACTCTCCTTGGGCAGCCCCTTCTGGGCGCGCCGGTCGTCGAGGCGGAACGAGGGAGCGGTGCCGGGGGCCTGGGCGGGGTCCTCGCCGACGATGGTGACGTCGGTGTAGCTCGTCGGCTCCGAAGAGGCGTTCGCGGCGCCTGCCGGTACGGCCAGGGCGAGGCAGAGCCCTATGGCGCCGGCTGCTGTGGCCAGTGAACGTTTCACGAGACGGTGTCCTCCCGTTTGTCGGCGGCGCCACCGCAGGGCAGGATGCGACTCGCTCCGACCCCAGCGGTACGCCATGGGCATGACACCTCGCGGAGCCTAGTGCCCGTGCCGTGCTGCCTTCGGTGCGACGCCTGCACTTGGCCGGTTCTGTGCGGGGCGTTCCGTCGTACGTCCTGCTCACGGGCGGTCCCGGTCGGCCGACGCCGTACGGATCCGGTCACTGGGAAGGGGAGGGACCGGACCCTGCACGGACAGGGGAGCCGCAACGTGACGGCCCCCCGATGTCGCGGCGTCAGGAAGGCACCGCGTAGTTCCCCCAGGAGATGGTGACGCCCGCGGATCCGGTGTTGTCCGCGGCGGCGTGCGTCAGCGTGGCTTTGCCGGCGTCGAGGTAGCTGTCGCCGCCCGGGCCGCCCTGACCGCCGTGGCCACCGGCGCCGCCGCCACCGCCCCCACCGCCGCCGGCGCCGGAGTAGACGCCCCACAAACCTCCGCCCCAGCCGCCACCTCCGCCGCCACCGCCACCGAAGCCGGTCGGCCCGCCGCTCGCGTCACCTGCCCGTGCCTCTCCGCTCCCGTTGGCGCCGGCCCGGCCTCCCCGGCCGCCGGAACCACCGGAACCACCGGAGCCACCCCGGCCACCGACGGGTGAGTTGCCGTCCCTTCCCCCGTGTCCTCCGGAACCGCCCTGCCGTCCGTTCCCGGAGTCTCCGTCGCCGGTGTCCTTGTCATTGGCCTTGCCGCCGCTGCCAACGCCGGAGGTCGTTCCTCCGCCTCCTCCGCTGCCTCCCCAGCCCGGGTTGTAGGCACCCCATTTGTGGCCGTCGCTGCCGCCTCCGCCGCCGCTGCCGTCGCGTCCGCCGCTCCCTTGTCGGCCCGTGCCACCGGAGGCCCTGCCGCCGGCGCTGGAGATCACGCCCGCGTCGCCTCCCGCGCCGCCGCTGCCGCCGTCGCCACCGGTGCCTGGCCCTCCTCCGGAACCGCCGTCGGCGCTGGCGTTTCCGCCCTTGTTGCCGCTGCCGCCGTTATCGCCCCGACCGCCCGGCTCGCCCGCGTCTCCTCCGCTGCCCGCGCCCACGATCAGGGCACCGCCGTGCGAGATCGTCGCCGAGGGCCCCGCGGCGCCGTCGCGGGCGATGCGGACGGTGAGCCGGTCGCCCGGCTTCACGTACAGCAGGGCCTTGATGCTCGCCCCCTTGCCGCCGCTGACGCCTCCGGCGGACCGGCCGGCGGCACCGCGCAGGTCGAGGCGGAGGAGGGTGACGCCGTCCGGGACGGTGAAGGGCTGGTTCTGGTCCTGGCCGGTGTCGGGGAAGTCCTTGCTGCCCTCGGGGTTGAGGATCGTGTAGTGACCGCCGGTGAGCGTGACGGTTCCGTTGACGGTCACGCGACCGCCGATCGTGACGTTTCCGGCCATGTCAGTTGCTCCGCAGCGGGAGGCCGTTGGGGTCGATGAAGTGGGCGTGCGTGGTGATGTCCTCGGTGGCACCGAGGGTGCCGGTGACGTTGGTGTTCTTCCCGACGTTCAGGTCACCGACCACGTCGGCGTTCTTCTCCACGTAGAGGCCCTTGTCCCCCATCACCTTCAGGCCCGCGATCACCGGGTTGGTGACGACCGCCGTCGTCGTCTGGTAGTGGGTGGCGCCGGCGATGACGTACGACAGCTGGAAAGTGGTGTCGCGGGTGACCGTTCCCTTCCATGCGAAGTCCTTGACCGGTTCGTCCTTCGCGCCGTTCTTGCCGTTCTTCCCGTTCGGCTCCATGTTCCCCGTGGCCCCCGAGCTGTGGGTCACCGTGTAGTCGAGCGTCGACGGGCCGCGCCAGGTCAGCCGGACCTCGCCGCCGGCCTCCACCTCGTACGGCTCGGCGTGGAAGTCGGTCACGACCTGCACGGGAATGGCCGGTGCCGGGAACTTGGTGATCGGGAGAGTGGTGAAGCGCGGGCTGTCGGGCCACTTGCCCTGGTCGAGGGTCGCCATCTCGCGGATCTCGACCCGCGCCGTGCCCGGCTTCGTGCCGATGCGCAGGTTCTTGAGCGTGATGGTGACGCCCGATACGTCCAGCGGCGTCGTGTCGGTGGGCGGCTTGACCTGGAAGTGGGCGAAGTCGCCCGGCGGCAGGACGATGCTGGCGCCGTCCTGGATGTTGGCCACCGTCCAGCCCTGGGCGCTGCCGTCCCCGTCGCCCGCGGTGGCCGCGACGAGGCTCTGGGCGAGGTCGCCGTGCGGCAGGGAGATCAGGAACTCCCGGCAGTAGACGGTGCTGCCACCACCGTTGGAGATCACGATGTGCAGGGTGGAACGCGGTGTGTCGTCGCTGACCGCCGCGTAGAGCGGGAACGGCTCGCTGATGATCGCGTAGTCGAGCAGGCAGCCCTCGTTGGCCGACTCGTTCACTGACGCTGTCCTTTCGAAGATGAGGCTGATGCGGGAGCTGGCTGCTGCTTACGAGGCGTTGATGCCGCCGGACAGCCGCAGGAATCCGGTCCGGATGACGGGGCCGTCCTCGTCCAGGCGGGCCGTCTGGTCGATCTGGACGATCCGCTCGTGGTGCCACGTCGGGGCAGGCCCGCCGTCGCCCGAGCCCGAGCCCGACCCCTTGGACTTGGGGTCCGGAACCACGAGTTCGGACCAGTCCCAGACACCCTGCGGAGACGAAGGGTGGGGCAGGGCCAGGGCGTTGACGAAGGTGGCGGGCTCGCCGCCGGTCGCCGCGCCGGCCTGCTGCCCCTCGGTCTTCTCGGCCGGCACCTTCCTGACCGTGGTCAGTACGGGGCTGAGGCGCAGCGCCACCTGCATCGCGGCCATCGCCGTACGGGTGAAGCGCGACGGCAGGCCCAGCTCCGTCACCGGCAGCAGGTCCGTCGTCGCGTGGACGGCCGCCTGGGGGTCGAGGAGGAGGGTGAGGTGCGTCCGCCGTACGGAGTCGGCGGGCAGGCGGGGCCAGTTGCCGTGGGCGATCTCGTCGACGTATTTGGTGGGCGCCGACGTATGCGGTGCCGCCACGGCGTAGAACTTCTTGTAGTCACCCTCCGAGAAGTAGCCGACCAGTCCGTCACCCCGCTGTCCGGCATTGCCGAGCCGGACGGGCCAGGAGTAGGTGAGGTGGTCCATCTCGGCGGGTGCCGTGCCGCCGGCGATGCGCTCGCGCCAGTCGGCGAGGGCCTTCCAGTCCAGGGCGTACCGCCAGCCCGGGTCGGCGGTCGGCGGGCCGTCGAGTTCGAAGCCGAGGCGGGCCCGGACGAGGGCGAGGGGCCTGCCGAGCAGCGCGCCGAGGACGTCGTCGCCGTAGGGGTTGCCCGGGTCGATGCCGGCCAGCGCCTGGTCGACGGTGGACATCAACTCCGCGAAGGCGTCCGGGCCCTTGGCCGCCAGCTCCCGCGCGAAGGCGTACAGGTGCGGTCGTACGGTGCGCAGGTCGTCGAGCGTGTGGACCTCGGAATCCGGGAGCGGTCCCCAGCCCACGACGGTCGTCGACGGGCCGCCGTTCTCCCCGGCCCGGAGCTTGAGCCGGAGTTCGCCCAGGGGGGCACCCGTGGGGGCGTAGCAGAGCAGGGAGCGGTCGACGTAGTTGGGGATGATCCACGCGCACACCGGGGTGGTGTTCGCGGTCAGGTCGACGAGCTGCTCGTCGTCGTGTTCGTCGACGAAGTCGAACCGCAGCCGTGCGGGCTGGAGCAGGCGCGGCGGCAGCTGCACGAAGCGGTCCCGCAGCGCCTCGACGGCGTACCGGCCGGTGGTGTGCAGGCTGTCGGCGACCTTCGGGGCCAGGTAGTCGCTGTCCTCGGACAGCAGGATGTCGAGGTTCTGGCCGAACTCGTCGATGACGGTGAGCGCCTTCAGAGCGAACTGTCCGGCCCGGATCTGGGTGAATCCGGACGGCTTCCAGCCCTCGAACGGTACGGGCAGCGGCCCGGTCTTCGGCAGGTGGCCGTAGACGTCGCCGACGAGGTCGCCGATCTCCCCGGGCGGGCTGAGGTTGGGGGCCGCGTCCCGGCAGGCGAAGGAGTCGGTGAGGCCGTCCAGGCTCTGCGAGAGCAGATCGAGGTCCTTGATCCGGTCCGCGGCCGCCTTGAACGCCTCCTCGGATGCCTCCAGGTGGTCGGCGGCGTACTTCTCCAGCTCGCTGCCCAGGGCGTACTGCGGCAGTGGTACGAGGAAGCGCCGTCCGGTCACCTCCGCCTGCTCGTCGGCGGTGCCGCGCTCCCAGCGGTAGGTGCTCCCGGTGAACTCCCAGTTGGGCGCGGCCTTGTCCCCGTAGGGAACGTTCCAGTGCCGGACCCGCCACTGGAACAGCAGCGGCTTCCACGGCTGCTGCCACTGCTGCGGCGCCGCGCCGGGCGGGATCACACCGGCGTTGGCCGGGTCGAGCAGCCAGGTGAACTCGCCCAGCAGGGCGGCCACGACCGCCGGCAGCCCCGTGGCCTTCAGGGTGTCGAACGGGGCGGGGAGCCGGCCGCCGGGCACGACGCCGCCGAGGATCTGGCCGGGCGTCCGGCAGGTCAGTGCGCCCTGGCCGGTCAGCGGGGCGTGCGCTTCGTGGCTGTTCGCACCGGCCAGCACCACGGTCGGGTCGGTCGGCTGGTGGAACGGCGGCAGCGCTTCCCTGCGGAGTTCGTATCCGTCGGGCCGCTTCATGTGCGCGCCCAGGTACGCGGCGACGGACCGCGCGAGCTCGGCCTCGTTCGCACCGTGCGGGATCTTGTCCTGGAGCTGCAGGAGCTCGTCCTTGCGCCGCTTCACCTCGGCTGCCAGGCCGGCGGCGTTCGCCGGGTCGATCTCGGCGCGGAACTGTTCGCGCCGGTACTGCGGGGGGATGAGAGGCAGGCCGTGCATCCACCACAGCGCGTACAGCCGCTTCTGCAGCGCGGCGAGCTCGCGCTCCGCCGTGTCGTAGGCGGCCTGGTCGCGGTTGAGCTGCGCCAGCCACTCCTCGTGCTCGTGCCCCGCGCCGGACCAGGTGACCGAGGCCGGGGTGCCGGAGGCGTTGCCCTTGTCGGAGGTGTCGGACAGCCGCCACACGTAGCCGCCGGGCAGCTGCTCGAACCAGCCCTTGTGCAGGGCCTGCGCGGTGCGGACGGCCCCGTCGGGCCCGTCGAGGGTGTTGGCCAGGCCGCTGCCGAGCGCGTGCAGCAGGGTGGGATCGGCGTGTACGACGCCCTCGGCGGCACTGGAGCCGGCACCGGCACCGGCACCGGCACCGGCACCAGCACCGCCATCGGCACCGGTGCCGATGGCGGCCGCATGGGCGGCCTGGGAGGCGCCGATCAGGGCGGCGAGCGCTTCCTTCGCGCTGCTGCCGACCGCGATCTTGTCCTTGACCTTGTCCTTCGTCGGCCGGGCGGAGTCCGGTGCCTGCCCCTGCCGGTCCCACTGGACGCCGACGGTCCGGCCGCAGTAGGCGGTCCTGCCGGGCGTCCAGCTCTTGGGCAGGTCCGCCACGGTCCAGCCGAGCCGCTTCAGCGCCGCGTCCGGCGTGGCGTCGCCGTCGAGCAGCTTCTCCTGCGCCGGGTCCGAGTACCAGCCGGTCACCTGGTAGTGGACGGTCGCCTTGTCGATCCCGGTCAGCGGGTCGTGCAGCGAGAAGACGTTCTCGTTGTACGGCTGATAGACGTGGAAGGTCATCAGCCCCGGCCCGACCGCCGTCAGGAACAGGTCGTTGCGGGCGTTCGGGTGTCCGGGATCGGAGGGCTCGTTCCACGCCGTGCCGTCGCGTCCGACCTCCTGGGAGCGCCCGATGCGCGTCGTGATGACGGTCGAACGGTAGGGGGTCACCGACGGGTCCGTGACGTTCGGCCGCACGGGGTGCACGAAGGGGTTGGTGCCGGCCGTGGGGTCCAGGAAGTCGCTCTCCACCATCCAGCCGGTGAGCAGCTCCGGCCGGTCCTGCACCTGCCGCACGACCAGCCAGCGGTTGGGTACGAGCGGGAACGCGCTGCGACCGCCGTCCTTGGGCGCGCCCGCCCGGCGCAGCGCCTCGGGCAGCTCCCAGCGCAGGTGGACGCCGTCGTGCCGCCGGTACGGGCCGTCGCCTTCGGAGCCGGTGGCGTTCCACTGCTCCTCGTTGGTGAACGGCTCGGGTTCGGGCGTCCTGTTGTGGCGCAGCAGCTGGTAGTTGGGCTGCCAGCGGCGGAAGCCCTGGCCGTCGCGCTGGCGGAGGTTCTGGTTGACCACCAGGGCGTCGATGGTCACCGGGACGATGAGTGCGTCGTCGCGGTCAGCCATGGGGGTGGTCTCCTGTCGTGAGGGCGGGGGTGTGCGATGCGGGTTCGGTGGTGAAGGTGCGGCGCTGGGCCGCGTTGATCATCTGGATGGCGAACTGGCTCGGTGTGATCGGCCGGTCCAGGCCGAGGGCGTCCTTCAGCCCGTTCGCCAGCCGCTCGACCCGCAGGACGGTGTCGGGGTTGCCCGCGCCGGGGGCACGGACGTATGCGCGCAGGCCGGGCCGGTCGGGGTAGTGCCGGTCCTCGCCCAGCTCCTTGCCGAGGGGGGCGGTGAGCGAGCGCAACCGGATGACGCCGTCCTCCACCGGGTCGTCGCTGCCGCCTTCCTCCAGCTCGTCGATGCCGAAGTGGAGGCCCTGCTGCGGCTCGGCGATCTCGACCCGGGCGGGTACGCCCTCGACGATGACGAGCAGGACGTCCTCGGCGAGCGTCGCGCGGCGCACGACCGGCAGGGCCGTCTCGCCGTCGGTGGGACGGGCGTTGGGGTACGGGCGGATCTCCAGGCCCGGCCAGCCGCTGACGAGCTTCGAGCGCAGCAGTAGTCCGGTGAGCGGCGCGGCGGGTTCGGGCAGGGGCGCCTTGCCTGCCGGGCCGAAGAGCAGGTCGTCGGCCGCGAGGTCGAAGGAGTGCGCGAGCCCGACGCTCAGCGCGCCCTCGACCAGGGTCGCGGTCCAGTCGGTGTCCACGTGGAAGAAGCGCAGGCTCTCCGCGGGGAGCATCCGGGCGTCGGGGACGAGGTGGGCGAAGGGTACGCCCTCCAGGTCCCGTAGCTTGATCAGCCACTGCTGGACGGCCTTGAGGTCCTCGTCCGGCCGGGCCGGACCCGCCTCCGGGCCAGGGCTGGTCTCCGGGTCGGGGCTGGTCTCCGGGCTGGGGCCCGCCTCTGGGCGGGTACTCGTCTCCGCTCCGGGGCCCGACTCCGGGCGGGTACTTGTCTCCGGTCCAGGGCCCGACTCCGGGCGGGTGTTCGTCTCCGGTCCGGGGCTCGTCTCCGGCCCGGTTACGGCGAAGCTGCTCGCCGTGCCGTTCACCACCCCTTCCGGCGTCACCGCCCCGGTGAGGGCCGCGACGGCCGAGCCCAGCCGCTCCCGCAGTTCCGCGTCCTCGCGCAGCCGCCCCACGGTGAGGCCGGCCGTCGCGGGCAGGTCCGTCGCCGCCGGCAGCGGCGTGACGGGAGCGTGCGGCACGGTCACGGGCGCGGCCAGGGCACGGGCGGTGCCAGGCGCGGCATCTCCGGCCGCGACCGGTTCGGGGGCCGGGGCGGCGGCCAGGACGCGCCCGAGGTGGTCGGCGAGCCCGTTCGTGACGAGGTGTTCGAGGTGGGCCCGGGCCCCGCCCGTTGCCGCGGCCGGGGTGCCGGAGGCCACCGGGCCGGCCCCGGGAGCCACGGCCGCGAAGGTCACGGCGGCGCCGTGCCCGTGGGCGCGCAGGGCGGCATCCGCCACCTGCCGCACCTTGCCGCGCAGCCGCAGCAGCGCGGCGCTGAACTGATGGTCGGCAAGGGCGACGCCCCGGCCCGCCGTGAAGGCGGTCGCGAGGCTGACGTCGAAGACGCCGTACTGCTGAAGGTGGATCAGTGCCTCGGCGGCGCAGCGGCGGCGCTCGCGGGTGGTCTGCGGTGGGGCGTACTCCGGGATGAGCGGCCCCCGGTACCAGCCGAAGGTCGCCCGCCCCGACTCGGTGCGGCACGACACGGGCAGATAGCCGCCGCGCAGCCGCGTGGCGACGTCCTGTTGCTCGGTCCCGGACAGCGGGCGGTCGGCCACCGGTACGCGCAGCAGCAGCGCGGACCCCTTGTCGCCCTCCTGCTCGACGAAGTGCTCGGTCAGAGCGGCGAACCCGGGCGCGTGATCGGCCAGCGTCTCGAACGCCCAGGAGTGCAGCGACACCAGCCGCAGGTCGTGCTCCGGGCCGTCGTACGTCTCCTTGCCGCCGTCGGGCAGGTCGGGCAGCCATCCCTCCAGGGAGACGAGGTGGGCGACGTAGCGGCCGCCGGCCGCGCGGGGCAGCCGGTTGGCGACGACCACCGCGTAGTCGCCGAGCTGGATGCGGTCCAGTCCCAGGGTCACCCCCTGGTGCCGGGTGTCGACCCGGCGGACATGCGTCAGGTACGGGAGCTCCGCCCGGGTGGGCGCGACGGCGTGGAAGATCCGGCCCGGGACCCGGATGGTGCGGCAGACCTCCTGCCCCTGGGCGCCCTCGGTGGGGACGGGGTCGTCGTGGTCGAAGCGCGGCAGGGTCACGTCCGCCCCGTCCTCGGGGTTGCGGGCGCTCTCGACAGCGAGCTCCGCGACCGTCCGCGGATCGGTCCGCCCCAGGCAGTGCGGGTCGGCGGGCAGCTCGCCCTCGCCGAAGACGAGGACCGCCAGCCAGGGCAGCGGTGCCGCGTCCCCACCGTCGCCGCCCGTCCGGTCGATTCTGCGTTCCCAGGGCAGCGTCGGCCGGTTCAGCGTCATGTGCGGCAGGACGTCCGAGTACAGGCCGGTGGCCCCTGCGGGCGGGTACGCGCCGTGGACCCGGTCCGGCTCGACGCCGAAGCGCGGCGCGCGTACCTCCACCAGCTGTTTCACCGGTGCGGCGGCAGGCGGCAGGTAACCCTCGTCGACGGAGCTGCCGTTGCGGGTGAGGGTCTGGTACGCGGTGAGGGTGTGGCGCCCGGCCGTGAGCCGGGGCACGAGGGTGTCGAAGAACTGGACGTTCAGCCGCTCACCGGGCTGTGGAGTCTGCTGAGGGTGGCTCATGCCGTACCGCCTTCGGTGGTTCGTGTGTCGCTGGGGGCAGCCGGTGGCTCCGGGGCCTTCGGCGGCACGGTGACGGCGAGCGCCACCGGATCGTCGGTGAGCGGAACGGTGACGGGCAGCAGGACCGGCGGGGTGGCGGTGGTGTCCACCACCTGGACCTGCCGGGCCTTCGACCGGGCCACGAACAACCGCGCGCCGTCGGCCGACACCGCGAGCGCGACCGGCTCCGGTCCGACCCACACGGGCTCGCCGACCTCCTGCGGTGCGGCGCCCGACACGTCGAACACCGAGACCGTGCCGGTGGTGACGGCCGCCACGTAGAGGCGGTTGCCGTCCGGGGACACGGCCAGGGCGCTCGGGTCCGTGCCGGTGCGCAGGGTCGCCACGATGCCCGTCGCGGCGAGGTCCACCACGGTCACGGTGGAGTGGCCCTCGTTGAGCACGTAGATCCAGCGGCCCCGGGGGTCGACGGCCAGGCGCGTGGGGTCGGGGCCGGCGGGCAGGTCGCCCAGCTCGACGGGCCACTTGCCGCCCGTGACGTCGATCCGGGTCACGACGCCCTTGTCCGGCTTGGCGAGGTAGACCACCTGCGACGCCGTGTCCCACCGCGCGGCGGGGACCGCCTCGCCGGGCCGCGTCTGCGCGCCGAAGTCCTGGTGCTTGCGGGGCGGTGTGGAGGCCAGGTCGAGCACCAGCATCTGGTTCGACTGCGCGGAGGTGACGTAGGCCCACTTGCTGTCGGGCGACACCGAGGCTCCCCGGGCCTTCTGGTAGCCCCAGATGCGGTCGGTGAACAGGGACGGCACGTCGGTCCGCGGCGGATTCTCGGAAATGTCGCGGACATCGATGCGCTGGTCGTCGTCGACGGCGCACAGCCGGCTGCCGTCCGGTCCGACGGCCATGTGGGTGGCGCCGGAGAACTGCAGCGTGAACGGCTCGTACGCGGTCAGGCCGTGCACGTCGACCGGCGTGACGGTCTTCCCCGCGCCCAGGACGTACAGCCGCTCGCCGGTGGGCAGCGGGTGCTCGCCCTCGGTCTTGGCGATCTTGGCCTTGACGTCGCCGGCCACCAGGGTGTCCTCCGCCGCGAGCCGCTCATTGGTGCCGGGGCTCACGTCCAGGTAGTCCATGGCCGCGAACAGCCGGTCGCGGGCCCAGTCGACGGTGGTCCCGGACATGCTGTCCGTGGCGTCGCCCATGTCCCCGGTGTCCTGCACCGCTGCCTCGGCCGGCACCGATGCGACCGTAGCGGCTTCGGCCGTAGCCGTCCCGACCGGCACCGCTTCGGACTGCAGCTCCAGCTGCAGTGCGACGGGCGTGGCGTCGACGGGGGGCCGGAGCGGCAGGGCGCCGTCCGGCGTGCGGTCGTCGAACGCGAGGGTCTCCGCTTCGATGGGCCCCGGCGTGCCGCCTTCCTCGGGCGGCGGCAGCCGCAGGTCGACGCCCACGAGCTGGTCGTCCACCCGCTGGGGGCCGTTGGGGGTCAGCTTCCCGTCGTACGGGCCCCACAGCGCGGCGGGCAGGCTCTGCCGGACGTCCGAGCTCTTGCCTGCGTACCATGCGCGCAGGTCCAGGGTCTCCACGGTCCCCTGTCCGCGGGTCAGCGTGACCGTGAGGACGGACTGCAGGCCCTTGCCCTCGTCGCGGCGGGGGCGGATGTCGACCGCATGACCGCTGATCCGCCGGGGGTCCTCGGGCGCGGCGAGGATCAGCGTGGTGACGGGCACGGCGGTGCGGACGGCGAAGGAGAACGCCCCGGGTCCGACGACCCACAGCTCCTGCTGCCCGTCCTTGGCGCGCGTCGGGGAGAGCCCGTCCAGGGCGGACAGCCGGACGGCGTCCTCCCGGGCGGGCAGCTGCTTGACCACGTCCGGCCACGGCGCCGGGGTGTCGTCGCGGGCGTTGCCGTCGCCGAAGGCGATGGTGAACGAGATGAACCACAGGTGGATGGTGACCTCGCCGGCCGTCGGCGGGCCCCACAGCCGCAGCGACGCCCCGACCTCGACGCGGATCGTCTCGCGCACCAGCCACAGGTCGAGCACGTAGCTGACGCCGATGCTGATGCCGATCTCGACGTCGAAGCGGAACGGAGCCCACTCGATCAGCATGTCGGCGTGCGCGGTGAGCCAGGCGTGCAGGTCGCCGGAGCGGTAGTTCACATCCAGCGCACCGCCGGCCATGACGGCCCCGGGGGTGAGCGCGAAGTACGCGCCGCCGCTGATCGTCAGCTCCCGGGTGACGGGCCACGAGAAGCCGAGCTTCGGAACCTTCGGGTAGTGCGCGGGCACCGTGTACTTGGGGTGGTAGCCGCCCAGGGTCAGCACGAAGTCGCCGGCGTGCGCGTCGTCGAACCACGTGTACAGCGCGAAGCCGCCGGTCAGTACGCACGCCTCGTCGATGAGGTACGAGCCGGGCGCCAGCTGTGCCGTGATCTTCAGGACCTGTTCGCTGGCCCGGTACTTGGCCGACAGGCCCAGCCGCACGCGCGCGTACTCGGGCAGTCCGGCGTCCTTCGGGAACCGCGCCTCGGCCGTGCCCAGCAGCGCGACCGCGAAGTCGTCCCCGACCTCCAGGGCCAGCAGGGCCTGGCCGTCGATGAACTCGAAGACCTTGAACGCCAGCCCCGCCGCGAACCACATCTGCCCGGAGGCCGGGCGCACCCAGGCCCCGTCGCCGCCCATCAGGGTGTCCAGCACCTTCAGCGGATCGGCGTCCGGGCTGGTCGAGGTCATGTCCTTCAGGAACGGGAACTCCAGCACCTGGTCGCCCTCGGGGAGCCGCAGCGTGGTGTTGAGCCCGAACCCGGCCATGATGCCGGTGATCTGGACGGGCGGCGGCCCGCCGAACTGCCCGCTCACCCGTCCGAACAGGAACAGCGACGGCACGTCGGGGGTCGCCTCGGCCCGGGCGTACGCGCCCAGCGCCGTCAGCCCGAACTTCTCGGCCGAGACCACCAGCACACCCTTGACCAGCGTCTCGTACGGCGTGCCCGCCGTCGCCTGGTTCACGAGCGCGCCCTTGATGGCCAGCGGCGGCCGGGAGTAGCCGACGGAGAGGCCGTCCAGGCGGAACTCCGGGTGCGCCGGGTCGGCGAGTGGAATGCCCAGGCCGAGCCCCTCGACGCCGAGTTCGAGCCCGGCCATGCCGAGCGAGGCGTCGAAGAGCACCCACACCGTCTGGTCGGCGAAGCCGACTCCGACCCTGCGCAGGTTCAGGGGCCCGACGGCGCGCTGGACGTCCACCCAGGCGACGAGCGGCACCCCGCTGGCGGAGGCGCCGGCGGAGGCGTCGGCAGGGGCGCCGGCGGGGGTCCCGGCGGGGGCTGCGTCCTTCGACGCACCGGACGGCAGGGCGGGATGCTTGCTGCTGCTGCTGCTGCTGCCGCTGCTGCCGCTGCCGCTGCCGCCGCTGCTGCCTGCCCGGACCAGGACCGAGACCGGTGTCGTGCGGCCGGGCAGCAGCAGGTCCACGGCGAACGTCGCGCCCTTGGCGACGCCGTCGGCCGGCAGCGCGGGCAGGGCCGAGTCGCACGCGGTGAGGGCCTCGCCGAGCTCGCGCAGCCGCGCACCCGTCAGCGCCTCCGAGGCGAGCACGACGCCCAGCCCGCGGACGCCGAGGTCCTGGCCGTCGGGGATCTGGCCGTGCAGTAGCGGCACTTGCGACAGGCTCGCCTGCAGCCCGATGGTGGCTCGCACCACCCAGGCGCGTGGGCCGCCCTTCGGCTGGACGGAGGCCACGACGAGCGACCCGCCGCTGCCCTTGTCGTGCACCGAGAACACGACGGACCTGCGGACGGAGGAGTATCCGATGATGATCTTGTCGGCGGTGCCCAGCCGGCTCAGGATCTGTGCGGCCGTAGCGTCCTGGACACCGAGCAGTGCGGCCAGGTCGGCCAGGGACACGCCCTCGGTGTCCGTCCACTCCGCGGTGAACTCCGCATGCTGGGCGTTCTTGACGGTGAAGGTCAGCGTCCGCGGATCGGTTCCGGCGCGGGGCACTTCCAGGGTCAGGCCGCCGGTGTAGTTCTGGTCGTAGCCGGACTGCCCGCCGGTCCGCTTCGTGAGGGTCACGTCCAGGCTCAGCCAGGCGCTGATGTCCCCGAGGGGGAACTGCGCGCCGGCTTCGAGCCCGAAGGTCTTGCCGGCGCTGTCGTAGGTCACGGCCAGCCGCTCGACCATGAGGTCCTTGAGCACGGGCGGCGGCGCGATGCCGAACAGACCGAAGATCTCGGCGGGCTTGAGGTGCGAGGCGCGCGCGGACAGCAGCCAGCCGCCGCCCTTCTCCCATTCGCCGTGCACGTTCAGGGTGGCCGAGTCGCCGAGGGTCCACAGCGCGTCGCACGCCGCCCGTGTGGTGCCGCCCTCCTTGCGCACCGAGAGGGCGACCTGGGAGAGCTCCACGCCGTCGGCGATCTTCAGCACGTCGTCCAGGAGCAGGTCGACCCCGTACCCGGGGTTCTCGCCGCCGAACTCGCCGTGGACGGACAGCTCGCTCACGGTCAGGTCCGAGCCGACGGGGAAGCCGGGAAAGTGCTTCTCCAGCAGGGGCTGCACCCGCACCGGCCGCAGCAAGGTGCCGCTGACGCGGGACTGCCGGTCCTTCCAGTCGACCTGCACGGCGACGCCGATGTCGTCGGTCAGGCCGATCGTGCCGCCGACGAGGCCCTGCAGCCGGGGGGTCGGCCCGAACGGTTGGATGGCTCCGAATTCCGCGTGCAGGTCGCCCACGGTGAGCTCGTCGAAGACCTTCCAGGAGCCGGCGACGTCGACGCGCAGCCACACCGACTGCACGAAGCCCGCCGTGCGGGCCGCGCCGGGCGGGGCGAAGGTGACGACAAGGTCGGTCAGCGACAGCGCGCCGGCCACCGCGGCCAGGTCCGGCGGCAGGGCGAAGGTGGAGTCACCGGTCTTGTGGGCGAACTGCTGGAGGTCGTCGAGCCGGTCCACCTTCACGGGGTGGAAGCTGCCGGCCAGGCTCCAGGCGTGGGACGCGCTCAGGGGCGGGTAGCCCCACAGGTAGGGCCGCGCGCCGGCGCCGGTCGGGAAGTCCAGTTCCACGCCGAAGCCGATGCGGGGTTCGAGCTCGCCGGTGGGGCCGGGCTCGACGCCGAGGACGAGGTGCACGGTGGATATCGCGAGGGCGTCGAGCACGCCGCGGACCGGACGCAGGGTTTCGGGGAGCTCGTCGGAGCCGGCCAGGGGGACGTCGATCCGGATGCCGACCACGTCCTCCCCGCCGTCGCCGCCGTCCCCGGTGAGGAAGGAGACGGTGCCCGGACGCGGCTCGTGGCCCGACAGCTGGATCAGGCCCGTCACCGTGAGGCGGTCCTGGTCGGCGACCGCGTCGAGGACGCGGAGCACTCCGTCGGGTAAGTGGGTCGTGAACAGATCGGTCGCCGGCGGGAGCTGCAGGAACTCCGGCGTGACGACCAGCATGCCGTGCGGCAGCACGAGCTTCTCGCGCAGGGCGCTGACCGGCAGTGTCATCGGGGCCTCCTCAGTGGTGCCACAGCTCGAAGCCTCCGGCGTCGTCCAGGATCAGATGCCAGTCGGTGCCCTGGCCTTCGAAGTCCATGAGTTTGCGTTTCTTGGCGGCGCTCGGGCCGGGGCCCGGCTTCGGCTTCTTGGCCGCGGTGGCCTTGTCGGAAGCCGTGGGGGTCAGGCTGGTGCCCAGGGCGAGCGGAGTGGACTTCCACACGAGGGCGAAGTCCGGGTTCTTCGCGTCCGGGTCCTGCCAGTAGGCGTAGTCGTGCTGCGGGGCGGTGGGACTGGGGTCGGGCTTGGTGGCGCCCGGTTGCTTGTCGGGCGGCGCGATGACGGGCGGGGAGGTCTTGTTCCAGGCGGTGATGACCGTGTCCTGGAAGTGGCTGGCCTTGGGGATGTGGTAATCCTTCTTGCCCGAGCTGACGAACATGCCCGTGGGCTTGAGGAACGTGATCCAGGCGGCGGACGTCGAGGTGCCGCTGCCGTGGTGCCCGACCTTGAGCCACCGGTTGCGGGCGTGGTCCACGAAGGCGTCCCCCGTGTACCGGCTCCGCAGCAGATCCTCGTTGATCATGACGGCGTCGGCCATCAGCCACACCTGCTGGTGCTTGCCGTCCGCACCCGGCTTTCCCTTGAGGACGAACACCATGCTGCTGGCGTTCGCCCAGTCGGTCTTGTGACCGCCCACCCACTGGTCGTGGGTCTTCTTGCGGTAGTCGGTCAGTAATTCCTCGGTGTATTCGGCGAAGAGCTTGGCCTTGGCGAGCTCGGTGAGGTCGTCGCCGGACGGGACGGGCCGGAGCTTGCTCATGGTGTCGAGCGGGATTTTCCGCTTGCCGTCCGCGGCATGCTTGTCGTTGAATGCGGCGACGTCGGCGTTGTACCGGTGCACCTGTTCGTTGTACGTGCCGATGGCCGTGTTGTCGGCCGTTACGTCTCCGGTGAGGGCCGGTGGCGTCGGCAAGGGGGCGAACTTGTCGTCCTTCTCCACGGCCGTGTTGTCCGCATCGGTCTTCTTGTTCCGGTCCACGACCTTGGCGTTCACGGGGCCGAGCGCCGTGTTGCTGTCCTTGCGCTCCTTGGCGATGTCAGCGGCGTACAGAGCGACGACGTGGTCGATCACGCCCGACGGCTCCTTGGCGAGGAAGTCCTCCGTGACCTTGCGGACGGCCGCGGTCTCCAGATGGTCCTCGTACTCGTCGTCGCCCATCGTGTACGTCGTGGACCGGAGGCTGTCGACATACGCGTCGAATTCCTTCTGGTGGCCGGCCGCGACGTAGTCGCTGCCGAGTTTCCGCACCCCCTCCGCAGCGAACCACTCCTTCTGCCGGTCCGCCGCCTCCTTGCTGTCCTTGGCGGAGCGGATCAGCCAGCGCGGCGCGCCCGTTCCGGCGTTGCGGACGGCCAGCGTGGCCTTGTCCTTCGCCGCCTTCCGCTCGGTGTCGGACGCAAGGGACTTCAGGAACCTGTTGCCGAACTCCGTTCGGCCTTCGGCCAGCAGACGCTGCTCCAGGAGGTCACCGGAGAGGGTGCGCGGCGTGGAGGTCCGCAGGCTTTTGACGGCATCGCTGACGTCGAGGAGTCTGTCCAACAGCTTGGCGAGCTCCGCCTCCTTCGGCAGGGTGCTCGGCGGAATCACCTGGGCGGGGTGCTTGAGCTTGTTGCCGGCGTCCGGGGACTTGCCGGCACCCGTGGGCGACCACTTGTCGGGATGCGGGCCGAAGGGCTGCGAACTCACGAGGAAGAGGTTCGGGAGTTCCGGCTCGGCGCCGATGACCTTCGGGGGGAAGAGCGCCACGGGGTCGCTCGGCGACTGCACGCGCAAGGGCATGCTGTGCACCTTGTGGGCGGGGTGGTCGGGACAGGCGGACGCAGCGGGTTCGGTGAGCAGCCGCCCGACGAACCCCTTGCCGTCACCGCCCTTTCCCTTGGCGCCCCGGGCGTTGCCCTCGCGGTAGTTGTCGGGATCGCACGAGTACCAGACCTGGCCCACCTGGTACTGGAGCTTTCCCGTGGGCAGCTTGGTCTTGGCATCCAGGTGACACAGGATGTCTTCGAGGTTCCGGTAGTGGTCCTGGTCCGGATGGCTGATCAGCAGGGCGTCGAGAACGCCCCCGTTCTCAGTGATGCGCGTGCCTATCTCGTGCCGCAGGTGCGCCAGGAGACGGGCCCTGTCGGTGCCGCTGGCCACGGGCGCGCTCGTCCTGCCCGGAGGAACGTCGCAGCCGCTGAACGTGCCGCAGTCCAGGAGCACCGTACGTTTGCTGATGCGCGTTCCCCCAGGCCCCGGTTCGTAGAAATGGAGGAACGTGCAGTCGCCTTGACCGACGTTGAAGAAGACAACCTCGACGGGCATGAAGCCTCTCCGCGGGACGAAAGAAGTACGGGACCGCCCGACTTCTCCGCAACGCCCCCGGAGACGGGCCGAGGCAGAATGATGGGCCACCCACACCGGCCTCCCCGGCACCCGCCGGGCCTTTCCGGACAGCCCGGTAGGAGGCCGTATCACTGGCCCGTGACGGGCAAAGGCACCCAAGAGCGGTCCGCAGTGCACTGGTTACTGCCGGTCACGCACGCCTGGAGCGGCGTGCCGCGACGCTCGCGCGAGGGGGAACATGACCGAAGATCGCTGGCCAGGGCTCAGGGGGCCAGGAGGCGCCGACGCGCCGGGGGAGGGAGGGGCGACGACCCCGCCGCCCTCGTCCGCCCGGCCGCCCTCGTCCCCCGCCGCACCCACCCTTGCGGGACCTGCCGCTCATGACCTGACAACACCGGATCGGCCGGCTGCGGCCCGGACGGCCCGTGCCCGGCCAACGACGGATCACAAAGGTGCCGGCGGCGGCCCCGGCGGACAGCCGCGCGTCCGCCCCGGTTGTCACCTGAACGAGCGAGAGCGTCTCGCGGATTGACCCCGGGGCCCGGCCCTCCCTACGGTGACGGCCATGGGGTACGACATCACCCGCCTGCACCACGTCGGCCACATCGTCGACGACGTGGCGCAGGCACTCATCCTTTACGAGCGGCTGGGCTTCGTCGTACCACCGCCCAGCTGCCCCGCGATGTCCCTCCGCGAAGGCGCTGCACCCGAGCCCTTCGGCGCCGCCAACACCCACGCCGACTTCCCGCGTTCCTTTCTGGAGCTCGCGACGTGCGTCAAGGTCGGCGACACCGACCGCCTGCCACCGGGCACGCGCCTCGTGCCGCTGCAGGCGCCGGCCGAGCTGTTGCCCCGGCTCGTGGAACGGATCAGCGAGACCACCGCCAACCTCTCGGCGTTCCTGAACCGCTTCGAGGGCCTGCACATCCTCATGTTCTCCTCGCCGGACATCGACGCCACCGCCGCGAGGCTGATCGCGGCCGGCGTGCGCCACGGCGGGGTGAACACCGTGCGGCGTGCCGCGCCGCCGGGCGCCGCAACGCCGGTGGAGACCGTCCGCTACCTGGAGATCGACGGCGACGAGCCCGACGCCAGGCCGGGTTCCGTCGCCGAGGGCCGGGTCGGCATCGTCGCCGACCTGGACCCGGACGTCCAAGGCGCGCGCCACCCCGGCCACCCCAACGGCGCCGTCGATCTCGTCGAGGCCGTGCTCTGCGTCGCCGATCAGGAACTGGCCGCAGTCCAGCAGCGGTACGAGACCTACCTCGGCCGACCGGCACGGCCCAAGGGACCGGCCCGGGTCCTCGACCTCGACGGTGCCGCCCTGACCCTCGTGCCCGCCTCCGGCCTCGCGGCCCTCCTGCCGGGGGAACGGCCCGCTGCACTCCCGGCGCTCGCCGGCTACACCGTCGCCGTACGCGACCTGGCCCACACCCACGGCCTGCTGCGCCGCAACGGACTCGCTCCGCGCGAGAACCCGTCCGGCGACCTCTTCGTACCGGCCGACTCCGCGCTCGGCACCGCTGTCGTCTTCCGCCAGGCTGCTCCACCCACGGCTCCTGCGTAATCCGCCACCACTGCGCCCCACACTCCCATGCGCCGCCCTCACGCTCTGAGCGCTGCGGGACGCGCGGTCACAGCGCGCACACGCTGCAACGAGGACGAGCGCTCCCCGCGCGCGGACGGGGCAACGCTCGAACGAGGTCCTGGGGTCCGGTCCGGATGTATTGGCCGAGTTGACCACCCCAGTGGCACTGGCGAGCACGGACCTGAGAGGTCTCATGCTCCTGTGTGGTTACCAGGTCCCACCGCTGAAACCTCCGCCCACGCAGCGGGCGACCGGCGGCGGTGAGTAGTCAGGGAGGAAGCACCGGGCTTGCCGTCACCGACGTCACACCCGTACCGAATGACGGGCTCCGCCCCTACGGTGCCTCGCCATGGACACCACGCGAAGAACGATCCTGCGCGGCCTGGCCGCAGCGCCCCTGGCAGCAACCGCCGGCGGCCTGCTCGTACCGTCCACGGCACACGCCGCGCCCGGCGGCTTCGCCCTCGCGATGCGGCTGAGCCCGTCCGAGTACCACCGCAACTGGTCCGCCGCGGCGGACACCCTCCGCCGCCGCCTCCAACACGCCGACCTGGTCAGGGACGTGCTGCGCCAGCCCAAGCGCGCCGGTGGCCCCGTGGGCGACTGGCGTGACGGGCCCGGCGAGGGCGTCAAGCCGACCGGTTTCGACTACGGCTTCTCCTGGGACCCGGACACCAAGGACCCGCACGGCAAGCTGGACGGTGAGACCGCCCAGTGGTATCCGCAGGGAATCAGCACCAGCGTCGACGGCTACGGCGGCACCGTGGGCGGCAAGAAGGTCGTCGCGGTCAGCTGGTACGGCTACGGGGACTACGAGTCCCGGGGCGCCCGCATCAGTTTCATCGACGTGACCGGAGATCCTCAGCGGCCGCGCTACCAGCACGTGCTGCTGGTCGAGCCCGTCCAGCTGCACGACTCGGACACCGCCACCTTCAATCCGGTGATCATGCACGCCGGTGGCGTGGCCTGGGTCGGCGATTTCCTCTACGTCGCCAACCTGCCCGGCCGGCTCGCCCCCTTCAAGCAGGGTGGGGTCAGCGCCTTCGACCTCAGCAGGATGGTCAAGGTGGCGGGAGCGGACAAGCGCAAAGCCTTCGGCTACGACTACGTCCTGCCGCTGCACCACCTGTACGAGAACCAAGGCGGCAGCACGCTGCGGCACTCTCAGCTGTCGCTGGACCGCACGCGCCGCAACGAACCCCGCTCCCTCGTCGTCAGCGAGTTCCAGGAGGACCGGGTGGGAAGGGTCGTGCGCTGGAGCCTGGGCCCGTCCGGCTACCTGGCCGACGGGCGGTCCGACGAGAACTGGACGTCCAAGCCCTACGTCCAGGGGGCGGTCGCCGTGGGCAACGACGCCTACTACGCCGCCAACGACCGCGGCACGAAAGGCCCCGACGACGGCAGAGGATTCGCCCCGAGGGCAGGACAGCTGTGGCTGCACAAGGGCCGGACGGGCAGCCCGGCAAGGAGCGGAACGCTCGCCATCGGGCCCGAGGACCTCAGCTACGACGCCGGCAGGCTCTGGTGCCTGGCCGAGCATCCTGACCTGCGACGTGTGTACCGGATCAAGCTCCGCCGCTGACGGCGGGGCCGGGCCGGCGCCCGCGGCGCGGCCCTTCGATCACGCTCGAAGCCCTTCGCAGGCATCACCGAGGGTGTGGAGGATGTTGCTGTCCGTGGTGACGGGTGGACCCCAGGCCACCCGTCGTCCCCCGCGGACGGTTCCGTCACCAGCGGCTCCTCGGTGAGCCGCCGTCAGAAGGGAAGAACATGAGAATGATCAGCAACCGTCTGCGGAGCATCGGCATCACACCGCGCACATGGTCCTTCGCCGCCGCGCTGTCCCTGACCGCCGTGCTCATGCCGGCCACGAACGCCATGGCGGCCCCGCCCGCCGGCCCACCACCATGTCCGGGCGGCTCGGTCTGCTTCTTCAGCGGAACGGACTTCAGCGGCAGCAGCTGGGAGTGGACGGCCAACAGCGGCTACCGCGACCTGCCGCCATCACTCCACGACAAGGTGGGCTCTTTCGTGGCGAGCACCGACGCCTGCTTCATCAACTGGAGCCCGAAGGAGACGCGCCAGGTGCACACCGGCGACTGGCGCCGCACCTACCGGGGCGACTTCGGCGGCCGGATCGACGGCGTCAACGGAGGCGGATGCTGACCTCGTGACCGGCAGGGGTCCCGTGATCAGCGGCACGGGCCCCCTGCGCCGGGCGCCCCGCCCGGCACGGGGACACCTGCGCGGGTCGGCGAGGGGGGATGGGGGGAATCAGGCAGGGAGGGCGTCGACGGTGGGGACGACGGTGCCGAACAGGTCGGTGATGGTGGTCAGGGCGGCCGCCTGGAGGGTGGCGGCCGGCAGGGGTGTGCCGTCGGGTGTGGCGAGGGCGCGCGTGGCGGTGGCCTCGGCGACGACGGTGGGGCGGTAGCCGAGGTTGAAGGCCCCCTGCGCCGTGCAGCTGACGCACATGTGGGTCATGAAGCCGCCGATGACCAGGTCCTTGCCGCTGCCCGGGGCGGCGCCCAGGCCGGTCAGGGTCTTCTCCAGTTCGGTGAGGTGGAAGGCGTTGGGGAACTGCTTGACCACGACTGCCTCGCCGTCCGCCGGGGCGACTTCGTCGCTGATGGCGCCGATGCGGGCGCGGATGTCATAGGGGGTGTTCTCGCCGCCGTCGTTGATGATGTGGATGACAGGGATGCCCGCGGCGCGTGCGCGCTCCAGGAGACGGGCGCCGGCTGCGAGCGCTTCCTCGGCGCCTTCCAGGGCCATGACACCGCTGCGGTAGGTGTTCTGGAAGTCGATCATGATCAGAACGGAGTCGCTCAGCTTGGGCGGCTGGTTGTCCAGGCCGATGACGTCGCGCAGGGTCGCGGAGGGCTGATTGCTGCTCATGGGGCACCTTTCATGAGGGAACGAGGCATGGCGGAGCCGCCCGCCTTGCCTTCGCAGGGGGATATCGGTGGGGCAGAGGGTCAGGCGGTCCGGGTGCGGAAGCGGCGGCGGTAGGCGGCAGGGGTGATGGCGAGCTGCCGTTTGAACGCCCGGTGCAGGGACTCCACGGAGCCGAGCCCGGCCGCGGCCGCGACCTGATCGAGCGGGCTGTCGTTGGTCTCCAGCAGGCGCCGGGCCACTTCGACCCGGGCGGCTTCGACGTAAGCGGCGGGGCCGACGCCGGTCTCCTGCGTGAAGACCCGGGCGAAGTGGCGCTCGCTCAGGCACATCCGGGCCGCCAGCACCCCCGCGGACAGGTCCTCGTCGAGATGGTCGGCGATCCACAGCCGCAGCTCGTCGATGTCACGGCGGGCGGAGGCGGGCCGGCTGAGCGGCACGGAGAACTGGCTCTGCCCGCCCTGCCGCTTGAGGTACATCACCAGCTGTCGGGCCACCGCCAGGGCCACGTCCTCGCCCAGGTCCTCGGCCACCAGGGCGAGCGCGAGGTCCAGGCAGGCGCTGATTCCGGCACCCGTCCACAGCCGGCCGTGGTCGGTGCGTACGAAGATGGGATCCGGGTCCACCGTGACAGCGGGGTGGTCGGCGGCGAGCTGGGCGGCCGTCGACCAGTGCGTGGTCGCCGTTTTCCCGTCCAGCAGCCCGGCCGCCGCCAGTACGTGCGCACCCACGCACACCGACGCCACCCGCCGGGCATGCGTGGCGGCTTCCTTCACCCATGCCACGACATCGGTGTCGATCCTGGCCGAGGGGCCGTCCTCGGTCATGTCGACCGCACCGGGCACCAGCAGAGTGTCCACCTGCCCGCCGACCTCGTCGAAGGCCAGATCGGCCAGCAGCCGCACGCCCGCCGACGTCCGCACCTCGCCGGCGACCGGCCCGGCGAGGCGGACCTGGTAGCCGGCGCGGCCCGCGGTCTCCCGGTTGGCCAGCGCGAAGACCTCGGCCGGGCCGGTGACGTCGAGGAGGTCGACATCGGGGAAGACCACGATGACGACACGGTGCGAAAGGGGCATGAGCTCATCCTCACCCCGGCCCCCCGTGACCGCAATGACGGCTGTCTGTCACATCCGGACATGCGGGCTACCGCGCCCGCGAAACTCACCAGGTCACAGGCAGCCCGGCCGGCATGATGGCCATGCGGTTGGGGTGCCACGGAACCTCCGCGGGTGGCACGGCGAGGCGGATTCCGGGGAGTCGGTCCAGGAGGACGCGGAAGGCGACGTCCGACTGCCGGCGGACCAGGTGCGCGCCGGGGCAGTGGTGGCGGCCGTAGCCGAAGCGCAGGTGCGGGTTGGGGGAGCGGGCGGGATCGAAGGTCTCGGGGTCGGAGAACGCGGCGGGGTCGTAATTGACCGCGTCCAGGGAGAGCAGGATCATGTCGCCCTCCTTCACCTGCGCCGATCCGAGTTCCGTGTCCCTGGTGACGAAGCGGGGGATCGCGTTCCCCAGGACGACGCTGCAGCGCAGGAGCTCTTCGACGCACTGCGGCATCGTCTCCGGACGGGCCTGCACCGCGTCCATCACGTCGGGCCTCTGGAGGAGGTTGAACGCCGCCACTCCGAGGAAGCTCGCGAAGTCCTCGTAGCCGCTGACGAAGAGGACGGACACGATGTTCGACAGCTGCTCGTCCGTCAGCCCCTGGTGCTCGGCGTTGAGGTCCGCGAGGCGGTCCGCCAGGCCGCGCGGCTCGCCGGGGCGGCGAGCCGACATGTGCTCGTGCATGTACACGCGGATCTCCTCCCAGTTGCGGGCGAGTTCCTCGTGCGTGGGCGTGACCATGGTCAGGTCCAGGTCGGCGCGTACGGCGAGCCAGGCGTGGTCCTCGAAGGGCAGGCCGAGCAGCCGGCACATGCACTGCCCGGCGACCCACTCCGCGAAGTGGCGCTGCAGGTCGCCGGAGCTGCCCTCCCGGACCATCGCCTCCAGGCCCTCGCGGGTGACGGTCTCGACCCAGTCGGCGGGCAGTTCGGGCTGGTTGCGGCCGAGGGCCTTGAGCACCTCGTCCCGCAGGCCGGCCTTCTGCAGGTGGTTCATGGCGTCGAGCAGTTCGGGCGCCAGGATCGGGGCGTCCTGCCCCGGGCTGTCCGCCTCGGCCAGCACCGAGCGGGCGAAGGCGCGGTCGCGCAGCACGCGCTGCGTCAGCTCGTAGCCGGTGACCAGCCACGCCTCGTCGCCTGAGTTGGTGCTCACCCGGGCCACGGGGCAGCGGCCGCGCAGCTCGGCGAGTTCGGGGGCGAGCCGGTCGCCCCGGGTACTGAAGGGGTAATGCGGGAGCGGCTCTTCGTTCGGGGCTTCCTCGGAGGACGCCGGTGCTTGGGGTGCGGTCACGGGGTGCGGGCCTCTTTCATGGGTGCGTGTGCGTGTGCGGTCTTGCAGGGGTTGCAGAAGTTGCTGGGGTTGCGCAGGGGTGCGTCGGCGGCGCCGGGTCTCACCAGCGCACGGGCAGCCGGGCAGGTGCGCGCAGCGGGGTCGACTCGTCCCAAGGGATGGTCTCCGCCGGCACCGCGAGCTCGATATCGGGCAGTCGTTCGAGCAGCACCTCGATCGTGATGGCGAGCTGCATGCGGGTCAGGTGCCCGCCCGTGCACGCGTGCGGGCCGTGCCCGAACGCGACGTGCGCGTTGGGGGTCCGGGTCAGATCGAGGCGGTCGGGATCGGCGAACGCCTGCGGGTCGCGGTTGGCGGACGCCGGCACCGGGATCACCGCGTCACCGGCACGGATGTGCTGCCCCTGCAGGGTGAGGTCCTCCGTCGCGACGAGGATGTTGATGGCGTTCATCAGCGGGACGTAGCGCAGCAGCTCATCGACCGCCGTGCCGATCCCCTCGGGCGCCTCGCGCAGCCTCCGCAGCTGCTCGGGGTGGGTGAGCAGCACCAGCAGCGCGTTGCTCGTGTGCTGGATGTTGGTCTTGTAGCCGGCCATGAGCATGGTGACGACGAAGCTGACGACGTCGTCCCGGACCAGCTCGCTGCCCGGGCGGCGGGTCTCGGCCAGCAGCAGACGGATGTAGTCCTCGCCCTCGCTGTCCTTCTCCCTGAGGGAGATGAGCCCGTCGGCGTAGTCCTGCAGGGCGTACAGCGCCGCGAGCACCTCCTCCATCGTCAGCCCGGCGGCGCCGAGGAGCGCGAGGGTGTGCGGCAGATAGATCTCACGGTCCTCGTACGGCAGCCCGGTCGTCTCGCACAGCACGCGCAGCGGCAGCGGGTCGGCGTAGGCGGCGACGAGGTCCGCCGTGCCGTCCCCGGCTTCGGCACCGGCCACCATCGCGTCGATGAGCTCCCCGGCCATCGCCCGGATCCGGGGCTCCATGAACTTCAGCCGGCTCCGGCCGAACATCGGCAGCACGGTGCGGCGTACGCGCTCGTGGTGCCCGCCCGTCATCTCCAGGAAGGTCGGCAGGGCCGGCGGCGGGGCGTCGTCCCCTTCGCGGGGCGGCCAGGCCGACAGCAGCGGCCGGACGAGCCGGGGGTCGGCGAACGCGGCGCGCGCGTCCTCGTAGCGGCTGATCAACCAGCCCGTCTCGCCGTTGGGGAGCAGCGCCTTGACGACGGGCTGTTCGGCGCGCAGACGGGCGTAGGCGCACGGCGGTCCGGCGGTGCCGGGCTCGACCTCCGGGACGGGGATGACGTCTTCGGGGTGGTTCATGCGGCGTGCTCCGATCCCGCCGCCGCGGTGCGCGGCGTGCCGCGACCCGGCGTGTGCGTGGGGCGTGCGATGTAGCCGGAGGCGAAGAAGTAGTCCAGGTAGCGGTCCAGCAGCGCGGAGTCGACCGGCGGGCAGTGCAGTCCGCTGCCGGTCAGCGCTTCCTCGGCGTTGCGCCGGCCCAGCACCGGGAAGACGTCCTTGAGGTACATCTCCTTGACGGACATGTCGGCGTTGCGGCTGCGGTCGACGCACAGGGACACGAACGGCGCCGTGGCGCTCGTCGGGTTCTCGGCGACGTGACGCACCAGCTCGCCGACCCAACGGTCGTACGGCAGCGTGCGCAGGGTGAAGCCCGCCGCACGCATCCGGTCGAGGACGTCCGAGAACATCGCCGGGCGGGGGTTGGTGACGTGGTAGACCCGGCCGTCGGCAGGCTGGTGCGTGGCGATGTGGACCAGGGACTCGGCGAGGTGGTCGACGGGGACGAAGTCCATCGGCAGCTCGATGTCGGGGGCCAGCCCCGTTTCGGCGACCGTCTTGAACAGCGAGCAGATGGCCGTCTCGGTGTTGCACGCGCCGGTCGCCCGGTCGCCCGTCACCTCGTACGGCCGGTACACGGCCACCGGCAGGCCCTGTGCGGCGGCTTGCTGCAGCACGCCCTCGGCGACCCACTTGCTCTCGGCGTAGCCCATGGTGAGCCCGTCCGCGTGGGCCAGCGGCAGGTCCTCGTCCACCTCGCGCACCCCGGCGGTGCCGAACCCGGCGACGACGGCGACGGTCGAGACGAAGTGCACCGGGACCCGGCGGGGCGCCGCGATCCGGATGACCTCCCGGGTTCCGTCGACGTTGGCCGGCCGCAGCTGCTCGTACGGGTAGAGGAAGTTGACCCGGGCGCCGTTGTGCACGATCAGGTCCATCCGGCGGGCCAGTTCGGCGGCGTGCTCGGCCGACAGACCCAGCCCCGGCTCGGTGAGGTCCCCGGGGAAGCACTCGACGCGCCGCCACTCGGCCTCGTCGAGGTGCAGCCCGTAGCGGGCGAGCGCGGTACGCACCCGCTGCTCGGCGTGCGCCGGGCTCGTCGCCCGTACGGGGCAGTGGACGCGGGCGGCCGTCGAGCGCAGCAGACGGTGCAGCAGGAACACCCCGACGAACCCGGAAGCGCCCGTGAGCAGCACGTCCTTCGGGTCGTGCGGGTGCGGTGCCGGGCCTTCGGCGGGCGGGAGGTCGAAGCCGAGCTCGGTCTCGGCGGCGAAGTCGACGGCCGGTTCCGCGTCGTCCGCCCGGCCGAAGCCGCCCCGGGCCTCGCGTACGGCGGCGGTGAAGCCCTCGAGGGTGGGCGCGGCCAGCAGGGCCCTGATGAGGGTGGAGCCCAGGGCGGCGTCGAGGCTCAGCACAGCGAGGGTGCGGGTGACGGCCTCCGAGGCGAGCAGGGAGTCGCCGCCGAGGAGGAAGAAGTCGTCCTGGGGCGTGGGGCGTACGCGCAGCACCCGCTGCCACACCTCGGTGAGGACGTCGAGCAGGCCCTCGACCTTCGGCTCTTCCGTCTCCGCCACCTCCATGTCGTCGTCGCGGCCGGTCAGCGGCGCGGCGGACTTCAGGCGGGCGCGGTCGACCTTGCCGCCGCTGGTCACCGGGAAGTGGTCCATCGGCACCAGGACCGGGACGGCCTGCGGAGGCAGCCACTGCGCGCAGTACGCGCGCAGCTCGGGCAGCGGCAGGGGGCGGCCGGGTACGGCGGCGGTGACGTAGGCGGTCAGGGCACCCGACTCGACCTCGACGACGGCCTCGCCGACCTCGGGGTAGGCCCGTAATCGGGCTTCCACCTCGTCGAGCTCGACGCGCGCGCCGCGCAGCTTGACCTGGCGGTCCAGGCGGCCGCGGTACTCCAGCAGGCCGTCGTCGGTCCGTACGACCCGGTCGCCGGTCCGGTACAGCAGCCCGCCCGGTTCCACGGCGGGCAGCGGGACGAAGCGGTCGGAGGTCAGCCGGGGGTCGCCGAGGTATCCCAGGGCCAGTCCGTCGCCGCCGACGTACAGCTCCCCTTCCTCGCCCGGCTCCGCGACCGAGCCGTCGGCGCGCAGGACGTGGCAGGTGGAGGCGCCGAAGGGGCGGCCCAGGGGAACGTGCGTGGCGTCCTCGGGCAGCGTGCTCAGCACATGGGCGGTGGAGACCACGGAGTTCTCGGTCGGGCCGTAGAAGTTGACCACCGTGGTGCCGGGGCAGGCCGCGAGGACGGCGTTCGCGAGGTGCGGGTCCATGGCCTCCCCGCCGGCGGAGACGAAGCGCAGGGTGGACAGCGCCTCGGGGCGGGTGCGGGCGAGGAGGTGGAAGACGCTCGTCGTCAGGTACGCCACGGTGACGCCCTGCGTGCGGAAGAGCTGCTCAAGGGCGAGGGGCGAGAGCAGCTCTTCCCGGTCGGCGATGACCAGGCAGGCGCCGGTGAGCAGCGCGCCCCAGATCTCGATCGTCGAGGCGTCGGACGACAGCCCGTAGGCGTGCAGCACCCCGTCGCCCGGGGCGGGCGCGGCCAGCTCGGCGTCGGACAGCACGAGGCGCACCACGCCCCGGTGGGGTATCGCGACGGGCTTCGGGCGGCCGGTCGTACCGGACGTGAAGACCACGTAGGCGCAGTCGGCCGCGGAGCCGGTACGGGGGTGGTCGGCGCCAGTGGCAACGTTGTCGGCGTGAGGCGCGGAGCCGTTGCCGGGAGGGTGGTTGAGGGAACCGACCTCGACTGACGCGCGTAGACCTCGCACGCGGCGCGTACTGCCCGGCAGAGTGACGGCGGCGCTCAGCCCCGCGTCCTCGGCCATGGCCCGCAGGCGGGCCGGCGGAAGGTCGTCGTCGAGCGGTACGTACGCGCAGCCGGCCTTGAGTATGCCCAGCAGCGCCACCAGCGCCTCCAGCGAGCGGCTGCCGCACACGCCGATGAGGTCACCGGGCCGGACGCCGCGTGCGAGCAGGCGCGCCGCCAGGGCGTCGGCGTGGGCGTCGAGTTGCCCGTACGTCACGGTGCGCTCCCCGTGCCGGGCCGCCGGCGCGTCGGGCCGCGCCGCGGCCTGCGCCTCGAACAGCTCGGGGATGAGCCTGTCCCGGGGATAGCCGGTCGCGGGCGCGGTCGCGCCGGACGCCGTCGGCGACGGGCCGGCAGCCGGGGCCGGCGAACGGGGTAACAGCAGGCGTGACGAAACGTCGGTGTCGGTCATCAGGTCCTTCTTGCTTGAGCGGTTTTGGTGCGGTGCGCACGGGGTGTGCGGTACGCGCCGTGTGCGCGGTACGGCGGTGGGGATGATGTGCCGGCGCTCAGCCGGCGCTGCCGTCCTGGCCGGCGCCCGCTTCGGCGAAGTCCGCCGCGAAGGCGGCGAAGTCGGCACTGCGCCAGTGCTGCGGGCGCATGCGGAAGACGACGTCGTCCTTGAGCTGGTCGGAGGTCGCCGCCAGGTAGGCGTCCGCCTCCTCGGGGTCCAGGTACCGCCGGGTCAGTGCCTCGCGCACCGCCGGGTCGACCGGGTCCTCGATCGCCGTGACGGGCCCCTCGACGCTGACGTAGCGGTACGGCCGGCCCTCGTCCTGCGCGCAGAGGCTGAACCGGCCGGCGGCGCGCAGGAGCCGCGCCTTGATCGTCTCCCGGCCCATCTGGACGACGACGTCGCCCCCGGGCTCGTAGCCGTACCACACCGGCACGATCAGGGGCGCGCGGTCGCCGCCCCGGGAGTCGGTGACCCCCAGGACGCCGACGCGCGGTTCGGCGAGGAAGCGTTCGCGGTCGGGGCGGGACATGGAGGGCAGCATGCGTCGGGTTCCTGTCTGGGGTGGCTGGGACGTCGCGGCCGGAATGGTGCTGTTGCGACGGCGTCGTCGTGAGCAATCTTGAGAGCGAGTGATCAATCCCCGACCGAATAGCCGATAAACACGGGATTTAGGCGGTTTTGAGCCTCTTCTTGTCGGAGTGTGGCAGGAAGTGTGCGTTCGGTGATCATCGCAGGCAGGAACGGTCGCGAGGCCGGAGAGAGCGAGGAACGCACACCGCGCCGGGCGGCCGTTCGCTCTTCTGCTGCGGGGCCCTGTCGATCCGCCGACGTGTCCGGATCGCGCCGGCAATGGTGTCCCGTCCCGACGGCCGGCCGTCGGGACGGCATCGCCACTTGATCTCAAGCATGGTTGAGGTTCTAACGTTCAGGGTGAACCGAGAACCCGGAGGAACCCCGTGGACATGGAAGTCACCGCGTGGACATCGCTGCACAGTGCGATGAACGCCCAGCAGGACCGGCGGCCCTTCTCGCGGGCGAGCGTGGCCCGAATCGCCGCGTTCGCGCGGCCGCACCGCCGGCAGCTGGGCTGGTTCCTGCTGGCCAGCGTGGTCACCGCGCTCCTGGCGGTGGCGACCCCCATCCTGGCCGGCCGCGTCGTCGACGCCATCGTCAAGAGTGAGGACGCCGGCGCGGTCACCCGCCTCGCCGTCCTCATCGCCGTGATCGCCGTGGCGGAGGCGGGCCTGGCGCTGCTGACCCGACGGCTGTCGGCCACCCTGGGCGAGGGGCTCATCCTCGACCTGCGCACCGCGGTCTTCGACCACGTCCAGAAGATGCCCGTCGCCTTCTTCACCCGCACCCGCACCGGGGCCCTGGTCAGCCGCCTCAACAACGACGTCATCGGCGCGCAGCGCGCGTTCAGCAACACCCTCTCCGGCGTCGTCTCCAACCTCGTCACCCTGCTGCTGACCCTCGTCGTGATGCTCGGCATCTCGTGGCAGATCACGCTCCTCGCGCTCCTCCTGCTGCCCGTCTTCGTCGTGCCCGCCCGCCGCATGGGCTCGCGCATGGCCGCCCTCCAGCGCGAGGCGGCCCGTCACAACGCCGACATGAGCACCCAGATGACCGAGCGGTTCTCCGCCCCCGGCGCCACCCTCGTCAAACTCTTCGGCCGCCCCGCCGACGAATCAGCCGAATTCGCCGCCCGTGCCCGCCGCGTCCGCGACATCGGCATCCGCACCGCCATGACCCAGTCGGTGTTCATCACCGCCCTCACCCTCGTCTCCGCCCTGGCCCTGGCCCTGGTCTACGGACTGGGCGGCTTCTACGCCCTGCGCGGCCACCTGCAGGCCGGAGCCGTCGTCGCGCTCGCCCTGCTCCTGACCCGCCTCTACGCCCCGCTGACCGCCCTCGCCGGCGCCCGCGTCGAGGTGATGAGCGCCCTGGTCAGCTTCGAGAGGGTCTTCGAGATCCTCGACCTCAAGCCGCTGATCACCGAAAGGCCGCACCCCGCGACCGTGCCCGACGGGCCGGTGTCCGTGGAGTTCGACAGCGTCGACTTCGCCTACCCCGCCGCCGACAAGGTCTCCCTCGCCTCTCTCGAGGACGTCGCCACCCTCGACACCCGCGGCGGCACCCCCGTCCTGCACCACATCTCCTTCCGCGCCGAACCCGGCCAGATGGTCGCCCTGGTCGGCTCCTCCGGCGCCGGAAAATCGACGATCGCCCAGCTCCTGCCCCGCCTCTACGACGCCGACGCCGGAGCCGTGCGCGTGGGCGGCATCGACGTCCGCGACCTGAGCGCCGCCTCCCTGCGCGAAACCGTGGGCATGGTCACCCAGGACGGCCACCTCTTCCACGACACCGTCCGCGCCAACCTGCTCCTGGCCCGCCCCGAGGCGAGCGAGGAGGAGATCTGGGACGCCCTGCGCCGCGCCCGCCTCGATGCGCTGGTGGCAGCGCTGCCCGACCAGCTGGAGACGGTCGTCGGCGAACGCGGCTACCGCTTCTCCGGCGGCGAACGCCAGCGCCTGACCATCGCCCGCCTGCTCCTGGCCCGCCAGCGCGTGGTCATCCTCGACGAAGCCACCGCCCACCTCGACTCCACCTCCGAAGCCGCCGTCCAGGAAGCACTCGACGAGGCCCTCGAAGGCCGCACCGCCGTCGTGATCGCCCACCGCCTGTCCACCGTGCGCGCGGCCGACCTCATCCTGGTCCTCGAAGACGGCCGCATCGTCGAACGCGGCACCCACACCGACCTCCTCGCCGCCGGCGGCCGCTACGAGGAACTCCACCGCACCCAGTTCGCCCAGCCCACCCAGGCGGCCGCCGCCCCCCAGCCCCAGCCCGCCGTCTGACCCTTGGGGCCCGCCACCGCGATCGAGCGCTGTCGGGCCACCACAGGACCGGTCAGGCGACCTGGCGGCCGGTGACATAGCCGACCAGCGGTGTGGTGGAGTGGATACGGACCTTGTCGACGTTCGTGCCCGCCGGTAGAGGGAGGACGTACTTGCTGCCCGTAACGGTCAGGGTGAACGGCCTGGCGGGGGCGTCCCATGCGCCGTCTTCGTGGTGGAGGGTGATGGTCACCTGCGCGTCTGCGCCCTGCGGGGCGAGGATGAGCCAGAGCGGCCCGTTGCGGGTTCCGCCCTGCGGCGCCGTGAGCGTGCCGGCGGGCTCGACGGGCAGGTCGAAGTCGTCGTCCCGGGGCACGTTGAAGTAGGCGAGCATGTCGTCCTCCGTGTATCGGGGTGCAGGAGAAGGGGGTGTGGGCGGCGTCGGCTGAAACGCCAGGGCCCAGTCGCGCAGCGCTGTCCGACTCCCGAGGTGGCAGTAGTCGCGGTCCACACCGGAATCCGAATACTGATGGAACAGCCAGGCTGCTTGAATTCCCGGGTCGCCTGCGACGCGGCCGGCTGTGGCGATCCAGAGGAAGTCTGCGCAGTACGAAGTGGTATCGACGTTGCGCCAGTAGTCGAGATTGGCGTACATGCCGACAGGGTGGTGCGGCATTCTCCCCTTGACGTAGCGGAGCCATTCCTCCTTGTAGGCAGCCTGGGTCCTGCGGGGAACGTTCCGGTTCGCGTCGTCGTAGCCTTCCCAGTCGAGGACGATGATGTCCCCCGGCTTCCAGGCCACTTGGGCGAGGAAGTAGTCGGCCTCCGCACGAGGAGCGTTGGCCATATGGGGGTAGTGGTAAGCGCCCCACACGAGGCCGTGGGCCTTGGCGTGGTCACGCTGCCTCACCCACTTCGGGTTGATGTAGGAGAGCCCTTCGGTGATTTTGACGAAGGCGAAGCTGAGCCCCGTCGTGTCGGGGGTTGACGACTGGTACGAGGCCCAGTCCTGACCGTAGATGCCCATTGATCAGAGCCCCTTTGCAGTGAGTCAGAGCGCAGGGAGGTGGCGAGCGTGTGGTCGACGTCGGTCAGCGCCGGGATAGCGTCGTACAACGGTTCGCCTGCGGCAAGCGCTTCGTCAGTGTTGCCTGTAGACCGGCGGACGTCCTTGTGGCGGCCGAGGGCCGGGGGCATACGACGTAGGCATAGGGGGAGGGAAGGTCAGCAGCTGGGCCAGCATTGCGGGGGCGAAATCCTCGACGGGCAGGGCGCGGAGTAGCGCTCGGCTCCCGGATCCCGCCCCGTGAATCGAGTAGCGGCAGCATGCCAGGTGTGGATCTGGGCGGCGGGATTGGCCGAGAGGCGGTCATGGATCTCGGCGGCCGCCGGGTGGTCGGTCAGCGCCCAGTCCAGGTGCGCTGCAAGAAACCGTACCGCGGAGGTGAGCGCCGCCCCCTCCGCGAAGCCGGGGGACCGACGCCTGAGGCGGCGCCGGTCGCGAATGCCATCTTCGAGGTCGAACATGGCGCCGGTGATGTGATCCGTCAGCAGCCGGGAGGCTTGTCCGGGCAGGGGGGCGGGCGGTGTGTCCGATCGTGCCGGTCTTACGTCCAGGGAACCGTTCAACGACTGCAACCCCCAAGAAAAACGACGTCTTAACGGGTCGGCGATCGTCAGGCGGGCGGTGGCGCCGGGGGTGACGATCACTGGTGGGCGGCCGCGCCGAGCGGACCTCCAAGCTGCCGGACTGCGACGGTGAGTTGCAGTAGCTCCCGCTGCGCCCCCGCCGTGCGCCATCGGCGCGGCCGGGGCCCTCTCAAGGCGCACGCATTGGTAATGCTTCATGCGTGCGAACACTGTCAAGAAGTGGCCTTGAGTTGCTACGTTCTGCCCGTCATGACAGCGGCATAAGCCGCCGTCCTTACAGGGAGGGTATGCATGAGCATCGGAGAATGGCAGTCGAGGCAGCATGGTGTGTTAGGGCGGGCGCAGAGCTGTGAATCGGCCGGCGCCTTCCGCGGGGTGGGGAGAAGACGTATGGGGGTGGCGGTCGCCAGAGGCAGAATCGCGGCGGTGATCGGAGCGATCGCGCTGATTGCCACCGCGATGCTCGCCGGTACGGCGGGGACGGCCGCCGCTGCGGAACGGGGGTCGCAGGCCGCGGCAGCCGGGTGGGCCTGCTCCGGGACGCCCGTTCCGCCCCTGTACGTCACCACCGACTACAACCGTAACGGCTGCAACGGCATGGGCGCCTGGTACCAGGAGCCCGTCCGTGACGGCATATGGGCTTGCTCGGGCTCAACCCTCGCGCCCGGGTACGTCTACACCGACCTCAACCGTATCGGCTGCAACGGCCAGGGTTCGTGGTACAACGAACGGGTCCGTGACGGCATATGGGCTTGCTCGGGCTCAACCCTCGCGCCCGGGTACGTCTACACCGACCTCAACCGTATCGGCTG